>NZ_BJVA01000001.1 GCF_007988905.1 Gluconobacter kanchanaburiensis NBRC 103587
CCCGAGCCGGTCCGTTGCGCCCTGCTGATGGGCGTGGCGCAGTTGCTGCATCTGGAAACGCCCCCTCATGCTGCGGTCGGCACAATCGTGGATCTGCTGCGCCGTCGCGGGCTGGCACCGTTCGCGGGGCTGGCCAACGCCGTGCTGCGTCGTGTGTCGCGGGAGGGGCAGGACCTTCTGGACGGTCTGGACGAGGACCGGCTGGATGTGCCGCCCTGGCTGTGGAGCGCGTGGGGCAAGCGGGCGCGGGCGATTTCGCGCGGTCTGCATCGTGAAGCCCCTCTGGATCTGACACTACGCCCGGGTGCGGTCGCACCGGAAGGCGGCGAGGTGCTGCCGACGGGCTCCGTCCGCTATCCGGCCGGAACACGCATCACGGCGCTCGAAGGCTTCGAGGACGGCGCGTTCTGGGCGCAGGACGTCGCGGCGACGATGCCGGTAAAGCTGATGGGCGATGTGTCGGGCAAAACCGTCGTTGATCTCTGCGCGGCGCCGGGTGGCAAGACGGCGCAGCTTGCAACGGCAGGCGCGCAGGTCGTGGCGGTTGAGCGTGAGGAAGCGCGGGCAACGCGGCTTGAGGAGAATATCGCGCGCCTGAAGCTTTCGGCGAAAACGGTTGTGGCCGATGCCGCGACATGGCGTCCGGAGGCTCCGGTGGACATGGTTCTGCTCGACGCACCGTGCTCCGCGACGGGCACACTGCGTCGTCATCCGGATGTGCTGTGGATCAAGCGCCCCCGCGATGTGACGGCGCTGGCGGAAGGTCAGGATACCCTGATCGACGCGGCGCATGAAATGCTCAAACCAGGCGGCGTGCTGCTTTATGCCGTGTGTTCACTTCAGGACGAGGAAGGTCCGGAGCGGATCAAGGCGGCCATGGCCCGTGGCGGCTGGAGGTTCGATCCGTTTTCGGAAGCCGAACTGGCCGATATGGCCGTCGCGCGGACATGGGACGGCATGTTCCGCACCCATCCAGGCCTGTGGAGCGAGCTCGGCGGTATGGATGGCTTCTTTGCCGCGCGTCTCATCAAGGTCTGAGGCTGCGCGCTGTCCCGTCAGGCTGGGGTGATGCCTGGTTGAGCAGGACCTGGGAAGCGGACCATGTAATGCTGTAACTGAGCTTCTCGGTCAGTGCCTGCGATGTAAAGTGACGCAGCTCTTTCTGCGTCATGTGCTCCGGAACGGAAAAGATGGTCGACGTCGTCCCGTCCTCATCGGCATGGATCGTGGAATGGGACATATCCGGGGCCGTTTCGGCCTGTTGCGCGACAAAGCGGGTAAGGTTTTCCGAAGACCCGAAGACCTTTACGCTTCTGTCGATATGGGACATTTCGCAATGTCCCTTTTTTAGCGACGGGAAAACCGTGTGTCCTAGCAAAAAGCCAAGACCGGCCAGGAACACGCCTGCGCAAAGAAACACGAAAATCCGGCGCATGATGCCTCCTGACGAATCAGACAGATGGCCGAGATTGTATCGAAAAGAAACACATCGCAACAGAAATGATACGGGCCTGTCCTGCCCGCGACTGGGCAGTACAGGCCTGAGCCGATCAGGGTGCGGGGTTGGAATGCACCTGATGGATGGCGTTGATCTTCTCTTCCAGCTCCGGCGTGATGGTCACGCTGTCTGCGCCAAGAATGGTGCGAAGCTGATCGAGGCTGGTGGCGCCAATGATGTTGGACGTCACGAACGGGCGTGATGTGACGAAGGCGACCGCGAGCTGGGTGGGGTCGATCCCTTCCTCGCGGGCGAGGGCGTGATAGGCCGTGATGGCGTCGTCAACGCCGGGCTTTTCGTAGCGCTGGCCACGGTTGAACAGCGTGGTGCGGGCCCCGGCGGGGCGGGCGCCGTTCAGATATTTCCCCGTCAGATAGCCCTGTGCGAGCGGGGAATATGCCAACAGTCCGACCTTCTCGTGCAACGCCATTTCGGCAAGGCCGATCTCGAAGGTCCGGTTGATCAGGTTATAGGCATTCTGGATCGACGCAACACGCGGCAGGCCCGTGCGGGAGGCTTCCAGAAATTTCGAGACACCCCATGCGGTCTCGTTGGAGAGGCCGACGTGGCGGATTTTGCCTTCAGCCACGAGATCGCCGAGCACGCCGAGCGTGTCTTCGAAAGGAACGGCGGAGTCTTCCGGCAGGTCGCGGAAGGTCGTGCCACCTTCACCGAACAGGCCGACTTTCCGGTCCGGCCAATGGAGCTGGTAGAGATCGATGTAGTCGGTGCCGAGGCGGCGCAGGGAGCCTTCGAGCGCATAGCGGATCTGGCGCGGAGTCAGGCGTGCTTCCTCGCCCTCGGGGCGGAACCACGGCATGGCCGTCCGTCCGACAACCTTGCTGGCGATGACAAGGCGGTCACGGCCGCCGCGTGCTTTCAGCCAGCTGCCGATGATGGTTTCGGTTGAACCCTGCGTCTCGGCGCGGGGCGGAATGGAATAAAGTTCGGCGGTATCGATGAAATTGATGCCGTGGTCCAGCGCCATATCGAGCTGGGCATGGCCT
Source organism: Gluconobacter kanchanaburiensis NBRC 103587 (assembly GCF_007988905.1). Lineage (GTDB taxonomy): Bacteria > Pseudomonadota > Alphaproteobacteria > Acetobacterales > Acetobacteraceae > Gluconobacter > Gluconobacter kanchanaburiensis. The sequence continues at coordinate 2,506 of NZ_BJVA01000001.1, forward strand.
TCGGTTTCGGTGTTCTGCTGACCGAAGGTCATGGTGCCGAGGCAGATTTCACTAACGGCAATGCCGGTGCGGCCAAGTTCACGCTGTTTCATGGAAAAAGACCCGATCAGAAGTTGGGAGAAGCCTCCAGCATGGAAGGACGGCTGAGATTGATCAAGGGACTGAGCTTTTATGGCGCCAGCGTGACGATGACCCGCAATCCGCCGCTCGGGCGATTTTCAAGCCGGACATCGCCTCCCTGACCATGGAGAATAGTGCGTGCGATGGCGAGGCCAAGGCCCGTGCCACCCGTTTCGCGGTTACGGCTGCTCTCGATGCGCACGAATGGCTCGAAAACCCGTTCCAGTTCGCTCTCGGGCAGGCCAGGGCCGTTGTCCTCGATCAGGATCCGGACGGTATTGCCCTTTTCCCCCGGCCTTGGAGCGGGAATAAGCGTGACATGGGCGCTGCCGCCATATTTCAGGGCATTGAGGATCAGATTGTTCAGCGCACGTTTCAGCGCAACTGAGCGGGCCTTGATCCTGACCGGTACATTGGGTGGTTCGTAGAACAGATCGTCGGCCTTGTCGGGAAGGCTCTCGGCAGCTTCGTCCATGATCGTTTGCAACAGGGCGCGCAGGTCGAGCGAGACGATGGCCTCGGCCGAAGCGCTGTCCCGTCCGAAGGCGAGAGTGGCGGAGACCATGGCTTCCATCTCGTCGAGATCGGCCAGAACCTTGTTGCGCAGTTGTTCATCGTCGATAAATTCGGCGCGCAGTTTCAGGCGTGTGATGGGCGTGCGCAGATCATGGCCGATCGCAGTCAGCATAAGGGTGCGGTCCGTGACGAAACGCCGGATGCGCATGGCCATAGTGTTGAACGCGATTGCCGCTCGCCGGATTTCGGACGGGCCGTTCTCGGGGAGGGCGGCGGTGTGCACGTCACGCCCCAGTGCCTCGGCCGCATTCGCCAGTGTCGTAACCGGTGCGATCAACCGCTGCGTGGCCCAGACGATCATGCCGCTTCCGATGATCGACATCAGCAGGAATGCGATCAGGAAGGTCGGGGAACCGAACGGATTGGGAAGCGGAGTCACAAACCGCACGACAAGCCAGCTGTCCCGGTCCGGCAAGAGGATCGAAGTGGAATGCGTGCGCAGTTTCTGTCCGATCAGAACCTTGCGCGGATAAAGCGATGAGGGAAGGAGCGCCCAGCGCATAAAAGGCGGCATGTCGCGTCGCCGCATTCCGCCCGGAAAGCGCGGGTCTTCGCCCTGGTGCGTTCCATCCGTGTGTTCGGACGGGAAATGGAAGTCCGGACCGGCCATACCGGGCGGAGGTATCCCCGGTTCGCCCATTCCGGGTCCAGCCATACCAGGGCCACCCATGCCCGGCATCCCCATTCCTGGCATTCCCATCCCCGGTCCGGGAAATCCTGGCCCCCTGGGGTCCATCATTCCGGGCTGAGGGCCCGACTGCTCATCATGCGGACGATGGAGAAAAGACGGAGACGTCATCGCCGGAAACGGGATTTCGTGTCCCTCGATCTGAGGGTCAGGCTCCTTAAGAAGCTGGACCGTGACGTTGGACGGAACACGCAGGTCTTCGATCGCGTCCTGCCGTTCCGCGGCCTTAGCCTCTGCGACGGTGCGATAGATCGAAAAAACCTGAACCTGCTCTTCGTGAACCTGGCTGCGTTCTTCCAAATCGAACCGGTCGAGTGCATGGATCCCGAGGCCTGCGGCTTCTACGACTGCAAGCCCCACGATCAGAAGGAGACTGGTCCGCGTAACGAGAGACCTCGGAAGAACGTGCATTGTTTTCAGAGACGTTCCACTTCCGCGGCAAGGACATAGCCGCCCCCGCGGACGGTTTTGATGACCTGTGCGTTGCGGCCATCATCTTCGAGCTTGCGGCGCAGGCGGCTGATGGCAACATCGATGGCCCGGTCGAACGGACCGGCCTGACGCCCACGGAGCAGTTCCAGCAGCATGTCGCGTGTCAGAACCCGGTTGGCGCGTTCAAGGAGCGCCATCAGCAGATCGTATTCGCCGCCCGTGAGGGAAACTTCGGCGCCATCCGGATTCAGCAGGCGCCGCCGGACTGGATCGAGACACCATCCGGCGAAGTAGATCTTGCGGGTATCGGCGGACTGTCGCTTGTCTTCCACATCGACAGTCCGGCGCAGTACGGCCCGGATGCGGGCCAGCAGTTCGCGTGGGTTGAACGGTTTGGCGACGTAGTCGTCCGCGCCGAATTCAAGGCCGATGATTCGGTCCGTCTCGTCGCTCATGGCGGTGAGCATGATAATGGGAATGTTGTCTTGCGAGCGCAGCCAGCGTGCGACTTCAAGACCGCTCTCCCCCGGAAGCATCAGATCCAGCACTACGAGCTGGTAATGCCCGTTGGTCCAGGCCTTGCGGGCTTCGCGCGCGTCCCGGGCAGCGGTCACGCGGAAATGGTTGCGCTCGAGGAACTGGCTCAGCAGTTCGCGGATCTCGCGGTCATCGTCCACGACCAGAAGATGGGGCAGGGTTTCCGTGCTCATGACCAGTGGCCTTTCAGGAATGCTGTAACCGCGCCCGGACTGTTCACCCCGTTCTGAACGGAAACTGTGTCTCCGTTCAGAACGATACGGCTGCGTCTGTCAGGCCAGCCAGGGCGGAACAGGCAGGTTTTTCGCACGCAGGAACTCCGGGTTGAACAGCTTGGACTGATAACGGGCTCCACCATCGCACAGGATTGTAACAATCGTATGTCCGGGACCAAGCCTGCGTGCGGTCCTGATCGCGGCGGCGACATTGATGCCAGACGATCCGCCAACCGAGAGACCCTCTTCGGACGTCAGGGAGAAAATCTGCTCCAGGGCTTCGGCGTCGGGGATGCGTTCGGCATCATCCGCGTTCAGACCTTCGAGATTGGCCGTCACACGCCCCTGACCGATTCCCTCCGTGATGGAATTTCCGGTCGCGGTCAGGTCATTGGATTTGACCCAGCCGTAAAGTGCGGAGCCTTCCGGATCGGCGAGAACAATGCGTGGCGCGGTTTTCCCGGCTGCCTGCGCCTGTTCGCGCAGTCCGAGAGCGGTTCCGGCCAGTGTGCCGCCCGTTCCGCAGGCGCAGGTGAAGGCATCGACCCGGCCCCCCGTCTGTTCCCAGATCTCGCGCGCCGTGGTGAAGCGGTGGCCGTCCCGGTTGGCGGTGTTGTCGAACTGGTTGGCCCAGAATCCGCCGATTTCCTCAGCCAGACGGCGCGAGACATGAACGTAGTTGCCCGGATCGCGATAGGGCTTGGCGGGAACGAGGCGCAGATCAGCGCCGATCATCCGCAGAAAGTCCAGCTTCTCACGACTCTGTGTTTCAGGCACCACGATCACGGCCTTGCAGCCGACGGCATGAGCGACCAGCGTGAGACCGATACCCGTATTGCCGGCCGTGCCTTCGACGACCGTGCCACCGGGCTTCAGGGCGCCGCTTTTCAGGGCGTCGGTGATGATCGCAAGAGCGGCGCGGTCTTTGACGGAGCCGCCCGGATTCATGAATTCGGCCTTGCCGTAGATCTCGCAGCCCGTCGTCTCTGAAGCGCGTTTGAGGCGGATAAGGGGGGTTCCGCCGATCGCGCTGGTCATGCCCGGCGAAGGGGCCTGCCATCCGTTCGTGGTGGTCGGCTGGTTCGGGAAGGTGTCAGTCATACGGTAACTCCTGTGCTGGCCCGTGCTGGATAGAGTATAAAACGCGTTTTGAATGGATGAGGAAGAGCATGAAGGTTCTGACGGCGAGACAGGCTTGGGATGTGCTTGAAACAGGGGCTCCCGGGGATGTCCCAGAAACAGGCGCTGGGAACGCGGCGGAAACGCGCTGTCCCGTTCTCGTGGATGTGCGCACGGTGCCTGAATGGGTGCAGGTCGGGCTGCCGGATGCAGAGGTCATGACGGCGCCGCTCCTGTGCATCACCTGGCAGCCGGACCGGCAGCGTGAGTTCGTGGACGCCCTCGTTGAGGCTGTGCCCGATCAGCAGACACCCTTGCTGTTCCTATGCCGGTCGGGAATGCGTTCGCATCATGCCGCCCTACTGGCGGAGAATGCAGGTTATGCGGATGTCAGCAATATCGTTGACGGATTCGAAGAGCAGCATGGTCCCGGCAAGGGCTGGCGTGCCGGGGGCCTGCCGTCAACCTACATGCCGCTATCGGGTTCCTGATCCGCGTCGTAGTGGACTTCGAGCACCGCGCACCAGGGATAACGGCTGTCATAGCTGTGCCCTGAACTGTCGGCGATCATGCCGTTCGCATCTGTGGGAACATGGGTCAGGGCGACGGCGTCGTCCACGTTGCCGCCAATAATGCTCAGCTCGTGACCGAAAGGCTGGGCATTCTGGTTGGTGGCGGAGACGATGCCGCAATGGGCCGGAAAGCCATAGCTCGTGGGCAGCATCGAAAAGGTAATGGTCTTGCTGCGTCCCCGCCCGACACAGATCAAATCGCCGATCTTCGGAGCATAGGTTCCGGGAGCATGGGCACTCACCCCGCTGGACTGTCCGCTGGCGGCGGCATTGATGTAGGTCGAGTGATTGGGAGAATAGGGGAACCGCCCGTTGGCACCTGCAATCCGCATCACATAGGAAATGAAGGCGGCGGACCAGGCGTAATGACCGTCATGCTCAATTGCGAACCGGCTTCCTTCCGAGTCTGTTTTCCCGGTCCAGCCGACTTCCGTTTCGTAAGGATCCTGCCCGATCCACCAGTATTCGCCGACGCGCTGCCACAGTCCGGGAAGACGCTCGGGTTTGAGGGCCGCGTCAGTGGGCTCGGGCCGGTTCTCGGGGTCGTCATCGGAGACAGGCGAGCCGAACATCCGCCATTCGCGAAGAGCAATCGCGGCCACATCCTGCCGGTTGAACGGCTCGAAATTCCGGGAGGCAAAATCCGGAACATGACTGTCATAGCCAGCCGGACCGGTGTTGCCGTTCGCATACTGGGCATTCGGCGTGCGGGCCGGATACGGGCTGACGCTCTGCTGGCTGGAACATGCAGCCAGTGCGAGTAATGCGGCCGTAGCGGCTGCCCACCTGAAACGATGCGAATAAAGATGCGAATCTGGCACTGTTATCCTCGTGGACCCATCATGACTGCATCTTGAACGGCATGCGGGACAGAGCGTCAAGGACGAGGGCTGAATGAGGAAGAGGGTATGGCCTGCCATATCTTTATTCCCACGCATGTTTCCTGACTGATCGGCAGGCCAACGTGAGGAAATCAGGAGCCCGAAAGAGACCAGCATACACCGGGTGAAGAGAGGGGCCGCCTGCTAGATTGTTCATGGCCGTGCCGATCACGATGCAGAGTGTGGGCCGAAAGACATATGCGGCCAGCCCCAGAATGGCGTTGGCCGCAAGAAACACCCGCAAAGGTCTGGAACCACGCCGGCGGGTGACCCCTCCGCGAGCGTCTTTGGCCTTACGGGGTGTCGGGAAACAGTGTCCGCAGTCCGGTTTCGCTGGCCTCACAGCGGCCCCGTTCGGTGATGAGGCCGCTCACGAGGCGGGCAGGCGTAACATCAAAAGCCGGGTTTGCCGCCGGGCTTCCCACAGGCGCGATCCGGACACGGTCTGCATTCCCATCGGCGTCGAGCCCCGTCATGAACAGCACTTCGTCTCCGCTGCGCTCTTCGATCGGAATTTCCTTCACACCATCGCGCACGCGCCAGTCGATCGTCGAGGACGGCAGCGCCACCCAGAACGGCACGTTGTTGTCTTGTGCGGCGAGCGCCTTGAGATAGGTGCCGATCTTGTTCGCCACATCCCCCTGCGCGGTCACGCGGTCGGTGCCGACGATAACCATATCCACACGTCCGGCCTGCATGTAATGGCCACCGGCATTGTCGGCGATCACGGTATGCGGCACGCCATGGCTCCCGAGTTCCCACGCCGTCAGAAGGCTACCCTGGTTGCGGGGCCGCGTCTCGTCCACCCAGACATGAACCGGGATGCCCTCGTCATGCGCCATATAGATCGGGGCGAGGGCCGTGCCCCAGTCCACGGTGGCGATCCATCCGGCATTGCAGTGCGTCAGCAGGTTTACCTGCCCCTGACGGCCCTTGCGTTCCCAGATCTCGCGGATCAGATCCAGCCCGTGCCGACCGATAGCTTCATTCACCTGCACGTCTTCGTCGCAGATCGCATCGGCTTCGGCATAGCCTGCCGTCACGCGCTCCGGCGCCGGAACGGATTCAAGACGCGCAACCATGCGTTCGATGGCCCAGCGCAGATTGATGGCGGTCGGGCGCGTCGCGATCAGCATGTCCGCCGCCTGGTTTAGGCCTGCGTCTGATGCATCATCCTGCAGGGCGAAGACCAGTCCGTAGGCAGCTACGGCCCCGATCAGGGGGGCGCCGCGGACCTGCATCGTGGTGATCGCATCCGCGACCGCTCCAGCGTCCCGCAGTTCCAGAATTTCGACAGTCCAGGGAAAGCGGGTCTGATCGAAGATGCGGATGCTGCGATCGTCGTCAGAAGGACGCCAGACGCTGCGATACGAAATGCCGTTGATTTTCATGGACGTTCTCCCTGAGGGGTAAAGGGGCAGGGGCAAAAGGGGAGGAGACTGCGACAACGCACAGATCCGCGGCGGATCACTGCATGTGCGTGATCCGCCGGTCTGACTCAAGATCCGGTTCGTGAAACTTTCATGCCCCGGGTCGAAAGGAGGTCAGCGCAGGACGGCGTCAAGAATGACTTTTGCGCCTTCAGTCCATGGAACCGGCTGGAATTCCGCCCGGACCTGCTCTGTCCACCGGGCCAGGCCTTCGGAGTCCGTAATGGTCTCACGGATCAGAGCCTGGGCTTCCCCGAGGTCGCGGGGATTGAAGTACCGCCCGAGAGCACCCCCCGCTTCAGGAATGGATGTCGTATTGGACGCGATGCACGGCCGTCCCATGGAGAGACCCTCGGTGACTGGCAGCCCCCAGCCCTCGAAGAAGGACGGAAAGACACTGAAGCTGCAATCCGCATAGAGCCGCCGCAGTTCCCCATCGGAAGGGTTCTGGATGAAGCGGATTTTTCCATCCAGCCATTTCGTATTTTCAAGCTGCTGCATCAGATCAGCGACCAGCCAGCCAGGCCGACCGGCAAAGACAAGTGTTGGCACCTGTTCGGCTGGCATGTCATCGAGCATCTGTCGCCAGATCCGGAAGAGCAGCATGTGATTCTTGCGTGCCTCAAGTGTCGAGACGAACAGCACGTAAGGTTCGCTGACAAGCGGGACGGACGGCATGGAAGTGTCTGCCAGCCCGAATTCGGTTCCCATCGGGACGGGCTGGACATGGATATTCGTGCCAATGCCCTCTTCCGCAAGATAGGACTGGACGTCCTGCGCGGTCGCGCGGCTGTTGGCGAAGATCATATCCGCAAGAGGCAGAACAGCCTCATGCCACGCCTTGAAGGTCGTGATGATGCCGATATCACACCATTCGGGGCAGCGGAGCGGGACGAGATCATGCATGAGAAGTGCGAAGGACATCCGCAGTTCATCACGCATCCAGCGAACGCTGTGGGCATAGGTTTTGTGATGCCAGGGCGAGCCGAGTGTCAGAAACACATCTCCCGCGCGGGCAACATCCGCAAGCAGCGTGCCCTCGGCATGTCGGGCAGCGTCAGACAACTGCTGCCGTCTGCGCACGATTTTCTGACCTTCACGCGCAGCAAGTCGTCCAAGCCCCGCTCCCAGCGTCGCCAGCCCGCCCAGAACCTGCCCCTGCATGCGAAAGAAGGTCGAGAAAGCATGGCGTGATGCTTCGGTTGCAGCGAACTGCTCCGCGGAAAACAGGGGTGTGGCCTGACGAGCGGTGTTTGAAGGTCCATCTTTCATGACCTGCCGCAGCAGCGTATCGATCACGGTCCAGTCGATGATCCGGAAATCGCGCGGATCCAGGGTGTCCGGTCCACGGCGAACGAACTGGACGTCCGGACCTTGCAGCCCTTTCAGGGCCGCGCTGATCTCGAAGACGACACGCTGGATGCCGCTCGGTCGGCCATGGTGAACGAGATGGAACAGCAGATCATCGACGTCGATCCAGAGTGTCATGACGTTCTCCCATCCGTATAGGCGGCATGGCAGGCATCAAGAATGGCATCGGCCGTATCTTCCCACGGGGTGGGTTTGAACTGAGTACGGACCTGCTCCTGCCATTTTTTCAGACCCTCGCGATCCTCGATCGTCGCGCGGACGACGCGATAGGCATCATCCGTATTCTCGGGATCGAAATAGCGCGACAGGGGACCACCGGCCTCCGGGATCGAGGTCGCGTTCGACGCCACACAGGGGCGGCCGTTCACAAGACTTTCCGTAACCGGCAGACCCCAACCCTCGAAAAGGGAGGGAAAAAGCGTGAACATGCAACCATCGTAAAGATGGGCCAGTTCTTCGTCCGACGGGTCGCGTAGAAGGCGGATCTTGCCTCGCAGCCATTCGGTGTTGTCGAGCTGCTGCATGAGATCGGATACCAGCCAGCCCACCCGGCCTGCGAAAACCAGTGTTGGTACGTCTTGTGGCGGCAGATCCGCCACAAGACGTCGCCAGATACGAAAGGCCAGAATATGATTCTTCCGGGCTTCGATCGTGGAAACAAAGAGAACATAGCTCTCGGGGGCCGGAAGTCCTTTGGGGCGTTCGCCTTCAATTTTGCGCGGCGGTCCAAAACCACTGCCAATCGGAACGGTCTGAACAGGTGCCAGCAGCTTCAGGCGATGCTTGCGGGTATAGTCCTCGATTGTTTTCGCCGTGGCATGACTGATCGCGAGGAGACGTCCGCACTGTGGAAGGGTCGTATCCAGCCAGTGTCTGAAATCCCGGATCAGGGACAGTGCGCACCATTCCGGACGGATGGCGGGAATAAGGTCTGAAAGAAGCAGAACCGGCTGGATTCCGTAGGCCTTGCGCATCCGCGCCAGTCTGTCGCCGAACCCCGGTTCAGACCAGGCAGCCCCAAGGATCAGGAAGATGTCGCCTGGCTGGGGAACGGTTGTGGAGGAGGATGGCGTGTGTGTCGGGACAACAGCCTGTTGCGCCGCAGGCGCGGGTTGGACACGTCGCTGCATCTGCTTCTGTATGAAGCCGCGCAGCAGACGCAGGGCGCGAAGCTGATTGACCGCAATCGTCAACAGTGGCCGGGCCAGTTCGGGCGGCAGACTTTCAATACGTCTGATGACAGTGTGGCGGAGGCGTCTTACCAGCGCGCGCGGCGTGGACCGGGTACGGGGAGCCGGACGCTCGTCATGGGTGATCCGGTCGTCTGCGCGGATGGCGAACAGGTTCTCCAGATCGTCAAATGATACGGTCGCGAAAAGCTGGGCTTCGTTCTGTCCGCGACGGATCAGCTCGATATGGCCGATGCCCGGTTTGGTGGCTGCCTGTTTGCGGATAACGTGCAGGATTTCATAGACGAGCCGCTGAATGCCGCTGGGTCGCGAGTTGTTCTCGAAGTATTGGAAGATGTCTTCGACGTCGATCCAGATGGTGTAATCTGCGTTCATATGTCCGGACTAGCTTTGTGGCGGCCAGCAAAAAGGCCGGTCTGTCAAACGGGTAGGATCGCGAAGTGTAGGTAAGCCCCGGACGATGGGCAAGGGCGCCAACCCGGCTGATGGCAGGTGCAGGGGTTCTACGGCGCACAGAACAGGGTATGAGGGGGCAGTTTACTAAACTCGGACTACTGGACGTGAAGAGGTCTATCGTGAACAGTGTTACGGTTTGTCAGTGCGTCATTTCGCTTGAAACGCCTGATGTTCCGGCATGGCCTGTTCCGCTCATGCCCTGCGACGACAGGCCTTTTCTTGCATGGGGCATGAGAGAACTGCAGCGTTTTGGTGTGGAGGAATTTATATTTCTCACACGGACCTCCTCCCCTGAAATTGTCTGCGCGCTTGAAAGCCTTGCGGACCATCTTCCCCGTCTGGTGAAGATTACCGTCTGCAACGCACCCGCCGGATCCGAGGTGGCGGAAACGCTGTGTCAGAGCCGTCCTCATCTCCGTCAGCGCTTTCTCATGTGTTCGGCGCATATTCTCTTTTCGGGAAATCTGGTCCCGTTTCTGAGCGTGGCGCGGCAGGGAAACTGGTGTCTCCTGTGCTCGAACGACGAGACCGCTTGCCCAGAGGTGAAGGATCTGCCGGACAGTATGAAAACCGGCATCTACCTTCTGGAGACGTCGATTTTTGACCACCTGACGGACAGTTCGTGCCTGGGGGATATTCTGTCTTCCATGCAGCAGACGGGAAATCTGCACAGTTATCTTTCGGACGGCACGTTTTATGACATTGATACGGTACATGACCTGGCGCAGGCAGCGGATATCCTGCCTCCACTGTTGCGCCGGCCAGCCGTTTTTCTTGATCGGGACGGTGTTATTAACCGGGACTTCGGCTGGGTCGGGACACCTGACCGGTTTGAGTGGGAACCCGGCGTGCTTGAGACGATCGCCGGGCTGACACAGGACGGATATCACCTTTTTATTGTGACCAATCAGTCCGGTATTGCCCGAGGTTTTTATTCTGAAGCCGATTTGCAGGCGCTTATGACATGGGTGGTCGATATGATCCGTAGCCATGGCGGTACGATTGATGACTGGCGGTACTGTCCAATGCATCCGGAAGCGCCGCTGCCACAGTATCGTGCCATCTCCGAGAACCGCAAACCCGCTCCGGGTATGATACTCGATCTGATTCAGGCATGGAGTTTAGATCCGGACCGTTGCGTGCTGTTCGGAGACCAGCCCTCAGATATGCAGGCGGCTGCGGCAGCAGGGATTCAAAGTGTGCCGGTCGGCCCGTCAAGCCTGTTCCAGCTTGTCGCTGAAGGTCATCATCTAAAAATATGACCCCATCCGTCTTTTGCGTTCCATCTCGACATGGCGCTATGGAGCGGGTGTGTTTCAGGACAGGAAACCGGAGGACAGCCCGTCGGTCGAGGCCGGCTCATGGGTATCATGGTCCATTCCGGGATAGGCAGAGAGGTCAGCAAGGGGGGCGGGGCGCCCCAGTAGAAAACCCTGTGCCGTATTGCAGGACGTATGGCGTAGCAGATCGAGCTGGTCGGAGGTTTCGACGCCTTCCGCGATAACCTCCATCGACATGGCCTGACCCAGGGTCATGATAGCTCGGACGATGCTCTGCGCCTGCGGATCATTGAGCATGTCATGGATGAAAGAGCGGTCGATCTTGATCCGGTCGAAGGGAAAGCTGCGCAGGTAGTTCAGGCTTGAAAAGCCGATGCCGAAATCGTCCATGACGATCTTGATCCCGAGAGCACGAAGTTTTCCAAGCGTTTCCAGATTGCGTTGTACCGTTTCGAGAAAGATGCTCTCCGTCAGCTCGAGTTCCAGCCTTTCTGCCGAGAGACCCGTTTGGAAGAGGGTCTGAAGCACGGCGGCATACATGTCGTCATGCTGGAACTGGACTGCGGAAATGTTGACGGCAATCCGGACATGGGGTGGCAGTCTGATCGCCTGGGTACAGGCCTCAAGCAGCACCCAGCGACCGATCGGAATAATAAGTCCCGTTTCTTCTGCAATCGGAATGAATTCGTCCGGCGAAATGACGCCTTTATGCGGATGGCGCCAGCGCAGGAGCGCCTCTACACATTCCACTCTGTTTGTACGTAGACAGATCAGTGGCTGAAAATCGAGAAAAAACTGGTTTGTCTCAAGTGCTTTTCGCAGGTCATGTTCAAGCTGGGAGCGGTGGTGAACGTCAGCCTGAAGGACCGGACTGAAGCTGACCCAGTCAGTGGAATGAAGGCGACGCGCCTCGTTCAGGGCCAGTTCGGCATAATGAAAAGCGGTTTCAAAGTGACTGGTATCGAATGGGATGAGGCAGCAACCAATACTGGCCGTCAGATGGATGCGGTGGCCATCAAGAAGAAGGGTTGTATGAAAAACGTCCCGTACGATCTGGGCCCAATGTGTTGCCTGCGCGGGATGGGTATAGGGGAAGGGGCAAAATATTCCGAAAGCGTCGTCTCCGAAGCTGGAAACAATACAGTCTTCCACCAGAAACCTGTGAAGCCGCTTTTCTACTTCCTCGACGACGCGTGTGGTGATCTGAAGGCCATAACGTTCATTGATGGTGCGAAGCCGGTTGATGCTGGCATGAAGGAGAATGCCGGTCGGCGGACCTGACGTTGTATCGACGGACAGATCTTCCAGATTTCTGCGCAGCAGATCCTTTCCTGAGGGCATCAGGGTATTATCCGAAAAGAATGTGTCTGCATGAGGAAAGATGGAGCGGGGAAAGGTGATGGCGAGCGCCAGACAGTTCCGGTTGTGTCTTTGCAGGGGTGTCAGTCTGAACTGGATATCAAACACCCTGCCCTCAAGGGTCCGGAGGATGCCGGGGCGATAGCTATTGTCAGGCGGCGACTTCAGAATTCCGGGCAGAACGTCCCGAAGAGGGGGAAAATGCTGGAGATCGGTTCCGATACAGGAAAGAAGCGGCCGATTGGCTTCGATGACCTGATCTTGATACAGAACGGCCAGACCTTCACTTGATGCGTCGGCAAGATGGTGGATCGGAAAGAGGGCTGTGACGTTCTCCCGTGGCGCAGAGTCAGTGAGATGACCGTCCACATAGTGTCGGCCTCTTTCCTGACTGATCCCTCCGGGATTGTTCACAATCATCTCTGTCCCTCTGTCTGAGAGGAGGATGACGTGGTTTCTATTAAGAAATTGGAAATGTCGAATAGCCTGGAAACGCGCAAACCGTGACAAAATGTTTCTATCGAGTGATCCTGAAACGATGTGCTGCAAAATACTGACGGTTCTGCCTCCCCGCGAACGTTACGATCCGACGTGCGCGGGGGCGATTTCGCTGCTGGTCAACCGGCTTGCCGGGCCAGGCGACGTCGTGGCCGGACAGGGGGCAGTCAACACGCCTCTGCCTGGTGGCCAATATGTTCCACTGTTGTATTCGCGGCTCCCGCTGTCATCAGGCCTACGGTTGAAGCTCGCATGTGTAGCAATGATGCGGCGCGTGCGACCTGTTCTGACAGAAGTGCACAACCGACCTGATCTGGCGCGGTTTCTTGCCAGATTCGGGCCAGTCAGGCTGATCCTGCATAACGACCCGTGCTCCATGCGTGGCGCAAAATCAGTCCGGCAGAGAAAGGATCTGGCGCAGCATGTTTTTGTCTGCGGTGTCTCGGAGTGGGTCGTACAGCGCTTCCGGCAGGGGTGCGGTGCAATCCGTGCCGAGATCCAGCCAAACTGCATTGATCTGATCTCTTTGCCTTACAGCCGTCCGGAGGAGCGCCAGCCGCTAGTGCTGTTTGCAGGACGTGTCGTGGCGGACAAGGGAGTGGATGCGTTTGTCAGGGCCTGGGCTGCCGTGCGGTGCAGACATCCGGGCTGGCAGGCTGTGATTATGGGAGCCGATCGTTTCGGGAACGACTCTCCGGAGACGCCCTATCTGAAAATGCTCCGACCCGCAGCCGCGTCCGCAGATATCCTGATGACGGGCTATCGGCCTCACGATGATGTTCTGGCGGAAATGGCCCGGGCGGCCATCGTTGTCGTGCCAAGCCGATGGCAGGAGCCGTTCGGCATGACGGCCCTGGAGGCCATGGGATGTGGAGCAGCAGTCATTGCATCGCCCGCCGGTGCGCTTTCCGAACTTGTTGGCGATGCCGCCCTGCTGGCAGAGCCGGATGAACCCGGAGCCCTTGAAGAGGCTCTGGATCGCCTGATGACTGATGCCACACTCCGGCAAGATCTCGGTAGCCGCGGCAGGATACGGGCCGCGCGGTTTGATATTGGTCTGGCCCGCCAGAGGCTCGATGTTCTTCGGCGGGAGGCTGTTGCATTCGCGCAGACTGCCTCCCGCCAAGTCATCCCTTGATGGCCGTGACGCTTAGTCCCGGGACGGAGGCGCCATGAAGGTCGGATCGATGGCATCCGGGACGTGCCGTGCGAGAATGTCGTCCACGGCCTTTTTCTCCTCGTCGGTTAGTGACCAGCCGAAAACGTCCTTCACGCCCGAAACCTGACCCGGTTTGCGGGCACCCCACAGCGCAATGACCGGACCCTGGTCGAGAACCCAGCGGACCGCGAAGGCCATGGCGGATTTGCCGCGTTTTTCCGCCAGCTTTTCAAATTCCGCGACCGCGGCGAGATATTTCTCGAAATTCGGCTTCTGGAATTTTGGATCATTCGAGCGCAGATCGTCCTTCGGGAAAGTCGTGTCGGACGACATTTTGCCGGTCAGAAGGCCGCGGCAAAGGGCGCCATAGGCCAGAACGACAGCCTTGTGTTTTTCGGCATAGGGCAGGATATCCTTCTCGATCGTCCGTTCGAAAAGGTTCAGCGGGGGCTGGATGGTCGCAAGCGGAGCAACCTCGCGGAAAATATCCATCTGCTCGGGTGAGAAATTGCTCACGCCCAGCGCGCGGATCTTGCCTTCCTGATGGAGCTTCTGGAGTTCGCGGGCGCTCTCGTCGATGGGGGTCTTGTCGTCAGGCCAGTGGATCTGTTCGAGGTCGATCGTCTCTACCCGCAGACGACGCAGCGAGTCCTCGACTTCCTTGCGAATACGCGCCGGGCGGGAGTCCCGGAAGACCTTCATATTCTTTTCGTCTTCACCGACCCAGTGCAGGCCGAGTTTGGTGGCAATGTGGGCCTTATTCGGTTTTTCGGCGAGAGCGCGGCCGACGATTTCTTCGGAATGGCCAAAGCCATAGACCGGAGCTGTGTCGATCAGGTTGATGCCTTCATCAAGTGCGGCATGGATGGTGCGGACGCCATTGTCGTCGTCGGGCCCGCCCCACATCCAGCCACCGATGGCCCATGTGCCGAGAGCCACGCGGGAGAGGGGCGTGTCGATGCCGGGGATGAGGATGGTGTCGGAAGCCATGATTGTCTCCACTCGAAATGGACAGTAACGAAAAAGCGCTTCGAACCTTAAGTGGTTGCATGCGGACCGGAAACCCTCCATCCACGCGGCATGAGCTTCTCTGCTTCCACCCTGACGCGTGTTGGCCGCTGGGCCACCATGATTCTGCCTCTGGCCCTGACGCATGTGCGCGTGGCAGGTGAGGCCGATCTCGATCTTCTGGCCATTCTGCTTCTGCTGCATTCCGCGATGATCGGGCGGCAGCAGGGCGGATGGGACTGGTTCCGCGAACCCTGGGTTGTCGCCACGTTCTGCTGGTGGGGATGGCAGGTGCTCTGCACTCTATGGGTCTCGCCGGGACACGGGGCGCTGGTCCAGTCATTGCTGGCGATCCGGTTTCCGCTGGCTGCAGCGGCAATGGGATGCTGGGTGCTGCGGGATGCGGTCTGGCGGCGGCGTGTACTCTGGCTTACCTGTGCGTGCGGGCTTTATATTGCCTTGCAGATTCTCGTTCAGGCCGTGTTCGGGCGAAACCTGTTCGGCATTCCCCGTTTTCATGACGGAACGCTGACGGGGCCTTACGAACATCCCCGCGCCGCGGCCCCCCTGTCGCGGCTGGTGCTACCGCTTCTAATGGTGGGATGTGCCATGGCTGAAGAGGCACGAAGCCGTCTGATGCGGACGCTGGGTCTGTGCGCGGCCACTGTTCTCGCTGTGGGGGTCATGGTTCTGGCGGGACAACGGATGCCTCTGGCTCTCTCTCTGCTCGGAATCGGCGTGTGCGCGCTGCTGTATCGTCCGATGCGTCCGGCGGCGCTCGCGGCGGCGGCGATGCTCCCCGCTCTTGTTCTGGTCGCCCGGATTTTCTCGCCAGGCAGCTTCTTTCATCTTGTGACGCTGGCGCGACAGCAACTTACCCATTTCGGACAGTCCCCCTACGGAGAGATCTATACCCATGCGGTCGTCATGGCGCAGGCGCATCCCTGGCTGGGACAGGGCTATGACGCCTACCGACATTACTGTTCAGACCCGTCCACCTTCCACGGGCTGTCATGGCTGTCTGATGCCGTCCCTGAAAAAGGCTGGTTCGATCTGTGCGTGCAGCATCCGCACAGTCATTACCTCCAGGCACTGGTCAATTCCGGCGTGCCGGGCCTTCTGCTGTTTACACTGATGGTCGCGACATGGCTCAAGACGATCTGGCCAGGACAAAACGGTCGGGCCGTTTCGATCGGTCTTTTCGCGGCGGTGCTGATCCAGGAATGGCCGATCGCCTCCACGTCCGATTTTCTGAACCTTCCGCTGAGCGGATGGGGATTCCTGCTTCTGGGGCTCGCTCTGGCCTATCGCGCCTCCCCAAGACAGGACGGCTTTCAAGCAGGCGGGGTCCGGCCTATATCGTAAGGCAGATTACGGAGGCCTTATGTCCAGCACCCCTGACACTACACGCGAGACTGCTGCATCTGACCGGAGCGGCACCGTTCCCGTGACGGTCCTGACCGGCTTTCTTGGCGCCGGCAAGACGACGCTTCTCAATCATATCCTGACAGCCGAACATGGCCGCAAATATGCGGTCGTGGTGAACGAATTCGGTGAACTCGGGATCGATAACGACCTCGTGGTGGATGCCGACGAGGAAGTGTTCGAAATGAACAATGGCTGCATCTGCTGCACGGTGCGTGGAGATCTGATCCGCATTCTGGGCAGTCTGCTGCGTCGGCGGAACCGGTTTGACGGCATCATTGTCGAGACCACCGGGCTGGCCGATCCAGCCCCGGTCGCGCAGACGTTCTTCGTGGACGAGAACCTGCGCGAGAAAGCGCGTCTGGATGCGGTCGTGACGGTTGTGGATGCGTTCAACGTCATGGAAACGCTGGACGAAAGCCCCGAGGCGGTGAACCAGATCGCGTTCGCGGATGTGATCGTGCTCAACAAGATCGATCTTGCGGACGAGGAGCGCCGCAAGGAGATCGTGACCCGTCTGCGGAAGATCAATGCGGTGGCCCAGATCCACGAGGCACAGCATGGCGGCGTGAAGCTGACGGACATTCTCGACCGGGGCGGCTTCGATCTGACGCGCGCGCTCAAGACGATGCCGGACTTTCTGGAGAACGAGCATCACTCGCATGAGGAAGGCATCACCAGCATTTCCCTGAGCATCAAGGAGCCGCTCGATCAGCGCCGCTTTCAGGCCTGGATCGGAGCCATCCTTCAGGAGCAGGGAGCGGATATCCTGCGGGCCAAGGGCATCCTGCATTTCAGGGGCGAGCAGAACCGTTTCGCGTTCCAGGCTGTGCACATGATGGCGGATGGCGATTTCATTGGCCCGTTCCGCGAGGGGGAAAGCCAGGACTCCCGCCTGGTGTTCATCGGGCGCAACCTCAACCGTCCGCAGCTTCGGCGCGGCTTTGAAAGTTGCATCGCGGAATGATGGGCGATCTTCTGACGGACCGGGGTGGAGAGCGCCGCTTCGAGAGCCCCGTCGTGCATGTCGTCTCTGCGCGTGACGGACACAGCTTTGCGGCGCTGACGGCGGATGGAGAGCTTGTTCTGATCCCGCGGGATCGTCTGCGTGATCCGGAGAGTTGGACCGTTGTCGCAGCGCATGACGGTGGGCTGTGTCTGGCGCAGGATTGCGCTCCGGACGCGTTTCTGTCCGGCGGCGAGGATGGAAAGCTCGTCCGGACGTTCGCAGACGGACGCAGCGAAACCCTGCATGAAGGCCGCCGCTGGATCGACTGCGTGGCGAGCACGTCGGGGCATCTGGCGTTTTCGTCTGGTAAGCAGATTGAAGTTCGTGCGGCTGAAGGGCGGCAGACGCTCAAGGTTCTCGAGCATCCCTCGACCGTGACCGGCATTGTGTTTGATGCGAAGGGCAAGCGGATCGCGGCTTCGCACTATAACGGTGCGTCGATGTGGTTCGTGCAGGCGAAGGTCGATACCGTGCGGCCGTTTGAATGGAAGGGCAGCCATATTGCGATTGCCATCCATCCGGGCGGGGAGGCACTGGTGACATCCATGCAGGAAAACGATCTGCACGGCTGGCGCCTGTCGGACGGGCACAATATGCGCATGAGCGGCTATCCGAAACAGGTGAAATCCCTAGCCTTCACGCGCAATGGTCGCTGGCTGGCGACGGCCGGAGCGGATGCGATCATCCTGTGGCCGTTCTTCGGCGGCGGTCCAATGGGCAAAGCTCCGGTCGAACTGGCGCGCCTGCCGGGGCTGTTCGTCAGCGCGGTCTGTCCGAACCCCAAGGAAGACATCATCGCGGCAGGCTATGAGGACGGGACGGTCGTTCTGGCGGAAATCGGTGGTGGAGACCAGCGTGTCCTGCCGCTGTGTTCCGGGCAGGATACGAAGCGTGGAAAAGTGGCGTCTCTGGCCTTTACGCCGCAGGGGGGAGCACTGGCTTTCGGGACGGAAGATGGCGTGCTGGCTGCCATCGACCTGTCCAGCTCCAGTTAAGCTCATATCGAGCAACACCTGTTCCATTGAGGCACCGTGACACGTTGCCCTGCGACCTCCCGGTTCGGGGGGAACGGGGCAGCGTGTCGCAATTGGGCTTTGAGGGGACTGTCCCAGCTGCGGCTGGATGTTCCAATATGAAAACAGCCTTCTTGGTTGGCTCTCTGTTCGGGAATGCACGGATCAGATAGACGTATGGCGATGTCATGCGGGGCATGAGGTGCGTTCGGGAAAAAAGAATTTGAAGCCAGTGCTTTCGTCGACCGCACATTCGCCAGAGGGGTTGTCAGCGGGGTCTCCTTCGACCGAAGGTCTGCTGTCAGGGGCCTTCCCGGGTATGTCGGCCGATCCTGCCGCATACGGCGATCTGCAGGCGTTTTCCGATCTTGATCTGGATGATATTGCTGCGGCTGCTGCTGCACTGTGCCGAACCCCCGTTGCCCTGATCAGCATTCTGGACGGGGATCAGCTCTGGTTTCCGGCGCGGGTGGGCACCGATCAGGCACAGGGTCCGCTGGCCCATTCGGGCTGCGCGGTTGTGATTGACCGGCGGGCGCCGGTCGTCATCGGTGACATGACAGCAAACCCCGCAACGCAGAACAGCGAATTTGTCCGTGGCGAGACGGGCATTCGGTTCTATGCCGGCTATCCGCTTTTCACATCGGAAAACGGCGTTTTGGGTACGTTGTGCGTCGCGGATATGCAGGTGCGACCACAGGGCCTGTCCCAGCAGGAACATGACGGTCTGGCGGCGCTGTCCCGACAGGCGATGCGGCTGATGGAACTGCGTCGCCAGACGCTCGCACAGGCGCGACGGCTGGAGGCCCAGCAGATCCGCCGGGAGCGTGCGGCCCGGCAGGCGAAGCAGGCGGATGCGGAACGGCGCCGGGCCATGGAGAAATATGCCGTGCAGCAGGCTGCCGGCGCTGCGGGCGGTGTCGGAATATTCGAATATAATCTGAGCAGCGGAGATGTTGATGTCTCTCCGGAAATTTGCCGGATCATCGGCCTTCCGGTTGCTGAAATCCTGACTGCCGCGGAATGGTGTCAACGCGTGCATGACGCGGACCGGCACCTGATTCCCGCCCTGTCCGAACTGCTGGACGGTTCCGCACCTCTGAAGCTTGAATATCGCATCATTCGCGCCGACGATCACAAGGAGCGCTGGGTCCTGCGTCAGGGCGTCCTCGATCGTGATGACGCCGGGCGTCCGATCCGTCTGATCGGAACGCTTCAGGACATTACGCCCGAACGCTTGGCCACCAGCAGGCTGACAACGCTCCTTGCGATTGGCGATGTGCTTCGAACGGCTACCACCCGTCAGGAAGCGCTTGTCGCAGCCTGTGCCATGCTTGGGAAAAGGCTGGATGTGCAGCGCGTCGGCTTTTCGGCAATCGCAGTACGGGATCAGGTTTTCACCGTTGAGCAGGGCTGGTGCGCCGACGGAGTGTCCCCCGTATCCGGAGCCTTTTCATTTCAGGCATTCCGCAGGGTGGCCGATTTCCTGCGTAGCGGGGCCGTCCTTATCCTGAACGACCTTGCCGCCGTGGAATGGCTGGGGGAGGAACAGGAGGGATGCCGCGCCATACAGGTCAATGCTCAGATCGTTGTTCCAAAAATGGAACATGGGGAGTTGACGGGCTGCCTGTTCGTTCACAGCGCGACCCCCCGTGACTGGACGCTGGACGAAACCTCCTTCATCCGCATGGCGGCCGAGCGGATCTTCACGGCTCTGGAGGAATGGGACATCGAGGCACGTCAGGAGATCGTCAATCGCGAAATCCTGCATCGTCTCAAAAATACCCTGAGCATCGTGCAAAGTCTGGCCCATCAGGGCTTCCGGAATGTGAACGATCAGGGACCGCTGATCACATTCACGTCCCGTCTGGTTGCGCTGGGTGCGGCTCATGACCTGCTGATGCGACGGAACTGGCAGTCCACCGATCTGGCCAGTCTGGTCTCTGGCGTTCTGACTCCTCTGGGGATTGAAGGGCGTGTCCGTATCTCGGGACCATTTCTCAAGCTGGGTCCGGATACGGCGACGTCCTTTTCGATGCTGCTTCACGAACTGGCGACCAACGCCATGAAATACGGCGCTCTGAGCGTGCCTGAAGGCGACGTTTCCGTTTCATGGGTAATCGGGAATGTCGATGGCGAAGCAGTCATGTCCCTTTCGTGGCGTGAGAGCGGGGGGCCTTTGGTGACCCCCCCGAGCAAAACGGGATTCGGAGTGCGTCTGCTGCGTGCGGGTCTGGGGCGTTACGGGAAAACGGAACTTCATTATGCCCCGACGGGTTTATGTGCAGACCTGACTGCGCCAGCCCTGGCGCTCGCAACGGTCTGACCACAGCGGGAGACCTGTGATCCATGCCGGCGGCCTCTGATACACGTCCGACCATTCTGATCGTCGAAGACATCGTGTTCATTCGCATGATGACGGAAGATTATTTTGAGAATGCCGGTTTCAGAACCCTTGGGGCCCGGACGGCTGACGAGGCCATCACACTGTTCGAAACGGACCAGTCGATCCGATACCTGTTCGCCGACATCCATTTGCCGGATGGTGACGATGGCGTTGCACTTGCCGCCATCGTGCGCAAACGCTGGCCCCCTGTGAAAATCATCCTGACATCTGCTGACATGCCAGCCAATGAGGTCCGGCTGCCAGTACGGGGGCTGTTCGTTCCCAAGCCCTACAGTCTGGACCGGGTCAGGCATACATTCGAGACGATGGCCTGATATCCCGGCGTCACGACTGTTTGGTCAGGGGGCAGGGCGGTCATTGTGGCCCAGGTCGCGATCCGGATCGATAATATCACGGACGCGCTGTTTGAGTTCTTTAGGTCCGGGAAATCCGCCGTCGCGCTTGCGCTCCCAGATCAGCACGTCACCAACATGAATCTCGAAACGCCCTCCGGTATCAGGGATCAGGGCAACCTCCCCAAGCGCCTGTCCAAATGTGGAGAGGAGTTCCTGCGCCATCCAGGCCGAGCGCAGCAACCAGTTGCACTGTGTGCAGTAGCGGATGGAAATGCGGGGAGGAGATGTCATCGGATGATCCTGTCATGAGGCTTTCATATGGGAAAGCCTATGCTTGGGGCGTCGTGAACATTAAAAAAGCGCATTGGCTTTCCGTTTTATAGTTCTGACTGGAATTTCCGGCCCATGCATTCTGCTTCTCGTTTGTCTGTTGCGCTGCTTCTCTGCGCGACTGTTCTCTCGGCCTGTGCGCCTTCCATCAGCCATACGGCCAGTGTGATTCCCGATGCAGCCGCGCCGGATGAACGGCTGGTTCTCGCGCCGCCGCCCGCGCCGAACAGCGCCGCTCAGATCGACGATGACCGTGTTTTCCGCGCCACGCGGGCACTGAAGGATACGCCGCGCTGGACACTCGCGCAGAACGACGCCGATCTGGAGCCGGCCCATGTCGTCCGTGATTTCTCCTGCGCGGTCGGTTTCGATATCGATCTGGCAAAAGCGCCGCATCTGTCCCGTGTACTGGAGCGTATCCGCCATGCTGTCGGGCATCGGACATCCGAGGTCAAAAAATACTGGCACCGGACCCGCCCCTTCGTGGGAACGGATCTTCCCATCTGTACGCCAGCCGAGGGCCTGGGACTGCATTCGTCCTACCCGTCAGGTCACACAACCGCAGGGTATGGCATGGCCCTGCTTCTGGCGCATCTGATGCCGGAACATGCGGCGACGATCCTTCAGCGTGGACGCGTCTTCGGTGAAAGCCGCGTCGTCTGTGGCGTCCACTGGAAATCCGATGTGCAGGCCGGATATCTTAATGCGTCGTCGCTTATGGATACCCTGATGGCTCTTCCAGAGCTTCAGGACGACCTTTCCGCTGCCCGCCGTGAATTGCTGGCAATGCAGAAAACGGCTCCAGCTCCCGCTGCCGGACAGTGCGCTGTGGAACAGGACGCTGCAGCGCACTCCATGCTGACGGAACCCTGAACCTGACGGACCCTGCGCCCCGGAAGGGGCTCAGGGTGGCAGCTATGAGTCAGGATGCGGCTTTTTCGTTGCTGGCTGACGCCGGCTCTTCCGGCGCAGGATTTTTTGGCTCTGCCGGCGGTCGGCCATGATGACTGCCCCGATCATTGGCTTCCATGAAACGGTCTGCAAGGCTGCTGTAAAGTGAATGGGGGCAGATCATCTTTGATACGCCAAAAGCCAGAAACGACGTGGCGAGCAGGGCCAGAGTGACCTGCTGGTTATCGCACATCTCCATGACGATGATCGTCGCGGTCAGCGGCGACTGTGACATGCCGCAGAAATATGCGACCGTTCCGAGAAGCACGACCGCACCCGGCGTCGTATGGGGCAGGAACTGCTCGACCCAGCCACCGATTCCAGCACCAATGGCGAGGGACGGAGCAAACATGCCTCCCGGAATTCCGGAGCAGTAAGAAACGACCATCGCCAGATATTTGAGGATGAAAAACGAAGCAGGGTAATGCTCCGTACCATTGAAAATGGCACTCGCCTGATCATAGCCGGTGCCGTAGGTCGCCCCCTTGGAAACAAGTCCGATCACGGCGAGCACAAACCCGCAGGTGGCGGCAAAAGCGATCGGATGCCGCGCGGCGAACTGGCCGATCCGGCCCGGAATGCCATGTGACGCCTTGATGAGGATGGCCGAAAAGCTGCCGCCCGCCAGACCACCCAGAATGCCGCAGGTCAGAACTGCGATCCAGGCCGTTCCCACCGGAACGTCCACATCCGCATGGCCGAAATAGGTGTAGTTCCCGATCAGCGCGATCGCGGTAACGCCCGAAAGCACTACCACGGTCAGGGTGCGTCCGGAGGTCTTCTGTTCAAAGGAGTGGGACAGTTCCTCAATGGCGAACATGATACCCGCCAGAGGCGTATTGAAGGCTGCGGCCATGCCCGCCGCGCCGCCGGCGAGGATCATGCTGCGGCGTGCCGCAATGTTCGACTGTCCCAGTACGCGTGAGAAAGCATGCATGATGGACGCGCCCACCTGCACACTCGGGCCTTCACGGCCGATGGATGCGCCGCAGATCAGTCCAAACGACGTCAGCAGGATCTTGCCCAGTGACGTTCTGAGCGACAGGACACGGTCCACGACCGCGACATTCTCGATATGCAGTGTGGAAATTGTCTGGGGAATGCCGGAGCCCTGCGCACCCCGGAAGATGGTACGCGTGGCCCAGGTAATGAGGGCAAGACCCAGCGGGGTCACCACCAGCATCGCCGCAGGGTGCCAGTCTACGATCTGATGACGTACTCCGGCTGCCCAGTCGCCGAGTCTCGCGAAGAGAACGGCAACGATTCCCACCAGCACGGCGCCCAGCCAGTAAACCGCCGTGCGCCGCCACTGGTTGGTGGTTACCTTTGCCGAACGGCGAAGATGAAGGATGCGGTCCTTGCGGCGCATGGCATGCTGTGAAGGGCGACCATCCGCTGCCGTCGGTTCGGGAATTGGGGAGGCGACAGGCGGTGTCAGATGTGAATCGGCCAATAGTCGAACGTCCGGCGGGAGAGGCTGCGGAAGTTACGCCCGGTTCAGACCCGTGCGCTGATGATCTGCACCTGCCACCAACGCGGGAAGAGGGTCAAGAGTTCTCGGCCAATCAGTCCGGCGTGGCCGACTACGTTGTGCACTGTGTCATAAAACGCACAGTCAGGAAGGACGGACGCACAGGACAACCCGGTGTTACGTCAGGACCAGGGCCCCGGAATGTTTGGCCTTGTCTTCCGGTTCGACATGGATGTGGATGGAGGCACGGCCGAGTTCCGAGCGGATTGCCGCTTCAATCTGGTCGCAGATTTCATGGGCGTCATGCACTGTCAGCGCACTGGGGACCACGAGATGGAACTCCACGAAAAACAGCGTGCCCACGCGCCGGATCCGAAGATCATGGGCTTCAAGGGCGCCATCCGCACTCCCTGAAATCACGGTCCTGACGGCTTCCATCTGTTCGGGTGAGGGCGCTTCGTCCATCAGGCCGGACAGGGAATGCCTCATCATGGAAAACCCCGCGCGCATGACGTTCAGCGCCACCAGAGCCGAGAGAGCAGCATCGAGACGGTCCCATCCCAGCAGCGGGATCAGCGAAACGCCGATGACGAGAGCCACCGTCGCCCAGACATCCGACACCACGTGCTCGCCCGAGGCCTGAAGAGCCTGTGAAGCCTGTTTCTTTCCAACCGCGATCAGGATGCGGCCCCAGGCCAGGTTGACGAGACCGGCAAGCGCATTGAGCGCCACACCGGCGAATGGAGCGTCCACGGGATCGGGATGACGCCAGTCATGAACGGCGATAACCAGAATGCCGATGGCCGTCAGAACGACCAGAACGCCTTCGATGACTGCGGACAGATATTCCGCCTTGCCATGACCGTAGGGATGGTTGTCGTCAGCCGGGAGTGCGGCCACGGACATGGCCCAGAGTGTGCCGATCGCCGCAACGACATTCAGAATGGTTTCGATTGCATCGGACAGCAGGGCCTGCGAGCCGGAGACCGCATAAGCGGCATATTTGATGACCAGCACCGCCACGCTGAGCGCGATGGAAGCGCGGGCAATCGTTATGCGGGTGAATGTCATGACATGTCCTCAGCAGCAGGGCTGGTGCGTGTCGCAGACCGAGGACGGTGTTTCAAGCTGGAAAGTGGGGTGGGCAATGTCAAAACGCGTCCGCAGCAGCTCCGAGGCCCGGACGATCAGTCTGTCGGCGCTGACCGGATGTGCGACATCACAGACAAGATGGACCGTCAGGGCGGTGTCTGTCGTGCTCATCGCCCAGATATGCAGATGATGCAGCCCGCTTACCCCGTCGAGTGACAGAAGAGCAGTCTGTACGGCATTCGGATCAATACCGGCCGGAACGGCATCGAGCGCAAGATCCAGCGAGTTCCGCAGCAGCGACCATGTCCCTACCACGATGGAAACGGACACGATCAGGCTCATGATCGGATCGATGATCGTATAGCCCGTAAAGGAGATCAGCAGCCCGGCGATCACGACCGAGAAAGCCATGACCGCATCCGACGCCATATGGAGGAACGCACCCCGGATATTGAGATCGCTTGAGGCGCCTTTCATGAAGAGCAGCGCCGTGACGGCATTGACCGCGATCCCGACGAGCGCCACCCAGCTCACGATTTCTCCCTGAACCGGCTGCTGCGAAAACAGACGTAGAGCGGCCTCCCAGATGATCCCGCCCGTGACGAGCAGCAGGATCGTAGCGTTCGCAAGGGCGGAGAGAATGGTGGACCGGCGCAGACCATAAGTGAAGCGCGTACTGGCCGGGCGCGTGGCCAGTACCTGCGCCAGCCACGCTGCGGCCAGACCCAGAACATCGGAAAGATTATGCCCCGCATCTGCCAGTAGGGACAGCGAGTGCGCCCAGACGCCCCATAGCGCTTCTCCCGCCACATAAGCCGTGTTCAGGGCGATCCCGATGGCAAAGGCTGTTCCGAAATTCGCCGGCGCATGGACATGCTGATGCCCGAATCCGAAGCCATGACTGTGTCCGTCGCAGTCACCATGGCCGTGATCCTCATGACCGTGCTGGTCATGCCCCGCATGGTCGTGCCCGGTATGGTCATGCGGCGCTGCGGTGTCATGATGCTCGTGATCGCAGGCGTGGTGGGGATCTGAAGTCATGGAAGCCAGTTTAGCAGGGATGAGGGCATGACCTTATCGCATGTGAGCCGACCGTCCCATCTCTATATCCTCATGCAAGACGATACGGTACGAAGCGTGGTGTCGTTAGAAGCAGAACAACGGCCGCAGCCCTCAGGACTGCGGTTATAAAGAAGGACAGAAAACGATGGCTGAAAAACGTATTCTCATCATCGCGGGTGATTTCGTTGAGGATTACGAAATCATGGTGCCGTTCCAGATGCTGCTTCTGGTCGGGCACAAGGTGGACGTCGTCTCGCCGGGCAAAAAGGCCGGAGAGCAGGTCGTTACAGCGATCCACGATTTCGAAGGCCATCAGACCTACACCGAAAAACGCGGCCATAATTTTACACTGAACGCGACCTATGCAGGCGTGACGGCAGACGCTTACGACGCGCTGGTCATTCCAGGCGGACGTGCGCCGGAACAGCTCAGCACCGATGAAAGCGTGCTGGATCTGGTGCGCGCTTTCGTCGAGAGCGGCAAGCCGGTGGCCGCCGTGTGTCACGGTCCGCAGCTTCTGGCCGCGGCGGGTGTCATCAAGGGCAAGAAGATTTCGGCCTATCCCGCCTGTCGTGCGGAAGTGCTGCTCGCCGGGGCCGAGTATCAGTCCCTCCCTATGGATGGTGCCGTGACGGACGGGCAGTTCGTCACCGGCCCGGCATGGCCTGCGCATCCGGCCTGGATCGCACAGTTCCTCAAGGTTCTGGGCACGCAGATCACACCGTAAGGGATTTACGCCCGGCGTTCACAACACTGTGGCGAAAAATCACCTGAAATCGTAGAGAGGAAGCATGACGACTTCCTCTCCTTCTCCCGATCCTCAGTCTACCCGACGTACCGGCAGTTTCGGCCGTGCTGAAGGTGTCATGGAGCGTGCCTTCTTTGCGACCCGCTGGATCGCCGCACCGCTCTATTTCGGCCTGACGATCGGGCTGTTGCTGGTGGCGTTCAAGTTCTTCCAGCAGTTGATTGGACTGGTGCTGAAGGCGACGGGGCTGGACTTCGACGATGTCTTCGTCGGCGTGCTGGACCTGATTGATCTGGTCCTGTTGGCCAATTTGCTGCTGATCGTCATGTTCTCAGGTTACGAGAACTTCGTTTCCCGTCTCGATATCCGTAGTCATGAGGATTATCCGAGCTGGATCGGGCATGTCACGTTCGGGGACATCAAGATCAAGCTCATGGCCTCGATCGTGGCGATGTCCGCGATCCATGTATTGGCGGATTTCATCCGCGTGGATGAGACCTCGACGCGCGCTCTGGAATGGAGCGTGGGCATTCATCTCGCTTTCGTGGTTTCGGGCGTGCTGATGGCCATCATGGACCGGATCATGGAAGGCTCACCGGATACGCATCATGCCGATCCTGCGCCGCAGGTTGCAGGAAAAGCCGCGGCTGATTCGGAGAGCGGGCACCACTGATGATCCGAGTAACTGAACTGCGCCTCCCGCTCGACCATCCGACGGAGGCGCTGCGCGACGCCGTGCTCTCGCGTCTGAACATCGCGTCCGAAAACCTGAAGAGCCTGACTGTGGCGCGTCGCGGATATGATGCCCGCAAGCGTGGCCATATCGTGCTTGTCTATAACGTGGACTGCGACGTCGCAGACGAGGCTGCGGTTCTGGCCGCCCATGCGGGCGATCAGCATATCCGCCCCACACCGGACACGACCTACCATCTGCCTGAGGCGACGCTGCCCGAGGGAATGCCACGTCCCGTCGTGATCGGGGCCGGACCCTGCGGGATCATGGCGGCGCTGACGCTGGCGCAGGCCGGTCTGAAACCCATCATCATCGAGCGTGGCAAGGATGTGAAGGCGCGGACAGTCGATACGTTCGCCCTGTGGCGCAAATCCGTTCTGACGCCTGAGAGCAACGTGCAGTTCGGTGAAGGCGGAGCCGGGACCTTCTCGGACGGGAAACTCTATTCCGGCGTATCGGATTCCCGACATCTGGGGCGGCATGTTCTGGAAGAATTCGTCCGTGCGGGTGCGCCGGAAGAAATCCTGACCATTTCCAAGCCCCATATCGGCACCTTCCGTCTGGTCACGATGGTCATGTTCATTCGCGCTGAAATCGAGCGTCTGGGCGGCGAGTACCGTTTCGAGACGCGCGTCGAAGGGTTCGAGACTGAAGGTGAGGGCACCGGGCGTCGCCTTCGGGGCCTGAAACTTTCAACAGGTGAGATCCTTCCAGCAGAACGCGTGATCATGGCTGTGGGACATTCAGCGCGTGACACGTTCGAAATGCTGCGGGACGCGCAGCTGGAGATGGACGCCAAGCCGTTCTCCATTGGCGTACGCATCGAACACCCCCAGTCCGTGATCGATACGGCCCGTTTCGGGGCCAGTGCCGGTCACGAGATGCTGGGGGCTGCGGATTACAAACTCGTCCATCATGCCTCGAATGGCCGTGCGGTCTATTCGTTCTGTATGTGCCCCGGCGGTCAGGTCGTGGCGGCCACATCCGAGGAGGGGCAGGTCGTCACAAACGGGATGAGTCAGTATTCCCGGGCCGAGCGGAATGCCAATAGCGGCATCGTTGTTGAAGTGAAGCCGGAACTGGACTTTCCGGACGACATTCTGGGCGGAATGGCCTTCCAGCGCATCTGGGAAAAAGCAGCGTTCGTCGCAGGTGGCAGCAATTACAATGCACCAGCCCAGCGGGTCGGAGACTTCCTGGCCGGGCGTGCTTCCACGTCGCTGGGGGACGTCGTGCCATCCTACCAACCGGGTGTGACGCCGACAGACCTGACGCTCTGTCTGCCGTCCTTCGTGACGGATGCCATCCGCGAAGCCCTGCCGCAGTTCGAACGGAAGCTCCGCGGTTTTTCCATGGACGATGCGGTCATGACAGGCGTGGAAACACGGACCTCATCCCCGATCCGCGTGCGTCGTGACCATGAAGGGCAGAGCCCCACACTGCGCGGCCTGTTCCCGGCTGGCGAGGGCGCGGGCTATGCCGGGGGAATCCTCTCCGCGGGAATTGATGGCATCCGCGCCGCGGAGTGGCTCGCGGCCTCTCTTTAAGAGGCCGTTTCGTCGCCTTCCATGTGCTCGCCGGGAAGTTCTTTCGGACGGATCAACGCGATCGCACCGGTCACCACACTCGTCGTCAGCACGAAAATCTCCGCTGACAGTGGCAGGGTCAGGGCCGTGGGGCCGAACATGGGAACAAATTTCTGCGCCATGCCCTGGCCGATAGAGCCAAGGGCGTAGCCCAGTCCCATGCCGAAACTGCGTGTGTCGGACGGGAAACGCTGTGCCAGATAATGCGGGACCAGCGCGAAGATGCCCGATGCAGCACCTCCCATAACAAAGGCGGCAATCAGCAGCGTGTTCCAGCCCGGCGCACTCAGGAACGGCCAGATCGTCAGCATCACAACAATAAGTGCGCTGAGCATGACGCGGACTTCCCCAAACCGTTCGGCAAGCCATCCGCACAGGACTTTTCCGCCAAAGGATCCGGCGCAGTAGAGCGTAACGGGCCAGAAAACGGCCTGCTGGGACAGATGGTGGCTGCCGCGAAGGATGGTCGGATAATAGGTATAGATCGCGGCCTTCTGGAACTCGAGAAAACCCATGAAGGCAATGGCCTGAAAGGCCGCGCCCGTCAGCTTGAACCTGGGACGCAGTTTGGCTGGAGCACGGGGCTCGTGTCGCTGAGCCAGACGCGCTTCACGATTTCGAAGCCAGACCGGGCTTTCCGGCACCCCGATCCGGATGAAAAGAGCCAGAAGTGTCGGGGCCAGACCGATGAAAAACAGCACCCTCCAGCCGTAATGCGGAAGAACGAGCGCCTGCACACCCGCCGCTGCGAAATAGCCGACCTCATAGCCGGACATCATGAGCGAAGACGCCATCGGGCGCGTCCAGGCCGGAACGCTTTCCATCAGAAGTGCGGCAGACGCTGTCCATTCGCCACCAAAACCGATTCCGAACATGAACTGGATTGCCATCAGCACATAAAAGTGATGTGTCAGGCCCGTCATTGCGGAAAAGACAGCGAACCACACGACACCAAGCATGAAAGCAGGCTTGCGCCCATAACGGTCAGCCAGCCATCCCCAGCCCGTATTGCCCAGGGCCCGTCCGATGGACTGGCCCATCAGCACGGCGCCCAGATCCGCAATGGTGCATCCGAGATCATGAGCGATGTCGGGCAGCGTGAACATCAGCGTGGTCTGGTCGAACGCGTCGAGAAACCAGCCAAGAAAAGACGCAAAAGTAACCTGCCAGTATGGGGCAAGGGCACGCAGGGAGCTTCTGGACGGCGAGGGTACGGCGGCGGAGCAGGTTGTGGCATCCGTCATGCAGAATGGTCCTGTATCGGCAATGGTATGATCTGTACCGAGGGTTATCAGAGACCCGGAAGAGCTCCGGACATAAAACCGTAGCAGCTTTGTCCGGATTGATCGAACGAAGAGTTCCATCCGAACCGATGTCTATACTGATGGATCCATAAAGGACCATTTCGGACGAAGTGCATCAAAAAGCGCTGCGTCATTAAGGAAAAATTAGGCTCTTGGACCGCATTGTTCGCCCCATGAAAAACGGAGGTGTCCGCATTGGATGATCTAGGACAGGGAGCGAATTTGGTGTTGGCAGCCCCTCAGGACCTGCATGCCGCTCGCACTGTGATGGACGATGGGCTGTCCGAACCGCTGGCGGGAAGTTCCGGCTTTCCACTTCCCATCACGGCGTCGAGTGCCGGAATGTTTGCGACGACCCTCAGGAGTCGGAGAGCCCGTCAGAAAAGCGCGCTCCCCCCCCTCCGGTGGCTGCCGCGTTTTATGATGGGACGGGCAGGAGCGGACAGGGTGATTGGCGCGCAGGTGGATATGAGCCAGCTCTGGCTCTCCGTACCACGGCGGACCCTGCGCAAAAGCCGGCGCAAGAGCCTCGGCCAGCAGCAGCGGGAATTCGATACCGACCTTCTTGGAAATGCCTGTGCACAGGCCGCAACGTGGCCGGATAGCATGCGACTCATGGTGTCGCTCGAGGACGATCAGGCTCCGGATGGAGATTTCAACGGCCGTCTCAACGGCGTTCTTGAAGCGAGTGGCTTTCCTGTCAGCAGGCTCGACCTGGTGTTCCAGGAGAGCGGCCTGGCTCAGGAAGACAGGGAGACTTGCTATACCCTTTCCGCACTGCGCGATCAGGGATGCCAGATTTTCCTCGGAGGATTTGGAAGTGCGCCGTCCAGTCTGAGTCTGCTGCGCGAACGGGCGGTCGGGGGGCTGCTGGACGGCGTTCAGTTCGACGTGTCGATGCTGGCACCGTCCGGAATATCATGGCAACAGTCCGGGGAAGCCCCGGTGCTGGACGAAGCAGCTGTCCTGTTCTACCGCGCGGCCCTGGAAGCCGTTAAGGCACTCGGACTGAAGGTGAGGGGTATCGGGGTCGATCTGCCGGATCTTCTGGCTTTTGCGCAGAAAGCTGGTTTCATCGAGGCGTCCGGAAGCATTTTCGCTCCCCCGGAGACGACTGCCCAGATTGGCGATCGGTTCGAGGAAACCGCAGGCCGTCCCCGTCGTCGGCGCATGGCAAGAACGGCAGAAGGCCTCTAGGGGGCTCCCGCCGCTCTGTCGGCATCGGGCAACCCCTGTTCAGTTGATCTTGCACTGATAGCTGAACAGGCGCTCCGGGTTTTCCCGAAGCATGGAAGCAAGCATCGGAATGACTTCCGTCAATGCCGTCTCAACGGCCTCTGGTGACTGCCCCGTCTCTTCACAGATACGGTTCATCCGGCGCTCACCCATCAGATCTTCGACCTGCTCGGGCGTAAGCGGTGTGGAAGGAGGCGTCCGGATCTCGCTGATGGTCGTTGCAAGCTGACAGTCTTCCTTCATCATCTTGATGGTGACTTCCGTCAGTCCGGACCGGTCAGTGCTCGCGCCACTCAGCCAGTCGCCAAATCGCGTAAAAACTGAGGTTGCGGCCTGCGCCTCTGTCCGCGTTCCGCCTGTCCGAGGGCGTGTGGTGTCAGTGTTCTGTGTGGTCATTGTCAGGCTCCTCTTTCAGGAGAAAACGGGCCTTTGCCGGGCTGGTGGCCCTGACGCTGGAACGTTCCTCCCGCAAAGAGGCTGCATGACCGCGCCAACACCTTTCTGTGTGATGTGTCACAGCCTCCAGCAACGCCTTTCCTGACCGTGTGCGTCAGTTCAAAGCCGCACTTTCCACCAGAATAAGCTCCGCGTCTTCGCGGGCCGTAATCACGATTTCCTCTACATCATGCAGGGCCGCGCCATCCCGATGGCCGACAGTGCGCCCCTCGATCTCGACGCTGCCTGTCGCAGGGACGAGGTACGAAAACATGCTGCGGTCCGTCTTGAACGTGACGGTCTCGCCCGCTTTCAGTGTGGCTCCGAGCACACGGCCGCGCGTGCGGATGAGAAGCGCGTCGTCTTCGCTGAAGCCTGAAGCGAGAGGCACAAAGCGCCCATCGCGTTCATGCCGCGGAAAAGGTCGCGTACCCCAGGACGGCGTACCGCCGGTCTCATCAGGAATAAGCCAGATCTGGAACAGGGTTGTCGGTGTGGCTTCACGATTGAATTCGGAGTGGATGATGCCGCTGCCAGCCGACATGACCTGAACGTCTCCCGCTTCCGTGCGTCCCCGGTTTCCCAGACTGTCCTCATGAGTAATGGCGCCCGTGCGGACATAGGTAATGATTTCCATGTCGCGATGAGGGTGAGCGCCAAAGCCCTTATGGGGTGCGATGAGATCGTCGTTCCAGACCCGCAGCCGGCCCCAGTGCATGCGGTTACGGTCATGATACTCGGCAAATGAAAAATGATGCCGCGCGTCGAGCCATCCGTGATCGGCATGGCCAAGGGAAGTGAACGGCCTGATATCTAACATGGAGAATTGCTCCTGGGTTGATGTCTTGCCTTCTACAATGGGCTATCAGTAGGCTCTAGAAAATGGAAAGGATGGAAATGTAAAGTTTCCAAAAATTGCATAACAGCCTTGCCCGATCCAGAGAGTGGCCGGATCGTGGAGCTGCTGTGGGGATGGACAGACGCCTGTCTTTCAGTCTGGTTCATCGTCATGGAATGTGGCGCTCCACGCCTTCAGATGCCTGGCAGACTGAGGGGGGCTGGCTTATCTGGAGAGAGAGCTTGGCGAGATCGTGTCACAGGATTACAGTGCCGGGCAGGAGAAAACGCGATGAACTATGATGCGATGTTTCAGTCCGCTCTCGACGGTCTGCATGCGGATGGCAGCTACCGTTACTTTGCGGATC
Organism: Gluconobacter kanchanaburiensis NBRC 103587; assembly: GCF_007988905.1. GTDB lineage: Bacteria > Pseudomonadota > Alphaproteobacteria > Acetobacterales > Acetobacteraceae > Gluconobacter > Gluconobacter kanchanaburiensis. Next base: position 35,739 of record NZ_BJVA01000001.1, read on the forward strand.
TGGAGCGCCGGGCAGGCAATTTCCCGAAGGCTTTCCATCATGGCCTGGGCCGTGATGTCACCGTCTGGTGTTCGAACGATTATCTCGGCATGGGGCAACATCCCGAGGTCCTGAAGGCCATGCATACAGCCCTGGACGAGACCGGTGCCGGAGCAGGTGGAACCCGCAATATTTCCGGCACGAACCACTATCATGTGGAGCTGGAAAAGGAGCTGGCGTCCCTTCATGGCAAGGAAAGCGCGCTACTGTTCAATTCAGGCTACCTGTCAAACTGGGTTACGCTTGGAACCATCGCTGGACGTTTGCGCAACTGCGTCGTGCTCTCTGACGAACTCAATCATGCGTCCATGATCGAGGGCATCCGCCATTCCCGTGCGGAGAAGCAGATTTTCCGTCACAACGACGTGGAAGATCTTGAACGATGCCTGAAGGACCTTCCAGCAGATGTCCCGAAGATCATCGCTTTCGAGTCGGTCTATTCGATGGACGGCGATATTGCCCCGATCGAAGCTTTCTGTGATCTGGCCGATAAATACGGCGCCATGACCTATCTCGACGAGGTTCATGCGGTTGGCATGTATGGTGATCACGGTGCTGGCGTGGCCGAGAAGCTCGGGCTGTCCCACCGTCTGACGGTGATCGAGGGAACGCTTGGCAAGGGCTATGGCGTGGTGGGCGGCTATATCGCGGCATCCGCTGCGCTCTGCGACTTTGTTCGGTCCTTCGGGTCCGGCTTCATTTTTTCCACCGCCCTTCCGCCGATGATCGCAGCGGGTGCTCTGGCCAGCGTGCGCTATCTTCGTGGAAGCAGCGCGGAACGTGAAGGACAGCAGCGCGCCGTAGCGTATCTGCGACAGTCACTGGACAAGGCCGGCATTCCCCACGTCATGAACCCGAGCCATATCGTACCGGTCATGGTTGGCGAAGCTGAGCTGTGCCGGAGCCTGTCCGATGAGCTGCTGAACCGTTTTGGCAACTATATCCAGCCCATCAACTTCCCAACGGTCCCGCGCGGAACGGAACGTCTGCGCATCACGCCGACACCGCTCCATACCAACGAGATGATTGATGAGCTTGTTGCGGCTCTGGCAACCGTCTGGCAGGAGCGTCAGCTCAAGACCGCCAAATCTGTTGCCGCCTGAAATAGCTTTCCTTTTACGGCAGGGGTCACTTCTGACCCCGCATCTTTCTCTAAAGAAAAAGGCAGATCCCGGTAAGGGATCTGCCTTTTTCTTTGTCAAAGTCTGAAGAGACGGGATCAGGCGGCAAAGCGCGCCTGAGTGTCTGCCTGGACACCATGACCCAGAATCTGGAGGCTCAGAATACCGCCGGATGTCTTCAGCAGAGAGCCGAGATCCAGACGGGCATTTCCACCAGTCCAGCGCGCGTGGCTGCTCTCGATGCTCCACCAGCCGTCAGCATAGGGGTTGGCGAGGTGGTCTGTGACACGATGCGTCTGCTCACCCGTCCAGACCCTAACTTCACCTACCAACACGCCAAGCATGCGTCGATCATCAACGAACGGCCCGATCTCATCGGCCGGTCGGCCTGCGGAGCTGATGATGCGAACATTCTGGCAGCCCTCAGGCAGCATGAACACGAACTGCTCGCCCTGAGTGCGGATCGGGTAAAGAGCTGTGCCATCCTGCAGAACAAGACGCGTCTCGTTTGCCATTCCATTGGACGGAGCAATCTGCGGGCGGGCGTAACCGAGCGTCTCTGCGCGCAGGGCAATTGCGGCGAACAGGGGTTCGACATGCTCACGGTCCGTCAGCAGGGGCGCCGCAGCGTCCTGCTCCCAGCTCAGCGGGCGCAGACGGCTGACCGTGTTGCCTGCCATCAGGGCATCAGGGCGATGACCGGCATCCAGGAAGCTTTCGGACAGTGCACCATTGGCGATCAGAACCGAATGACGGACCGTCTCGATATGGTAGTAGTCATAGTCCGTGATGGCATGGTCGTAGACGATGCTCATGCCGTTCACGAGCATACGGGCAGGAACGAAGCCGCCTTCAAGCATCAGGCAGTGTTCCGGCGTGACCAGAAGATCACGGCTGGGAACGCCATCAGACAACGCACCGGCGCGGATACGGACCGGAACGGCGTCAATATCGGCATAGCCGCTCTTGCCAACGGCGGTATGAGCGTGCCCGACACGCACAACCATCTCGCTGCGGGTTTCACCATTCTCATAGACCGTGACCTGGTCGCCTGCGACAAGCGTCTCGATGGCGCGCTCGCCTTCCGGCGTCAGGATCATGCTTCCGGCGAGGTAGCAGATCTGGCCGTTATATCCAGTTGCGCCGTTGACGACGCTCCAGCTTCCGTCCGCATTCTGGACAATGGTCGGTGTGCCCGGAGCAGAATTCGGACCAAAGGATACGTTCGAAAGCGTAATGCCGTTGCCATACTGGTCGAAAGCTACAGTCAGCGTATACGTGCCATTACCGTTCGACGTGAACGTGGCGCTCAGCGGCGTGGATTTGCCTGCGTCGATGGTGATGACGGATGCGGCATCATAGCCCGTGATCGGCGTGCTGATGGTGTCGTTGTAGTCCGAAAGAACGAGCTGGCTCGAAGCGCCGTCCACGGCATCGCGGCCGAAGGTGACCTGGCCACCTGCACTTTTACCGTTGACGTACAGGGACGCGCCGTTCTGAAGGACCGTCGTAAGGCCGGAGTCCATCGTGAACTGTGCGCTTGCGCTGCCCAGTGTGGAGCCGTCCAGAATCAGCGTTCCCGTACCGTTAATTGTAGCGCTGTTGATCGTTACGCTCGGGTTGCCGCTGATCTGCAGGGTGCCGTTTACGGTCGTGGTGCTGCTCAGATTCACCGCATTGGCCGTATCGATGTCGAGCGTTCCACCCTGGGCGACCGTGAGGGTGTTGACGTTGAACACTGTTGCGGTGCTGTCCTTTGATGTTGCCGTGACATCAAGGGTTGTTTGCGCGGCGACCGTCAGTGTTTGAAGCTTCTGGGAGATAAATTGGTCAAACTGAATGGTCGTGGCGCTTCCGTCAGGCGTCGTGCCGGCGAGGATATCGATCCAGGCTTCGTCCTGTGGAATCTTGTTGTCGCTCCAGTTTGAAGCGACGAACCAGTTCCCTGTTGCACCACCGATCCAGCGATTTGTCATGTGATTAAAGCCCTGATGTGTGTGGACTGCTCCCTTTGAAAAATGGGGAATGGTCCGCACTTGGTTTATGCCGTGTTAATTTCAGGGCGAGTTAATAAATAGGTAACTTAAGCGCAAGGGGTTAAGTTTGAAAAAAATTAAAACATGATTTTGGAAAAAGAAAAGTCCAGGTTTTTCAATTGTTTGCAAAAACATTGAAAATTTTACATAATGTCTGTCGTAGGAACTTTTTGTCCGAATCTTGTCAGACCGAAACGGCGAAAGGAATCCAAGGCAGAACGGGTTGCCTGCCAGCGGCCTTACGCACATCATGTGCCTATGGCATCACAGGAAAAATCGGCACCATTCCGGAAAAACCGGAAGGCCACCCGGCTTTCACAGAGGCTCGGAATTTCCGGGGCATCCTGTGTTCTGGATGTCATGGTCAATGACCGCGCAGCCCTCGTCCGGGACAGCGCGGCCTTCATCGTCCTGCTCGAGAAGATCTGGAAGACCCGGGACGTGGAGGCGGCTCTGGTTTGGGAGGAACTGGATGAGCGCATCCGGCTCTCCGACGAGTTGCGCGCAAACGGCATCCGTCCCTACAAGGGCGGCCGTTTCCGCTCAACGAAGCTCCCGTAACATGCCAGCGTTGCCAGACCTGTCTCATATCACTGCTGCCGATCTGACCCGTCTCGACATCGCTGCTCTGGTCATCATAGGCCTTTCGGCGTTGTGGGGGCTGACACGGGGCTTTGCGACCGAACTTGCAGGGCTGCTGGCATGGGTGGGGGCAATTGTCCTGACCTATAGGTTCCATGGGCTGCTCGCGCCGTACCTGGAGCCCTATCTTCATCAGGGGGCTCTTGCCGAAAGCGCCAGCACAGCAATCTTGTTCGTGGTCGTGCTGCTCGTGTTCACGATGCTGGGCGCGCGGGTTGGCGCGGCGACGAGGGGTATTTTGTTCGGCGGTGTGGATCGCATTCTGGGCGCGGTGTTCGGATTGATCCGCGGTTATGTGGCCCTGATCGTGCTTTATCTTCTGGCTGGCTCTTTTTTTGGCTCATGGATGACCTATGTGATGCAGGGAAGCCTCATTGGTCCCTACATTGCCGCCGGGGCGACCCATCTCACAGGTTATCTGCCTCATTTCCTGCAACCGCATCTTGCGTCCGAGGTCACAAGCGGCCATGAGGCGTCCTTGTGAAACCAGTCCGGAAAGGCCGCGCCGCATGACCCAGTCCGACAGTCTCAACCGCCCGTATGAAGAGTGCGGAGTTTTTGGCGTCTGGGGTGTGCCTGATGCATCGGCCCTGACAGCCTTGGGCCTGCACGCCCTCCAACATCGTGGACAGGAAGCGGCGGGCATCGTCAGTTTCGATGGCGAACGGTTCCATCAGCATAAAGGTCTGGGGCTCGTCGGTGACGTCTTTGGAGACAGCCGCGTCATGGCGACGTTGCCCGGCGGTGTCGCGATCGGCCACAACCGCTATGCGACGACGGGCGGCACGCATGTCCGCAACGTCCAGCCGCTCTATGCCGATTATGAATTCGGCGGCCTCGCCGTCGCCCATAACGGAAACCTGACCAATTCCGCGACGCTCAAACAGGCGCTGGTCAAGCGCGGATGCATCTTCCATTCCTCTACGGATACGGAAGTCTTCATCCACCTGATCGCCATTTCGCTCTATACGACCGTGCTCGACCGCTTCATCGATGCTGTCAAACAGGTCAAAGGTGCGTATTCGCTGATTACGCTGACCCCGGATGACGGTCTGATCGGAATGCGTGATCCGCTGGGCGTGCGTCCTCTGGTTCTGGGACGGATGCCCGGTCACGAACAGGGCAATGGTGGCTGGGTTCTGGCCAGCGAAACCTGCGCACTCGATATTATCGGCGCGGATTATGTCCGGGATATCGAACCGGGTGAGATCGTTGTGATCAACAACGAAGGCCTGCGCTCTCTGCGTCCGTTCGGAGACCAGGGCGGCCGGTTCTGCGTGTTTGAATATATCTACTTTGCCCGGCCTGACTCCGTTCTGGAAGGTCAGCCGGTCTATGAGGCGCGTCGCCAGATCGGGTGCGAACTGGCGAGGGAAAGCGCAGTGGACGCCGATGTCGTCGTGCCGGTGCCAGATTCCGGTGTGCCGTCTGCGATCGGCTATGCAGCGGAAAGCGGCATTCCGTTCGAACTTGGCATTATCCGGAACCATTATGTGGGACGGACATTCATCGAACCGACCGATCAGATCCGCAATCTCGGCGTGAAGATGAAACATTCCGCCAACCGGCCCATTCTGGCTGGCAAGCGCGTCATTCTGGTGGATGACTCGATCGTTCGCGGCACGACTTCACGCAAGATCGTGGATATGGTCCGTGCGGCGGGCGCGACCGAAGTGCATATGCGCATCACCTCTCCGCCAACGAAACATGCCTGCTTCTACGGTATCGACACGCCGGAAGAGAGCAAGCTGATGGCCGCCACGCATACCCTTGAGGAGATGGCAAGGGCGATCGGGGCTGACAGTCTCGCCTTCGTCAGCTTCGACGGACTCTACAGGGCGCTCGGACATGCCAACCGTGCGGAAGGCGCGCGTCGTTACTGTGACGCCTGCTTTACCGGCGACTACCCGATCGAGCTGGTCGACAAGGAAGGCAAGCTTGTTGCCTGAACGCCATCGTTTTCGGAACAGGACCTCAAAAAGGCGCCGGACCTAAGGGTCGGCGCCTTTTTGCATATCCGAAAAACAAAGCCGCATTCAGGGATATGGATAGGGAGACCGGGAGAGCGCCGCTTCCGTATCAACCTCGGACTCCTTCGGATGGATGGATTCCAGCGGTAAAGTCACCACGGCTTCGAGGCCCGGATTAAGCGTCGTGTAGGTGAGGGTCCCGGAAAGACTGCTGACCACGGCTGTCATCATCCGTGTCCCGAAGCCTGTTCCCTTGAGCTGTGGAGTAGCTTCACCCTGATCGGAAACGGTCAGGATCAGCCGGTCTCTGGTCTGGGAGAGGCCGACATACAGCGGACCAGCCTTGCCGTCATAGGCATATTTACTGGCATTGATGATCAGTTCGGTCAGGACGAGGCCGATATTGATCGCCCGGTCAGCCGAAATCACAACTGGAATGAGGGAGAGGTGGAGCTGCGTGTGCCATTCCTCCCCCAGCGAAGAGCAGAGCTCTTCCATCAGCTCCTCAAGATAACGCCCCAGATCCACGACACCTAAATGTTCGTCCCGATACAGGCGTCGATGGAGCAGGCCGATTGCTGCAACGCGGTGCTGGGCTTCTGTCAGCGCGATCGTAGTGTCTCCGTGAGAGGCACTGTGCGCCTGGAGTTTCAGGAACGACGCCACCATCTGAAGCGAGTTCTGGACACGGTGATTGACTTCGCGGATCAGGAAGTCTTTTTGCTGGAGCAGATTTTCACGCTCCTCAAGGGTCGCAGCCAGTGTTGCATTAAGCTCCCTGAGCTGATGGGTCTGGTAATCCGCGATCAGGACGCGACGCAGGCGGCGCGCGGCCTGTTTCTGTTCGGCCGTCCAGCGCAGGCTGTGGCCGCGGATCGTCTGCTCCCAGGTCCGGAAAGAAGTCCGCGGTCGCAGAACACCGTTATCTTCGGCGCTGCCCTTATGCGGATTGCCTGCCCACTCGATGGTCTGGATGATTTCGACGCGACTCCAGATGAGACATGTGGGCGTACGGAAGGGGAGCGTGATGGCAAGGAGGCCTGCGGAGCGCTCCGGCCATTCGGCGGCAGGCGGGTAATCTTTCTCCAGAACGGCACTGGTAAAAACACCGCCACTGGTTCCCATTCTCAGCCAGTCATGCAGCCTGTGCAGGGTTGTGTTGTCTGGAAGCACGCCGCTGCCAGTAATGGTCTCGCCGCTGATGACCGCAAAGCCGTTGCAGGGGAACAGGGACTGCAGTTCGTTCATGAAGCTGCGCAGATTGCTCTCGATGGGAAGGCGGGCATCGAAGTGCGATGTCACGAATTCCATGGAATTGCGCAGGCGCAGGCGCTCCTGATAGGTGACCAGCTCCTCTTTGTTCCGCAACTGCCGCGACATCACGCCTGCCAGTGTCCGGCAGGCCGCGCGCACGTCCTCCGGCAGGCGGCGGGGCGTTGCATTATGGCAGGCAATCAGGCCCCACAGCACTCCGTCCACAACCAGCGACACCGAAGCCGAAGCCCGGACGCCCATATTGGCCATGTACTGAAGATGGATGGGTGAGACGCTCCGGAGCTGCACGTCGCTGAGGTTCAGTCCCGCAAGCCCGGCTTTCGCCGGACGGAGAGGGGCCGCTTCATAGGTGATGTCCGGAATGACGCGGATGCGGTTGCGCAGGTAGAGCGCACGAGCCTGCGCCGGAATATCGCTGGCCGGGAAGTGATGGTTCATGAGGGAGGGGAACGCATCGTTCCTGCTTTCCCCGACGACACGTCCCGTTCCGTCTTCCATGAAGCGATAGACCAGAACACGGTCGAATCCGGTAAAACGCTGGAAAATCGCCGCACCCTGACGACAGACCGATGCCGTATCCGGGCAGCGTTCAAAGCGGTCCGCGGTCCGGTCGATTTCACCAAAGATGTCCCAGGTGAGAAGATTGTGCGGCTCGACCGGTTCGAGTTCAATGAGAATATGCGCATCCTGATTGCGCCGAAGAACGCTGAAAGTCTCGCCTTTCAGGCCTGGAATCCGCAGATCGGAGAGGGAGAGGTGTTTTTCGTCGTGTAAACGGGCCGATGAAACAGCAAGGATTTTCGCCAGAGAACAGCCAAGCCACTCAGGGGCAAGGCGCGTCTCGATGTCACCGGCCCCCCCGACGATTTTGAACGTTGTGCTGTCCGCGATCAGTAGAAGACCATATGGCTGAATCGCATCGGGACGATGAATGGGCTCACGGTCGCAGGACGTCGTGACAGCATGTTCCAGCGAATATTCTGTCTCGGAGACAGCGGTTCGCTGGCGGGTCAAATGAAAGCCCGCCCCGGAAAAGAAGAGGTCGTCCGCGGGGCAGACTGTCTGCAGTCATCAGCGACAGTTCGAAAAACAGCAGACATGGAGAGCACTCAGTTTGCGATTGTCATTGCCCGCAGGGAAAACCCCGTCCGGGGAGGTCCAGATATCATCCTGTCTATTATCTGTTCCTCCGCCGGGACTGTCAATTTATGACATTATGTTTCAGGGTTGGCGGCTATCCGCCTGAATCCAGGACGCGACATCTGCCGAGAGGGCATGACGGCTGGCCGGGCGGGTGTAGAGCATGTGACCACCCTGATAGAGATGCAGGGAGACGCGGTCCGATCCGACGGTCAGGTGGTCCTTCATCCAGCGTGCGGTCGCGAACGGGCAGGCCACGTCATAATAGCCGTTCGCTACGAAAACGCGCAGACCGGGATCAAGAGCCAGAAGGCGGTTCAAAACCGGGATCTGATGGATCGGAGAGGGACCACCCGCGCTCCATTTCCAGCTTGAGTTCACCTTGAAGGACAGCAGATCGTAGGTCAGGGGGGTCTTGAAGCCGAGGTCGTTTGCGGCATAGCCCGAGAAGGCGTTGCCATAAGCGCGACCAAAGCCGAACAGCGTCGGATCTGGGCTCTCGTCCAAGCCGTCTGCCGAAGGATCGGCGATCGACTGCGTGAAATCATAAAGCCCATACAGGCGTCCGTTCCGGGACATGATGTCATGCGAGCCGATGGCCGGGATTCCGTGCTGGCGGGCAATCACGTCCTGCGGCAGGCCGGTGCGCTGGGCGATCTCGGCATAAAGCGCCTGACCTTCGCTACCCGACGGGAGCTTGCCGGCGATTTTCGGCAGATAGGTGTTCAGGGACCACTGATAGGCGTCTTCGGCAGTCTTGTCCGTCACGTTCGGACTCTGATGCGATGTGATCAGGCTAGGCATCATGAGGGCGGCGGAGAGCGGGTTGTCGTCTGAATCCAGCAGGGGCATCTCGATGGCCGGGGAGATCATGACGATGCCATTGAGCAGGATGCCCTGTTCCATCTGGAGCGCATTTGCGACCTGAATGGAACGGATGCCGCCATAGCTTTCACCCACGAGGTAGTGCGGGGAGGCTTCACGACCGTTGGCCGACGTCCACAGGCCGATGGCTTTGGCGAAGGCGCTGGCGTCCTGCTTGACGCCGTAGAACTGGTCTCCGGCCTTGGCCGTATCGGTGGGGCGGGAATACCCTGTGCCCACAGCGTCGATGAAGACCATGTCAGTGACGGGGAGCCAGCTATCGGGGTTGTCACCGAGCTGGGCATGGGTGCCGTCCGTTGGGTCCTTGGCAGGCATGGTCAGGGCCTTGGGGCCAGCCGCGCCGAGGTTCAGATAGGCCGTGGCCGCACCCGGACCGCCATTGAAGAAATACGAGACCGGGCGTGTGCCAGCCGGGACGCCATCCTTCGTGTAGGACACATAGAACATGCGGGCCGTAGGCTTGCCGTCGGGGCCGCGCAGGATGAGCGTTCCGGCATGAGCGGTGTAGGCGATGCCGTTCAGATGATGCTGGGTGATGGAATCCGCCGGGAGCAGGGCGGGCTCGCCCGTAAAGGCGTCATTTGCCTTCACGGCTTCAACCTTGGCGTCGGTCTTGGGGGCATCGGCCGCCGCAGCCGTGCAGACAGGGGAGAGGAGCGTTAAGGCGAGCAGGGCTGCGCGGCGGGTCATCATCTGACGGGCATCTCCGGGAAAAAACAGGAAGAGTCCGCCCTATCAGTCCTGAGGCGTAACGGCCATCGCTTCCGCATGAAGTTTTCGTCATGCGGAAGCAGTTTGAAGCTGGCGTTCAATCAGGTTCCGCGGGGCGTGATGTTGGGGCGCAGCATCAGGCGCGGGTCGGCGACGCGGTCATACTCTTCGGATGTCATGAAACCCAGTTCCAGTGCGGCTTCACGCGGGCTCAGATCCTTTTCCATGGCGTGATGCGCGACTTGTGCGGCGCGGTCATAGCCGATGGCAGGCGAAAGCGCTGTGACGAGAACGAGCGAACGCTCCAGATCCTGCTTCAGCTTCTCCGTATTGGCTTTCGTGCCTTCGACGAGGAACCGGCGGAAGTTTTCCGACCCATCATGCAGAAGGGTGATGCCCTGCATGATGTTGTGGATCATGAGCGGTTTGTAGACATTCATGTCCAGCATGCCCGCAGCCCCGCCCAGCCCGACCGCAACGTCATTGCTCATGACCTGAAGGGCGAGCATGGCCAGCGCCTCGGCCTGCGTCGGGTTGATCTTGCCCGGCATGATCGACGATCCCGGCTCGTTCTCCGGCAGGTGCAGTTCACCCAGACCGGCTCGCGGGCCGCAGGCGAGGAGGCGGATGTCATTGGCGATCTTGAACAGGCTGCCTGCCGTCGTGCGCAGCGCGCCTGATAGATGCACGAGTGCGTCATGTGCGCCCTGAAGCGCGAACTTGTTCTCACCTGCCGTGAAGCCGAGGCTCGTCAGCCGTGCGATTTCCGTACACGCGCGGCGGTCGAAGCCTTCATCCGTGCTGACGCCCGTGCCCAGTGCCGTGCCGCCGAGGGCGAGGGGGAACAGACCATCGCGGGCCTGTTCCAGACGGGCGATATTGTCCGTCAGCATCCCGGCATAGCCGTGCCATTCCTGACCCAGCGTGATGGGAACGGCATCCTGAAGATGTGTGCGGCCGACCTTGACCAGATCGCGCCATTCCTCGGCCTTGGCGGCCATGGCGTCGCGCAGGCGGGTCAGGGCCGGGATGAGGCGGCGATGCGTGCCAAGGACGGCCGCGATATGCATGGCGGTCGGGAAGTTGCAGTTGGTGGACTGCGACATGTTGACGTGATCGTTCGGATGCAGGGGCGTCTTGCTGCCGAGCGGATTGCCGGTGATCTGACAGCCGCGGTTTGCGATCACTTCATTGACGTTCATGTTGAACTGCGTGCCCGAACCCGTCATCCAGACATGCAGCGGGAACATCCGGTCATGCTCACCCCTGATGATCTCGTCACAGACAGTCTGGATCAGATCGGCCCGGTCCTGCGACAGGCGACCGCTGGCGGCATTGGCCGTCGCGCAGGCGCGCTTCATGATCGCATAGGCCTCGATCATTTCATGCGGCATCAGCTCGCGGCCGATGCTGAAATATTTCAGGGAGCGCTGGGTCTGCGCGCCCCACAGCACATCGTCAGCGACGTCGATCGGGCCCATGCCATCGGTTTCGGTGCGGCTCATTGTCTGTTTTCGGCTTTCCTGCGGGTGATCGGGCTCATTTCATCGCGGAAATTATCGCACAATCGCCGCAGGACAAAGGAAGACAGCCATAGAAAATCAGGATGCCGTCACAGCGAAGAAGCGGCTTCAGGATTCCACGATCTGGGCAACCGGGTGGCGGCCATAGGTATTGGTCAGGATCACGCCGGCCATCACGACGGCTCCTCCGATCAGGGTGCGCAGAGAGGGGACCTCGTCGGTGAGGATATAGGCCAGAACCATCGTGACGGGGGGCAGAAGGTAAAGCAGCGCGGCGCCCCGGGACGCGCCGAGATGGCCGATGACGAATCCCCAGGCGGCATAACCAAAAGCCGCGGGGAAAATCCCGAGTTCCAGCACAGCCGCCTGTCCCTGCCATGAGGCATGAGAGAAACTTGTGAGGCCCTGAGGCAGCCAGGGGGTCAGGAAAATCGCACCGGAAATCAGGACATAAGCGATCGTCGGCAGGGCGCCGTAACGGCGGATCAGGCCCTTCTGAAGGATCGTGTAAAACGCCGCGCAGACAGCCGCGCCGAACACCAGTGTCGCACCGGAACCAAAGGAGAGGCCACCGCTTTGCCCGTTGGCGATCATGGCGACGCCGCTGAAGCTCAGAATCGATCCAGCCCAGCCCCAGCGGGACATGCGCTCACCGAGGAACACCATGGCCAGAAGCCCCGCCATTAATGGTGCGGCGCTGATCAGAAGGCTGGCAGCTCCGGATGAGACGGTCATTTCTCCGCAGTTGAACATGATATTGTAAAGCATGATCCCGATCATGCCGCAGGCAAAAATCTGCGGAATATCAGCGGTCAGCGGGCGCGCAGGACGTTTCCAGCAAAGCCAGAGTGTCGCCATGACCGCTGCGACGGCATAGCGCAACGCGGCCAGTGGAACGGGCGCGAAATCATGCAGGGCAATCCGGACGACAGGATAGGCGCTTGCCCAGGACAGAATAGCCATGGCGACGAAAAAAGGCAGTGAGCGTCCGGAGGATTGTGTCATTCCTGCCCATTAGCAGGAATGTTCCGGATCCGTGAAGAGTCCGGGAGGTGTGCTGGGTGGAGCATGCCTGAACAGGCATCCGCCTCCCTCGCTTTATTTCAGCCAGCGATCACCGCTGAAACGGTTGTGGGAAAACAGGAAACCGGCCACCAGCCCCACGGCGGCGAAGACGATCGTCCAGAGCGAAATGGGCAGCAACAGGGTCGAAACCGCAGAAAGAAGAACCATTCCCGCAAAGGCACAGACGCAGGATTCAATGACCTGAGGGCCGTAATGGCGCTCTGCTCCGCAACTGGGGCATTTTTCCGAGGTGGGACGCATGGGTTGACGGCAGACGGGGCACAGCGCGATGGCGTTGGCTTCGGGTTTTCTCACTGACCGTTATTCTCCTGATGTTCGCCGACCGCGATACGCGCTTCCACCGCCATGCGCCAGGGGGCATCAGCCGGGGCTGCCGCCAGGGCACGACGATAAAGGTCGAGGCTTTCAGCAGAGATATGGCTTCCATCCCGGCTTTCAAGCTCCGCGAGACGAACAGCAAGTTCGGGCTCGAAATGGGCGTCGAGAGCCGCTTTCCAGTCCCGGATTGCCTCTTTTGTCATCCCCGCCTTGGCTTCGACCTGTCCCAGCAGGAAATGCCCGGTCGCATAGGTCTGGGAGCCTGCGGGGATCGTTGCCACTTCGGCCTGGAGCTTCTGGATCATCTGCAGATCCTTCGCATCCGGGCCTGTCTGTCGTTCGCTCAGAGGCTGGGGGGGCAGGGAGGGATGACCGTTGACGATGTAAAGCGCAAAAGCCAGCACCGGAATGCCAATCCCGACGGCTGCGGCGGGCAGGATACGTCTGCGCTTTGTGGGTTCGGCAGACAGATCCTCAACGGCGGCTTCGCCATCCGTGGCCAGCAGGCGACGCTGAACTTCCAGACGGGCCGCCTGATATTCGTCGTCATTAATGAGGGCGAGGGCATGATCGCGCTCCAGATCGCCAAGCTGTCCACGATACAGCGTCAGAGCGGAGTCACGCGCGTTGACGCGCCGGCGCAGGGTCCGCAGCCCCAGAAATGCGGGGCACAGGGCCACCGCTGCAATAATCAGGATTCCCAACCAGAACAAAAAGTTTACTCCCGGCCCGACAGGGCATCCAGACGCGCGCGCTCATCATCCGTGAGCGGCGCAGGCGTGACGACGGTGCGGCGTTTGGTCGCACGCCATGCAATGACAAGTCCGGCCACCAGCGCGAGCGCCGGCATCAGCCAGAGCAGAGCGGTGGACCATGAAAACTGTGGGGCCAGACGGATGAACTCGCCATAGCGTTCGGTCATCCAGTCCATGATCTGCTGATCAGATTTCCCAGCCGAGACCTGCTCGCGCACGACCTTGCGCAGATCGCGGGCGAGGGGCGCGCTGCTGTCCTCGATGCTCTCATTCTGACAGACAAGGCAGCGCAGATGCGCTCCAATGGCTTCGGCCCGCTTTTCCTGCGCCGGGTTGGGCAGCATTTCGGACGGATCATCCAAGGCGAGTGCTACACCACCACCAATCAGACCCACTGCGAGCAGCAGGGCCGGAAAGCGCTTGAAGGTCTTCATAGACCGGCCAGCCTCGGGCGGATTTCCGCCTCGTAGATCTGTGGATCGAGGGCTGCGCTTCCGTGCCAGATGATGCGGCCTCCCGGTGCGACCAGAAAACTCTCGGGCACGCCTGTCACGCCCCAGTCGATCGCGACGCGGCCATGGCGGTCTGACGCAACGCGCGCATAGGGGGAGCCGTCACGCTGGACGAAGCCGGCAGCGTTCTCGGGCTTGTCCTCATAGGCGATGCCCCAGATCGGCATGTTGCGCGAAATCGCACGCAGGCCGGGCATTTCCGCCACGCAGGGAATGCACCATGAAGCAAAGAAATTGACCAGAACCGGGCGGTGCTGGGCTTTCAGTTCCGCATCGGTGAAGCCATCGCCAAGACCTGGGAGGCCGGGCATGGCGAAGCTCGGGATGGGTTTGCCGACATTGGGGTTCTTGATGGCGCGCGGGTCGAAGGCGCCGCTGCGCATGTCGCTCAGCATCCGCCAGAAGCCGACGCCGAGGACACCTGCACCAATGATCGGAGCGGCCGTGAGGATGCCGCGTCGTGTTGCGTTCATGTCTCTCTCCCCTCAGGCGCGGGCCATGTTGCGGGCGGCCGCGCGCTTGGGGGCGCCGATCCGCATCCGGCGGTCAGACAGCGAGAATGCGCCGCCAATGGCCATGATCAGCCCGCCCAGCCACATCCAGGGCGCGAGCGGATTGCGGTGCAGGCGCAGGACATAGGTCGTGTCCTTGCCCGTGCCATGCCGGTCGCCCACCACGCCGTACAGGTCGGTGATAAAGTTGGTGTGGATCGCGACTTCGGTCGTGGTCTGGCTCTGCGTCGTGAAGTCACGCTTTTCTGGATGCAGGATTGTCACGAGCTTGCCGTTATGGCGGATGGCGATGTCGGCCTGCATGGCCTTGTAGTTCGGGCCGATATAGTCGTGCACATCCAGCAGCGTCCAGTCGTCTCCGGCCAGAGAGCGCGTTTCGCCGATATGAACTTCAACAATCGCGTGCTCGGCCTGAGACATGCCGCACAGGCCGAGAATGGTGATGCCTGCGCCGATATGGGCCAGCGCCGCTCCCCAGCTTGAGCGCGGCAGGTTCTTCATACGCTCCCACACGCCCTGCGCGGAGGTATGGCCGATGCCGATCCGGCGCAACACGTCGGAGACGGAAGCCGCGATCACCCAGACGGCCAGCGCGCCGCAGGCGATGGGCAGGATGCCGGAAAGCTTCCAGAAGCACAGGACCAGCCCGACCGCCGCAATCCCGGCTGCGGCATAAAGATGCGAGAAGGTCCGGGCGAGCTGTGCGCGCTTCCACGGCAGCGCGGTGCCGACGCCCATGGCCAGCAGGAGCGGCAGGGTCAGCGGGATCGTCGCGGCGTCAAAGAATGGCTTGCCAACAGAGATCGTCCGTCCAGCCAGAAGCTGCATGAAGGGCGGGTACATCGTGCCTGTGACGACGACGGCGCAGATCGAGCACAGCAGGATGTTGTTCAGGACCAGCGAGCCTTCACGCGAAACGGGCGAGAACAGACCGGTCGAGGTGAGGGAGGGCGCTCGCCACGCAAACAGTGCAAGCGAGCCGCCGATAACGATGGCCAGCAAGGCAAGGATGAACACGCCACGAGCGGGATCGTTGGCGAAGGCATGGACCGAGTTCAGGATCCCCGAGCGGACGAGGAACGTGCCGGACAGGGAGAACGAGAAAGTCGCAATGGCCAGCAGGACCGTCCAGATTTTCAGGCCTTCGCGCTTTTCCACGACAATGGCAGAATGAACGAGGGCGGTGCCCGTCAGCCAGGGAATGAGGGAGGCGTTTTCCACCGGATCCCAGAACCAGTAACCGCCCCAGCCCAGCACATAATAGGACCACCAGGAGCCCAGCGCGATACCACAGGTCAGAAAGCACCAGGCCGCCACGGCCCAGGGACGAACCCAGCGGCCCCATGCGGCATCAACGCGGCCCTCAATCAGGGCGGCGACCGCGAAGGCGAAGGGGACGGCGAAACCGACATAGCCGGTGTAGAGAATGGGGGGGTGGAAGGCGAGGCCCGGATCCTGAAGGAGCGGATTCATGCCCTGACCATCCATCGGTGCCGGGAATACACGGTCGAACGGATCGGAGGTCAGAAGGCAGAACATCTGGAACCCGGCGGAGACACCGCCGAGGATGGCCAGAACGCGTCCGCGCAGGATGTCCGGCAGGTTGCGGCCAAATAGCGAGACTGCGCCGCCGCAAACAGCGAGGATCAGCGTCCAGAGCAGGACGGAGCCTTCATGGTTGCCCCAGACGCCCGTGATTTTATACAGCAGTGGCTTGGAGACGGCGGAGTTCGCCGCGACGTTTTGGACGGAGAAATCGTCGCTGACGGCGCACATCACGAGGCACAGGAACGAATAACCCAGTGCGATAAGCTGCGAGACCGCAAGATAGGGTGCGAGCCCTACGAGACGGGCGTCGCGGCGGCTGGCGCCCCAGAGCGGAACGGCGAACTGCACAAGGGCAAGCACACAAGCGAGGGCCAGGGCGAAATGGCCCTGTTCTGGTCCGAACATCAGGCGATCAGCCCCCTGCTTTCTTTGCGGTCATGGTGTCCCAACTTGAGGCGTCCGGCGCTTTGCCGAAGCGCGGGTCCCATTTGCCAGTCCGTTTGAGTTCGTCCGCGACTTCTTTGGGCATGTAGGTCTCGTCATGCTTGGCGAGAACTTCGCTGGCTGTGAAGCCGCCATCCTTCTGCACGGTGCCGAGGGCCACCACGCTCTGTCCTTCACGGAACAGGTCGGGGAGGATTCCGGTGTAATGCACCTCGACGGCGGCCTGTCCGTCCGTAACTTCGAAGGCGTTCACGGGAGTGCCGTTCTCGTTGATACGGTGCAGGCTGCCGGCCATAACCATGCCGCCAAGGCGGATGGTTCGGTCAGGCGAGGGTGGATTAGCCTTCACCTGCGACGGCGCCATGAAAAAGACGATGTTGGACGAGAACGCCCGCAGGGTCAGGGCGGCAGCGGAGCCGACGCAGGCGACACAGGCGATAACGATCCAGAGACGACGGGTCTTGCGGGTCATGATGCTGACCTTTCACGACGGCGGGCATGACCTTCGACGGCGGCCAGACGGGCTTTGGATTTCCGAAGGCGCAGAGCAGCACCAACGCCGAGGACGAGCGAACAGCCCAGCGTGAGAGCGTAGGATACCGCAATATATTGCCAGTGGTTCGGGAGGTGCATCATGCGACTTGACTGTCCCTGCGATCGAGACGCGAACGGGCCATCATCTGGCGCGCACGGCTTTCATGGATGGCGGCGCTGAGCCGGGTGAAAATGACGGCCGCAACACCGAGCGTGAAGCCGATCGTGCAGATCAACAGCGGCCAGAGCATCATCATGGACATGGTGGGCGCGCCGGTCAGGGTGATACTGTCGGGCTGATGCAGTGTGTTCCACCACTGGACACTGAACTTGATGATCGGCAGGTCGATCACACCCGCCAGAGCGAGGATTGCGGCGGCCCGCTGGCCACGGGCAGGCTCATCGAAGGCTCGGATCAGGGCAATATGGCCGAGATACAAAAAGAACAGCACCAGCATCGAGGTCAGGCGTGCATCCCACACCCACCATGTGCCCCACATCGGCTCGCCCCAGAGCGAACCCGTAATCAGACACAAAGCGGCAGCACAGGCACCGACGGGTCCGATCTCGATGGCGGCCAGATCCGCAAGCGGATGCCGCCAGACCAGCGACAGCACGGCACAGACCGCGAGCCCCAGATAACAGGACGACGCCAGCCAGGCCATCGGGACATGCACATACATGATGCGAACCGTATCGCCCTGCTGCCAGTCAGCGGGAGCGATGAACAGGCCCCAGATGACCCCGATCGTCAGGAACAGGATCGCGCCGCTGCTCAACCAGGGAAGCAGGGCGCGCGCCAGACGCAGGAACTGCCCCGGATTGGCATAGCGATGGAGCAGGTTGGGGGTAGGGCGCACAGGGACACGGACCTCGGCAGAGTGGCGGCGCGGCAACCGGGTTCCCGCGAATGGTTCCCCATTGAAATAGTCCGAAGCAATCATATTCGGAAGAGGCGCGTTGTCCCATTGTTCCGATCACTGTTATCACGTTTCACGGAAATGAGCGTTCAACACCCATGCAGCAGGAGTGAACCGTGGCGTACTGGCTGGTGAAATCGGAGCCCGAGGCGTTTTCATGGGCGGAACAGGTTCACAATAATGTGGAACCGTGGACGGGCGTGCGGAACTATCAGGCGCGCAACAATCTCGCGGCGATGAAAACGGGAGATCTGGCGTTCTTTTACCATTCCGTTAGCGAAAAATGCATCGTGGGCGTGGTGGAGATTGTGCGGGAAGCCTATCCGGACCCGACGGCGGACGATCCGCGCTGGGTCTGCGTGGATGTCAGGGCAAACGGAGCATTCACGCGTCCCGTCAGCCTGGCCGAGATCAAGGCGGACCCCGATCTTGCGGAGATGGCGTTGCTCAGACAGTCCAGACTGTCCGTAGCGCCGGTGACGGAACAGGAATTCCACCATCTGACCCGGATCGGCGGCTGGACGAACGCCTGATAACAGTCATTTCAGTGAATGGGGGAAGAATCGCCATTCACGAGGATGTTCGTTTGTCCATTAACTGGATGACCAGCATAGCTCGTCGGAGAATCTTCATCCCTGTAAGGCGACTGCACGGGGGCATTGAACTTCACCGGCATGCCGAACAGTGAGAAATGGGACGGCAGATTGTTGGGGCCATTGGTTTTCTGCTGGGCGTTCGTACCGGGCATGCCGACCGGAAGATGCGTGCGGACGCGGTCGCTGTAGCTGGCGAGGGCAGCTTCGGAATCCTCGACTTCCACATACCCGTCCGGCGGAGGAGGCGCGCCCTCGTCTGGAAGCGCGGCTTTCTGAGCGGGGGTCAGCGGCTTGGCCGGGGCAGCAACGATCTGACCCGCACTCGGTCCCATCTGCGGCAGATTGGCTGTGCCATGCGCAGCATGATGGCGGACATGGCCCGTTGCAGCCAGGGCGACAGACGACATGGTGGAAGAAGCGGTGATGAGGAGGCCGGCTGTCAGCGGAACAGACAGGATCCAGCGCGAAAATACGGTCATTGTTGTAATTCTCCTCACCCCAGCGGTGGCCTCATGATGCCGGTATGCCCATGATGACGCCATGTTAGGATATGAAACCTGCTATCCGGTAAACGGTTTCAGGTCTTACGAACAGGAGTTTTGATCGTCATGACCGCAGTGAATGACACACGGCTTCCGACCAGCGAATTCGCTTCGATGGCGCTGGATGGGGAGTCCCTTGCCCAGCTTCAGTCGGTTCTCGAAAAGGTGGAGCAGGGCCGTGGGGTACTCGTTCGTCTTGCAGATCTGATGGGGGGCGCCGTCGGACAGGCGACGCGACTCGGAATGCAGGGACTCGGGCTGGCCCCGTCAGTGCAGGAAAAATTCCACAAAACGGCAGAACTTGCGATTGAACGGGCCTTCCGCGTGGCGGTTCTGGGCATCGATAACGATGCACCTGCTCCCCGTAATCCCATGCGCGAAAATCTGGGACAGGCCGCCGTTGCCGTTTCCGGCGCACTGGGCGGCTTCGGAGGGATCTTCGGTCTGGCGCCGGATATCGGATTCACGACGCTGACCATCATGCGCGAAATTGCCCGCATCGCTCGCGAGGAAGGCGAAGATCTGCGCGACGAGGAAACGCGCCGGGCCTGTCTGGAAGTCTTCGCCCTGCGCAGTTTTCCGGCCCGTCAGAGTGACGATGAGAGCGAGCTTGGATTTTTCTCGGCCCGGGCGCTCCTTCGCGGACGCCCCATCGTGATGCTGATGGCAGAAGTGGCCTCGCATTACGGGATCGGCCTGTCGCGTAAATTCGCGTTGCAGATGGTGCCGGTAGCCGGTGCGCTGTGTGGCGCGTCGCTCAACGGGGCGTTTCTGGCGCATTACCGTGCCCTGGCGCGCGCGCATTTCACGATCCGGCGTCTGGAACGCACGCATGGTCTGGCCGTTAAGGAAGCCGCCGAGGACCTGCGTGCGGGAGGGACGGGCGCATCTGAAACCTTCTCCTGATCTTCAGGAGTTTCTGGGGAAAAGCCCATGCCGATCGGTCTTGTCTGGCTTGGCTGGACACTGGTGCTGGCCGTCGTCCAGCTTTTCCTGACTGCTGCCGCGTGCCGCCAGCAGGACGGATTGCAATGGGCGAGCAGCAACCGCGACGGTGATCCGCCGCGTTATACCGGAATGGCTGCGCGGCTGAAGCGCGCGCAGGCGAATCTGGCGGAAACGCTGCCCATCTTTATCGGTGCGGTTCTTCTGGCCTGGGTATCGGGCCATTACAGCCCGCTGACCGGATGGGGCGCAGGTCTCTATTTTCTTGCCCGCGCGGCTTATATCCCGGCCTACGCCTTTGGCTGGGGCCCGATCAGAAGTCTGATCTGGGGTATGTCGATGGCTGGACTTCTTCTGGTGTTGATCAGTCTCCTGTGAAGGACGCCCCGATCATGGACGGAGATCACGGTTGTCCCGCATCATCAACAGATCGATCAGCGCCGAGACAACCAGACAGACCGCGCTGATTTCCGCCAGCATAAGAAACAGGCCATGCGCTTGCGGTATCGCAAGGCGCAACAGACCGAGAATGACAAGAATAATAGCGTAAACGAAGGCTAGCGGCACGCGTGGTCTCCCGATCAATGCTCCACCCCTATCATGGGCATCGCTGCTGCGGCTCATTTTTCTTCTGAAGGTTTCATGATTACGGACGAGATCACGCCTGACCTTCTGCTCAAGGCCTATGCTTCGGGGATTTTCCCCATGGCTCCTGATGCGGGTAGCGAGGAACTGACATGGTACCTGCCCGAAGAACGCGGGATCATGCCGCTCGGCGGGATGCACGTTTCGAAAAAGCTCCTGAAACTCGTGATGTCGGGCAGACTGACGGTCACGGCGGACAGGGCCTTTGACGATGTCATGCTGGCCTGCGCCGAACCCGCGCCCGGTCGGGAAACGACCTGGATCAGCGGACGGATCCGCGCGCTTTACGGCGAACTGCACCGTCGGGGAAACGCCCGTTCCATCGAGGTCTGGAACGGCGGAACGCTCGCAGGTGGCCTGTATGGCGTCTGCCTGCGCGGGGCTTTTTTCGGGGAGAGCATGTTTTCGCGGGAACGGGATGCTTCTAAGGTAGCACTCGTCCATCTTGTCGCCGGGCTGCGCAAGGGAGGGTACACGCTTCTGGATACACAATACACGACGCCCCATCTGACGGGGTTGGGCGGTATCGGGATTCCGGCGGCGGACTACCAGTCCCTGCTTCACCAGGCTTTGACCGTTCGCGCGGTCTGGCCCGAAGATTTCAGTCTTCCTGCCCTTCGCGACTTCATTGCGTCACTGCGCGCCCCTGCCGGAGATCCGCCATGACTGTTTTCCCGCACCCTGCCTCTGGATACGGAGCAGTGCTCGGCCTGCTGGGAGCGGCTCTGTGCCTGCCTTTGCCGGCCTGTGCCGAAGACCATCCCCGCCTGACACCGACACGGGACGTCACGGTCGTCTACGCGCTGGCCACGCCAAACGATGCGACCAAAGGCGGCCCGGGGACTGTGAAGGTGGCATTCTCGGGTGCTGGCGATCTGCTGCGAATTGATTCTCAGGACGGAAACGGCGTGACCATCCTCGACCGCCCGGGGCAGCAGGTGACGCTCGTGATGATGAAGCAGCAGATCTACACCCGCCTTCATCCGACCCACGGGCTGCACAATCCGTTCATGCTCGATCTGGATATGCAGTATACACCAGCGGGTCATGACACCGTGGCCGGCGTGTCCTGCGATCTGTGGACGATCCAGAGCAGCCACGGCAAGGCCACGGCATGCGTGACGACGGATGGCGTCATTCTCCGGGAAAATGGCGTGGACGCGGACGGCGTCGAGGGCTCAATCAAGGCGCTGTCAGTGTCCTATCAGGACATTCCTGCCTCGGCCTTCCAGCCCCCCGAAGGCTTTCATGAACTTCAGCCCAAAGCCCGTCCCGCGCATCAGGGCGAGGCCGGAAGCCCCACACCGTCCCCCGTGCCCGAAGCGTCAGGAAGCGACACCAAGACCACAACATCGGAAGTCACGCCTCCCGATGCCGCCGATCCTGACACGCCCCTGATTGGCAGTCATGACGTCCCTGTTCCCGCGACCACCACGCCAGGTTCAGGCGCCTCCCAGTCTGGAAAGCAGTCCGCGGTCCTGCCTGGCCTCTTGCCGGGGCAGACGGTACAACCGGATACAACACAACCCTCCGTTCCCAATGATTCCGCGGGAGACGGCTCGGTCTCCACGCCCGATCAGCCACCGAGCGGTTCCGAGGGTGGTGACCCTAAATGAAAAGAATGCTCTCGGCGGGCATCGCGGTCGTGGGTGGTCTGTTGATCGCTTTCGCTCATCCGGTATGTGCGGAGGATGCGGCATCCCCCTCCGCTTCGGCAGACAGTGAAGCACCCTTCGTGACGCCCCTGCATGATGCGGACATCACCTATGTCCTGACTACGGGGCCGTCGGGCGGGCATCTGCGCCAGCGGATGCGCTGGACGTCCGCCCTGTGGCGTCAGCGGGTAGAGACCGAAGGGTCCGCCACCGTCATGCTGACCGACTACCGGACCCACACCCTCATGGTTCTGGATCGTACCAACCATACGGCAACCGTCACGCCTGCGCCGGGAACGGGTTTTGCTGCACCGGGAACGCCTGCCACGGGAACGTGGCGCCGTGTGGGGCAGGGACATATCGCGGGGGAGGCCTGCACGATCTGGGACAGTGTCGACAGCGACAGCAGGCTGACCACATTCTGTTACACGGATGACGGGCTGATGCTGGGAGCCGTCCATGGCGGAAAGCCGGTCGTCGAAGCGGTCTCCGTTAGCCGCGCACCGCAGCCGGTCATGATTTTCGACCCGCCCCCGGGCTATCACCGGGCTGATCTCCCACACTGATTCCGACAGAAAAGCCGGAAATCGGGTCTGTTACAATTTGTCCGGCTCCTGCCATGATTGGCGCCTCTTGCTGCCATTTTCATTCGGCATCTTTTCTCCCATGGACGGAAGGGAGTTCCCCCGCCGGAGCTTCTCCGTCCACGTGTATCGAGGAGAAAGATGCCATGCGTCGCATCACACGTGCAGTTCTTATGGCCGCTCCCCTGCTGATCGGCTCCGCTGTTGTTCCGAATGTCCTGGTGCCTCAGGCGCAGGCTCACTGGCATGGCGGTGGCCCGGGTTACGGCTATGGACCGGGCTACGGATATGGCGGTCCGCGCGGAGGCTGGCATGGTGGCCATCATGACCATACCGGCGCCGTCGTCGGCGGAATTCTGGGTGGACTGGCGCTCGGAGCAGTCGGGGGCGCACTCCTTGCGCAGCCTTATGCACCTCCGCCCCCGCCGCCGCAGGTCGTTTACGCGCCGCCCCCGGTTGTCTACGCGCCGCCTCCGCAGGTTGTGTATGGCCCCCCGCCGGTTGCCGTCTATCCGGGGATGTATCGCGGCTACTGAGGACTACAACAGGGATCAGCACGGCTGATCCCAAAATACTGAACGATTTTCGTCCGGTTTGCCTTGATTGGTCCGGACGGGTCGGGCAATCATGGGTGTCATGACAGCCTCTTCCCAGAAAACGGACCTGCAACCGGGCGACCGGGCGCCAGATTTCACGCTTCCGGCTTCGGGCGGGCGTACCGTCAGCAGCGCGGCCCTGACGGGCATGCCCTATCTGCTGTATTTTTATCCCAAAGCGGATACGCCCGGCTGTACGACGCAGGCCTGTGGTCTTCAGGAGGTTCTGCCGAAATTCGAGGCTGACGGCCTGACGGTCATCGGTGTGAGCCCGGACCCGGTTGCGAAGATCGAGAAGTTCGCCACGAAATACGGACTGGAGTTCCCGCTGGCGTCTGACGAGAACCATACCGTCGCGGATGCTTATGGAACCTGGGTTGAGAAATCCATGTATGGCCGGACTTACATGGGTATGGAGCGCAGTTCCTTTCTGGTCGATGGTCAGGGCGTCATTCGCAATGTCTGGCGGAAAGTGAAACCTGCGACGCATGCCGAACTGGTTGCGCAGGCCTTCCGGGATCTCGTCTCCAGAGCCTGAGGGCTTTTCCCAAACCTTCCAGAGGGAGACAGGCCGGAAACGCGCCGATGACCGTCTATGGCCGTCCCCGACTTCCAGCATCCGTCCCGCAGGCGCTTTCAGCCGTTCACGCCCGGCCCGCACATGCCGCGCCATCTGCATGTTGCGCGGTGGGTCGCGCTCGTATGCGTGACCCCGCTTGCGCTTGTCGCAGCGACGGGAAGCGTCTTTCTGTGGCAGCTCGCCCACGGCCCGGTGGACATCACGCGCGTCTCACGGCTGGTGGAACCGGTGGCCATCGCTGCGGGCAAGCGGCCCGGGCATCCCGCCGGGCGGCTGGACTGGGACATGCTCCGTATCCAGTGGCAGCCCGCCGCGGGAGGCGTCCCTGCCGGGCTGGTCCTGATGGCAAAGGGATTGAAAGTCACCCGCTTCGACAACCGGATTGCCGAACGCGCTGATGAGGCTGATGCGGTTCTCTCCCTGAGCGCCCTGTTCAAAGGCGTGCTCGCGCCGCGGACCCTGCGTCTGAAAAACGCGTCCATCGCCCTGCGACGTCTTCCTGACGGCGACGTGGATCTGGACCTCCCCGAGCAGAAAAAAAGCGGTCGCGGTGTGCCAACCCGACTGGACAGACTCCGCTCCGTCGATGTCCATAACGTTTCCATAACACTCGCGGGTTTGCCTCAGGACCGTGTTGCGAGGCTTGGCCCCGTAGAATTGCATGCGCGCCGGATCCCCGTGAGGCCGCACGGGCGGGATTATGTCTGGATCGGTACGGGACGGACCCGTGTCGCGATCGAAGGTTTTCAGACCACACTGTCTGTGGAGGCGCGGCAGGTTGGAAGCTCCGGCGAACTGCATGTCCGTACCACGCCGTTCCAGCCCTCGGACTTGGGCATGTTCAATCCCATTGCTGCTGACTGGCATGTTCCAGTAGCGCTCGACCTGCGGGCGCTGTTTGTGCCCTACGGTATGAATGACCGTCCGTCCGATGCGGTGTTGGACGTATTACTGGGCGAAGGCAGGGTCTTTCAGAAAACTGCTGATCCGGTCCATTTGAAGGCTGGTCGGGTCATGGTGCATCTGCGGATGGATCATGCGGGCCTGACAGGCGCGGCGACTGTCGCGGTGCCGACCGCGACACTGGATGTTGCCGATCCTGACGGGGTCGTGACGCATGTTCATGCCTCGGCGACATTGAAGCTGGATGATCTTCTGAAACCACGGGTTATGGACGGTGATGCGGAGGCGGGACTTGATGCCATCCGGTTTGCAACCCTTGGGTCCATCTGGCCCGCCGCCATCATCAAGGGTGGTCGCCGCTGGATTGCTAAGAACATTACGGACGGGACGGGACGGGACCTGAACGTGAAGGCCCATCTGCACAGTGATCACGGTCCGGAACGCATCCTGCCGGTTGCGGTGCAGGGACAACTGATCGGTCACGGACTGACGGTCCACTGGCTGCGGCCTGTTCCGCCGGCGACCGGGCTTGACGCGTCCCTGCATTTTGATGGCCCCGAGACATTGGTCATCAATCTGGCCAAAGGGATACAGTCTACGGGAGTGACGGAGAATGTGCTGCTTCCGGAAGGAGAAATCCGGATCGGCAACCTCTACGCCAAGGATCAGACGGGCGATATTTCCACGCATCTGACAGGATCTCTGACGGGGTTCATGTCAGCCCTCTCCCATCCCAGGCTGCATCTGTTGTCGCGTCATCCACTGCCCTTCACGCAGCCTTCAGGTCAGGTGGATGCGCATGTGCGGCTCACACTGCCTCTGGTCGCACATATTCCGGACGGGTCGCTGCATGTCTGGACGCAGGCGGCGTTTTCGGGCGTGCATCTGGGCAATGTCCTGATGGGACAGCCTGTGGACGACGCGGCAGGAAAAATGTCCGCGACCGAGGAGGGCCTGGATCTCATCGGAGATGGGCGGCTTGCAGGGATTCCTACTCATGTCGTGCTGCATGAGAATTTTCAGGGTGGTGCGCCATCGCGCGTGTTGCAGACGATTGATGCCCGGTCGGTTCTGGATCCGCAGTCTGCCGCGAAAGCCCGGATCGCACCGGCGGGACTGTTTGATGGACATGCTATCCTGAATGCGCATTTCGTGCAGCAGGCCAACGAGGCCTCCGATCTGAAGTTGTCTCTGGACATGACCCAGGCGGCGTTGAGTGTTCCGATCTGGGCCAAGCCGTTGGGCGAACCTGCGACGGCCATGGCGCATATCGGGTTTCAGAAAGGCCGGATGGCGGTTCTGGACGGGTTGCAGGCGCATGGGGCGGATCTTTCCGTTGCGGGGCGTGGTGTGACGCAGGGCGGGAAGCTGACCGGGATCGTGCTGGAAGGTTTCCGGATTGGCCGGACAGAGGGCGATGCGCGCATCGCGTTGCCGCAGGATACGGACCAGCCCATTGGCGTGACGGTCGATGCGGACCCTCTGGATCTGGCGCCGATGTTTGCGCCCCATCGACCGGTTTCTGACGTAGGAGCGCAGGGAAACACAGGTGGAAAAAGCCCTTCCATGGGCGATAGCTGGTCCATCTCCCTGAATGCGCCGCATGTCTATTATGGCCCGAAAGCGCAGGTGGGCGGCGTTGTTTCTCAGATCGAACTGAGAAATGGTCTCCTGACATCCGGGCGGTTCGCGCTTGATGCGCCGACGCGGGTGCGGGCAGTTCTGGCCGATACGGGGCGCGAACACCCGTTCGTGCTGGATATCGACAATCTGGGTACGCTGCTGAACGGACTGGGTTTGTATGATCGGATCCGTGGCGGTCAGACGCATCTGGATGGTGTTTTCACTCCGGATGAGACCGTGCGCAGGGTGCCGGAGGGGCGGAATGTGAAGTCGGCCGGCCTGTGGGGTGGGCTGCCGCCATTCCGGGGGCATGTGGAAATGGGCCCATCGCAGTTCCTGCGGCCGCCGTTGACGCTGACGGCGGTGTCGGACTTGTCACCGCTGCACTGGCTGACCAATCATCTGGACCGTTTTGAAATCACTCATCTGTCCACACGGCTCAGTCTGGCAGGGAACATGCTGCTGCTGCATGATGGGGTGATCGGCAATCAGGCGCTTGGTGCCACGATGGAAGGGCCGATAGACCTGAAAACGTCCGAGCTGAATCTTAACGGGACGATCGTGCCGCTGTTCGGGTTGAATGCGCTGCCCGGGAAGCTGCCTGTTCTGGGGCATCTGATGTCGCCCGAAAAGGGCGGTGGATTGCTCGCGGCGACGTTTGATCTGCATGGGACCGTGGAAAAACCGGATCTTACGGTCAATCCATTATCGATGCTGTTGCCGGGTGTCATGCGGCGCATCCTTCATTAAGGCTGCGGGCGAGGTCATGCTCAGATAACGGACAGGTAGGGATTACTCAGAGCCGCCTGCTTCCCCATATTCATGATAAAACTTTCTGAGAATGGGCCGGAGAACGGGAGACGCCAGTGAGCGACATGACAGATCTTTTTGGTGGCGCTCCTGTCGGCCGATCCCCGGGAACGCAGCCGACATCCGGGCAGTCGCAAGTCCGCGGGTCATCCGGCCCCCCGGATACCCTGCGACAGAACCGTCCGATCGAAGCGCCCCAGGTGGCGCGCAGGCCGCCATCTCGGACGCAGCCTCTGGCAGACCGTTTGCGGCCGAAAAGACTGGAAGACGTGCGGGGTCAAGATCATCTGCTCGGGCCTGAGGGGACTCTGACACGGATGCTGGCGCGGGGTACGCTATCCAGTCTGATCCTGTGGGGCGGTCCGGGATGTGGCAAGACGACGATTGCGCGGCTGCTCGCAGGACGGGCTGGGCTGTTTTATTCCCAGATTTCAGCCGTGTTTTCGGGTGTTGCGGATCTGCGTCGGGCGTTTGAGGAGGCCGATCAGAAACAGGCGGCGACGGGCAAGGGCACGCTGCTGTTCGTGGACGAAATCCATCGCTTCAATCGCGCGCAGCAGGACGGGTTTCTGCCTTATGTGGAGCGCGGGACAGTGGTTCTGGTGGGGGCGACCACCGAAAACCCGTCTTTTGCGCTGAATGCGGCGCTCCTCTCGCGGTGTCAGGTCCTGGTGCTGAATCGGCTGGATGATGCGAGCCTTGAGAGCCTGCTGGAACATGCGGAAGAGGAAGTTGGTCGTCCGTTGCCGCTTGATCCGGAGGCGCGGGCCAGTCTGCGCGCCATGGCGGATGGGGACGGGCGGTATCTGCTGAACATGGTCGAGCAGCTTGTGGCTCTTGATTCATCAAAAGTGCTGACGCCGCGCGATCTGGCGGCGATCCTGTCCCGCCGGGCCATCTTGTATGACCGGGACCGGGAAGAGCACTACAATCTCATATCCGCTCTGCACAAATCGCTGCGGGGCAGTGATCCGGATGCGGCTCTGTACTGGTTCGCGCGGATGCTGGAGGGCGGGGAGGATCCGCGTTACATCGCCCGGCGTTTGACGCGGTTTGCGGCCGAGGATGTGGGGCAGGCCGATCCGTCCGCGCTGCCGATGGCCGTGGCGGGGTGGCAGACCTATGAGCGGCTGGGCTCGCCGGAAGGAGAACTGGCGCTGGCGCAGGTCGTGGTGCATCTGGCGACCGCCCCGAAATCCAATGCGGTCTATACGGCCTATAAGGCGGCGCGTGCTCTGGCGCGCGATACCGGCAGTCTGATGCCGCCGTCCCATATCCTGAACGCGCCGACGGCGCTGATGAAAGACATTGGCTACGGCCAGGGCTACGAATACGACCACGATAGCGAGGACGCGTTTTCGGGCCAGAACTACTTTCCGGACGGGATGCCCAGAGCATCTCTTTATCATCCCACGGACCGCGGACATGAGGGGCGTATCAGAAAACTTCTGGACATGCGGGCCGCCAAGAGGGCATCCCGCGAACCATGACAGTTACCAACCGCATCGTGACCGAGGATGAGGCCGATATTCGCCTCGACCGCTGGTTCAGACGTCACTACCCCAATCTGACGCAGGGCGCGCTCCAGAAGCTGTGCCGTAAGGGACAGATCCGCGTGGAGGGAGGCCGTGTTCAGACCAATACGCGCCTGATCCCCGGACAGAGCGTTCGCATCCCGCCGCTACCGGATGTGGACAAGCCCGCGCCGCTGCCGCCACCGGACCCGATGCTGGAGCGTGAGATCCGCAAGATGGTAATTTACGAGGACGAGCATCTTCTGGTTCTCGACAAGCCGTCCGGTCTTGCGACGCAGGGCGGTCCGGGCATTACGAAGCACGTGGACATGATGCTTGACGGCCTCCGGCCTGAGGGCGGGGATCGGCCGCGTCTGGTGCATCGGATCGACCGGGATACGTCCGGCATTCTGCTGATTGCGCGAACGCCAGGTGTGGCGGCGAAACTCGCAGCCGCGTTTCGTGGGCGTGATGTGGAGAAGACGTACTGGGCCGTGGTCGTCGGACGTCCGTCGCCGGAATCCGGGATCATCGACCAGCCTCTGGCCAAAATTGGCGCTGGTGGCGCGGCGCTGGTGATTGCGGCATCGCGTGATGAAGAAGACGCGGCTTCGGCCAAGACGGATTATGCGACGCTTGATGCGGCCGGAAAAAAGCTGAGCTGGTTGAAGCTGTCTCCGCTGACGGGACGGACGCATCAGCTGCGTGTGCATACCGAATCCATCGGCACGCCGATCCTTGGCGATCCGCGCTACGGCGGAAAGGCCGCGCATCCAGAAGGGTTTATCGACCGGTTGCATCTTCATGCGCGCCAGCTGGATATTCCCCATCCCGCCGGTGGGCGTCTGATCGTGACGGCCCCTCTGCCGCCGCATATGCGCGAGACCTTCCGCACGCTGGGCTTCGTGCCGGGTGAGACGCCCGCGCCCAAGCGTATCCGGAGTGGAAACAGCAAAGGCCGGGGGCCTGCGAAATGAAGAAGCTTGCCGGCGCTTTGATCGCCATCATCGTTGTTCTTGTTGGAGCCAGCGTGGCGACGCATTTCCTGATCGATCAGGAGGCCCTGCGTGAGCGTGTGGCTCTGGCGCTGAAGCGCCAGACAGGACTGACGATGCAGGTGCGTCATTCGTCGGTACAGCTTCTGCCCTGGCCCGCCTTTGAAGCGTCCGACGTCGTATTGACCCGGGACGGCCAGACGCCGGTTCTGAAGGCTCATACGATCCATGCCGGGATCGCCGTTTTTGCGCTGTTGCACCGGGAGGTCCGGTTTCAGGATTTCGTGGTGGAGCGGGCGACGCTCAGTCTCGTCCGCGGGATGGATGGGCAGGCCAACTGGTCTGTCATCCCCGATCGCGGAAGCGAAGATGCCTCTCTGCCGGTACACGGGCGTAGCGGGCAGCGGATTCAGGCGCGCTGGGATCTGTCGCTGGATGGTCTGCATGTCGTGCAGTCGGCCATCGTCTGGAATGACCGCCTGACGCGGACAAGCGGTGCTTTCAATCTGGACACGCTGGATCTCGCAGGGTTGCGCAGTCCCAGCCCATGGATCAGCCTTCAGGGTCATCATGACGGAACGCCGTTCACGCTGAAGGGCCATATCGGCAGCCTGGCGCAGACTGGGGGGACGAAGCCCTGGGCTTTCAGTGTTGCGGCAACACTGGGGGACGGCGCGCGGCGTGACTGGCTCAATCTGGACGGGCGCGTGGGTAATCCGTCACAGATGCAGAACGTCGCCCTCACAGCGCAGGGCGAATGGCCGAATCTGCGGGACATACATCGGCTGTTCCCCCATGCCGGGTTGCCGGACGTGCCCTCTCTGGGCGGCGATATCGCGCTTCAGGGCAGTCCTGGGGTCCTGATGGGCCTGACAGGGGATGCGCTTAAAAACCGGCTGCTGAACAGCATGACGCCTATGCATGTGCATCTGCATGCGGGTCAGGTCACGCTCCGGCAGGGAATATTGCGGAACCTGCATGTTGATGCCGATTCCGTTGATGCACCTCTGACATTGGCTGCTGATATGCAGTGGCATGATACGATGTGGCATCTTCAGGCTGGGGCGGGTACGATGCGGCAGGCTCTTGCCGGATGGCGTGACGGACTGCACACGGCGGTTCCTCTGACAGCGGAACTGCGCAGCCAGACGACGCTTCTGTCGGGTGCGCCTGCCCTCAATGCGCAGGATGAAGCCCGTTTTGCGCTTTCTGGAACGGTCGGCCTTTCAGGGGCGCATCTTGTGGCCCAGGGAAGCGGCAGAACAGTGCATTTCCCGGGGGCGATTCTGCATGACGTTAGCCTAAAAGGGACGCTGGAAGGTCATGACGCGGGGACCATGACTCTGGACGGTCTTACCTTTGGCAGCCGGGAAGTGGCGCTTGATGGAGCCGTGACGCTGGTTCTGGATCATGATGCTCCGCCGATTGCGAGCGGGACGCTGCATGTTCCGTTCATGGATCTGGACGCGCTCAAGGGGCTATGGCTCCAGCCTTCGTCTACTGCCGCGCCCATTACCCCTGTGACGCCAGTTGCTCCTCATGTCGAGGCTTCGCAGTCCGGATCGTTGGCTGCGGAAAGAGCGCCGGAAAAAAATGTCGTGGGTGCCTCTGCGCCCGATGCGACGCCGCTCTGGGTCCGGCGGCTTCGCGGGCAGGATCTGAACCTGCATCTTTCGGCGGATCGTGTTGTTTACTCTGGCCGCGATTACACGGGGCTTGCGACGCATTTGACCCTTTCTGGGGGCCATCTACGTCTGGACCCGATTTCCGGACAGGCACAAGGTCTGCCGCTTTCGGGTATGGCGGAGCTGGATGCCAGTGTGCTTCCGGTGACCGGCACGGTGACTTTTCAGCCGCTGGTTCTGCCTGCCGGATTGCTGGAAAAACAGATTGGTATGCCAGTGCTGCTTCAGGGGCCGGTGCAGATTGTCGGGCAGCTCTCCGCCAAGGGAAACACATCCGCTGAACTGCGTCAGTCGCTGGATGGACATCTGGGCGTGTCCATTGTGGATGGACAGGTTCAGAGCAAACTTCTCGGGCAGCTTGCAGGTTCCGCGGCCAGCGTCGTTCTGGGTAAGGGAGACCGTTCGCTCCGCTGTCTGGGCCTGCACATGACAATTGCGGATGATGTCGCCCATGTTGATACGCTCGGGCTTCAGTCAGGGCGTTTCTCGACCTCCGGTCGCGGAACGGTCGGACTCGGGACGCAGGCTCTGGACCTCCGGCTTCTGCCTGTTGTCGATTTCGAGGGGGCAGGGGCGTCCACACCCGTTGTGGTGACGGGAACGCTGGCCGCGCCGAGCGTGGCACAGGATCGCGATGCTGGTGGCCGGTTCCATCTTACGATCGTGGGAGATGGCAATGCCGGTGATCCATGTACCACGCCTCTGGCCGCGGCACGCGAAGGACAAGCCGGTCCTGCCCCCGAGACGATCAAGGTTCATCATTCAAAGGCCGGGGATATTCTGCGGGCTCTGGGAGTGCTGCATTGAGCGGGCATAAGCGGTTCTGGAAAACGGTTGCTGTCGTTCGGGAAGGCGACCTGTTTGAACCACGTCTTGATAACCGGCCGATCCGTCTGCCGCAGGGGCGGGTACTCGCTGTCCAATCGCTTGCTCTGGCTGAAGCCATTGCGGGGGAGTGGGGCGGAATCGCAGAAAATGCCTCCTTCACACCGGATATGTTGCCATTGACCCGAATCGCCGGGACGATGATCGAACGGATCGCGCCTGATCCGCAAGCGGCGAGGGAGATGCTGCTCGGACTCGGGGTGGATGACGGTCTTTGTTATTGCGAAGACGGGACCGGACCGGTTGCGGCACAGGTTTTTGGCTGGCTTTTGGGTTACGGGATACACCCGAGTGTAACAGACGGGCTCATGCCGGTGGCGCAGCCGGAGGGATATCTGGGTGCTCTGGCGCAGTTGCTGGTAACTCGGGATGATCTGGAACTTGCGGTTCTGGGGGTTCTGGCTCAGGCGACTGGCAGCCTGCTTTTGGCGCTTGCCGTCGTTGGAGGGGCCGTCAGCCTCGTAGATGCCGTGCTATGGGCTAATAATGATGAAAAATCCCAGCTTGCAACGTGGGGACAGGATGAAGAACTCGTCCGGTCCATTGAAAATCGTGAGAAGGATATTCTGGATGCGGGCTTGTTCCTGGCCTTGGGGCGCAGGGTTTCAGTCTGAGAGGAAAATGCCCTGAATGGGGCATGATCTTGCCATATTCGGGGATCATTGAAGGCGCTGTCATGTGACAGAACGAGATTATTGGTGATTTGGTTCCGATAGGGATCAGACGCTATTTCACGGATCTGTCGAACACCGTCAGAGGCGATAAAGATGTCTGTATCCGTCGTTCGTAGACCCGTGCTGCGTCACATGGGTACCCGTATTGTAAAGACCTGCTCTATTGGGGCATGGCTCTTTCTCGCAGCCACGCCGCTGATTGTCGTGGTCTGCGCTATTCACGGCTGATTTTTTCGGTAATTCAGGCAATAAAAAAGCCCGGTCCCCGTGAAGGGAGCCGGGCTTTTTTCGTATTGAAACTGTGAGTCAGGCTTCCCCGTTATCCGGAAGCATAATGCTGACGGTCGCGGTGGCGGCGATGCCTTCTTCACGGCCCGTAAAGCCCAGACGCTCGGAGGTCGTGGCCTTGACCGAGATCCGGCTGACGCTGACCTTCAACAGATCGGCGAGGCGGTTGCGCATGGCTTCGGCGTGCGGGCCGATCTTCGGGCGTTCGCAGATCAGCGTGACGTCTGCGTTCACGAGGAAGCCGCCGCGCTCGCGGATGCGCTCGCCGGCATGGATCAGGAAGCGGGCCGAATCCATGTCCTTCCATTCGTTGTCGGAAGGCGGGAAGTGGCGGCCGATATCGCCCTCGGCCAGTGCGCCATAAATGGCATCGCACAGTGTGTGGATACCCACATCGGCGTCCGAATGTCCGGCGAGGCCCTTCGTATGGGGCACCTCGATGCCGCACAGGATCAGCTTGCGGCCTTCCTCGAAGGCATGGACGTCATAGCCCAGTCCGACGCGGGGCAGCAGGTTCCGGTCAATCACACCTTCAAGACGCATCAGGTCCTCCGCAACAGTCAGTTTGATATTGTCTTCCGACCCTTGAACGATCGCCACCGGATGGCCAGCCTGTTCGAGCAGGGCGGCGTCGTCGGTGCGGGCATCGCGCAGGGTGCGGTGAAGTTCGAGCAGGGTGCCGAAGCGGAAACCCTGTGGGGTCTGGGCGCGCCACAGTCCGTCACGCGGGACGGTATCAATGATGATGCCGTTGGCGGCTTTCTTGATCGTGTCGATGACGGCGACGGCCGGGATCACGCCCTCATAGGTTTTCAGGGCGTCGATGACGTTCTGCACGACCTCTGCCGGGACGCAGGGACGTGCGCCGTCATGGACCAGCACCAGATCGGGCGGCTCGGGGAGGGCAGCAAGGGCTTCGAGGCCGTTGCGTACGCTGTCATGGCGTTCTGCCCCGCCGCTTACGGGGGACAGGACGTTCAGTCCTGCGAGGCTATCGGCCAGCAGGGGATCGTCCCCGACCGGCAGGAGCACGTCCACATGCGGCAGGAGGGCTTCGGCGGCTCTACGGATGACGGGTTTGCCCCGCAGTATCCGGAACTGCTTGGAAGAAGTGTCCCCGTTCTGTGAGGACGCATCGAAGCGCCGGCCACGACCGGCAGCGAGAAGAAGGGCAGCGATACGCATGGGGGAGGAATGGTCCGGGATGGTCGCAACGTCAAGCGTGTGTGGGTGTTCCCGTCAGTGGACCAGTGTGCTGTCGTGGGGGCTGTCGAGGCTGAAGACCGGGATGCTGACGTCGAAACGATAGCCAGAGCGGGGTTCTAGCATGTGATAGGTGCCGCGCATGAAGCCGGTTGGCGTTGTGAGCATGGCGCCAGACGTGTAGTCGAACTGTTCGTTAGGCGCGATCACAGGCTGTTCGCCAACGACACCATCGCCGTGAACATGTTCCTTGCGTCCAAGCCCGTCCACGATTTCCCAGCTGCGCGAAAGAAGCTGGAAGGTGTCTTTCCGCTCATTCTCGATGCTGATGTGATAAGCCCAGGCGTATTGATGGTCTTCGGGGTGGGACTGGTCGTCCAGCCAGAAGGTCCGGACCGTGACCGTCACGTCGTCCGTAGTTTCGCTGAAGCGGGGGGCGCTTTCCATGGCTTCGGCGAGTGCCGTCTCGGGATCGGCATGAAGATGGGGGTGGGATGACTTGTCAGGCATGACGCCATTGTAAAGCCATCCCGGGGATTTGTCAGGAAAACTTATGCGAGGGCAGCGACGGCTGCCGCACCACGCTTGAGGTCATCGATCAGGTCTGCCGGATCTTCCAGACCGACGGAGAGGCGAATGGCGCCATCGGTGATGCCGAGACGGGCACGCTCCTCTTCGCTGACGCGCATATGGGTCGTCGTGGCGGGGTGGGTCGCGAGACTCCGGGCATCGCCGAGATTGTTTGAAATCGCGATGATCTTGAAGGCGTTCATGAAGGCGAATGCGCCCTCACGGCCCTTGTCCACCACGAATGCCACCATGGAGCCGCCATTGCTCATCTGGGCTTTGGCGAGTTCATGTTGCGGGTGGTCGGCGCGACCTGGATAGCGGACCTGAACGACACCGGGAAGTTCGGCCAGTGCATCGGCGACGGCGGCGGCATTGCGCGCCATGGCGTCCGTGCGGAGCTGAAGCGTTTCCAGACCCTTGAGGAGAACCCAGGCGTTGAATGGTGAGAGCGCATTGCCCGTATTGCGGGTGTAGGGCTGAAGCGTCTCGTTGATCCATGCGCTGGAACCGAGCACTACGCCGCCAAGGACGCGGCCCTGACCGTCGATATGTTTCGTACAGGAATAGACGATCACATCCGCGCCCAGCTTGAGCGGGGACTGTCCGAGCGGGGTTGCGAACACGTTGTCCACGATCAGCAGACCGCCTGCCTTGTGCGTCAGCTCGGCAACGCGGGCGATGTCGAGGACATCGAGCATCGGGTTGGACGGGCTTTCGATCAGTACGGCGGCGGTCGGCTTTGACAGTGCGCGCTCCCAGGCGTCGTAATCCGTTCCGTCCACCAATTCGGTCTCGATGCCATATCGGGGGAGGAGGTTGGTCACGATCCAGTAGCAGGAGCCGAAAATGGCACGGGAAGCCACGACGCGGTCTCCGGCCTTCACATGCGACAGGATGGCCGAGGAGACGGCGCCCATGCCGGTGGATGTGGCGACACAGGCTTCTGCACCCTCGAGGAGGGCCAGACGCTCCTGAAGCGTATCCACGGTTGGGTTGCCGAAGCGGGAATACTGGAAGTGCTGGACGTCGCCTGTGAAGGTTGCAGCGGCCTGTTCGGCGCTGTCATAGACGAAGCCGGAAGTCAGGAAGAGCGCTTCGGACGTTTCGCCGAACTCGGTGCGGTTCGGAGCTTCGTGTAGGAGACGGGTGGCTGTGCGCCAGTTTTTTGAAGACATGATATCCCTCCATAAGACGCCCTGTCGGTGTAGGGCGCATGTGGTGGGCCGTGGAAGTCCTGGAAATCGTTCGATAACGACGCAGGGCCTCTTTAGCGCAATTCTTTAACCTCGCCGCAAGCCGGCCGCTCAAATCACGAGGGTCAGTCACGCTGGAGCGTTTCTGACAACGGGACTATGGGCCGTATTTCGGTTTTGCGTCAACACCTTGAAGGCGGATTGCGGAGGGATCGCAGAGCGGTTATGATCGCAAGCGTAAGCGGGCGTAGTTCAATGGTAGAACGGCAGCTTCCCAAGCTGCATACGGGGGTTCGATTCCCCTCGCCCGCTCCAGACTTCCCGAAAAACAGTGGTTATTTAGGTGCCGGCGGTGCGCTG
Organism: Gluconobacter kanchanaburiensis NBRC 103587; assembly: GCF_007988905.1. Lineage (GTDB taxonomy): Bacteria > Pseudomonadota > Alphaproteobacteria > Acetobacterales > Acetobacteraceae > Gluconobacter > Gluconobacter kanchanaburiensis. The sequence goes on from NZ_BJVA01000001.1 coordinate 72,556, forward strand.
AGGGTGTCCTGATATTCCTTGCCGTTCCAGATCCAGCGGTCATTCGGACTGACCAGCAGATCATGCATGCCCTTGTGTCGGGTGGGGAGGACGGAAATATCGCCGTTGACGGAGTCCAGAACCGTATTCCAGGTATTATTGTGCTTTAGATAGACCGACGTCGTGCAGCCTGCGGAGCCGCACAGGCGGGCGGACTGAAGTTGAACGAACAGGGCTTCATCATTCTTCCCTGAAGACAGCGGGGCGGAGCCGACGAGTACGACCGGCTGATCGTGATGTTTGGCCGCGTCCTGAAGATCGTCTTCGTTCAGTTTGCGGGCGTCTTCATCCAGTTTTGTGCCCGGGTGGGCTGTAAGGATGACGGGGGCCGCACCGGTATTGGCTGACTGTGCGGCATGCCGCGTGTGATGACGCGTCTTGCCTGTGGCGGCATCGGCGTCAAAGAGCGCCGCCGGAAGCAGGATGGACAGGGCCAGAACCGCCACCGGGCGGGAGAGAAGCTGCTGGATCGACATAAGACCTGTCATAACACGAAATTGAAGAAGAATATCTGTGAAGCTTCGGGTGTCATTCGTGACGCAGGGTCACCACCAGCACGTCCCGGTAGGCAGGCTGTGTAGGATCGACGGGCTGGACAGCCGTGACGCCGTGATAGACGCGATGGTCGTCCACGATTGCGGCATCCAGTGGATTGGTCAGGGTGAAAGAACCTAGAGGGTTTTTTCGCATATCATGAATCGTGGTGACGCCCTGTTCCACGTTGTGGCGCGAGACCATCAGTACAAGCACCCAGTCCACACCATCCCGGTGCAGTCCTTCCGGCGTCGGGCGCCCTTCATTTCCGGTTCGGGCTTCAATGCGGAACTGGTGAACTTCCACGTGCCATGAGGGTGGCTTTTCCGTGGGCGGTGTCAGGGCATCTGCGATTGTGCTGATGGTGCGGATTGCAGCCGTCATGGCCGGATGGGAGGCGACCGAATCTGTTACTGCAGGAAACCAGCGTTCAACCCCGCCATTCAGAAGGTTGTAGTCCCGGCTTTGATAGTGAGGCTGATGCTTTTTGCGGGTGATAACATCGCCTGAGATGGCGAAGGTTGCATAGCGGCGGCGGCGATAGCGACCACCATCAGCCATATAGCGGTCAAGACCGAGATGACTCCAGCTTTCGGCAAAACCCTGCCAGTCGGACAGGCCTGCATGCTCCAGAAGAGGGCGGCTGACTTCAGCCCGGAGGAAGGAAAATCCCTTTTCCAGCAAGGTATCTTCGATACCGGTCAGAATCGTGTCGAAGGGCGGGGAGAGATCGGAAGGGCTCATGAGTTCTCGGTCCATGGGACGCATGGTCTGATAATGCTGCGTCCCACATTCCCCTTTTGAAAGACGTCTGAAAAGGTCTTTCAGACACCAAGATCAGGTTTGACCGGTGAAAGATGTTCACGGACCGTGCTGCATGCCGTCGGAGTGAAGCCGAGAATGCCCGCGAGGTGCTGGCGATAGAGGCCTTCGTGGATCAGGCGAGCCGCTAGACCGGAGAAAAGACCACCGCCGAAACTGCGCTTGGCGTCCAGCATGCCCCAACCATTGTAATCCCCCAGGGCCACGACAGCGCCGCGATCATTATAGGCGAAGGGGGCGGGGGTACGGCCTGCGATAATTTCGGGAAGAGCGCGGCCAATATACTGGCCCTGCTGGCGCGCAGCCTGAGCCGTCGGGGCGATCGGCGCCGCATCAATGCGGGAGCAGTCGCCGATTGCAAAGACGGACGGGTCCTGTGTGGTCTGGAGTGTGGTGGTCACGCCAAGTTGGCCCGAGCGTCCACGCTCTAGCCCTTCAAGGAGACTGGTGGCATCAGAAGCGCGGACGCCTGCCGCCCAGACGCGCAGGCTGGCGGGTATGTGCTCGCCAGATTTGAGGCTGAAGCCGGTATCGTCAGCGCCGACCACCATCGCTTCGGTCCGCACGGAAATTCCAAGTTTCTGCAATTGCTGTGTCGCAGCCGTGGAGACCGCTTCGGGGAAAGCCGGGAGGATGCGCGGACCCGTCTCGATCAGCACAGCGTCGAGCAGCGATTTGCGAACGGCTGGGCCGAGGCCGCGTGCATCATCAATCGATTTGCAGAGCTCGGCGATCAGCTGAACGCCTGTCGCACCGCCACCGACGATGCCGACGGAAAGTTTCTGGCCGGCGGAACGCGCCTTGCAGACCGCCTTGCGGAAGGTCGCGAAAAGGGCATCGGCATCGTTCAGGCTGTCGATGAACATGCAGTGATCAACAATGCCAGGAATGCCGAAATCATTGGCGCGGGAACCTAGCGCGACGATCAGGTAATCGTATGGGAGTGTAGCACCATTATCGATCGAGACAATTTTGCCTTCGCGATTGACGGCGACGGGACTGCCCTGAACGAAAGTGAAGCCGAATTTCGCAGCTGTATCGGTAAACGGAATACAGTTACCCTCATGCTGCATCGTGCCGGCAGCAAATTCATGAAGCGCAGGCTTCCAGTAGTGCACCGGGCTACGGTCAACGAGGGTGACGGCAATGTTCTGGCGACGGCTGAGCGCGGCAGCCGCTTCAAGCCCTCCAACGCCTCCGCCAAGAACAAGCACGCGAGCTGCAGCAGACATGGACTTCTTCCTCATATCAAGTGCGAAACGGCACCATACTTCTGCTAGTCGCAGAGGTGGGGCCACACAAGTCCCGCTCTCGCTGACGTGTTTGCGGGCGTTTCGGGACGATCAGCTCCGGTAGGAGCCGTTGATGTCGATGTAGCCATGGGTGAGATCGCAGGTCCAGACGCGGGCCTGTCCATCGCCCAGCGCCAGATCGACGGCAATCTCGATCTCCTGGCCTTTCATATGAGCAACGACCGGAGCTTCGTCATAATTCTCGACGACGCCGCCGTTTTTCGCGATCCATGTGCCGCCAATGGCGACGGAAAGGCGATCACGGTCGGCGGGTTCACCGCTTTTTCCGACCGCCATGACCACACGTCCCCAGTTGGCGTCCTCGCCTGCGATAGCAGTTTTTACGAGTGGAGAATTGGCGATGCAAAGAGCGATGCGATGTGCGGACAGGTTGGAGTCCGCTCCGGTGACCGCGATGCGGACAAGCTTTGTCGCACCTTCACCATCGCGAACGACCATTAGCGCGAGTTCCAGAAGAAGGTCATTCAGCGCCAGGGTAAATTCGGCGAGAGCGGGGTCGTTGACGTCGTCGATTTCGGGATTGTCGGCCTTTCCGGTCGCGAAAATCATCAGCATGTCCGAGGTGGACGTGTCCGAATCGACGGTAATCGCATTGAAGCTTTGGGCGCAGCCGGAAGTCAGCAGGGACTGCAGCACGTTCTGCGGCAGTTTGGCGTCGGTTGCGACATAGGCCAGCATCGTGGCCATGTCGGGGGCAACCATGCCCGATCCCTTGGCGATGCCCTGAATGCGGACGGAGGTGCTGCCGATCTTCACGTCGCGACGCGCGGCTTTGGGGAAGGTGTCTGTCGTCATGATGGCGCGGGCCGCATCGGCCCACCCATCTTCGTTCAGTCCGGCCTTTGCGGCGGGAAGAGCGGCAATGATACGGTCCTGCGGCAGTTTTTCGCCAATCACGCCTGTCGAGGCGAGAAAGACATCTTGCGGCGGACAGCCGAGAAGCTGTGCTGTGGCGTCGGCACAGTCGGCACAGGCCTGAATTCCGGCGCGGCCGGTAAAGACGTTCGCGTTCCCCGCATTGACGAGCAGGGCGCGGGCGTAGGGAGTGCTTAACGCTGATCGACACCATAGGACTGGTGCGCCGGGGCAGGCGTTTTTCGTATAGACGCCTGCCGCAACCGTACCGGGAATGAACTCCGCGAGCATCAGGTCCGTTCGGCCCTGATAGCGGATTCCCGCGGCGACGGCGGAAAGCCGCACTCCCGCAATCGTTGCAAGCTCAGGAAGCGGACGAGCGAGCGGAGAGACGGGGAGCGGCTTTGCCATGGGCTTACTTCTTTGCAGGTGCAGCGGCGGCAGGGGCCGCGTTCGGGATAACCTTGCCTTGTGCGTCGTAGTGAACGACCTTCACCTGGGCCTCGGCGGCCTGAACGATGTCACGCACCTTGTCACGGATCAGTTCCTGACGGACCTGGTCATGGACCTGGTCGAAGGTGGGGATCGGCGCCGTACGGGTCGCGAGAACCTGAATTACATGCCAGCCATACTGCGTATGAACCGGAGTCTGGGAGATCGTGTTCGGCTTCATGGCGAAAGCGGCGGCAGAAAAGGCGGGCAACATGTCAGCCTTCTTGAACCAGCCCAGATCGCCACCGTTTGCGCCGGCGGAACCCTTGTCCTTGGACAGCTGGGCAGCAAGCTTGCCGAAATCTGCACCCTTGCCGAGCTGGGCGATGATGTCCTTGGCCTGCGCTTCGCTGTCCACGAGAATGTGACGAGCGTGGACTTCTTCTTCCGGCTTCTTGTTCGCGTAGTGCGACTGATAGAAGTCGTGCAGCGCGCTATCGGTGACCAGCGGGCTGACCTTCTCTTCGAGATAGGCGTTCTGCAGGGCGTTCGCTGCGGCGGCGTCCATGGCGGCCTTCACGTCCGGCTTGCGGCTCAGGCCTTCTTTGTCAGCGACGATCTGGACGGCTTTCTGGTCGACAAGCTGGTTGACGATCAGTGGTACGAGCACGGATGGCTGGATCTGGCGGGCCTGCGGCGGCAGGTTTCCGGCGGCACGCTGCACGTCACCCAGCGTGATCTTCGAGCCGTTGACTGTGGCGATCAGCATGTCCGGGTTGGCTGCGGCCGGTGCAGGCGCTGTTGCAGCCGGAGCGGTAGCAGCAGGAGCCGCGGCCGGGGCGGCGAAAGCCGTGGAGGCGGCGACTGATGTGCCAGCCAGAAGGGCGGCAAGAGCGAAAGTGGAGCGGGAAAGCCGCATGGAGACTACCTCGGATGTAACCTGAAAATAAGGATCGTCTGCACCATGACAAAGGCTGGTCCGCCCTGCAAGGGTGCGGTCCGTTACCATTCTTTCACGCGTCTTCTGCTCGGAGCGCCTGGATGGCCTGTCATGTGACGTCGTGATGACAGTGGAGACATTTCCTGGGGCATCCGGGTGGCCTCTCCATTGACCCTTTGCGGCCCGGGTCCTATCTCCAGCAGACGTGAAAATCCTGACGGCACGGTGTGACGGCTCTTTTCGGTACTGGAAAGAGCTGGCGCTTCGGGTCTTCGGCATCTCAAGGTTCAGCATGTTCGCACGCCTCGCCCGCGCCCTTTTCGGTTCTGCCAACGATCGCACGCTCAAGGCGTATCAGCGTCGTGTGCCCGAGATCAATGCACTGGAACCTGCGGTCCAGGCCCTCTCTGACGGGCAGCTCCGACAGAAAACGGTCGAGTTCAGGGAGCGGCTTGAGAAAGGCGAAACCCTTGATGGCCTGCTGGCGGAAGCCTTTGCGGTCTGCCGCGAGGCGTCTCGCCGGGTTCTGGGCAAGCGTCATTTCGATGTGCAGCTCATTGGCGGTATGGTTCTGCATGGTGGCCGGATCGCGGAAATGCGGACCGGCGAGGGTAAGACCCTTGTTGCGACGCTTGCAGTTTATCTGAACGCGCTGAGTGGCAAGGGTGTGCATGTCGTCACGGTGAACGACTATCTTGCGCGACGTGATGCTGAGGAAATGTCCGTTCTGTACAGCTTTCTTGGGCTGACGACGGGCGTGATCGTACCGAACCTGTCGGATGGTGAACGTCGCGACGCCTATGCCGCGGACATCACCTACGGGACAAACAACGAGTTCGGCTTCGACTACCTGCGCGACAATATGAAGTATTCGCTCGCCGACATGGTGCAGCGTCCGTTCAACCACGCGATCGTGGATGAGGTGGACAGCATCCTGATCGATGAGGCGCGGACCCCGCTCATCATTTCCGGTCCTGCGGATGACAGCTCCGACCTGTATCGATCCGTCGATGACGTGGTCGTGAAGCTTGTTCAGGAGCCGGATGTTTACGACAAGGATGAGAAGCTTAGGTCAGTCACGCTGACCGAAGAAGGCTCGCATCGTGTTGAGGAACTTCTGGCCCAGGCCGGGGTGCTTCAGGAAGGCGGACTTTACGACATCCACAACGTGGCCGTCGTTCATCATGTTCAGCAGTCCCTGCGAGCACATACGCTGTTCACGCGGGACGTGGATTACATCGTGCGCGAGGGCAAGGTCGTTATTATCGACGAGTTCACCGGCCGTATGATGGACGGGCGTCGCTATTCGGACGGTCTGCATCAGGCGCTGGAAGCCAAGGAGCATGTGGAGATCCAGCAGGAGAACCAGACGCTCGCCTCCATTACGTTCCAGAACTATTTTCGTCTCTATCCAAAGCTGTCCGGCATGACTGGAACGGCCATGACCGAGGCCGATGAGTTCGCGGAAATCTATCATCTCGACGTGGTGGAAATCCCGACGAACTTGCCGGTCCAGCGGATCGACACGGATGACGAGGTCTATCTGACGGCTGCGGAGAAGTTCAATGCCGTCGCGGATCTGATCCGCGATATCCACAAAACGGGTCAGCCCATTCTCGTGGGTACGACGTCCATCGAAAAGAGCGAATATCTCTCCCATATCCTGACGCAGCGCAGCATTGCGCATAACGTGCTCAATGCCCGTCAGCATGAAAAGGAAGCCATTATCGTCGCGCAGGCGGGTGCGCCGGGTGCGATCACGATTGCGACCAACATGGCGGGCCGTGGAACCGATATCAAACTGGGTGGCAATATCGAGATGTTGGTGAAGGCCAGCATCGAGAACGTTGAAGATGAGACGCAGCGCGAGGCTGTTGAGCAGGAGATCCGGGCGAGCGTTGAGGAGCATCACGAGGAAGTTCACAAGGCTGGTGGTCTGTATGTGATCGGCACGGAACGCCATGAAAGCCGCCGCGTGGACAACCAGCTTCGCGGCCGTTCTGGCCGTCAGGGCGATCCTGGTAATTCGCGCTTCTTCCTATCGCTTGAAGACGATCTGATCCGTATTTTCGCCAGCGACCGCATGGGCGCGATGATGCAGAAGATGGGGCTCAAGGAAGGCGAGGCGATCGTTCATCCCTGGCTGAATAAGGCTCTGGAGAAGGCGCAGAAGAGGGTCGAGGCGCGCAATTTCGACATGCGCAAGAACACGCTCAAATATGACGACGTCATGAATGACCAGCGCAAGGAGGTTTATGCCCAGCGCCGCGAATACATGGCGACGGAAGACCTGTCGGGCGTGATTGCCGAACTGCGCGAACATACGATCGAAGATCTGGTCCATGCGCATATTCCCGAAAAATCCTTTGCCGAGGCCTGGGATACGGAAGGGCTGACGAAGGAAGTCTCCCGTATTCTGAACCTGGATCTGCCGATCGCAGACTGGGCGAAAGAAGACGGCATGGATTCCGAGGGCGTGATTGAGCGCATTCAGGCCGAAGCCGCGAAGGCGCAGGCGGCGCGGACGGCCAATATGGGGCCCGAACTGATGCGCCTGATTGAAAAACAGGTTGTGCTGACGACGTTCGATGCGGTCTGGAAAGAGCACCTGCACGGGCTGGATCAGCTGCGTCAGGGTATCGGTCTGCGGGCGTATGGTCAGCGCGATCCGCTGAACGAGTACAAGCAGGAAGCTTTCCAGATGTTCACGGCGATGCTCGACGACATGCGGGTTCGCGTAACGGAGACGATGTGCCGCATTCAGGCCGTGTCCGAGCCGCCGCCATTCCCGGTGATCAACACCGAGACGTCCGGTCCGTCCGAGGAACCTGCCGGCCTGTTTGCGCAGGGTACGACGGGTTCGGAAATCCCGGCGCCGGGTCCGGTTGCGGCTTTCCCGTCTCCTCAGCCGTTCATGCCGCGTCCGCAGCCTGTGGCTGTTGGAGCAGAGCCCGATGCTGAGACGCTTCAGCGCTGGAATGCCGAGACGCCGCGCAATGCCCTGTGCCCGTGTGGGTCTGGTCTGAAGTTCAAACACTGTCATGGCAGGCTCGCCTGAGCCTCTGACACGACGATAGAAGAAGGAGCGACCGATGGCCGGTCATTCACAGTTTAAAAACATCATGCACCGCAAAGGTGCGCAGGATGCCAAGCGGGCCAAGCAGTTCGCCAAGGTGCTGCGTGAAATTACGGTTGCGGTGCGTTCGGGGCTGCCCGAAGCCGCGTCCAACCCCCGTCTGCGTGCGGCGCTGTCCATGGCGCGTGAAGTCAATATGCCTAAGGACAATGTCGAGCGGGCCATCAAGAAGGCGTCCGGCACTGCGGGTGGCGACGATTACGTCGAAGTCCGTTACGAGGGCTATGGCCCGGCGGGCGTTGCGATCATCGTTGAAGGGCTGACGGACAACCGCAACCGGACGGCGGGGGAAGTTCGCGCGGCGTTTTCCAAGCATGGCGGTTCGATGGGTGAGACGAATTCGGTCTCGTTCATGTTCCAGCGTTTGGGCGTCATCAGCTATCCGTTGGATGTGGCCTCGGAAGACGACATGTTGGAAGCCGCGATCGAAGCCGGTGCGGATAATGCCGTGACCACGGAAGACAGGCATGAAGTCACCTGCGAGATGGAAAATTTCTTTGCTGTCCGCGATGCGCTCGAAAGTCGCTTTGGCGAACCACAGTCGTCCAAGCTCGATTGGCGTCCAGAAAACAGCGTGACGCTGGATGAGGACAAGGCGCGGTCGGTCATGAAGTTGATCGACGTTCTGGAAGATAATGACGACGTTCAGGCCGTCTACGCGAACTTCGACATCCCTGACGACGTGGCCGAGGCGCTGGCTGCTTGATCCGCCTGATGGGCATTGACCCCGGCCTGCGTTTCATGGGCTGGGGCATCATTGATGTGGACGGCAATCACCTGAAGCATGTGGCGTCGGGTGTGATCGGAACGGATGGATCCGAATCCGTTCCGCTGCGCCTGTGCGAGCTGCATGGGGCGCTGAAGAAGCTGATCCGCGAATATGCGCCAGCCGAAGCCGCTGTTGAGGAGACTTACGTTAACCGCAATGGTTCCTCGACCCTCAAGCTCGGCTATGCGCGTGGTGTGGCGCTTTTAACGCCAGCCTATGAAGGGCTTCCGGTTGCGGAATACGGGGCGATGACGGTCAAGAAATCCGTGGTCGGGACCGGGTCTGCAACCAAGGAACAGGTGACGATGATGGTGAAGCGGCTTCTGCCGGGGGCGGAGATCCGCAAGGCCGACGCGTCCGATGCGCTGGCCGTTGCAATCTGTCATGCGCACCACCGGGCCAGTGCGGCGCATGTCGTAGCCGGAAAGCGCATGGCATGATCGGGCAACTGACAGGGCTTGTCGGGCAAATCGAGGGCGAACGCTGCATCGTGGACGTCAATGGCGTGGGCTATGTGGTGTCGGCCTCGACCCGCACACTAGCGACGCTGCCGCAGCCGCCATCCGTGGCTCGCGTATTGATTGAGACGATCGTGCGCGAGGATGCGATCCAGTTGTTCGGTTTTGCGACGACGGATGAGCGGGACTGGTTCCGGCTGCTGACGACCGTGCAGGGTGTGGGCGCGAAAGTGGCGCTGGCGATCCTGTCAGCGAACAGCCCGGGAGAGCTTCTGTTGGCGATCAATGCCGGAGACAAAGGCTCGCTGACGCGGGCTGCGGGCGTGGGGCCGCGTTTGGCGGATCGGATTTTGAGCGAGCTTCGTAACAAGGTCGCCAAAATGCCGGGTGGCGGCGGAATGATCGCTGCACCGGGGATCGTCTCCGGTCCGAGTGTCGAGAACGATGCGCTTCTGGCGCTTGCTGGACTTGGCTTTCGGCGGGCTGAGGCGTGGCCGGTTTTGAGTAAGGTGCTGGCCGAGAACGAGAATGCGACGCTTGATCTGGCGATTCGTCTGAGCCTGAAGGATCTTGCGCGGTGAGTGATTCCTATCGCGAAACCGATCCGGCCCGTCAGCCCGAGGATACGGGCGAGGGCAGTTTGCGCCCTGAAACGCTTGCGGATTTTACGGGCCAGAAAGCAAGCCGGGAAAACCTCGCCATTTTCATCGAGGCCGCGCGAGCGCGGGGTGAGGCACTGGATCATGTCTTGCTGCACGGACCGCCGGGTCTGGGCAAGACGACGCTGGCACAGATCGTGGCGCGTGAACTGGGTGTAGGATTCCGGGCAACGTCTGGGCCGGTCATTCAGCGTGCGGGTGATCTGGCGGCGATCCTGACGAATCTCCAGCCGCGCGATGTGCTGTTCATTGACGAAATCCACCGTCTTCAGCCCGCGATCGAGGAAGTCCTCTATCCGGCGATGGAAGATTTTCAGCTCGATCTGATCATCGGCGAAGGTCCTGCCGCGCGCTCCGTGCGGATTGATCTGGCGCCGTTTACGCTCGTGGCCGCGACCACACGGGCCGGGTTGCTGGCCACGCCTCTGCGGGACCGGTTCGGGATTCCGCTGCGGCTGGTATTTTATACGCCGGAAGAACTGCGGGCGATCGTCTCGCGCGGGGCTCTGAAGCTCGGGATGCGTTTGACGGAAGATGGTGCCGAAGAGATTGCCCGTCGTTCGCGTGGGACGCCCCGGATTGCCGGGCGTCTGCTGCGCCGGGTGCGGGATTTTGCGCTCGTCTCGAAACAGGCCGTTGTGGACCGGGCGCTGGCGGATGCGGCGCTGGGGCGGCTTGAGGTTGACGGGCGCGGGCTGGATGCGATGGATCGGCGCTATCTGAAGCGGATTGCCGAGCATCATCATGGCGGTCCCGTCGGCGTGGAAACACTGGCAGCGGGACTGGCCGAAGCGCGCGATACACTTGAAGATGTGATCGAGCCTTATCTCATTCAGGAAGGGCTCGTTCTGAGAACGGCGCGCGGGCGGATTCTGGGTGAGGCGGGATGGCGTCATCTCGGCCTCACGCCGCCAGCGAGCCAGGTGGACCTGCTTTCCTCGTTGGAGCAGGACGATTCCGCGCCCTGAAAGATCCTGAACGGAGTTTGGGGGATGGGCGCACCATGACTGGAGAGACAGTATGGCCACGCACAAGATCAGGTTCCGGGTTTACTACGAAGACACTGATGCGGGCGGCATCGTCTATCATGCGCGCTATCTGGGTTTTGCCGAGCGCGCGCGAAGCGAGGCGATGCGCGATGCGGATGCGTCCGTGACGGAACTTCTGAACGATTTTGGACTGGTCTTCGTCGTGCGTCAGGCGGCGGTCCGGTATCGCTCTCCGCTCCGACTCGATGACGAAATGGAAATCGAGACGGCGCTGGAGGCCATGACTCCGACGCGGCTGAAACTTTGTCAGACTGTCCGGAATTATTCCGGGGGTGGCGAAACCGCTACGGTTATTGACGTGGAACTGGCCTGTCTGAGTGCCGTTGATATGAAACCTGCCAAAATTCCGCCTCGCTGGCGTGATGCAGTAAGAAAACTGGAGGCAGGAGAGCTCTGACCCACTTTCCTGTTTCTCCGTGAAGTGCAATGGAGAGTCCTGACCCGCAAGGGACAGGATCTGTACAGGAGAGAACAGTGGATCATGAGGTAAGTTCGAGTGCGCTTGGGGCGGTCGGTGCGACCGGTCTTTCGCCTCTGGACCTGTTCCTGCACGCCTCCATCGTTGTAAAGCTGGTGATGCTGGGTCTGCTGCTGTGCAGCGCCGGCGTATGGGCGATCATTGCGGAAAAAATCATTCTCATCCGTCGCGTCAACCGTGAGGCGACGGAATTCGAGGACCGTTTCTGGTCGGGCGGATCGCTCGACGATCTCTACGAATCCGACGGTGCGCGCCCGACCCATCCGATGGCGGCTGTATTCGGCGCAGCCATGGGCGAATGGCGTCGTTCCGCCCGGATCGGCGGCATCGACCTGTCGCGGGGTGGCGTGCGCGAGCGCGTGGACCGCGCCATCGACATCACCGTTATGCGTGAGAACGACCGTCTGACGCGTCGCCTGATCTTCCTGGCGACGATCGGGCCGGTGGCACCGTTTGTCGGCCTCTTCGGAACGGTCTGGGGCATTATGCATTCCTTCGCGTCCATCGCGCAGATGCACAACACGAATCTTTCGGTCGTGGCGCCTGGTATTTCCGAAGCCCTGTTCGCCACGGCGATTGGTCTCGTGACGGCCATTCCGGCCTATATCGCCTATAACGGTCTGAGCAATTCTTTCGAAAAGTTCACGGACCGCATGGAAGCCTTTGGCACCGAGTTCGCGGCCATCCTGTCGCGTCAGTCCGAGGAACGCGCGGACGATACGACCGGCGGAAAGGCCTGAACCATGGGAATGTCTGCGGGAGGACGGGCTGGAGGTGGCGGACGCCGTAAGCGTCGCCCCGCGTCGGAAATCAACGTCACGCCGCTGGTGGACGTCATGCTGGTGCTGCTCATCATCTTCATGGTGACGGCGCCGATGCTGACCAGTGGCGTCAATGTGGATCTGCCGAAGACGGATGCAAGCCCGGTCAATTCGGATACCAAGCCGATCACCGTTTCCCTGAGGACGGATGGGTCGCTCTATCTGGGAGACCAGCAGGTGACGTCGGACCAGCTGATCGACCAGCTCAAGGCACAGTCGCAGAATGATCCGACCCATCGTATTTTTGTCCGGGCCGATGCGCATATCGACTATGGGCAGGTGATGCAGGTGATGGGTCAGATCACGGCGGGTGGCTTCACGCATGTTGCGCTTCTCGCGCAGCAGCCCCAGAGCGGCCAGTAAGAGGCTTCTGCCGTGGTCCGTCCACGCCGCTCTGACAACAGGCGCTTTCGTCATGCGCTTTACGGATCAGCTGCCATTCATCTGGGGCTGATCGCGTATCTTCTTGTGCAGATTCCCCCCGAAAAACCACCCGAGCCTGCTGAGCCCCCCACGGTTCAGATGGAGTTTGAGCAGGCAGGACCGCCGACCCATCCGGTCAAGGGCGATCATCCGGCGCCTGCGCCCGCTCCGGCCCCAGCACCTGTGAAGAACGAGGCGCCTCCCTCTCCGACGCCGCCTCTGAAGGCGCCGACGGAGGAGCCGCCACCGCCGCCACCGCCGCCCCAGCCTGTGCCGCCTCCACCGGAGACGCCGCCACAGAAGCTGCCGGACATGAAGCTTCCGCCCAAAATGACGGATGAGTCGCCCGAGCCTGTGCCGGCCTCGCCGCCGAAGCCGTCACCGCCGTCGAAATCGGCGATGGTCGCGCCGCCGAGTCCGCAGACGCAGAAAGCCGACAAGCTGCCGGATATGCCGAAGTTTTCGCATATGACGCAGCCAAATGCGGCCAAAAAGACGGAGGCAGACAGCCATTCGTTGCTGGCGACGCTGGATAATTTCCGCGCCGATCAGAAGCAGACCCATGCGCCCACTGCGAAAGCTAATCCGCCGCAGGGTGGTGCGCCGAACGGGGGCGGTGTGCCGAATGGCGACATCACGAAGTCGCTGTCCATGGCGGATCAGAAGGCTATCGGCGGTTCTGTGCGCCGTTGCTACACTGAAGATACCGAGGCACGAAACTATGCGAGCTTTGTCGCGCATATGGTCGTGACCGTCGATGCGACCGGTGAGGCACGTATTGTCAAATTTGCACCTGAAACGGCTGCGAAGATGGCCTCCGACCCGTCTTACCGTGTTCTGGCGGAGCGGGCGCGGGATGCGGTGCTGAGCCCCACCTGTGCCCATCTGCCCATTCCCTCCAAGATGCTTGGTCAGACGCATGAGCTGCGTTTTGTCTTCAGGCCGTAATCCACGAGGAAGTCTCATGTCCTTCATTCCCGATACTGACGCCGAGGCCCTGAGCGCGCTGTTTTCGCGCCGTTCCGTTCTGGGAGCCACCGCTGCTGGTGGTCTCCTGGCGACGCCTCTGGCGGCTTTTGCGCAGTCTGCTGGGGCTTCGGGCCCTGGCGAAGCTGAAATCACCGTCGATCAGGCCCGGCAGGAGCCAATCCCCATTGTCATCCCGAATTTCGGGGCAGGTCTGGGTGAGCAGATTTCCGGTGTCATCACGTCCGATCTGAATGGCACTGGCCTGTTTAAGGTCATGAGCGGCAACGTGCCGCCGGGCTCTACACCGGATTTCAGCGCGCTCAAGGCACAGGGTGCCCGTGCTGCCGTGGCCGGTCAGGCGATCGGTTCAGGCAGCGTGCGCGTCGAGATGCGTCTGTGGGATGTGCTTTCCGGCCAGCAGCTTCAGGGCACGGCCTATACGGCTTCGACGTCCAACTGGCGCCGCATCGCGCACATCATTGCTGATGTGATCTATGAGCGGATGCTGGGCGAGAAGGGCTATTTCGATACCCGCATCGCCTATATCGCCCGCACCGGCCCGCGCCATCACCAGATCACGCGTCTGGCCCTGATGGATCAGGATGGCGCCAACGAACGGATGCTGACGAATGGTGAGTGGCTGACGCTGACGCCGCGCTTCAACCCCGTGCGCGATCAGATTGCGTTCATGTCTTACGCCAATAACCGTCCGCGCGTGTATCTGTTCGATCTGGCATCCGGTCGTCAGCAGATTTTGGGTGAGTTCGCGGGCATATCTTTTGCGCCCCGCTTCTCGCCGACGGGTGGATCAGTCGTATTGTCCGCCACGCGCGGCGGCGGGTCTGACATTTTTGTGGTTGATCTGGCGTCCCGTGCGAAACGGCAGATCACCAATTCCAATGGCGCGATCGACACCAGCCCGTGCTTCAGCCCGGATGGCAGCCAGATTGTGTTCAACTCCGATCGTGGTGGCAGCCCGCAGCTCTATATCATGAGTGCGTCCGGCGGAGCGGCGAAGCGGATTTCCTATGGTAATGGTCAGTATGGTTCGCCGGTCTGGTCTCCTCGTGGAGACTTGATCGCCTTTACCAGGATTGGCAGCGGCGGCTTCTCGCTTGGTGTTATGAACCCTGATGGTACGGGTGAACGTATCCTAACGCAGGGCTTTACGGTGGATGGGGCCACGTTCTGCCCGAATGGTCGTGTTCTTGCGTTCTGTCGCCAGAGCGCGTCCGGGGCAGGCGGTGCGGGCTTCGCGTCCGGTATTGGTACGATCGATATTACGGGCTTTAACGAGCGTCCGATCCGGATCTCGACGGGTGCGTCCGACCCGGCCTGGTCGCCGCGCAACGGCTGAGGCCAGGCTCCGCGCTTTCGGTTTGAAAGCGCGGATTTTCAGGGGTGAAAAACCCCGTTTCATAGAGTCCCATTGCTGTGTTGATTCGGTCTGTAGCCGTCAGGGCGATGTAGATCGGTTCTCGATGCTACGCCTGTAGCGCTTGGCTGCCACGCGGGCAGTGCATGTATTCAAACTGTAAAACTTCAATTGTGAGACAAATATGGCGAAATTCTGCCATATTTGTCAGATCTGGTGTGACATTTCTGCCGAGTTTTCTGGTTCCGAAACTGAATCGAACTTTCCGGCCCTGGCCAACGTTAACACGACACTTGACCCATGATTTGAGTCATGAGTATGGGCGCTTATGGCCACTGGTTTTCAGGCTAGGCAGACAGGAATCGAAACTGGATCCTGCATGTTTGGCTCCGGAAGAAAGTGGTCCGCAATAACGCGGCATTTTCCGCATTCGGTTCCCGCTGTGGGGCCGTTCTCAGGATTGAGACACATGAAGTTCAAGGTATTTGGCGCGCTTGGTCTGGCGCTTGTTCTCGCAGCCTGTTCCAACGGCAACACCAATAAGGGTGACAGCAACGGCGCAGGCGCCGTCGCTCAGGAAGCTGGCCCGACGCCCGGCAGCGAAGCCGATCTGGTCGCCAATGTCGGCGATCGCATTTTCTATGAGCTGAACCAGTCCCAGCTCTCCGAAGAAGCCCGCGCAACGCTGGACAAGCAGGTTGCATGGCTTGCCAAGTACCCGCAGGTCAGCATTCAGGTTGCTGGTAACTGTGACGACCGTGGCACGGAAGAGTACAACATCGCTCTTGGCCAGCGCCGTGCAAACGCTGCCCGCGATTATCTGGTCGCCAAGGGCGTGAGCGCTTCGCGCATCACCACGATTTCCTACGGTAAGGACCGTCCGACTGCCGATGGCGATGACGAGCAGTCCTGGGCCCAGAACCGTAACGCCATTACGTCTGTTCGCTGAACCGACGTTTCAGGCCTGACGGACTGGGATGAAGAGCGGCCGGGGGATTATCCCCCGGCCGTTTCTGTTTTATGACTGGGCTATGTCGCACGCGAGACCTGCCTGCGTGCCCGTGACCGTGAGTTTGTCTCAGGAGATCCGTTATGGTGCTGTCCCGTTCCCTACGTGCCGTCTTTCTGGGCACGGCTCTTTCCGTCCTGTCGCCCGTCGTTGCGGCGCTGGCTCAGGATGCTCCGGACAGCGGGGAAATTTCGTCTCGTGAGGCTATTGCCCTTCAGGATCAGATCGCGTCCCTTCGTCAGCAGCTTTCACAAGTTCAGAATGGAAGCGGGCTGAGCGCGCCGAGTGCGACAGCAACGCCGCAGGTGTCGGCCGGAGACGGGAATCTGACAGCCCAGCTTCTGGAGCGTGTTTCGGCTCTGGAAGAGCAGAATCGTCAGATGCGTGGCGAACTCGACCAGCTCAGCAACTCCGTGCGCGACAGTCAGGCCAATATCTCCAAACAGATTTCGGACATGCAGTTTGCATCCCAGAATGGGGGCGGTGGCTCTGCCGCAGCTCCAAGTGCCGCTCAGTCCCCAGCGCATCCTGACAAGGTGGCTGCCCCTGCTTCTGCCGGGGAGGGGCCGGAACAGCCCAAGACGGCTCTGGATGCTCTCAAGACAGGAAATGCGTCCCTGAAATCCGGAAATTATGTTGATGCGGAAAGTAATGCGCGTTTTGCCATCAAGACCGCCCATAGCATCTCGGGAAAGATGGACGCCCAGTTTCTGCTGGCGCAGTCTCTGGCAGGTCAGAAGCAGTACCGTCAGTCCGCAGTGGCCTATTATGACGCTTATACGAAGGCGCCAAAGTCCCTGAAAGCTCAGGATTCCCTTCTGGGTGTCGCGGCGTCCATGCTGGCGTTGGGGGAGAAGGGATCGGCCTGTCAGGCTCTGGACAAACTGAAATCTGAATTTCCGACTCCTGCACCTCGGGTGAAAACAGCCGAGACAACTTTTCGGGGCCGCGCAACCTGTCATTGACGTCAGAAAGCCTCGATAGCGCCCGGATTATTGGAGCGGGGGAATTTGCCGCGCTGATGATGCCTCTGGGATCCTGGCCACCGGATATGGAAGCGGCTCCCGTAGGGTTGGCGGTCTCGGGGGGGGCGGACTCCATGGCACTCGCGTTTCTGGCGCGCCGCTGGCGGCGTAACGTTGTGGCGTTTGTGGTCGATCATGGATTGCGGCCTGCTTCAGCGTCTGAAGCCTGTCTGACAGTCGGACGACTTAAGCAGATGGGGATAAAGGCCCATTTGCTTAAGCTGCCTCCTTTTGCCCGGGGGAGGATCCAGGAACGGGCGCGCGAGGCGCGTTTTGCCGCGTTGGAAGACGCCTGTGTCACTGAGGGCTGTCTGGATCTGCTGATCGCGCACCATGCAGCCGATCAGGAGGAGACGGTCTGGATGCGCAGTCTGCGTGCGAGCGGTCCAGCAGGGTTGAGCGGGATAAAGGCTGTCTCCATTCGGGGGCGCATCAGGATCGTCCGGCCTCTTCTGTCCCTGTCGCCACAACGTTTGCGCACCACATTGCGCGCTGGGGGGCTTCCATGGCTCGAAGATCCGTCGAACACTAACCGACGCTTTGAGCGGGTGCGCTGGCGGCAGGATCTCACACCTCCGCAACGTCAGCAGGCAGCATTTTTGCAGGCGGGAGCGGTGAAGGAGCGGCTTTGTCTGGAAGCTCGTCTCGCAGCGGACCTTGCCTGTTACGTCACCTGGTATCCTGAAGGCTGGGTTTCCCTTGAACGGGATGGTGTCTGTGAAGAAAGTCTGTCCGCACTCCTGCGTCTGGTGTCTGGTGGTTCGTATCGTCCGTCACGTGAAGCCGTACACCAGTTGATAAAACAGGGGCATGGGACATTGTTGGGTGTGCGGATGCGACCCGCAGGACGTTTTGGAAATGGCGTGATTCTGTTTCGCGAGGAACGCGCCGTGTCGGGGCCCGTAAGAGTCAGGGCTGGAGCCGTTTGGGACGGACGCTGGCGGTTGCTGGGTGCCGACTATCCTCAAGGTAGCGAGATTGCAGCCCTCGGCGATGCGGCATCCCGCTCCGATCGTCAGAGAAGGGATATTCCTGCGGCAGTGCTGCGTACGTTACCCGGAATTTGGCATGACGGCAGGCTGATTTCATGTCCGCATTTCGGAAATGGCCCTGAAGTCGCGGGGTTTGTCTGGGCTGTAGGTGTCCCCGTGACTGGGGAAAACCCGCAGATTGTGTAAAAATACGCCTTAAAAACGCAAGAAATGCGTTTTCCTGTGCTGGATGGGGTAGGATCGCGGGCGCAGAGGCTTATGTTATGAGGTCAATGCAGAATGTGACCGGTCGGCCAGTTGTGACGGATCTCTCCGTAACACATCTGACGGAACAGTCTGAAGGACGACAGAGAGCGAGATGAACAATTTAGGCCGTAACGTCTTGATCTGGGTGGTCATCATCGTGGTCGGAATGGCAGTGCTGACAGCCTTCCAGCCCGGTGGCGGCCAGCATGCAGCCCAGCAGATCGCCTATTCCGATTTCATTCATGACGTGGACCAGCACCAGGTCCGTTCGGTTGTGATCCAGGAGCAGAACATCTCCGGGACGCTGACGAACGGCACGTCTTTCGAGACTTATTCACCGCTTGATCCGGGCCTTCCTGCACGGCTGACGGCAGCAAATGTTGAGGTGACCGCGAAGCCTCTGGATAGCGGCGAGAGTCCGATCCTGCGTTATGTCGGTGCTTATCTGCCTGTTTTGCTGCTGGTCGGTCTGTGCTTCATGGTGTTTCGCCAGATGCAGGGCGGGGGTGGCCGGGCCATGGGGTTCGGCAAGTCCCGCGCCAAACTGCTGACAGAAAAGACCGGTCGCGTGACGTTTGAAGATGTCGCCGGAATTGATGAAGCGAAATCCGAACTTCAGGAAATCGTTGAATTCCTGCGTGACCCGCAGAAATTTACCCGTCTGGGTGGCAAGATCCCCAAGGGGGCGCTGCTGGTCGGCCCTCCGGGTACGGGTAAGACGCTGCTGGCCCGTGCCATCGCTGGTGAAGCAAACGTGCCGTTTTTTACGATTTCCGGTTCGGATTTCGTGGAAATGTTTGTGGGCGTTGGCGCATCCCGTGTGCGCGACATGTTCGAACAGGGCAAGAAATCGGCCCCCTGCATCATCTTCATCGATGAAATCGACGCCGTGGGCCGTCATCGTGGCGCTGGTCTTGGTGGTGGGAACGACGAGCGTGAGCAGACGCTGAACCAGATGCTGGTCGAAATGGATGGTTTCGAGAGCAACGAGGGCGTTATCCTTATTGCCGCGACCAACCGTCCGGATGTTCTTGATCCCGCACTTCTGCGTCCTGGCCGCTTTGACCGTCAGGTCGTTGTTCCGAACCCTGACGTAGCCGGGCGTGAGAAGATCCTGCGCGTCCACATGAAAAAGGTGCCACTGTCTTCGGATGTGGATCCGAAGGTCATTGCGCGTGGGACTCCGGGTTTCTCTGGTGCCGATCTGTCCAATCTGGTGAATGAGGCGGCTCTGATGGCCGCGCGTCAGGGACGCCGCACGGTCAATATGGCGCAGTTCGAGGAAGCGAAAGACAAGGTCATGATGGGAGCGGAACGTCGCTCGATGGTCATGACCGAAGACGAGAAGCGCTCGACGGCCTACCATGAATCCGGGCATGCAATCTGTGCGATCTTCACGCCGGGCAGCGATCCGATCCACAAGGCGACGATCGTCCCGCGTGGGCGCGCACTGGGTCTGGTTATGACGCTGCCCGAAAAGGACAACATTTCCTACAGCAGGAAGTGGTGTCTGGCGCGGCTGGTCATTGCCATGGGCGGTCGTGTGGCTGAAGAAATTATTTTCGGTCGTGAAGAGGTCAGTGCAGGAGCTTCGGGCGATATCAAGAGTGCGACTGATCTTGCGCGCCGGATGGTGACCGAATGGGGCATGAGCGACAAGCTGGGCATGATCGCTTATGGTGATAACGGACAGGAAGTTTTTCTTGGTCACTCCGTAACGCAGAACAAGAATATCTCGGAAGAGACGGCGCGGGAGATCGACAAGGAGGTTAAGGCTCTAATCGATATGGCCTATAAGCAGGCGCATGATCTGCTGACCGAGCATCTCGACGGCCTGCATCGCCTGACGGCGGCATTGCTAGAGTATGAAACGCTAACGGGTGATGATGTCGGTCGTATCATGCGCGGCGAGGCGATCGAGCGTACCACGGATGAAGAGCAGGTTCCTGAGAACCGGCGTGCGTCGGTTCCGACAACCCGTCCGGGAGCGTTTGATCCGGCACCGCAGGCAGGCTAATCAGTCAGCCAATCGCACCGATAGGCGCGTCATTAAGGAGTATATCCTTGGTGTCGCGCCTTTTTTTTGTTTTGTGCCTTTTCAATTTTTTCAGGCAGGATTTTTATTATGGCCAACAAGCGGTCTCTGTTCGGTACTGACGGCATTCGGGGAACGGCCAACACCGCCCCCATGACGGTTGAGATTGCGCAGAGACTGGGGCAGGCTGCCGGGCTGTATTTCATGCGGAGTCAGAACCGGCGGCACAGCGTCGTTCTAGGCAAGGATACACGTCTTTCCGGCTATATGCTGGAATGTGCCTTGGTTGCAGGATTTCTGTCGGCAGGCATGGATGTTATTCTGGTCGGACCGCTCCCCACGCCTGCAATCGCCATGCTGACCCGCTCACTGCGAGCTGATCTCGGTGTGATGGTCTCGGCATCGCATAATCCGTTTACCGACAACGGGATTAAGCTGTTTGGCCCTGACGGCTTTAAGTTGTCGGATGAGGTTGAGGCGGAAATCGAGCACTTGATGGGACAGGATTTGTCAGAACGACTGGCCTCTCCTGCGCAGATCGGCAGAGCGTCGCGTCTTAACGATGCTGCTGGTCGATATATTGAAAATGCGAAAGCGTCATTTCCGCGGGGGCTGCGGCTGGACGGACTGAAAATCGTCATCGATTGTGCCAACGGCTCTGCATATCGCGTCGCCCCTAAGGCGTTGTGGGAGCTTGGTGCGGAAGTTATTCAGATCGGCTGCGCGCCGGATGGTCTGAATATCAATGATGGTGTGGGCTCAACGCATCCGGAAACGCTTTGTGCGGCTGTCCGGGAACACAAAGCTGATTTCGGAATTGCGCTGGATGGTGATGCCGATCGCGTGCTGATCGCTGACGAAAATGGTCAGCTTGTCGATGGGGACCAGATCATCGGACTGATTGCTGCCTTCTGGAAACAGCATGACAGACTGAAAACCAACACCGTCGTTACGACTGTCATGTCCAATATGGGTCTGGAAAAGGCACTTGCGGACAATGGGCTGGAGCTTCAGCGGACAGCGGTCGGCGATCGTTATGTCGTTGAGCGCATGCGCGAGCTGGGAGCCAATCTTGGGGGAGAGCAGTCCGGCCATATGGTCCTGTCAGACTATGCGACGACAGGCGACGGACTTGTAGCAGCTTTGCAGGTTCTGGCCGTTTCGGTAGAGACTAAGCGCCCTGCAAGTGAAATCTGCCGTTTCTTCAAGCCCTATCCGCAGCTTCTTAAAAACGTGCGCTATTCAGGTATCAGCCCGATTGGAAGCCCCGATCTCGCTGCTGCCAAGGCGTGGGCTGAGGAAAGGCTGGCAGGAAGCGGGCGCCTCGTGCTTCGCGCCAGCGGAACGGAGCCGTTGATCCGCGTGATGGCGGAGGCGGAAGATGAGGCTTTGGTGACCGAAGTCGTGGATCATGTCTGTGACGTTATTCGCGCAATTGCTCACGTCTGAATTTCGCTGTCATACGAAAGGCGGCGAAGGCGTTGCGCGGGCGACCGGATCGTCTGACCGAAATTCCTCAGACAGGCGCTGCAATAGCCGGTGAGGTATTTTCTAGGGTGACGTCAGGTGCGAGGAGTGGTTCACTACCCTCGTTTTCGCGCAGGATGTAGCCCCGACCCCAGACCGTTGCAATCAGGTTCCCCGCACCGACGTTCTGAAGTTTGCGACGAAGTTTGCAGATGAAGACGTCAATAATTTTCATTTCCGGTTCGTCAATGCCGCCGTAGAGGTGGTTTAGAAATGCATCTTTGGTCAGAACTGACCCTTTGCGGATGACCAGAAGTTCCAGAATGGCATATTCCTTGCCGGTGAGGTGCAGTGGTGCGCCATCTACCGTTACATTTTTGCCATTCAGGTCCAGCTCCAGATTTCCAACACGCAGTTTTGGTTCTGCGAAACCGCGGGAGCGGCGCATGACGGCCTGAAGGCGCGCTACCAGTTCCCCGGCATCATAGGGCTTGGTCATGTAATCATCAGCCCCCATAGAAAAGGCCCGGATCTTGGCCTGCGGTCGCAACAGGGCAGAAAGCACAAGAATGGGGGTTGTGATGCGGGCTGTCCGGACGCGCCGAATGACTTCGTATCCTTCAAGATCGTTCAGCATCAGTTCCAGAACGACGACGTCATAGTCGTAATGGCGAAGCATTTCGATCGCCTCTTCGCCGGATGGCGTGTGATCGACGGTAAAGGAGGCGGTCCGCAGGGTCTGCGACAGGGTAGCGGCAGCGGTCTGATCACTGTCAACGAGAAGGATACGCATTTCATCAACTCCTGGATTGGTAAAATAATGGTTACTACCCATAGTTGTGTATGTCGATGGGTGGAGATGAAAAATCGTAAATTTGTCATTATTTCTCTCGTGAGAGGGGAGTGTTAGGGATCCCTTAATGAGTGGGTTGTAGAATGTAAAAATCTTACAAACCTTTAAAAACTGGCTGGAAACTGCCTTTATGAGCGATTATGACAGCCTGATTGAGCGCATTCTAAACACGAGCTTTGTATGGGTTTCAGGAAGTGTGAAAGATGTCGTCGGCCTGTGCATGACCGTTATCGGACTCGACGGATTCGTTGCGATCGGTGATCGCGTGGAGATAAAGGCGCGGAGTGGTCGCTCAGTACAATCAGAGGTTGTTGGTTTTCAGGGCGAGGTTGCGCGCGTCATGTCTTTCGGGTCGCTGGAGGGTATTGGCCCGGGATGCGAGGCGAAAGTCGCACTTGATCGCCGTGAAAATGGACTGCGGGTCAATGACGGGTGGCTTGGACGCGTAGTGGACCCTCTCGGGCAGCCGATCGATGGACGTGGGCCGTTGCCGAGCTCATTCCGCTGCCAGCCGAGCCAGTGTCCTCCGCCCGGGGCGGCAAGCCGTGCACGGCTGGGAGATCGCATTGATCTTGGTGTTCGTGCGCTCGATACATTCACGACATGTCGGCGCGGGCAGAGGCTGGGTCTGTTCGCCGGGTCTGGTGTCGGAAAATCAACTCTGCTCTCAATGCTTGCCCGCGGAGCGGACTGTGATGTTGCCGTCATTTCTCTGGTTGGGGAACGTGGTCGCGAAGTCCGTGAATTTATCGAGGATGATCTGGGACCAGATGGTCTGGCCCGGAGTGTCCTGGTTATCGCCACGTCGGACTCGCCGCCCCTGATGCGTCGTGAAGCGGCTCTTTCAGCCATGGCGATTGCTGAATACTTTCGGGATCAGGGCAAGTCCGTTCTGCTGTTGATGGATAGTGTCACGCGGTTCTGCATGGCATTGCGTGAGATCGGTCTGTCGGCGGGAGAGCCGCCGGCGACGCGTGGTTATCCCCCCTCTGTTTTTGCGGAACTTCCTCGTCTTCTGGAGCGCGCAGGCCCCGGATATCCCGATCAGGGGATGATCACCGCGCTTTTCACGGTTCTGGTGGAAGGTGATGACCAGAACGAGCCTGTGGCGGACGCCGTGCGCGGTATTCTGGATGGGCACATTATTCTTGACCGGAAGATTGGCGAACAGGGACGCTATCCCGCCATTGATGTTCTGAGGTCGTTGTCCCGTGCGGTTCCGCGATGCAATTCCGACGAAGAAAACGCTCTCACATGTCAGGCCCGCGCGGCCATGGCCACCTATCAGCGGATGGCCGACATGATCCGGCTGGGTGCTTACAAGACGGGAACTGACAGGGAAGTTGATGAAGCGATTACCCTGATGCCCAAACTGAACCAGTTTCTTTCCCAGGGACGTGAGGAGCATTCTACCCGTGCGGAAGCTTTCGAACAGCTCGGCGCGATCATGCATGCGCTTCCGCAGATAACTCCTCAGAATGCAGCTTAAAGGAAATCCTGAGATGGAAAAATCTCCTCTGGACGCACTGATTGCTCTGCGGGAGCAGGAACTTGATCTTGTGGAACGCAGTTTCGCAGAGGCTGTGGCGCGGGAGGCTGCAGCTGAGGGGCAGCTGGATGCCGCTCAGGAGGAAATCCTGAGTGAGCAGCGGATTGCGTCCAGCCCGACGGCAGGAGACGGGGCCGTTGAAGCTTTCAGCAGATGGTTGCCTTTGGGGCGTAAAGCAGTGGCCGATGCTCAGGATAGGTGTCGCGAGGCGGCCGTTGACCGGGAGACTGTTCGTTCCGCCCTGATTGCCGCCAGAGCGGCCATGGAGGCCGTAAAAACCGTCCGTCAAGAAAGACAGGAAGAGGAACGGCAAGCGGATCTCAGAAAGGAACAGAATGTTCTTGATGAACTCTCGATCCGTCAGTTCGGCAAAGGATGAACGGGTGTGTGGGCGCGGAGTGTTGTTTCAATCTGGGCGGCTGTACCAATCAGGGCGCAGGCGACAGGATGTGTGATGTCGCGTACAAACGCCAGAACGAGATCCGGGTCACTGAGGAAAAGGTCGCTTTGTATGGTGATAGTCGGGGCCATGACACCATCGCGTGAAGCGGCCTCGGCTGCATGGGAGAGCAGTCGTGTTACGGCTTTCTCCATGGCTGGAAGAAGAACAGTATGAGGCGCCGTATGATCACTTGCATGCGTGGCAACGAGTTCGTCCCAGCCTGAGCGCGTTACAAAAGCCGGAATCCCGTCTGACGGCGTTTCACGTTCGGCACGTAGAACTGCACCGGATTGCGCCATTCCCAGAATATCGAGCGCGGGCAACATCATGGGATCGAGTTTGATGGACATTTGTTTCCTGATTTGACGAGACGGCTGATCTGTCCCTTTGATGAACAGATCAGCCGTAACGGTTCAGTGTGGTGGGTTGCCCATGGCCTGCATCAGGGCGCTAACCTGCTGGGGCTGGGCTTTGAAGAGGGCGACATTGGCAGGATTGGGTGATGGCATTCCTGTTGGAAGCTGGCCATTGCTGGCGGCAAGTGTCATGCCAAAGGTCGTCATGCCCATCACGAAAGTCTCCGGCGTGAAACCGTGGCTCTGGAGGATTGGAGCAAGTCCGGGGACTTGCCCAATCTGGCGGATGGTATCCGACAGGCTTGCACCATGTGAGCTCGGTGGCTGGATGTTCCGGGCCTGGAGCTCGGCGACCGTCGCTGTTGCGCGCGTCATGAAATCAGGCGGAAGGGGATAACCCATCGCGCGCTGTGTATCAGCACGAACCTGCGGAGAAACCTGTGGCGTCGTGGCGCCCTGAACGGGCGCACTTCCGTCAATCTGGGTCTGGCTCTGGCCTGACGTCCCTCCATTATAGGCAGAAGGTGGGTAGGACTGGGCGTTCGCGGCCGCGGCAGGCAGCATTGCAACAGAAACCATAAGGGCGGAAAGCCCTGTCATGCGGAAAAATGTCATGCCTGCACCCATTCGCCAGCGCGCATCAGCGGCACGCGGTTACCATTCTTGAGACCATCAAGATCGATCTTGTCTGACCCGATCATCCAGTCAATGTGAATAAGGGAATCATTAACGCCCCTCTCCAGAAGCTCTTCGGGTGTCAGGCCTTCGATATCCACCATGCATTTCGTGTAGGCCTGCCCGAGGGCGATATGACTGGACGCGTTTTCGTCGAACAGCGTGTTCCGGTACAGGATTTTGCTGGCCGAGATTGGAGAGGAATGCGGAACGAGCGCCACTTCACCGATGCGGGCTGCGCCTTCGTCTGTGCTGAGGATGCGCTTGAGCACATCTTCGCCATGACTTGCGGAGGCTTCGACGATCCGGCCCTGTTCAAAACGGACCGAAATATTGTCGATCAACGTACCCTGATGGAAAAGGGGCTTTGTGCTGCTGACCCGGCCGTCGACTTTGCTGCGATGAGGCGTTGTGAAGATTTCTTCTGTCGGGATGTTCGGATTGCAGACAACACCGTTTCCTGATTTCTCCGACCCTCCGGCCCAGAGATGGCCATCCGCGAGGCCAACCGTCAGGTCGGTTCCGGGACCTGTGAAGTGAAGGGCGTCGAAACGGCTGTCATTCATGAACTTTGCCCGGGCATGCAGGCGGGCATTATGGGCTTTCCATTCGGCGACAGGATCGGCGACGTCCACCCGTGATGCCTTGAAAATTCCGTCCCAGAGCGCGGCAAGGGCGTCCTCGGGAGAAAGGTCCGGGAAGACCTGTGCTGCCCAGGCCGGCGTGGCGCAGGCAATGATGTTCCAGTTCACTGCGAACTGGGTAATGATTTCCATCGCCGGGCGATTGGCTTTGGAATTGGCGCGGTTGGCACGGGAGATACGGTCGGGATCCTGCCCTTTGAGAAGGGTGGGATTGGCCCCCGTGATGGCCATGCGGGCTGCACCTTCGCGGAAAGCGCGCGCCATGCCTTCGGCGAGCCAGGTCGGAGCGACGTCAAAAGCCTCGTCCGGAGCATGGATGAAGCGGGCAAGGGTGGTTTCGTCATCTGCGTAAAGCGTCGTAACCAGCGAGGCTCCAGCCTTGTAGGCATGTTCCGTAACGCGCCGGACGAGAGGGACCGCGTCCAGGGGAGCAGTAATGAGAAGTTGCTGGCCCGGGGCGATGTTCAGGCCAACGCGCACGGCAACTTCGCCCAGACGGTCAAGTAACTGTTCATGCGAAAAGGTGGGAGAAGTGGACACGGGAGACTCTTTCGCAGTGGTCATTGTGCCTGTCATGGTGTGCCCTGTAGCGGTGAAGTGCAAGAGAGCGGTGTGTGGTCGGCTGTGAGGTGAGCTGTGAGGTGACAGGGGGAGGGGGGCGCAGTATCGTCCCTGCCATGGAACCCGGACTTCATATTTTCGCTGATCCCCCCGCTCCCGATCAGCAGCCGTTCGACGTCGCGGTCGTGATGCCCAGTCTTCTCCGCCCGAGTATCGTCAGGGCGCTTCATTCGGTTTTCAGGCAGCAGGGTGGTCTGCGGGTTCAGATCATGATCGGGCTGGACCGGCCTCCGGGTGAGGGGGCGGATGATCTGGTACGGCAGGCTGTGGAAGGACGGCCATCGGGATGGTCGGTTGAAATCCTGTGGCCGGGTTACTCGACGTCCCAGAGACATGGCGGTTTTGGAAAGGCCAGAGACGGGGGCGTATTGCGTAGTGTGCTCAGCCAGCTTTCGAATGCTCCACGCATTGCCTATCTCGACGATGACAACTGGTGGGCTCCCGATCATCTTTCCTCACTGCTGAAGGCGATCGACGGACAGGACTGGGCCTGGGCCGGTCGCTGGTTCGTGCATCCGCGAAGCCTCGCGCCGATCTGTGAGGACCAGTGGGAGTCGGTTGGTATCGGCGGAGGGATTTTCCGGGAGAGTTACGGCGGTTTCGTGGATCCGAACTGCCTGATGATTGATCGGACACGTGTGCCGGAGGTGCTGGATTTCTGGAATCGTCCCCTCGCGGAGGATATGACCCAGATGACCGCCGACCGGAGTGTCTTCCGGTTTCTGAAAGAGCGGCCCGGCAGGCCGACAGGTCAATATACGGCGTATTATGTCCTGACCGAGACCGATGGTCTGCATCCGGCCCGGCTTCGCCTGATGGGATCTGCCTGGGCGCAGGCGGCGCAGGATATGGCGCCTCATAGCCCCTGATAGAAATGGCCGGTGCGGAGGGATCTCTGCGCCGGCCATTCTGCATTACATGGATCGGATTGTGTTGCGTCGCGGCGGACGCCGCTGTCGATCGGACTGTGTTTCCGGATTTGCGGCCCTGGCGGCCTTTTCGCGCGCGATGGTTTTCAGTTCGGTCTCCAGCTCGCGGATACGGCGCTGGATGCTCTCCTTCAGCGTAGGAGAGGTATGGGATTTCATCGTCGCAATCGTTTCCTTGAGGTCCCGAAGCTGTTTTTCCTTTTCGGCCTGATTGCGGCGAATAGGCTGGTTGTCGGACATCTGTCCCTGGAATGCACGCATATGTTCAGTCTTTCCGCATGAAGCATCTACAGGCCTCCTGCCCATTCCGGAGAAAGGACAGGACAAGGCATGACGAAGCATGCCTGATTGGCCCTGTTCGGTTCATGACTATGGGGACGGAGTATTACCGTCCGGTTAATTCAGGATCGGGGAGTAAGGATGTCCCGCAAAGCGTCTGTCAGGCGTATGCAGGCCTCATCCGTTCCGATCGAGATGCGCAGCCAGTCCTGGATGCGCGGGGTTGAGAGATGCCGGACAAGGATCGCACGCTCGCGCAGGGCTGCGGCGATGGCTCCGGCTTCGTGCTCCGGATGGTGCACAAGAATGAAATTGGCACAGGACGGCAGGACTTGGAAGCCAAGATTTTGCAGCTCCGGAACCAGCCGGTCACGGCTGGCGATGACGCGCGCCGTAATGTCCGCCAGCCAGTTCGTGTCCTGGATTGCGGCGATGGCCCCAGCTTGTGCCGGACGGGAGAGAGGGTAGGAATTGAAGCTGTCCTTGACCCGGTTGAGACCTTCGATCAGCTCTGGTGAGCCAATCGCAAAACCCACACGCAGCCCTGCCAGAGCGTAGGACTTTGACAGCGTCTGGATCACGATAAGGTTGTCATGACGATGTGTCAGTTCAATGGCGGACTGTCCCCCGAAATCGACATAGGCCTCATCGATGATGACGGTTCGGTCGGGATGGCGTTTCAGGAGTGTTTCGATCTGTTCCAGCGGCAGGGCTATGCCTGTATTTGCGTTGGGATTGGCGACGATGATGCCGCCGCATTCGCCGGTATAGGCATTGATGTCGATCGTGAAGTCGTCTTTGAGCGGAATATGGCGGAATGGCTGATCGAATAGGTCGCAATAAACCGGATAGAAGCCATAGGTCACATCCGAAAACAGGACCGGTGAGTCGTCGTGAAACAGGGCGCGGAAGGCATGGGCCAGGACTTCATCGGAGCCGTTGCCTACGAAGACGCGGTCAGCGGTGGTTTCGAACCGGGCGGCGATGGTGTCGCGCAAGCTCGTGGCTGTCGGATCCGGGTACAGGCGCAGGTCGTCGCAGGCGGCCTCACGAATGGCCTCAAGTGCTTTCGGACTCGGACCGTAAGGAGATTCGTTCGTGTTGAGTTTCAGCAGATCGGCGACCTTGGGCTGCTCCCCGGGAATATAGGGGTGTAGGTCGCGTACGCGGCGGTTCCAGAGACGGCTCATGCGGATGCGCCAGCAAACAGATCGATCATGAGCTGGCGCTCCGAAAGATCGCGTGCGGAGACGCCGTCAGCGTCCGTCAGATCAGGGTTGGCGCCTGCTGCCAGCAGCTTTCGCGCCATGTCTTCGCGGTTGAACATGATGGAAAACATGAGTGGGGTGCGGCCTGCATGATTGGTATGATCCACTTGTGCGCCGTGATCGAGCAGAAGTGTTGCGATGTCGGTCAGGCCTTTGAAAGCCACGCCAGACAGGGCGCTTGCCCCTTTCAGATCGGTTGCCTCGGTGTCGGCGCCACGGTCGAGTAGCAGTCGTGTGGCGTCGGTATGGCCGTTATAGGTGGCGACGATCAGCGCCGTATAGCCACGGCTGTCCGGTGTATCGATGGCCATGCCCGCGTCGAGAAACTGGGTCAGGAGGTCGGTGTCGCCTTCACGGGCTGCGTCGATGAACAGGGCAGTGATCTGGTCTGACGTAAAAGTGACGTTCTGGGCGTTCATGACGGTTTCCACATGGCGGTGTTCGCCGGGCGGCGGGGCTCGGCAGGGGAAGAGGAAGTAAATCTCGTGCGAGGTTAGCTTTTTGTGAGGGCGGGCGGAAGAGTAAGGCTGTCGCCGTTTTCCAGCGCCATGAACGGGCGATGCTCCGGCCGACAGGCGAATTCCAGACGGGTGGGAGGTTCCAGGATGGCTTCATCCGTGAGCTGGAACGTTCCGAAATGGATCGGCAGTCCCCGCCTGGCCTTGAGTGTGTCGAATGCCATCAGGGCTTCTTCCGGCGACATATGCACGCGGCGCATGAGATCGCGCGGTTCGTAGGCGCCGATGGGAAGAATGGCGAGATCGATCTCCGGCCAGCGACGGTGAATGGCCTCGAAGTGCTTCCCCCAGGCGGTATCGCCTGCGAAAAAGATCGAGTGGCCGTCTGCTTCGATCATAAATCCGCCCCAGAGGGCGCGGTTGGAATCGAATGGAGTGCGGGCGCTTCCATGGAGGGCAGGGGTGGCCGTGAAGTGGGCGCCCTCATCGGTTGTGCCCTCCCACCAGTCCAGTTCGACGATGCGGGGCAGGCGGGCTTTTTCCAGATGGCGGCGGTTGCCCGGCAGTGACAGGCAGAGCGGGTCGTCACGTTCCGCCAGAGCGCGCAGGCTGGGTAGGTCCATATGGTCGTAATGGCAGTGCGAGACGAGAATAATATCGATCCGCGGTAGGTCAGTGAGCGCGATGCCGGGTGGGCGAACGCGTCGGGGGCCGAAACTGCGGAAGGGGGAACAGCGTTCGGAGAAGACCGGATCGGTAATGATCCGTAGAGGCGCGCGTCCTGTGCGGCCGAACTGGAGCAGAACGGTCGCATGACCGATAAACGTGACGCAGCATTCTCCTGGGGCCGGTGTGGCCTGAGGGTAGGATTTCTGGGGCGGAAGGGCGTTCGGCCAGCGTGGTCTGAGGCCCATCTGCCAGCGGAAGATATTTCTGATCCTCTGGGAGGGACGGCGGGCCATTCTTGCCCCATCAGGACGCCAGGCTTCGGGATTCAGGTAACGATGCCCGTCGAAGTGCGGCAGGTTGTCATTAAGCACAAGAGCGTGTTTCACAATATGGTTTACCAATCAGCCATTGCGTCCGGCGCGACTTCGCGTCATGCCGTGGCAACAGAATGTACGGGAAATATCGTCGCGTTTCTTCCCGTCAGTCACAAGCCGGAGATCCCATTCCGATGAGTACGCTTCCCCAACTCGCCATCAATACGATCCGTACCCTTTCGATGGAAGGTGTCGAACGCGCCAATTCCGGCCATCCCGGCACGGCCATGGCTCTCGCACCCGCGATGTATGCGGTCTGGCAGCACGATCTGAAATACGATCCGGCCGATCCGTGCTGGCCGGCGCGTGACCGTTTCGTCCTTTCGGTCGGCCATGCATCGATGCTGCTGTACTCCACCCTGTTCCTGACGGGCGTGAAGGATATCCGGGACGGTAAGGTCGTTGATGCACCGTCGCTTACTGTCGAGGATCTCTCGCAGTTCCGTCAGTTGAACTCTAAGACGCCGGGCCATCCAGAATATCACTTTACCGCTGGTGTAGAAACCACGACCGGCCCGCTCGGGCAGGGGTGCGGCAATTCCGTCGGTATGGCGATTGCGCAGAAATGGATGTCCGCGCGCTATGACCGTCCGGGCTTCAAGCTGTTCGACTATCACGTCACGGTGTTCTGTGGTGATGGTGACATGATGGAAGGTGTGGCTTCCGAAGCTGCCTCCACGGCAGGTCATCTCGCACTTGGAAATCTGACCTGGATTTATGACTCGAACCAGATTTCGATCGAAGGTTCGACGGACCTTGCTTTCACGGAAAACGTGGGTAAGCGCTTCGAGGCGTATGGCTGGCATGTTCAGACGCTCACGGACGGCAATGACGTCGATGCCATTCTCGCAGCACTGAAGGCGGCCCGCGCGGTGACGGATCGTCCGAGCCTGATCGTGCTCAAGACGGTCATCGGCTATGGTGCTCCCAAGAAGGCCGGTACGGCTTCGGCGCATGGTGAGCCGCTGGGTGCGGAAGAGATCAAAGGCGCAAAGGCCGCTTATGGTTGGCCTGAGGACGCTCCGGACTTCTATGTCCCGGACGGGGTGAAGGAGCATTTCGCCGAAGGTCTCGGCAAGCGCGGCGCGAAGGCCAGTGCGGAATGGCGTGAGCTGTTCTCGGCCTATCGTGAGGCACATCCGGAACTCGCGGCTGAAATCGACTGCATCATCGAGCACCGGCTGCCGGAAGGCTGGGACAAGGATATCCCGACCTTCGAAGCTGATGCCAAGGGCATTGCCTCGCGTGCAAGCTCTGGTCAGGTTCTGAATGCGGTTGCGAAGAACCTTCCCTGGATGATTGGCGGTTCCGCCGACCTGACGCCGTCCACCAAGACGGACATCAAGGGCGGTGGCTCTTTCCAGCCGGAAAAATGGAATGGCACCTATGGCGGCCGGAACCTGCATTTCGGTGTGCGCGAACATGCGATGGGTTCCATCTGCAACGGCATCGCGCTGTCGGGAATCCGGGCTTACGGGTCGGGCTTCCTGATTTTCTCCGATTACATGAAGGCGCCGATCCGTCTGTCGTCCATCATGGAGCTGCCGGTTCTTTACATCTTCACGCATGACTCCATTGGCGTGGGTGAAGACGGACCGACGCATCAGCCGATCGAGCAGCTTGCACAGCTTCGCGCTACGCCGGGCATCATGACGATCCGTCCGTCCGACGCCAACGAAGTGGCGGAAGCCTGGCGGACGCTGATTCCGATGACGCACAAGCCTTCTGTCCTCGCTCTGAGCCGTCAGAATCTGCCCACGATTGACCGTACGAAGTACGCTTCCGCTGCCGGTCTGGCGAAGGGCGCCTATGTTCTGGCGAGCTGTGAGGGCAAGCCTGATGTGATCCTGATTGCGTCGGGTTCGGAAGTCAGCCTTGTGGTCGCGGCTTACGAGAAGCTGACGGCAGAAGGCATCAAGGCCCGCGTCGTCTCCATGCCGAGCTTTGATCTTTTCGAAGAGCAGAGCCAGGAATACCGCGATTCCGTCCTGCCGCCGGATGTCATTGGCCGCGTCGCGGTCGAGCAGGCTGCGGCCTTCGGCTGGGATCGTTATGTCGGTCTGGGTGGCGCGATCATCGCGATGAACACGTTCGGTGCGTCGGCTCCGGCTTCCGCACTGCTCACGAAATTCGGTTTCACGCCCGAGGCGGTCTATGACGCGGCAAAGCGTCAGGCCCTTCGCGGCAAGTAAGGGAGAGATCCTGTGGCAGACACAATCTCCAATACCGGTCTGAATACCGTTAGCAACGCTTTGTGCGACCTCGAGAAATACGGCCAGTCTCCCTGGCTGGATTTCATCCAGCGTAGCTTCACGGAGGATGGAAGCCTCCGCAAGCTGGTGGACGAGGATGGCCTGCGTGGCGTGACGTCCAACCCGGCCATCTTCGAGAAGGCTATTGGACACGGCACGGAATACGATCCGCAGATTCGCAAGCTGCTCGAAGGCGAGGGGTTGTCCCCTGGCGATCTGTACGAGCATCTCGCCATTGACGACATCCGGTCCGCCTGTGCGGTGCTTGACCCGGTGTTTGAAAAGACCAAGGGGCTGGATGGCTATGTCAGCCTCGAGGTTTCGCCCTATCTGGCGTTTGACGCGCATGGAACGATCACTGAGGCCCGCAGGCTCTGGAAAACGGTCGCGCGCAAGAACCTGATGATCAAGATTCCTGGAACTGCCGAAGGAACCGGCGCGATCCGGGAGGCGATTGCGGATGGCATCAATGTCAATGTGACGCTGCTGTTCTCACTGGACGCTTATAAGGCTGTTCTTGAAGCCTATATTTCGGGTCTGGAAGCCCGCGTGGCGCGTGGCGAGGAAGTCTCCCGCATTTCCAGCGTTGCCTCGTTCTTCGTCAGCCGCATCGACGCCAAAATTGATGGCGAAATCGACCGCCGTGTGGCTGCAGGTGATGCGGAAGCCGAGGCACTGAAGGCCATTCGTGGCAAGGTTGCGATCGCCAACGCCAAGATGGCGTATCAGTACTACCTTGAAGTTCGTGACAGCCAGCGCTGGAAGGCGCTTGCCGAGAAGGGCGCCAACCCGCAGCGCCTGCTCTGGGCCAGCACCGGCACCAAGGACAAAGCCTATTCCGACGTTCTCTATGTCGAGGAACTGATCGGACCCGAGACGGTCAACACCATTCCGCCCGCAACGTTCGATGCGTTCCGCGATCACGGCAAAGCGCGTGCCAGCCTGACCGAAAATATCGATCAGGCCCGGCATGTGATGGCAGAGGCCGAGCGTCTTGGCCTTGATCTTGATGGCGTGACGACGAAGCTGGTCAAGGAAGGCTGTGCGGCCTTCAGTGTGTCGTTTGATACACTCCTGACCGCTGTTGCCACCAAACGCGAAGCTGTTCTCGGTGACCGCCTGCTCCGTGTGAGTGCGGACCTGCCGTCGGATATTCGGGACGATGTGGCAGGCGCCGAGAAGGACTGGAGCCAGAGTGGCGGTCTGCGTCGCATCTGGAAGAAGGACCCGTCCGTCTGGACCAACGGTCCCGAAGCCGATTGGCTGAACTGGCTGACGGTCGTGCAGGATCGGCTGTGGCATATCGAGGAGCTGGAAGTTCTGGCCCGCGATGTTCGCAGTCGCGGTTTCACGGACATCCTGCTTCTGGGCATGGGCGGTTCGAGTCTTGGACCAGAGGTTCTGGCCGAGACATTCGGTCAGCAGGAGGGTTGGCCGAAGCTGCATGTTCTTGACAGCACGGACCCGCAGCAGGTTACGGCGTTCGAAAAAGCCATCGACCCCAAGAACACGCTGTTCATCGTGGCCAGCAAGTCTGGCGGCACGCTGGAGCCGAACATCCTGTTCGCGCATTTCTGGCAGGTCGCGGGTCAGGCGCTTGGCAAGAAGCCCGGTGACAGCTTCATTGCCATCACCGATCCGGGTTCGCACATGCAGAAAGTAGCCGAAGAAAACGGCTTCTGGCGTGTGTTCTACGGCGATCCGAAGATTGGCGGCCGTTATTCGGTGCTGTCCAATTTCGGGCTGGTGCCGGCAGCCGCGAGTGGTATCGATGTTCGCAAGCTGCTGACGATTACCAGGCTGATGGTGGAATCCTGTGATGGCAGTGCGCCACCTGCCGCCAATCCCGGTGCTGTTCTGGGGCTGATCCTCGGTCACGCAGCACATTGCTTCGGGCGCGACAAGGTGACGATTCTCGCTTCTGATGGGATTGCCTCGCTGGGTGCATGGCTGGAGCAGCTTATTGCTGAAAGCACCGGCAAGAAGGGCCTCGGCCTTATTCCGATTGACGAAGAAGAGCTGGGCACCCCGGACGTTTACGGAACGGATCGTATTTTCGTCGATCTGCTTCTTGGCGACGATGCTCCGGACAGCCGTCTTGGCGCACTGCGCGCCGCAGGGGCTCCTGTCGTCACGATCCGTTTGGCCGACGCTGCGCAGATCGGACAGGCATTCTTCCTGTTCGAATTCGCGACTGCCGTCGCCGGTGCCGTTCTGGGGATCGATCCGTTCGATCAGCCGGACGTGGAATTCAGCAAGCTCGAGACACGCAAGCTGACGTCCGCCTATGCCGAGACGGGTTCGCTTCCGCCGGAAACGCCTTTCGCCAAGGATGGTCCGCTGTCCTTTTATGCCGATGCGAAGAACACTGAAGCTTCTGGCAGCAAGGGGGATGCGGCCTCCATTCTCAAGGCGCTGTTCGATCGGGTGAAGCCCGGCGATTACGTTGGTCTGCTGGCTTATATCCGGCGTGATCAGCAGACGCGGGACTGGGCACAGTCGGTTCGCATGGAGCTTCGGGACGCGCTGAAGGTGGCGACAGCCGCCGAGTTTGGCCCCCGGTTCCTGCATTCGACGGGCCAGGCCTACAAGGGTGGACCTGACAGCGGCGTGTTCCTGCAGGTTACGACCACGGATGCGGCGGATGTGCCGGTTCCGGGCCATGGCTTCAGCTTCAGTGTCGTCAAGGCGGCACAGGCACGAGGCGATTTCGAGGTGCTCGCGGCTCGTGGCCGTCGTGCCCTTCGTGTTCATATCGATGGACCGCTGGAGGAAGGGCTCAAGGCTCTGGAAACGGCGATTCACAAAGCACTGGCAGGAGCATAAGTCATGCGGATCGGAATCATCGGACTGGGACGGATGGGCGGCAATATTGCCGTTCGTCTGACGCGCCACGGACATGATGTCGTCGTGCACGACCGCACGCCGGAAGTTACGGCTTCGGTCGCTGGACGCTGTGAAGCGGGGCGCGCGACCCCCGCCAGTTCTGTGGCCGAGATGGCGAAGCTGCTCGAAGGTGACGAACACCGCGTGGTGTGGGTCATGCTTCCGGCTGGTGCCATCACCGAAGCCTGTGTTCAGGAGCTCGGTGGTCTTCTGGGGCGCGGGGATGTCGTCATCGACGGTGGTAACACGTATTACAAGGACGACGTCCGCCGGTCGGCCGAGCTGGCTGAAAAGGGCATCTCTTACGTGGATGTCGGGACTTCAGGCGGCGTCTGGGGTCTGGAGCGCGGTTACTGCATGATGTTTGGCGGCACGAAAGAGACCGCCGAATACATCGATCCGATCCTCAGCGCGCTCGCGCCGGGCATCGGGGACGTGCCGCGCACGCCTGGCCGTGGCGAAGCGGGTCATGATCCGCGCGCCGAGCAGGGCTATCTGCACTGTGGTCCCGCTGGTTCGGGGCACTTCGTGAAGATGGTCCATAACGGCATCGAATACGGTATGATGCAGGCCTTCGCCGAAGGTTTCGACATCATGAAGAGCAAGAACTCTCCCGTTCTTGCAGAAAAAGACCGCTTCGAGCTCAATATGGGTGACATTGCCGAAGTGTGGCGCCGTGGCAGTGTCGT
This sequence comes from Gluconobacter kanchanaburiensis NBRC 103587, assembly GCF_007988905.1. GTDB lineage: Bacteria > Pseudomonadota > Alphaproteobacteria > Acetobacterales > Acetobacteraceae > Gluconobacter > Gluconobacter kanchanaburiensis. The sequence continues at coordinate 109,346 of NZ_BJVA01000001.1, forward strand.
GTCGTCCTGGCTGCTCGATCTGACAGCCGAGGCGCTGACCCGTTCCGAGACACTCAACGAGTTCTCGGGTGAAGTCGCGGACTCCGGCGAAGGCCGGTGGACGATCGAGGCCGCTATCGAGGAAGACGTACCGGCTCCGGTCATGACGGCCGCGCTGTTTACGCGCTTCCGTTCGCGGTCGGGCAACAACTTTGCCGAGAAAGTGCTCTCGGCACAGCGTTTCGGCTTCGGCGGACACGTCGAAAAGAAATAAGACTGCGCCCGTCATGGGCAATGACTGGCTGGCAGGGTATGGTTCTCCATTGCTGACCAGCCAGCCCCCGCAAAGACTCTGACGGGGGTTTTTACAGGGGCTTTTATGTCCGTTGACCTAGACGCCATTCATGCGGATCTACCGCCGCTGCCACAGACCATTCGCATGGTCGTGTCAGATATGGATGGAACCCTTCTTACACCCGACAAAGTGATTGCACCGTCGACGCTTGCGATGGCCAAAGTGCTGCAGGACCGGGGTATTCCGCTCTGCCTGGCCAGCGCCCGTCCTCCTGCTGCCATGGTCTCCTATATCCGGCAGCTTGGTCTGACGGGGAACAATGCCGGGTTCAATGGCGGCATCATTTTCTCGCCTGACGGTGCGGTATCCGTCAGCCGCGTTCTCTCTCCGGATGTGCTGTCCATTGTCCATGACATGCTTCATCTGCACGGGATTGAGACCTGGTTTCTGCGGCAGTCCTACTGGCTGGTAAAGGACGCCCATACACCCTTTGTCCAGCACGAACACGGCATTACCGGTCTAACCCCGCATCAGGTTCCGGATCTGCGCCAGGAGTTCGAGGGGGTTGGCAAGGTCATGGGTGTTAGCAGCAATACCAGCCTGCTTCAGGATATCGAGACGGAACTTGCTGCTATGCTTCAGGGTGATGCGAGTGTGAGGCGCTCTTCCGATATCCTGCTCGACGTAACACCGGCCCTTGCCAATAAAGGGGAGGCGGTGCGCGAACTGGCCCGTGCCCACGGGATTGCGCCGCATGAAGTGGCCTGTCTGGGTGATGCCCATAATGATCTGCCGATGTTTTCGGTCGCAGGTCTGGGGATCGCGATGGGACAGGCCGAAGACGATGTGAAGGCCGCCGCGCAGGTCCTCACGGATACCAACGAGCGAGACGGCTGGGCCAAGGCCGTGGAGCGTTACATTCTGCCGAGAGTGCCCCAGTCATGACAACAGATATTCGTGCTGCTACGCTGGAGACCCTTCCGGACGCGGAGGCTGTTGCCCTTCGGATGGCGGATCTCCTGATCGAGGGCGTTCTTGCCAAAGCTGACGGTCCGTTCCGGGTAGCCCTTTCGGGCGGCTCCACTCCTAAAAGACTGTTTGAAATTCTCGCGACGCCATCGCGTGCGAAGCTGATTCCCTGGGATCGGGTCGAGGTCTTTTACGGAGACGAGCGGCATGTTCCTGAAGGACATGCCGACAGTAATCATACGGTCGGCCAGTCCGTCTTGCTGTCGCGCGTGCCGGTGCCGGCGCAGAACGTCCACGCCATTCCGACGGTCGGCACGGTTGAAGAGGACGCGAGAGCCTACGAAAAGACCCTTCAGACGGCTTATGGTGCAACGGTTCTCGATCCGGAGAAGCCGTTGTTTGATCTTGTCATGCTGGGCCTGGGCACGGACGGACACACGGCATCACTGTTTCCAGGTCAGGACGTTCTGAAAGAGCGGACCGCCTGGGTCGGGACGGCCGCTCCCTCTACCGCGCCGTATGAGCGTATCACGCTGACCTATCCGGCCATACGCTCCAGTGCGCTTGTTGTGTTTCTCGTGACCGGTTCTTCCAAAGTCGAAATGCTGGAGCGCCTGATCGAGGGTGACAGTTCCATTCCGTCCGCGCGGGTGACAAGCGAAGGACGGATTGTCATTCTTGCGGATCGTGCAGCAGTGGGAGAAGGCGCTTGAGCGATACCGACATGAATATTCACAAGCGCACTGCCGCGCGTGAAGCCGCTGATATGGTCAAGAGCGGCATGGTGGTCGGGCTCGGAACGGGAAGTACGGCCGCTTACATGATTGAGCGTCTGGGTGAGCGTGTTGCCGAGGGGCTGGAAATTTTCGGAATCCCGACATCTGATGATAGTGAGGACAAGGCGCTCAGGGCTGGTATTCCGCTGACAGATTTCAGTGTGCATCGCCGGATCGATATTGCCATCGATGGTGCGGACGAGGTTCAGAGGGGGCCGCTCAATCTGATCAAGGGACTGGGGGGCGCGTTACTGCGTGAAAAGATCGTCGCGCAGGCTGCGAAGCGTTTCGTGGTCATCGTGGACGGGACCAAGCCTGTCGATCTGCTGGGTGAGCGCGCACCTGTGCCCGTGGAGGTGGTTTCCTTTGGTTGGGAATGCACGGCGGAACGTCTTGCGGCCTGCGGGGCGAGAGGCGTGAAGCCGAGGGCCGATAGAGCGGGATCTCTGTTCGTAACCGACACGGGCAACATGATTCTGGATTGTCATTTTGGTCCGATTGAAGATCCGGAGGCGTTGGTGTCGAAGATTGCCCGCATCGCGGGCGTTGTGGAGCATGGCATGTTCCTCAACATGGCCTCTGAAGTGCTGGTCGCCACCTCCGAAGGCGTTGAACGGTGGGAGCTATGACAATGGATGCACAGACAGCTCATATCGGCGTCAGGCCCCGTTATCTTGTGATCATGGGTGTCTCTGGGACGGGGAAGACGACGATCGCGAGCGGGTTGGCCACGCGTCTTGGGTGGCGCTTTCAGGAAGGCGATGCCCTTCACCCGCCCGCGAATGTGGAGAAAATGAGCGCGGGACAGCCTCTTACCGATACGGATCGCGCGCCCTGGCTTGCGTTGTGCCATGAGTGGCTGCGGGCGCAGGTCGAAGCGGAGCAAGGGGCGGTCCTAACGTGTTCGGCTCTCAAGCGGGCCTATCGCGAGCAGCTTGCAGGTGAAGGACTGCCGATCGAATTTGTCCATATCGACACGTCTGCTGACGCTCTGGCTGAACGTCTGAAGCGGAGGGAAGGGCATTTCATGCCCGCAAGCCTGCTGCCGAGCCAGCTTGCGACTCTTGAAGTCCCTGGAGATGATGAGCCGGTAATCCGGGTTTCGGGCGAGAAGCATCCCGACCTGGTTCTTGAAGAACTGATCCGGCATTTTCAGGCGGAAGACTGATCCATGACGAAGGCCACCCGGATTCTGGTGGATGCCGATGCGTGCCCTGTTAAGGATGAGATCTATCGGGTCGGGGCACGCTATGGTTTGCAGGCAGTCGTTGTCGCCAATAGCTGGATGAACATTCCCCAGTCTCCGCTTATCGAACGTGTTATTGTTCCTGAAGGGCCAGACGTGGCGGATGACTGGATCGCGGAACAGGCGACTCCTCTTGATATCATTGTAACGAACGACATTCCGCTAGCGGTACGCTGTCTGGCGAAGCAGGCTTCTGTCCTGCGCCCCAATGGCGAGGAAATTGACGAACGCTCCGTCGGAATGGTCTCGGCCATGCGCGATCTGATGCAGGGTCTGCGCGAGACGGGGGCGGTCACGACCTATAATCCGTCTTTCGGAAAAGCCGACCGGAGCCGGTTTTTATCCGCACTGGATACACTCATCGTGCGACTCCGCAGGAAAGCTGGCATGGGGAAAACGTTCCCCAGTTCTTCCCAAACAATCCACAGGCCCTTCCCCGGAGATGTTCCCTGAATCTGGGGATATGTTTTTCCGGGACCGTGTCCTTTCCTGAGAACGTCGTATGAACCCGCTCCGCCTTGCTCAGATAGAAATGTTCTGTGCTGTCGTGGAGGAAGGGACCGTCATTGCGGCATCTCGCCGGCTGAACTGCGTGGCGTCCAATGTGACGGCGCGGATCCGGGAACTGGAGCTTCTGCTGGGGCAGGATCTCTTTTTCCGCGAAAAAGGGCGATTGATCCTCACTCCCGAAGGACGACTATTCTATCAGAAAGCTGGTCCGATCGTTTCCGGCGCACGGGATCTGACTGATCTGTTTGAAGAGGGAAGACCGCGCGGCATCCTGACGATTGGTGCTCTGGATGTGGCTCTTGAGGGATATCTGCCGGGGATCGTTCCACACTTCCTTGCAGACTGTCCGGAGGTGGAACTCAGGGTGCTCCTGCGTCCAACATATACTCTGGAGCGGATGCTCGCGGAGGGTGAAATTGATCTGGCGGTGACGGATGGCCCGATCGTCCATCCGCTCATGGCAAGCCGTCTTACTTTCCATGAAAAACTGGCTCTCGCGATGCCGGGCGGTCAGACAAGGCTCCGGGCAGGCCCCAAGGACAGGCAGCATGTCTTCCTGTTCAATACGGACTGTCTTTACCGGCGTTTTTTTGAAACCTGGCTCGAATCACACGGGGTGACGAACGCCGTCATCCATACTGTCGAATCTTACGATGTTATCCTCGCCTGCGTGCAGTCCGGTCTCGGGATTTCCTGCATTCCCCGCAGTATTCTCCTGCAGGTCCGGCAAGACCGCCGCGATGGGATCGATTTCACATATCCTGAAGATCTACAGGGGAGCGATGTGTATTTTATCTGGCGCGAGCCGGGGTTGAATGATTTGGGGCGTAGGTTCCTGGACCATATTCCGGCGGTTCTGAATATTCATGAAAAGTGAACATATAGAACACAAATCGTCACTTTTTATTATCGGAGAAGGGCTTCACCCTACGGTCATCAAATGAACTGCTGGCTGCTTGATGCGTCTGTTGCAAATCAGAGCGTCTTGCCGCCGCACTGAAAAAGCAGGAAATTTCATGATCGAAAAGAAAAATCTCTTTATCAACGGAGCCTGGGTCGCGCCGAAGGGCGGCGAGTGGCTGAGTGTTGAAAATCCGGCCACGAAAGAGGTCGTGGGTGAAGTGGCCAAAGGAGGGCAGGCGGATGTGGACGCTGCCGTTGCCGCTGCGAAATCCGCCTTTACTGGCTGGAGCCGTCGTACAGCCACCGAGCGTGCAGACTATGTGCATGCGCTCAAGGATCTGGTGAAGCGGGACAAGGAGAAGCTGGCCGCCATCATCACGTCCGAAATGGGCAAACCGCTGAAGGAAGCCCGGGTCGAAGTGGATTTCGCCATTGGTCTGCTGCGTTTCGCTGCTGAGAACGTATTGCGGCTCCAGGGCGAAATCATTCCGGGCAATTCTCCTGACGAAAAGATCTTGATCGACCGCGTGCCGCTCGGCGTTATTGGCGCGATCACGGCCTGGAACTTCCCGCTCGCGCTTTGTGCCCGCAAGATCGGCCCGGCTGTGGCGGCGGGTAATACGATCGTCGTCAAACCCCATGAACTGACGCCTCTGGCGTGTCTGCATTTTGCGAAGCTGGTTGAGGAAGCCAGAATTCCTCATGGCGTCATCAATGTCGTGACGGGGGACGGCAAGGATGTCGGTGTGCCGCTCGTAGCACATAAGGATATCAAGCTCATCACGATGACCGGCTCGACACCGGCGGGCAAAAAGATCATGGCTGCCGCGTCTGAGACGTTGAAGGAAGTCCGGCTGGAACTTGGGGGCAAGGCGCCGTTCATGGTCATGGAAGACGCCGATCTGGACAGGGCCGCCGAGGCTGCGGTTGCGTCGCGTTTTGGTAATGCAGGGCAGGTTTGTACCTGCAACGAGCGGACCTATGTTCACGAGGCTGTCTATGACAGGTTTGTCCAGAAAGTTCGCGCGAAGATCGAGGCTTTGAAGGTAGGATTGCCGACCGATCCTGCCACGGATATGGGCCCTAAAGTGAGCGAAAATGAGCTCAACAAAGTTCATGAAATGGTGGAACATGCCGTCCGTCAGGGCGCACGCCTCGCCATTGGGGGCAAGCGTCTGACGGGTGGTGTGTATGACAACGGGTATTTCTATGCCCCGACGCTGCTGACGGATGTGGCGCAGGACATGGACATCGTGCACAACGAGGTCTTCGGTCCGGTCATGTCTCTGATCAGCGTGAAGGATTTCGATGAGGCCATCGCATGGGCCAATGATTGTCGCTACGGCCTGTCGGCCTATCTCTTCACCCACGATCTGGGGCGTATCCTGCGCATGACACGCGAGCTGGAATTCGGCGAGGTCTACGTGAACCGGCCGGGTGGCGAGGCGCCGCAGGGCTTCCATCATGGCTACAAGGAGAGTGGCCTTGGGGGTGAAGACGGGCAGCATGGCATGGAAGCATACGTCCAGACCAAGACCATTTACCTCAACGCGTAACTGTCTGACGGGCGGCGATACTTTCGCCGCCCGGATAATATTCCGGCCTTCAACAGAGCTGTCATCAAGGACTTCAAGCTCGACTGAGAATCCTGCTCGGCCATAAAAAAAGGAGGCTCTCCTATGCGGGGGAGACCTCCTTTATTTGTACGAGAATGATGGGTCAGATGGTCCCATCCACGGCTATGCGCCCAAGTGCGGGGTCGTCCGTGAAGAAGCCGTCGATCCCCATGTCCAGATAGCGGCGGAGTTCCGCGATCATGCCTTGAGGATTGCGGACGGCGTCGCCAGCATTACTGCGAAGCTGCGTCGGGAGGAAATAGTTTTCCGGCCGCGCCGTGTAGGAGTGGACCAGAAGTCCGGCTTTATGGGCGTCCGTTACGAGGGTGGAGGGTTCCAACCACGCTCCCTTGCTGTCGCGCGGGATCAGGTCCGTGTTGGACGGACCGATCACGTCGGCATAGCGGCGGATGTCCTTCAGGCCGTCAGGCGTCATGAGATCGCCGAAGGTGGTGGTTTTGCCCGCTGCCAGCAGATCGGGCGGGACGTCCTTGCGTTCACCCATCAACAACATCAGACGCGCCTGCGGGTTGATGGACAGGACGTCCGACCGGATGCGACCCAGATTTCCGGTCTCGAAGGACTGGACCTCCAACGGGGCCTGCCGCGTGTAGTTGTGGGCCGAAATCGTGCGCAGGAACGCGGCTTCGGGGTTCAAGCCGAGGCTGTTGAAGTGCGTGGAGTGTTTGATTTCCGGTACAAGGCCGAAAACCTTACCCGTCGCGGCTGACTGTGCGGCGACCTGCTCGATGACTTCTTCGAAGGTCGGGATTTCGAAATGATCATCATAGCGGGTGTTGTGGACCCGGATCGTGGAAAGACGTTCACGGGCGCGCAGGGTCTTGAGTTCGGCGAGCGTGAAGTCGGTTGTGAACCAGCCGGTTTCGACGCGCCCGTCAATCTTGAGAGACCGGTGACGGGAGGCGAATTCTGGATGGTCCGCGACGTCTGTCGTCCCGGCGATGTTGCTTTCATGGCGGACGACCAGATGGCCGTCCTTTGTCATGACGAGATCGGGCTCAATGAAATCCGCACCGTCCATCATGGCGCGGGCGTAGGAGGCCAGTGTGTGTTCCGGACGCAGGGCCGAGGCCCCGCGATGGGCGAATACGAGGGGCTTCGGCGCCAGTGAGGGCGCGGCCTTCGCCCGCAGATGCAGGGCCGGAAGTCCTGCTGCGAGCAGGCCGAGGCTCTGGCGACGTGTCAGCATGAGGCGGTATTCCTTAAAGGGTCGCGCTGAGGCTCAGGAAGAACATGCGAGGCGCGATGGGATAGGCCGAAAACTGACCCGAGGTCTGGGTTGCGTTGATCGTGGACCATCCCTTTGTATTTGTCAGGTTGGTGATGTTGCCCTGAACCTTCAGCGACGCGAGATGCGGGATATTGTGGAATGTGTAGCCCGCATTCAGGTTGAACTGAGCGTATGGCGCGGCCCACATGTCGTTGGTGTAGGTCGCATAACGTTTGCCGATCACGTCGCCGGTGAACTGGCCGTAAGCATTGCCCCAGTTGGTGGTGAAGACGAACTTCTCCGACCAGTCCGGCATGCCAACGACGTTCTTGCCTGCGGTGTGAATGATGCTCGAGCCGGTGCTGTAGTTATCGTTGTAAACGGACTTGTTGTAGGACAGTGCGTTGTACAGCGAGAAATGCGGACCGAAATGGGTGGTGAAGGAGAAGTCCATGCCATCCGTTGTGACCGAACCCACGTTCGCAAGCGTGGTGGCCGAACCGATGATGGACGACAGGGTCTGCGTCGTTGCCACGGCCAGAAGGCGGTTCGAGAAGTGGACGTGATAATATTCGACCTGACCTTCGATCGCCGTCAGAGGGCCGAGATGGACTTGGCGATGTTCACGCAGACCGGTTTCGTAGGTCCATGATGTTTCGGGCTTGCCGTTCTTCTTGAACTCTTCGAAGGCGGCCTGGCTGGTTGCGCCCCAGGGGGTGGCATTGCCATAGCCTGCGTCCTGATAGGAGCGCATGTTCTCCTGGATATTGGCGAACCACTGCTCGTGCTTTGTGATATCCCAGACTGCACCGAAAGCGGGCAGGAACGGCTTGGCGGCATCGATCTCGCCACCCGGAGCAGTCACAGCATAGGATGGCGAGAGCGAACCAGCCTTTGCCGCGACCGGTAGGGTGCCGTTCGTATAGACCAGCTCGGACTTGAAGCCCGCCATCAGCGAGAAGTTCTTCGAAATCTGCCAGTTGTCCTGCAGATGCGTGACGAATGTGTTGGTATAGAAATTGTTGGTATACTGGTCGATCAGAGCATTCTGCTGGCGCTCATACGGCGTCGTCGGATTGGTGGCGCTCAGCGGATACCAGCGACGGGCCTGCGTGTTGTTGTTGCGCTCATACCAGCCGCCGAGTTCGATCGAATGCTTGCCCAGATGGTAGCGCAGCGTGGACATCAGGCCGCCGCGATTGTCCCAGTATTCGGTCGTCCGCGTTGCATAGCCTGAACCGCCGAAGACGCTGTTCAGGTCCTGCCCCGGATAATAGGCGGCGAACAGCGTCGGCAGACCGGCTGCGGAGATCGGACCGGCAACAACACCTTCACCCAGATCGTGGTGATAATAGATGCTGTTGTCCCAGTGCAGGTTTTCGCTGAAATCATGCGTCCACTTGGAATAGGCAAGGAAGTCTTCGCGCTGGGCCGCAGAGTAGTAATTGCGATAGTTCAGGCCGACCGCATTTGCGTTGGCCTTGGCGTAATTGAAATTGGGATAGGTGAACGGGCGAACATAAATACCGTAACCCTGCGGTAGCGTGATGCTGTCCTCGTTCGGCTCGACCTTCTGGGACCAGTCGAAGAAGGTCGAGAAATGATCATGTTCGCTGTTGTGAACGAACTTCGCGTTGACCTGATAGCCGCCCTGATGACCGGCAAAGTCCCACGCGCGCGCATCCTGCCGTGCGAAGGAGACATAGGCCGAGTTGCCGTGGCCGAACTCGCCAGTATCAAGCCGCGCATAGGTCCGGAATGTGGACCAGCTTCCGAAAACCTGCTGAATCTGTGCGCCACGCTTCCTCAGTGGGTCCTGAGTCGTGAACTGGAGCGTACCGCCAAGATTGGATGTGGACGCCGTACCGAGTGCGCCTGCACCGGACGAAACCGAGGCCGATCCGACATTTTCGCTGATGACCGCACGCTGCGGGGACAGGCCGTTGTAGTTGCCATAGGCCTGATCGCCGAGCGGAATTCCGTCGAGCGTGTAGCCAAGCTGGTTCTGGTTAAAGCCGTGAACGTAGAGCGAGGAATTCTGCTCGTTGTTGCCCCAGGGGTCGGCATTGTTGAACACTACGCCCGGCAGGATTTCGAGTGCCTTGACCGGGTTCACGCCCGGAAGGATGCGCTGAATCTGGACGCGGCCCAGAGCCTGCTCCGAACGCGTGCGGCGCGCTGTGATGACGAGCTGCTCGGTACCGCCTGCTATGGCCTCTGCTTTGGCTTTGTGTCTGGCGTTATGGCCGGTGGAAACTGGCTTTTTGGGGGCCGTCGCTGCTGCATCGGCCGTGTGAGGAAGGGCGGTGACGAGCGCGAAAGGCGAGCAGAAAACCGTCAGAAGCAGACGGGAGCGTAGCAGGTTACGCGGCATTGAATGTCTTTCCGGAAGCATAAGGGGTCGAATGCGGCGGACCCTAATCTTTCCTTAAAGATCTGCGTGTGAAGCTCCTGTGAACGTGCGGTGACAGAATTATGACAGTCAGGTCGTCTGCCAGCCCAGTCCGACGATCGCCACCCGCCGTCCCAGAGGTGTATCCTGAAGAACGATAACCTCCCGTTCCTCAAGATAGTTGAGCTGGCGGCGGGCACGGCCAAGGGAATGTGTTCCGTAGGCACGGGCCAGCGCATCATCGTCCGGGCAGGTTTCCGCATCCAGCGCCGTACGGGCCAGCAGCAGGAAAACGCCCTGCACGTCTTCCGGCAGGGTCGCGGCGACTGTCTGGGCCTGCTTCCACTCCTCGCCTTCGGAGCGCTCCCGGTCCATCCCGGCGCGGATCGTGGCCAGCATCCGGCTAAATGACCCCAGTTCCAGCACATTGCGCGACAGGCCCTGAATGCGCGCCCTGAGTTGGAAGTCCTGATACAGGGTCGCCAACGGTTTATAGTCCGAACCTTCCCCAGCCACGACTTCGGCGACCAGCGACCAGAGCTGATCTGGATCGGCCTCGATGCTCACGGCTGCGGGGGCGGGTTCCTCAGACTCACGTTCTGCACCATAGGCATCGAGCTGGGCGAGGAGATCCGGCGGAGGGGGGCGGGACTCGCGACGCGCCCGGGGGGTGAACTCATGGACGGGTTCGAGAATGATGTCCCGCAGGTCTTCAGCGGAAACAGGCTCAAGCGGCACGAGAACCGGACCAGTGGCATGGCTTGCGGTTGTGACAGGGCCGATGGCTACGAGTTTCGGACGTCGGCTCAGGGCCGGCCCGAGCGCCATGAACTGACCACGGGCCAGGTCACGGAAGGATTCCGCTGCCCGGCGTTCCATGCCCAGAAGATCGGCCGCGCGTGCCATGTCGATATCGAGGAAGGTCCGGCCCATCAGAAAGTTGGATGCTTCTGCCGCAACGTTCTTCGCCAGCTTCGCCAGACGCTGGGTTGCGATCACGCCTGCCAGACCGCGCTTTCGGCCACGGCACATGAGGTTCGTCATGGCGCCGAGCGACAGGCGGCGTGCTTCGTCCGATGTGTCGCCGCTGGCCACGGGGGCGAAGAGCTGGGCTTCGTCCACCACCACGAGGGCCGGATACCAGTGCGCACGCGGGGCTTCGAACATGCCGTTAAGGAACGCGCCGGCTGCGCGAAGCTGCATTTCGGCTTCGACCTGTTCGAGGTTCAGCACCACGGAAGCCCGATGCGCCCGTACGCGCTCGCCAGCGGCGCGGAGGCTGGCTTCGGACTGGTCTTCGACGTCGATCACCAGATGGCCGTAATGGTCGGCGAGTGTGACGAAATCGCCTTCCGGATCAATCATCACCTGCTGGACGAGGGTTGCCGTCTGCTCAAGCAGGCGCCGCAGGAGATGCGATTTCCCCGAGCCGGAATTGCCCTGGACCAGCAGGCGCGTGGCCAGGAGCTCCGGCAGATCAATGCAGGTGTCGGAGCCGTCGCGGCCCTGTCCGAGAACGATGGATGTCATGGCGTCAGGCGATAGCGGAATTGGACGATTCTAGCCACCCAAGGACGCCATTTGCCGCCGCATGAGCTGTGGAAAAACACCCCTGAAGCAGATAGCCGCCCGTCGGCGCTTCCCAGTCCAGCATTTCTCCGGCCACGAAAACGCCAGGGCGGGACGTCAACATGAAGCGTGTATCTACGACCTCCCTTTGTACGCCCCCTGCGGTCGAGATGGCGCGATCGAGCGCGTCCATGCCGACCAGCGGCAACGGGAGGGCCTTGAGGGTCTGGGCAAGCTGCAGTGGGGTGGCGTTTTTGGGTGTCGCGAGCCTGAGAAGCTCCTGGGACGGTGCATCCAGTGCCAGTGCTTTGCGCAAACGGTTGGACTGGCTTTCGCGTTCGCGCTGGGCCAGCAGGCGCTTCAGAACTTCTTCGTTCGAAAGTGTCGGACGAAGATCGAGAGTGAGAACGGCTTGTCCGTCGCGCCGGATCGCGTCCCGTAACGCAGCCGAGAGCGCATAAAGCGCCGATCCTTCAAACCCGCGGGCGGTGATGGTCAGGTCGCCCCGGCTCTGATGTTCGTCAAATGATAGGCCGCCAAAAGAGAGACCGACTGAATGCAGGACGCTACCGTCGTGCCTTGCTGCGAAATCGGCTGGCCAGTCGGGCAGGAAGCCGCAGTTTGCAGGTGCGAAAGGCGCGGTGTCATCCGGCAGGAGGTCTGCCCAGAGACCGTCCGACCCCAGACGGGACCAGCTTGCGCCCCCCATTGTCAGGAGGGTCGCATCGGCCTGAACGGAAATCCGGCCGTCAGGAGTATCGAAAACAGGGTCCGAACCCTCCCAGCTGACGAAACGATGCCGGGTTTGGATCGTCACGCCCTGCTGCGCCAGACGCTCCAGCCACGCTCGTAGAAGCGGAGAGGCTTTCATGGCTTTTGGGAATACCCGCCCTGAAGAGCCGGTAAAACATGGCTGCCCGAGGCCTTCCGCCCATTGCCTCAGTGCCTCTGGCGGAAAGGCGCGGATGGCAGGTTCGAGCCAGTCTTGCGCATTACCATAACGCTTCAGAAATCTGCCCAGCGGTTCCGAATGTGTCAGGTTCAGCCCGCTACGCCCGGCCATGAGCAGCTTGCGCCCCACGGTTGGCATCCTATCAAACACCTGTACCCTGCATCCTCGCGCAGACAGGATTTCGGCGGCGAACAGCCCTGCTGGACCGGCTCCGATAATAGTGATGGACGGGGAAGGGGACGCAGTAGTCATAGGCGTCTGATTGCCATGTGCGGCAGGGTTTGTCAGGTTCCGCACGACTGGTTCTGGCCGGAAAGGAAACACAGATGCAGGTTTTTGAAACAATCGCGGCGTTTCGGACCGCACGGAAAGGCTATGCGGCGCTCGGCTTCGTTCCGACGATGGGGTTCCTGCACGAAGGTCATCTGGGCCTTGTCCGCAGGGCCAAGGCCGAAAATGGTGCGGTGGCCGTCAGTATTTTTGTCAATCCGACGCAGTTCGGGCCGAACGAAGACTACGCCTCCTATCCGCGCGATCCGGACCGTGATCTGGCGCTTCTGAAAGACGCCGGAGCCGATCTGGTCTTCCTGCCAACGCCGGACGTGCTTTATCCGCCGGGTTTCGCGACCCGCATTGAAGCCGGCGGCGTTGCGGACGAACTCGAAGGCCAGTCCCGCCCCGGACATTTCTCCGGTGTGGCAACGGTTGTGACGAAGCTGTTCAACATCGTCCAGCCGCAGCGGGCCTATTTCGGACAGAAGGATGCCCAGCAATGCGCGGTCGTCCGCCGTTTTGTGGCGGATCTGGATATCCCTGTCGAAATCGTGGTCTGTGATATCGCCCGGGAAACAGACGGCCTTGCGCGGTCCAGCCGCAATGTGCGCCTGACGCCAGAAAACCGTCAGAAAGCCCCGGCGCTGTATGAGGCATTGCAGGAAGCCGCGCGACTGTTTCGCAGCGGTGAACGTAACACGGACGTTCTGGAGGGGGCGCTGCGCGTCAGCCTGATAAAGGCCGGCCTGCCGGACATCGACTATGCCACGGTCGTGAATGCAGACACATTTCGCCGCGAAGGCTCCTGTTCCGAAAACGCGCTGGCGCTTCTGGCCGTGAAAGCAGGGGCGGTCCGGCTGATCGACAATATGCCACTTTGAGATCTGCCTCCTTCGTGCGGTATAAGCATGAATTGCTGACGGACGGAGGATTTCAGACATGCAGAAAACCATCATGCGCCGGGTGGCTCAGGGGCAGGGACGCGAACCCGCCGATCTGGTCATTCGCAATGTCCGGCTGTTCGATCTGGTCACGGGTGAGCTTGTGCCCACCGATATTGCCATCTGTGGCGACCGGATCGTCGGTACTTATGGCGCGTATGAGGGGGTACGGACGATCGACGGCGCGGGCCGGATTGCTGTGCCCGGTTTCATCGACACGCATCTCCATGTTGAATCCTCGCTCGTCACGCCTTTCGAGTTTGATCGCTGCGTTCTCCCGCATGGTGTGACGACAGCAATCTGCGATCCGCACGAAATGGCCAATGTGCTGGGCCGTGCGGCATTCGATTATTTTCTGGCCGCTGCCGAGCGGACGATCATGGATCTGCGCGTTAACCTGTCGAGCTGTGTTCCGGCCACGTCCATGGAGACATCTGGTGCGGTTCTGAATGTGAATGATCTGGTGGCCTATCGGGATCATCCGAAAGTGATCGGTCTGGCCGAGTTCATGAACATTCCGGGCGTTCTGAATGGCGATCCCGGCTGCATGGACAAGCTGGCGGCTTTTGCAGACGGTCATATCGACGGTCATGCACCGCTCATGCGGGGCAAGCCCCTGAATGGCTATCTGGCAGCCGGTATTTCAACCGACCACGAAGCCACGGCTGCTGACGAAGCATTGGAAAAAGTCCGCAAGGGCATGACGGTCCTGATTCGGGAAGGATCGGTCTGCAAGGATCTTGAAGCGTTGGTGCCGCTTCTGAACGTCGCGACTTCGCCGTTCTTTGCGTTCTGCACTGATGACCGCAATCCGCTCGAAATCGCCCATGAAGGCCATCTGGATTTCCTGATCCGCCGTGCCATTGAATTGGGTGTGGAGCCGCTGGCCGCATACCGGGCGGCCTCACTGTCTGCTGCCACAGCTTTTGGCCTGAAGGATCGTGGACAGATCGCGCCGGGCAAGCGTGCGGACATCGTCCTGCTTGATGATCTGGAGCGCTGTCAGGTTTCCGACGTGATTTCTGCCGGGCGTCTGGTGGATGACGCTGTGTTTTCAGAGCGGGAAATCATATCTCCCGTTGGGCTGGAAAGCGTGAAGCTGCCCCGTCCGGTCACGGCGCAGGATATGCGTATCGAGGGGAATGGCCGAGATCGTCCGGTCATGGGCCTGATTCCCGGACAGATCATTACGGATTTCCTGCGTCTGGATCTGCCAGAGAGAGAGGGGGATGTCCTCGCTGATCCTGCGCAAGATGTGTGCAAGGTCTGCGTCGTAGCGCGGCATGGCCACAACGATAATATCGGTCGCGGCTTCGTGCGGGGGTTCGGGCTAAAGGCAGGAGCACTTGCGTCGTCGGTCGGGCATGACAGCCATAATATCTGTGTCGTGGGGTCTAACGATGCTGATATGGCCTGTGCTGTGAACCACCTGGAAAAAACAGGCGGAGGATTTGTCGCCGTTCGCGGTGGTAAAGTGCTTGCGGAACTACGTTTGCCTGTTGCTGGCCTGATGAGTGATGCCTCTTATGAGGAAGTGCAGGATGACCTCATTCTCCTTCGAAAAGCGGCAAAGGAAATGGGTGTGATCCCTGAAGAACCGTTCCTGCAACTCGCTTTCCTGCCTCTGCCTGTTATCCCGCACCTCAAAATTACGGATTACGGAATGGTGGATGTCAGGACGATGTGTCTCGTCTGAGAAAGACGGCTGCTTATAAAAACAATCGTTTATATGGCTCGTCAGGAGTAAGTTTGTGAATACGATATTGTCACTAAATACATTCATGGTAATCATGACAAATATTGTATAAATTCAATCTTATACTTAATTTTGTTGGGCTCAGGACTTATAGCCAGAACATGACGGTTGCAGCGAGACAGATGGCTGAGAAGAAAACATTCGGGCATCTGTCGTAGCGTGTTGCGACACACCACCAGTCCTTGAGGCGGCCGAACATGATTTCGATGCGGTCGCGTATTTTATATTTCCGCTTGTCGTAGTTGAGTGGTTTTTCGCAGGATTTCCGCCCCGGAATGCAGGGCCTGATCCCTTTTGTCCGTCCGATCAGGCGGCCTGGATCGCCTTTTTAAACCGCAGACTTGAAGCCGTGCAGTGCGCTTTAAGATAGGTCGCATCAATTATGATCGTCTGAGGCTCGCTTTTAGCGCAGACAGGCCATTACGCTTCGCAAAAATGATGCTGCTCAGCACGCGCTGGTCATCAACCCGAGGTTTACTGTGGCTTTGGGGAAAGAGCGGTCGCAAACGCTCCATCTGGCCATCCGCCAGCCGAGGTGTCGTATCTTTCCGAAAGCCTCGACCGACTGTGTCGGCCTCATGTGTGGCGGGAAACTTTCTGATCTTCAGAACTCAGAAACCACAGAGAAGAATGTTCCCCTACGCTGGCCATATTGGGCCTGATAGATGCCGACGCCACTGCCGTTGCGGAGCTGATAGCGTTTGTCGAAAAGGTTGACGACATCGGCACGGACCTTGATGTCATGTCCGAACGGCACCCTTGTGAAAGTATGCTGATAACCGATGTTGAAGACATCGTATTCTGGTTCTTTCTCCAGATTGGCAAATCCGCTGCGCAGTCCATAACCATAGACGAAATCGACATAGGCCATATCGTGTTTTGTCGTCCATGAGGCTCCGGCCGTAGCCGTGAATTCCCCCTGATGATCGAGCTGTATCGCGTGATTGCGGATATAGGCCAGTTCAGCCAGATCGAACTGGTATTGTGCGGAGTTGATGTCGCGGGCGGATGTCTTGACGTAGGAGAAATTGCCGAAGAGCGACCAGGAACCATGCCGCCATGAGCTACCGAATTCGGCGCCGTAGACTCGCCCGCGCTTGTAGCTGAAAGGAGCGAGGATGACGGCGCGGCCGAACTGGCCGAGATCAGTCAGGTCATGGGCCCATTTGGCGTAGGCATCGAGCGTGATCTGAAATTCGGGTGTGATGCGCTGGAGAATGCCGCCATCTACATAGTGTGATTTTTCCACCCGGGTCGCATCGTTGATTGTGTTCGCGGCAGCATTTGTCGTGCCTGCGAATTTGGCGAGCGTCGAAGGGTAGACATATTGCGGTGAGGGCGGGGCGAAGTAACGCGAATAGCCAAGATGCAGAGTCGTGTTGCGGGTAGGTTTCCAGACCATGTTCGCGCGCGGACTTAACTGGCCTTCATTATCGAAAGACGAGGCGAACCGGTCATAGCGGATACCGTAATTGAAGGTCAGGTTTCGCGTAATCCGATACTCGTCCTGAATGTAGGCGCCTGCTTCGACGGACCAGTTTCCGGTATTGTCGATGAGCCGTGACGCGATGTTCGACGTCTGGTTGCCGCCTTCGTCCGTCTGGAAGGCCAGTGTGTTGGTATCGAGCCGTTCCGACGTGTACTGACCCAGCAGGCCCACACGCAGTGTATGACTCCGCGCAATCTCGTAGGAGAGGTCGAACTGCATGCCACCGGTCGTAAAATCGTTGACCTCGTGTTCCGACACGCCCTGATAGATCAGGTCCCGATCCCGGTCCGGTGTGTAGTCAATGCGTCCGTAACGGAAATATGGTGACGCCTGAAAATTCATTTTATCCGTCGTGCGCTGATAGGACAGCACCGCGTAATAATTCTGTTCCGTCTGGCTGTCGTTCAAGTTTGCCCAGTTCATGGACGGATCCTGCGGATTAACGCCGGCCACGTTATAAATGGTCGTGTAGTCAGGACTGGTCGTGTCGAATGTCTTGAACGAGTTCGGGATCTCGAAATCCGCATAAGAGGCGCTGGTCAGCAGGGTGACGCGGCTTGCGTCGTCGATGTGATAGGAGAGATACGAGAACGCTTTTTCCTGTTCCGTTACGTCATGAACGGCCCGGAAGGTATCGCTTGGATTTTCGATCCCAATATTGTTGCGGGTAAAGGAAAGGGTGGTGAAGTAGTCAAGTTTTCCGTGCTGGCCCCCCAGTTGCAGCGATGGCACGAATGTATTGTAGCTGCCACCATACAGCGAGACCTGATTGTGTTTGAGGCTGTCGCCGGTCTTGGTTGTGACGTCTACGACGCCTGCGGTGCGGAAGCCGAACTGGGCAGGGAGGGTACCGGTCAGCAGGTCCACGGACTGGATAATGCGGGTGTCGAGTTCCTGTCCGAAACCATTCAGTCCTTCGGGCAGAAGAACGCCGTTGACGCGATAGGTCAGGCCGCCATGTTCGCCGCGGACATGAACTTCGCCGTAACTATCGAGAACAACGCCAGGTACCCGTAACAGGATCTGGCTGAAAGCAGCATTCTGTCCACCTGGAGTAGTCGTGATCTGGCGTTGGTCGATGTTGTAATCCACGGCACCAAGTCCCGGGAAAATACGCGCCCGTTCGCGGTTCAGGTGCCCCACAACGCTGATTTGTTCCGGGCTCCGTCCCGGGGGAGGGGGGGGCTTGGAGGCTGCGCTCCTCTTTGCATGAGTGGTTTTTCCGGGCCCTTGCTTTTGAAGGCCTGAGTGAAGAGCAGTTTGATGTCTGGTTTCTGTTGCAGCGTCGGGTGTTACCTCGTCCCTATCGGATGGGGAAGCGAAGGCAACGCCCGTAGTAAAAGCAAGTAGACTCAGAGATAGTCCTTTATAAATGCCAAAGTTTCTCAGGAATGATAGAGGGATGTTTTTATTATAGTATATGCTATAATTCCAAATATCAGAATGGAGGCATCTTCTTCGAAGAATGAACATGAGAACGCCTGAAAATGGTTGTTAACGCCCTGAGGGGCATGGAGCAGGAGACGATCATTAGGACAATTACAGCCTTATATGCAATATGCTATATTAAAAAGTATAAGGAAATTAAGGTAGCATTTGCGCGGAAATGGGGGGCGAATTGGATTGAAAGTCTCGTTAGAGAGTCTTCCTTTCAATCTGGCTTATATCCATTAGCTGTAAAGAAATTGGCGCATTCTTCCGCTTTCTGAGCTAGCTGCTCGTCGAGCCGGACAGCTAGCTCAGAAACGCGGGTTGCCATGTCTCGGGGCTCTGAAGTGGAATAGGTCGGATCGCTTATGGCGAGCGTTGGATAGGTAATTGACTGCCCAGGACTGATATTTTTGGCGTCGCGCGAACATCAATCTTGCAGGAACAAGGGGTAGGATTGGCGATCGTGACTTCCGCGCTAAACGGCAGGTCTTCCAGATCCCGCGTCCAGACCTGACCGTCTACCCGGACCATCCATGCGTGGCGGTAGGCTTCCGAATGAGTCGGCGACTTCGCTTGTACGGGGTCGGAGCGAAGGGCATAAACTCATGTTGCCTGTCAGATGGGACGGGATTCCATCCCGCCGCGGTCGAAAACGGGACCCGCCCCCGCAGCGCCCCGGCCGGTGCCCGTATCGTTGTAATCGCCGATTATCTCCGCCCGTGTTCCTCCGGAGACGAGATTGTCTCCCGCGAAACCGGAATTGTAGAACGATGCGAAAGCCGGCTGACGGCTGGTCGGTGCCAGCCAGCCGCGTGGATTGCTGCTCAGATCCACGTTTCCTGAAATCAGTCTGACCACGTCAGTTCTCCAGATGGGCGTTGAGGGCGCGCGCGATAAATGACGCTGCCAGCCGGTCGGCTGCGGCGGTCGGATGCGTGCCATCGTGATAAAGGGCGGTATCGGCGTGATTGCTCATCGGCAGCGATGACCAGGGATCGATAAAGGCGTCCGCATCGATCGTTCCATCCGCGACGGCCTGTCGGATGGCCGCATTCAGGCCCGTGTTATACTGCCCCAGAATGAACAGCTTTTCGTATCCGGCCGCCCGCAGCTTCTGATGAATGGTTGCATTGTTCGCCACGACGGTCGCGATGGACTGGCCACCATTCACGTCGTTGTTGCCGTACCAGGTGATGGCATGTTTGCGACGGGGCTGGGCCGGGTCCGCGGCATCGGCCAGCATGTTGGCAATCGTGTATTCCAGAAAGTCCGAAGCCTTGGACCCGGCGACTGAAACCGAACGGACCTCGAAGGGCTGGTCCAGATAATCGCCCAGCATCTGCGGCCAGCACCAGCCATCCTTGTTGAGGTAGCCCTGCGTCGTGGATGACCCGAAACAGTCGAGACGATCACGGATCTGGGGCGTCCAGTCGTACAGACGGGCGGCGCTCACGGTGGCGGCTTTGATATCCGCGTCCGTGACCGCTGCGTTCAGGAGTACAAGGCCGCTGACCTGGAGTGCGGATGAATACCCGCTGCCTGCGGGAGCCCCGCCCAGAACACCACCAACGAACTGACGGGCACTGAACCCCGATGACAGGGAAATGTCCTGCCCAGCCGGGTAGATTGTCGGGACATGCAGGGTGACACTGTCGCCACCCCCGAGGCTCACGCCGATCAGCCCATGACGGACGTTCAGCGTGCGACCGGAGTCCGCCAGAACCGTGGTGGGCTTGTAATCCGAGAAGGCAAGTCGTCCGCTCTCTGCTCCACCCCCTACGCCGAGGGTCAGCGCCTGTCCGTCCGTCGATCCCAGCCCGAGCAGGGAATAGGTCGTGTAGAGCGGGCAGTTGCAGGACGAGACCGCACCATAAAGCAGCGCCGAGGCCGACCCTGCTGACAGGGTCAGGGATGCTGGGATTGCCAGAGGCTGGGCAGCAGCCGGTTCCGCGGCCCATGACACCAGATCCAGCCGTCCGTGATGGCGCTCGCCGATATGAGGCAGATTTGCCACCTCAACACTTGCTGCCGTCCCGTCAAACCCCGAAGCCATGATGTGATGGCCGTTGCTGCTCTGGTCATACAGCTTCACCACATAGAGCGGCGTTCCGGTCGCAACGCCTGCGCGGGCCGTCATAAGATCGGAGCGCGACAGAAACCCTGCGTCGTCCTGCCCGATCGAGACCACAACCGGGCCTGAACCCCGGACCGCGATGACGTCCATCAGTGGACCTGTATAGGCCGAGACCTGCCGCGTCGTGCCGTAAGCGGCCGCCAGCGATGCTGAGAACTGGTCGCCGGGGCGCTGTGGTACGCTTCCTTCAGCCTGCCAGATGGCGCTGTTTGCGTTCGGATACAGACAGGTCTGGCTTTCACCATCATGCTGCCAGACATCGGCTGCGGCATAGAGCGCGGCGGCATCGTCTCGACAGCCGGGAGGGCGCTGCGTCACAGAAAGGGTCTGGCCACCCGAAGGGGCCGACAACGCGTTCAGCCGGAGCGGGAAACCGTGCTTGTCCAGCAGTGCGACGGTCTCATCGGAGCTTTGCAGGAGCCTGACGTCCCCGGCAAAGACGCCGCTGCCCGTCAGGCCGAACGCAGGCTGATCGTCCTGATCCGAGGCATACGACCCGTCCGGCCCGATCAGTCCGATGAGAAAGCCGAAAGCGTCCGTCAGAGTCAGCGCATTGCCGTCCTGTCCGGAGAGCATCCGTGCGGTGCCTGCGCGGATCTCGCCCAGGGAGGTAATCGTCTGAGCCACCGCCGCCCAACCCGCGCGGGCATAAAACTGCCACGCCCCGTTATGGAACCATGCCGCATCCCCAACAGCCCAGACGGCATTCCCGTCGAGGGACATCGTGCCAGCTACCGAGACAAGGTAAAGGTCGCCCTCTGCACCGACGCCATTGGCAAGAGCCGGCGCGTTGGCATGAGCGTCCCAGTATCCCCGGAAATTTCCGATAGAAGATCCGTTCTGCGATGCCGTCAGGAGCACCTTGGCGGCCGGTGCATCGGCCGCCACACCTGATACGGCGTTCTGGGCAGACGTCATCGTTGCCGCGAAATCCGTTTTGATCTGCTCCGCCGTGTTGGCCGCGTATTTCTCCGCGAACAGCGACATGATCTGCGCGGCTGGCAGCTGAAAGATCAGAGGTGTGTTGTTGACGATCCGCACCAGCATGAGGACGTCGCCGTCAGCCAGTGTTGTGATGGGCTGTTGGGTAATTTCAGTCATGGCAGATCCTTACGGGGTGACGTTCTGACCACCGACCGTCACGTCATGCTGATTGAACGTCAGGCTCTTCGGGTCAACGGGTGCCCGCACGATCCGGAACGTTCCGCCACCCGCCTGCGGGTTGGCTTCGATGTCGAATGTGGCGATGATCGAACTGTTCTTGCTTCCCGCATTGCTCACCGGGTTGCGTAGCGTGGCGTTCAGGAGCGTCAGAACATAGTTGTTTCCGTTCAAATCCTTGACCGTGATGGCGCCCGGCCCCTGCGCGGCCCGGAGCTGATACAGTGCCCAGGTCTTGAAGAAGATCTGAACGATCCGCTGGCCAGGCCGGATGCCACAGGCAACAGCATGACCCATACCATAATCCGACCCCGAACCGCCACGATCCAGCGTGATCTGCACCTGATGGACATAGCCGTTCGGCCCCTGGTCATTCACCGTCAGGCCGAGATCACGCATCAGTCTGGCTACGGTGCACCGTTCCGCCGAGATATTGTCCCAACGCAGCTGATGCCAGACCCAGCGTACGCCATAGACGCCGAAATTCTTGGTGAAGATCTGCAAGATTTTGGGTTTCAACTCGGTATCGCGGCGCTCCCGCGCCTTCAGCCGATCAGCGTGGGCACGAACCTCAGGAGACAACTTCTTCTAAGAATTGCTCATCAGGCCTTTTTCTCACGTGAAATAGATTTTCGCCAATCCCGCGTGGTCTACCTCAAAATCAGCAGGGTTTTCGAACCCTCCAGAAGTTGGGTGCCGCAGCATAGCAATCTAACGAATAATGATTTCCAAGCGGCTCAAGACGTAGATGGGAAATCATCAATGGGCATAATAAAAGCCCAAATCATAAGTCAGGTATATCAATCAACGGCTCATCGAGCCTTCCATTTTCAATCCCATAGGGCCAGACCAGCTATCCGATGCCAGGTATGGACCCGCGCTATGAATCTGAAGCGCCAGGATAGCTGTGTTGTAAACCGTCCGAGAGCGAAGCGGCAGCAGTGCATTTCCATTTGTCCAGCGCATCGCAGCGTTTTCGACATTGTTCCATCCAGACAGATCAATGTCATGCAAATGGCAGATTAACCTCGTTGTTATGTCAGATTCAAAAAGCTCGATAGAACCGACCAATACACCAAGTATACGGCGATCATCCAGAAAAGGACCGATCACATCGCACGGCCGGCTGGCATTGGACAAAATACGAACGGACCTTACGCCAGAAGGGATCTTGAACATGACCCGATCTTTCGCCTTGCGGATAGGATGAAGAATTTGCCCGGCTTCAGTGACAAGACGTAACCCATCTTCGTATGTCAGAATCGGAGCTTGCGACCGCCCCGAATATTCGACGTGATCGGCCCGTGACTGAAGGCTACGAAACAGAGGTTCAACAAAATGGCGCGAAACATCGAGCGGGGCCGCCGCATCATCCCAAGTTAAATTACGGCTCTGCCTAATTGAGACAACCGGACCGTTCTGATCGAAGGCGCGTCTGTTACCGGTATCGAGGTAGCTTTCAGTTAATACACCATCGGCCATAATGACAGAGTGGTCCTCTGTCTCCACATGATAATAATCGTAAGATACTATGCTTTTATCGAAAAAAATCGAACGTCCGTTGATAAGCATTCGTACCGGGACGAACCGACCATCAAGAAACAGACAATGTTCTGATGTAATGAGCATGTCTTTGTAGGGAACGTTGTGTGCAATCGCCCCTTTTAACAGACGCACTGGATAGCCAGATTCATCATCCGGCAAACGCGTTCTAACGACCGCACGCGAGTGGCCTACCCACGTCACCTGCCTGATGGTGCCCTTTGTTACGTCGTCATCAAAGGCAATAATGTGATCACCGATCTGGATCTCTTCTATGGGAATATCGCCTTTGGACGTACGTATACGGCTTCCTCTGCAAAAGCAGGCCCCTACAGATACGCTCAGAATGGCAGTGTTGCTTCCGTAAGTCTTACCAAAACTCTGAGACCCGCCACTTCCGGCAACAACTGTATCTGAAAGATTCGGAAGGGCAAAATTCGTAAGACCATTACCGCCGTAAGTTGTGCCTAAAAGGGCAAAAAGCGCCTGGTTTTGAGCAATGGGTAGCAGTGTACCATTCGCCAATACCCACCCCTGAGGAATGGAGGCTGCTGATCCCGCGTAAGCACGAATTTCGCCCATGACGGGACCACTATCGCTACCTGAATTAGGAAAAGCGCCGCTAACACAGATAATGTAATTTAGTGCGAGCCCGGGAGCACGATTGTCAAAGGACGTACCGTTGCCTCCATCGGACACGGGGACGTTCGCATTACTCAGAGAGACTGTCTGCTTTCCCACAACAGCCCCCAGTTTTAACGTGCTGGATGTCCCGATAATGCTGCGCCCAGTCAGATTAGGCAGCGCAAATGTTGCCTGTCCATCTCCGCCATAAGTAGTGCCAATGACCGCATACAACTGGGGGTATTCGGCGATAGGCAGTAATTGCCCAGCTGCCACAAGAAACTGACCACCAGAGATCATGAAGGTTGACCCCGCAAAAGCGTCAACCTCTCCCACAAATCCCGGCGAAGACGAGTCACTCGTCACGCGAATGAGATAATTGACGTTCAGTGAAGGTTGAGCGTTATCCACTGATTGGCTGACGCCACCCAATGCCGGCGGCAACTGGTCGTCGGTCAGCGTGGTCTGGCTTTCGCCAGTCACCTGTCCCAAAGACGCACTGCTTTGGCTTCCTACTTCTACTTTTCCTGTCAGATCTGGAAGATTGAAATTCTGACTACCATCTCCACCATATATCGTACCAAGAAGAACAAACAACGACTCGTTGCCCTTAATGGCAAGAAGCTGACCCTGATTCTTTAAGGTGACTGACGTTAAAATATTGTCAAAAGCAAAGGTTCGGATCATTGCTATCGGCATATCCGAGGAGCTTGCGGCAGATAGAAAGCTGCCGCTGACGACAATTGCCTGCGTCAACGTTATAGTCTGCTGATTATTGTCAAATGTCCCAGTAGTCATGCAGATGCGCGCCTTTGATACTTTTTTCTGTCGTATTTGGCGTAAGAAAAGATCACATACACAAATGCATCTCTGTAAAATGGACTGTTTTTAAAAGACATGCTGCCAGTTTCGATCTCGGCCTCAAAAAAAACAAGTCGAAACATGAATCTCACCAAAAATGCGACAAAGGGATTTCCTTCATCCGGCAGACCTCTAAAGATGACGCCTGATCATTTTGTTGGGCATTTGTATGACATACGCTGACTTTACACCCTCCGATCACAAAACCGTGCCAACCTACACAGTTGATGATTTGATGGCATTGCCTAGCTTCCTTCAGTGCCTGAATTTCTGTAACCACCAACTTCTGTCGATCCACAGGCAAATGCCGCGGGAAGTCCGCTATGTCGCTGATTTACGTCGCTGGGTTATGACCCACGGCGCACTTGCATTGCATTTTTCACACCAGATTAATCCGGATCTTCCACCACTCACGGCAACCAATCTTTTTCGTGAGGTCGAGCATACGGGAATAGCCAGTCCCAATACGGTCACGAGCTATCTGAAAGAAATTCATACACGGGGCTATATCACCTTGCTGCCCAAAGCAGACCAGCGTGTGCGGGCCTATGCCATGACAGAATTTTCTGAAAAAATGTTTTATCTCTATCTTCAGATCAATCTGCAGGGACTGGATCTGATCGATGGTGCCGGGCGTGCTGAGATCGCCAGTACAGATCCGCGAATTTTAACCCACATGCACCCGATTTTTGCGCGGCGCATGCTCAATGACCCGGTCTATTATGCGCCGCCGCCGTCGATTGCGCCCCTGGTCAACACAACGATTGGCATTTCTGTTCTCAATGAAATGACACGAGCACAGAAAGAGACATCGTCGGACGCCAGTCGCGCTTATGTTGATCTTGGCAGCGCTAGTGCAATGGCCAAGCACTATGGTGTTTCTCGCGGGAACGTCGCCCGATTGCTGTCAAAAGTGCAAAATGCTGGCCACTATGGGCAAGATGATCGAGGCACATGGGTTTCAGCGCAACTGTTAGAAGACCATTATGTTCTACAAGCCCTTAAAATAGCTCATAGCGCATCAGCCTTCATCGAGGCACAGAAGCTGAGAGCAGAGGAGGCTGCGACGATGTAATGATCGATTTCCACATGAACTGGTAGCACCTGGAGAGATCGAAAAACTGTTGGTTGATGCAGTTTTGTCCTGATTTCTCAGTTTTGGGGTGGTTACCATGGTGGCCCCCTCTTTCTGTGCTT
Organism: Gluconobacter kanchanaburiensis NBRC 103587; assembly: GCF_007988905.1. Taxonomy (GTDB): domain Bacteria; phylum Pseudomonadota; class Alphaproteobacteria; order Acetobacterales; family Acetobacteraceae; genus Gluconobacter; species Gluconobacter kanchanaburiensis. Next base: position 135,193 of record NZ_BJVA01000001.1, read on the forward strand.
CGAGCAGAGTGAGGATTTCATGCTTCGGCTTGCCAAGCAGCGAATATTATAGACGACATTGGTTGGCCCGATCCTCATTGCCTTTTGAGCGATAAGCCGTGTCGGCCCAGCCATGAGAAGCCGTATCAAAACGATCAAACAGTCTTTCAATCGCAATGATCTGTGTCGGGCGTTCGCGGAACAGCCGGATTATTCTGGTGTCAGGTACACGATCCGGCAGGGCTGGACCGAGAAAGCGTATGAAGGAAAGGCTATCGTTAATCAGGTATTCTGTCCGCTCATCGGACAGGTTGTTCTGCATCTGGATCACTCGACCGAGCTTGGTGCTGTCCAACCTCTCCCGGAAGATGTCAAACCTTCTGAAAAACTGACAGAATATAGCGATTTTTGAGATTGGTGGTGGACCTGACGCGATTCGAACGCGTGACCTTTGCCTTCGGAGGGCAACGCTCTATCCAGCTGAGCTACAGGTCCATGTGGGTTCAGATAACTGCTTCGGCGACAGATTGCCAGCCCCATTTTTCATGAAACATATGGCGTCCGCGTCAGGCCCTTACGGAAAAGTCCGGGTCTGGGCTGTGGCCTTCCACGCAGCGGCGGCGATGTCTCCGCCTGATGGTAGGAAGCGGTTCGGGGCAGCCAGCCACGAAACAGCGTCCTGCGCGGCCCCCCGGCGATCCCGGCTGAGAAGATGGTGCGCGCCAGGCAGTTCGTCGATCCGCGTGTCCGGAGGCAGTTTGCGAAGCAGGCGTGCCGTGAAGGGTGGCAGGACGAACTGGTCCCGGCCGCCGAAAATGATGAGCAGCGGGGTCCGGGCTCGGGGAGCGGCCTTGTAGGCGGCCTGCATCAGAAGGGTCAGGCCGTAAAGTGGATGGATCGTCGAACTGTGCAGGGTGAGGGGATCGAAATACATCCGGCGGAGTGCCTTGAGATTGTCGCTTGCGACCCGGTGGCCGGGTACGGCTGATCCGTCGAGCTTCCAGTGCGGGGCCAGTACATCCATGCCCCCCAGAATGCTCTCCCAGGGCTGACCGATATTCAGTGCCGCCGGGGCAAGCAGGATCGTACTGCGGATATAGGGTGTGTCTGTTGTGGCCAGCAGCAGGGCTATGGCCCCCCCCATGCTTTCTCCCATGACGTGAATGGGAGTGTCCGGATAATGGGCGTGCAGCCAGAGCACCTGTTCGCGGGTGTCCTGCACCAACCTTGCCGTGCTGCTCCAGCTACCCCGGTCCGCTGTCTGTCCGAAGCCGCGAATGTCCGGGGCGGCCAGGGTAAAGCCTGCGGACGTGAAGGTCGGGCCAGCGAATTCCCATGCGTCCCGGCTGTCTCCATATCCATGCAGGGCAAGAATGATGCCACGTGGTTTGGGTGTGGTGGCCGGGTAGAGGCGAAGCGGAATATGGGCGCCGTCCGACATGGCGAGTGTCAGCGTCGGGGGGATCAGGGCCGTTTCCTGCGCTGTTGGGTGCAGGTTTGGCAGAGGCGGCGCCGTGCAGGCCTGAAGTGCCAGCAGGCAGAGCACTCCGCAGGAAAGACGTGCGAGGCGGTTTGAAACGGAAGGGAATGGGCCTATCATCGCGGAGATTTTAGAACGTCCGCTCCTTTGGGGCGAGAAGGGAGACATTCGTGACGCCAGAAAAGCCCGATTTGGAGAAGCCTGATTCGGGAAAGCCTCATCTGGTCCTGATCGACGGGTCTGGTTTCATCTTCCGTGCGTTCCATGCCCTGCCACCGATGAGCAGCCCTCAGGGCGTGCCGGTCAATGCGGTCTATGGCTTTACGAACATGTTGTCGCGTCTGCTGCGTGACCATGTGGGAACGCATCTGGCGGTGATTTTCGACGCTGGCCGCGTGACGTTCCGCAACGAAATCTACCCGCAGTACAAGGCGCACCGGCCGGAAGCTCCCGAAGATCTGCGCCCGCAGTTCGGTCTGATCCGCGACGCCACGGCTGCTTTTAATGTGCCGTCGATCGAGCTTGAGGGCTGGGAGGCGGATGACCTTCTCGCGGCCTATGCGAAAGCGGTCGTGGAAGAGGGCGGATGCTGCACCATCATTTCGTCCGACAAGGATCTGATGCAGCTCGTGCGTCCCGGCGTTGAGCTGATGGACCCGATGAAGCAGAAGCCGATCCGTGAGGCTGAGGTCGAGGCCAAGTTCGGCGTGCGCCCTGATCAGGTCGTGGACGTTCAGGCGCTGATGGGGGATTCGACGGATAACGTGCCCGGCGTTCCCGGGATTGGTCCAAAGGGTGCGGCGCAGCTCGTCAACGAATATGGTACGCTGGAGCAGATCCTCGCGGCTGCTCCGGGTATGAAAGCGTCCAAGCGGCGCGACAATCTGATCGAACATGCCGAGGCCGCGCGCATGTCCCGCAAGCTGGTGCTGCTGGACGAGAACGCGCCGATGCCGCAGCCGATCAGCGAACTCGGATGCCGCGAGCCGGTTCGCGAAACGCTGCGGGACTGGCTGGAGGAGATGGGTTTCCATTCCACCATCCAGCGCATGGGGCTGGGTCTGGCGGCCAAGCCGCGCCCCTTCACGCGTCAAATCGTTCGGCCCGAAGACAAGGCTGCTGAACGCGACGAAGCTGCGGCCGTCACGGTCCCCGACGCGCCTTATGGCCCTTACGAAACCGTCACGGATCTGGAGGCGCTGGATCGCTGGATCGCGGAGGCCCGGACGGCGGGTGTGGTGGCTGTTGATACCGAGACGGACAGTCTCAATGCGCGTCAGGCCCATATGGTCGGGCTCTCGCTATCAGTTGCGCCGGGGAAGGCCTGTTATGTGCCGTTCCTGCATGAAGTCACGCGCGATCTGCTGGAAGAGGCTCCGGCAGATGAGCCCGCCAGCCGCCAGCTTGATCGTACAGAGGCGCTGGAGCGTCTGGGTCCGCTGTTGCGCGATGCATCCGTCCTCAAGGTATTTCAGAACGCGAAATACGATCTGACCGTTTTTCGCGGCGCTGGCATTCCCGAGATCACGCCCATCGATGACACGATGCTTATTTCCTATGCCCAGTCCGCAGGTGAGCACGGGCAGGGGATGGACGAACTTTCCCAACTGCATCTGGGTCACACGCCCATCACTTATGACTCTGTAACGGGAACGGGTCGCAAGCGCATTCCCTTCACACAGGTCGCGATCGAGGCAGCGACGGCTTATGCCGCCGAGGATGCGGACGTCACGCTGCGTCTGTGGCAGGTGCTGCATCCGCCGTTGCGGACCCGACAGGCACTGGCGCTGTATGAAGAAATCGAACGTCCACTGATCCAGATCCTGACGGATATGGAAGATGTCGGCATCAAGGTGGACGCCACAGAACTGCGCCGCATGTCCGTCGATTTTGCCGAACGCATGGGAGCGATTGAGCAGGAAATCCATGAACAGGTTGGGCGCAGCTTCAATGTTGGCTCTCCCAAGCAGCTTGGCGAAATCCTGTTCGACGAAATGGGTCTTCCTGGCGGAAAGCGGACGAAAAGCGGAAGCTGGGGCACGGATTCCGGAGTTCTGGAATCACTGGCCGAGCAGGGGCATGACCTGCCGCGCAAAATTCTGGAGTGGCGCCAACTCGCCAAGCTGAAATCGACCTATGCCGATGCGCTGGTCCAGCAGATGGATCAAGACACGCAGCGGGTCCACACGTCCTTCCAGATGGCGATCACTACGACGGGCCGTCTGTCGTCCAACGAGCCGAACCTTCAGAACATTCCTATCCGGACGGAGGAAGGCGCGCGCATCCGCAAGGCGTTCGTGGCGGCTCCCGGCTGCGTTCTGCTCTCGGCGGATTACAGTCAGATCGAACTGCGCCTTCTGGCTCATGTCGCACAGATCGAACCTTTGCTTGAGGCGTTCCGTCTGGGTCAGGACATTCATGCCCGCACGGCGTCTGAAGTCTTCGGTATCCCGCTCGAAGGCATGGACCCGCTGACCCGTCGCCGGGCCAAGGCCATCAATTTCGGCATTATTTACGGTATCTCGGCTTTCGGTCTGGCGCAGCAGCTCCAGATTTCTCCGGGTGAAGCACGTTCCTATATTGATGCCTATTTCGCCCGATATCCCGGTATCCGCGCCTATATGGAGCGGACCAAGGAAGAGGCGAAGAAGCACGGCTATGTCACCACGCCGTTTGGGCGTCGTTGCTATGTGCCGGGCATTGCCGAAAAGAACGGTGCCCGTCGTGCATATGCGGAGCGTCAGGCCATCAATGCCCCGCTTCAGGGCGGTGCGGCGGATATTATCAAGCGTGCCATGGTCCATTTGGCGCGGCGTTTGCCCGAAACGGGGCTGAAAGCGAAAATGGTTCTTCAGGTGCACGATGAACTGCTCTTCGAAGTTGAAGAGCAGGATGCGAAAGCACTGGCGGAGTTTGTCCGCACAGAAATGGAAGGGGCCGCCAAACTCGACGTGGCCCTTGAAGTAGAAACCGGTATCGGCCCCAGCTGGGCTGACGCACATTAAAGACAGGAAGGTCATGCAGACCAATCATGAACGCCGCAAGAAGGTCGGCAATCGCATCATCTGGGGCGTGTTCGCTGTGGCGGTCGTTCTGGGATATGTCGGCTTCCATCTGGCGTCTAACGGTGGGCCGGGTCTGCTGGTCCAGTCCAACGGTAATGAGGTCGGCGGCAGCTTCCGTCTGGACTCGCTGGGCGAAAGCACTGTGACCGAAGGCGATTTCCATAATACCTGGATGCTGGTCTGGTTCTTCGACGCCAACTGCCCCGAGGAAAAGTGCAAGCCTGTGCTGAAGAGCATGGAGCAGGCACTGGTCACGCTGCGTCCGGAAGGCATTCGCGTTTCACCTCTCGCCGTGTCCCTCAATCCGTTCGACGAGGCTGACCCGCTTAAGGAATATGTCCTGCCCGTCGCACCGCATGTCATGCCGTTCACGGGCACGCCGAACATGATCAAGGCCATGACGGCTGAATATCATGCGCCGCTCCAGAAGGAGGGGGACCATTTCGTCCCTGCGCCGCAGATCGTCATCATGGACCCGAATGCGCGTTATGCCGGCACTATTCCAGCTGATGGCAACGCAGATGCTCTGATCGCGCGTCTGCGTGAACTGGCGAAGCGCTGAATGAAGCGGGGGGCTGCGCTTCTCGCGGCGGGGTTGTTTCTGGGACTGGGGGCTTTTCCTGCACTTGCCGGAGAGCAGACACCGCCTGACTGGAACGGCATCACGCTTGGCAGCCCCCATCGCGGCGGCACGTTGCATCTGACGGCGGATGGCCCTGGCGGGACGCTGGACCCGCAGATCAATTATGGCACCCAGTACATGCAGGTGTTCGTCAACATGTACGATCCGCTGTTGACCTTCCGCCTGGCGCGGGGAACAGCAGGGTTGGAAGTGGTGCCGGACCTTGCCGACGCCATGCCGCAGATCAGTCCGGATGGCCTGACATGGCGCCTGCATCTGCGGCCGGGTCTGCATTTTTCCGATGGTGCGCCCGTGCGGGTGGAGGACGTGGTGGCGTCTTTCCGACGGATCTATCGCGCCGGAAGCCCAACTGCCGCCTCATTCTATGGCGGTATCGCAGGCGCCGCGGACTGTCTGGAAAAGCCTGACCGCTGCATGCTACCCGGCGTTGAGGGGCATCCGGAAACCGGCGAAATCGTCTTTCATCTGACGAAGCCGGACGGCGAATTCCTCTACAAACTGGCATTCCCTCATGCGGTGATCCTGCCCGCCGCAACGCCTGCTCACGACATGGGTGGAACGACCGTTCCCGGAACCGGGCCGTATCGCATCACGCAGTACGATCCGGGACACGGGATGGTTCTGGAGCGCAATCCGTATTTCCACGTCTGGAACCCCCAGGCCCAGACGGACGGCTTCGTGGATCGCATCGAATATGATTTCGGATTGTCGGACGAGGCGCAGGTCACGGCAGTTGAGCAGGGGCGTTATGACTGGATGCTGGACGCCAAGCCTGCCGACCGACTGGGTGAACTAGGCGCGCAATACACGTCGCAGGTGTATATCGAGCCGCTGCTAGGCCTTTATTATCTGGCGATGAACACGCACGAAAAACCGTTCACCGATGTGCGGGTGCGCCGGGCGGTCAGCATGGCCGTCAATCGCCATGCCATGACAATCCTGTTTGGTGGTAGCGCGATTTCCGAGCCCCTGTGCCAGATGGTGCCACATGGCATTCCGGGCGCTGATCTGGAGCTGGAATGCCCGCAGGATCTGGAGGGCGCGCGCCGTTTAATCCATGAAGCGGGGGCGGAAGGGGCATCCGTGACACTGGTCGTGCCTAACCGGGCCATGGAACTCGGCATGGGCACGTATCTGCGGAATGCTTTGCAGGCCGTCGGTTTGAACGCGCAGCTTCGTCCCATTACGGCAGGTCTTGCGGACTCTTACGAACAGAACACCGCTAATCACGTCCAGATCGCATTGTCCTATTGGTTCGCGGATTACCCCTCCGCCTCAACTTTCCTCGACGACCTGTTCGGTTGCGACAACTATCATCCCAACACAGCCGTCTCCCCGAACTTCACGGGGTTCTGCGACCAGCATGTGCAGTCTCTGTTCGATCAGGCCAAAGCCGAGACAGATCCGACCAAAGCGGCTCCGATCTGGCAGGAGGCCGGTCACGCCATCATGCAGCAGATGCCTGGCTCGCCCATGATCCAAATGAAAACGGTCGATTTCGTCTCGAAACGGACAGGAAACTATTTTTCAACCCTTTTGAACCACATGCTGTTTTCGCATGTTTGGGTGCAGTAGGGGATGGATTTTCAGATCCCCACTTTGTTTCGTAGGAAAAGAGCAAGTCTCTCGCGATCGCAGGTGTTGATGCGGCTGCCTGTTAGATGCGTTACGCCGATGGCGGGAAAGCCCCAGATCTGACCTTCCCGGACCAGAACATCCGCTCGGCGTGAATGTTGCTTCCGTAAAACCGGTCTTCCCTTAGTCAGGGTGTCAAAAGTACCCAGACCAATGACGAAAATCATCCGGGGGCACAGGGCCCTGGTAATGTATTCACAGTTGTCCTGCGAGAATGTTTCGAGTTCCTTACGGACCGGGCGTGCGATCTGTCGCCATGCGGCCATGGAGGGTGCACGAAAGAAAACGAGATTTAGTCCAGTACATCGCTCCAGATAGTTCACCCGAAGATATTGCGGATCGCCCGAGCCAAAGACCATGGGGCCGAAACCAGTTCAAATTGGTGTGGCCAGTGCCTGTGCTGCCCTTCAGTGAGGCCTTCCAGCGCATCCTGTTCACGGCCGCCCGGTTGGAAGCCGATGAAAAGGATATCGGGACAGGGACGGGGTGGTCCGTAGAGAATACGATAACCGAGTGCCTGCTGGCCCATTTCAGGCGCGAGCCTTGTGTAAAGGGCGTCGGTTTCCCGGTATATTTTCTGAACCAGCAGGATTGGTTCGTTCGTCACAGCCCGATATCGTTGCGGAAGATCTTGTCCTCCCACTGGATCGCGGATGCGCCTTCATAAGCCAGCTTGCGCGCTTCTTCCGGTGTTGTGGCCTTCGCGCAGACGGTCAGGACGCGGCCCCCATCCGCCACCAGAACGCCATCGACCAGTGTTGTGCCCGCATGGAAGACCGAGACGCCCGGAACGGCTTCTGCGCGCTCGATCCCGCTGATCCGGCCACCTTTTTTCGGGGCGTCCGGATAGCCGTTGGCGGCCAGAACCAGTGAGATCGAATGTTCGTCCGAGAACTCGGCGGCTGCGTGTTCCAGATTGCCTTGGGCCAGTGCGGCAAGGATCGGTAGCAGGTCCGATTTCAGGCGGATCAGCAGGGCCTGCGCTTCGGGGTCGCCAAAACGAACATTGTATTCGATCAGCTTCGGCCCTTCGGTCGTCAGCATCAGCCCTGCAAAGATCACGCCTCGGAACGGCGTGCCACGACGGACCATCTCGGCCAGCATCGGGCGCACCATGATGTCGAGCGCCTTTTCCTGCATCTCGCGCCCGAACGCGGGGGGCGGGGAAATCGCCCCCATACCGCCGGTGTTCGGGCCGGTGTCACCATCGCCGAGGCGCTTGTGGTCGCGTGCGGCCCCGATGAGTACAGCCTTGTCGTCCGAGCAGAATGCGAAAAGCGAGACTTCCTCGCCGACCAGGCATTCCTCGATCACGAGCGGCATGCCGAGCCGGCGGATAGCGTCTTCGGCTTCCTCGACGCTCTGGGCGACGACCACGCCTTTGCCGCCAGCCAGCCCGTCCGCTTTGATGACGATCGGAGCGCCACGACGACGCACGAATTCAATGGCCGGGGCTTCGTCTTCAAAGCGCTCCCAGCGTGCAGTTGGAATACCGGCTGCGTCCGCTACGTCCTTCGTGAACGCCTTGCTGCCCTCCAGCAGCGCCGCCGCCTTCGTCGGACCGGCGCACGGAATGCCCGCTTCGGCGCAGGCATCCGCCAGGCCTGCTACCAGCGGCGCTTCCGGGCCGGGGACAATCAGATCGATCTTCTGTTCCTGCGCGAACCGGACCAGTCCTGCGACGTCATCGGCCTTTAGCGGAACGAGCGTGGCAATGGACGCCATGCCGGGGTTGCCCGGAGCCGCATAAAGAGCGCTCAGGCTCGGCGAGCGTGCAAGACATGTAGCCAGGGCATGTTCACGCCCTCCGGACCCGACCAGCAAAACGCGCATTCCGCTTATCCTTTATTCTGCACTCATGGGCTTCGTTTGAGGGCGTGCGTAGCATAGACTGATGTCATGATGGAGAGTGATGGCGCGTCGATCCGCGGGAATGTGCCGCAATATTCGGTTTCCGAGATTTCCGGAGCGATCAAACGCACGCTGGAGAGCGGATTCGGCCGCGTGCGCGTGCGCGGTGAGATTACGGAACTCAAGCGCTATCCGTCCGGGCATATTTATCTTTCGCTCAAGGATGAAGGCGGCAAGATCGCAGGTGTGATCTGGCGCGGGAGTGTCTCGCGCCTTGGCATGGCTCCCGAGAACGGCAATGAAGTCATCGCGACCGGCCGTGTCTCGGCTTATGGCGAACGTTCCAGCTATCAACTCGTCATCGATCGCATGGAATTTGCGGGCGAGGGGGCGTTGCTCGCGAATATCGAACGCCTGCGCCGCAAACTGCTTGAAGAAGGGCTGTTTGACCCCGAGCGCAAGAAGGCCATCCCGTTCCTGCCGTCTCTCGTCGGCGTCATCACGTCGCGGTCCGGTGCGGTGCTGCACGATATCATAACGACGATCAGCCGCCGTTTCCCGCGGGACGTCCTGCTCTGGCCGGTTCCTGTGCAGGGTGAGGGGGCAGCATCCCAGATTGCCGCCGCCATCGAAGGCATGTCCGTCCGCCGTCCGCGCACGCCGGATGTGCTGATCGTTGCGCGTGGCGGTGGGTCTCTGGAAGATCTGATGGCGTTCAACGACGAGCGCGTCCTGCGCGCCGTTGCGGCCTGTCCCGTTCCCGTTATTTCCGCAGTCGGGCATGAGACCGACACGACGCTGATTGACCTTGTTTCGGACCGCCGCGCGCCCACCCCGACCGCAGCCGCCGAAATGGCCGTGCCCCTGCGCTCGGAAATGGTCGCGGACATGGCGCACCGGAATGCGCGTCTGACAGGTGCGCTGACCCGTATCATCCAGACGGCCCGTGCACGTCTGGATCAGGCCGCCGCCCGTCTGCCCGATCTGCCCGGTCTGTTGGATTCAGCGCGGATGCGTCTGGAGGATCGGGGGCAGCGGCTCGATCTGGCGTTGCCGTCTTTTGTAATGCGTATCCGCAACCGGCTTGATACGCCGGGGATGCATCTGCCGTCGCCGCAGCTTCTGATCGGGCGCAGTCAGGCACGTTTGCAGGCCCTGCGCCTACCCGCGCCAGAGCTTCTCGTCAGTCGCGCCCGTGCCCGCCTGACGGCGCCAGCAACCCATCTTCCCAGTCCGGAACTGCTGATCGAGCGTCGACGTGCCGCGCTGCGTCTGGTCTCTGGTGAACTGGATACGGCCTGGCAGCGTTCGCTCCAGACCTTCCAGCTCCGGACCGAACGCCAACGCCTGTCGCCCGATATTCTCAGAAGCGCGATCCGACTTCAGCAGGCTCGGCTTCAGGGGTTGGGCAGTCATCTGGAAGCCGTCTCGCCTCGTGCTATTCTCAGTCGCGGCTATGTACTTGTGCAGGATGTGAACGGACAACCTGTCACGAGTGCGGAAGCCCGGCCTGTCGCCGATCGCGTCGTTCTGTCTTTCGCGGATGGAGAGCGTGGGGCAAAACTGGACAGTCTGTCGCCGCAGGGCGATCTTGGACTTTGATTTTTTCCATCCATCTGATCTGCGATCCGGAGTCTGCATGCGTTCGTTTTGGTTGAGTCTCGTTGCCCTGCCACTGCTAGCGGCCTGCGTCGATCAGCCCAGGGCGCCTGTGCCTACCGCCGGTCCAGTCACGCAGGCGAAGATCCCGCCACAGGATTTTGCGCCGGGACTGGTGGACGAAAGCTCCGAGGACGGGAAGAAAAAACTGTTCAACGACCCGTCAGCCCCTCTGGATACGCCGCTTTGTGGAAGCGCACTTCAGGAGCAGGCCCGGGCAGGAGCAGCCGTCTACGCACAAAGTCTGGCGAGCACGAGTTCCTGTCCGCGCAATGCCTGCTTTCAGCCTCTGACCGGGACCTATATCGCGGCGACAGGCGCGCAGAGCGTCTGCCGTTAATCAGGCGATGTAACGCCAAATAAAAAAGGCCGGTCGGGATAATCCCGACCGGCCTTTTTTATGAAGAGGAAAACGCTGAGCGATCAGCGCTTCCACCAACCCACGCGACGCTTCGGCGGCGCGATTTCATCGATATTGACCGGCTGCAGAACATTGCCGTCATCGCTCGGGGCTGCTTCCGGCTTGGCCTTGGCAGTCCGACGGGTCCGGGTCCGTTTCGGCTTGGCACCCTCCGCAACCGTTTCTTCGGTGATGATGGCCGAAGGAGCTGATGGAGCCTCGGCCGTGGACTCCGTGACAGGAGCCACAGTGTCATCAGTCTTGGCTCTGGAAGTGCGACGCGTCCGTGTGCGGCGCGGTTTCGGAGCCTCTTCTACTGCTTCCGCTGCATTGGAAGACGGTGCGGGGCTTTCCTCGGCGGCTGGTATTTCCAGCGTCGTCTCGGTAGGGGCCGCCTCAACCGTCTTCGCCCGTGCCGGACGGCGACCACGACGGGGCTTGATGACATCTTCGGTAACGGGCTCTTCGGCTACGACTGTCGTTTCGATCACGGGCGTCTGCTCGATCTCGATTTTTGCAGGTGCGTTGATACCGGTCTGCAAAGCCTGCGTCGTTCCTTCGAACTCTGCCTGCTCGATCACGTCGAAGATATCGAAGCTGCCACCAAACGGATCGGCGGGCGTCGGACCGGTGTAGCGACGAGTGACAGGACGCTCCTCGCGTTCTTCACGGCGGCGTGGCGAACGTTCTGCCGGCGCATTGGAGCGCTGCGGCGCCACATAACGGTCTTCGGAAAAAGCCTCCGCGGGCGACACGCCTTCACCTTCGGTCTCGCGAACCACGCGCTTGAAGCGGGTACGACGACGACCTGGGATGATACCGTTTTCTTCGGCGGCATCGGCAGTCGCAGGCTCGCGCTCCTCGTGAAGGGGGGCATCGTGCTCCTGATACGCGTCAGCAGCCTGCATGTCACCCGTCTGTTCGCGGCGACCGCCACGACGGCGGCGGCGGCGGCGGCGGCGACCGCCATTGCCTTCTTCATCACTCTCTGACGGCACCACGTCTTCGATGATTTCCGCATCGACAACCGACGTCTCCGGGCGCAGGGCCACGGGGGCCTGCTCTTCGATGATTTCGATTGTACGCACCGTTTCAGGTGTCCGTTCCACGGCGCGCTCGGGTGTACGCTCCGGTGCGGCAGTCTGGGCCTTCAGGCGCTCGATGCGCATGTCGGTCGCGGCCAGATTTTCCTCGGTGCGGAAGATGACCTGCATGCGGTGGTGACGTTCGATATCCGCAAGCCAGGAGCGCTTGTGATTGAGAATGTAAAGCGCGATTTCCGAACCTACATGCACTTCGATCTCGGACGAGCGCTGGCGTGCGCCTTCCTCGTCGATCGCTCTCAGAACGTGCAGTGCGGAGCTTTCCGTGCCTCGGATGAAGCCCGTGCCCTGGCAGTGGGGGCAGGGGGTCAGCACGGCTTCTGCGATGGACGGGCGCAGGCGCTGCCGGGACATTTCGAGCAGACCGAAATGCGAGATGTGTCCGACCTGGATGCGAGCGCGATCGGAACGCAGGGCGTCCTTGAGGCGCTTTTCCACCTGGGCGTTGTGGCGACGGCTCTCCATGTCGATGAAGTCGATCACGACAAGGCCGGCCAGATCGCGCAGGCGGAGCTGACGGGCGACTTCCTCGGCGGCTTCGAGGTTCGTGCGCAGGGCCGTTTCCTCGATATTGCGCTGGGAGGTGGACTTTCCGGAGTTCACGTCCACGGCCACAAGGGCTTCGGTCTGGTTGATGACCAGATAGCCGCCCGAAGGCAGGCGGGCCGTGGGCGAGAACATCGCGTCCAGATGGCCTTCAACATTGTAGCGGGCGAACAGGCTCTGCCCCCGGTTCTGCCAGAGCTTCACTTTGTTGGCGTTACCAGGCATCAGCAGGCGCATGAATTCGCGCGCGCTCTTCCAGGCGGCTTCGCCATCGACGAGAATGTCTTCGATGTCCTTGGAATACAGGTCGCGGATAACACGCTTAATGAGGCTTGCTTCCTCATAGACGAGCGTCGGAGCAACCGAGGACAGGGCGTGGGAGCGGATGTCGTCCCACAACTGCAACAGATATTCGCAGTCGCGCATCACTTCGGGAGCGGGGCGACCGGCTCCGGCTGTGCGGACGATCATCGCCATGGATTTAGGCAGATCCAGTTCTGCGATCACATCGCGCAAGCGGCGGCGATCGGCGTCAGACGTGATCTTGCGGGAAACCCCGCCGCCACGCAGGGCGTTGGGCATCAGGACACAGTAACGACCGGCAAGGGAGATATAGGTGGTCAGGGCTGCGCCCTTGTTGCCACGCTCTTCCTTGACGACCTGGACCAGCAGCACCTGACGGCGGCGGATGACTTCCTGAATCTTGTAGTTGCGCAGGAAACGGGCCGTGCGGCGCGAAGACGCGTTTTCTTCACCCGTATCGTGCTCGCCGCCGACGGTTTCGGGAGCCCGGCGGTCGCTGATCTCGCCGTCGTCGCTCTCTTCCGGGGCACTTTCGGTGTCACCGTCGTCGGCGATTTCAGCGCGTTCGGCGTTTTCTTCTTCCTGGAGCGCAAGAAGCTTCTCGCGGTCTGCAACAGGGATCTGGAAGTAGTCGGGGTGGATTTCGCTGAAAGCCAGAAAGCCGTGACGATTCCCGCCGTATTCGACGAACGCGGCCTGAAGGCTTGGCTCTACACGGATAACCTTGGCAAGATAGATGTTGCCCTTGAGCTGTTTCTTGGTTGAGGTCTCGACGTCGTAATCTTCGACGCGGTCACCATCCATGACCACAACACGCGTTTCTTCCGCGTGTGTGGTGTCGATGAGCATACGCTTGGTCATGGAAAACTGAACTCCACGACGCTCCACTGTGACTGCCTTGGCCTGTGGGAGCATCAGATTGTGTGGGGTGGAGGGAACGGCGCAGTCCGAACGCACAGCGGCGGGATCCATCTGGTCCCGTTCCGGTGAGGCTGCTGGATGCGAGCACGTTGAATGACATTCGTCCCCTGAACAGACGGCCGGTCCAGAATCTGGAGCCGGATGAAAAACTTTGTCCGGAAGACCCTGAGGGGCATACCGGAGTCCATGGATCGCCACTTCGATCCGGTCAGGACAGCGTACGGAAGGCAACTCGCGCATCTGTCAAACGACGGGACGTCATGACGGGAACAGGAAAAGGCGGGAGCGGCACGGGAAGGCTTGAGCCCGTGGCCGGTCGGACCGTACTTTACATGTCCCTGTACCGCAGGATGACTGAAAGCGTTGTCTGTGGCAAGCGTGCCATTTTCCTTCCGTGCGCCCCACGCCTTCACGGCGTTGCGAAAGACAGTTTTTGGTGCGTCTGCGCCATGTTTCTGACAGGGTCTGATGCTGTATGATCATTTCTGTCATTCATCGCACGGACCGGAACACCGCCAATGCTGACGCGACGTACACTGACCAGCGCCCTGAGCAGCGGTTTCTGCGCTGGTGTGTCGGGGGGGGCGTTTCTTGTGCCCCGGGCTGCCCTGGCCCGCCACGCGGCGCACGCGAAACTTCATACGCCGGCCATTCATAAAGGAGCAGCCCCTCCAAAGCCGCTGGTGATGCTGGATCCTGGTCATGGAGGCAAAGATCCGGGAGCGATCGGGGTTTCCGGAACCTATGAAAAACATATTGCCGAAGCCGCAGCTTCGGAACTGAGTCGTCAGCTTCTGGCCTCGGGGCGTTACCGGGTGGCGATGACGCGCTCTGAAGACCGTTTCATTCCGCTGGAAGGGCGGGTCGAAATGGCGCAGCGACATCAGGCCCATCTCTTCATTTCCATGCATGCCGACGCCCTGCATGACAGGGATGTGCGAGGCGCAAGTGTCTATACATTGTCAGGTGGGGCATCCGATGCCCAGACAGCATCTCTCGCGCGGACGGAAAACAGCGCGGACCGCTTCGCTGGTCCCGCATTTCACGGTATGTCGCCGGATGTACAGCAGATCCTGGCAAGTCTCGTTTCGGAAGAGACGCGCCGGGGTTCAGCACATATGGCGGCCAGTGTCGTGAACTCGTTCCGAAACAGAATCGGGTTGCTGACCCATCCGGCCCGCCATGCCGCGTTCGTGGTCCTGAAATCCTCCGAGATCCCTTCTGTTCTGGTGGAGATGGGTTTCATGTCCAATCGGCTGGATGAAGCGGCCCTGCGTCAGGCCGTGCATCGCACCCAGGTCGCCAACGCAATGAAAACGGCCATAGACCGTTATTTCGCAACGAATGCAGGCGTCATGACAGGGTGACCCAATGTTTTTGCATTGGAGACTTTATGTTCATGCGGGTTGCGCATGGCGCAAGAATCAGTCATTGAACGCAGCCATGACGTTTCTTTCGATCCTCTCGCTTCGACTTATCGGCCCCTGAACGCCTTATTCTAGGCGGACAGCGCTCCGTTGCGTTCAGGGGATAACAGACCGAAAGCCACCCTGAACCAGACGAGACGATCTCCATCATGACTTTCCATCACCCGTCCTTCGGCACCATCGCCGACGACCGCGTCATTATTTTCGACACTACGCTGCGCGACGGCGAGCAGTCTCCCGGCTTTTCGATGAACCTCGAAGAGAAGCTCCGTATGGCCCATGCGCTGAGTGCTCTGGGCGTGGATGTGATTGAAGCCGGGTTCCCCGTGGCGTCCGAAGGCGATTTCGAGAGTGTGCGCCGGATTGCCGAAGATGTCCGTGGATCGGTGATCTGCGGTTTGGCCCGCAGTGGTGGTAAGCGCGATATCGAATCCTGTGGCGAGGCCCTGAAAAAAGCCGAGCGACCGCGGATTCACAACTTCATTTCCACGTCTCCGCTGCACATGAAATACAAGCTGCGTATGGAGCCGGAAACGGTTCTGGAAATCATTGCCTCGGGCAACCAGAAGGCGCGCCAGTACACGGATGACGTGGAATGGTCGGCTGAGGACGGCTCGCGGACCGATCCTGATTTTCTGTGCCGTTGCGTCGAAATGGCGATCCGCAATGGCGCGAACACGATCAACATTCCCGATACGGTCGGCTTTGCTACACCGGAAGAAATGCGCGCGATCTTCACCATGCTGCGCGAACGCGTGCCGGGTGCGGATCAGGTGATTTTCTCTGCGCATAACCACAACGATCTGGGCCTCGGCGTTGCGAACACGCTGGCGTCCGTCGAAGGTGGCGCACGGCAGATCGAATGTACGATCAACGGCATCGGCGAGCGCGCAGGTAATGCGGCGCTTGAAGAAATCGTCATGGCGTTGCGCACGCGTCACGATCAGTACGGTAAGACGACTGGTATTGAGACGACAAAGCTGCTGGGCATGTCCCGCATGCTGGCGACGATCACGGGTTTTGATGTCCAGCCGAACAAGGCCATCGTCGGACGTAATGCATTCGCTCATGAAAGTGGCATCCATCAGGACGGGATCCTGAAAAACGCTGCGACTTACGAAATCATGACGCCGGAAAGCGTAGGCTGGAACAAGACCTCGCTGGTCATGGGCAAGCATTCCGGCCGTGCGGCATTCCGCGACAAGCTGGCGCAACTCGGTTATCCGCCGCTGGAAGACGATGCCCTGAACGCCGCGTTTGCGCGCTTCAAGGATCTGGCCGACAGCAAGAAAGTCGTTTTTGATGATGATATCCGAGCGCTCGTCGATGATGAAAGTCGTGACCACGAGCGGGTTCATCTGATTGCACTGGAACTGGCGTCGGGCACGAAGCAGAAGGCTCGTGCCAAGCTGGAGATCAGCGTTGATGGTGCCATCCAGTACGCGGAAGTCAGTGGCAATGGGCCTGTCGACGCAGCTTTCCGCGCAATAGGCGAGGCTTTCCCACATACTGCTGAGCTGGCCCTCTTTTCTGTAGCCAACGTGACTGAAGGTACGGATGCACAGGCTCGCACGACGGTCCGTCTGCAGGAAAACGGCAAACTCGTGGACGGGCAGGGCGCCGATGCTGATACGGTGGTATCCGCAGTCCGGGCCTATATTCACGCACTGAACAAGCTTCTCACCAAGCGCGAACGCACCGAGCCGGAAGCTCTGTAAAAGATCATCTACAAACAGGCGTGAAGGGACTGACCCGCACGCCTGTTTTTTTTTGTCTACCGATTATTTAACTAATTAAAATAGTTTATATAATCGGTAGACAAAAATACCACGAACGGTATGGTCTCATTATCTGAGGGATAAGGGACCGTCATGCCGCATTCTTGGCTTTATACGCTTTCAGGGCTGCTGGTCGGCTTTCTGGTGGGAATGACGGGCGTTGGCGGTGGGTCACTCATGACGCCGTTGCTGATTCTGCTGTTTGGCGTCAAGCCTCAGTCGGCTGTCGGGACAGACCTGCTTTATGCCGCCATTACCAAGATTTTCGGCACGGCACTTAATCGGCACCACGGTGTTGTCCGCTGGAGAATCGTTCTTCTCCAAATGGCCGGAAGTCTCCCTGCCGGGCTTTTATGCCTGATTTTCCTTCGTCATTTCGGTCCCAGCCCATTTGTGTCCAGGTTGATCACCGAAGTGTTGGGTATTGCGCTGCTGCTGACCGTTCCGGCGATCCTTTTCAAACCCTGGCTGCAGAAATGGTCCGCAGGGGTCGGCACGCTTCGCCCCGTGACCATTGATGGTCTGACGGTAGTACTTGGTGTTGTGCTCGGGACGCTGGTCACACTTTCATCCGTAGGGGCCGGAGCCATTGGTATGGCGGCCCTGACGGTCCTGTACCCGCGTGTCAGTACGCGTGAACTCGTTGCAACGGATATTGCGCATGCCGTTCCCCTGGCGCTGCTGGCTGGCGGGGGACACTGGCTTCAGGGCGCTGTCGATTCTGTTGTGCTGGTGGAACTGTTGATGGGTTCCATTCCAGGCATTTTGCTTGGAACACTTCTTGCGGGACGGTTGCCCGAGAATGCCCAGAGATGGTTTCTGGGCATTCTCCTTGCAGTTATCGGTCTGAGAATGATCTGAGGCCAATAACCCTGCGCATTTTGGCTCAGTAGCCGTAGCCACCCTGATAACTGGGGGATTGCTGTTGATAGCCACCCTGCTGGGCATATCCGTTGTTGGGCGGGTACTGGCAGTTCGTGTTCGGCGGGCACTGGTACTGCGGTTGCATGTACTGCCCCTGCTGCTGCCGATAGCCGCCCTGCTGGTTATTGTAATAACCCTGCTGGCCGTTGGCGTATCCCCCCTGGTACCCGGGGCGATTAGGAGTCGTAATCGCGCCTGCGCCCGCGCCAAGGACGCCGCCAGCCAGAGCACCGATTGCCGCACCGCGGCCACCCCCTGCGAGAGCACCGATGGCAGCGCCGGTTCCGCCGCCCAGGAGACCGCCTCCGAGAGCGCGCGAGCCGGGATCATAATTCCCTTCGCATCCACCCAGAGCGAGAACAGTGGCGAATGCCCCGACAAGCGCCGTACAGCGCAGGGCGGAGTGGGAAAAAACGGTCCTCATAGTCCGAATCCTTGATCGTCTCTAACGGAATGAGTGCTGCTTATAGCTCAATATCCGTTGCGTGGGCGGTTAGGAGTCGTTGCTGCACCAACTGCGGCTCCCGTGCCGCCACCGGCAAGGGCTCCGATCAGTGCCCCGCGACCACCACCGGCGAGTGCTCCGATTGCGGCACCACCGCCTGCGCCGATCAGTGCGCCGGAGCCTGCACGTGCGCCACTGTCATACGGGCTGCCGCAGCCAGCAAGTGCCACGCCGCAGAATGTCAGAACAGCCAGAAAGCGAGGAGTTGTAAGGGTCTTCATGACAAAGCATCCTGTTAGACGTTCCGGTCCGCGTTCCGGTGATCGGTTCGGAAGGAACGGTTTCGCACTTCTAGACACATACAACGTGACAGAAGGGTGGCAGGATCAGGGCGCGCGATTATTTTTTTGTATGTTTCCAAACGGGATCCAGGAAATGGGATCTGGACGCCCCAATTTCGTCGCGCGCATTATATTGACTCTCCGGGCCTTGCTGAACCTGCCGCGTCTGGTTAAGTCCACCCGCGGGGAGCCGCCCCGCAATCATGATCCGCCATCTGTCCCCTGCACAGAGCCGCGCCAGGAGTTTTGGATGTTTTCTCGTCTGCTGGGTCTCATGTCTGCCGACATGGCCATCGACCTCGGCACCGCCAACACGCTCGTCTATGTCAAGGGTCGCGGGATTGTCCTCGATGAACCTTCCGTTGTGGCGATCGCGGAGGTGCGTGGCAAGAAACAGGTTCTTGCAGTTGGTAACGAAGCCAAACAGATGGTTGGCCGGACACCGGGAAACATCACGGCCATTCGTCCCCTGCGCGACGGTGTGATTGCTGACTTCGAAGTCGCGGAGGAAATGATCAAGCATTTCATCCGAAAGGTTCATAATCGCCGCGCGTTCGCCAGTCCGCAGATCATCATCTGCGTTCCGTCCGGAGCGACTGCGGTGGAGCGCCGTGCGATTCAGGAAAGCGCTGAAAGTGCAGGGGCCAGGAAAGTGCTGCTGATCGAGGAGCCCATGGCGGCAGCCATCGGCGCTGGCCTTCCGGTAACGGAACCTTCGGGCAGCATGATTGTCGATATCGGTGGTGGTACGACGGAGGTGGCCGTCATTTCCCTCGGCGGCATCGTCTATGCCCGTTCCGCGCGTGTGGGCGGGGATAAGATGGACGAAGCCATCATCTCCTATATTCGCAAGACCTATAATCTTCTGGTTGGTGAAAGCTCGGCCGAGCGGATCAAGATCGAACTCGGGTCAGCCATGATGCCGGATGATCCTGCCAATCCTGACGGACCGCTCACG
Source organism: Gluconobacter kanchanaburiensis NBRC 103587 (assembly GCF_007988905.1). Taxonomy (GTDB): domain Bacteria; phylum Pseudomonadota; class Alphaproteobacteria; order Acetobacterales; family Acetobacteraceae; genus Gluconobacter; species Gluconobacter kanchanaburiensis. Next base: position 154,651 of record NZ_BJVA01000001.1, read on the forward strand.
GAAATAAAGGGCCGCGACCTTATCAATGGCGTGCCGCGCGAAGTGATCGTCAGCCAGGCCCAGATTGCCGAGAGCCTGGCCGAGCCGGTCATGCAGATCGTCGATGCCGTGACGACCGCGCTTGAAAACACGCCGCCCGAACTGGCCGCCGATATTGTGGACAAGGGAATTGTTCTGTCGGGTGGTGGCGCGCTTCTGTATCGCCTGGACGAGGTGCTGCGTCTTTATACGGGTCTGCCCGTCACGGTTGCGGAGAATGCTCTGTCGTGTGTCGCACTCGGAACGGGGCGGGCGCTGGAAGAAATGCGGCGTCTGCGCAGCGTCCTAAGTAGCATGTACTGAGGACTGGCTGACGCCGGATGCTGTCCATCCATGCCCGGCAGGTGCTTGCAAAGGCCGTCCTGCCCATCCTGATCCTTCTGGCGGTCGGACTTGTCTTGCTAGGGCTGGTTCGTCGTCCGGTCGTGGATGGGGTGCGACTGATGGCGACGGACTTTATGGCGCCCGCCTATCATGGGCTGGTCTGGCCGCAGGAACGGGTCATGGTCTGGCTGACCGATCTTCGTGGCGCGACGGATCTGGCAAAGGAAAATTCCCGTCTGCGGGATGAAAACCACGCCCTGCGACATTGGTACGATGTGGCCGTGGCGCTTGCGGCAGAGAACGGACGCCTTAAGAACAGCCTGCACTGGATTCCGGAAACGGTACCTCAGTATGTGACGGGCCGGGTGACCCGCGACGATGGAGGTCCGTATTCGCGCGCGGTCCTGCTCGATGTGGGCAGCGGACATCAGGTCCGGATCGGAGATGTTGCGCTTGACGCCGCAGGGTTTCTGGGACGTGTGACGGAAGTCGGCCCTCATACCGTCAGGGTTCTCCTGATCAATGACGACGCGAGCCGCATTCCCGTTACGTTGGGCACGTCTCATGGCGATGCGATCATGGCGGGCGACGATACTGCCGCTCCGCGTCTGATTTTTTACCCGCAGGATCATCACCCCGTTGAGGGTGAACGTGTTGAGACCCGTGGTCAGAGCACCATGCCTGCCGGACTGCCGGTCGGAACGGTTCACTACACCGCGCCCAACCGACCGGTGGTGGTGCCGGATGCCGATCTGGGACGGCTCGATATTGTCAGGGTTTTCGACTACGGCGATGATGACTCCCAGGCCCCGGATGCTCCGGGACGGGTTCGCGTAAAAAAACTGCCCCAGAATCCGTTATCCGGGCCACTGCCGTTTTCCTGGATGCCCAATTTTCCGGACATGCCGGGACGGGGAGGGCAATAGGACTTATGGTCGCTGAGAATTCCACGCCCCATCTGCACTCCGCTGTTGAGCCGAAACAGACGTTCCGGCGTGCGCTGGACATGTCGGCGCGCGCGGCTATGCCGTCGCTGTTTATCATGTTCTGCGCGATCCTGCTGTCCGCACCCTTCGGAGTTCCCGGTCAGGCGCAGCTTCAGTTCGGAATTGCGATGTGCACCGTGTGGTTCTGGGCGTACAGTCGTCCGAAATCGATGCCGGCTCTTGCTGTTTTTCTGAACGGGCTGGTCGTTGAGATCTTCAGTTTCGGTCCTCCGGGGGCTATTCTGCTGTCGTTGCTGGTGATTTATGGTGTGGCGCATCACTGGCGATATGGTCTGTCCCGCCTTGGTTTTCTTGCAGGATGGCTGATTTTCAGTGTTCTTGCTGTGCTGGCCTCATGTTTCCAATGGGCTCTTGTGTGCGTGCATGCGGTTGCATTGCTGTCTCCTGTTCCTGGCCTCTTTCAGGCGGCTCTGACAATCGGTATCTATCCCAGCCTGATCGCGCTGTTTGTCTGGGGGCGCCGAACCTTCGCCAATCCCGATCAGGCCTGACAGTCGTTCCCGTTCGCCGTGCATGGCGTAGGGGGCGCGGAGCCGCTTTCTTTTCCGGATCGTGAATTCCTGCCCTGATGTTTTCCCGAAACTCCCCTTTCCGGTCTCACATCCGTAACAGACGGCAGGCTGAGCCTGTGCGATCCGGGCGCGGTGTCTTTACGCGCCGGGCGCTGCTGGTGATGGCGGTGCAGGCGGGGGTGCTGGGCGTGCTGGGGCGCAGGCTTTACAATCTTCAGGTCGTGGATGGCGATCATTTGCGCCAGCTCGCTGAACGCAACCGGACCAGCAAACGCCTGCTCGCTCCGGCAAGGGGTACGATCCATGACCGGTTCGGCGTGGCGCTCGCGGACAACAAGGTGAGCTGGCGCGCGCTTCTGATGCCGGAAGAGACGACGGATATTCCCGCCGTCATTGAGCGTTTTTCCCAGATCGTGCCTCTGGACGAGCATGACCGCGCGCGCATCGAGCGTGATCTGCGCCATGTCCATAAATATGTCCCCGTCACGCTGCATGAATTCCTGTCCTGGGACGACATGGCCCGGATCGAACTCAACGCGCCCTCTTTGCCAGGCGTGCTGGTTGATGTTGGGTCGACCCGACTTTATCCGTTCAAGGATCTGACTGCCCATATTGTGGGCTATGTCGCGCCTCCGAATGAAGAGGACGTGGCGAAGGACACAACACTCTCCCTGCCGGGAATGCGCGTCGGTCGCGCCGGGATCGAGCAGACTCAGGAAGGGCTCCTGCGGGGTGAGCCGGGCTCTGTAGAGATGGAAGTCAACGCCGTTGGTCGCGTCATTGGTGAGATCGACCGCGTGGAAGGGCAGCAGGGCGAGGATGTGCGGCTGACGCTGGATTCCGTCCTTCAGCAGCAGGTGCTCGATCGTCTCGAAGATCGTGTGGCGAGTGCGGTGGTCATGGACTGTCGGAACGGCGAGGTGATGGCGATGGTCAGCACGCCATCTTTCGATCCGTCCCTGTTCGATTCAGGCGTCAGCCATGCCCAGTGGAACGAATGGGCCAACGACCCGCGCACACCACTGTTAGACAAGGCCGTGTCAGGTCTTTATCCGCCCGGCTCGACTTTTAAACCAGCTGTGGCACTCGCAGCCCTCAAATCCGGATCAGTCACTGCGCAAGACCGCTTTAATTGCCCCGGATATTACGATCTGGGCGGTGTGCGTTTCCATTGCTGGAACCGCTGGGGCCACGGCATGATCAATATGCGCGAAGGCCTGAAATATTCCTGCGACGTCTATTTCTATGAAGTGGCACGTCGTTGCGGCATGGACCCGATTAAGGCGGTCGGCAACACGATGGGGTTGGGCGTTAAACCGGAGATCGAGCTGCCGCATGTCCGCTCCGGTGTGATCCCGACGCCTGAATGGAGGCAGAAAAACGGTTTTCACTGGAATGGCGGTGATACGGTCAATGCGGGCATTGGGCAGGGTTTCGTGCAGGTCACGCCGCTGGAGCTTGCGATTTACACCTCACGCATCGCCTCAGGTCGAAATATTCAACCCCATCTGCTGCGGGCGACCAAAAACCAGCTTTCCGCCATAGCATCGGACGAGTCCGTGTCGAAGGTTGACGTGCCGCCAGAATTTCTGGACGTCGTGCGTGGCGGTATGTTTGCGGTTGTCAATGAACCGCATGGCAGTGCCCCTAGAGCACGGTTGGACTTGCCGGGTATACAGATGGCCGGAAAGACGGGGTCAGCCCAGGTCAGGCGCGTCTCGCGGGCACTGCGTGAGTCCGGGCACTTCAACTCCATGAATCTCCCGTGGGAATATCGTCCCCATGCGTTGTTCATCTGTTTTGCGCCTTACGATAATCCGAAATATGCCGTCGCGGTGGTCGTGGAACATGGCAATGCAGGCGCGGACGAAGCCGCTCCGCTTGCTAAACTCATCATGACCGATACCCTGTTGCGTGACCCGGCCAGCGACGTGCGTCCTGCACCGCCCGCGCCCACCCAGAGCGCGATTTCCCAGAATGCAATCTCTCAGCCCGGGGTTTCCACGCCGGCACTTTCTCCTGCCCAGCCCGATGCGACCTTGCCTGTGCAGGAAACAAAGTTCCCTAACGAGGACCAGCCAATGGCAGGGCAATCGGATCCGGGAGCGCGGCGATGAAGCGGAACGGTCTGGATACGTTCGGTTTTCTCAAGTCCGATCGTCGCCTCCTGCGCGCGGAGCCTGATTTCCGTCCGATGGCGCGTCTGTTGCAGGTCAACTGGATCTATGTCCTGCTGGTCTGTGTGCTGGCGGGCGTGGGTTACATCGCCCTCTATTCCGCGGGTGGCGGGTCGGCCAAGCCGTTTGCCGGGCCGCAGATGGTGCGGTTCGGTTTCGGCCTTGTCATGATGATTGCGGTCTCGCTCGTCAGTCCGCGTGTTCTGCGGATGGCGTCGGTTCCGGTCTATCTGCTCTCAGTCACTCTGCTCGCCCTTGTGTTGCGGATGGGGCATGTGGGGAAGGGTGCGGAGCGCTGGATCAATCTGGCGGGCATGCAGTTCCAGCCTTCCGAATTCGCCAAAATCGGCCTCGTCCTGATGCTGGCGACATGGTTTCACCGCATCGGTAACGAGCGGATGGGCAACCCGCTACGTCTGATCCTGCCCGCTCTCCTGACGCTGTTGCCGGTCCTGCTGGTGCTCAAGGAACCCAATCTGGGTACGGCCACCATTATCGGCGTTATCGGGGCCACGATGTTTTTCGCGGCCGGAATGCGGCTGTGGCAGATCCTGCTGCTCGTGGCCCCGCTGCCCTTCATGGGAAAGCTGGTCTACAGCCACCTTCACGACTATCAGAAAGCACGGATCGACACCTTCCTGCACCCCGAGCATGATCCGCTCGGTGCGGGCTACAACATCATCCAGTCCAAAATCGCCCTTGGTTCGGGTGGTATGTGGGGCGAGGGATATCTGCATGGCAGCCAGGGACAGCTGAACTTCCTGCCGGAAAAACAGACGGATTTCATTTTCACCATGATCGGTGAAGAATGGGGCTTCGTCGGCGGGGTTGCCGTCATCGCGCTACTCGGAACGCTCGTCATCGGTGGAATGCTCATTGCGATCCGCAGCCGCAACCAGTTTGGGCGCCTGCTGGGTCTCGGTATTGCGATGGATTTCTTTCTGTACTGCGCCGTAAACCTGTCGATGGTTATGGGTGCCATCCCGGTCGGTGGCGTGCCGCTGCCGCTGATTTCCTATGGCGGCTCGGCGATGCTGACGATGATGTTCGGCTTCGGCCTGCTCATGTCCGCCTGGGTGCATCGGAACGAGCGCGATCCGGGTCAGGAAGACGATGAGGACTGAGTATCTGCGTGGCTTCTCGATCCCGCAGAGTGGGATGTCCGTGCGTCAGATGGTGTTCTGGGGACTGCTCTTGGCGGTGGCCCTTTTCCTGAGACATCCGGGCGCGTTGCTGATGTCGCAGTTCTGGGGCGAAGATTCATGGGTCTGGTATCCGCAGGCTTATGAACAGGGTGCGGCAAGCCTGCTTAATCCGGAGACTGGATACCTTCAGACCTTCCCGCGCCTGATCGGCCTTCTGGCTCAGGGGGTGCCGTTCCATCTGGCTCCGACCCTTTTCGCGCTCGTAGCCTTTCTGGTGCAGCTTACGCCGCCTCTGTTTCTGCTGACCGGGCGGCTGGATCAGGCGTGGCCGGACAGGACGTCGCGTCTGCTGTTCGCGCTGTTCATGGTCGCGCTGCCCAATTCCTACGAAGTACAGGTCAATCTCACCAACTCCCAGTGGCATCTCGCCATTCTCGCGTTTCTGGTCCTCCAGAGCACGCCGCCACAGGGCTGGGGGCAGCGCCTGTTTGACGGCGCTATCCTGCTGCTGTCAGGGCTGACAGGGCCGTTCTGCGTCTTCCTGTTTCCGATCGCTCTGCTTCGTTTTGTGGCGGTTCAGGACCGTTCGCACCTGATACGGCTCGCGCTTGTCAGTCTCTGTGTGGGCCTTCAGGCGATCACCTATCTGCATAAAGCCCATCAGCGGGTCGGCACCGAGCTTGGGGCATCGCTCATCACGGGGATGCGCATCATTGCTCTCAATATCGAGATCGGCCTCCTGTTCGGACAGCATGCGGCTGCGGATGTGGCGGGCTCCGTATTCTGGTGGCAGCACCGCAGTCCGGCCGTCGTGCTCTGTCTTCTGGGGATCGCGGCCCTGACCTATGCCTGCATGCGGGGCCCCACGATCTTCCGTGACGCGCTTCTTGCTTCCGCATTAACCTTTGCCGCCGCTCTGACCCATCCTCAGGTATCCGTTGATCAGCCCCAGTGGCATATGATGCAGTATTCCGGCTGGAGCGACCGGTATTATATTTTCGCGATGCTGACCCTGCTCGGGTCATTCTTCGTCCTGGCCAGGGCCTCGCGCCCTGCGGTGAAGGCAGCCGGGGTCTCGGCGCTCCTGCTTGTAATGGGAGCCTGCGTGCGGGACTGGCACTTTCCGTTCTTTCCAATGTCGGATTTCTATACGAAAGCCGCGGAATTCGAACGCGCCCCCTCCGGAGCGGTCATCACTTACGGCATCCAGCCTTCACCAATGACCGCGCAGATCCGCAAACGCTGAGAGCCGACGTCCCCTCGCTTAAATCATAAGCAGCAGGCTCATGGCGACCCTGGTCTGGAATACGATGAAGATTAACCGCTCAGCAGATCTGCCAGATCGTTCTGCACGCTAAAGGGCGGAGCGGTACCAGCGACAGTTCCCAGAAGGGGTACACCGCATGCCATCAGAAAATCTGCGATCCGGTCAAGTGTTTCGGGATCGCGTGTCGGATCATCTGCATTGCCTTGCGGCACCCAGATCAGGGTCTCGTACCGGGCCCGTGTCAGCAGGACGCGATAGGTGTTCTGTCGCCATAGCGCCGTTTCCTCAGATTTCACATTGGCCCATTTCGTGCCCGAGAAACGACGTGGCTGCCAGTAATCGTCTGATGAGGCGCGGATCAGGTCTCCATCCCAGCACAGCCCCACGAAATCCAGTTCCAGCCCCTGGATTGCAAACTCCGTCGCATAGGTTTCCAGCGCATCGGAAGCCCGGATGTCCCTGTCCGGAACCCATCGATTCAGAAACCACTGCGAGACGGCCTTGTCGTCCATATGCGGAACTTCACAGCCAAGCCCCTCGGCGCGAAGACGTTTCGCTTTGGAGCTTGCGACCAGCCCGCACCGGTAGGTCAGGCGGGAGCGATGACGCAGCCCGGCCCGCAGATCATCCAGACTACGTGTGAGCCGAAACGGCAGATCCGTCAGCCCGGCCAGACTTCGCGCTGTCTCGACGTCTCCATTCAATACGGCATTGACCCAGCGGGGTGCTTTTTCTTCGCGCAGGGAGCGGATTGCCACCCCGAGGTGCAAAAAGCGCTGCCGGCCCGCCGCAAGTGCTGATGGCAGATGGATCAGGTCCCCGGTCCCGATCACGTCCGGAGCCGCTTCAACGCGCCAGGCTGGGCGGCTCAGAAGGGCCTCGCCCCAGCAGGCCAGACCTCCTTCACCGTCATTGATTTCCTGTCCATGCCCGATCAGGCACAGAATGGCCGCGAAACCGTCATGCCGACCCATGATGTCCAACAGATGCGCAGGCTCGGACTTTGTCAGTTTCACATGCCGCGATGCGCTTTTGCGGACAGCCTGAGCCTGCGTCCAGCACCGTTGGGCCTCGTCAATGACCATGATCTGTTCAGGCGGACAGTCTTCAGGTCGCCCGACATAATGATCACGGAATTTCGTCAGGGACTGAATGGTGGATTCCATCCGCTGCTCGACGAGCAGGCGCTTCTGGCCACGACTGACCGTATCGCGCGTCAGGGCCTCGCGCAGAACCGAAACAAGGGTCGGATTCCCCGTTAGGAACGTCGCGCTCGTGGCGTCGCCGTCATCCGCAAAAGCTGCTTTCAGGCCACATAACGTCTTGCCCGCCCCCGGAATGCCGGAGACGAACACGATGACCTTGCGTCCAGCCGTCCGGGCGGTGTCTAGAATGCTTGCGATGCAGGCTGAGGTCTGTGTCAGGTTTGTCGCATCGGCACGGGCGGTGTGGATGTCGGCAACGCTATGTGTGGCGTAAATCTGCCGTGCCGCTTCTACGATGCTTGGGACCGGATCGTAAGGAGCGTGTTCCCATTGTGCGGGGATCAGCGGATGATCGGTATGAGCCGTTTGTGCCGCCAGCGTGGTCAGGAGCGTTTTCAGTCCCGCTGCATTGACGCGCTGAACCTCTGTGACGCCCAGGGGAAGTAGAAGCGGCGTTGTCTGGGCGCGAGGCGAAGCGTTTGTGGCAACCAGAACGGGAATGAGCGGGTGAGACCGGCTGGCGGCATGAAAATCCAGCAGGTCGAGCGCATAGCCTTCCGTCTGGGAGAGGGCTGATGCATCAAAACTGGATGAGCCGATCTTGAATTCCAGAACGTAAATCGCGCCAGGCGACACCAGAACCGTGTCGATCCGTCCGCCAAGTCGTGGGATCGGAAATTCGAACAGAACCTGCCAGTCCTGCGTGTTGGGAATTGTCGGAAGAATGTCACGCAGAAGATCGATCTGCGCTTCCCAGGCGCGAGCCTGCTGTGGCTCGCCCTGAAAACGGTTCTGCACCACCTGATGGGACAGGGCGGCGCAGAGTTGGTCCGGGGGAGTGTGAAGGAACGTGGTGACGGATCCGGACCACCACGCTCCCATGGCCTCAGCCCTCGATCTGGCCGAAATCGGCGATCAGGGCTGTTGTCTCGCGGAAGAGGGAGAGCAGTTTGAGGCGGTTGGCGCGTACTTCCGGTTCCGGCGCGTTGACCGTCACGGCCTCGAAGAAGCGATCCAGCGTAGGGCGCAGGGCTGCAATGGCCTGCATCGCATCGGTGAAGCGCTCTTCTTTGAGAGCTGTTTCAATTGCGGGAACAGCCTGATCCAGACCGGCAGCCAGCGCGCGCTCTTCGTCCTGAGTATAGAGGGCCGGATCGGGAGCGCCCGTATGCGGGCCATCCTTCTTGTCCTCGATGCGCAGTATGTTGGCGGCGCGCTTGGCGGCGGCGAGCAGGTTGCGGCCGTCTTCCGTCTGGATCATCTCCGACAGGGCGGAAGTTCGGGCCAGAAGCCGGACCAGATCGCCGTCCAGCCCATGCGTCAGGATGGCGGCAAGAACGTCATGCCGTTCGCCTTCGCTGCGAAGCTGCACGCGCAGACGCTCGGCCATAAAGTCCGGCAGCTTGGCCAGTTCGCCCTCTGCGCGTCCGTTAGCAGCCTGAGCGAACAGCGCCGTCAGTTCTAGACGCAGCTCGTTGTCACGGATCGTGCGGATGATGCCCAGGGCCGCACGACGCAGTGCATACGGATCGCCCGAACCACTTGGCAGTTCGCCGATGGCAAAGAACCCGGCCAGCAGGTCCAGACGGTCCGCAAGCGCCACGGCCACCGAAACCGGTGCCTTCGCCGTTTCGTCAGACTGACCGCGCGGCAGATAATGCTCGGCTACGGCGCGGGAGACGGCTTCGTCCTCGCCGTCATGCGCCGCGTAGTAGCCGCCCATGACGCCCTGAAGTTCGGGGAACTCGCCGACCATTCCTGTCGTCAGATCCGCCTTGGCCAGCAGGCCCGCGCGCTCGGCCTGTGCGATCTGCGCGCCATCAAGCCCCATGGCCTGCGCCACGGTGCCCGCAAGCTTCGAAATCCGCTCCGCGCGCTCGGCCTGCGTGCCCAGCTTGGCGTGGAACGTCACCGCCGCCAGCGCTGGAACGCGGTCGGCAAGCTTGGTCTTGCGATCCAGATCCCAGAAATGCCGTGCATCGGCAAAACGGGCGCGGAGCACACGTTCATTGCCCGCCGTGGTCAGCTTGCCACCGTCCTTGAACGGCAGATTACCGATAAAAGCGAAATACGGTGCAGCCTTGCCGTCCGGGTTCCGGAGGGCGAAATAGCGCTGGTTGATCCGCATGGAGACCTGCATCACTTCGGCCGGCAGATCCATGAATGGAGCATCGATTTTACCCAACAATGGGACTGGATACTCGACCAGCCCGCAGACTTCATCGACCAGCCCGTCATTCTGCACGACCGTAATGCCATGCTGGTCCGCCAGACGCGCCACGCCGGTGCGCACCATGTCGCGGCGGCTGTCCATGTCCACAATGACCGAACGGGTTTCAAGCTCGTCCTGCCACTGCTGGCCGGACAGGATCTCGAATGCGCCGGGAGCCAGAAAGCGGTGGCCTTCGGAGAGGTTGGACGCTTTCAGACCATGCGCATCATCCCCATCGCGGGCGAGGGTAAACGGCACGACATGCCCGTCCAGCAGGCACGCGATCCGGCGCAGCGGGCGGACCCAGGTGAAGGTCGATCCCGCACCCCAGCGCATGGATTTGGGCCAGGGGAATTTCCACAGAAGCTCCGGTATGGCTTCAGCCACGCGGCTTTCCGTGCTCACCGGATCGAGCGACTTGTTCAGAACCCAGAAGCCGTTTTCCAGCGTCAGATCCGCTGGTGTGACGCCATGCTTGCGCGTGAAGCCTTCCAGCGCCTTTTCCGGAGCCCCTTCGCGCGGGCCACGTTCGGACACGCTGCGGGCCGGGATCTCGGCATCGACATTCAGGATTGCTGCAATACGGCGAGCGCCGAAGAACGTGCGCAGATCGCGCGGGTTCAGGCCATCGAGCGCCTTCGTCAGCAGCGAACCCAGATCGTCCGCCGCGCGGGCCTGCATGCCGGAGGGGATTTCCTCGCTGAACAGTTCGAGAAAGAGTTCAGCCATGGGACGTCTCCTCACCGGCGAGCCAGGCTTCGCAGGCGGCTTTGGCAAGCGCACGGACGCGCCCGATATAGGAGGCGCGCTCAGATACGGAAATCACGCCCCGTGCATCCAGAAGATTGAACAGATGGGAGGCCTTGAGGCACTGGTCATAGGCAGGCTGGGCTACGCCGGCTTCGGACAGCCGGATGGACTCCCGCTCGGCATCGTTGAAATGGGTGAGCAGCATCTGCGTGTCGGCGAGTTCGAAATTATGGCGCGAATAGTCCTGCTCGGCGCGCAGGAACACATCGCCATAGGTCAGGCCACGGCCATTGAAATCGAGGTCATAGACGTTCTCAACGCCCTGCACATACATTGCCAGGCGCTCGAGCCCGTAGGTCAGCTCCGTAGACGGCATGACGGTCGGAATGCCGCCAACCTGCTGAAAATACGTGAACTGCGAGACTTCCATCCCGTCACACCAGACTTCCCAGCCCAGTCCCCAGGCGCCGATGGTCGGGTTTTCCCAGTCATCCTCGACGAATCGGATATCGTGCAGTTCCGGGTCGATCCCGATGGCGCGATAGCTGTCGAGCAGAAGCTGCTGGCTGTCTTCCGGCGTCGGCTTGAGCAGCACCTGATATTGGTAATAGTGCTGAAGACGGTTCGGGTTCTCGCCATAACGGCCATCCGACGGACGGCGGCAGGGCTGCACATAGGCCGCAGACCACGGCTTGGGACCAAGCGCGCGAAGCGTGGTGTGCGGGGAGAGAGTGCCCGCTCCGAGTTCGGTATCGTAGGGCTGCAAAATAGCGCAGCCCTTCTCGGACCAGAATTGATGAAGGCGCAGGATCAGGTCCTGAAAACAGAGCGGCCGGGTCGCAGACAATTCGATAGGCTCCGGTTGGCAGAAATCTGGCGCACCTTACAGGCACAGGCTCTCAACCGGAAGGGAGCGTCCTTTCGCCGATCTTGTAGAGTGGGCGCAGGTGCATCATATGATTGATGCTCTGCAATTTCTTCATCTGGAAGGATGATGACGATGAACAACGAAGAACGCGATCTGATCGCCCGTTTCGTCGCCCGTGTCGGGGGAGGGGCGCAGGTCACGGGGCCTGGACAGCCGCCGGCCGCCCCTTTGCCGCCCATCGACCCGGAAGCGGATCGCTTCATCGCTGACAACTTCCAGAGATACCCGGAAGCCCGCTACCGCGTCACGCAGATGGCCGTGGTGCAGGAAGCGGCACTGGCACAGGCGCAGAACCGTATCCGCCAGCTTGAATTCCAGCTCCAGCAGGCCCAGCAGCAGCTCGCGCAGGCGCAGCAGTCGGGCGGTTCCAAGCCTGGCCTGTTTGGTGGTCTGTTTGGTGGCGGCAACCGTCCGCAGCAGTCTGCGCCCCCGCCGGGTTGGGGCGCGCAGGCTGCGCCTCCGCCGAATTTCATGCCGCAGCAGCAATATGCGTATCCGCCGGGCTACCAGCCGGGCATGTTCCAGCGCGGCGGCTCGGGCTTTCTCGGCTCGGCCCTGACGACGGCCGCGGGTGTCGCTGGCGGTATGATGGCCGCCAATGCGCTTGAGGGTCTGTTCTCCGACCATCACGGTGGCGGCGATGCGGCCGGTGGTTGGGGAACTGGCGGCGATACGATCATCAACAACTATGGCGGCGATGCTACGGCAGTCGATCCGTTTGGCGGAGCAGGAACTGACGCCGGAAACTTCTCCAGCTCCGACTTCGGGGGCGGTGATTTTGGTGGTGGCGGCGATTTCGGCGGCGGTGACGGCGGCGGCGGATTCGACGATATGTTCTGATCGTTTTGCGATTGTGTAGACAGTTTTGAAAAACCCGTCCGGGCCACTATGCTCGGACGGGTTTTTTGTTGTTTGCCAACCTGCTGTCTTATGCTGCGTTCGCTGTCATGACCGTTCTTATTGCTCCAGCCGGAAAGTCCTAGCTGATGACATCGTCCGCCCCGAATGCCGATTTCCGTGATCTTGTTGCCTTCGATGCGCTGGAAGACGAAAAAATTACTCCTTTTTCTCTTGATGGCACACCGGTGGTCGTCATCCGCGACGGGGAGCAGGTGCACGCCTTTGCCGGAAAGTGCCCCCATAAGGATGCTCCGCTGGAGCAGGGCGCATTCTGCCGGACGGCAAAAGGCAGCGTTCTGGTCTGCCCCTGGCACAAGGCTGTTTTCGATGCGGTGGATGGCAGCCTCGTGGAGCCTCTCGCTCTTGATCCGCTTCCACAATATCCTGTGCAGATCGTAGACGGCAGGGTTCTGGTGGGGCTCAGGCCCATGCAGCGTCAGGCTCCACAGAAGCGGCAGGAGACTGAAAGCGTCCTTCTGCTGGGAGCGGGAGCCGCGGCTGTCAGTGCGGCTGTGACACTGCGTGCAGAAGGGTTTGCCGGAACCATCTCGATGGTCAGCGAGGAAAAGGATCTTCCTTATGATCGTACGGCCCTGAGTAAGACTGTTCTCGTGAGCGAAACGGAAAAGGCACACGCGCCGCCGGTCAGGGAGGAATCTTTTTATGCCGAGCGGGGAATTCGTCGGATCCGTGGGCGCGTTCGGGAATTCGATCCGCAAACCCGCACGGCTGAACTTGAGGACGGGACGAGGCTGACAGCGGATCACGTCCTGATCGCGACGGGTGCTGTTACCAGAAAACCCGATATTCCCGGCGTGGACATGCAGGGTGTTTATACTCTGCACCGCGAGGCGGATGCGGAACGTATCGCAGCACTTCTCAATCCCGACCTTGCCGTCACGATCGTCGGTGCAGGCTTTATCGGGCTTGAAGCTGCCTCCTCGCTGCGTCAGCGTGGAGTAGGGGTAACGATTATTTCGGATACCGAAATCCCGATGGAAAAGCAGTTCGGGCGCGAGATCGGCATCCGGTTGCGTCAGCTTCATGAAGAGAATGGCGTGGCTTTCGTTTCGGATGCCCGTGTGATGGAGATCTATTCCGACGAAAGCAAGGATGGCGTTGCGACGGCGTCCGGTGTTGAGCTGGATGACGGAACACGTCTGCCCGCAGCGTTCGTACTACTGGGGGTGGGGGTGACGCCGGCGACAGGATACGTCTTGGGACTGGAACGTGATGAATGCGGAGCCATCGTGGTCAATGGCCAGATGCGGGTGATGGCCGGAGGGGACACCTGTTCCAACGTATATGCGGCGGGCGATGCCTCAGCGATCATCCATGATGGCGCACCACGGCGAATCGAGCACTGGCGTCATGCCGAAATCCAGGGACGGATCGCGGCGCTGGCCATGATGGGGCATGACACGCCGAACGTTCCGATGCCGTGGTTCTGGACGCAGCAGTTCGGCAAGAAAATCGAACTTCTGGGCTGGGGCGAAAGCTTCGATAACGTGGCGCTGGAAGGGGATATCCGGGGTTTCAGGTTCCTTGCGACCTATCTCAAGGACGGTAGGCCTGTTGCGCTTGCCGGGGCAGGCCGGGCTACCGATATGGCACGGGCGGCGGTCGATTTCGAAGGTTTCCTCGCGGAAAAGGCCTGAACGTTTCGGCAGGGGCGCTGGAGCGCTCGCAGAAAACTTGACATCAGAGGGCCGTCCCGGCTTCCTGCGCCCACTTATCCGCACAGGACGTTGAAGAGGCCCGCCATGCATCCATACCGCACCCATGACTGTAGCGCCCTGCGTGAAGAAAACGCCGGGCAGATCGTCCGCCTTTCCGGCTGGGTGCACAGCAAGCGCGATCACGGCGGCCTGCTGTTCATCGACCTGCGCGACCATTACGGCGTCACACAGATCGTCATTCCCGCGGGTACAGACCTGCTGGAAAAGGCAGAACGTCTGCGCGTCGAGAGCGTCATCACCGTGACCGGCAAGGTCGTGGTGCGTCATGGATCGCAGCGCAACCCGAACCTGCCGACCGGTGATGTGGAAGTTCTCGCCGAAGCTCTGGAAATCCGTTCCAGCGCCGAAGTCCTGCCATTCCAGGTAGCGGGCAACGAGAATTACCCTGAAGACCTGCGTCTGAAGTACCGTTACATCGACCTGCGCCGCGACAAGATGCACCAGAACATCCTGCTCCGCAGCAAAGTCATTACGAGCCTGCGCCAGCGCATGATCGCGCAGGGCTTCACCGAGTTCCAGACGCCGATCCTGACGGCCTCGTCTCCCGAAGGCGCGCGGGACTTCCTCGTCCCGGCCCGTCTGCATCCGGGCAAGTTCTACGCCCTGCCGCAGGCTCCGCAGCAGTTCAAGCAGCTCGCGATGGTCGCGGGTTTCGACCGTTACTTCCAGATCGCACCCTGCTTCCGTGACGAAGCCTCCCGCGCTGACCGCAGCCCGGGCGAGTTCTATCAGCTCGATTTCGAGATGTCGTTCGTCACGCAGGAAGACGTCTTTACGGTGCTCGAACCCGTCCTCGCCGGCGTATTCAACGAGTTCACGCCCGAAGGCTGGAAGATCACGGACGGCGCTTTCCCTCGCATTCCGTATGCCGACGCCATGCGCGATTACGGCTCCGACAAGCCGGACCTGCGCAACCCGCTGATCATCAAGGACGTCACGGAAGCCTTCCGCGATTCCGGTTTCGGCCTGTTCGCCAAGATCGCGGCCTCGGGAGGCCAGATCCGCGCCATTCCGGCTCCGGGTGCGGGCGACCGTCCGCGCGGCTTCTTCGACAAGCTCAACACCTGGGCGCGTGAGAGCGGTGCCGGTGGCCTGGGCTACATCATTTTTGAAGCAGAAGGCGGCAAGGGCCCGATTGCCAAGAACCTCGAAGCCGAGCGCGTCGAGAGCATCCGTGAAGCCTGTGGCCTGAAGGCCGGGGACGCCGTGTTCTTCGCAGCGGGTAAAGGCGATGAGGTCGCCAAGTTCTCCGGCGTCGTTCGCACCAAGGTTGCAACCGAACTGGACCTGATTGAGAAGAACGCGTTCCGCTTCTGCTGGGTCGTGGACTTCCCGATGTTCGAGCTGAACGAGGAAACCGGAAAGGTCGACTTCTCGCACAACCCGTTCTCCATGCCTCAGGGTGGTCTCGATGCTCTGAACACGCAGGACCCGCTGACGATCAATGCCTATCAGTACGATATCGTCTGTAACGGCGTGGAGCTGTCTTCTGGCGCCATCCGGAACCATCTGCCGGAAGTCATGCTCCGTGCGTTTGAAATCGCAGGTTATGGTCCCGAAGTTGTGGAAGAACGCTTTGGCGGCATGCTGAACGCCTTCCGTTATGGCGCTCCGCCGCATGGTGGAGCCGCACCGGGCGTGGACCGTATCGTGATGCTGCTGGCCGATGAGCCGAACATCCGCGAAGTTATTCTCTTCCCGCTCAACCAGAGCGGCGAAGATCTGATGATGGAAGCGCCGGCTCCAGTCGAGCCGGCCCGCCTGAAGGAGCTTCATCTTGCGCTCGACCTGCCGAAGCCTAAGCCGACTGCCAGCAAGTAAACCTTAAGCAGCCTCATTCGCTGTTTCAGAACCGGCAACTTCCATTCGGGAGATGCCGGTTTTTTTTATGCTGTCTGTTTTGCTTCGTTATTTTCAGGTGTGGTCCGTGCGAAACTACCAGTGGATCCGGATTCCCGCTGTCACGGCTGCACTGCCGCCTGCGGCACCCTGGATGGTATCGCGGTGTCCTCCGAAGAAGCTTGCCATCAGGTCCACGCCTGGAAGTGATTTCAGCGGATAGGCAAAAGTCGTCGTCACGCCTTTTTCTTCCATCAGCGGCGATTGTGCTGCCCGCTCCACGTCCAAAGGGCCAATTTTTGAGAGATTTGACAGATCCAGCTTCATCCACTCCCGTCGCACTACGGGGGAGGTTCCTGTCTGCTCAAAACTTAATCCGCCTGACCCGGATCGGCCTGTCATGCTGTCCCGCAGCGCAGGATCCCGCAGGGCATCCGAACGGGGCATTCGTGTGCGGGCGGTATGATGTGCGGGCATGAAATAGGCGGGGGCCTGGGCGCGAAGCGGGAAGGCCCAGACGCTGCCGAGAATACAGGCCGCAATCCACCAGTCTGTGTACATGCTAAAACCCCCAACGAAAAAACGAAATGAGGGTCTGCGGTAATGGCGTGCGAACCGGATGTGCAAGATGTAGGCGCACACTACGCGCTGTGCCAAAAATGATACAGTCAATATAAAACATTCAAATTCAAAAGACTGTAAATAAATTTAACTCTAAATTTGTATCTCAAAAGACACATATCAACTTCTGTATCTTTCCGTTACAGGCGTAGGGGAGGGCATCATGCATGAAACACAAAATTATGATCTGCCCGGATTCCGCCACAGATGCGCCTCAGCTGCGCCAAGACGCTCCCGTCATCATCTTTCTGTGACAAGGCGTCATAGAAAGGAGAGTATTAATGCTGAAACATCTGTCAGGGATTTTGGCTGTTTCCGCCCTGTTTGCAGGTACGATGGCGATTGCGCCGATGTCGGGAACAGCCCATGCTCAGTTCGTGCCCTATAGTGGCCCATACCGGCAGGCACCGCCGCCACCGCATACGCTGCCGGAGACCATTCCGCCCCATCGCGGAGACCTGCACTGGGTGCCGGGCTACTGGCGCTGGAGTGGCAACGGGTATCGGTGGCAGCCGGGCCATCTGAGCCGAAAACCCAATCTGCGACATGCATGAGGGGATGCAAGGGGAACGGCGTGTTCCCTTGCATGTTCAGACTGTAACGAGAACTGGGACGTGATCGGAGGCCTTTTCCTTTGCCCGCTCGTCCCGATCGATCACGAAAGCTGTCAGGCGTTCGGCCATACGAGGCGACAGAAGTGCATGATCGATCCTCAGGCCCGAATTTCGCTGGAACGCCGCCGCCTGATAATCCCAGAACGTGTAATGCCGGCCTGCAGGGTAGAGCGTGCGCAGGGCATCCGTCAGCCCTATCCATTTTAACTTGCGGAATGCTGCGCGCGTTTCAGGGCGTACCAGTGCGTCGTTGGGTGACAGCGCGCCGGGCGCGAGATCTTCGTCCGTCGGGCAGACATTGAAGTCCCCGATGAACGCAAACGGTTTCTCCGCCTCCAGCAGAACACGCGCCCGTTCCGCTAAAGCGTCGAAAAACGCCAGTTTGGTCGCGTAACCGTCCTCACCGCCGGAATTACCGTTGGGCAGATACAGATTGCCGATCGTGATGCCATCGAGTTCCGCCTCGATATAACGGGCAGACGGATGATCGAAGCCCGGAAGCGTATGGTGCGTCACCGTGAAGGGGCGGCGTCCAATCAGGGCCACGCCGTTATAGGCTTTCTGACCAGAGGTCGCGACATGCAGCCCGGCTTCTGCGAACATGACCGGAAACTGGCTGTCCTCGCATTTGATTTCCTGAAGGCACAGCAGATCGCAGTCCGGATGGCGTTCCAGCCAGTCCTGAACGTGATGGGCGCGGGCGCGGATGGAGTTGATGTTCCAGCTTGCGAAGGTGAACGGCGTCGTGGTCATCGGATCAGGCCAGCGAGAAGCTGGTGCCGCAGCCGCATGATGAAGCTGCATTCGGGTTCGTGACCGTGAAATGCGCGCCCATCAGCTTGTCCACGAATTCCAGTTCCGCGTTTTCCAGCAGGTCGAGGCTGGTTGTATCCACAAATACGCGAGCGCCGTCACGCTCGATGACGACATCATCCGCGGCCTGATCGCGCTCCAGTTTGAACTGGTACTGAAACCCGTTGCATCCTCCGGCCAGAACCGCCACGCGCAGCGCCAGCCCCTCAGGTTTTGGCTGGGCTGCGATGATCTCCTTGATGCGGGCGGCCGCACTAGCGGAAACGCTGAAAGGCACGGTGTCGGACATGGGTTCTGGTTCCCGGACTCTTCTGAAAAGACAACTGCGGTCCTGATTATATGGTCAGAGCACCCCCCAGAGCAAAGGGGAGGGCGGGAGGGTCGTGCTTGCGCAGGCACAATGCTGGCGTAGAATGATCCCGTGGGCCGCCTAAAACAGCGCTCTCTCGGCTCGACGGCTCACGCAGGACACGTCTTGATGGTAGCGATCTACGCGGTACAGGATTCTGGCTCCCCTACGGATCTCAGGGGCCGACTCTACCCCGAGGTGGAAAGCCCGGTCCGCTCGCCCTGGCAGCGGGACCGTGACCGCGTGCTGCATTCTGCGGGGTTCCGGACCCTGCAATACAAGACACAGGTCTTCATCAACCACGAAGGCGATTTTTTCCGTACCCGCCTGACGCATTCGCTCGAAGTCGCGCAGATCGCCCGCTCCATCGCCCGCAATCTGGACCTCAACGAGGATCTGACCGAAACCGTAGCGCTTGCCCATGATCTCGGTCACACGCCGTTCGGCCATGCCGGGGAAGACGCCCTCGCACTTGCGATGAAGGACTGGGGTGGCTTCGATCACAACACTCAGTCCCTGCGGCTCGTGACCGCGCTCGAAGCCCGGTACCACGCTTTCGATGGCCTTAACCTGACATGGGAAGCGCTGGAGGGCCTCGCCAAACATAACGGCCCGGTCAAACGCCCGACGCCCTATTTTGCGGAATACGACGCAAAACATCATCTGGACCTGCAAAGCCACGCCTCGGCCGAAGCGCAGGTCGCGGCCATGTCAGATGATATCGCCTATCACGGCCACGATCTCGATGACGGTTTGCGCGCCGGGCTGCTGTCTTTTGAGGATATCGAAGACCTGCCACTGGTCGGAGACGCCCTGCGCCGCTCCCGCGAGATGGAGCGCCTGATAGGGCGTGAGGCGTCCGATCAGGCCCAGCGCGTGCGGCATGAAACCATCCGCGTCGTCATCAACCAGCTTGCCACGGACCTTACGGACCAGACACGCCGGAACCTCGAAGCACTCAACCCGCAATCGGCTGACGATATCCGCCATGCCGGTTATCCCGTGGTGGCGTTCAGTCCGGAAATGCGGGAGGCTAACAAGGCCATCCGCAAGTTCCTCTATGCCCGCATGTACCGGCATTGGCGCGTCAACCGTATGGCGCGGAAAGCCAAGATCGCGGTGCGGGAAATCTTCGACATCCTGTCCGAAGATCCCGGTCTTCTGCCCGATCCGCTGCGGGGCCGAGCGAAAGCCGCCGATGACGTACAGCGCAGGCGTCTGGTGGCCGATTATATTGCCGGAATGACCGATCGTTTCGCGATGGAAGAACATCGACGGTTGACGGACCTCTCCGTGCTGGGCTGATAGAGCCTCTGATTTGAAGACGCGTTACAGGAATCGAGCTGAAATGGCCGCTGACACCACGACCCCTACGACTGACTGTCTCTTTGCCCGCACCCGGGTTCAGGTGTGCGACGCTCTGCGATCGGTCGTCCCCGGCCTGCCGGAAGAGGTGGTGCAGCGCGTCGATCTGACCCCTACCCGTGATCCGTCCCACGGTGATATGGCGACAAACGCCGCCATGCTGGCCGCCAAGCCCGCACGCCGCAAACCTGCTGATATTGCTGCCGAACTGGTCGCGAAACTCTCCGAACTTCCGGGGATCGCGAAGGCCGAAGCCGCCGGTCCGGGCTTTGTAAACCTGACGCTCAAGCCCGAGGTCCTTCAGGGCGTGGCCGTTTCCGTTCTCAAGGCGGGTGACCGCTACGGCCGTTCGACGATGGGGCAGGGGACGCGCGTGAACGTGGAATACGTCTCCGCCAACCCGACCGGCCCGATGCATGTCGGTCACTGTCGCGGCGCGGTGGTCGGTGACGCGCTGGCAAACCTGCTCGAAGCCGCAGGCAGTCCGGTGACGCGCGAATATTACATCAACGACGCCGGAACGCAGGTCGTCGCCCTGACCTGGGCCACCTACTGGCGCTATCTTCAGGCCATCGGCACGGAGATTTCCGCAGACGAATTCGGTGGCCTGACCCCGAACGGCCTGCAATATCAGGGCGAGTACCTGATCCCTGTTGCACAAAGCATTGCTGAAAAGCACGGTCGTGCGCTCGCCAATGCCGAAGGTGGCCCCGCTGACCCGTCCGTCTGGTTCGAGATTGTGCGCCGTGAAGCGTTGACGCAGATGATGGCTGCTATCCGCGAAGATCTGGAAGCGCTCGGCATTTCGCACGAAGTCTTCGCGAGTGAAGCCGAGACTCTGGCCAGCGGTCGCGTGGATGCCGCGATTGCCACGCTCGACAGCAAAGGCCTGCTCTATGAAGGCGTGCTGGAGCCGCCCAAGGGCAAGATGCCGGAAGACTGGGAGGCCCGTCCGCAGACGCTCTTCCGCTCCACCGAATTTGGTGACGATCAGGATCGTGCGCTCCGTAAGTCCGACGGCACCAATACCTATTTTGCCAACGACATCGGCTATCACGCCCAGAAGGCCGAAAATGCCGACGTCCTGATCGACGTCCTCGGCGCCGATCATGGCGGCTACGTTTCCCGCATGCGCGCCGCTATTTCCGCTCTGACGGATGGCAAGACCGGCTTTGAAGTCGTGATGTGCCAGATCGTTCGCGTCGTGAAGAACGGCGAGCCGGTGAAGATGTCCAAACGTGCCGGCACGTTCGTGACCCTGCGCGACCTGCTCGACGAAGTGGGCCGTGATGCTGTGCGCTTCACGATGCTGACCCGCAAGGCCGACGCGCAGATGGAGTTCGACCTGGATGCCGTTGTCGCCCAGACGCGCGACAATCCGGTGTTCTACGTCCAGTACGCTCATGCCCGCTGCCGGTCGGTCCTGCGTTCGGCCGAGACGATGTTTGGTGCAGAGTCCGTGACGCCCGAAGCTCTGTGCGAAACCGATCTGTCCAACCTGTCTTCGGACGTCGAACTGGCCGTTCTGCGTCGTCTGGCGGCTTTCCCGCGCAGTGTTGAAGCCGCTGCGACGGCCCGGGAGCCGCACCGGATCGCGACCTATTGCATTGATCTGGCCTCCGATTTTCATGCCCTCTGGAACCGGGGCCGCGAAGACACCACCCTGCGCTTCCTGCATGAGAACGACCGCGCAACCAGCCTCGCCAAGCTGGCGCTGGTCTCGGCGATTGCAGGAACGCTGCGCTGTGCCCTCACCATTCTCGGCGTCGTGCCGGTAGAGGAAATGCGATGAGTCCGGAAAACGATCAGGATCGCAACCGCCCCGATCCCGGCGACTATGCCCAGTTGCCGAAACAGCCTCCGGGCCCGGGAGCACGTCCGCAGCAGCGTTTCGACCGTGAACGGTTAAGCAACGATTACGATGACGAACCCGCACCCCGCCGTCGCCCGGCGGCATCTGCAAATGCTGCGGGTGCGGGACGTTTAACGTCCCTGCTGGGGAGTGATCCTGCAACGCGCAAGCTGGTTGGGGGGGCGGCCGGCATCGGCGTCGTGTTGCTGCTGGCCGTTGGAGGGTGGTCGCTTATGGGCAGCCATCATGGCGGAATTCCCATTATCGGTCCGCCGCCGGGGCCGGTGAAGGATCGTCCCGCCGATCCGGGCGGAATGCAGATCATGGGTGGGGATGACGGTGACACCGATATGACAGGCAATGGTGAGGCCCATCTTGCCCCAGGACCGGAACAGCCCGATACGAAGGCGTTGGCCCGTCAGTACGGCGTCCCACCCGGGACACCTGGGCAGGCAGCATCAGATGCCTCCAGAACGGATGCGTCGACAACAGGTGCCGTAACGGCGGACAAGGCTGTCCAGACCCAGACGCCAGCAGGAGCGGACCAGGCAGGTCAACCGGAAGCTTCTGTTGCTCCTGAGCCAACGGTTCCCGCCGGTACCGGACAGTCGTCTTCGGATACGGCATCGCCTGCGGCCGTTCCGGAAAAACCGCAGGATCAGGCGGCGCCTCCCACCGAGCCTTCAAAGCCAGTCTCAAAAGAGGCGCCGAAGAAGGAGGAGGTCCCCGCCCGTCATGTGACGCGTCCGGCTGAAAAGCCGCTGCCCGCGCCGGTTCCGCCGCCTGAGAATGTCGGGCTGCCGAAAGCTGCTGCTACCGCCATGCCGAAGGCCGAGGCGTCGGGCACCGGTTCGCATGAAGTGCAGCTTGGTGCGCTCGACAGTGAGGCTGCGGCCCGCAAGGAATGGGACAGTCTGCGTCATCAGGCTCCGGGCCTGTTCGCGGGTCATACGCCTCTGTTCGAAAAGACCACACGAGGCGATCACACATTTGTGCGTTTGCGGGTCGGCGGTTTTGCGGATCTGAAAGCGGCGCGGGCTTATTGTGTGAAGCTGCACGCGCAGTCCGTCGCCTGTACGCCAGCTCAGTTCTGAGTGCTGGCGTTTGAGCGAGACACTGCATCTGACGCTTGACGGGTTTGAGGGGCCACTCGATCTGCTCCTCGATCTGGCCCGCAGGCAGAAGGTGGATCTGGCGAAAATCTCCATTCTGCAACTCGTGGAGCAGTATCTGGCCGTCGTAGACAAGGCCCGTGCGGAAGCGCGGAGCCTCCGGCTGGAACTGGCGGCGGACTGGCTTGTCATGGCGGCCTGGCTTGCCTGGCTGAAATCCAAACTTCTCCTGCCTGCCGAGAATGAAGACCCCGACGCTGAAGATGCGATTGAGCTTCTTCAGGAACGCCTCATCGAACTTGAACGGATGCGCGCTGCAGCCCAGTGGCTGGCCGAACAACCCCGCCTGGGTCTGGATGTCTTCCGGCGCGGGCTGGGTGAAGATCATACAGAAATCGACCGCTCCGGTCTGCGTGTGGACACGCCCGCGCTGATCACGGCCTATTTGTCCGCTCGACGTCGAACAGGGCGCAGGCGCGTCTATGCGCCGCGCGCCCGTCGTTACTGGAGCGTGCAGGATGCGCTTTCGCGTCTCAAACGCCTTCTGGGAACCGACACGGTAGCAGGATGGCACACATTGACGTCCCTGTTGCCGGGCGCTGACGAACTGGACGATGAGGAGGGCCCTTACGGGCGTAACGCGGCTCTCGCGGGGACGCTTCTGGCGGGGCTGGAAATGGCGAAAGGAGGAGCGCTCGAACTCCGCCAGCCTGAGGCCTTTGGTGAAATTGAATGGCGGGCAGCCGCATCATGACTCTTTCCTCCTTACTCGACCGGGCCCGTCTTCTGGTGGAGGCGCTCGTTTTCGCCAGCCCTGAACCCGTAAAGTCCGCTGCGATTGCCGAGCTTCTGAAAGCACAGTCGGTCAATGTTCCGGTGGAGGATGCCCTTCAGGCCGTGCAGGAGCGTTATCGCGATCATGCCATTGAAATGGTTCTGGTGGCGGGTGGCTGGCAGTTCCGCACCCGTTCGGAATTCGCCTCTGCCCTGACGAAAGTCGTAGAAAAGCCCCGCCGCCTCAGTCGTGGTGCGATGGAGACGCTGGCTATCATCGCCTATCACCAGCCCTGCACCCGGGCGGAAATCGAGGCCATCCGTGGCGTGTCGCTCGGGCAACCCATTCTTGATGCCCTTCTGGAAGACAGCCTGATTGCTCCCAAAGGTCGTAAGGACGTGCCGGGGCGTCCCGTATTATGGGGCACTACGGCCGGTTTTCTGGAAAGTTTTGGCCTGCCGGATCTCGGGGCTCTGCCTCGCCGGGAAGACTTCCTGCTGGATCGCGCGCCTACGGAAGTAGAAGAGGATGTTTCGGCCGTAGGCGTAACGGAGCAGACAGGCTAGGAATGACGCATGTTTGACTTCAGTTTCTCGGAAATCGCGCTGTTCGTGATGGTGGCGATGGTCTTCATCCGCCCGAAAGACCTGCCGGTTGCCATCCGTACCCTGTCCAACGGGCTGAAGGCAATGCGGCGCATGGCCTCGGAATTTCAGTCCCATGTGGACGAGATGGTTCGCGAAGCCGATCTCTCCGAAGCGCGGGACCAGTTCCGGGACCTGAAGAATTTCAATCTGCGCGACCGCGTGACCAAAGCGATCGACGGAGACAACACCATCCGCCGCAGTTTGGACCTAGACACATCCGCCAGGGCGTCGGCGGCTGCACTGCCAAAGGTCCCGGCTGCTCCGCCGCTTCCGCCGCCACCCTCCCTGACCGATCTGGAAACGGTGCCCTACAATGCTCGTCCACAGTTCGAACCGGCAGTTGATACCCCGACGCAGACAGACAGCTTTCCAAACGACGATGTGATGGAGGCGCCCTCCATTCTGCCGCCCAGCACGGCACGGCGGCTCCAGCATGAGCGCCCCCGTTGGCGCGCGCCTGATATCCTGCCGCCTGTCCGGGCCATCCATGCCGGTCGGCGCATCCCCATCGCGAGCGGAAAGGACGGGGAATGACCGACACTGACAGCATCAACGACACGCCGATGCCGCTCCTCGAACATCTCGTGGAACTGCGCAAACGGCTGATCTGGTCGATCGTGACCTTCGTGATCGCCTTTGCCATCTGCTATCATTTTTCGGGCGAGATTTACCGTTTTCTGGCGGCCCCGCTCGGCAACATCATGCGCAAGAACGGCGAGCAGCCGCATCTGATCTACACCGCGCTGTATGAGGCTTTCTTCACCTATATCCGCGTGGCTGTTTTCGGCGCGACCTGCCTGTCTTTTCCCATGATCGCCATCCAGGCCTGGATTTTCATCGCGCCCGGCCTGTATCGCAGCGAGAAACGCGCGTTTGCGCCGTTCCTGATCGCCACGCCCATCATGTTCCTAATTGGCGCGGCACTCGCTTATTATGTCGTGTTTCCTTACGCGTGGCAGTTCTTCCTGTCCTTCCAGACGCCGCAGAACACTGATGGCGGCATGCAGATCGAACTTCAGGCCAAGGTCTCGGAATATCTGACGCTGGTTACGAAAATGATCCTCGCTTTCGGGGTCTGTTTCGAATTGCCCGTCATTCTGACGCTGCTGGTCCGGGTGGGGCTGCTGAGCGTGGCGCAACTCAAGCGTTTCCGCCGCTATGCCGTTGTCGCATCGTTTGCCGTTGCGGCCGTTATTGCGCCGCCAGATGCGATTACGATGCTGAGCCTCGCCATTCCCCTCGTCGCACTGTACGAAGTATCCATTCTGACGGCCCGGTTCGTGGAACCGAAACCGATGGCCGCTGACGAAGACTGAAGACATACCTGCCGGAGCCCTGAACCATGCATGACCTGAAAGCCCTGCGCGCCGACCCGGCCGCTTTTGACGCTGCTCTCGCACGTCGGGGCCTGTCACCCGTGGGGCAGCAGCTCGTCAGCGAAGACGAAGAGCGCCGCGCTGCTCTGGCCGCGCTTCAGGACGCACAGGCCGCCCGCAAGACGATCGCCAAGGAAATCGGCCTGCTTAAGCGGCAGAAGCTCGACACCTCTGAGATTGAAGCAAAGGCCGTGGCCCTGCGTGACCAGATCGCAGGTCTGGAAGAGTGTGCGAATACGATCCAGACCCGCATCGATAATGTGCTTAAAGCCCTGCCAAACCGTCTTGATGCCTCTGTCCCGGACGGCAAGAACGAAGACGACAACGTGATCGTCCATGTCCGAGGCGAAAAGCGCGAGCTGGCTTTCGAGCCGAAACAGCATTTCGAGCTTGGCGAAGCGCTTGGTCTGATGGATTTTCCGACCGCGGCCAAACTGTCCGGCACGCGGTTTGTGGTCCTGCGTGGCGCACTTGCCCGTCTGGAGCGTGCTCTGGGTCAGTTCATGCTCGACACCCACACGTCCGAGTTCGGCTACAGTGAAACCAGCGTGCCGCTTCTGGTCAATGACGACGCCATGTATGGCACGGACAAGCTGCCCAAATTCGCCGAGGACTCGTTCCGTACCGAAGACGGCCGCTGGCTGATCCCGACCGCCGAAGTCCCGCTCACGGCGTCCGTCATGGGCGATATTCTGCCCGCTGACTCCCTGCCGATCCGCATGACTGCGCTCTCGCAGTGCTTCCGCTCCGAAGCTGGCTCCGCCGGGCGTGACGTGCGTGGCATGCTGCGCCAGCACCAGTTCACGAAATGCGAACTGGTCTCGGTCGTGCGGCCGGAAGACAGCGAGGCCGAGCATGAGCGCATGACGCAGGCTGCTGAGACGGTTCTGGAGCGTCTCGGCATCACGTTTCGTCGGATGCTACTCTGCGCGGGCGATACGGGGTTTGGTGCTGCCAAGACGTTCGATCTGGAAGCCTGGCTGCCGGGGCAGAAGGCATGGCGCGAAATTTCCTCGTGCTCCAACACGCGCGATTTTCAGGCGCGCCGGATGAATGCGCGCTATCGTGCGGAAAATGGACCGGCCTTCGTCAATACGCTCAACGGGTCTGGTCTTGCTGTCGGCCGGACGATGATCGCGGTCATGGAAACCTATCAGAACGAAGACGGCAGCATCGATATCCCCGAGGTTCTGCGCCCCTACATGGGTGGGCTGAACCGCATCGGTTGAGGGCTGTCAGGCATGATCACGATCCGTCGCTTTGTTCTGACCCTGCTCATGACGGGCTCTGTCCTGCCTGTTGGCAATGTCTGGGCCGAAAACATGCACATTCTGCATGGTCAGGCTCTGTATCACGAGCGAATGGCTCTGCCGCCGGGGGCGATGCTCAATGTGTGGATCGAGGATACGGCAGCAGCGCATGGCGCACCTCTGGTTGTTGCCGAACAGCGTGAAGAGATCCAGCGCGCTGTTCCCATTTCTTATTCGCTGACATATCCCCCGCTTCCCGCGGGAGGGCATTACACGCTCAATGCGGAGATCACCGTAGAGGGGCGCAGACTTTTTGCGACGTCGAATGAGGGAGTGCCTTTGGATCATCCCGCGCTCGTGCTTCATCGCGTGGCTGGGTCAGCGGTCCGTGTGCCTTATGGCACGTGGGGCATTCAGAGCTTGGGAGACCGGCACTTCGAAAATTCTGCTGATGCCCCGGGCCTGACATTGCAGCAGGATGGGACTGTGTATGGTTCTGACGGGTGCAACCGCCTCATGGGGCATTTCAGGATTGAAGGTCAGAACCTCCATTTCCTGCCCTTCGCCATGACGCGTCGGGCCTGCCTGCCACCTCTGATGCTTCAGGAGCAGCTCATCAGCAGATACCTCCCGACCGTGACGTCATGGTCGCGTGAGGGAGAAAACCGTCTGGAGCTTCGCGCCGGCGCATCTGGCGAGACGATGCTTCTTGTCCCGCGCGACACACTATAAAAACCACTTTTTGGGGCGGGGTTTTTAAAATATTCTGCCCGTTGGATGATTTTCAGACGTAGGGAATACTTTTTGGAAGGGTGGGGGGGGTATCATGCCCCTTCCCACGAGCCGGAGAAGGGGACTAGTCTGATGCGGTTGTCGCTGTCTTTCAAAAGTAGATTGAGCAGACAAAACCTCTCTCAACGTAATGGGAGATCTCTGACCGGCAGAGAGTTTTGTTGCATGGCGGTGTGCGCCACTGTTAGCAGGCCGGAGGCTTAATATGAAAAAAACAATATCCCTTGGGCTGGGTCAGAAGTGGAAGGCCGCCCGTCCGGGAAAAGCCGGCGAGGTCCGGGAAATTATTACCCTTGGAGCTGGTGGTGTAGGCTTCAGGGTGGAGGGCCAAACACTGACTCCAGCGCACGTGTCCGAAACGGCGTTCAGGGTATGGATCACAGAAACGGAGGCTAGATTGACCAGAAACGCCATTCCCTCCGCGCAGCTCTCTCCAGGGCTCGAACTGGGACGCCGGATCCGGCTCCTGCGGGAAATGATAGGGCTGAGTCAGCAGCAGCTTGCCGAAAAAGTCGGGATTTCGCGCTCGGCTGTTGCGTTCTGGGAAACGGGGCGGTCCGGCCATGTCGGCAAGCATCTGGGCAGTCTGGCGCAGGTTCTTGGCGTCGAGCCGGAAGTCCTGCTGACCGGAATGGCTTACAAGGCCATTCAGGAAACCCTGACGCCTGATGAAAACACGATGCTGACCCTTTACCGGCAGCTCGATCCGCTCATCAAGCTGCAGGCCCAGAAATGGATTGAGCGACGCGTGCGCAGCAAACAGCCGGAGCCGCACACGAAAGAACGCTCCAAGAGCGCCTGAGCTTATCGTGGCCGAGGGGTTTTGATTCTCTCGGTCCGCTCCTTCCCCATCGGGCTGCTAGGAAGAACGTCGACGCCCACCAGCAGGGCGTTTGCCCGTTTTGGCGGGGAAGGGTCGTCCACCGCTTTTTCTCGGGCCGGAATAAGGTCGCCGATCTGAGGTACCGCGTCCGTTGTGGTTTCCAGAACGCTGCTGTTTCTGGCTTTCGCGCATCCGGCTCTGCGTCCGCAAGACCTGTTCGATCCAGTCATTGAGAATGGACGTGTTGATTTCCGCGTCCTGACGCGCCGGATAGGCGTCCGGAAAGCGCAGAGCGAGCCAGCGCCAGGCCACCAGCCGCTTGTGGCGTTTCTCGGCACGCTCCAGTTCTTCGCGTCCAGCCTGTTCCGGATGCGGCAGACGACCCGTACCCGGCGGCGGTACCGGTCGTCCCGCGGCATGGTCGGCCGCCCACTGGACAAGGCGCTGGATCCCGTTGTCCCGCTCGTCGATCGGGCACATGGCATAGGTCCAACGTGTCGAAAGATCGAGATTTTCCACGCCTTCCAAAGCGGCTGCGATTTCCAGCGCCTGTTCCATGTCGGCGAGACGATAGTTCGGGTCATCCGCACGCAGAACGGCATGTTTGATGCGCGTCAGAACGCCATAAAGACTGTCGCTGGCAATTTCTTCGGCAACGGCCCGGACGATATCCGAATCCGGCTGAACCAGCGGGCGGAGTTCCGTGACGACTTCAGGTGGCGCACTCAGCATCTTCTTGACGAAGGTCGGGCTGCCCGCTCCCGCCAGCACGCAGACAAGTCCGTTTTCATGCTTGCCGTAACGCCCCGCGCGCCCGCCGATTTGCTTGACCTCCTGCGAGACCAGATCGCGCGTTTGGCGTCCGTCGAACTTGCGCAGCGCACTGAACACCACGCGCCGGATGGAGAGGTTCAGCCCCATGCCGATGGCATCCGTCGCAATGAGGATATCGGCCTCGCCATTGTTGAACCGGGCCGCTTCCGCACGACGGACTTCCGGGCTCAGAGCGCCGTAGACGACAGCCACGCGGCGTCCACGCGCCATGAGCTCGGCGCGCAGATCCAGAACTTCTCGGCGCGAAAAGGCGATAACGGCGTCGCTGGGCTTCAGTTCATCGAGATGCAGCGTCTCACCTGCCTTGAGCGGGCTTTTGCGTTCGAGATGGATCTCATCCACCGGATCATCGCAAAGTTCGGCAATGCGCTTGACCAGCGGGATGCAGTCCGGCGCACCGAGGATGAAGACATGCCGTGCCGGGACACCCATGATGGCAGCCGTCCAGGCAGCACCACGGTCCGGATCGGCGAGCATCTGGGCTTCGTCGATGATGGCCACATCCACAGGATTGTGGAACGGACACATCTCGACCGTCGCCGCCAGATGGCGCGCGCCCGGCATTTCGATCCGCTCCTCGCCCGTGGACAAGGATGCCGGAACGCCGCGTGAGAGCAGGGACTCGCGGAATTCATGGGCGAGCAGGCGCAAGGGCGCGAGTGCCAGCCCGCTCTCGGCATTCGCCAGAGCATTGAGGGCAGTATAGGACTTGCCGGAGTTCGTCGGCCCGGTCACGAGCGTGATGCGCCGTTTCAGCGCACGCGCGGTGCGGAAATGGGCCGCAAACCGGTCCAGCGCCGCGACACGGGCAATGGCGGCATTGCCCGCCTTGTTGCCCAGATCCAGAACTTCCGGCCGGTCTTTCGTTCCGCTGCGCCACTGCGGCAGGAACGTCCGAAGCCGTTTGAGCTCAATGGGATCGAAAAAGAACAGCTCGATTCCGTCCGGTCGCGTTTCGCGGCGTGCAACGGGAATGCGGTTTTCCGCAACCCAGCGCAGGGCCTCGCGGCGTGAGCAGTGCAGAACACCGGGCAGATCATCGAAGCTGACGAGTCCCTCTTCCCACTGTCGCAGGCGTTCAAGCTCGCGCGCCCTGCGTTCTTCGGCACGGGCCTGAATGTCGGCCTGTTCGCGGGCGCGACGTTCTTCTGCAATCCGCAGGTCGTCCTCAAAGCCCAGATCGACGCTGCCGAAGGCGCTGGCAATGCTTTGTGAAAGCTTTTCAAGCTGGCCGCTCGACAGGATCAGCCCGGTGTCGGCGAGATCGGCGCGGACATCCTCCAGCACGGCACGCGGAGAATCACCCATCTCCTGCCAGCGCGTCATCAGGACATCGTCCAGTGTCCGGCGCAGGGCAGGCATGTCGGCGCGCGGGTCATGGGTGCGGGCCGCTGCGTCCTGCGTGTCGGCTTTACTTACCCAGACTTCACCGGCCCTGCGGCACAGATTCATGAGCTGGGATGCCCAGGTCTTGCGGCGCACAACGCACAGCGCCTCGATCAGCCCGTCATGGGACAGGCTCGCCTCCGGACCTTCAAGCCGGCGCGCAACCTGACGCAGCAGGGCAGGGCGTTCGCGCGACGTGATGTCGAGCGAAGTTCCGAATTCGGCCTCGGCCCGCGCAAGGGCGCGTTCGGCCGGAGAGAGTGTGTCGGAGAGAGGGGCGTCCGGCATGGAGTCGTCTGTCATAAGAGTCTTGTGCGTCATTCCGGCATGCGCTTCAACGCGGATGGGTTTCCCGAGCGGTGACGATTGGGCTAAAAGACCCGACCCTTATCAGGTCCGAGACCTGTTATCCGTTCCGCACCGGAGACAGAACCAGACATGTCTACCCCGATTTTTGCCGCCCCCACCCCCGAGATCGACGAGCCCATCACCGGCTTGGTGCCGTTCGAAGGTCATCCGAAGCAGTATCGTCTTGCCGAACCGAGCAAGGAATACGCGCATCTGTATCCGGCCAAGGTGCTGACGGTCCACCACTGGACGGACCGCCTGTTCAGCTTCACCACAACGCGTGATCCGGGCCTGCGCTTCGAGAACGGTCAGTTCGCAATGATTGGCATTGAAGTCGAGGGCAAGCCGCTCCTGCGCGCCTATTCAATCGCGTCCGCGAACTACGAAGACCACATGGAGTTCCTCTCCATCGCTGTTCCCGATGGTCCGCTGACCTCGCGTCTGCGCCATGTGAAGGTCGGCGATACAGTTCTGATCGGCCGCAAGCCGGTTGGCACGCTGCTGCTCGACAACCTCAAGCCGGGCCGCAACCTGTATTTCCTGTCCACAGGCACAGGTCTGGCACCGTTCATGAGCCTCATCAAGGACCCCGAGGCCTATGAGCGCTATGAGAATGTGATCCTCAGCCACACCGTCCGCATTTCGGGCGAGCTGGCCTATGAGAACCACATCCGCCACGAACTGCCGGAGCACGAATTCCTTGGCGAGTACGTGAAGGACAAGCTGCGTTACTACCCGGCTGTGACTCGCGAAGACTATGCCGTGACCGATCGCATCACCAAGCTGATCGAAACGGGCAAGATCTTCGAGGATCTGGGCATCGACAAGCTCGATCCCGAGCATGACCGCGTCATGATCTGTGGCTCGCCGGAAATGTTGGCTGACACCGAAGCTCTGCTGGAGCGTATGGGTTTTGAGGAAGGCAATATGAGCACGCAGGGTTCGTATGTCGTCGAGAAGGCCTTCGCCGAGCGCTGAGGTCTCAAACAGGGTACGAAAGGCCGGAATGATGCAGGATTTTGATCTGTTCGTTATTGGTGCCGGATCGGGCGGTGTGCGCTGCGCGCGTATCGCCGCCCAGAACGGAGCGCGCGTCGCAATTGCGGAGCGCCGTCACTGGGGCGGAACCTGCGTCAATCTGGGCTGTGTTCCCAAGAAATTGATGGTCTATGCGGCTGATTATGGCCGCGAGATTGCCGATGCCCCGTCTTATGGATGGGATGTCGAACCGGTCGCGCATGACTGGTCCACGCTGATCAGCGCCAAGGACCGCGAGATCGAGCGCCTCAACCGCATCTATGTCTCGATGCTGGAAAAGGCCGGTGTGACGCTGTTTACGGGCAATGCCAGCTTCGTGGATGCCCATACCGTAGAAATTGGACCGTCCGAACTCGCGCCGGATGCGTCCGTCCAGCGTGTCCGGGCGAAGAATATCGTGATTGCCACGGGCTCCACGCCTACGCGTCTGGATATTCCCGGAGCGGAACATGTCATCGTCTCGGACGATGCGTTCCATCTGACGGACCGTCCAGAACGCGTTGCCGTGATTGGCAGTGGGTATATTGGCGTTGAGTTCGCGGGTATTTTCGCAGGGCTTGGTTCCACGGTTGATCTGGTCTTCCGGCAGCCCCATCCCCTACGCGGCTTTGACGACGAACTGCGCGTCCATCTGTCCGAACTGCTGCCACTAAACGGCATCAAGGCGCATCCCGGTCGCTCTCCGGAGCGGATCGAAAAGGTTGCGGATGGCTATCGTCTACATCTTGAAGGCGGGCACGTCATCGAGACGGATTGCGTGTTCATGGCGACGGGCCGTCATCCCAATTTGGCGCCACTGAAGCTCGACAATGCGGGCGTGGCCACACGCGATGGCCGTATTCCCGCCAAGCCTGACGATGCGACGACGAACGTGCCGGGCATCTACGCCATCGGTGACGTGACGGATGCCTACAATCTTACGCCCACGGCCATTGCCGAAGGTCACATTCTGGCCGAGCGCCTGTTTGGCGAGCCGGGTCGCGAATGGTCCTTTGCCACGACGCCCAAGGCCGTATTCTTCTCCCAGCCGCTCGCTACGGTCGGCCTGACCGAAGAGGAAGCTGTGCAGAAGTATGATGTGGACATCTACACGTCCAGCTTTACGCCGATGCGCCAGACGCTTTCAGGCCGCAAGGGCAAGACCCTGATGAAGCTCGTTGTGGACGCAAAGAGCCAGGCCGTGCTGGGTGCGCATATGATCGGCTCGGATGCGCCGGAAATCATTCAAGGCCTCGCCATTGCGATTACGGCAAAGCTGACGAAGCGGGATTTCGATCGTACGATCGGCCTGCATCCCACCAGCGCGGAAGAATTCGTGACCATGCGCAACGCCACCCGTCACGTTCCCCGAAAAGTAGGCTGACACATCATGACGGCGCGTAACGGTCTCACGGAGGCCCGGCAGTCGGGCCGTCACATATTTTCTGAAGGTCCGCTTCGGGCATGAATTTTGGCTGGCTGTTTGCCCCGTCCATTACGTCCGTCATGTTTGCCCTCCGCACCACGATTGCAGCGCTTCTGGCGCTGGCGATCGCGCTGTGGATGGAGCTTGGTGAGCCGCAATGGGCCGCCATGACCGTCTGGATCGTCGCCCAGAATTCACGCGGCGAAAGTATTTCCAAAGGACGCTGGCGTCTGGTCGGCACCGTCATCGGGATGGTGATGGCCATCGTTCTGATGGCGGCGTTTCCGCAATATCCCTGGTTGTTTCTCCCGGCTCTGGCGCTCTGGGTGGGGCTCTGCGCGGGGCTTGCCACCCTGACGCATAATTTCCGCGGCTACGCGCTCGTGCTGGCGGGCTATACCTGTACGATTATCGCGCTGGGTGCGGTGAAGGAGCCGGACCACGTTTTCAACATCGCCATGGCCCGCGGGACGTATATTTTCCTCGGCGTAATCTGCGAGACAGCCATGGGTATGATCGCCCTGCCTAACGTCGCGGGACGGGCACGTGAAGAATTGCGCAAGCGTCTTCAGGCCATTCTCACCCGCGCCATTCCAACCCTCACGGACGTCCTGCGCCAAAAAACAGGCGCGACCGATGAGCTGTCCGCGTTACTGGGATCTCTTCAGGCTTCCAGCGACCAGATTGAATTCAGCCGGATCGAGATCCGCAGCGAAGGCAACGAGGTCGAGCACGCCTATGTCACGCTGGGCCTCGTGGCCCGCGTCCTGTCGCGCGGGCTTGGCCTGCGGACCCGCATGACGGCGGTGTCCCATCAGCCTGAGGCGCTTAAGCCTTTCCTTGAGGAAATGGCGTCGGCTCTGGATGGAATGCCCGAGCGTCTGGTTACGGATCGTCGGGGGATCGCGGCTCTGGTTCAGTCCGAAGCTCTGCTGGCGGAATGCCGTGGACGTATGCAGACGATCCTGCCCCGGGACGACGAAGATTCGCTCAATGAAGGCATCATCCTGACGGGCGTCGAGGTCATGCTCTCTGATCTCTGCGAGACGCTGCGCTCCTATCGCGCCAGCGTCGATGGCGCTCCGGTGTCCGAACGTCATCGCCTGACCCGCAATCCGGACTGGCGCGCCTCGATGCGCAATGGTGTGCGCACGACCGTGGCCCTGCTGTTCGGCGCCTATGTGTGGGAAGTGACTGCCTGGCCGCAGGGGAGCGTGTTCCTGACCTTCATCGCGGTCGTTTGCGCCCGCTTCGCCACCTTTGAGAATACCGTTCTGCTGAGTGCAGCCTTCTTTTACGGCGCAGTAGCCGCGGCTGTGGCCAGTGTCATTCCGGTTTTCATCGTTATGCCTGTGACGGCCAATTATCCATTCTTCTGTCTTGTGGCAGGCTTCTTCATGATGCTGGGTGGTCTCGCGGCCCGCAACCCGTCCACAGCCGTGATGGCGGCATCCTATGGCACCTTCTTCCCATTCCTGCTGGGCATGGACAACCAGGGACGCATCAACGAACTCGGCTGGTTTAACACAACGATCGCGCTGCTTCTCGGCCTTGGAGCGGGTGTGGTGATCTTCCGGGCCGTTCTGCCGTTCACGCCCGCACGGGCAGGGGAGGTCTTGCGCTACCAGCTCAAGCGTAGTTTGCGACGGCTCGCGTTGCCCGGCGTGATTATGGACGAGTATGTCTGGATTAACGAGGGTACGCAGAGCATGGAGCGCGCGGTGCGCTTTGCGGGTTCGCTCTCCAGTGACCGGGCGGAGGCCATGCTGCGCGGAACGCTGTCTGTACTCACCGTAGGGCGAAACGTCCTGATGCTGCGCAAGCTAGCCCAGCATGGAAGTCTGCCTGATACGGCGGTCATGGCGGTGGATGGAATGGTCCGTAACCTGCTCCGTCGCAAGCTGCCTCTGACACATACCAGCGCGACGATCGACCCTACGCTGGACGAACTTTATGCGCTTGAGCGGCAGTCACAGGACCCTTCGATCCGCCACGATCTGGTTCTGGCCATCGGCTCCCTGCTGATCGTGCGGACGGAAATGCCGGTCAGCAGGGCCTTTCTCAAGGGCGCGTTCTGACGCTCCCTCAGCGAGCAGCAAGGAAGCGCAGCAGATCCTCATTCACCCGCTCGGCATGGGTCAGGAAAAGCCCGTGCGGTGCACCTTCATAGGAAATCCACGTGGCGCCCGGAATGGCCGCCGCTGCCTTTTCGCCAGCGATTTCGGACGGGACGGCAGAGTCGGCCGTGCCGTGGATAACGAGTGTCGGCACGGTGAATGCCTGAAGATCGGCACGGAAGTCGGTCGTGCCCCAGGCGTCGACGCAATCCAGCGTTGCCATCGGGCTCGCCATTGATGCCAGAAGAAAGGACCAGTCTAGCGCACCCTGACTGACCGGATGGTGCATGAGGCTGACGCCGTAGAATTCGGGAATGAACTCTTTCAGGAAGCCAAAACGGTCCTGCCGGATTTTCTGCTTGATGCCGTCAAAGACGGAAATATCGACCCCCTTGGGGTTGTCGGATGTTTTGAGCAGGAAAGGCACTACCGAGGACAGCAGCACGGTCTTGGAAATGCGCGACCGGCCATGGCGGCTCAGATAACGCGCGACTTCACCACCGCCCATCGAGAAGCCGACCAGTGTGGCATCCCACAGGTCAAGCTGTTCGAGAATGACGGCCAGATCGTCCGCCAGCGTATCGTAATCGTAGCAGTTGATCGGATGACCGGAGAGGCCGAAGCCACGGCGGTCATACGTGATGACGCGGTAACCCGCCTCCACCAGTGCCAGTGTCTGCTTTTCCCACATATCCCCGGTGAGGGGCCATCCATGGATCAGGACGACAGGTTTGCCTGCGCCCATGTCCTTGACGTGAAGGCTCGTGCCATCAGTGGCTGTGATATACGGCATGGTTCTGATCCTCGAAGGAATTCATACGAGGATCAGAACTTGTCGCCGGGGATTTGGTTGCGTGCCTTACCAGCCGTTTCCACGCGGGGCGACGTAACCATTGCCGGTGGCGTCGCCAAGCTGGCCGGACTGCGTGTTGTTGCTGCCCTGATAGGACGAACCGAACTTGGACAGATTGGCGCCTGTTACGGAATCGCGCTCAATACCGGCTTCGTGATCCGGATCAGGGCCATGTTCGAAATCATTGGACGGCGTGTCGGAATAACCCGGAGGGGGCTTGCGGTGACCACGCGCCCGGAAATGCTCACCGCCAGTCGTGGCCTGAGACTGGGCATTGGTCTGACCCTGAGCTTGCCCCGGCTGCGCAGACAGTGTCGTGCCGGCTGCGTAAGGCTGGCCGAAAGACGCGGTCTGGGCCTGTGCCGCCCCTCCCAGCAGAGCGGTCGCCAGCAGGGCATGGCAGAAGAAACGGGAAGAGGACAACATGCGATCCGGTCCTTGGCCGATCATGACAACGAAGCTGCTTTCTGGAGTGTGACGGCATCAGGGTCCGACATTCCGGCAAAACAGCGCATAAGACTATAATCGGCCTGCTTTCTGCCGGGTTCAAGACTTCTTTTCGGGTGTAAGAAGACATCGACATACCCATATCGTCCGATATGACCAGATCAAGATGGATTTCCCGTATCGCGGAGTCAGGATGATGGACGACCTTCTGGCTCCGCTCCGACCAAGAACCGTTCTGGCGGAAGGGGCGGTATGGCTGCCCGGATATGCGCTGTCGCAGACTCACACTCTTCACAACGCTATTGCGGAGATCCACAAACAGGCACCTTTCCGCCATTTCCAGACACGTATGGGACGGATGTCTGTGGCCATGACGTCCTGCGGGAAGTGCGGCTGGGTCGCGGATATGGCGGGATATCGGTATGCCCTGAGCGATCCCGGGACCGGCAATTCATGGCCTGCAATGCCTGACGCACTTCGTCATCTTGCTGTGCAGGCCGCGATGGAAGCGGGATATGCTAATTTTCAGCCGGTCTCCTGCCTCATCAACCGCTATGCTCCGGGTGCGAAGATGGGCCTGCATCAGGATCGCGATGAGGGAGAGACAGAAGCACCAGTCGTGTCGGTTTCCCTCGGCCTGCCGGCACGGTTTTCGTTTGGCGGCCTGACTCGCAGCGCGCCGAAACGCGTCATCGAACTTCTGGACGGTGACGTGGTGGTCTGGGGTGGTCCGTCACGCTTTGCTTGGCACGGTGTTTCGTCCGTTCGTGAAACATTCCATCCGCAGACAGGAGCCATGCGATACAATCTGACGTTTCGCGCTATCAACGGCTCCCGTTTTCGGCCATAACCAGCCCCCCGCAACTCCTGCATTCACATCCTTCCGGAGGGCATTTGATGCACCCCTCGAGCCAGACCCCGACGTCCACCAACACGATGTCCTGGTCTCCTGCAAGCTGGCGTTCCCGTCCCATCGTCCAGGCTCCATCCTATACGGATGAAGCGGCGCTTGCTGCTGTCGAAGCTCGTCTGCATCGATATCCACCGCTGGTTTTTGCGGGGGAGGCCCGCCGTCTCAAGACACGTCTGGCCGCTGCGTCACGTGGTGAAGCCTTCGTCCTTCAGGGCGGTGCCTGTGCCGAGAGTTTCGACGAATTCACCGCCGACATCGTGCGCGACACGTTCCGCGTCCTGCTCCAGATGGCAGTCGTGCTGACATTCGCCGCCAAGGTGCCGGTCGTGAAGATCGGGCGTATGGCCGGACAGTACGCCAAGCCGCGTTCGTCCAATACCGAGACGATCGATGGTGTGACACTGCCGTGCTACCGCGGTGACATCATCAATGGCCCGGAATTCACGCCCGAAGCCCGTATTCCCGATCCGCGTCGTATGGAGACCGGCTATTTCCAGTCCGCCGGCGTGATGAACCTGCTTCGTGCTTTCGCGCATGGCGGATATGCGAACCTGCATCAGGTCCATAGCTGGAATCTGGGCTTTGTGGAGCGTTCCCCCCTCGCTGCGCGCTATCAGGATCTGGCCCATCGCATCGACGAGACGCTGTCCTTTCTGCGTGCCTGCGGCTTCGATGGTTCGGCTTCGCAGATCGACGAGACGGAGTTCTACACGTCTCACGAAGCCCTGCTTCTGCCGTACGAACAGGCCCTGACCCGTGTAGACAGCACAAGTGGCGCCCATTACGGGTGCTCGGCGCATTTTCTGTGGATTGGCGACCGTACCCGTCAGCCGGATGGCGCGCATGTCGAGTTCCTGCGCGGTGTGCAGAACCCGATCGGCATCAAGGTCGGCCCGACCACGACGGTCACGGATCTCGAAAAGCTGCTCGAAATCCTGAACCCGCAGGACGAGGCCGGTCGCATCACGCTGATTTCCCGTATGGGTAAGGAGAAGGTGCGCGAGCATCTGCCGCCGCTGCTCGATGCTGTGAACCGCACGGGCCGCACCGTGACCTGGCTGTGCGATCCGATGCATGGCAACACCACGACTACGGCCAGCAAGATCAAGACTCGTTCTTTCGACAATATCCTTGGTGAAGTGCTTGGCTTCTTCGACGTGTTCGAGGCTGCGGGCCGTCGTCCGGGCGGAATCCATCTTGAAATGACGGGTCAGGATGTCACGGAATGTATTGGCGGTGCGCAGTGTCTGACCGAAGACGATCTGGCGGGTCGCTATGAAACATTCTGTGATCCGCGTCTTAATGCGGAACAGTCCCTTGAAATGGCCTTCCTTCTTGCTCAGGAATTGACGGGACGAGCAGGAAAGAAATAATGACGGCTTCCGATCCCCAGAACACTCCACAGGCCGCGCTCCGGCGCGCGCTTGGCACTCTCGGCCCTTTGGACGAGACAACCATCGAAGCGCGGACGGACGCTTATTTCGGGCGAACGCGTCACATTGTGGAGCATTTCGGGGATTCCCGCGTCACCTATGCGGTGTTCATCCGCCGCCCGGTGATCGCGGCCTGTGGTCTGGTTACACAGTGGCTGAAAAACGTGGCCGAAGCGCAGGGCTTCGACATTGAATGCCGGGAAATGTACGCCGAAGGCGAGTGGGTCGGGGCGGGCGAACCGCTCCTGTACCTTACCGGAAGCTTCACCCGGCTGGCCCCGCTTGAGACGCTGGTGCTCCAGCGGATCGGCTCCACCTGCGTCGCCGCGCATAACGCTTATCAGATGGCCATGGCCCTCCCGACCATCCCGTTTCTTGCCATGGACGCCCGACACTGCGCGGGTTTCGAAATGCAGGAACAGATGGCCTATGCCGCAGGTGTCGGCTCTCGTGCTGCACAGAAGGAGGGGGCTCGCGGTTTTGTTGGGAATGCCAATGACGCCACGGCCGGCTTCTTCGGCCTGGATGCCGGTCTGGGCACCATGCCTCATGCCCTGATCGGCTATGCAGGCTCCACGCTGCGCGCGGCGGAGATGTATGATGAGGTCTATCCGAACGATCCGCTGACGGTTCTGGTGGATTACTTCGGGCAGGAAATCACGGATGCGCTCGCCGTGTGCCGCCGTTTTCCCGAGCGCGCAGCAAAGGGCCATCTGAGTGTCCGTCTGGACACGCATGGCGGTCGCTTCCTTGAAGGACTGGACCCCCAGACCTCATATGGTGTGCTTGAGCGTCACACACCCGGCACCATCCGCCGCTACCGTTCCGATCAGGAACTGCGCGATCTGGTGGGGACAGGTGTGTCGGCGGCGGCCATCTGGCGGATGCGTGAAGCTCTGGACCACGCCGGTTTTCATCATGTGAAAATCGTCGCGTCTTCGGGATTCAACGTCGCCAAATGTTCGACGATGCGGGACGCTCATGCCCCGATCGACGTGATCGGCAGCGGGTCCTTCATTCCCGACCGCTGGTCTGAAACCTATGCAACGGCTGATATCGTGGCCTATGACGGACAGCCCCGTGTCAAACTCGGACGCGAGTTCCTGCTCCAGAAAGTCCGGGACAGTCAGGAGACCAAATGACCGACGATACGATTGATCCTGTCGAAGGTGCCCCCGAAAACGGCGCTCAGACTGGTTCGTGGAGCGTGCGCATCATCGACCTGTCCGGCGCATCGGCCGGCGAGGACGATACGGTGGAAGTCGTGAAAGACTTCATCGATCTGATGCATGCCAACGCTTATGCCCGCGCTTATGTCCGTGACAGCATCGAGCGCTGTCGCACGCCGGGCGCGAGCAGTAAGGAAGTTCTCGAAAACTGGTTCGCGTTCGGTGAGAATGCCGAGGTCGTGGACGCTGGCGAAGACGGCTGGAAGTCCTCCACGGAACTTGAAGACTTCGCAGCCAGCCGCGCCACCCCAATGGAGCGGGACTGGCGCGCTATCGATCCGCGTCGCCTCGTCGATGACGAGGAAATCGCCGGTCCGCCGGACGATGAAGACGACGAGGATGACGAAAACCGTCACGAAGTGATCCGTCACTGAATATGCGGTGCAGGGAAGGGGGCATGGTCTTCTTTCCTCACACGGCCCTTCGTCAAAACCCGCTCTGGAAACACGGCGCATCATGCGGCATTAAGGCGTCATGAAACTGCGCTTCGCTCCGTCTCCGACCGGTTACCTGCATGTTGGCAATGCGCGCCTTGCCGTCGCCAACTTCCTTTTCGCACGCCATAACGGCGCCAAGTTCCTGCTGCGGATCGACGATACCGATACCAGCCGGGGCAAGCCCGAATATGAAGAGGCAATCGGCAAGGACCTGTCCTGGCTGGGGTTGAAATGGGACGAGTACGTCCGCCAGTCCGAACGGCTGGACCGCTATGCCGAAGTCATCGAAAAGCTGAAGGCAACAGGCCGTCTCTATCCGTGCTTTGAGACGGAATACGAGCTGAACGCCAAGCGTGAAGCCCGTATCCGTGCTGGTAAGGCACCGATCTATGACCGTGCGATGCTCAAGCTCACAGCTGATCAGCGCGCGCGCGCCGAGGCCAATGGCAAGACGCCGCACTGGCGTTTTCGCCTCAGCGACGGCAGCCGTAAGTGGAACGACCTCGTCATGGACGAGTGCTCGGTCAAGCTGACGGCCATTTCCGATCCGGTTCTGGTGCGTGGTGACGGCACGATCCTCTACACTCTGGCCTCTGTGATCGATGATCTGGATCTGGGCATCACGCATATCGTGCGTGGTGAAGATCATGTGACCAACACCGGCGTGCAGATCGACATTGCCGAAGCTCTGGGTGCGAAGCCCAATCGCTTCACTTTCGCGCATCTACCGCTGTTGCTGGATTCCGATGGCGGGAAGCTGTCGAAGCGGTTCGACTCGCTCGCGCTGAAATCTTTGCGTCAGGACGGGCTGGAGCCGATGTCGATCGTCTCCTATCTCGCACGCGTGGGCTCCTCGGATGATCCGCAGGTCATGACGATGGATGAGGCCATTGCGGCTTATGACATCTCGCATGTCTCCAAGTCGGCCGCGCGGTTCGACATGACGCAGCTTCTCGCCCTGAACCGTCGCGCGCTGCACAGCCTGCCGTTCGAGGCTGCAAAGGCGCATCTTCCGCCAGAAGCTGACGAGACGTTTTGGAATGCGGTCCGTGGAAACGTGGACCTCTCCGCCGAGATCCCGCATTGGTGGGACGTGGTGCATGGCACGATCGTCCCGCCCTCACAGCCCGAAGACCGCGCGTTCCTTCAACAGGCCCTCGACACCCTTCCCGCCGAGCCGTGGGGCGAGGACACCTGGAAGGACTGGGCCAATACGCTCAAGGAGGCTTCGGGCCGCAAGGGGCGCACCCTGTTCATGCCACTGCGTCTGGCTCTCACGGGTGAAGACGCAGGTCCGGAACTGCACGTCCTGCTCGGCCTGATGGGGCGCGAGCGGACGGTGTCCCGCCTGAGGGATGCCATTCAGGCCTGATCCTGTTGCCCCGTCGCGCGTTTCAAGAAGCACGACGGGGTTGATCTTTTCAGATCGCCTTGACGGACCAGAACGCCGCCCAGCTCTCGCCTGGCTTTAGATGCAGAAGGCCGGGTTTCTGTGAAAAGTCTCCCTTGAAGCCGGCTGGCGTCGCATAGCCATGCCAGGGTTCAATACACAGGAAATCCGCGCCCGGTTTTGTCCACAGGCCAAGCTCTTTAAAGCCGCCCCAGACAAACCGGAGACCTGTTCCGTCCGACCCGACCATGTCGACGGACCGGCTTTCGGGTTTCTCCATGATGAGAGCGTCTTTTTCAAAAAGCTTATCTGTCAGCGCAAGGACGTTGTCCCGGAGCGGCGTATGCTGTTTTTCCGGCAGAAGCAGGCCGTCGGCGCCAATACGCCGAACCGGCAGCGGCTCGTCATATTCAAAGACCAGCCTATAGGTGTCTTTGGCGACACCCTCCTTCAGCGGCCAGCGAAACGCCGGGTGCGCGCCGAGGGAGGCATGGAGCGTGCTGGTGCGGTCCGGATTATGCAGATGATACGAGACGCGCAGGGTGTTGTTCTCGATCAGATAGACCATTCGCAGCCGGAAGGCGGACGGGAAGAACGCACGGCTCTTGGCGTCGTCCATCAGTTCCAGCGTGCAGCCTTCGGGGGTTCGCGCAATCCAGCGAAAGACTCGATCCCGCGCGAAGCCGTGCTGTTTCAGCCGGACGGGGATGCCATCGAGCGTGATCTCGTAATCGGGGAGTTTGCCGATGATCGGGAACAGAACTGGAGAGTGTTTTGGCCAGACGGCTCCTGCATTCCAGAGCAGATCTTCGTCCCCGCTTCGCAGGGCGATCAGTTCGGCGCCACTATTTCTGACCGAAGCCTTTAGTTGGCCAGTTCCGAAATTATGTGTGTCCTCCGTCACGGGATTCGTCATGGGATGTCTCCTGTTCTGGTGCCATGGGCAGATCGCCCGGCTCGGTGGTATGGAAACGACGGAAATCGACCTCCACCCGGCCATCCGGACGATTCTGGATCATATCTGAAAAACGGTAGCCGTGTTTCACATGTCCGATCTCATAAGCATGACGGGCGAATATGGTTTGGGATGAGATTTCGTCGGTGCCATCCATCGTGATGATGATTTCTGCATTCTGGTCGATCAGCGTCTCCGCTTTCAGTCCGTAAAGCGGGCTCTGGGTGTCGATCAGATGGGTCGCATTGAGGCTGATACGGAAAATCGGCATGTGGGACTGTACGAGCGTGAGTCGGTCGAAACGCCGGACCAGACG
Organism: Gluconobacter kanchanaburiensis NBRC 103587; assembly: GCF_007988905.1. Taxonomy (GTDB): domain Bacteria; phylum Pseudomonadota; class Alphaproteobacteria; order Acetobacterales; family Acetobacteraceae; genus Gluconobacter; species Gluconobacter kanchanaburiensis. The sequence continues at coordinate 198,185 of NZ_BJVA01000001.1, forward strand.
CCCATGTTCGTCCGGCATCAGGCGCGTGAGAGTCATCTCGATATTGGCGGACAGGATCAGGGTGCGGCGCTGGTTGGCGATGCGTATCGTGAGCGTGGGGACAACGTCGTCATAGGAAACGACCGCGACATGACTGAACAGTACGCGAGCGCGGGGGCGCGAAAAGCGGGCGAAGACCAGCCCTGTAGCGAGCGCGTTCAGCATCATGCCTGCCAGCACTTCAAAAGAGACGATCGTATTCGTCAGGCGTCCGACTGGAGCCATGGTGCCGTAGCCCACGGTTGAAATGGTTTGAACGCTAAAGAAAATATCGTCGAGAAAATCGCCGTTGGGCACGCCGCTCACACTGTGCGGAATGACGTAATACATCAGTGCAAAGGCGATGTTGATGACCAGATACAGCCCGATCGAGGCCCAGAAGAACATGAACCAGCTCATGGTCATCAGGGTGTGGTAGAGGTCTCCAAGAGAAGCGGAATCCAGGCCCGTGCGGATGATGTCGCGGCGACCGTTCTCTTCAAGAACATGTGCCCGGATCCTGTTGACCGTCTCAACGACGGTGGGATGTCCGTCCTGTGCTTCTGGCGCCCCCGGATCAGGTCGGGCTTGCATCCGTTTCCGGTGGCGCCAGTGGATCATGGGGTCAGCTCCTGTTCCTGCGGGCGCTGCTCAGTTCGCTGACAACGCCGTGAAGGGTGCGAAGCTCCTGTTCCGTTACTTCGCCTCTGGTGAAGAAATGACGCAGGTTTCGCACCATGCCGGGGCGTTTCTGCTCGTTTCGAAGGAAATTGGTTTCGTCCAGATCGCGGATGAGGTGGGACATGAAATTCTCCATCTCCCCCTTCGTTGCCACATGCGTCTCATTGGTCATGAGCTCGCGCGGTGGCGTCATATCCTCGGTCAGGAACCACTCATAGGCCATGATGAGTACGGCCTGTGCGAGGTTCAGCGACATGAATTTCGGATTGAGCGGGTAGCGGACCAGCGTATCGGCGCGGGCCATATCCTCGTTATCCAGTCCGGCACGCTCGGGCCCGAACAGGATGCCGGTGCGCAGGCCACGAGTGGAGGCGACACGCAGTTCGGCGGCGGCACCTCGCGCAGTCATGACCGGCTTGACCACATGGCGCGGACGCGGGCACGTCGCGAAAATGCGGTGCAGGTCGGCCACGGCATCGTCCACCGTCTCGAACACCTGAGCCGCGTCCAAGATCCGGTCCGCGCCCGACGACGCATACCAGGCGCGTTCCTGCGGCCAGCCGTCGCGCGGGGCCACGATCCGCAGATGGAACAGGCCACCATTCGCCATGGCGCGCGCCGTCGTACCGATATTCTCGGCAAGTTGCGGGCGTACCAGAATCACAACTGGATCAAAATCTCCAAGGGGGCCGATATCTGCCCCGCCGTCACGTCCGGTCATGGTTACGCCTTCCGCCAGGTTGTGCCACCGGGGCCATCTTCAAGGGTGATACCATCGGCAGCAAGCTGCGCGCGGATGGCATCGGCTCGGGCGAAATCGCGGGATTTGCGGGCTGCAAGACGCTCTTCGATCAGGGTTTCGACCGCACTTGCGTCTACGCCGGACTGGAACCACTCGGCGGGCGTCATATTGAACAGACCCAGCATTTTTCCGGCGGCCAGCAGGCTTGAGGCCGCGTCCTGATTGCCCTGCATGGCGGCATCCGCCAGCGGATGAAGAGCGGCAATGGCCAGCGGCGTGTTCAGATCGTCGCATAGCGCATCCATGACCGCTGCCGGAACAGCAGCACCCGGCTGGGCATCGCCGCGCTCAAGCGCCCGGTACAGCCGGTCCAGAACCCGACGGGCTTCCTCCAGTTTGTCCCAGCTGAAATCCAGCGTGGAGCGGTACTGCGCGCCCAGATAGAGCAGGCGCAGCGGTTCTGCGGGGGAGCGGTCCAGCACTTCGCGGATCGTGAAGAAATTGCCGAGCGATTTCGACATTTTTTCGCCGTTCGACAGCAGCATCCCGTTATGGACCCAGTGCGTGGCGAATTTGCCATGCGGATGGCAGCACATGGACTGCGCACGTTCGTTTTCATGATGCGGAAACAGCAGATCGTCGCCACCACCATGAATGTCAAAGCTCTCGCCCAGATAACGGTGTGACATAGCCGAGCATTCGATATGCCAGCCCGGCCGTCCGCGCCCATAGGGGCTGTCCCAGCCCGGCAGATCCGGCTCGGAGGGCTTCCACAGCACGAAATCGCCAGGATCGCGTTTGTAGGGCGCGACCTCAACACGCGCACCCGCGATCATGTCATCGAGCGAGCGTCCGGACAGCGCGCCATAGGACGGGAAACTGCGCACCGCAAACAGCACATGCCCTTCGGCTTCATAAGCATGTCCGGCTTCGATCAGCTGCGCGATCATCTCCAGCATATCGTCGATATGATGAGTGGCGCGGGGCTCGATATCGGGCGGCAGAATGAAGAGTGACGCGAGATCTTCATGAAAGGCCTGCGTCGTCCGTTCGGTCAGGGCGGAAATGTCCTCCCCGTTTTCCTTCGCGCGCGCGTTGATCTTGTCGTCCACGTCGGTGACGTTGCGGACGTAAGTGACGCGCGGATACAGCGTCCGCAGCAGGCGAATGAGGATATCCGCGCACATCATGGCGCGCAGGTTGCCCAGATGCGCGCGGTCATAGACGGTCGGTCCGCAGAAATAGACGCGCACATTCTCAGGGTCGAGGGGCGTGAACGGTCGCTTTTCGCGAAGATGGGTATCGTGCAGGCGGAGCACGTGTGCAGCAGGATCGGCCATACGCCGATCAATGCGCCAGCCTTGGTTCAGGTGCAACAGGCTTTGTTACTCTTGTCGGCAGGTTTGACGCCTGTATTAGGAGGGCATGAGCAGCACCTTTTCCAGCACGTCGTCGTCCGATCCCACAAGCCCGCGTGGTCATGCGCTGACGCTCGTGCGGATTGCGCTGCCGCTGGCCCTGTCACAGCTCTCCGAAATGGCGATGGGTGTTACGGATACGGTCCTGCTCGGCGGTCTCGGCGTGACGGAACTTGCCATTGGCGGTCTGTCGAGCACGTTCTTCTTCACGACGATGGTGACGTTTCAGGCTATTCTCGGTGGAGCAGGGGTACTGCTGTCGCATGGCCGTGGAGCGCAGGAATATGGCCACACGTCCCATGACGGGCGCAGCGTCATGAGTGCGACGCTCATGCTCGCCATCGCGGTCTTTATTCCCTGTGCCCTGCTGTTGGCGTTTTCGAAAACGATCTTCGGAGCCATCGGTGAACCGGCAGAGGTTGTCACGCATGGCAGCCGCTTCATTGATATTCTGCTGTTGTCTCTGCTGCCCGATCTGGCGGTGATCGGGGTTCTGCGTGTGGCGCTGCCCGCACTGGGGGCCGAGACGCTCCTGCTGTGGATCATGCCAGCCATGGCGATCTGTAACGGGCTGACCAATGCGGCGCTGATCCACGGCTGGGCCGGGCTTCCGGCGATGGGCCTGTATGGCTCCGCAACCGCCACGACGCTGACCGGCTGGGTCGTCAGCTTTGGTCTGTTCGGCCTCTGCCTGACCCATGAACGTATCCGGACCGTGCTGAAACCCGCACCAGTGCAATGGGCCGTCGTGAAGGAACTTCTGAAACTCGGCGGCCCGATGATGATGGGGGCGGCGGCGGAAATCCTGATGTTCCAGATCACCAGTCTGCGCGCCGGTGAGTTGGGAACGCATAGTCTAGCCGCACACCAGGTCGCGCTGAATGTCAGTTCGCTGCTGTTCATGGTGTGTCTGGCGATCGGGCAGGCCACGAATGTGCGCGTGGCCTACTGGCGCGGTGCGGGGCGTATGGAGCAGAGCCGCCGGGCTGCCATGACCGGTACCAGTATCGTTCTGATGTGGAGCCTCGCCACATCTTCGCTGCTGCTGATCTGGCCGGAAAAGATCCTGCCGCTGTATTTTTCGAATCGCGCGCCCGATCCCGAGACCACGGCACTCGTGGTCATCCTCTTAAGGACAGCCGGGCTGTACCAGATCGTGGATGGTCTGCAATGCGTGTTCAGCGGCGCGCTGCGGGGCTGCGGGGACGCTATCACACCCATGCTGATCGCCGTGGCGAGCTATGGTCTGATTGGTCTGGTTTTCGGAGGCTGGCTGGCTTTCCACCAGCACGTCGGCGTAGAGGGTCTGTGGATCGGCATGGCGCTGGCGCTGGCGGTGACGAGCGTGGCCTTCGGCATCAGGCTGGTGCGGGTGATGCGCCGGCCCGTTGCCATTTCATGACGTCTGCAGGGCTCCTGCGCGAAGAGCCCTGCGCACGGATCAGTCTTCCGTCGGCAGGCGGATGGTCTGGCCCGGATAGATGTCGTCCTTGGATTTGACGAGCGGCGTGTTCGCATCCAGCAGTTCGTCGCCGGTCACGTCCTGCGGCAGTTTTTCGGCCACTTCGTCCAGCGTTTTGCTAGTCTTGATTTCAAGGAATTCGGGTTCAGGTGTTCCCGCCGGCACGGCAATTTCAGCCTCAACCGCAGAGACGCCCGCGACATTGCCTGCCGCAAGGATCATCTGATCGCGTTCCTTGGCGCTCTCCGCCTTGCCGCGCAGATAGATCGTACGGTCGTCGATGACCAGATGGGACATATGCATCTGGGCAAGGCCGAATCTCTTGAAAGCACGCTTGATGACGCTCTCGCCGGGCTTGGGGGGCAGGGGCGCGTCAAGGGACTGGACCAGTCCTTCGAGGGAGCCTTCGCCGATACGACCGGCCTTGGGATTGAAGCGATAGATTTTCATACAGGGAACTCGAAAAAGCGTGTTGCTTCCCTCCTGAAACCGGCTTTCGCAAAAGCGGGAGGAAAGTTCAGGAGTGTTAGCGCAACCGGACGGAAAGTGGTTGCGCATTTTCCGCGCTTCCACTGCAAGAAAATGACGGGGCTTGCAAGCGTGTTGTGCTCGGCTCTGGAACAGGTCAAAGACGGATTGAGGCAGGTTTTGATTGACCGCATCCCGAGACTCCTGTAGGCGCGACGGCACAGCCGGAAACGTGGACGGACCGGCCGGACCATCAGCGCGGGATTCTGCATCCCGCCGGACCGGCATCTGGGTGCGCGCCCGCTCTTTCCAATCCGGGAAAGGGCCTACCGGCACAACAAAACGGACTGCCATGCAGCATGGGGCGGTTCTGATGAGTACAGGGGTCAACCCATGTCAAAGCGTCTTGAGAGCAAGTACAAGATTAACCGTCGCCTCGGCGTCAACCTGTGGGGCCGTGCCAAGTCCCCGGTCAACCGTCGCGAATACGGCCCCGGCCAGCACGGTCAGCGTCGCAAGCAGAAGCCGTCCGACTTCTCCATCCAGCTGATGGCCAAGCAGAAGCTCAAGGGCTACTACGGCAACATCAGCGAGAAGCAGTTCCGCAAGTATTATGACGAAGCCGTCCGTCGCAAGGGCGATACGTCCGAGAACCTGATCGGTCTGCTCGAGCGTCGTCTGGACGCCGTTGTGTACCGTCTGAAGTTCGCGATCACGCCGTTCGCTTCGCGTCAGTTCGTCAGCCATGGTCACGTGACGGTTAACGGCAAGAAGGTGAACATCCCCTCCTACCTCGTGAAGGAAGGCGACGTCATCGAAGTTCGTGACTCCTCCAAGCAGCTCGCCATCGTGCTTGATGCTGTGCAGACGGGTGAGCGCGACACGCCGGAATACGTCGAGGTCGATCACCGCCAGATGAAGGGCACGTTCCTGCGGACCCCCGTTCTGTCCGACGTACCGTACCCGGTGCAGATGGAACCGAACCTGGTCGTCGAGTTCTACTCCCGCTGATCCTGTTCCGGGCTATGCGCCCGGTTCGGAATGCGATCGGAAAAGCCGGATGGGTTCTCCCATCCGGCTTTTTTGTTGGCGGTCTCTGCGCTTCTTCATTACGTTGCCGATGCCAGATCGGGAGCAGAGTGATGCGAAGGAGCTGTTTCTTTCTTCTGGGGACGGCAACGCTGCTTTCCTGCGCCCAGGCGCGGGGGATCAACACGTTTGTATCCTCGCTATCGCACGCTACAGGGCCCGGTCGCGTTTATACCCAGATGTCTGGCGCGACGCCCTCCGGTGCCGATGGTTATGTTGACGCCCCACAGGCGAGAGCCATGGTACCTCCGCCTCTGCGACTGACCGGGGCAGGGAAAGTCATGAGCGTTCTGCACAGCCTGTTTCCGAGTGGAGACGCCAATCCCCCGCTCCACGATCCGGTATCAGGGAGCGCTATCGACAAATTCGGTGAGGCCTATGCGGTCTCCGGGCCGATGGGGACAGGAATAGCGCCTCATTAGGGAAGCGCGCCGGTTGGAGATGTATCTATTCGTTTCGAAATGATACATTAGGTTTCACCCTGATGGAGTGACCCGTCCCAATGCGTCTTGCGCTTCTCGCTGTTCTTTTCTGGACTGCCATGCTGTCGCGTGCTGATGCCAAGGGGATCAACACCTTTGTGGCTCCGGATATGCACTATCATCCGCCACCGCCGGGACCGCTTCCACGACGCTGCCCCGACGGCACGATTGTCATTCCGCGGCGGCGCTGCCACATCAAATCACCCGTCAGGGGCGGACAGGGGCAGGCAATGCGGTGGATAGCGTGACAGGCTTCATCCGGCGCCTGACCTCGCATGATCTGGGGTTCCGCTGGTAAGCCAGATAGCCCGCTCATGCCTTTAATCCCTTGACGTTCCTGGTCCCGTTCTCCAGATTGCGCCTCCCAACGGAAAAGCATCTTCCCGCTGTCCTCTGTCGCTTTCGGGCGCGGTGTCTGACACGGACATTGTGAAGGCACCAGTCCCGGATTCCTGTTGTCATCGGAGGCATCATGTCAGAGGCGCTGAGCGCTGAAATCGGCCGTGAAATCGCTCGTCGGCGCACGTTCGCAATCATTTCCCATCCGGATGCCGGTAAAACGACACTGACCGAGCGCATTCTGCGTGCGGGTGGTGCCATCCAGATGGCAGGCAATGTCCGTGCGAAGGGCGAGCGGCGGCGGACCAAATCCGACTGGATGGGCATTGAGCGCGATCGTGGCATTTCCGTCGTGACGTCCGTCATGACTTTCGAATATGGCGACTGCATTTTCAATCTGCTCGACACTCCGGGCCATGAAGACTTCTCCGAAGATACCTACCGAACGCTGACGGCCGTGGACTGCGCAGTCATGGTGATCGATGCCGCCAAGGGGATCGAGGACCGGACGCGAAAGCTGTTCGAAATCTGCCGTCTGCGCGACATTCCCATCGTCACTTTCATCAACAAGATGGACCGTGAGGCACAGGACTGTTTCGCGCTGCTCGACGAGATCGCCAATACGCTGGCCCTAGATACGTCCCCGGCCACCTGGCCGATCGGGCGTGCGGCGAAGTTCATCGGCACTTACGACCTGCGTACGCAGGAAGTGCATACAAAGGAACCTGTCGGCGAGGACGATCCCCGTATCATTCAGATGCGCGAGGAAGTTGAACTGGCCGAGGCCGCACTTCCGGCATTTGAGCGTGAGTCCTTTGATGCCGGCCATCTGTCTCCTGTTTTCTTCGGCTCGGCCATGAAGGAAATCGGGGTGACGGATCTGCTGGATGCGCTTGTCGCTTATGGTCCGGCTCCGCGTGCCCAGCAGTCCGAGACGCGGGATGTCAAAGCCAATGAGGATCAGGTCACGGCACTTGTCTTCAAGATTCAGGCCAACATGGATCCCAACCATCGCGACCGTATGGCCTTTGCCCGTGTCTGTTCGGGACGCCTGACGCGGGGGATGCGTCTGAAGCATGTCCGTACCGGCAAACAGTTCGCCCTGCACACACCGCAGTTCTTTTTCGCCCGTGACCGTCAGCTCGCGGAAGAGGCCTTTGGTGGAGATGTTGTCGGGATTCCGAACCATGGCACATTGCGGATCGGCGATACGCTGAGTGAGAGCGAGGACCTGCGCTTCACGGGCGTGCCACACTTCGCACCTGAAATTCTGCGCCGTGTGCGTCTCGATGATGCGATGAAAGCCAAGAAGCTGCGTCAGGCGCTCGTGGAACTGGCGGAGGAGGGTGTGGTCCAGCTTTTCCGTCCGCAGGATGGTCTTTCACCCATCGTGGGCGTCGTCGGGACCCTCCAGCTTGACGTGCTTCAGTCCCGGCTTCAGGGCGAATACGGGGTGGCGATCGGCTTTGAAAGCACGCCGTATACGCTGGCCCGCTGGATTACGGGCGATCGCAGCAAGATCGAAGCCTTCCAGGATCTCAACAGGTCGGCCATGGCGGATGATCTGGATGGAGATCCCGTTTTTCTTGCGACATCGTCTTTCATGATGCGCCGCACCATTGAGATGAATCCCGACCTCGCATTCCACGACATCAAGCAGATCGGCATGTCCGCTCCCTGATCAGACACCCCGCTCCCGACAGGGAGCGGGGTTTTTTTACAGTCCCATCAGGGAGAGAACGTCGTTGAAGGACTGGAGTGAAGGGCCTTCCACAATCAGCGTCTGACCGATCTGAAGAGCTTTCTGTCGGGCCAGAAGCCGATCATCGTGCGTCGCGCACAGGGTGTAATCCGAAACCTGCGCAAACCCGACAGTCCGGCGGATCATCTCCAGTCCGCAGAATCCTGCCGTGTCACGCAGGATATCATTGAGAAACGATCCGATCAGGTCACCACGGCTTCCCACGGCGGAAAGTGCCCAGAGATCACCTCCACCCTGCGCGAGGGACGCACGCAGTTCGTTCGAGAAACTGTTCCAGAATGCCTGCATCTCATGTCGGATCATCGTCGTTTTGTGGGGGGCGGCGCAGAGATGCAGCGCCAGATTGCCCAGATAGAGCCCGCAGTCGAACCCGATCGGCCCCATGGTTGCGAATTCTCCATCAATCACACGAACATCCGACCCATCCAGCATGATGGATCCCGTGTGCAGATCTCCATGAAGTAGCGCTTGGCGGACGCTAAGAAAGCGCCCCTGCAAGCGACCTACGGCATTATGCAGGTTTCTGTCCGTCTGAAGTCTCCGAACGTCTCCCCGCAGGCCCGCTTCCGGTTCGGGATTGCGCTCGCAGATGCGATAGGGATCTGTCATCACCAGATCGACCGTGATGCGTGTCAGAGCCGTATTTCCGGAGAACTGTTCGAGCAGCCGCGCGCCGGTTTCGAAGGGCTGGCCGACCCATCCGGTGGCCTGAACGGTGCGGGCGACATAGGTTCCGATCACGGCAGAAAAACCGGGGAGGGCGCGATCCGCAATGAGGGCGGAACGGAGAACCTCATGGTTCGTCAGGCATTCCATCACAATCAGGAAGAGACCTGCATCATAGGCATACAGCTCCGGCATGAGGCCCGTCACCGCCGGCGCGACCGTTCGCATATAGCGTGACTCATATAGAGCGCGTTCCAGTGGCATGGGCCAGTCGGGTGCCACGCGCACATGAGGGAGCGCCTGCTTGCAGCACACTGCACCCTGAGTGCCTTGAACCAGAAAAACCGTATTGAGATTGCCGTCGCTCACCTCGCGGATTGCCCAGTCGGCGGCTTCTCCACCCAGCCGGTCTGTCAGTTCAGGCTGTTGCGCAAGCCATGTCCGCAGGGCGACGGTATCCAGAATGCGATAGGTCATGAATGCTGCTCCAGCATCGCACGCAGTGTGGGAACAAGAGGGGTCGGGGTGCCGCTGCTGCCACCTGTAGCCGGAAGCAGCTTCAGCGCCTGATATTCCGCATTTCCCAGACGATGACAGCGCTCCTGCAACGTCGCGAAGTCCATGGCGATCCTGACGTTCATGCCGATATCCACAATATGTGTCTCAGGGTGTTCGCAGGCCAGCAGGCACTCTCCCACATGACACTCCTTAGAACTGATACCGAGTTCTTCCTCGCACTCGGCACGCAGCTGGGCGGCAAGATCGATATCGCCTTCTCCGTTCCGGCTTTCCACATTGCCTGCGGGGGCGCCCTGCCAGTATCCAGGCAGATAAATCGAAGTCTCTGAGCGCTGCCCGATGACAATCCCGTCCGCCGTATGAAGCAGCCCGACGACCGCCAGCGGGCGAAGTATTTTCGGTCCATAAAGGCCAGGTTCGCGCATCTGTGCCAGAACGCGCCGGTATTCCGACCAGTGTCCGGTGATCGTATCGGCCTCGACCCTGTCTGCACAGAAAACGCGCCCGTTATAAAGCGTGGGGTGATCTTTCAGGGCGTTCTGCCAGTGCAGAGCAATCCGTGTTTCGATCTCTGGCGACAGGTTCGGCAAAGAGTGTTCCGCCCTCACCACGACAGAGGGAGCCAGAGGCGTCACGCACCAGTCTGATGGGGAAGAAAACATGGGAGGCTTTCTGAAAGCGGCTGGGAAACGGGCCTCTTTCATGAACCGGAATATCTGGGCAGGCAATGTGCCTTCAGGGCATGTCGAGTTGGATTGAAACCGGACAGTGATCCGAAAGTCCATCAGGTCTGGTGTCGTTCTGATAGATCATGACACGCAGGCTGTCAGGTCTGAGCCATTGACGGGCCGCGTTTCCCAGTAGGATGTGATCGATAAAATATTCTCCACCCCAGCATGGGCTGGCCATACCCGCGGTTGTCAGTGTGACGGGGGTGTCGGCTTCGATCTGCTGCATGACAGGGTCATGCAATGTCAGTCGCCGGTTGAAATCGCCCAGAACAGCATACGCTTCCCCCTCGTCCTGCCGTTCAAGCATCCAGTCCTTAACGATACGGATCTGCTGATACAGCGTTGGGCAGGAATGTTGACGCTGACTGAGCGGCTGGTCCCAACAGCCCGTTTTGAGATGCACTACCAGAAGACGCAGTTTTGATGGACCGTCGCTTATGGTGACATCCAGGCCACCGCGTAACTGATGAGGAGCCTGAGGAGCTGCAACATTCAGGGCGGAAAGTTCTTCGTTGACGGTCACCTGCAGATCCCGACGGACAGCTACGCCGACCCGCTGGACGACATTATCCGGAGTCAGGATGATCTGATAGGTTCGGGAACTGAAAACACGGGAAGCGGCGATCGGGCCGTCCACTTCCTCGAAAGCCACGACATCGGAATCCAGATGTCGGGCATAGTCCGCAAGTTTTGAGAAATTACGGTTCTCTCCTCCCGGAACATCGTCTGGCAATGCCGGGTCCCCCGAGGGACGCAACGTGAGCCAGTCCATATTCCAGGTCGAGAGTTTGAGCGTTCGCGCGCAGGCGATGTCCATGCTGCCGATCAACAGAAGACCGGCTAGCATGGAGGTGGGAAGTTTCCTCAGGCGGCCTCGCCTTCGGTGACGCCCATCTCGTCAAGGACGCTCTCCACGGTGCGTGTCTTGCGGGTTCCCTCATCCAGGATAAGGATTTCACCCTTGGGAATGTCGTAGAACCAGCCCTGCAACTTCAGCTCACCCTGTGCCAGCGCCCGGACAACGGTCGGATGGGTACGAAGATGCACGAGCTGGAGGAGCACGTTGTATTCCGCAAGCGAGCGGATGTCTTCCGGCCCGGCATCTTCTGCCTTGAGATCGCCCAGAGCAGCCCGTGCGGCCTCACCATGACGCATCCAGCTCTTGACCGTTGGCAGGTTATCCAGCTTCGGCGAGTTGAGATCCATCAGTGCGCCCATGGCGCCACAGTTGGAGTGACCGCAGATGATGACGTTCTTCACCTTGAGCGCGCCAACCGCATATTCGATCGCGGAAGACACACCGCCCAGCATTTCGCCATAGGCCGGGACGATATTCCCCACATTGCGGACGATGAAGAGTTCGCCAGGCTCCGTCTGGGTAATCAGGCTCGGGCTGATCCGGCTGTCAGCGCATGTGATGAACAGCGTGGAGGGGGACTGGCTGGAAGCCAGGCTTTCGAACAGTTCCGCACTTTCGGGATAGACGTCCGTTTCAAACTTGCGGACACCGCCCAGCAGCTTCGCCAGAGTATCACGACCACAGGCCATGGTGTTCTCCTTCATCTTGAACTACCGGGCAGTTAGAAGGCTTTGTCAGGGCAGGTAAAGCATGATTCCGGTTGCCCCACGCTTTGTTACGGCCCTGACATACCATGACGCGTTTCTTACGCCTTTGCGAGTTCTGTCCTGATCATTGCGAAAACTGCCTCTGCGTCCGGATTCGGACCGCCAGCCTGAGCCATGTCCGGCCGTCCGCCGCCACCCTTGCCTCCCATGAGCGCTGAGGCTTCACGTACCAACTTCACCGCGTCGAGACGTTCCGTCAGGTCTCTGGTCACGGCAATCACGATACTGCCGCGGCCATCTGCGTTCGATATCAGGGCCACGACACCTGAGCCGATCTGCTGGGAAATGCTCTCGGCAAGTCCCTTGAGCTCCTTGGGGCTGACATCTCCCAGATCACGCGCCGAGAGCGTAATGCCGTTGATGTTCTCGGTGGCACTGGTGCCTTCGCCGGTGGCGAGCTTGCGCTGAAGATCGGAAATCTGCGCTGTAAGCGACTTGCGCTCGTCCAGCAGGGCCGCAACACGGGCTGCGGCGTCAGATACGGGAACCTTGAGCAGGTCCGCGATCTGCTTCAGACGGCTTTCGGTTTCCAGTGCCAGAGCTTCCGCCGCAAGACCGCAGACGGCTTCGATCCGCCGGACGCCCGCAGAGACGCCACTTTCCGAGACAATGCGGAACGGACCGATCTCCCCGACGCGCCCGACATGCGTGCCACCACAGAGCTCGATCGAGTATGCCTTGCGCTCGTCGTCTCCCGAGCCCATCGAGACGACCCGGACCTCATCGCCGTATTTTTCACCGAAGAGCGCCATGGCGCCTTCCGCAACGGCTTCTTCCTGCGTCATCAGGCGCGTCTGGACCGGGGCATTCTCGCGGATGCGGGCATTGACTTCGGCTTCGACCGCAGCGAGCTCTTCATCCGTCAGCGGGCGCGGCTGGCTGATATCAAAGCGCAGACGCTCCGGCGCATTCAGGCTGCCCTTCTGTGTGACATGGGTTCCGATCTGGCGACGGAGTGCCTCATGCAGAAGATGCGTTGCGGAATGATGGCCGCGGACGGCCGTGCGACGTGCATGGTCGATTTCGGCATTGACCGCCATTCCGGGCTTCAGCGTCCCTTCGACGACCTTGCCGTAATGGACGATCAGATCGCCGTTGCGCTTCTGGGTATCCGTAATCTCGACGCGAACGCCAGGTGCGGCAAGCGTTCCATGATCTCCAACCTGGCCGCCACTCTCGCCATAGAAGGGCGTCTGGTTCAGCAGGATCGCGACCGTATCGTCCCCAGCCGGTGCGGCGGCGAGTTCGTCGTTGCCACGGAAAATGCCCTGAACGACCGCATCAGCCTTTTCAGAGACATAGCCAAGGAACTCGCTCGGACCATGACGGTCGCGGGCGTCGAACCATACGGTCTCGGCAGCCGTATCGCCGGATCCGACCCAGGCTGCCCGTGCGCGTTTGCGCTGTTCGGACATGGCCGCATCAAAACCGGCCTCATCGACGGTACGGCCCTTTTCACGAAGGGCGTCCTGCGTCAGGTCCAGAGGAAAGCCGAACGTATCATAGAGCTTGAACGCCACCTCCCCGGGAAGCGCTTCCGTGTCGCCCAGGCGGTCCAGTTCGTCGGACAGCAGTGTCAGCCCACGCTCCAGAAGCGCCGTAAAACGCTCCTCTTCACCCTTCATTGTCTGGGCAATCAGGGGCTGGTGCTGGACGAGTTCCGGATAGGCGGTCCCCATCTGCTGGATCAGTGTCGGCAGCAGGCGATAGAAAACCGGCTCCTTGGCACCCATCATGTGGAGATGACGCATGGCACGGCGCATGATGCGGCGCAGGACGTAGCCACGACCTTCCTTGGACGGCAGAACACCGTCAGCAATCAGGAATGCTGTGGAGCGCAGATGGTCGGCGACCACGCGATGGCTCGCCTTGAACGGACCATCGGCATCCTGATGCATGACATCGGCTGACGCTTCGATGAGGGCGCGCATCGTGTCGGTATCGTAGTTGTCGCGTTTGCCCTGCATGATCGCAGCAAAACGCTCCAGACCCATGCCCGTGTCGATCGACGGGCGGGGCAGGGCATCACGCGATCCATCCGGTTGATCGAGGAACTGCATAAACACGAGGTTCCAGATCTCTACGAACCGGTCACCGTCTTCGTCAGCACTTCCGGGAGGGCCGCCGAACACACTGTCACCGTGGTCATAGAAAATTTCCGAACAGGGCCCACAGGGGCCCGTGTCGCCCATCCGCCAGAAATTGTCGGACGTACCGATGCGGATAATTCGGTCATCAGACAGACCGGCGATCTTCTTCCATAGACCGGCTGCATCCTCGTCTTCCGCATAAACAGTAGCGAGTAGTTTCTCTTTCGGTAGCCCGAAATCGCGGGTCAGTAGTGTCCATGCAAATTCAATGGCTTCGGGCTTGAAATAATCACCGAAACTGAAATTGCCCATCATTTCGAAGAATGTGTGATGGCGTGCCGTATACCCGACATTGTCGAGGTCATTATGCTTGCCGCCTGCGCGGACGACCTTCTGCGCCGTAGTGGCACGGGAATAAGGACGGGTTTCCTGACCGGTGAAGACGTTCTTGAACGGCACCATGCCAGCATTGGTGAACAGCAGTGTCGGGTCGTTCTGCGGCACGAGGGACGCCGAGGGAACGATGCGGTGGCCCTGAGCCCCGAAGTATTCGAGAAAGGCCGATCTGATATCGTTGGTGCTGGTCATGATGAGAGAGCGTCAGTTCCGGGAAAACAGGGAATAATCTGCCTGTCCTAGACTATTGTCGTCGCCTTGGAAATGCAGCCATCAGTCATGGCGGTTATGTCTGTCGTCCTGAAGTCCGCAGAGGTCAGGGGACGGCTCTGGTGCACTCAGTCCGGCAGCTGGGATTTCTACCGCCATCTGAACCAGTTCAAGCGGTGTCTCAGGGGTGTGTGCCCGGAAAACAAGCCTTCGTGAAAGATTGAAATTGGCGACCATACCGCATAACGCTCCCGCAGCGAGCGCCAGCCCCGGATGATGTGTGGTCAGAGGAACGGTGGCATAGAGTAGAAAAACCATTCCGCGATTCAGTAGAAAGCCGAAAGAATTGGCCAGCAGGAACCGGAGCCATTGCAGGATCATATGCTGGTTTTCGGCTGCCGAGAGCCTGAAGGTCCAGAAGCGGTTCAGGCACCAGTTACCTGTTGCCGCAACGAAATAGGCAACCAGTGTTGCGGCGATCAGCCCGATCGGAGTGCGCAGCAGAGAGACGGTGCCCCAGTCCACTAGAAAACCAAGAGCGCCAACGGTTCCGAAACGTAGGAACTGATCAATGATTTCCGGTCGGCTGCGCGGATAGAAAATACGGCTGCGTCGCAAGGATCACGGTCTCCGGGATGTCGGAAGGGGTCGCTGTAACGTGTGAGTGAAGGCATCCGCAAGAAAAAATAAATGTTTCTTTTCGGATGGCAGGCAAAGAAAAAGGCGTCCCAAAGGACGCCTTTCTCAAAACCGGAACTCGAAGATCCGGCGTCAGATCAGGTCTGAATTACTTCAGGATGATCTCGACGCGACGGTTCTGCGGCTCGCGGGTGTTCGGGCCGGTCGGAACCAGCGGCTTGGACTCGCCGTAGCCGTGGATGTCGATGGCGGCAGCCGGGACGCCGTCACGGATCAGTTCAGCCTTCACGCTGGAAGCGCGACGGTTGGAAAGACCCAAGTTGTACTTCTCGCCGCGGGGACCCGGGTGAGCAGCAGAGTTATCCGTGTAGCCGTTGACTTCGATACGCGTCGTCTGGACGTGCGTGGAAGCCTGGGCAGCCTGGGCAACGATTTCACGGGCGCGGCCCGTCAGGTCAGACTTGTCCCAGTCGAAGAACACGAGATACGTGCGGGCCGGGGTCGGAGCGGGCGGAACAACGACCGGAGCCGGCGGCGGCGGCGGGGGAGCCGTGTCGAAGGCATAGCGCAGGCCCAGGATGAACTGGTGCGAGAAGCGCTGATCGAAGTTCACGTTACCCGTGCGACGACCGGACTTGCCGTAATACGTGCCGCTGTAAGGGCCGTCAGCAAAGGTCTGGCCAATGAAGCGGTATTCAGTCGTGACAGCCAGGCCCGGAACATTCGGGATGTCGTAAGCTGCACCGACGATGCCCTGATAGGCGAAGCTGCCCTGCGTGCCACCCAGGCGGGCCGTCGAACGGCTGTTCGTGAATTGCGTATCGGTCGGGTTGTAGTGCTGCCAGAGGTAGCCTGCACCAACACCAACGAACGGCGTGACAGGAACGTTCAGGCCAAAGTTCGCCAGATCGATGTCATACAGAACATTGACGAGACCACCATAAGCCTGATCGGAACCACGGGTGGAACCCGGGCTTGCCGTGTGGGCGAGGTGATTGATCTGGGAGTAGTTGTACACGCCTTCAACTTCGAGGCGCAGGCCGTTGCCGAAGCCCCAACCGAACGAACCGAAGCCTGTGAAACCGTCATGGTGACGGTACTGGGCGCGGACGCCATCATTGGCGCCCTGAGCGGACGGGGAGAAGTGGGCATGCTGGTTCTGGACCAGGTTGTAACCACCGCCGATGTTGACGTAGGGGCCGGTGATCGTGCTGGCCATGGCAAGCGACGGTGCGGCGACCATCGACGTCATGGCAAGGAGTGCCGTGCGGAGACGCATGTTTTCGTCCTCTTAGTGACTAACGTTCGAGCCGTTGGAAAATGGTTTCGCCAACGGACCCAGCGCGATGCATAAGCGCATATAGAACCCAGAGTTCCCCGCGACAAAGCCAGTCGGGGGCTTCCTGCTCTACTCGGGGAAGGGGAGTGACATAAAAACCACAATCCGTTTCGCCCGCTTTACGATCTACGCCTCGCGTCTATGTTGCCTTAGCTCAAGGTTCCAGCGGAGGCCAGATCTTACGGAACGATGCAGCTATGCAAAAAATAAGGTAAAACAGTCAGTTAGGTGCGACGTGACGGAATTTTAACATTCGTTACGCGTTACAGCCCTCTCGCAGGAGTAAATGTCGCACGGTTTCCGTGTCAATTTCGCGGGTCGTGAAAGCCTTTCCAATTCCGTGGAGGAGAACGAAAGCAACCTTGCCATCCTGCATTTTCTTGTCCCGAGTCATGTGGCTCAGAAGTTTTCCTGCTGAAAACGACTCCCGGAACCAGTCAAAACTGACAGGCATGTCCAGTTCCCTCAGATGGCGATCAAGCCGGCGCAGGTCGTCCATGGGGGCGTAACCAAGCTCTACCGACAGCGCCATGGCTAGATGAAGGCCGATGGAGACAGCCTCGCCATGCAGAAGACGGCCGTCGTAACCGAGTTCCGCTTCAAGAGCGTGCCCGAAAGTATGTCCGAGATTGAGCAGGGCGCGACCGCCGACTGCTGCATTCTCCTTTTCGTCCGCTGCAACGACTGCGGCCTTGAACGCACAGGCGCGGCGTACGGCTTCCGCCATGGCTGCAGGATCACCGTCCAGAACGTCCCTGCCGTGCATTTCACACCAGGCAAAGAGTTCAGGGTCGGAAATAAGCCCTGATTTGACAATCTCGGCATAGCCGGCAACGCGCTGGCGACGTGGCAGGGTGGCAAGAGCCGAACTGTCCGCCAGAACGGCAACAGGCTGATGAAATGCGCCGATCAGGTTTTTGCCTGCGGTTGCGTTAATACCTGTCTTTCCGCCGACGCTGCTGTCCACCTGGGATAGGAGAGTTGTCGGGATTTGCACAAAGGGGACGCCCCGTAACGCGGTTGCCGCGACGAATCCTGCAAGATCACCGACGACCCCGCCTCCCAGGGCAACAACCGTTGTCTTGCGTTCGATTCCCGTGGACAGGAGTCGGTTCATGACATCCCCGTAGCAGGCAAGAGATTTGCTCTCCTCTCCGCCGGAAACCGAGATCACGTCCGCCCTGATCCCCGTTTCTTCAAAGGCTGTCAGAAGCCGGGGCAGGTGCAGTTCAGCGACGGTATCATCGGTAATGACCACTACGCGTTTCTGCGGCAGATGAGGGGCGAGCCATGCGCCTGCACGGGATATCAGATCCGGTCCGATCAGCACGTCGTAACTGTGATGGCTGAGGGAGACATGCACTGTCTCAGGTCTGCGGTATTCGCCCAGAACTTCCCGGACACGTTGCACGCCATGTTCCACGGTTTCATCTCCACAATCGATAATGATGTCTGCCTCTGCGTAGATGGGGTAACGCAGCCCCACCAGCCGCTCCAGAACCTCCTCCGGGCGTCCCTGCGCCAGAAGCGGACGACCCGTCCGTCCTGCAACCCGTTTCACCAGAACACTGACAGGTGCGCGGAGCCAGATCGAGACGGCATGGCAGCGGACCAGCCGTCGGGTCTGCGCATCCATCCAGGCGCCTCCTCCCGTCGCGAGAATACAGGGCGGACCATCAAGGAGGCGCTGGATGACACGTCGTTCGCCGTCCCGGAACGAGGCCTCGCCATGGCGTGCAAAAATCTCGGGAATCGAGCATCCTGCGGCCCGTTCGATTTCTGCGTCAGCATCCACGAAGGGAAGGCCGCAGATCTGCGCAAGCCGTCTTCCAATGGTGGTTTTGCCTGCTCCCATCATCCCGATGAGGACAATCGTCCGGGACGGTATGCCATCAGGCGAGAAAAAGGGTTGCGACACGGGAGAAGCGGGGGAGGGGAGGCGTGACATGCCCAGCTACCTATCATAGGAGAGGGAACACGTCCTGCCCTCACTTCGAGACCTTTTCGACATGGCCAATATCGATCGTTCCTTCTCCCGCCTCCCGATGATCGGTGGGATTGTCGTCGTCCTGCTGGTTCTTGGTGTGGGAGGTGCTTTCCTGCGGCTGGGCATGACAGCGACTCCTCCGGCACAGACCATGGTCCACAAGGATCTGTCGGCCTCGGCCTTTGCTCCGCCCGCTGCTCCCCAGGCCGCCCTTCCAGCCATGCCTCCCGTGCCGGCAACTGCGCCAGGCGCCCTGATGCCAACTCCGGCTGCTACTCCGGCGTCTTCCACGGCGGTTGCTTCGGCGCCAGTTGCATCCGCTCCGGTCCCCCCTCCGGCACTCACCCCCTCGACGCCGCTTCCCACAATGCCTGTTCCCAAAGCAGCGCCGGCCCAGCCAATGCCGAGCGCCGCACCGGCTCCTGTTCACTGACCAATCCATAATGGAGTCTGTCCACGGCCCCGCGGGAGATAGCCGGCATGTCGAGGCGTTCCTTGAGATGCTGGCCGCTGAACGCGGGGCCGCTCTTAAGACACGGCAGGCCTACGCATCCGACCTTGCGGATTTCGCCGCTCATTGCGCGCCCCTTCCGATTGTGCAGGCACAGGGGGCACAGGTCCGCTCCTATCTTACGAGCCTCTCCCGCGCCGGTCTTGCGGCGCGTACAGCAGCCCGTCGCCTTTCGTGCCTGCGGCAGTTCTACCGCTTTCTGATGCTCGAATCGGTGCGTGAGGACGATCCTACGGAACGGCAGCAGGCTCCGAAAATCACCTCCTCTTTGCCCAGACCCCTGGACGAGAGCGAGATCCGGAGTCTGCTGGAGACAGGAACGCGCGGTCATGAGAACGAGCGGCGGGACATCGTATCGAGAGCCGCGCTCGAGCTGCTCTACACAACAGGTCTGCGTATTTCCGAACTTCTGGCATTGCCCGCGACATGCGTTCATGTCCGGGGCCCGATGCTTCTGGTGCGTGGAAAAGGGGGGCGGGAACGTCTGGTCCCTCTGTCGCAGAGCGCACGCGATGCCGCCGACCAGCTAGTTCATTATGACCGGGACCTTGGCAGCCCATGGCTCTTTCCCGGGCGTAACCCTCAAAAAGCGCTGACCCGGCAGGGCTTCGACAAGATCCTGCTGGCCTGCGCGCTGAAAGCCGGGCTGGATCCGGAACGCGTCAGCCCGCATGTCCTGCGTCATTCTTTCGCAAGCCATCTTCTGGCGCATGGTGCCGATCTGCGGGCGCTCCAGATGCTGCTGGGCCATGCTGATATCGCGACGACGCAGATCTACACGCAGGTCATGTCGGAGCGCCTGCGACAGGCTGTGAGCGCGCATCATCCCCTTGCCCGCACAGGCCCGGGGATGCTCTTGGAAGAGCGATAGGATCATTCCGCCCGCGCGGGGACTGTTTCCCGACGCATAGCCGTGCTATCGGGCAGGCCATGCGCCAATTCCTAGATTTCGAGAAGTCGGTCGCCGAACTCGAGACCAAGATCGACGAACTCCGCCAGATGGGCAGCCAGGGCAAGGACTCCGGCACCAGCGGCATCAATATCGATGACGAGATTGCCCGTCTGTCCGAGAAGGCCGACAAGCAGCTTCGCTCGACCTACGCCAAGCTGACGCCGCTGCAGAAAGTGCAGGTGGCCCGTCACGCCCAGCGCCCCAAGGCTCTGGACTACGTACGTCTGCTGACGACGGATTATACGCCGCTCGCTGGCGATCGGTCTTTTGGTGACGACGACGCCATGATCGGCGGTCTGGCACGTTTTCGTGGCCAGCCGGTCGTTGTGATCGGAACGGAACGTGGCCACGATACCGAAACGCGTCTCAAGCATAATTTCGGCATGGCCCGTCCCGAAGGCTATCGCAAGGCCCAGCGCCTGATGGAGATGGCCGGACGGTTCGGACTTCCGGTCCTGAGTTTTGTGGACACTGCCGGCGCCTGGCCGGGAATCGATGCGGAAGCGCGGGGACAGGCTCAGGCCATCGCCAAGTCGATCGATGTCTGCCTCAAGGCCCCTGTGCCTCTGATCGTTACGGTCATCGGTGAGGGCGGTTCGGGTGGCGCCATTGCCATCGGCGCGGGTGATCGCATCCTGATGCTCGAACATTCGATCTATTCCGTGATCTCGCCAGAGGCCGCGGCTTCCATTCTGTGGCGTGATCCGAAGCTTGCCCCTGCGGCGGCTGAAGCTCTCAAGCTGACCGCGCAGGACCTGCAATCTCTTGGTGTGATCGACCGGATCGTGTCTGAACCGGTGGGAGGCG
This sequence comes from Gluconobacter kanchanaburiensis NBRC 103587, assembly GCF_007988905.1. Taxonomy (GTDB): domain Bacteria; phylum Pseudomonadota; class Alphaproteobacteria; order Acetobacterales; family Acetobacteraceae; genus Gluconobacter; species Gluconobacter kanchanaburiensis. The sequence goes on from NZ_BJVA01000001.1 coordinate 219,119, forward strand.
CCCAGCGCGAGCCTGACGAGGCTGTCCGCTCTGTGGGCGATGCGATCGCCGAGGAACTGGCTTCCCTCGTCGATCTTACAGGGCCGGCCCTGATCCAGAAGCGCCGGGACAAGTTCCTCTCTATGACCCGGACCCCGCTTCACTGAAACGGGACCTGAAAGCCGCTGCTTCACCGCAGCGGCTTTCTTGTTTCAGGCCCCCTGTCTGTGGGGCGGTTCTCCAGACAGGGGTTCGCGACCATGCGCCATGATGAGATCGTGAATCGCTAGCGCTGCTTTTTCCACGATTCCGGCATCATATCCTTTGGCGACAAGCGCCACGCCGCCTGAGCCTTCCGGAAGATGGTAAGGGTAGGACCCCAGATCGATTGTCGGGAAGGTTTCCTGCAACGTCGCAAGATCGGATGCGAAATCGCCCTCCTTGAGGCCCACTGCGTGCCAGCTTGCGGACACGAGTGGCGCACCCTTCTCCAGTTGCGGGACCAGCCAGGCTACCATCGAGGCAAAGATGGCTGGCACTCCGGCCATGACGTGAACGTTGCCGATGCTGAAGCCCGGTGCGACGGACACGGTGTTGAGAATCGGCGTGGCACCTTCCGGTAGATAGGCCATCCGCTGACGCGCCGTGTTGAACCGTTCTTTTCCCAGCGCGGCTTCAAGGAGGCTGAAACTTTCTTCATGTCGGACCAGAGGCGCCCCCATTGCGGTGGCTACGCACTCGGCAGTGATATCGTCATGTGTCGGCCCGATTCCTCCGGATGTGAAAACGAGGTCGAAGGCTGCGCTGCATTCGCGGACGGTTCGAATGATCCACTCATCGATGTCGGGAATGACCCGAACTTCCATGAGCCGGATACCCTGCGCGTTCAGCGCCTGCGCCAGAACGCGCGTATTGGCATCTTGCGTGCGTCCTGAAAGGATCTCATTGCCAATGACAAGAAAACAGGCTGTTTTTTGAAGCATCTGTCCGCTCCTGATAGTCTTCCGTTCAGAACGTAACGGGTCGTCCCGCGTTGTCGAGAACAAACCCGCATCTGACTCATGCTTTGCCGATCTTCGGCTTCATCAGGAGAAACCATGACCAGCCTCCCGCTTCACCAGCCCGACTGTGTTCTCGATCTGCGTGCCACGCTGGGGGAAGGGCCGGTCTGGATCTCCGCCGAAGATGCGCTTTATTTTGTCGATATCGTGGAGGCAAAGATCCATCGCTTCCATCCCGTGACGCGCGAGCACAGGACATGGAGTGCGCCTGACCGGGTTGCTTTCCTCCTGCCTGTCGCAGACGGCACATTTCTTGCCGGAATGCCTGACGGGCTGCGGCGCTTTGATCCGCGAACCGGTCATTTTTCCGATCATACAACTGTCGAGGCGACGAAGCCGGGCAATCGCCTCAATGACGGCTGCGTTGACCCGCACGGGCGGATCTGGTTCGGAACCATGGACGATGGTGAAGAACTCCCTGCCGGTTCGATTTACCGGATCGTGCATGACGGGGACGGCCTTCAGATCACGCATCATGATGAAGGCTACACGGTTTCGAACGGTCCTGCTGTTTCTCCCTGCGGAAAGATTCTCTATGTCTGTGACAGCCCGGAGCAGACGATTTACGCCTTTGATATCCAGTCTGATGGCGAGCTTGCGAACGAGCGCATTTTTGCTCGTCTTCAACACGGCTATCCCGATGGCATCGTAACTGACAGCGAGGGTACCGTCTGGTGTGGAACATGGGGCGGTGGTCGCGTAGCCCGCTTCCGACCGGACGGTACGGAACTCCCGCCGGTTCCCATGCCGGTGACGAACGTCACTAAAGTGGCTTTTGGCGGAGAGGATCTGAAGACTGTTTTCGTGACGACGGCCCGCAAGGGACTCGATGCTGAAACGCTGGCCAAGGAACCACAGGCTGGTTCCCTTTTCGCGTTCCGGACCGATGTCGCGGGCGCCTCTCAGCATGTTTTTCGGCTAAACGGGGGAAAGCTGAACAAGGGAGCATGAAGCTCCGTGATCACTTACTGCCCCGTGATCTTTTTCAACGCGGCACGCTTCTGGTCTAACCGAGAAGTTCCTGCAGAAGCGGGATGAGTGGCAGGTCCGGGTCTGGCATGGGGTAGCGCTCCAGATCGGTTGCGGCGACCCACTCCAAGGCCTGCCCCTCCCGTGGCGTCGGAACGCCTCGCCAGCGCCGCACGACATAAAGCGGCATCAGCAGATGAAACGGACCGGCATTTTCGCTGACGAATGTGAAGGGTGCCAGACAGGCACCTGCCAGATCGATGCCAAGCTCTTCGCGCATTTCACGAATAAGCGCCTGTTCTGGTGTCTCGTCGCGTTCCACTTTCCCGCCCGGGAATTCCCAGAGGCCGGCAAGGCGTTTTCCTTCCGGTCGTCTGGCCAGGAGGATGCGACCCTGTCCATCCAGAAGCGCGGCCGCGACGACGAGAAGAGTCCGTGGCTTCGGCGCCGGTGCCACGCTCGCCGGAGCTGGCGGGACAGAGGGGCTTTCGGTGACAGGATCATCCTGAGCGCCTGCCAGAAAGGCAGCCCGTCCCAGCTCGTACAGATCGACCGCGCAGTCCTGTCCGCGGGAGACGAACCGACGGCTTGACGTGCCGGTTTTGTGGAATCCGAGTTTTCTGAGGACCGCAGCGGAAGCAGGATTATCCTGGGCTGCCGTTGCGGTCAGCTTCTCCAGCTTCAGGACCGTCAGACCCCATTCGACAATCCGCTGGGCAGCCTGTGTCGTAAGTCCCTGTCCCCATACGGCAGGCGCAAGCCAGTATCCGATGGAACCGGATCGCCGGTCATCGGACAGGACGAGGCCGACGGCACCCAAAAGCGCATCGTCGCGCGTGATGGCGAAATGATGGGCCTGTCCCTGGGCGCTGTCGCGGCGCGTGGACTCGATCCACTCCGTCGCCAGTTCCCTCGGATAGGGAAAAGGCAGCCGGCTGAGCATCCGGACGACGCTCCAGTCATTGACCAGACGATGAATGGCCGGTGCGTCCTCCGGCTGCAGGGGGCGCAGAACCAGTGCCCCTGCCTTGAGTTCTGGTGTCATGTCAGGGAACGGAAGCCTCGGTTTTGCCATCCGCGTTCATTGGCACTCCACACCGAAGCAGCAGCCGCCGGAGCATGTTGATGACCGGGAAGACCTCCTGGTTGTGGTCTCCGCCCAGTTCGTTCCATGCCGCCTGTTCCAGCTCCACGATATCCCGGTCCTCCTTGAAGATCCGTTCGGTGAATGCGACTAGGAACGGCCAGGCGATATCCAGAACCAGTTTCGCTTTCGGGCGCCGGATCGACAGAAGCCCGAACACGCGGCAGGTCTTTTCTTCCACGTCCTGGGGTACGTAAACGATCCACAGATTCATCACCGGCGGTTCGTCGCCGGTTGCGATACGCAGCGTCTGGTACGGATATTCCGTTCGGATCGTCATGACGTCTTTGTGGGCGTATTTTTCGCTCGCATCACGGCGCTCGCCGAAAATGAAGGTCTCGCCCCACGGCTGTTTGCCGCCGGTGCGCGCGAAGCTGTAGCGCGCCTCGACCAGCGCGGGCTCGTCCTTTCCGCCCAGAAAACGCGGTTTCATCTGGCCCATCTGCTTCATGTGCATAAACTGATGGTTCATATCCATCAGGTTTTCATGCATGAAACTGTAATGGCAGGCGACCCTTTCGCCGAAACGGCGCGTTTTGTATTCAGTGTTGCCGACGGAGGCCAGTTGCGGAAATGGCGTGCTTTCAGCCTTCGCCGGGTCACCGGGGAAAATGAAAATCAGACCGCCTTCTTCCCGACAGGGATAGGTGCGAACACCGTTCGGCAGCTTGCCTTTGCCCAGATACGGCACGTCGATGCAACGTCCCGACCGCCCGTAGGCCCATCCGTGATAGCAGCACTGGACAGCCTCGCCGCTGACTTTTCCAAGGCTGAGCGGTACCTGTCTGTGAGCGCAGCGATCCTCAAGTGCGAATACTGTACCATCCATCGGGCGTACGAGCGCGACAGGCTGTCCGGCATAACGGGTTCCAATAGTCTTGCCGCGCTTGAGTTCGTGTGACCAGGCGACCGGATACCAGTAATCTGGATTTGAACGGATGCGGCGCAGGTCGCCGGCTTTGCGGATCACGTCTTCTACCGGAGAGAACTCATCGATATTCGGGTCGATGACGTGGTCGGCGCCCTGCGTGGCGTCATAGGAGGCAGAGACAGTCTGCGACATGAGTATCCTGATCCGTGATGAAACCGCGAAATATTCAAATACATGGAGAACCTAACAGGCAAAGCCCCGGTTCAGGAAGGGATCAATCGCATCATTGTCAGGCGTCACCAGAACGCGTCTTTCCCGCAACATGCAGCAAAAAAACAACCATTCAGGTGTCATTGAAACATCATCTTGCATCACTGGCGCTTTTCCGTGCGGGCAGGCACGTTTAGGAGACCGCTTCCCAAAGATCATAAATCCCTTATTCCGGAGTTTCGGCCACGGTGCGAACCAGATCCCTGCTTCTTTCCTCGATCGCACTGTTTGCAGTCCGTCATTCGGCCTTCGCAGCTGAACCTCACGCCTCCCACGATCATACTACTCCCCGGAATGGAGCGCCTCAGGCCGTCGTGTCTGGCACGAAGGGGCGGAAAGCCGCTGCGCCGGAGCGTCACCGCACGACTGCACTTGAAGCTCACGCTACGGAAAGCGTTGCCGTAACCGGGCGGCAACTGACGGGCCGCGATGCCGAGCAGGCTGTCTCCAAAGCCATCATGCGCCAGTATGTTCCCGGTACCAGCGCTTATAAGATGCTGGACCGTACGCCGGGCGTGAGCTTTACGTCCACCGACCCGTTTGGAATCGACAGCTTCGGCGCCAATCTTTACGTGCGCGGGTTCTTTATGAACCAGATGGGCGTAACGGTGGATGGCGTGCCCCTGAACGACCAGACCTACCAGTCCGTCAGCGGGATGAGTCTCGCCTCAGCCATTATTCCCGACGACATTCAGTCCATGCGTATGTCGCAGGGCGCGGGTTCGGTCGAACTGCCCTCAACCAATACGCTGGGCGGGACGATCCAGATCGGCTCCTCGGACCCCGAGGACAAACGAGGCGGAAAGGTGAGCCAGTCTTTTGGCAGCTATGGTTCCTATCGGACCTATGTCCGTCTGGATTCAGGCAAACTCAATCCGACCGGCACGAAATTCTACACATCTTACGCCCGGACTGACGAAGGCATGTGGATGGGCAGTGGCGACCAGTTTATGCAGCAGGTCGATGCCAAGCTCGTCCAGCCGATCAACGAACGCAGCCGTATGTCGGCCTTCTTCAACTGGTCCAGTCTGGCTCAGTGGAATTATCCCGATACGTCCATCGGTATTCTGAAGAACCTCGGCTGGCGGACGCCGCATCTCTATCCGAATTATGCTCTGGCTTACGGCATCGCCAATGGCACGCGCCCCTATCCGGCGGGATATGACAGTGTTCCGGGCATCGATGGCTCCAATATTGCCATGTATGACGGCGGTCAGGCCGAAACCAATTATATGGGTGGGTTGCATTTCGACCTCGCCCTGACCGACCACCTGACCTGGAACACCACGCTCTACGGTCACAGCCAGACCGGCTATTACAGTTATACCGACAGCGATCCCGACGATCAGGTCGACGGTGGTGCGCCCCTGTCCGAAGAAGTCTGGCAGAACCGTCAGGAACGCTACGGCCTCGACACCAGTCTACGCTACAAATGGGGGCGCCATACGATCGAGGGTGGCGTCTGGTACGAGAACAACAACCAGCAGGCCGGTCTTTTCAACTACCGTCAGCCGATTCTGGGGCAGGGTGCGCCTCTCAAGGCCGTTGGTCCCTATGACGTCTATGGCCCCGCTTATCTGGAAGGTTACAACTTCCAGTGGACCACCAATGTCATGCAGTTCCACCTTCAGGACAGCATTCAGCTCGCCGAGGGCCTGACGCTGCATGCTGGTTTCAAGTCCATGACCGCCACCACGTCCGGCGGCGCGCAGTATAACAATGCCGACTGGACGGGGGCTGATGCCTTGCCGAACGGCTCCCTGACGGCCTCACAGGCTTTCCTGCCGCACGTCAATCTGGACTGGCATATCAACCGTCATCACGAGATCTATGTGGACGTGGCGGAAAACATGCGCGCCTACGAGGTCTCGGCCTATGGCGTGGCGAACTCGGTCTATTCCGTGCAGGATCAGGCGACGTTCGAAGCCCAGAAGAAGTCTCTCGAACCGTCAAAGGCGTGGGTCTATCTCGGTGGCTACCGCTATTCGTCGAAACTCCTTCAGGTTAATGCGACGGTCTATCACGCCAGCCTGATCCACCCGATCCTCGCCGCTGCCGTGGGCTCCCTGACCAATCCGGTCTCACAGGTGATCGATTTCGGCCATATTTCCATGACGGGCGCCAATGGTGACATCACCATCACCCCGATCAACGGTCTGAGCATCAGTAACAACCTGAGCTATAACAAGGGCACTTACGATCGGAACGTCGATACGGTCGGCGGTTATTACGCGCTCGCTGGCAAGAATATCGTCAATTACCCGGCCTGGATGTACAAAACTTCCATCGCCTATAGCTGGAAAGGCATGACCGCGCATTTCGATGCGAACTACTACAGCCGCCGCTATTACAGCTTCATGAACGACACATCGATTGGCGGGTACTGGCTGGCCAATGCAGGTGCGCAGTATCGTTTCGGTAAGCTCAGCGTTCTCAAGGACGTCACGGCGAGCTTCAACGTCTATAACCTGTTCAATACCAAATACATCTCCATGATGGGTGAGAACGACAACCCCGCCGTCGGTGATTACCAGTCCATGGAGCGTGGCGCCGTTCGCGAATTCTTCGGCACTGTGAGCGCGTCGTTCTGATCGAGGATAACGGCAGCGGGTGCTTCGTTCCGTCTGCCGTTTCCGTCAGGCAAAGGCGGATAAAGCCGCCGAGTCAGGGTCGTCTGCATTCCGGCCCGTCAGGCAGGCGCGGGCTGCGCTCACCACTCGCCTACCACGTGCCCCTGTGCGTCGGAACAACTGCCGCAGGACGAGCATGTTTTTCCATGCGTTCGTCGTCAGTATCATGAAAGCAATGCTGGATGCGGCTTCGATAAAGGACGTTACTTCAAAACTGGTCGCAAAGGTTAGAAAATCGGGAGCCATCCGCATGCTGGCGGCAAACCCCTCATGCCCCAGCAGCCATGTGGCACAGCCCACAAACAGAACAGTCACCAGCGCCAGCATTCCTACAGTGTGGGGAAACTCTCTCAACCATCGGTAAGGGCGTGTCACAAGCTGCTCACGGCAGATCCTGCCGATCGGCGTATCGGGTGCGGCATACGCCAGAAAAATTGCAGCAAACAGGCAGAAAAGTATCAGGGGTGCCATGAGCCTAACCTCAGTTCTCGCTATCCGAAGAATGATAGTCTTTTTGGGATAGTCGGTTCGCAAGCGTTTTCAGATCGGCAACGCCGAGTGTGGAGCGAAGACTGTCAGGCAGCAGCGTCGTGTTAAATGGCGCGCGCGTAGGGGCTTCCTCTTTCCCGGTTCCGGCGACAGTCCGGATTACAGTCTGCGTGCCGAAAATCTGTGGGTGCTGATTCTGCTGAAGGTAGCGATCCAGTGTCGCTGCCGCGATCCAGCGGGCCTGTGTGTACCCCTTTGCCAGAGCGGCCATGGCGAGGACATGCGCAAGCAGGTAATCATCCGGTTTCAGACCATGCTGCTGAATGAAGGCTGCTTCGTAATAGTCCAGCCCCGTCGTGACGGTATTCTGTTCCAGCATCCTGTGCAGTTCTGCGCGCCGTTTTGTGTCATTCGGGATCAGGGTTTTCCAATTGATCGGCTCCTGTTCCCGCTCTGCCTGATCGGTATCGAACATGGTCTTGAGGCGTGGATTGTCTCCGGCATGCGCCGTATTGATTGCGCAGAGCAGCAGGACCAGAAGTCCGAAGCCGTGGAATATCCTCATGATTTTGCTCGTCCTTACGGTTGCGGAATCCCCAGTTCGGCACTCAGATCACTGATGAACTGCGAGGCTACGCGACCTGAGCGGCTCCCGCGTGCCATGGCCCACTGAAGCGCCTTGCGCCGCAGTTCCTCGCGCGGAACCGGCAGCTTGTAATAAGCCGCATAGACTTCCACGATTGCCAGGTAGTCGTCCTGTGTTGCGCCATACAGGCCGATCCAGAGCCCGAAACGATCTGAAAGCGAGACCTTTTCCTCAATGGCTTCTGATGGATTAATCGCGCTGCCCGTCTCGTTCTCGATCATATCCCGCGGCATCAGGTGACGCCGGTTCGACGTCGCATAAATCAGGACGTTCTCGGGACGCCCGCCGATTCCGCCATCCAGTACGGATTTGAGCGACTTGTAGTCCGCATCCTGACTCTCGAATGACAGGTCATCGCAGAACAGGATGCAGCGACGCTGTGTGGTGCGCAGAACAGCCAGCAGTTTTGGCAGCGACGAAAGCTCGTCACGCTGGATCTCTATTAGGGCCAGCGTCCCGCCGCCCTTCGCTCGCTGTTCCGCGTTCACAGCCGCGACGGACGCCTTCACCAGCGAGGATTTGCCCATGCCGCGCGCGCCCCAGAGCATGACGTTGTTCGCGCTGAAGCCTTCCGCGAAATGTCGCGTGTTGGCCATGACCTGATCCATCTGCCGCTTGACGCCCTGAAGCAGCGATAGCGGCACACCCGAAACCTTCTCAACCGGCGTCAGTACGCCAAGCGCGGCCTGCCACAGGAAAGCGTCGTGTTGATGCAGGATATCAGCACTCGGCGGAGGCGGGCTCATGCGTTCGAGGCTGTCGGCGATGCGGCCAAGCAGATTCAGGAGGGCGGGGTCGGTCATGCAGGAAGGTCCGTCGCAGGGAGATGTCGCAGAGGAAGAAGGAAGGCTGTGGAAGACCGTCACGCTTGACGGGGTGTCAGCGGACGATATGGTCCCCGCCAGCTTCACTCAAGACCGGACCCTAATATCCATGAGCAGTCTGTTCATTTCTTCCGCCCAGGCCGCCGATGGCGGTGGGATCCTCTCGAACCCGCAGGTCCTTCAGTTCGCTCCGATGATCTTTATCTTCGTGGTGTTCTATTTCCTGCTGATCCGCCCCCAGCAGCAGCGCGCGCGCAAGCTACGTGACGAGCAGGGCTCTCTGCGTCGTGGTGATCGCATCGTGACGGCAGGCGGCATCGTTGGCGTCGTGCAGGCGACACGCGATGACAGTGATGAAGTGGATGTCGAGATCGCCCAGGGCGTGCGCGTGAAGATCGTCCGCAGCACGATCACAAACATTACCTCGCGCGACAAGCCGGCCAACGACTCCTGAAGCGGGTTTTAAGCCTGTAACTAAAAACGCCCCGCCCGGATTTTTCCGGACGGGGCGTTTTTGAATCTGATGAACCCAGAAAGGATCAGGCAGACTTCAGTTCAGCTTCCGCGAACTCATAATTGGCGAGTTTGTCCAGATAGTTCGTGATGTAATCCGGGCGACGGTTGCGGAAATCGAGGTAATAGGCGTGCTCCCAGACGTCGAGGCCCAGCAGCGCTTTCCCCTGACCTTCGGCCAGCGGGTTGGAACCATTTGCCGTCTTCGTAACGGCGAGCTTGCCCGACTTGTCCAGCACAAGCCAGGCCCAGCCAGAACCGAACTGCGTCGTGGCGGCCTGCTTGAAGAGCTTCTTGAATTCTTCGACGGAGCCAAAGTCCTCAGCGATCTTCTTCTCCAGACCGGTCGGGATCTTGCCGCCCGTTGGGGAGAGGTTCTTCCAGAACAGGATGTGGTTCCAGTGCTGGCCCGCATTGTTGAAGACAGGAGCAATCTCGGGCTTGCCGTAGGAGAACGCGATGATTTCCTCAAGCGTCTTGCCAGCCAGTTCCGGCTTGCTTTCTACGAAACCGTTCAGCGCCGTGACATAGGCCTGATGGTGTTTGTCGTGGTGCAGTTCCAGCGTTTCCTGGCACATGCCAGCACCGGCGAGGGCATTCTCCGCATAGGGCAGGGGGGGAAGTTCGAAAGCCATGATGTCACTCCTTGGCAGAATAAGACGAGATGACCGCCCTCCGGGGCGACCGCTCCCGCCTATCGTTCTCATTTATGGGGAAGATTGGCAACGCTGTGTTCCATGGCGCCGATGAGGGCTGAATAATCCTCATCGGCATGTTGCCGGTTCGAAAGGGCCAACGCCTGATCCGCAACTGCCATGCCGGGCATGAACGCACCGACCTTGCGTCCGGCGTTCAGTAGCAGCCCCATGTCCTTGGACATGAGGCGTGTTGGGAACTGGGAGGGAAATTCGCGGTTCTGTCCCATCTTCAGCTTGCGCTTGTGATGCGGGCTGACAACAGCCACCTGCTGGAGCGTTTCGAATACGACATCGCGATCCAGTCCAGCAGCTAGACCGTATGTCACGCCTTCCGCAACAATATTGAGCGTTGCCCCCATCACGCCGTTCACAACCAGCTTCAAGCGCGCCGCAGAACCCGCTGGGCCAGCATGGATCGTCAGCTTGCCAATGACGTCCAGAACTGGCTGTGCGCGCTTGACCACGGCCTCTTCACCACCCACCAGCATGACAAGATCACCGCTCTCAGCTTCGGGCGTGCTGCCTGACATGGGGGCGTCCAGCAATGAGAAACCGTGTTCGGCAGCCAGAGCGGCAAAGGCATCAGCCTGATCGGGCGATACCGTAGAGGTGTCGAGAACAAGCTTCTCAGGCGTCAAAGCCGCGAGGGCGCCGTTTTCACCATGCAGGGACTGGATTTCGGCGGCATCATTCGGAACACAGAAAATGATTACGTCCGCTGCTTCTGCAATGGCGCGGGGTGAGGGTAGCATTTCCGTTTCATCCTTGCCCCCTGAAGGCGCGAACGCCACGACCGGGTAACCCGCTTTGCGAAGATTGGCCCCCATACGCTGGGCCATGGCCCCGTAGCCGATAAAACCGATCTTTGGACTGGACATGGAAACTGGCTCCTTGTGGTGCGTTGCGACAGAGTTACATATGAAGGGGCCAGATTTTCATGGCTGCCAGAGTCTCGCAAAGCCCGGAAATCGAAAATGGCCCTCTTTCGCTATCCCCGTCCCCTTCCGTCTGAAATCACGCCAAAACAGATTTATCTCTCCCGTCGCACTCTTATTGGCGCCACGGCTGCGCTGGCTGCGTCGGCGACTGCGGCGGAGGCTGCTCCCCTTCAGACACATCGCGGCCCATATTCCGCGGTTCTGGAGCCGACCCCACACGAAGACGTGACACATTATAACAATTTCTATGAGTTCGGGATGGACAAGGCGGACCCGTCCAGTCAGTCACAGGAATTCCAGCCTCTGCCCTGGACGCTCGAAATCACGGGCCTCGTAAAAAAGCCCCTTCGTCTCGATGTGGAACAGCTCCTTAAGTCCAGCGAAATTGAGGAGCGGATTTATCGGATGCGCTGTGTGGAAGCGTGGTCCATGGTCATACCTTGGGACGGTATTCCTCTTGCGAACCTGCTCAGAAATGCGGATCCTGATCCACGGGCCACCCATGTCGCCTTCGAAAGTGTGGTGCGCCCATTGGAAATGCCCGGACAGAATGGCGGATTTTCTGGAATCCAGTGGCCTTATGTCGAAGGTCTGCGTCTGGACGAGGCCATGAACCCTCTGACCCTTATCGCGCTCGGCATTTACGGGGAGACGCTGCCCAACCAGAACGGGGCGCCGCTGCGGCTCGTCGTTCCCTGGAAATACGGGTTCAAGGGCATCAAGTCGATCCAGCGCATCCGTCTGCTCGATCATGAACCTCCGACAACATGGAACCGGCTCGCTCCCGATGAATATGGTTTCTACGCCAACGTCAATCCGCAGGTTGATCATCCCCGCTGGAGCCAGGCGAGCGAGCGGGTCATCGGTGCGCGGTCACTGTTTGGCGCCCGACGTCAACCCACGCTCATGTTCAATGGCTATGGCGAGCAGGTTGCGGATCTGTACCGGGGCATGGACCTGCGGGCACACTTCTGATGACGAGGACCTGTGAGCGTATGGTTGTAAATGTCAGGTTCATGTTGAGGAAGCATTGGCGTGTCATCTTCTACCCGCTGGGGCTGCTGCCAGCCGTCTGGCTTCTCTGCGAGGGACAACAGGGCGCGCTGGGTGCTGATCCTGTCAATGTTTTTGAACGTTCTCTCGGCCTTTGGGCTTTCCGGTTTCTGTTATGCTGTCTGGCTCTCGCGCCTCTCAGGCGATTTACCGGCATCAACCTGCTGCGTTATCGACGGCTGACCGGTCTTCTGGCGTTTTTCTACGCGCTTATGCACCTGGCGGCCTATATTGGGCTGGACCTTGGATTTGACTGGTCAACCCTGTGGCGCGATGTCACCCATCGCTCTTTTATCATTTTGGGAATGGGGGCGCTGCTGATGCTGGTGCCGCTTGCAGTCACCTCAAACATGCGCGCAATGCGCATGCTGAGAGGGCGCTGGAAACTGTTGCATCGGCTGATCTACCCTGCCGCGCTTCTTGCAGGCATCCATTTCTTCCTGTCCTTCAAGACACTGAACAGCATATCTGCCCCTTATCTTGTGGCGTTGGGACTGGTGTTGCTGGCCCGTATCTCAAGGCGGTCGAAGACGATCTGAACTGGTCGGGGCAGGGATACGTGCTGCAATGCTATGCCGCAGGTCGCAATGCTGCGCGGATTTTCGGGGAGAGTTCCGAAAGGGCTGCACGCCGCTGTGCCAGCATGTCGGCCGGGAAGGAATTTGTCGGGAAGTGACACCCGTCGGCAAGAAGGAGGCCGTCGGGAAGATGGGTAATCTCGCCGGGCCGGAAATCAAGCCGCGACAGGGGAATGCCACAGGCTCCAAGAACGGCAATATGAGCACTGATTCCCAGCGTCAGAACCAGTTTGAGGCCATGCATGCTCTGCAACTCCCGGCAGAGGGCCGCACTGCACTCCTCGAGCTCGGACGGAAGTGCGAGCGGCTGCGGCGAGAGAGGCTGCATGACCGTCGTAATGCGGCCGACGATATTGTCCGGTCCTGCCACGGTGTCGAAAACGATCCGGTTGGCCTCCAGAAAAGACGCCAGGGTCGTCACGGCCTCCTCCGGATCAAGGCAGACGATCAGCAGTTCGGCTGAAAGGGGACCGATACCCGGTCTTGCTCCCTCGGGAATGGGAGCAAGGGGAGGGATCGTGGCGGTCGTTCCGGTGGAAGCCCGAAGTGTCATGAATCGGTGGTCTCGTCACTGTTGATATCGGCCGGATGACGAACGGGACCCTGACGTGACGAGGTGCGCGGCTCCGCCAGACGGCGCGTGAAGGACGGCGCGATGTCAGCCAGCTCCACGAACAGATCGGCCTGCCGGCGCAGGTCATCCCCGATCATGGGGGGAGACGAGCGCATCGAGGAAATGACCGTGACCCGGACACCGCGTGCCTGTGCGGCTTCCACTGCCCGTCGCAGGTCGGAGTCGCCACTCACGATTACCGCGTGATCGAGGCGCCCTGCCTGTTCCAGAAGATCCACTGTCAGTTCGACATCCATGTTTCCCTTGATACGGCGTCTTCCTGAATTATCCGTAAACTCACGCGCATTTTTCATCACGAGGTGGTAGCCGTTATAGGCCAGCCAGTCGGTCAGTGGCCGGAGCGGGGAGTAATCATCCGTTTCAGGCATCGCGGCGTAGTAAAATGCACGCTGAAACAGGCACTGGGTCTCGAACAGCTTGCGGAGGCTGCGGAAGTCGACTTCAAAACCCAGATTGCGGGCTGCGTGGTGGAGGCTGGCGCCGTCGATGAAAAGAGCTGTGCGTTCGTTCTGGCGCAAAAGCATGATGGGTAATCCTGGTATATAAAATATGTGTCCCTGTCGGACAGCGTCGTCGGGAGGGGGTAAAGGCTGCCTTCCAGCTGCGAACGAGCTGAATGTGCTTAGGTTCAATTCCGGAGGGAGGGCAGGCGCGATTGCATTCGCATGAACCGCATGGTAATGCCAGCATTCTCTCTTATTTTATTCCTTAGTCTTACCCGAAGGGGGCCTGTCGCATGGCGCGCGTAACCGTAGAAGATTGCATCGAGAAGGTTCCCAACCGTTTCGAACTGGTTCTGCTTGCTGCCCAGCGTGCTCGTGGCCTGTCACGCGGTGAGGAAATCCGTCTTGAACGCGAGAACGACAAGAACACGGTCGTCGCATTGCGGGAAATCGCGGAAGACAAGGTCAGTCTGCCCGTCCTTCGTGAAGGGATCGTTCGCTCTCTCGCCCGTGCTCCAGAGCCTGAGCCCGTTGACGAGGAGGTGCTGGATCTGATTCCGACTGACCAGAATATTTTCGGTCTTCAGGATGTGTCCGCGGAAGAAGAGCACGCCCATATGGCTGAAAATATGTCTGCGGATGAATCTGCAGCGATCGAGGCCGAGCTTGGTGGTCGGGGTCGCCGCTGATTTTTTCTCTGCCGTCCTGAGAGGGGGAATGCTTCATGTCTGATGCATCTCCTCCGAGCGCACTTTCTTCTGTCGCGTCCGGTGATTTTAAACCCTCGATTGCCGGATTGCTTCGTCGGATCGAAAGCTACGATCCGACCGCCGATCTGTCCCGGATTGAAGCCGCGTACGATGTTGCCGCGGATGCCCATAACAATCAGCGCCGCGACAATGGCGACGCCTACATCACTCATCCCATTGCCGTTGCCAACATCCTTGCAGGTTTTCGCATGGATGCGACGTCCATTATGGTGGGGCTACTTCACGATACGGTCGAAGATACCGGTGTTTCCTGTGAGTCGCTGAAGGCGCGTTTCGGCGAGGATGTCTCGGCCCTCGTGGATGGTGTCACAAAGCTGACGCGTCTCGAGCTGCAGTCAGATCGAACCAAACAGGCAGAAAATTTCCGCAAGCTCGTCCTTGCGATGTCCCGGGATATCCGGGTCCTGATCGTAAAGCTGGCCGACCGTCTGCACAACATGCGGACTCTGCATTATGTGCAGCGTACGGATAGACGGCAGCGCATCGCCCGTGAAACGATGGACATCTATGCGCCTCTCGCCGAGCGTATTGGTATGGATCGCGTCAAGACGGAGTTGCAGAACCTCTCTTTCGCGCAGCTTGAACCTGAAGCCGATGCGACAATCCGGGCCCGCCTGAACTTTCTGCGCGGGCAGGGTGCTGATGTCATTGAGCAGGTCCGTCAGGAATTGATGGGTCTGTGTGCTGAAACGGGAATTGACAGGGTCGAAGTGACGGGGCGTGAAAAATCGCCTTACTCGATCTGGGAAAAAATGCAGCGCCGCAACGTGGCGTTCGAGCAGCTTTCGGACATCATGGCATTCCGCCTGCTCGTACCGACCCGTGACGCCTGCTATATGGCGCTTGGCGCAATTCACGGTGCCTATCCGATGATAGCCGGGCGTTTCAAAGATTATATTTCCACGCCGAAAGCCAATGGTTACCAGAGTCTCCATACCGGCGTGACTCTGCGTCACCCGCGAAACCAGAAAATCGAAATCCAGATCCGGACCGCCGAGATGCACGATCTCGCGGAGAACGGTGTCGCATCACACTGGGCCTACAAGGAACATGCTACCCCGAGCGAACGTGAGGCGGCGGCTCTGTCCTCGGCATTTGGTGCACCGACCCGCAAGCTCCGCTGGGTGCAGGATCTTCTGGAGATCCTTGAAGACAGCCAGGCTCCTGATGAGTTCCTCGAAAACACCAAGCTGGAGCTCTATCAAGATCAGGTTTTCTGTTTCACTCCCAAGGGGCAGCTGATTTCCCTGCCGCGCGGCGCAACGCCAGTCGATTTTGCATATGCCGTGCATAGTCAGGTTGGTGATACCTGTGTCGGTGCCAAGGTCAACGGACGTCTGATGCCTCTGCGGCATGAATTGCAGAATGGCGATCAGGTCGAAATCATGACCGCCCGCGGCGGCACGCCATCCCCATCCTGGGAGCGTTTTGTCGCAACAGGCAAGGCGCGTGCCAGAATTAGACGCTTTGTCGCCCAGCAGCAGCGTCAGGTTCATCTGGATAACGGGCGTGCTGCAATTGCCAAGGCGTTCCGCCAGGAGGGTGTAGACGGTTCCGAAAAGGTTCTGGACGGCATCCTCAAGGAACTGCGCCAGGCTTCTGTGGAAGACCTGTATGTTTCGGTGGGCAATGGCCAACTTGGCCCGAAGGACGTCGTCAATACCGCTTATCCGGAGTTGAGGCAGAGCGTCCGTGCTCCTCGAATGGTGCCCGGTCTCTCGCCCCGTTTCGGTCAGTCTCTCATGCTCGGCGCAGGGCACGCAGGCTCAAGAAGCACGGCGACACATTCGGGTGGCACGATCAAGGGAATCGGTTCGGGGATCGCCATCAGTTTTGCCGGATGCTGCCGCCCGCTGCCGGGTGATCCAATCGTTGGCATTATCGCGCAGGGCAAAGGTGTCACCATTCATCGCCGGGGCTGTCAGAACCTGTCGAGCTTTGCCGATACGCCGGAACGTTTTCTGGAAGTGGACTGGGACTACGAGGCTCTTGGCCGGCGTCAAGGTACGGACCCCTATACAGCGCGCCTGTCCGTTGTCGCGGCCAATGAACCTGAGGTCCTTGCAACACTGACCAATGTCGCCGCCAAGCACAATGGAAGCGTCATTAACCTCAAGATCGTAAACCGTCAGCTCGACTTTATGGAAATCCTGGTCGACCTTGAAGTCAAGGACCTCCGCCATCTCTCGTCGCTGATCGCTGCCTTCCGGACGGCAGTGGGTGTCATGCAGGTCGAACGGGCTAAGGGATGACCTCATGATCCTCGGGATGGGGACGGATTTGTGCATGATTTCGCGCATCGAGCAGACTGTCGAACGGTTTGGTGAACGTTTTTTGTGCCGGGTTTTCACCAAGAATGAGCGCACTCATGCTGGTCGCCTTGCCGGTGCTGCACGGATGGCAAGTTATGCTAAGCGCTGGGCTGCCAAGGAGGCGTGCGTGAAGGCGCTGGGTACCGGATTTGCACAGGGTGTCCAGTTTCAGGATATCGAGATCTTCAACGCTCCTAGCGGTGCCCCCGAACTTCGGTTGTTTGGAGGCGCGCGCGCGATTCTGGATCGGCTGGTTCCGCAAGGGCAGGAGGCGCGTGTTCTTGTCAGCTTGACGGATGACCCGCCCTTCGCGCTGGCGCAGGTGATCATCCAATCCGCTCCTGTGGGATCATTTGGACCGATTGAAGCGCTCGCCAATGCGGTCAAGCTGGGTTAAGAGCGTCTCATGACCAAGGACAACAGGCCCGTACCGGGTACAGAAGGCGCCGCGGACCAGCCGGTGCGCAGGGAAGAGACTCTGGGCGAGAGCATACGCTATTTCTGTGTGCTTCTGCTGGCGGTTTTTGCCGTGCGTTCGCTCGTTGTAGAGCCTTTCAATATTCCCTCCGGCTCGATGATCCCGACGCTCCAGATCGGGGATTTCGTTCTGGTCTCGAAATTCAGCTACGGCTATTCGCGGTTTTCCTTTCCGTTTTCGCCTAATGTGTTCAGCGGCCGTATTCTGGGGGCGGAACCGCATCGCGGGGATGTGGCGGTGTTTCGGTTCACGCGCGATACGTCCGTGGATTACATCAAGCGCATCGTTGGTCTGCCAGGCGATCATATTCAGGTTACGGGGGGGAAGCTTATCCTCAACGGGATCGAAGTGCCGCGTACGGCGCTCGGGCATTATGAAGTCCTTGATGAGAACAACCGTCTTCTAAGCGGGGAGCGGTATCGTGAAAGCCTGCCGGGCAGCGCGGGGCGTGCGCCGGTCGAACATGATATTCTCAAGCTGACGGACGAGGGGTTCGCAAACGACACGCCGGAATATGTTGTGCCGGATGGGTCGTTCTTCGCCATGGGCGATGATCGTGACGACAGTGCCGACAGCCGCTTCCAGGGTGACGGGCCGGATGATCTCGGTTTCGTGCCGATGCAGAACCTTGTCGGGCGTGCGCCGATTGTCCTGTTTTCCATGGATATGCGCCACCCAGCCTGGCAGTTCTGGTACTGGCCGACCGAGGTTCGCTGGAACCGCTTCCTGCATTCCGTCACATGACACTGTCCACGTCAGATGCCTTTGAGGCGATGCAGCGGGCGCTTGGCCACAATTTCGTTCGCCCCGAGCTGCTGAATGAAGCGCTGACACATCGGTCAGCCGTGTCAGGTCGGGACCCGCGTCGCGCCCGCCGCAGCCAGCGTCCCAAGGGAAGCGGGTCCAACGAGCGTCTCGAATTCATCGGGGACCGGGTTCTGGGTCTTCTCATGGCGGAATGGTTGCTGGAGCGTTACCCGGACGAGCAGGAGGGGGCGCTTGGCCCCCGTCACGCCCATCTGGTGTCGCGCACGGTGCTTGCGGAGATTGCCGATCAGGTCGGTCTGTCTGCGTCGCTGCGGATTTCTCCTCATGAGGAGGATGCCGGGATCAGGCGTCTGTCCAGTATCCGCGCAGATGCCATGGAGGCGCTGCTCGGGGCGCTCTATCTGGATGGCGGTCTGGAACCGGCCCGTCGCGTCGTGCGCCAGTACTGGCAGGCACGGATCGATAGCGCTGATCGCCCTCACAAGGAGCCCAAGACCCTGCTTCAGGAATATATGCTTTCGCAGGGTCTGCCGCTTCCGCATTATGAACTCCTGTCTTCGGACGGCCCGTCCCATGCGCCCGTGTTCCGCGTCAGCGTCACGACCATGGGGTATACGGGAACGGGAGAAGCCGGCAGCAAGAGGCTCGCGGAAAGTGCCGCGGCCACGGCCCTGCTGAAACACCTCGGTCAGACGGTGGCATCCTGAGATGTCACCAGCAAAGGATCAGAACATGACCACGCGCTGCGGTTTCGTGGCTCTCGTCGGCGCCCCGAACGCGGGGAAGTCCACCCTGCTGAACCGGATTGCCGGAGCCAAGCTGTCCATCGTCAGCCCCAAGGCCCAGACGACACGCTTCCGGACACTCGGGATCGTCATGCAGGACAATGCCCAGATCATTCTGGTGGACCTGCCAGGAATTTTCAAACCACGCCGTCGGCTGGACCGCGCGATGGTGAATGCCGCCTGGTCGGGATCGCAGGATGCGGACCTGACCCTGTTGCTGGTGGATGCGAAATCGGGTCTGCGCGAGGATGTTCGCGAGATCATTGCCAAGCTTGGCGAGAGCAAGGGGCGCATCTGGCTGGTTCTGAACAAGACGGATCTTGTGGAGCGTGCCGAATTGCTGCCCCTGACGCAGGAAATCAGCGGTCTCATTTCCGTTGAGCATGTTTTCATGCTCAGTGCCCGCTCGGGTGACGGGGTCAGTGACCTGATGGCGTCTCTGGCGACTGAACTGCCTGAAGGGCCGTTCCTGTATCCGGAAGACGATCTGACGGATCTTCCCGATCGGCTGCTTGCTGCGGAACTGGTTCGTGAGCAGATTTTCATGCAGACGCATGAGGAAATTCCGTATCAGGCGACAGTCGAGACCGAGAGTTTCAAGGAGCGACCTGACGGATCGGTGCGGATTGAAGTGACGATTTATGTTTCCCGCCCTGGGCACAAGGCCATCCTGATTGGGGAGGGCGGGCACAAGATCAAGTCGCTCGGCGCTCGGGCGCGTATGGAGCTTCAGGAGCTTCTGGACCGCAAGTGTCATCTTTTTCTGAATGTGAAGGAGCGGGCAGGCTGGGATGAGGAAAAGGCCCGTCTGCGTGCCATCGGTCTGGAAGACTGAAAGGATGGATGCCGGACTGATTGAAATCCGGTATCCTGACATCGCTTGTTCCAATCCTCCCACGTCTGTATGACAGGCGCACTTCAAGACACATCCAACCAGAGACGGGCATGATGACCGAAAATCGAGAACAGAGCCCCTCCTACAAACGCGTCCTTCTCAAGGTGTCCGGAGAGGCACTGATGGGGAACGGGCCGTCAGGGGTTGACCCCGTAATGGTGGACATGGTTGCCGCCGATATCGCCGAGGTCGTGGCTTCCGGGGTGGAGGTCTGCCTCGTTGTCGGGGGTGGCAATATTTTTCGCGGCCTCGCGGCCGCAGCGAAGGGCATGGACCGGGCGCAGGGTGACTATGCCGGAATGCTGGCGACCGTCATCAATGCGCTGATGCTCCAGAACGCGCTGGAGAAGCGTGGCATGGAGACGCGCGTCATGACCGCGATCCAGATGGCCTCGATCGCCGAGCCCTACATCCGTCGGCGGGCCGTGCGTCATATGGAAAAAGGTCGTGTCGTGATTTTCGCGGCGGGTACAGGTAATCCGTTTTTCACGACCGATACCGCTGCCGCCCTGCGTGCGAACGAAATGGAATGCGACGCGCTCTTCAAGGGAACGCAGGTGGATGGTGTCTATTCCGCCGATCCGCGTCGCAATCCCGATGCCCAGCGTTATGACCAGTTGACCTATCTCGAAGTGCTGGCCCGTGACCTGAACGTCATGGATGCGGCTGCCATCAGCCTCGCGCGGGAAAACAGATTGCCGATCGTGGTCTTCAACATGCATGCTCCCGGCTCTTTCAGTGCCGTGATGCGTGGAGAAGGGCGTTTCACCCGGATCATCGAAGCGGACTGATCTGCTTGTCGTCAACGAAATTCCGGAACGTGTTCCGGGAACAACGTCGAACTGAAAGGAACAGCTCATGTCTGCTGACCTGAATGACCTCATCGCCGACCTGACACGCCGGATGGACGGAGCGATCGAAAGCCTTCGTCGCGATCTGTCCGGTCTGCGTTCCGGACGTGCCAGCCCCAACCTGCTGGAGCCTGTGCGCGTCGAGGCTTATGGGTCCGAAGTGCCGCTGTCGCAGGTCGGGTCCATTGCCGTTCCTGAAGCCCGCATGCTGACAGTGTCTGTCTGGGATCGCACGGTGGTCGGTGCTGTCGAGCGCGCCATCCGGGACAGCGGCCTTGGCCTCAATCCGTCCACGGACGGCCAGACGGTTCGCGTTCCCATTCCGGCCCTGACCGAAGAGCGTCGCAACGAACTGGCCCGTGCGGCCAGCCGTTATGCTGAGAACGGCAAGATTTCCGTGCGTGGTGTGCGTCGTGATGGCATGGAGCAGACCAAGGCTCTGGAAAAGAAGAGCGACATCAGCCAGGACGATATGAAAACCTGGACGGATGCGATCCAGAAGCTGACGGATCAGTACATCAAGAAAGTGGACGATATCTTCGCGGATAAAGAACGCGAGATCAAACAGGTCTGATTGCGCGTTTGTCTGCAGGCTCTCTCCCCCGACCCGACCGTACCACCCCTCCGTCTACGGGGGATGGCGTGAACCCCGTTCCTGTCCATATCGCAATGATCATGGACGGGAACGGACGATGGGCCCGTGCGCGCAGGCTTCCTGTCGCCGCGGGGCATCGTCAGGGGGCTGAGTCCGTGCAGCAATGCGTCCGGACCGCCATCCGTCAGGGGGTGCGCTACCTGACGCTTTATGCGTTCTCCTCGGAGAACTGGCGTCGGTCCGCTGAGGAAGTCGGGGACCTGACGTCCCTGCTGCGCTTTTATCTGCGTCACAAGATCAATGAACTTCATTCCCAGGGCGTTCGTCTTCGGATCATCGGGGAGCCGGAGCGCTTCGAGGGGTCGTTGCGTGAAGAACTGCGACGCGCCGAGGCGCTGACGCTGAACAACACGACCCTGACCTTGACGCTTGCCCTGTCTTATGGCGGACGTGCCGATATCGTTCAGGCTGCCCGTCGCCTTGCTGAAGAGGCTGCGGCCGGGAGGATTTCCGCTGAGAATATCAGCGAAGACATGCTCGACGAGGCCCTTCAGACGGGCGACATGCCGGATCCGGATCTGGTGATCCGGACCAGCGGAGAGTGTCGTCTGTCCAATTTTCTCCTCTGGCAGAGTGCGTACGCCGAACTGGTTTTCATGGATGTTCTGTGGCCCGATTTCGGCGAGGCGGAATTTCTTGAAGCGCTCTCCCGTTTTGCAGGACGTCAGCGACGTTTTGGCGGTCGTCCGGTATGAGTGCCTCGTCCGCTAGGTGGTCGGATCTTCGGCTGCGTCTTTTGTCTGCCGCGGTTCTGGTGCCTGTTGCGGCGTTCTGCATCTGGCGGGGAGGGGCGATTTATGACGCTCTGATCCTGCTGGCGATGTTCGGTCTGGTCTGGGAGGGCGAGACGCTCATCCGTCAGCCATTGCGGACATGGCGTGGCGTTCTCCTGCTGGTCTGGCCCGTGATTGCGGGACTGGCTGCCCTGAAAGGGGAATGGAGTGCGGCATTCTGGATGATCTGGCCGACGCTAATTTTTGGTTTTCCGGCCAGCGTTCCTGTCATCGTGTCTATTGTTGGTGGATTGTCACTGCTGTGGCTGCGGCATCTGCCGAATGGCATGGCTTCCGTGTTGTTCGTGCTGTGTGTCGTGATCGCAAGTGACAGTTTCGCTTATCTGGCAGGGCGTATTTTTGGCGGTCCAAAGCTGGCACCGTCCATTTCCCCCGGTAAGACGCGCTCTGGTGCGATTGGCGGTCTGATGGGCGCCGCCCTGGCAGGGGGGCTCGTGGCCTGGTTGACCGCTCATGGGACGCAGGCTGGCGGTCTGCTCTGTGGTGCTGTTCTTGGGGTTTGCTCCCAGAGCGGCGACCTGTTGGAGAGCGCGGCGAAACGCCGTCTTGGCGTCAAGGATTCCGGCCGTCTCATACCAGGCCATGGCGGTCTTCTGGACCGTTTCGACGGCCTTCTTGCAGCAGCTCCCGCAGCGGCTCTGCTGTCGCTGCTGGTGGCGGGACAGCCCTTCTGGTCCATTCTTCCTGCAGATCTGACTGGCGGTTCTGCACACCCACCTATTTCTCAGGGGAGCTTTTCTCATGACTGACGGTTCCGCACGTCGTCGCGTTACGGTGCTAGGCAGCACGGGCAGCATTGGGACCTCGACGGTCGATCTACTTGCTCGTATTCCTGAAGAAATTGAGGTGCGCGCTCTGGTTGGGGGATGCAATGCGCCTCTTCTTGCCGAGCAGGCCCGCCGTCTGAATGCTGAAGTCGCCGTCATTCATGACGAACGCCGGTATGAAGAGCTGAAAGCGTGTCTGGCCGGGTCCGGGATCCGCACCGCCGCGGGACGACAGGCTGTCATCGAAGCCGGTGCCATGGAAGCCGACTGGACAATGGCCGCCATTACAGGCGCCGCGGGACTGGAGCCCACACTTGCCGCCGCCCGTAATGGTCATGCGATTGCGCTTGCGAACAAGGAAGCTCTGGTTTGTGCGGGAGATGTCATGCTCCGCGCGGTTGCCGAAGCCGGAGCCACGCTGTTGCCCGTTGATTCGGAGCATAACGCCATTGCCCAGTCTCTCGGCGCCTGTGACATGGACAGCGTTGAGAAGATCATCCTGACGGCTTCGGGTGGACCGTTCCGCAAATCTTCTCTGGAAGACATGCGGGCTGCTACTCCGGAAAAGGCGTTGAAGCATCCGACATGGACCATGGGGGCAAAGATCACGATTGATTCCGCGTCCATGGCGAACAAGGGTCTGGAAGTTATTGAGGCAGCCAGACTTTTCGGTCTGACCGAAGATCGCATCGATGTTCTGGTACATCCGCAGTCCGTTGTGCATGGTCTGGTTCAGTTTCGTGATGGCAGTCTCGTTTCCCAGATGGGATCGGCAGACATGCGCATTCCCATCGCCCACACACTTGCCTGGCCGAAGCGGATGGAGACGCCGTGTGACCGCCTTGATCTGGCGGCATACGGCACGCTGGAATTCGAAGCTCCGGATGAAGTGCGTTTTGCGCCGCTGCGTCTGGCCCGGCAGGTTCTCCGGGCGGGAGGTGCCGCGCCTGCCGTATTCTCGGCCGCGAACGAAGTGGCGGTTGATGCCTTTCTCAACCGTCGTATCGGCTTTCTTGGTATCGGCGAGACGATCGAGGCCGCCTTGCAGGCTATGGACGAAAACCCGGAACTCACGACTCTTGACGAAGTGCTGCACTGGGATGCCCGGGGCCGAGCTCTGGCGGAGGCTCACATCCTGCGGGAGAGTGGCCAGTTGCGGAATACTGTGAGCGAGGCTTCCCTGAATGCATGATCTTCTGCGCACCATTCTGGCTTATGTTCTGATCCTTGGCATCCTCGTGTTCATTCATGAGCTTGGACATTATCTGGCTGCACGATGGCGTGGTGTGAAGGTCGAGACCTTCTCCATCGGTTTTGGTCCTGCAATTCACCGCTGGCATGACAGGTCCGGGACTGAGTGGCGGATCAGTGCCATTCCGCTCGGCGGATTCGTCAAACCTCATGGCTTTGAGGGGCCGGAGGATGCGACGGAAGAGCAGAAATTGGCCTGGATCCCGGGGCGGACCTTTCACGACAAACCCGTGGGGTCCCGGGCTCTCGTCATCATCATGGGACCGCTTTTCAACTTCATTTTCGCGATCCTTGCATTCACCGTTCTCTTCGCGGTGGTCGGCAAACCCGAAATCCGGGGGGACATTACGCAGGTTACAGCCGGAAGTGCCGCGGATCATGCGGGGCTGAAATCCGGAGATATCATTACCCGTATCGGGAATACGCCCATTTTGGGTGCCGAGGATGTAATGGCAACCGTGGCAGGTCTGCCTGGAAAGCAGACGACCTTGGGAATTCACCGTGGTTCTGAAACGCTGACGCTGCCTGTTACGCTCGGTACCCTCAAGCAGGGTGGGCATGAGATCGGAAGCCTTGGAATAGGGTTTGCCGTTTCTCCAGGAAAACCTGTTTCGTTACCTGCGGCTTTCATCATGGGTCTTCGGGAAACATGGGACAAGTCGGTCATGACCCTTGAAGGGGTCTGGCAGATCGTGAGCGGGCAGCGCAGTGCGAGAGAACTGGGTGGCACGATTCGCATTGCCCAACTCTCCGGGCAGGTTGCAAGTTACGGTCTGGCCAGCATCATTTCTTTCATGGCGCTGCTCTCAATCAACCTCGGATTGATCAATCTTTTTCCGATCCCCGTGCTCGATGGCGGGCGGCTTGTTTTCTATGTGTGTGAGGCAATCCGCGGGCGTCCGGTCTCCAAAAAGGTTCAGGATGTCAGCATGCAGGCGGGAATGGCCTTGATCGGCGCGCTTTTCCTGTTCTCGACGGTGAACGATCTGACGAACGTTGGACTGTTCCACTGGCTCTTTCACGCAGTAAGCTAAATATTCTGAAAAGACTTGTGATACAGTCGAATACGTAAGGGCATCTTGCGCGGTGCAGGGGTTATCGGATACCCCGGCCAGTGGCATGACGTGTCAGTCGCCTGCGAAAAATATGTTACAAGGAAAGCCGGTTTGTCAGGATCACGGTCAAGAGGTTCCCGGTCTTCGAACATGCGTCTGATGCTTCTTGCATCAGCCTGTCTGCTGCCGGCCACCTTCGGCGCAGCCCAAGCGCGCTCTGTTCGTCATCAGGCGCCGGCAGGAGCTTCAGCATCGGGCGGCAATATCATTCAGGCCATCTCGGTCAAGGGGAACACCCGTATCGAGACGAGCACGGTGCTGTCCTACATGGTGGCGCAGCCGGGGGATACGTTCAATCAGGACGATCTCGACCGCTCGCTGAAGACCTTGTACGCGACGGGGCTCTTCAAGGATGTGACGCTGCATCGTGACGGCAATACGCTTCTTGTGGATCTCGTTGAGAATCCGATCGTCAACCGCATTGTTTTCGAAGGCAATCATGCCCTGAAGGACGAGGACCTGCGCAAAGAGATCAGCCTGCGGCCACGTGCCGTCTTCTCTTCGCAGACGACAGCTGCCGATCGCCAGAAGATCCTGAACCAGTATGCCGGCAAGGCGCGTTTCGGCGCGACGGTCACGCCGCAGATCGTCAAGCTTTCCCATAATCGTGTGGATGTGGTCTTCAATATCAATGAAGCGCAGCAGACACTCATCAAGAAGATCGTGTTTGTCGGCAATCACGCCTTCAGCGAAGCCCGTCTTGCGCAGGTCATATCTTCCAAGGAAACGATCTGGTACCGGTTCTTCTCTTCTTCGGATGAGTACAATCCCGAACGCGTGAAGTATGACGCCGAACTGCTGCGCCGTTTCTATCTGCATAATGGATTTGTCGACTTCCATATGGTCGATGCGACTGGCGAGCTCGCGCCTGACCATAAGTCTTTTTACATTACCTTCACTATTCACGAGGGCGATCGCTACCGTCTGGGGAAGATGGAGACGCGTTCCAGCGTTCGGCACGTCACGCAGGACATGCTCCGTTCCCATATCGAGCTGTTTCCCCATCAGTGGTATGATGGTACGGCAATCCAGAACAATACCAAGAACATGCAGGAATGGCTTCAGGCGACTGGCCATCCCTTCGCCATGGTGCGTTCGGAAATTGCCCGTAACCCTGAAAAGCATCTCGTCAATCTGCTGTTTGACGTGACGGAAGGGCCGCATGTGTATGTCGAGCGGATCGACATCAACGGCAACACCATCACCCATGACGATGTGATCCGTCGCAACCTGCCCATGGCGGAAGGGGACCCGTACACCCCGTTCGATCGTAAATATTCCAAGCTTGGTCTGCAGGATCTTGGATATTTCAGTTCCGTGTCGGTGGACCAGACGCAGGGGTCTGCGCCAGACCGAGTGAACGTTTCTGCGAATGTGGTTGAGAAGCCGACGGGAGAATTCTCCCTTGGCGGCGGTTATTCCACAGACGTCGGTATCCTCGGTAATGCGTCGATCAAGCAGCATAACCTGCTCGGAACGGGCGTGGATGCCGGTATCTCCGGTACGGTTGCCTATTATGAAAAGCAGGCCGATATCTCAGTTACCGATCCCTATTTCCTGAACCGGAACCTTGTGGCCGGTGCGGACTTCTATTTCATCCAGAACAACTATCAGACGTATCAGAGTTATAAAGAGTCCCAGTACGGCATGAGCCTGCGACTGGGTTATGCCTATAACCGATATCTGTCACAGTCCTGGAACTACACCCTCGTTGATCGTCAGGTTGGTAACTTCTACGACGCTTCCGCTGTCGCAGAAGATCCTAGCCTGATCCAGTGGGTTCCTTCCATTTATGTTCAGCAGTCCGCTGGATGGTCGCTGCTATCGCAGCTCAGCACATCTGTAACGTATGATCGCCGTGACCGTCGGAGCAATCCGCATAGCGGCTATATGTTCAAGGTCGGCGGTGACTTCGCGGGTCTGGGTGGAAACTCAAAATACGCTCGTGTGAAGGCGGATGGTGCTTATTACCTGCCGCTGGATGACCTGACCGGGAACCATGACTGGACCTTCCAGTTCAAGGGTGGTGTCGGTTACATGGGAGACTGGAGCTCCAGCGGCAAACGCAACATCATCGATAACTTCTATCTCGGTGGTGAAAATCTGCGTGGCTTCCTTCAGGGTGGTGTCGGGCCGCGTTCGGGCCATCTCAAGATCAACGGCGTTTATATCCCTGCTCAGGGTCAGGAAGATCTTCTGGGTGGCCGGTTCATGTACACGGCCTCTGCTCAGCTCAACTTTCCGCTGCCAATGGGTGACGACCTCGGAGTTTCCGGTCGTGGCTTTATCGATGCTGGTAGCCTTGCTGGCGTGCGCGTCAAGCATTTGTACACGAACCGTACGAATGATGGCGACAACTACACCCCGATCACCGGCGATAATCTGATTCCGCGTGTTTCTGGCGGCCTTGGTGTGTCGTGGAAGAGCCCGTTTGGTCTTGTCAATATCGACGGTGCGATCCCCATCCGCAAGGAACATGGTGATCGTCTTTATCCGCTGCGTTTCGGTTTTGGCCAGCAGTTCTGAGCTGCGCGACACCTTGCCGTCCTGTTCTTCAACCCCTTCTCAAGAGGTGGTCATGACCTTCATTTCCCTGATGCGCCCGGTTTCGGCCGGAGCGCTTCTGGCTGCGACGATTCTTGCCTCCGCGCCTGGCGCTCATGCCCAGGCGGCAGGCGGCAACGGTGGCTGGTTTGTTCCCAAGGCTGCCCACCCGGAGGCGCCGGCCGCGCGTCCGGTGCAGCGTCGTATTCCGGTTTCCGCACCTGAGGAAGATGAGGAGTCCGCTCCTGCCGAACAGCAGCAGGCTCCTCCGGTTTTACCGCTCCCGCCGATCCCGGCTCCTCCGACCATTGCGAAAGCGGCTCCTCCGCCGGCGGCTGTGATCGGGGTGATCAATGTTCAGGCCGTCATGCAGATTTCCAGTGCCTGGCAGGAGATCCAGCAGGTGCTGGGGGCGCGTCGCGATCGTCTGGCGCAGGCTGTGCAGCGCGAGGAAGCGGCATGGCGTGGCGAGCAGCAGAAGTTGCAGGCGCAGGCACGCACACTGACGTCCGACCAGATCCAGTTGCGTGAGCGTCACCTTCAGGAGCGGCGCGCCAAGGACCAGCATGATTTCGGCAATCAGGCCCGTGTCATCCAGGAAGCAGCGCAGGTTGCCATGCATCAGATCGAGCGTGAGCTGGAGGAGCCCAGCGGCATTATTGCCGCAGTTGCAGCCGCTCACAACATGAACCTCATCCTTCATGCGGAGCAGGTTGTGCTTCATGTGGGCGGTCAGGACATCACCGAGGAAGTCGGCGCTCAGCTTAACAAGACGCTGCCGCATGTTTTTATTCCTGATGATGGTGTCGATCCGGAGCAGCTTGCCCGCTCCGGCAAGATGCCGACGACGGCTGATGAGCAGCGACAGGTGCAAGCTCCCCAGCAGGAGCCGACCGCTTCGGCGCCAGGTGAGTCCGTTCTTCGCCAGCATCACTGAGGTGACAGATCATGTCTGACGTCTCCGTAACGGAAAGCCGGCCCGGCGACAGCCGTTTCTTCCAGCGTTCAGGGCCTTTCGGGCTTGAGCGACTGGCGGAAGTGTCGGATAGCACAATCGTCGTCGCCGCATCGGGGAAGGGGCTTTCCGAATTTCGGGGCGTCGCCCCTCTGCATGTTGCGGGGCCTGACGAGGTCAGCTTTCTCGATAACCGCCGTTATCTTCCGCTTCTGGCGGAAACCCGGGCAGGCGCTGTCATTCTCTCTCCCGCTTTTTCTGATAAGCTACCTCCCGATACTGCGGGGCTGGTTTGTAAAACGCCCTATCTCGCCTGGGCCCGGGTCGCGACGCTGTTTCACCCGGCACCGACCTCAACCGGGCTGCACCATTCGACGGCCTGCATCGCCGACGATGCGGAAATCGGCGAAAACGTCGAAATCGGTCCTTTTGCGGTGATCGGCAACGGGGTTCGGATCGGTCGGGACAGTGTGATCGGCAGTCATGTCAGTATCGGGCAGAGCGTGGAAATTGGTGCCCGGTGCCGGATCGGTGCGCATGCTGCGATTTCCCATGCGCGCATCGGCGAACGGGTCACCCTTTACCCGGGTGTTCGCATTGGTCAGGATGGCTTCGGGTTTGCGGTTGGCCCCGATGGGTTCGAAACCGTGCCCCAGCTTGGTCTTGTCGTGCTGGAGGATGGTGTTGAAATCGGTGCCAATTCCACAATTGATCGTGGATCGATGCGCGATACCCTGATCGGAGCCGGGACCCGTATCGATAATCTTGTGCAGATCGGGCATAATGCGCGTCTTGGGCGTTGTTGCATTGTGGTCTCGCAGGCGGGTATTTCGGGCTCTACCGAACTCGGCGATTTTGTTACGATTGCCGCGCAGGCTGGACTTATCGGTCATATCAAAATCGGCGCAAAAGCCCGGATTGGTGCTCAGTGCGGCGTGATGTCGGATGTAGATGCTGGAGCCGATGTCATCGGCAGTCCCGCCATGCCGTTCCGTGAGTTTTTCCGGAACGTTGCGACCCTGCGCAGGCTCTCCCGCAAAAGCGCCGACTAGTACTGGCGACTGGCGCTCCGGCGGCGCGGATGGTAACTCGGCCCTAGGTTTGCTAAGGGAAGCCTTCCGCGCTGCCAGAACGCAGCCTGACTGATTTACAACACCGCTTGAAGGGCATGGTGAAACGATGGACCGAGTGGACGCTTCAGCTGAACAGATGACTCCTGCTGCCGCTGACGGCCATCAGGTTCCGGAGAGCATCGACATCCTGAAGATCATGCAGTCGATCCCGCATCGTTATCCGTTCCTGCTGATCGACAAGATGGTCGAGATCCATGCCGGCCAGTCAGCCATCGGTATCAAGAACGTCACGGTCAACGAGCCTTTTTTCCAGGGCCATTTCCCGTCTCATCCTGTCATGCCGGGTGTATTGATCGTCGAGGCCATGGCTCAGACCGCAGCTACGCTGGTCGTCATGACCCTTGGGGCCGCCTTTGAAGGGAAGCTCGTCTATTTCATGACGATCGAGAATGCGAAGTTCCGTCGGCCGGTCGGTCCGGGGGATCAGCTCCGGATCCATGTGGACAAAGAGCGCTCCCGCGCCAATGTCTGGAAGTTCAAGGGTATTGCCCGCGTTGATGGCGTGGCTGTCGCCGAGGCGACTTTCAGTGCGATGATTATGGGTTGATTCTGATGCAGATGGCAGGCAAGCGCCCCGAAACCGCCGAAATCCACGCGACCGCAATCGTTGATCCGCGTGCACGCATCGGCGAGAACGTGCGCATCGGACCCTGGTGTCTGGTTGGCCCCAACGTCACGATCGGTGACGGGGTCTGTCTGCATGCGTCGGTTCTGGTGGATGGATACACGACCCTGCGCGAAGGCGTGGAAGTCTATCCATTCGTCACAATTGGTCTGGCACCTCAGGACCTGAAATATGCAGGCGAGCCGACATTGTGCGAAGTCGGCGCCAACACGGTCATCCGTGAGAATGTCACGATCCATCGTGGAACCGCGCAGGGGCACGCCCTGACACGGATTGGCGCAAACTGTCTGATTATGGCCAATTCCCACGTCGCCCATGACTGTGTTCTGGGGAATCGCGTCATCATCGTGAACAATGTGGTTATGGGTGGCCATGTTGAAATTGATGACGACGCCAAGATCATGGGCTCTGCCGCGCTCCATCAGTTCGTTCGTATAGGGCGTGGCGCCGTGGTCGGAGGTGTCTGTGGTGTGGAAATGGACGTCATTCCCTATGGAAGCGTGCTGGGTAACCGGGCCCGTCTGGTTGGCCTGAACTGGATCGGGCTGAAACGGTCCGGGGTGGGGCCGGACGAAATGCAGGCCATGCGTCGCGCGTTCCGGACACTTTATCCCCGTCACGGCGCCACCGAAACCGTGCTGGAAAGTCGCATCGCGGCGGTGCGTGAGGAATATGGTCATCTGCCGCGCATTGCGGAGATGCTGGACTTCATGGAGGCGCCCAGTCGGCGGGGCCTGACCCGCGTCGCGCGTCAGGAAGGGCAGTCCGAAACCGAAGGCGCCTGACAGTGGGGGATCGGGGCTGCATTGGAATTCTGGCAGGTTCGGGGCCTCTTCCCGCGCAGGTCGCCGCCGCAGCTATCGCCAAAGGCCGGAAGGTTTTTGTGGTCGGCTTTCGCGATTTTGCGGATAGCGCCCGGCTTGCGCCCTATCCGCACGAGATCATCCGTCTTGCGGCTGCGGGGGATATCCTCGGGGCTCTCAAACGCCATCAATGTCGTGAACTGGTGCTGATCGGGCCTGTCCGCCGCCCGGCATGGCGCGATCTGCGTCCCGATGCCGAAGGTGCACGGATTCTGGCACGTCTGGGTCGGGCCATTTTCTCCGGTGATGATGGTCTGCTGGGAGCCGTTGTCCGCGTTCTGAGCGAAGAAGGATTTCATGTTCGCGGTGCGCATGAATTCCTTGAGCATGCAACAGGACGATCGGGAACGCTGGGGCGGGTGCTCCCTGATGCTCAGGCCCAGCGGGATATTATTCGTGGCGTTGAGGTCCTCAAGGCCATGGCTGTTCTCGATATTGGTCAGGGATGCGTCGTCCAGAACGGACTTGTTCTTGCTGTTGAAGCGCTTGAAGGAACGGACGCAATGCTGGGACGGTGTGGACGCCTCATGCAGGCTGGAAGTGGCGGCGTTTTGGTAAAAATGCCCAAAACGGGTCAGGACCTGCGTGCTGACATGCCAACGATCGGGCCCGAAACGCTGGAGAATGCGGCCCGGAACGGATTGAGAGGTGTGGCGTTTCAGCCCGGAGTAACGCTCATGACGGACCCTGCGGGCTGTGTCAGGCTGGCCGACCGCTACGGACTGTTTTTGTATGGGCTGACGCCGGAAGATCTGAAGGATAGCAAATGAATACGTTTCTGCATACGATGGTCAGAATCCGGGATATCGACCGGAGTCTGGCATTCTACAAACTGCTCGGCATGAAAGAACTGCGCCGGAAGGAAGTGCGGGAAGGGCGTTATACGCTGGTTTTTATCGGATTCGCCGATAACGAGCATGGACAGGCCGAAATCGAGTTGACGTATAACTGGGACCAGGAAGGCGATTATGACGTCGGAACCGGGTTCGGTCATTTTGCGATCGGTGTTCCCGATGTTGCTGCTCTGGTGGAGGCGGTCCGTGCGGGAGGCGGCAAGGTGACGCGCGAGGCGGGTCCTCTGAAATTCGGCACAATCATCATTGCTTTCGTCGAGGACCCGGACGGTTACAAGATCGAACTTATTGAGAAGAACTAGCTTTTTTCAGAAGTTTTAATGCTTTCTCCAGCGCCGTGACAATTGTCGCGGCGTTTTCTTTTACTGCCGGATCGCTATGGGATTTTAGAATATCCGCACAGAGCAGCGCGGGGGCCAGGGCATTGCGCAGATCATGCCTGAATGTTGCGATATCCTCTGTCTGCGGGGTGGAGATGTCTGAGGACACGCTTTTGCTGGACTCGGTCATTGTCTGAACTTCCTGTAGGTCTGGCATTGACATGAGTGGCCTGCGTGCTTACAAGCCCGGGTCTCAATCACCGGGCGTTTCGTGCGCCCGATCGACGCGGATGTCCAGTAACAGAGACGTCCGCCTGATTATTTAAGGATCAACGTCATGAAGCGCACGTATCAACCCTCCAAGCTGGTTCGCAAGCGTCGTCACGGTTTCCGTACGCGTAGCGAGACCGTCGGCGGCCGCCGCGTGCTTGCCAACCGTCGCGCCAAGGGCCGTAAGAAGCTCTCCGCCTGAGTTCGCGGAACATCAGCACGACCCATACGCCGCACCGCCTGAAAAAGCGGTCGCAGTTTCTGCGTGTAGCCGGGAAGGGGCGTAAGGTCGCCACTCCCGGAATGGTTGTGCAACTCCTGTTAGACGACGCGACTGAGACCCGCGTTGGTTTCACGGTTACCAAGAAAGTCGGTAATTCCGTCATTCGAAACCGTACCCGTCGTCGTCTTCGGGAAGCCCTGCGCCTTGTCGCGCGGGAGGACGGGATACCGTCTGGAGATTTCGTCCTGATTGGGCGTGACAAAACCCGGGGACGGGACTTTTCTCTTCTGAAAAACGATCTGCGACATGCCCTTCGCAAGGGGGGGGATGTCAGCTCTGGCGATAATCCGCGTGCAGAGCCTGCCGGAAAGTCGGTCCGCGCGAAATGATTGCGCCCATGATCAGGCAAGCTGTCACGGCCCTGATGCTTTCATTGATCGACGCCTACAAGCTTTTCATCAGTCCCTTCATAGGCACCAACTGCCGTTTTGATCCGACGTGCAGCAGTTATGCGCTGACAGTGATCCGGGAGCATGGTCCTTTCCGGGGTGGATGGCTGGCTATTTGCCGGATCGCACGTTGTCATCCCTGGGCCAAAGGTGGAACGGATCTGCCTCCGAAGCCACACCATCATTAAAAAAGCCCGGCAAAACATGCGCCGCCTATTGTTTTGAACGCGCTTTTCGGCCACTTGAGGCGCAAGCCCTATCCAGTGAGACGAAAGACCGGCATCCGCCCGATGGACATCAAGCGCATTATTGCGGCCACCATTCTCTCGGCCCTTATCCTGATCGGTTTCGACTATTTCATGCCGAAACCCCATCAGGATGATCCCCATCCCGACACTCATGTGACCGCACAGGTCCAGAAGAGCGCTCCTGTCCCACCTGTTTCCGCGGCCGAGGCCGCGCCAGGGCCGGTCAGTGCACGACGTATCTCCATTACCGGGCCGGACGTTCAGGGGTCTCTCAACCTGCAAGGTGCAGTGCTGGATGACCTGATTCTCACGAAGTATCGTGAGACGCTCGCCAAGGACAGCCCGCTGGTGCGTCTTTTGGACAAGGCTGGGAGCGCGCATCCGACCTTTGTCGCGGTCGGTTGGACCAATGCGCCAGGCTCGAACGTACGGGTGCCGGACCTGAACACCGTTTGGGAAAGTGCGGATGAGGCGCTGACGCCGGATCATCCTGTCACCCTTCACTGGGATAACGGGGAGGGACTGGTGTTCTCAATCCAGATCGGATTGGACGCGCATTACATGTTCGCGGTGAGCCAGGCGGTGGAGAACCATTCGGGCCAGCCTGTGGCGCTTGTGCCCTTCCAGCGTGTACAGCGTGATTACGATGCGCCGGAAGGAGCCTTCACCGCCCATGAAGGTCCGATCGCCGTCGTTGGTGGCCGGATGCAGGACGAAAGCTACAAGAACCTGCGTAAAGGGGCGGACCACCCGGATCACGTCTCCTGGTCTTCCACAGGCACCAGTGGGTGGGACGGCATTAGCGACAAGTTCTGGCTGACGGCTGTGGCGCCCGCTGACGGAACGCCCGTTACCGCGAGCTTTGCCTATGTCCCGGGGAGCACATCCGGGTCCTATCAGGTGGGTATGTCGGCACAGACCGCCCAGCAGATCATGCCGAACGGCTCCATTACTGCGAAGAGCCACGTCTTTGCGGGTGCGAAGGTTGTCAGCCTGCTGCAGGGCTACAGCAAACAGCTCGGTATTCCGGACCTGGACAAGGCGATCGACTTCGGCTGGTTCAGCTTCCTGACCCGGCCGCTGCTGACGCTTCTGCACTGGCTGTATCTGCATATCGGCAATTTCGGCCTCGCGCTGATGGCGCTGACGCTGATCGTCAAGATCGTTCTTTTCCCGCTGGCCTCCAAGGCGGCGCAGTCTTCGGCGCGCATGCGTCTGCTGGCGCCGAAGGTCAAGGAAATCCGGGAGAAGAACAAGGACGATCCGATGGCCATGAACCAGAAGGTCATGGCGCTGTATCGTGAGGAGAAGGTGAGCCCGGCGAGCGGCTGTCTGCCGATGCTGATCCAGGCGCCGATTTTCTTCTGCTTGTACAAGATCCTGAACATCAGTATCGATGCACGCCATGCGCCGTTCTTCGGCTGGATCCATGATCTGTCGATGCCGGACCCGACGAACGTGTTCAATCTGTTCGGACTGCTGCCATTCGATCCGACGCATTATTCATCGTTCCTGCATGTTAGCATCTGGGGTACGGCGCTCGGCTTGACGTTCTGGCTGTTGCAGCGCCAGACCAGTTCAACGGCGAGCCTTGATCCGGCACAGGCACGGATGATGCAGTTCATGCCGCTGGTCTATGTGTTCTTCATGTCCGGCTTCCCGGCCAGTCTTCTGGTCTATTACACTTGGAACAACCTGCTGACGGTTGCGCAGCAGATCTTCATCCAGCGCCGGACGGGTCTGCCCGTTCCGGTATCGCGGACCTGAGGTCTGGCAGAGACATGATGAAAGAAATCCCGGGTCCTCCGACCGAGGCCCAGATCGAGGACGGGCGACTTCTGTTCGCGGGGGAATGTGAGTTCTTCTTCGGCTCGCAGAAGATCGACCAGCTTCCGCCTGTGGGCCGGCCGGAAGTGGCGTTCGCGGGCCGTTCCAATGTCGGCAAGTCCAGTATCATCAATGCCCTGACGGGACGGCGCGCGCTGGCGCGGGCCTCGTCTGAGCCGGGACGGACGAAGCAGCTCAACTTCTTCAATCTGGCGGACCGGCTGTCTCTCGTGGACATGCCGGGCTACGGGTTCGCCAAGGCAGCGAAGTCGGTCAAGGAAGACTGGCAGGACATGATGTTCGCCTATCTCCGCGGTCGGACCACGCTGGAACGAGTTATTCTGCTTTTAGATGCGCGGATCGAGCTCAAGGCATCGGACAAGGATGTCATGGAGTTGCTGGATCGCGCGGCCGTGGTGTTCCAGATCGTGCTGACCAAGTGCGATCAGGTGAAGCCGAAGGCACTGGCTGCGAAGATCGCGGAAGTCGAGGCGCTGGCGCTCAAGCATGCCGCCGCCTACCCGCGCATCATTGCTACGAGCAGTGAAACCGGCTTTGGAATCGAGGATCTGCGGGCGGAAATCGCCCGTTTTGCCGTGCCACTTCAGGCGTCAGGGGAAGGACAGTCCGGATCATGACCAGCAAAACCCCCAACAGCACTCACAGCGACAAGCTGCCCGAGGTGCCTCCCGTCGTGAATGCCGAAGAGGCCCAGCAGCAGGCAGCCATCCTGTCCAGTGCGCTGCCATTTCTGCGGCGCTATGCCGGCGACACCATCGTCGTCAAATATGGTGGCCATGCCATGGGCGAGGGCAAGCTGGCGCATGCATTCGGTTATGACATTGCCCTGCTCAAGCTCGTCGGCATCAATCCGATCGTGGTGCATGGTGGCGGACCGCAGATCAGTGCCATGCTCGACCGACTCAAGATTCGTTCCGAGTTCATTGATGGTCTGCGTGTAACTGACAAGTCGATGGTCGATGTGATCGAGATGGTCTTGTCGGGCAGCGTCAACAAGCAGGTTGCGGAACTCATCAACCGGGCCGGAGCGCTGGCTGTCGGCCTGTCAGGCAAGGATGGTGGCCTGATCAAGGCGAGGCGTCTGACGCGGACGAGACGGGATCCCGGAAGCGAAATCGAGAAGGTCATCGACCTTGGGTTTGTGGGGCAGCCCGAAAAGATTGATCCGCGCGTTCTTTACGCTCTTCTTGGCGCAGGGCTGATTCCCGTCATTGCGCCGGTCGGTGTCGGTGAGAATGGCGAGACCTATAACATCAACGCGGACACGGCAGCAGGTGCGATTGCGGGAGCCGTTCACGCATCGCGTCTTCTGATGCTGACGGACGTTCCGGGTGTTCTGGATGAAAATGGCAAGCTGATTGAGGAATTGAGCGCGGAAGAAGCTCGTCGTCGTATTGCGGATGGGTCGATTTCAGGGGGAATGATTCCCAAGGTCGAGACGTGTCTCGAAGCTGTTCAGAAGGGCGCGAAGGCTGCGGTCATTCTGGATGGCCGCGTGCCGCATAGCTGCCTTTTGGAGCTGTTTACGCGGGCTGGGCCGGGTACGCTCATCAAGGCCTGACGAAGGCCACGTGCTTTTAGAAGGGATTATGGCGCTTCATGTGAGAAGCGCCATTTCCTGTTTTCGGCCAGGCCTTCCTGCATGGCCTGAAGACCCCGTTCAAGCAGGCTCTCCGGTGTTTCG
This sequence comes from Gluconobacter kanchanaburiensis NBRC 103587, assembly GCF_007988905.1. GTDB lineage: Bacteria > Pseudomonadota > Alphaproteobacteria > Acetobacterales > Acetobacteraceae > Gluconobacter > Gluconobacter kanchanaburiensis. The sequence continues at coordinate 256,316 of NZ_BJVA01000001.1, forward strand.
TCGGCATTGGACTCACGCGAGACCAGTCCAAGCTGGAGCGGCAGGTGGACGGGGGGATCAATCAGGATGGGCACGCCATGGGCGGTCATCCGTTCCGCACGTTCCGCCGCAGCGAAGCGGTCTCCGCCATCCATCCACAAAGCGAACGTATTATTGCTGAGGCGGCCGATCGCATCTGTTGGACGCACGGCCTTGCGCAGAAGCGCCACGCACTGGCGGAGAGCCTGTTCACTGGCTTCAAAACCGCGGCTTTTCGACAGTTCCGTGAGGCCCGGGACGCGTGCAAGGATCAATGTGGCGGCCATGGCTTCCTGATCCAGCCTGCGGCAACGCCGTTCGATTTCCGCTTTCAGCCCGTTCCAGTTCAGCAGATTGGATGAAATGTCATAATCGGAATCGGTGAGGATCCGACGGTGAATTCCATCCAGTTCCCAGAAGCCCGCAAGGAGCGAGCAGGCTGTTTGGCAGAGTTGGCGTTCTGGCACCGACCATGGGGCGTGACGCCACAGGACGAGACAGAGCTGCTGAAGGCTGCGGACGCTTTCCCGACAGATCAGGACATGGGAGTTGCCGGCTATGAACATGCTAATGCCGGGATCGAAATGTGTTGCGAGGACGCTCTCGATGTCAGGGGAGAGAGGTGACGAAACGAAGAGAGGGCTTTTCGGACTGCCCGTGTCGATAAGGGCTCCTTCAGCCCCGAGCGGGGTCACAAGGGCTTCCATGGCCGTGGCTGACGCCAGACGGGGAACGATTGCTTTGCGCAGGGCGGCCGTAACCTCTGCGAGTACGGACAGTCCGTCTGTATCCGGGAGCGGGTGAACGCCCGGCAGGTGTGATCCGGGGATGGGGGGACCCAGTTCGATTGAGGCTGAAGGGGAAACCGCTTTGAGGGTACCGCGTGCGCCGGTGACTCTGCCTTCATGATCGCTGAAGGGCGCGGCGGAGAGAATGGCAGTCAGAGAGGTTCCCTGCGGAGTCATGATTTGTAGGAGAGTACCAACATGCGGGCGGAGGATGTCGACGCCTTCGCAAAAGGTGCTGAATGGATGTCCGATCAGCGGGGTTGTCGGTCCACCAAGCCATGTATCCGGCGAGATCAGGATGATCCGTCCCTGAGTGTCGGTTTCGAAAATAAGGTCGACGGCCTGGTATAGCAGGGATCGCCAGCGCTCGCGGCTTTCCAGCGTCGACGCCAGCAGGTTCCGCAGTTCCTGCGGGCTTTCGTCGGACGTGGATCCGCTTGTGAGCTGGGACAGCAAGGTACGCATATCAGGCAAAGGCGACATATCCCGCAGAAAGCTCCTGGTCGGGGTGGCCGATAAAGGCTTACTGTCCTCTTAAGCAGGGTGGATTAAGAAGTCATTAACAACGCGGGTCGTCTGCTGCGGGTCATGACGGCATAAAGATGCGTTGACATGCTCCGCACGGAACCGCATGGTCCGGCGGATTTCTGCTTCCTGTTACCGGACCGATCTGATGCCGAATGCACCTCTTCGTACTGCCATCGAAGCTCTGTGGGAGCGCCGCACGACTCTCAGCGCCCGCACGGAAGGCGAAGATCGGGACGTCGTGGAGAAGGCCCTGTCCGCTCTGGATTCGGGAAGCCTTCGCGTTGCTGAGCCCACTACGGACGGGTGGGTTGTTCATGAGTGGCTGAAAAAGGCCGTCCTGCTGTCTTTCCGCCTGAATGATAGCCGCGTCATGGAGCGGGGTTGTGGTGGCGAGCCTGCTTTCGACAAGGTTCCTTTGAAGTTCGATGGCTGGGACCAGTTCCGTTTTGCCGAGGCCGGGTTCCGGGCGGTTCCGGGTGCGATCGTGCGTCGCTCCGCCTTTATCGCGCCGAATGTGGTGCTCATGCCGAGCTTCGTAAACGTGGGTGCCCGCGTGGACAGCGGAACCATGATCGATACATGGGCCACCGTCGGATCCTGCGCGCAGATTGGCAAGAACTGCCATATCAGCGGCGGCGCCGGTATCGGCGGCGTTCTGGAGCCGCTGCAGGCTGCACCTGTCATCATCGAGGATGACTGCTTCATCGGGGCGCGCTCCGAAGTGGCTGAGGGCGTTGTCGTGGAAAAGGGCTCCGTCCTGTCGATGGGTGTCTTCCTCGGGGCCTCCACGAAGATCGTGGACCGTTCAACGGGTGAAGTCTTTATGGGACGCGTTCCGGCGTATTCCGTCGTTGTGCCGGGTACGCTGCCCCCCAAAGAGCCGGGGATGCCGTCGCTGGCCTGTGCGGTCATCGTGAAGCGCGTGGACGAGCGGACACGCTCCAAGACATCGATCAACGATCTTCTGCGCGACTGATCTGGTGTCGGGGCCGTCTCTGCCAATCGATCCTGTCGCACTGGCGCGGGATCTGCTGCGCTGTCCCTCCGTGACGCCAGCCGATGGAGGCGCGCAGAGCCTTCTGGCAGATGTTTTGGAAGGGATGGGGTTTCGAACAGTCCATCTGCCTTTCGGGCCGGTGGAGGCTCCCACTCCGAATCTCTATGCCCGGTTGGGAGAAGGCCACCCGCTGCTCTGTTTTGCCGGGCATACCGATGTCGTGCCCCCGGGAGATGGCTGGGCGCATGATCCGTTTGCTGCCGAGATCCAGGACGACCGGCTTTATGGCCGGGGTATAGCGGACATGAAGGGGGGCGTTGCCTGCTTCGTGGCAGCCGTGGCGCGACGTCTGGAGCAGGGGCCGCTGAACGGTTCGATTGCCCTTCTCATCACGGGTGATGAAGAAGGCCCTGCCCATTTTGGTACAAAGCCGGTGATCGAGTGGCTCGCGGAGCGGAACGAGCTTCCGGATTTCTGTCTGCTGGGGGAGCCCACCAATCCCCAGGCGCTTGGGGATGTCATCAAAATCGGCCGACGCGGGAGCATGAATGCTGTCGTGACCGTGGCGGGCACTCAGGGGCATGTGGCCTATCCGCATCTGGCGGATAACCCTGTTCACCGGCTTCTGGCCGCTTTTTCCGAACTGACTGCGCCGGAACTGGATCAGGGGAGTGAATGGTTTGAGCCATCATCGCTTCAGGTGACGAGCATTGATGTCGGGAACATGGCGACCAATGTTATCCCGGGAGAGGCTGTCGGTCGGTTGAACATCCGCTTCAACGATCTGCACACGGGTACTGGCCTGACGCAGTGGATTGAGAACGTTGTGCAGCGTCATGCACCGCAGGCTGACGTGGCGGTGTCGGTCAGTGGTGAGGCGTTTCTGACGCAGCCGGGTCCGACTGTGGCGTGTCTGTCGGAAGCGGTCCGGACGGTGACGGGCCGGGTTCCCAAACTTGATACAGGGGGCGGGACGTCAGATGCGCGATTTATTTCGCGTTACTGCGATGTCGCCGAATTCGGGCTCGTGGGTGCGACCATGCACAAGCGTGACGAGCATGTGGAACTTCAGACGCTGGAAGATCTGACGCGGATCTATCTGGCGTTTATGGAAGGATACGGCGTGTGACTTCCGGACGACCGGGTCCTTTTCCACCGAATGGCAACATGGCCATTCCACTGGGCGTATGGCTGCTGGGACGGGGACGCTCCGAAGGGATCAGCTGCTTTGCCCCGGGTGCCGGAGCGCTCCTTGCCGCCCTGGCCCCCACGATCGCGCTTGCGGTTATCGGGGTATGGATGGCGTTCATGGTGCCGTCCTCCGAGCGTATCATGGGTCTGACACGGGCCGTGGTGCCGCTTGTCTGCACCTTGCTGCAGCTTGTCGTTTCAGAACTTTATGCCCGGATGCTGAACAGAACGGGGCTCTGGAGCCGCTATGCTACGGCGTCACTATGGTGTGGATGGCTTCCGTTGGCGATGCTGATCGTGGCACAGGGAGTTCTTCACCTTGTTCTGCCCGGAACCGCGGTTTCCGATCAGGCGCTGGCCGGGCTTGCCTTTGGAGCCCAGCTCTACACGCTGTGGCTGACCTGGTATGTGACCCGGGTCGGGCTTGTGACAACGGGCTGGCAGGCGTTTGTCATGACAGCATTACAGACCGCGCCTGTGGGAATACTTCTCTGGGTGCTTTGGCTTTTGCCACCACACTATAACGCCGTCGTGGATCTGCTCGGACTGTCGTCCTGAACGTGGAGTGGGATCGGACTTAAGAACCCCTTCCGAACGGATTGTCGGGGTAGCCGACATCCATCAGGCACAGGCCTTCGGGAGGGGCGGTCTGTCCCGCTGCACAGCGGTCCCGCGCTTCCAGAACGGCAATGATTTTTTCGACCGGCCAGAGGCCCGCGCCGATCATCATCAGGGTGCCCGCCATATTGCGGACCTGATGGTGTAGGAAGGAGCGCGCCTTCGTATCGATTAGGACAAGCTCGCCGTCACGCTGGACGTTCAGGACGTCCAGCGTGCGAACGGGGCTTCTGGCCTGACACGCGACCGCGCGGAAGGACGTGAAATCATGAGGGCCGAGAAGATGGTTCGCGGCCTGCTGCATGAGATCCACATCCAGCGGGCGCTTGATGTGCCAGACGCGGTTTTCCATCAGGCCCGGGCGGGCGGGACGGTTGAGGATCGTGTAGCGGTAGCTGCGCCATGTCGCGGAGAAGCGAGCATTCCACTCTGGCCCGACCTTTACCGTTTCCAGAACGACAACGCGGTGCGGCTTGAGATGATATCCCATGCCGTCGCGGATCTGCCGGGCGTCGATCGGTGCGTCATCCGGGAAATCGAGATGGATGACCATGCCGGCCGCGTGAACGCCGGCATCCGTGCGCCCGGCAGTGATGCTGGGGACGGGACGGTTGCGGACCAGTTTCGAGGCGGCGGCTTCGATCAGGCTCTGAATGGAGGGGCCGTCACTTTGTTTCTGCCAGCCGAGATAGCCAGTGCCGTCATATTCGATGCGTAAGGCCCAGCGGTTCAGGCCGGAAGGCTCCTGGACCGGAGCCTGCGCGTCAGACAAGGAGTGTCCCTTTCGGCACGGGCTGACCGCGCAGGAAATCTGCGGCGGATATCATGCTGCGTCCGGGTTTCTGAACGCGCTCGATGCGAATCGCACCGGTGCCACAAGCGATCGTCAGCGCGTCGTCGATCGTAGTGCCGGGGGAGATGGCAGCAGCAGTACCCGGAAGTGGGGTAGCTGTGCCGATTTTCAGCACGACACCATCGAGCGTCGTGAACGCACCGGGCCAGGGCGTGAGACCACGGATCTGCCGGTCGATCTCGGTGGCGCTGCGTCTCCAGTCGATACGGCCATCTTCGCGTGTCAGGCGTTCGGCGTAGGTGACGCCTTCTGAGGGTTGCGGAACCGGCGTCGGGTGTTCAGCCAGCGCACGAACGACCAGCCGGCCACCGATTTCTGACAGACGGTCATGCAGTGTGCTGGCGGTATCGGTCGCGCTGATGGGCGTGGCCTCCTCCAGCAGCACTGCGCCGGTATCGAGACCTTCATCCATCTGCATGATGGAGACGCCGCTCTGGCTGTCTCCGGCAAGAATAGCGGACTGGATGGGGGAGGCGCCACGCCAGCGGGGCAGAAGGCTCGCATGGATGTTCAGGCAGCCCAGACGCGGGGCGTCGAGCATCTCTTTGGGTAGAATGAGACCATAGGCGGCGACCACGGCGGCATCGGCATTCAGGGCGGCGAAAGCTGCGTGCTCCGCCGTGTCGCGGCGGACGCGCGAGGGGGTTCGTACTTCGATCCCGGCGGCCTCTGCGGCTTCATGAACCGGCGAGCGACGGAGCGCCTTGCCCCGACCTGCCGGACGCGGCGGCTGCGTATAGACCGCGACAACGTCGTGACCGGCGGCAAGCAGGGCGTGCAACGCCGACACTGAGAAGTCCGGTGTTCCCATGAAGATCAGCCGCATCGGAGATCAGCGCCTTCCGAGTTTCTGCTCTTTGGCGAGGCGGCGCATGATTATGTTGCGCTTGAGAGTCGAGAGGTGGTCGACGAACAGGATGCCATCAAGATGGTCCATCTCGTGCTGGATGCAGGTGGCGAGCAGGCCGGACGCATCACGCTCGATCGTTTCGCCCGCGAGGTTGCGGTAGCGCACGCGGATCGATTCGGGGCGAACGACTTCGGCATACTGGTTCGGCAGGGAAAGACAGCCTTCCTCGCGCGCGGCCATCTGCTCGGCTTCCGTAACGATTTCCGGATTGATCAGAAGCATGGGCTCTCGCGGGGCATCCTCTTCGGCTACGTCCACCAGAGCAAAGCGCATGCCCAGACCGACCTGCGGCGCGGCCAGTCCGATACCGGGAGCCTTGTACATCGCGGAAAACATGCCCGGAAGCTGGTCGCGGATGAAGGCGATATCCTCGGGACGAACCTCGCGGGCGACCTCCCGCAGGACAGGTTGGGGGGCGATCAGGATCGGGGTGGGGGGCACATCGTCGATGCCAGACAGGAAATCGAATTCGCTCATGTCCTGCGATGTAGCGAGGGCGGGCGCCAAATGCCAGTGCAAATCCCTGCCCGGATCGCGGCCTTGCAGTACGGCGACAGGGAGGTTCCGTGCGCTTCGGAAATGGCGGAACTTGCATCCGGAGGGGAAGGCACCATATTCTGACCGGATCGGTTGCCGCTGGAAGGGGCCGGTTTTCTTTGTATGTCTCGCTCATGGAGGAGGCTTTAGCCCTATGTCCGGTCGTCTGTTCACGTCCCCGATGTTTCTCGGTTTCGATCACCTCGAGCAGATGCTCGAGCGTGCGGCCAAATCGACGTCTGACGGGTATCCTCCCTATAATATCGAGCAGCTCAGCTCCACGGCCCTGCGGATTACGCTGGCGGTGGCGGGGTTTGTCATGGATGACCTTCAGATCACGCAGGAAGACAACCAGCTCGTGATCCGCGGCCGTCAGGCGGATGACAGTCAGGGGCGCATTTTCCTTCATCGTGGCATTGCCGCGCGCCAGTTTCACAAGGCTTTCGTGCTGGCGGAAGGAATCGAAATCGGCGGCGCCTGGCTTGATAATGGCCTGCTGCATATCGATCTTCATCGTCCCGAGCCTGAAGTGCGCGTGAAACGGATCGCTATTTCGCAGGGACGGCGCGGCCCCATGCCGGGGCCTGCCGTTCACCATGAGGCAGTGCCGCCTGTGGTGAAAACCCGCAGGACCATCCGGCCCGCGCGCGATCTCGATGAAGAATAGCGTTCCGCGCGTTCTTCCGAACCCGATTTTGCTGACATGTCTCTCTGCCCGCACGGTATCAGCCGCGACGGCATGTAAAGGAACCTGAGTTGAACAATCCCTTCGAAAACGGTGATCGTTCTGATGAAAAACTGCCTGCGGATCTGCGGCGCATTACCGGACCGCAGCTTCTGACGCTGGGGATGTCCCATCTCGCCTATGTCAAATCTGTCATGCATGACGGCGAGATGGTCGTCGCGATTCACGCGGCCGATGGCACGCCCATGGCGGTCGCGGAAGACGAGGAAAGCGCCCTTGATGCGATCCTTGAGCATGAGATGATCCCGACCCTGCTCCAGTAAATCCAGCCAGAAAGTCCACGCCCGTGAGCAAGAACGCCGATATTTCCCGTCACCTCGAAGAAGAGCGCCTTGCGGGCGTGGTCGTCCATAACGGGCTAGCCTATCTGGCAGGTCAGGTTGCGGATGATGCAAGTCTCGATACGGAAGGGCAGACGGTCGATATTCTGCGTCAGATTGATGCGCTTCTGGCCTCTCTGGGAACGGATAAAAGCCGGATTTTGTCGGTGCAGATCTTCCTGACGGATATCGGGGAAATCGGTGCGATGAACCGGGCCTGGGATGCGTGGCTGGATCCGGCGAGCAAGCCAGCACGTGCTACGGTTGAGGCAAAGCTGGCCGTGCCGGAATGGCGTGTCGAGATGACAGCGATTGCTGCGTTGAAATAAGGGCCTGCTCCTGGAGCACTGAAAAGCCGTCTTTCGATCGGGAAGGCGGTTTTTTTGTGCCGATACGGCCCGGTCTAGACAGAGAACAGAAACTCTCTCAGCTGCCTGTCCAGTTCTTCATGCAGCGATAGACCATGTGCGTCGATACCCGATACGGCGGTCAGCGATAATGCATTGACCAGCCATGCGCCTGTGAGCGTTTTGAGATCCTGCGGCAGAAGACTGCATTCCGTGCAGAATCCGCCTTCCAGCAGTCTGGCCCGGGACGTTCCCGGCAACGCGCCGTCATGGACGGGAGGCGTGTGCAGACGTCCTTCCCGCAGAAACAGGATGTTTGCAGCGCTGGCTTCGGCAACGGCGCCCGTCATTCCCAGAAGAAGCGCATCCTCCATTCCTGCTGCGATGGCTTCCATGCGGCTCATAACAGAGGGGAGGGAAGCCAGCGATTTGACGCGCGCCAGTGGAGAAGCCCCGTCTCGCCGGTAGCGGCTGAGACCCAGGCGGACCGGAGCAGACACAGTCATTGTGGAAGCTGTGGTCTGAATGAGAACTGTCGGATGCGGCATAGCGGGGGGCACAAGGCCACGCGGTCCGGTGCCCCGTGTGACTGTCAGGCGCAGCGATCCGTCCGAGAGTTTCGTAGCGTGCAACAGGTCAGAGATGGCCTGTGCCAGCAGCCTCCGGTCCGGCGCAGGCAGGCGAAGAATCGCGCATCCTTCCTCCAGCCGTGCGAGATGCCGTGCCAGATGCGGCGTTTGTCCGTTAGCAACGCGGATTGTTTCAAATAGACCGTCGGCAAGCAGAAAACCCCGGTCATTCGGGGCAATTTGTGCATCTGCAATGTCCCGAAGGCGCCCATTGAGCCAGACTGTCGCGCTCATGCTTCAAACGCGTTCAGGATCGGGGCGACTTTCAGGAGCATTTCCTCATATTCCCGCATCGGATTGGACAGCACAGTGATGCCGCCCCCTGCGCCGACAGAGAGGGTGTCACCTGCTCTCGCCATGCTGCGGATGATGACGGAACTGTCCATCGCACCATCATTCCCGATACAGAACAGGCTGCCGCAATAGGCACCACGGGCAGAGGCTTCCAGAAGGTCGATAATCTCCATCGCCCGTTTTTTCGGTGCCCCGGTGACAGAACCCGGCGGAAGCGTGGCCTGAAGCAGATCAATGGCATCCAGTTCGGGGCGGAGTTGTCCCTGAATGGCCGAGACCAGATGCAGGACGTGAGGGAACTGCTCAACTTTCGAGAGTTGTGGAACACGGACGGAGCCGATCTGCGAGACACGACCAATATCGTTCCGCATCAGATCCGTAATCATCAGGTTTTCGGCGCGTTCCTTCTCGTCCGCAGCCAGTAATCGGCTGTTCCGGAGTGTTTCTTCCGCCGTATGCCCAAGGGAAATAGTGCCCTTGATGGGACGCGTCTCGATCAATCCATCCTGCGAAAGTGAAATGAAGCGTTCTACCGAAGCACTGAGCAGCGAGAAATCCGGTGTTTTCAGATAGGCTCCGAATGGAGCTGGGGAAGTCTGGCGCAGTGTCCGGTAGGCAGCTAGTTCATCGAAATTGTCAGTACAGTCCGCAATCCAGCGCATCGTCAGATTGGCCTGAAAAATATCTCCCGCCCGAATGAAATCGACAATGCTGCGAACCGCATCCGTCCAGACATCCTGGGACTGTTCAGGCGCAAAGTGCAGAGGAGGTCTCGTGGAACGGACGGTGGACCGGGTCAGGTCAGGGGCCGGGTTTCCAGTCTGGCTGATCCACCAGCAGCGTTCTTCACGCCGGTCGAAAGCCAGTACGTCTGTGAAGGAGGCCGCTATCAGTCTGGGGGCAGGAGAAGTATGGCGGGACGAGACGTTTTCAAGCGCCATGCCCGCTTCGTAGCTCACCATTCCGATCATCCCGCCCGTAAAGGGGATGATACCTTCGCCCTTGGGGGGGCGACGCGCGGAAGCGCTCATATCGCGCAGATGAGTCCAGACATCCCCCGCGACGGGTACGCCGTTCCTGCATAGGCTTTCCCCCTGCCAGTTGAGGGTTTCGTCAGGAGACAGACACAGAAAGGACCAGCGTGCGCGTTCTTCTGTGTCCGGGCCTCCGCTATCGAGAAACGCGGCCCAGGGGGCAGCCTCCAGGGCGGACAGCGCCTGCTCAGGAGGTCTCCAGGGAATTTCAGTGAGAGGCGGCGAAACGCGAGACATTCAGGCTCCGTAAGGGAAGTTCTGCCAACCTGTCAAAGCCTTGCATCTCTGCTTGAGGTGTCAGGACGTGCGGCGCAACCGCTTGCGCTGGCTGGATTTTGCAATACCAAGTCCCTCGCGGTATTTCGCAACGGTGCGGCGCTGGATGGAGAAGCCCTCTTTTTGCAGAAGGGTCGTCAGGGCATCGTCGGACAGGATGTCGTCGCCTTCAGCAGCCACCAGCGCCTGAAGACGATGCTGGATGGCGTGAGCGCTCTGGGCGGTGCCGTCTTCAGATGTCAGGGCTGTTGAGAAAAACAGTTTGAGCGGGACGGTGCCCTGCGGAGTGTCGATGTATTTGCTGCTGACGATGCGGCTGACCGTGCTTTCGTGCAGATCCGTTTTCTCGGCGATTTCGCGCATTGTGAGCGGCCGAAGGGCTGAGGCACCGTCATGGAAGAAAGCGGCCTGATGTTGGATGATGGCGCGCCCTATGGTGAGGAGGGAGTGTTTTCGGCTCTGGAGAGCACGAATGAGCGCGTTAGCCTCACTGGCATAGCCAAGAAGGATTTTTCCCGCTTCCGTCTGCTCATTGATTCGGGAGCGGAGCGTGGTGTCGAGGCTGACGTTCGGAAGGAGGCGCGTGTTAAGCGTTAGACGGAAGCCGCTGCCATGAAGGCGGACAATCAGGTCGGGTTCTATCGGGGGAGCTGGGGGCGGAAGGCGGAGCCCGGGACGCGGATCAAGCGCCTGGATCTCGGCCAGCATGTCCAGAAGGTCATCCTGCTCAAGCCCGCATTTTTCGCGCAGCCTGCGCCATTCCCGTCTGGCCAGAAGATCCAGATGATCCAGCAGGGTCTGCATTGCGGGATCAAGGCGATTGCGGACCCGGAGCTGGGCGGCCAGACATTCTTCAAGCGACCAGGCAAAGAGTCCGATGGGCTCGAAATGCATGAGGGTCTGGCGGAGGGATTCGAGCTTTGTAATCTCCATCCCCAGTTCGGTTGCGAGGTCTGCGACCGAAACGGAAAGACGCCCGCTTTCATCCAGACTGTCCAGCAGGTGGAAGGCGGCCGTCTGCTCGGTCTGTGGCACGGCGAGACGGATCTGGAGGATCAGGTCCTCACGCAGGGTGGGAGGCGGGGCGGCAGCTTCAGGCCGTTCGGATCCGCTGGTGAAGCGGTCCGGATCATCGTCATGAAACTCTTCCGGAGTGGTGGCGGCCTCGGGGGCTGTATCGCCGGGCTCCAGAACAAGAAGCGGATTCGTTTCGCAGACCTGCCGGAGATGCTGGGCGAGATCGGCCTGCGTATATTGCAGCAGTGCGATTGCCTGACGCAGTTGAGGCGTCATGACGATAGACTGCGACTGACGCTGGATCAGGCCCGGGACAAGCATCCCGGCATGTTACAGCGAGAAATTCTCTCCGAGATAGACCCGGCGGACGTCTTCGTTCGCAACGATGGCTTCAGGCGTACCTTCCATCAGGACCTGACCGCCATGCATGATGTAGGCGCGGTCGATGACTTCGAGCGTTTCGCGGACATTATGGTCCGTAATCAGCACGCCAATCCCGCGATCTTTCAGGTGCGAGACGAGATCGCGGATCTCTCCGACCGCGATCGGATCAATGCCGGCGAGTGGTTCGTCAAGCAGGATGTAGTTCGGCTGGCTCGCCAGCGCCCGGGCGATTTCCAGACGGCGGCGCTCACCACCGGACAGGGCGAGCGAAGGGGAGCGGCGCAGATGGGTAATGCCGAACTCGGCCAGTAGACCGTTGAGCATCAGATCGCGCTTTTCCGGGTCGGGTTCGACGACCTCAAGAGCGGCCATGATGTTCTGCTCGACATTCAGGCCACGGAAAATACTGGCTTCCTGCGGCAGGTAGCCGACGCCGAGGCGCGCACGGCGATACATCGGAAGCTGCGTGATGTCTGCGCCGTCCAGCGTGATGGTCCCGGTGTCGGGCTGCACGAGGCCGACGATCATGTAGAAACTCGTCGTCTTGCCGGCGCCGTTCGGGCCGAGCAGGCCAACGGCTTCGCCACGCTGGACCTGAAGCGAGACGTTCCGGACGACGGCACGCTTTTTGTAAGTCTTGCCGATCCCGCTGGCGACGAGACCGGTCGAAGGAGGCGGGGGAGGAATTTGACTGTCTGTCACTTGGGTGCCTGACTGCTGTTGGCCTCGTTCGGCACGACCAGTCCCTGGATCGGGGAGTCGGTGCCTGGCAGCATGGTTGCGATGCCGGTCTTCATGTTAACGATGGCCTGCGAACCGTTGTTCTGGTTCTGACCCTGCGTGACATGCACATGTCCGATCAGACGGGCAATCTCGGTATCGAAGACATAGACGCCACGGTCTCCCGTTGCCGTCTGCGTCTGTGTCCGCAGAATGACGTGGCCCCAGCCATAGGCGCGGTCGAGTTTGGACGAGCCGCCGCCCATCGGGTTGGAGGCATCCGCGGCGGGCTGTCCGGGGGCCGGGGCGTCGCTGGCCTTGCTGAACGAGACCAGCACATCCGCCTTGACCTGCTTGCCGTCATTGGTCGTGACGGTGGCGTCTCCACGACCGACCGACATGCGCGTCTTGGAGTGATATTCCATCACATCCCGCGCGGTCAGCACGTCTTGCGGTGTCGTCAGCTTCAGGTGCTTGCCCGTCATGACCATGACGGCCTGATCCATGTCGTAAAGCGCGTGATCGCCCCAGCCCTGATCGGTCTGGTTATAGATATGAACGTTTCCGCGCGCCTCGATCCGGTAGAGCTCCAGCGAGCCCCCCATGGGGTCAGAACTGCTGCCTGTCTTTGCGTCAGCGGGGGGAGGGGCGGCCTGCTGTCCGGGGGCAGGCGCTTTTTTGCGAAGATATCCGATAAGGGTATCCGCATCGACCGTCACGTCTCCACGGACCGCGCGCCCCCCCCCGGTCAGGGTCACGGTCTGGGCATTGCGGTCGTAGACTTCCTCGTTTTTCCAGAAAAGCTGGACAGCTTCGCCGTGGGACATGTCCAGTCCGTCCGCGAGTGCCGGGCCTGCGGGAAGGGCGAGGGTCAAGGGAAAAGCGAGGAGGAAGGGCAGGAAAGCTGCGGGGCGGGCTGTCATTTCTCGGTCTTCAGTCCTTGCAGGTGCAGGCGGGCCGCCGCACTCGGAGGGCCGTTGTCATCGTTGCGGACCGTCAGTCCTGGTCCTGTAAACTGCATGATACCTGCATGCTGGTCCAGAAAATAGCCTTGGGCGTCCTGTCTGCCGAACGGACCCTCCGCATGGACCCAGTCCCGGGAGGCAATGACGTCGGCTTTCAGATCCAGATCGGCGGAAGGACCGTTCATTAGCAGTCCGTCGTCCCGGTAGAGCACCACGTGATCGTCCAGGGTGAGGGTCTGTTCATGCTGCATGTAAACGCCCCGATCGGAGCGGATATGGGCCCAGGAATTGCCCGAAAGCTGGATGTCGGCAACGGGATCGACAAGATCCACGCGGTCCGGACCCTGCTGGTGGGTGGTGCGGGCGGTGATCATGTAGAGATGGTCGTGGGCATCGAGGCCGCGATAGGTGGCCTGCTCCATGTTGCCGCTCTCCACCCGCAGTTGGGCCATCTCTTTCAGCGCCGCGCGGTTCTGGTTCAGGAGGTGGGAAATTTCGGGCCACGCGGCGATGGAACTCAGCAGTACGAGCGCCAGTCCCGGAAGTGCCCATTTAGCGAAACCAAGCAGGGAACGCCTGCGGGCGAGCTGTCCGGCGTCGGGGGCCTGGCGGATCCGCTGGAAAGCCGCCCGGCGCATTGCGTCAAGACGGGCCAGACTCTCGGCCCGGTCCGGGTCGAAATCTTCCCGGCGGATACGGGGCTGTTCCTGATCGGAGGGGGGCGGTGCGGATTTGGACGTTTCGGACGTGCTCATGACAGGCCGCTCCGCAGGAGATCGTGAATGTGGACGATTCCCCGGGGCTGGCGGGTTTCGTCCAGAATGAAAAGGCTCGTGATGGGACGTTTGCGCTGGTTCATCAGATGCAGGACGTCCTGGGCGAGCATGTCGGTGGTCGCAGTAACCGGGGCGCGGTTCATGACATCCTCCGCCGTTGTCCGGTCGAGGTCGCCGGAAATGGCGTGGCGGAGATCGGCGTCCGTGATGAGGCCCTGAAGTACACCTTTGTCATCAACGACACCCATGCACCCGAATGACTTGCGTGTCATCTCGAGAATGACGGAGCGGAGGGGGAGGCTGCCTTGTCCAAGCGGCAGGGCATCGCCGGTATGCATCAGGTCGCTGATGGGGCGCAGGCGTGCACCCAGCAGTCCGCCCGGATGGAATGCGCCGAAGTCGCGGGCCGTAAAGCCGCGTTTTTCCAGCAGGGCGATGGCGAGCGCGTCCCCCAGCGCGAGTTGGAGAAGGGTGCTTGTGGTTGGGGCCAGACCCATGGGGCAGGCTTCGGTACTGCGGGGCAGGACCAGCGAAATGTGTGCGGCACGCGCAAGAGCTGATGTGGCGACCGACGTGAGGGCGATAACGCGGTGTCTCTGGCGGGCGGCGTAGGTCAGGATCGCTGCAAGTTCCGCGGTTTCGCCGGAGTTGGAGATGGCCAGAATGATATCGCCCGCAGCGATCATGCCGAGATCGCCATGCGATGCTTCCGCGGGATGCAGAAAAAGCGAGGGCGTTCCGGTTGAGGCGAGGGTGGCCTGGATTTTTCGAGCGATATGACCGGACTTGCCGATTCCCGTAACCACAAGTCTGCCCGGACTTTCGGCGATGCAGTTGACGGCGGCGACGAATGTGTCACCGAGAGGTCCTGAAAAAGCCTGTTCAAGCGCATCCAGTCCGCGCCGTTCTATGGCGAGGGTCTGGAGAGCCGAATCGAGCGGTGCGCGTGCGGACGAGGGCGACGGACGGTGCATGGGGCCAGCCGGACCGGAATTCAGGCGCGGTGAGAAAAGATGTCGGGCTCTTCATAGCCCAGCAGATCCAGCCGGCAGCGGGCAGGCAGGAAATCATAACAGGCCTGAGCCAGGTCACGGCGGTTTTCGCGGATCAGCATGGCTTCGAGCTTATCCCAAAGCGCGTGAAGATGCAGCACGTCCGATGCGGCATAGAGACGCTGTTCCGGAGTGAGGACATCCGCACCCCAGTCCGAACTCTGCTGGTGTTTGGAGATTTCGACGCCGAGAAGGTCGCGGCACAGATAGGCCAGACCGTGACGGTCTGTGAAGGTATAGACCAGCCGGGCCGCGATTTTCGTGCAGATGACCGATGGGATCGTGATGTTGAAGGCGTTCTGCAGGACTGCGACGTCAAAGCGTGCGTAGTGCATCAGCTTGGTGACGGAATCGTCGGTCAGGAGCGCCTTGAGGTTCGGGCAGTCATAGCCGCGGCCGCCCATGGAGACCGGTTTGATCTGCACGAGGTGGGCTTCGCCGTCGCCGGCTGAGAGCTGGACAAGGCAGAGGCGGTCACGATGGGGGTTGAGACCCATGGTCTCGGTATCGATGGCGACAACAGGGCCAAGATCGAAATCGTCTGGCAGATCGCCGTCATAAAGATGGATGGCGTTCTGCTGGCTCATTCTATTGTCACCAAGTTTTTTTTGATCACCAGAGGATCGAGGCGATATGTCGCCTGATCGTCTGTGGTGCCCAGAAGAAGACTCGAACTTCCACGTCCTTTCGGACACAGGTACCTGAAACCTGCGCGTCTACCAATTCCGCCATCTGGGCTCAGAAAGCACCGGGTTTTTTCAGTTTCCTGAGGCATCCCGGCTCGGTGAAGAGGCGTTTACCCCTGCACGTGTGGGGCGTCAACAGCCAAACTGAAAGAAAAGCAAAAATGCGTACAAATTTTTCCGTAGAGGGGAGCGGCCCTGACAGGGCCGAGCAGTCCGTGGGACGGGTTGTGGCGGTTTTGGGCGGTGGGGGCTTTGTTGGTCGCGAACTGGTGAGCCGACTGGTGGCGTTGGGGCATGTGGTGCGCGTGGGTAGCCGCAATCCCGAGGGTGATCAGGCGCTGGCCCGCTTTCCCGGTGACGGGCGTGTGGAATTCATCAAAGCGTCCGTGAATGACGCGCACTCGCTTGAGCGTCTGTTCAGCGGGGCTGATGCGGGAATCAATCTCGTGTCGATCATGTCGCCGGATGTGAAGGTGATGCATCGCGTCAATGTGGAAGGTGCACGTCTGGCGGCGCTTTTGGCGCGGCGAGAGGGCGTGGGGCAGTACCTGCATATGTCTGCGATTGGTGCGTCAGTGACGTCCGCAGGGAATTACGGGCGGAGCAAGGGGCTGGCGGAACAGGCGGTGCGGGAGGTGTTCCCTGAAGCGGCTCTGTTGCGGCCTTCGGTGATTTTCGGGCCGGCGGACAGTTTCTTCAACATGTTTGCGCTGATTGCCAAGCTATCGCCCGTGCTGCCGGTTTTTGCTGCGGGGACGTATTTCCAGCCGGTGTATGTGGGGGATGTGGCGCAGGCCGTCATGGCACTGGTTACGCCGGGCCATGAAGGCGTGACGGTCGAAGCTGGTGGGCCGGATGTGCTGACGATGAAGGCGCTGATGGCGTTTGTGCTGGAGGCGTCAGGGCGTCGTCGGCTGCTGTTGCCGGTACCGGACTGGGGGGCGAAGTTGGGGGCGGAAATCCTTGAGCCGTTGCCGGGGCATCTGCTGACGCGGGATCAGGTCGTGATGATGGGGCTGGATAATGTGGTGCAGCCGGGGGCGGGCACGCTCCAGTCGCTTGGGATTGTGCCGACGGCGATGCGGAGTGTGGTGCCGGACTATCTGGCGGGGAGCATTTGCGAGAGCTGGCGGCGCTTCCAGAAGTAATTGGTCCGTTTCGGACCTAAAAAACTCTATGAAAAATGACCCATGCAGCGGGAACATAGGTCATTTCGCATGAAAGGTCAGTGACGCTGACTATTATTGAAGAAACTGACGGAATAGCAGCTTTCGTACAGGTCTGATGTGCGTCCGGGGTTTGTGGTCGGGCGGGCATGTTTTGCAGGAGACACGACGCATGGCCGAACGGATGTTGCAGTTCGTCACCCACCCCCAGGTGCTTCCGGAGAAGCGCGACGCGGAAGAACGCCGTCAGGACTTCGGGGAGATTTATCGTGGGTTCGCGCGCAGCCGGGCGGAAGAGCAGGCGTCGCGGTGCTCGCAGTGCGGGATTCCGTTCTGCTCCGTGCATTGTCCGCTGGGGAACAACATTCCCGACTGGCTGAAGCTGACGGCGGAAGACCGGCTTGAGGAAGCGTATGAAATGTCGTCCGCGACGAATACGTTTCCGGAGATCTGCGGGCGGATCTGTCCGCAGGACCGGCTGTGCGAAGGCAACTGCGTCATCAACAAGGGCTTTGAGAGCGTCACGATCGGCGCTGTCGAGCGCTTCATTACCGAAAATGCGTTCGAGCAGGGCTGGGTGAAGCCAGCACTCCCGGACCGGAATCTGGGGCGTAGTGTCGGGATCGTGGGCTCCGGCCCGGCGGGTCTGGCCTGTGCGGAGCGGCTGCGGGCGCAGGGTTATGAGGTTCATGTCTATGAGCGTCAGGACCGTGTGGGTGGACTGCTGACTTACGGGATTCCGAGCTTCAAGCTGGAAAAGCATGTGGTGGCGCGGCGTCATGCACTGCTGGAGGCGCAGGGGATCGTGTTCCATCTCTCCACGCCTGTTGGTTCTGGTGAAGGCGAGACGTCCCTTGAGGATCTGCGGGCGCGGCATGATGCGGTGTTTCTTGCGACGGGTGTGTATCGCTCGCGCGATGTGAAGGTGCCGGGGGCCGGGCTTGAGGGGGTTGTCGATGCGATCGACTTCCTGACGGCGTCCAACCGTCGTGGCTATGACGAGGATCCGGGCGAGGATGCGGCGCTTCATGCGAAGGGCCGTCGGGTTGTGGTCATTGGCGGTGGTGACACGGCGATGGACTGCGTGCGCACGTCGATCCGTCAGGGTGCCGAGCGTGTGACCTGTGTTTATCGTCGGGACCGGGCGAATATGCCGGGGTCGCGGCAGGAAGTTTACAATGCCGAGGAAGAAGGCGCGCAGTTCGAGTGGCTGGGCTCGCCGGAAGCGTTTCTGGGCGATGGCAGTGTCTCGGGCGTGCGGGTGCTGAGGATGCGGCTTGGGGCTCCGGATGCGTCGGGGCGCCGGTCCATCGAGGGCACCGGGCAGCATGACGTGATTGAGGGCGATCTGGTCATCAAGGCTCTGGGCTTTGATCCTGAGGATCTGCCGGGGCAGTTTGCGGCTCCTGATCTGGCTGTGACGCGCTGGGGTACGCTGACGGTGCCGCCGGGCGGTTTTGAGACGAGCCTTCCGGGTGTGTTCGCCGGTGGCGATATCGTGCGCGGCGCGAGCCTGGTCGTCTGGGCGATCAAGGATGGCCGGGATGCGGCCGATGCGATCCATCATCATCTGACTGAAATAATGACCGGTGCTCTGGAGGCCGCGGAATGACCCAGGATCGTGACATGACTCACAATAACGATTTCATCCGCGCGTATGCTGAGAACGTCGAACGGCTGAAGGGGCTGTATGATCCGTCGCAGGAGCGCGATTCCTGCGGTGTGGGTCTGGTCGCGTCGCTGGATGGCAAGCCGTCGCGCAGCGTGGTGCTGGCGAGCATCGAGGCGCTGGGCAATATCTGGCATCGCGGTGCGGTCGATGCCGATGGCAAGACCGGCGATGGTGCGGGCATCCATGTTGAGATCCCGCAGGATTTCTTTGCCGAGGCGATCCATAACAGTTCCAGCGACGATACGATTGATGGTCGTATCGCAGTGGGTATGGTGTTCCTGCCCAAGACCGATCTGGGCTCGCAGGAGCGGGGCCGACAGATCATCGAGACGGAGATCCTGAACTTCGGTTACGGGATCTATGGCTGGCGTCAGGTGCCAATCGATACGGCGTGTATTGGCGAGAAGGCCAACCAGACGCGGCCGGAAATCGAGCAGATCATGATCCGCAACCGGCTTGGCCGGTCCGAGGACGAGTTCGAGCGTGACCTGTATGTGTTGCGTCGGCGGATCGAGAAGCAGGCGACGGCGCAGCAGGTTGATCTGTATGTGTGTTCGATGTCCTGCCGCTCGGTGATCTACAAGGGCATGTTCCTTGCTGAAAACCTGACAGATTTTTATCCGGATCTTCTGGATGAACGGTTCGTGTCGCGGTTTGCGATCTACCATCAGCGCTATTCGACTAATACGTTCCCGACCTGGAAACTCGCCCAGCCGTTCCGCAAGGTGGCTCATAACGGCGAGATCAATACGATTTCGGGCAATACGAACTGGATGCGCTCGCATGAAACGCGGCTCGCCCATCCGGATCTGGACCCGTACATGGCGGATCTGAAGCCTGTGGTGCAGGCTGCGGGTTCCGATACGGCGGTTCTGGACAATGTGTTCGAACTGCTGACATTCGCTGGGCGGGATGCGCCGATGGCGAAGACGATGCTGGTGCCGGCGTCTGGCGGTGCGAACTCGGCGATGTCGGATGCGGCGCGCGCGCTGTTTCGGTACTGCAATGCGGTGATCGAGCCCTGGGATGGTCCGGCGGCGCTGTGTGCGACGGACGGGCGTTGGGTTGTGGCGGGGCTGGATCGCGCCGGGCTGCGTCCGCTGCGGTATAGCATCACGCAGGATGGTCTGCTCATCGTGGGCTCCGAGACGGGGATGGTCCGGGTGCCGGATGCGCGGGTTAAAAGCCGTGGGCGCCTTGGTCCGGGGCAGACGCTTGCGCTGGATCTGAAGGAAGGGCGGCTTTACCAGTCTGAAGAGTTGCTCGAGATGCTGGCGTCACGTCAGGATTTCCAAGGCTGGGTGAAGCGCATCCGCGATATCGAGCCGATCGTGCGCGATGTTGTGGAGCCTGAGGCGCTGGACCCGGATGTGCTGCGGCGGCATCAGGTGGCAGTCAGTCTGACGCATGAGGAGCTGGAGACCATTCTGCATCCGATGGTGGAGAATGCGGCCGAGGCTCTGGGCTCGATGGGCGATGATACGCCGCTTCAGGTGTTGTCCACGATCTATCGCGGGCTGGCGCATTATTTCCGTCAGGGGTTCAGTCAGGTAACGAATCCGCCGATCGACTCCCTGCGCGAGACGCGGGTGATGAGCCTGATTACGCGGCTCGGTAATTTGGGGAACATTCTCGATCAGGCGCCGGAGCAGTGCGATCTGTTGCAATTGCCGAGCCCGGTTCTGACGATCGGTGAGTTTGACGAGCTGCGGAAGGTCTGCGGCGACAATGCGGGCGTGATCGACTGCACTTTCCCGGCCGAAGAGGGTGAGGAAGGTCTGCGGGCAGCGATTGCCTCCATCCGGGCGCAGGCGGAGGATCATGTTCGCGGCGGATGCACGCATCTGTTCCTGACGGATGACAATACGGATGCGGCGCGGGTTGCGATTCCGATGATCCTCGCCACCGCAGCTGTGCATATCCATCTGGTGCGCAATTCGCTGCGGACGTTCACGTCGCTGAATGTGCGGACGTCCGGAGCGATTGATGTTCATGCGATTGCTGTGACGATCGGCGTCGGTGCGACGACGGTGAACCCGGCTCTGGCCCAGTATTGCGTTGCGGACCGGCTGCGCCGTGGATTGTTCGGCAAGATGTCGCTGCGTGAGGCGATGGAGCGGTATCGCAAGGCCGTGGACAAGGGTCTGCTGAAGATTATGTCCAAGTCGGGCATTTCGATCATCTCGGCCTATCGAGGTGGGTATAATTTCGAGGCGATCGGACTGTCCCGCGCGCTGGTGGCGGAGTTCTTCCCGGGCATGCCGTCGCGGATTTCGGGGATCGGCCTGCCGGGCATTGCGCGTAACATCCTTGGAGCCCATGCGGCGGCGTGGGACCGGAAGGTCGAGGCGCTGCCTGTTGGCGGGCGCTACAAGCTGCGGCGTCAGGGTGAGACGCATGCGTTCTCGGGGCAGCTCGTACATATGCTTCAGAGTGCGGTGACGGCGAACAGCTTTACGCTGTACCGGCGTTATGCGGATGCGGTGCGTCAGATGCCACCTGTGGCGCTGCGAGATCTGCTGGATTTCAAGCCGGCCCATGCGCCGGTTCCGGTGGATGAGGTCGAGAGCATCACGCAGATCCGGCGTCGTCTGGTGGCGCCGGGAATTTCGCTGGGCGCGCTCAGCCCCGAGGCGCATGAGACGCTGGCGATTGCCATGAACCGGATTGGTGCGAAGTCCGATTCCGGTGAGGGTGGCGAGGATGCCGAACGGTCCAAGCCGCGTCCGAACGGGGACAATGCGTCTTCGGCGATCAAGCAGGTCGCGTCCGGGCGTTTTGGTGTGACCGCGCAGTATCTGAATGACTGCCGCGAAATTGAGATCAAGATGGCGCAGGGTGCGAAGCCCGGCGAGGGCGGGCAGCTTCCGGGCTTCAAGGTGACGGAGCTGATTGGGCGTCTGCGTCATGCGACGCCGGGTGTGACGCTGATTTCGCCGCCGCCGCATCATGACATCTATTCGATCGAGGATCTGGCGCAGCTCATTTATGATCTGAAGCAGATCAATCCGACGGCGACCGTCACGGTCAAGCTGGTGGCGCGGACAGGCATTGGTACGATCGCGGCTGGTGTGGCGAAGGCCAAGGCGGATGCGATCCTGATTTCCGGCCATTCGGGCGGAACGGGTGCCAGCCCGCAGTCTTCGATCCATTATGCGGGTCTGCCGTGGGAAATGGGGCTGTCGGAAGCGCATCAGGTGCTGATGCTGAACCGGCTGCGGCATCGTCTGGTGCTGCGGACGGATGGCGGCATCAAGACGGGGCGCGACGTTGTCATGGCGGCGATGCTGGGTGCGGAAGAATTCGGTATCGGCACGGCGGCGCTCGTGGCGATGGGCTGCATCATGGTGCGTCAGTGCCACTCCAACACCTGCCCGGTGGGCGTGTGTGTGCAGGACGAGAAGCTGCGGGAGAAGTTCGGGGGATCGCCGGAGAAGGTCATCAACCTGTTCACGCTCATTGCGGAAGACATCCGGCATATTCTGGCGGATCTGGGCGTGCGGTCGCTTGAAGAGGTGATCGGGCGGACGGACATGCTGCGCCAGGTGTCGCGTGGTGCGGATTATCTGGACGATCTGGATCTGAACTCACTGCTGGTTCAGGCCGATCCGGGCGAGCATGCGCGGTTCTGCACCCGTGAGGGGCGTAACGAAGTGCCGGAGACGCTGGACGGGCAGATCATCCCGGATGCGACCGCGCTGTTCGAGCGTCGGGAGAAGCTGCACCTGCATTACACGGTGCAGAATACGCATCGTGCGATCGGTACGCGGGTTTCGGGGCTGATTACGCGCAAATTCGGCATGAAGGAGCTTCCGGAAGGGCAGCTTACGCTGTCGCTGCGCGGGTCTGCCGGGCAGTCTCTGGGGGCGTTCGGTGTGCAGGGCCTCAAGATTGAAGTCGAGGGCGATGCCAACGACTATGTCGGCAAGGGGCTTTCGGGGGCGACGATTGTTGTCCGCAAGTCACCGGCCGCGCAGTGGGCGTCCGAGCAGAGCGCGATCATTGGCAATACGGTGTTGTACGGGGCGACGGCGGGGACGCTGTTTGCGGCCGGACAGGCGGGTGAGCGCTTTGCGGTGCGGAACTCCGGCGCGACGGCGGTGGTCGAGGGCTGTGGCTCGAATGGCTGCGAATACATGACCGGCGGTACGGTCGTGATCCTTGGAGAAACGGGTGACAATTTCGGCGCCGGTTTCACGGGGGGCATGGCCTATGTTCTGGATATGAAGGGGCGGTTCGAGGCGCAGATCAATCCCGATACGGTGATCTGGAGTCGTGTGCAGGCTGGCAGCCGCTGGGATCAGGAGCTTCGGGCGCTCGTGGAGCGGCATGTGGCGGAGACGGGCAGCACCTATGCTGCGGATCTGCTGCATTGCTGGGAGCGGACGCTGGAGCAGTTCTGGCATGTTGTGCCGCGCGATTATGCGCGGATCATCGGCTACGTTCAGGAAGACCTGTCGCAGCTTTCGGCCTGAAGAGCGTTACCCCTGCCTGGGACGGAGTTTCAGGCAGGGGCGTTCCACGAGGTGCCATGACAGGATCGCGCCGCCGATGGTGGTGAGGATCGTGAAGATCACGGCCTGTCTGCGGCCGAGGCCGTAGCGGGTCTGAAGGTCGCCAGCCATCATCACGAGCGGAAGATGGCACAGATAGAGCCCATAGCTGTGGGTGCTGATGCTGCGGACTGCCGGACCGATCAGGGGCGGCTGGGTTCGCAGGCGCATCATGGCGGGCATGCAGAGTGCGTAGCCGAAGCCCACGACATCGAAAATCGCTATGGCCTGAAAATGGTCTGTCCAGAGCGGGACCGGCAACAGGTCTGCCAGCCATGCCATCAGGACGATCCCTGTACCGACGAGGGCTAATGGGATGTGCAGGCGGGAGACGAATTTCTCGTATCGGGTGAGGCATGCAGCGGTAATGCCCCATGCAATCGAATCAAAGCGGCAGGGGACGATTTTGCTGGTGACCTCGTCCCAGTTGACGTCCGTGGGGAGCGACAGGCGCCAGCAGAGCGGGACGATGAAGAAGGCCGCAAGCGTGCTTCCAAAGGCCAGGGCCGGTTTGACGCGGCAGGCGAGAAGGGTGAGCAGCAGGGCGGGGAAAATGATGTAGAACCATTCCTCCACGCAGAGCGACCATGTAACGCCATACCAGTTCGAGACCATGGGCCAGCCGAGGTTTTGCGTCAGGGTCAGGAACCAGGGCAGGGCGTGGCGGGCTTCGTTCCAGACCACGCCGTAGGGACCGAAATAAGCGAGTGGGATGAGCAGGAAGAACAGCCACGCATAATAGGCGGGCAGGGTGCGCATCCATCGGCGGGCCAGGAAAATGCCCCAGCCTTTCATGGAGGTTCCGCGTTCCAGCAGGTCCAGCATGATCGTGCCGATCAGGAAGCCGCTGAGGACGAAGAACAGCATCACGCCGTAAAAGCCCAGCACCGCGAGATGAAACGGGAGTGTGCGGTGCCACCAGTCCAGAAACAGACTGCCGTCGTGGCAGATCAGGACCTCGAGAATGGCGACCGAGCGCACCAGGTCGGGGCCTGCGATTCGTTCGCGCAGGTTTTCAAAGGAGGTCAGGGGGGCAGATGCCTTGGGGGGGTATTTCTGCATGACGTGGCGGAAGATCCGAGGTTGCGGCTGTGGCGCTGTTGGGCGGCGGTTTTACACTACGGATTTGTCATCAACATCCCGTTTGACTGGGGGGATTGTGGCTTTAAGGTCAGGATATGACCATGCTTTTTTCTGCCGCTGACGGCACGCCCAATTCACTCTCCGGGGAGCAGACACCGCCCCGCTGGGATCTTTCCGATCTCTATGCTTCGCCGGAAGATCCTGTTCTGGGTGCGGATTTTGATCGCTGGGCGGGAGAGGCGCGCCGTTTCTGCGGGACGTATAAAGGGCATCTGGATAGCCTGAATGGTGCCGGGCTCGCGGCGGCCTTTGCCGAATATGAGGCGATTGAAGAAGGTCTCGGGAAGATCGGGTCGTTTTCCAGTCTCGGTTTTGCCGCGCATACCACTGATCCGGTCTGGGGGCGGTTTGCACAGGGTGTGCAGGAGCGGATGACGGAGGTGGCCTCCGATCTGATGTTCTTCACGCTGGAGCTGAACCGCATTCCCGACGAGACGCTGGCGCTGATCTGTGAGGCGCCGGAGATGCGTAAATGGGATGCGTATCTGCGGGATCTGCGGATGTACCGGCCGTATCAGCTTTCCGATGAGGTCGAGCAGGTGCTGATGGATAAGTCGGTAACGGGGCGTAATGCCTGGAACCGGCTGTTTGATGAGACCATGGCGACGTTGAGTGTCACGATTGACGGCGAGGAAAAGCCGCTGGGCGAGGCGTTCAATCTGCTGACGAATGCGGATCGTACGAAGCGCGAGGCTGCGGCGCAGCAGATCAGTGCGGTGCTGGGCGAAAATTCGCGCCTGCTGACGATGATTACCAACACGCTCGCCAAGGACAAGGCGATCGGGGACAAGCTGCGGGGTTATCCGCGCCCGACGAGTTCGCGCAATCTGGCGAATATGGTCGAGGACAAGGTTGTTGATGCGCTTGTGGGCGCGGTAGACGAGGCTTATCCTCGGTTGGCGCACCGGTATTATGCACTCAAGGCGAAGTGGCTCGGGCTTGAGACGCTGGAGCACTGGGACCGCAATGCGCCGCTTCCGGGTGTGGACGTGCGCAAGATCGACTGGGAGCAGGGCAAGGAGATCGTGCGGAACGCCTATGCCGGGTTTGATCCTGCGCTGGGTGAGATCGTTCAGGAGTTCCTGACGCATCCGTGGATTGATGCGGCTCCGGTCGCGGGGAAGTCTTCGGGGGCTTTCTCCCATTCCTGTGTACCGTCGGTTCATCCGTATATTCTGATGAACTATCGCGGGCAGCCGCGTGACGTCATGACGCTGGCGCATGAGCTGGGGCATGGCGTGCATCAGACACTCGCGGGGAAGGCGCAGGGCTATCTGAATGCGTCTACGCCGCTGACGCTGGCGGAGACGGCCTCGGTGTTTGGCGAGATGCTGACGTTCCAGTCGCTGCTGGACGCGGAGAGCGATCCGAAGCGTCGCCGTCACATGCTGGCGGCGAAGGTCGAGGATATG
The DNA here is from genome assembly GCF_007988905.1 of Gluconobacter kanchanaburiensis NBRC 103587. Classification (GTDB taxonomy): domain Bacteria; phylum Pseudomonadota; class Alphaproteobacteria; order Acetobacterales; family Acetobacteraceae; genus Gluconobacter; species Gluconobacter kanchanaburiensis. Next base: position 281,947 of record NZ_BJVA01000001.1, read on the forward strand.
CTGAACACGGTTGTCCGGCAGATCGCGTTCTACCAGTTCGAAGTGAAAGTTCATGACGAGCGGGCGAAGGGTGAACTTTCGCCGGAGCGTCTGGGAGAAATCTGGCGTGAGGTTCAGGTGCGGAGTCTGGGGCCCGTGTTCCACTTCACACCGGATTATGATCTCTACTGGTCCTATATCCCGCATTTCGTGCATTCGCCGTTCTATGTGTATGCGTATGCTTTCGGGGATTGTCTGGTGAATGCGCTTTATGGCGTTTATCAGGAAAAACCTGAGGATTTTGCAGCGAAATACCGCACCATGCTCGAAGCGGGCGGGACGCTGCGGCACAAGGAACTGCTTGCGCCGTTCGGACTTGATGCGACAGATCCGGGTTTCTGGCGTAAAGGACTTGATGTGATCTCGGGGCTGATCGATCAGCTCGAGCAGGAGGACTGAGGAGCATCATGGCGAGGGATCTCGACAACACCGGCCTTATGGGGGAGCTGCGTCGTATGGCGCGGACCTCCGGCGCGGTTGGCGGTATTGCGGCACGGATGGCGGGTAATCGTCTGGGCTTCAAGACGGACAAGGGCGTTCATGCAGAGGGCTTGAAGTCGGCGTTGGGAAACCTCAAGGGGCCACTGATGAAGGCGGCTCAGCTTCTCTCCACTATTCCCGGTGCGTTGCCGGATGAGTATGCCGAAGAGCTGGCGCATCTGCAGTCCAATGCACCGCCGATGGGTTGGAGCTTCGTGCGCCGTCGCATGCAGGCCGAGCTTGGCGCTGGTTGGGAAAAGCATTTCCGTTCTTTTAGCCATGAGGCCGTGGCGGCGGCGTCGCTTGGGCAGGTGCACCGGGCGCGTCTGGTCGATGGGCGGGAAGTGGCGTGCAAGTTGCAGTACCCGGACATGCAGGCCGCTGTAGATTCGGATCTACGGCAGTTCCGGGCGGCTTTGGGTATTTACAAGCAGTTCGAGACGACGATCCGTCAGGATGAGGTTTACACCGAACTTGCGGACCGACTGCGCGAAGAGCTGGATTATCGGCGTGAAGCGAGCCATCTGCGGCTTTATCGGGACATGCTTTCCGAAACGCCCGAAGTCACGGTTCCGGCGCCGGTTGAAGAACTGTCCACCGGGCGGCTGCTGACGATGGGTTGGGTGAGCGGGCGCAGCATGCGGACGGTTCTGGGAGAGAATCTGCCGCTTGAGGATCGCAATGCGATGGCGACCGCGCTGTTCAAGGCCTGGTACACGCCGGTTTATCGTTATGGTGTCATTCACGGCGATCCGCATATGGGTAATTTTACCGTGCGGGACGATTATGGCCTGAATCTGCTGGATTTCGGAGCTGTTCGGATTTTCTCGCCGCGCTTTGTGGAGGGGATCATTGATCTGTTCAAGGCGCTGCGGGAGAATAACGAGGAACTGGCGTTCCACGCTTACAGTAAGTGGGGATTTGTCGGGATTTCGCGTGAAACGGCGAATGTCTTGAATGAATGGGCGCGGTTCTTCTACCGGCCGCTGATGACGGACCGCGTGTGTTCCATGCAGGAAAGTAATGATCCGGCGGAGGCACGTCAGGTTCTTGAGAAGGTCTATGACGGGCTCAAGCGAACGGGGGGGGTGAGGCTGCCACGTGAGTTTGTGCTGATGGATCGTTCGGCGATCGGGCTGGGGAGCGCGTTCCTGCGTCTGGAGGCGCGTCTGAACTGGCACAACATGTTTGAAGAACTGATCGAGGGCTTCGATGTGAATGTGCTTGCTGCGCGTCAGAAGGAGGCTTTGGAGAAGGCAAAGGTGCCACCGGCGCTGTCTACGCTCTGAGGGGTTTTGGGTCATGAAAGAAGGGCGCTTCCTTTGCGGGAAGCGTCCTTTTTTTTGATGTAAGGCAGGTCTTCTAGGGGAAGTCTTCAGAAGTATTTCCATTGGTGTATGAATTCTGGAGTAGTATCCTGATCTTCATACGTGCGAGTCTTTTTTATTTTTTTTGATTTCAGGTGTGGAAATGGAGATAAGAGTATGTCGGGTGATGAGAATAATGATTTCTATAAAAATCTGTTAATTGGTCGGATTGGCGAGCAGATTCTGGAAAGCATATTTGCCGAGGCTGGTGCTCCGCTTGCTCGATTTGGGATCGAAGCGAATTTCCCAACATTACAATATGGTCTTCAAAGGAAGATGACTGGCTGTGAGGAAAAGGGAACGAATTTATTTTTACGAAGGATGCCAGATTATGCGTTTGATAGTAAAGGTGCGCCTCTCCTCATTGAAGTGAAAACTTCTGCCTCAAGGCAGTACAAAACCCTCAGTGTAGAAGACTACAAAGCATATGAAGCCTGGGGTTCATTAATATTCATTATTTATTTGGGCGAGGATGCCCCCGGGATTTATGTCGTCCGTGATTGGGGAAAAAATCATGGAGGCGGTTATTATGCTGCTGCCCAGAGCGAAAAATATGGGCAATCCCAATCAGTTGCGATCTATGAAGATGATCGGTTCAAGGACCTGATTACCAAGGATCTTGTCGACAGGCACATTGGTTATTTCTGGGAAATCGTTACGACCCTTAATAACGATTCCTAGAATTTATGAGGCCGGAAGTTCTGAAAAATAACCACTATCGGTATGTGCGGGCCTGACCCTGCCCAAAGAGTGTTTTCTTGGGGCAGTGAAAGGGCATTCAGAAGATTTCCTTGATGAGGTCGTTGCCGATGCTGAAACCGGCACCGGCTTCTACAGACCGGGCGAAGCCGGAATTCAGGATGTTTGAGATGAAGCTGTTATCCGGCACCGGCTGTACGGCCTGAACAGGAGCCTGCGGGTTGGGAGCGGCATAGACTGACTGTGCGCCATAATCGGGTTGGGCGTTGGACAGGGCAGCGTGGAGTTGCTGAAGCAGGTTCGTGACCTGCTGCTGTTCGGCCTGGAAGGCGAGGGCGAGTTCGCGCAGGTCGAGGGACCATTCGCGGGCCTGCATGTCGCCGGTCTGGGCAGCGGCCTGCATTTTGGAGCCGAGAGCCTGAAGCGCCTGTGCGGATTGCTGGGCCTGCTGCTGGAGCTGGTTGTAGGTCTGTTCGATCGTCTGGACGTCCATGACGGTTTTTCCTTCAAAGAGACATGGGCGTTGATACCGCCGGGTCGCGAGTCTCTCCATACCTTTCAGAAATAAAATGTCATAAAGATACGCAGGCGGAATGCTGGCAGCCAGAGTCTCTCAGCGTGCCTCTTGCCCTGCGTGCTGCTGTTTCCCATCTTGCCATGATGGCCACAAAACCGACTTCTTCCGTTCGCAACGCTGCCTCCATGCCGCTGACGCAGTTTCTTCCCGAGAGGCAGCCCGTCAAACCCAAGACGCGCAGGCTCGTCGTCAAGTCGGATTACGAGCCCGCGGGCGATCAGCCGACGGCGATTGCGGAGCTTGTGCAGGGCGTTGAGGGCGGTGAGCGGGACCAGGTCCTGCTGGGTGTCACGGGATCTGGTAAGACGTTCAGCATGGCGAAAGTCATTGAGGCGACGCAGAAGCCGACGCTGATTCTGGCGCCGAACAAGACACTTGCGGCGCAGCTTTACGGGGAGATGAAGCAGTTCTTCCCGGATAATGCGGTCGAGTATTTTGTGTCTTACTACGATTACTACCAGCCGGAGGCGTATGTGCCGCGGTCGGACACGTATATCGAGAAGGACAGCCAGATCAACGAGCAGATCGACCGGATGCGCCATGCCGCCACGCAGGCTCTGCTGGAGCGTAATGACGTTATTATCGTGGCGTCCGTCTCCTGTATTTACGGCATTGGCTCGGTCGAGACGTATTCGAAGATGGTGGTGCGGCTTGAGGTTGGCGGGTCCATTGACCGAGAGCGGCTGATCAAAGCGCTGGTGGAGTTGCAGTACCGACGCAATGACGCGGCGTTCGAGCGCGGGACGTTCCGGGTGCGGGGCGAGCAGATCGATATTTTCCCGGTGCAGAACGAGGACCGGGCCTGGCGCGTGTCGCTGTTTGGAGACGAGATCGATCAGATTGTCGAGTTCGATCCGCTAACGGGGAACAAGACGGCGGATCTGGCGGAAATCAGCGTTTATGCGAACTCGCATTACGTGACGCCGCGGCCGACGCTCAATCAGGCGATGATCGGGATCAAGAACGAGCTTCGGCAGCGTTTGGCGCAGTTTACCGAAGACGGAAAACTGTTGGAGGCGGAGCGTCTGTCGCAGCGGACCGCTTTCGATCTGGAAATGATCGAGACGACCGGGGCGTGCAAGGGGATCGAGAACTACTCGCGCTATCTGTCGGGGCGTGGGCCAGGGGATCCGCCGCCGACATTGTTTGAATACCTACCGGAAGATGCACTGCTGATCGTGGATGAAAGTCACGTCACGGTACCGCAGATTGGTGGCATGGAGCGTGGGGACAGGGCGCGGAAAAGCGTGCTGTCGGATTATGGGTTCCGCCTGCCGTCCTGCATCGATAACCGTCCTTTGGCCTTCGGGGAGTGGAATGCGTTTCGGCCACAGTCGATTTTCGTGTCGGCGACGCCGGGGCCGTGGGAAATGGAGCAGACAGGCGGTGTGTTTGCCGAGCAGATCATCCGTCCGACGGGGCTGATTGATCCGGTGACGGATGTACGGCCTGTCGAAGGTCAGGTCGATGATCTGCTGCATGAATGTCGGGATGCGATCAGCAAGGGTGGTCGCGTACTGGTGACGACGCTGACCAAGCGGATGGCCGAGGATCTGACGGACTATCTGGGTGAGGCGGGCGTCAAGGTTCGGTATCTGCATTCGGATGTGGATACGCTGGAGCGGATTGAGATCATTCGTGATCTGCGGCTCGGGGCGTTTGACGTGTTGGTGGGGATTAACCTGCTGCGTGAGGGGCTGGATATTCCGGAATGTTCGGTCGTAGCCATTCTCGATGCGGATAAGGAAGGGTTCCTGCGGTCCAAGACGTCGCTGATCCAGACGATCGGGCGTGCGGCGCGCAATGTCGATGGGCGTGTGCTGCTTTATGCGGACAAGATGACGGACAGTCTGAAATACGCGATCGAGGAGACGGCGCGGCGTCGGGCCAAGCAGACGGAATGGAATGAGGCGCACGGGATTACGCCGATGACGGTGCGTTCGAAGATTGGCGATGCGCTGTCGTCGGTGTTCGAGCAGGACTATGTCACCGTCGCGCCGGATGGGGCCGGGGATACGGAGCAGTTTGTTGGCAAGTCGCTGCCGGCGACGATTCAGGATCTGGAAAAGCGAATGCGGGAGGCTGCGGCCAATCTGGACTTCGAGCAGGCCGCCCGGTTGCGTGACGAGGTCAAGCGTCTGGAAGCGATCGATATGGGGCTGGAGCCGCCGCCGATTGCCAACTCGACCGCTGGAAGACCCGGTGCGCGTAAGGCTCCGAAGACGCCTGTGCCTTTGGGGCCGGGTGGGGGCGGGTATGATCCTGCCAAGAAGAAACGCGGTCGGGGAGGCCGCTGATATGGCTGAAAAGACGCCGCTTTCGCATTATCTGTCGCCGAAAGGTGCGGCGGTGATGCGCGCTGAACTGAAGGAACTGGCGCAGAAGGAACGGCCACGTATTGTGGAGATCGTGTCCTGGGCGGCCAGCAATGGGGATCGTTCGGAGAACGCCGACTATCAGTACGGTAAGCGCAGGCTACGGGAAATCGACCGGCGGATGCGGTTTCTGGGCAAGCGTCTGGAAAATGCGGTGATTGTCGATCCCGCAGGGCAGACCACGCGGGACCGTGTGTTTTTCGGTGCGACCGTGACCTATGTGGACGAAGATGACGTCGAGCACACGGTGACGATCCTCGGCGTGGACGAGTCCGATTTGGCGCGTGGCGAGGTCAGTCTGGTCTCGCCGGTGGCGCGGGCACTGATGCGGACGCGCGTCGGAGACGTTGCGATGTTGCAGACGCCGCGCGGACCGGTCGAGATCGAAATCCTGAAGATCTCCTATCCCGTGGCGGTAGCGGCCTGACGTTTGACGCGTGGCAGGGGCGTGGCTTTGAAAAAGTACGACCTGCGTTTACACAGACTGTTCCACTCCCATTTCCCCGGACCGGAGTTTCCTGATGTCCCGTTCTCTTCGCGTTGCTGTTCAGATGGATCCCTTGGAGTCCGTCAATATTGATGGTGACTCCACGTTTGCGATGATGCTTGAGGCGCAGGCGCGCGGCTATGAACTGTGGGTCTATCCGGTGACGACGCTGAGCCTTGTCGAAGGACAGGGACGTGGCGGGCGTGTTCAGGCGCGGGCGCGGCCGGTTGAAGTACGGCGCGAGCGTGGTAATCATGCGACATTCGGCGAAGAGCAGGTTCTGGATCTGGGGCAGACGGATGTGATCCTGATGCGTCAGGACCCGCCGTTCGACATGGGCTACATTACCGCGACGCACATACTCGAGCATATTCATGGCGTGGGTGAGGGGTGGTCGCTGGTGGTGAATGACCCGGTGGCTGTTCGGAATGCACCCGAAAAGCTGCTGGTGACGCATTTCCCGCATCTGATGCCGCCGACGCTCGTGACCTGGGATGCGCGCGAAATTCTGGCCTTCCGGGAAAAATATCACGATCTGATTGTCAAGCCACTGTTCGGCAATGGCGGGGCCGGAATTTTCCGGATCAAGCCGGATGATGAAAACCTGGGGGCGCTGCTGGAAATGCACTTCGCCCGCTCACGCGAGCCCCTCATGATCCAGCGTTATGAGCCAGCCGTCCGTCAGGGCGACAAGCGGATCATTCTGGTCGATGGAGAGGCGATTGGAGCGATCAATCGCGTCCCGGCCACCGGCGAGGCACGTTCGAACATGCATGTGGGCGGTCGGGCCATGAGTGTAGAACTGACGCCGCGGGATCGTGAAATCTGTGAAGCGATCGGGCCGTATCTGCGGGATCACGGACTGATTTTCACGGGGATCGATGTAATCGGCAACTGGTTGACGGAAATCAACGTGACGTCCCCCACAGGCTTGCAGGAACTGGATCGTTTCGACGGGATCAACAGCGCGGGGCTGATCTGGGACGCGATTGAAAGACGCGTCAGGGAATAAGTCGCGTCCTGATCCGTGCTTACGGGCGGGCGTTCCGCGCGGATCAGTTGTGCTTCTGGGTTTCTTTTGACGGAGGGGCGTAATTCAGCGGTTCAACCGTGTCGTCATCTGTTTGAGGAAGGGGCGTGTCTTTCTCGAAGCGGTTGACAAACCAGGCCCTGATTGGCTCACGGAAATAGAGACTGTAGAGCGCTGCCCAGATGACAAATGTGATGAAAGCAAGAAAATAGGTCGTCACGACTGTCCTCTCTGGTCTGCTTCGAGATGCGCCTTCGAAACGTCATGCGCACTGCGTGTCTTGCCAGATGCATGTCCGGGAGGGCAAGAAGGTGCCAATTGAACATGTTCCGGACAGCTTTGGCCCCCTTTGCGGGCAGAGCGGACAGAGAAGGTCTCATATCACCATGTCCTCAACCCTATCCCCGCGCTCGGCACTGGACGCGGAAGCCGTCAAGACGGCCTATCGTCGTTGGGCCCGCGTTTACGACACTGTTTTTGGCGGTATTTCGGGATACGGACGCAAGAGGGCAGTCGCCGCGGTCAATGCACTGCCGGGCGAGAGGGTTCTGGAAGTCGGGGTTGGAACGGGGCTTGCCCTGCCGTCTTATTCCCAGAGCAAGCGCATTACGGGAATCGATCTGTCTGAGGATATGCTTGAGCGTGCACGCATGCGCGTTCTGCAGGAGCATCTGACCAATGTCGATGATCTCCTTGAAATGGACGCAGAAGCGACGACTTTCGAGGACGACAGTTTCGATATTGCCGTTGCGATGTTTGTCGCCTCGGTCGTCCCGCATCCGGACCGCCTGCTGGCCGAGCTGAAACGGGTCGTAAAGCCCGGCGGCCATATTCTGTTCGTTAATCATTTTCTGGCCACTGGCGGATTGCGTCTGTCTGTCGAACGCGGCATGGCGAGAGCCTCCCGTTCCCTGGGCTGGCATCCCGATTTCGCCATTGAGTCGCTTCTCCCCCCCGAAGATCTGCGTCGCGCGACGCTGACACCGGTTCCACCCGCCGGACTGTTTACACTCGTGACATTGCCGCAATGCGAGAGTAAAAGCGACGCAGCAGCCCTGGTCGCCTGATCGGCGTTTGGTTCCGCACGTGTGTCGGCGCCGAGTATTCCGACGCTCGCTGCGGTATTCCTAAGTTAGGGACCGACTACGCGATCATGATTTATCCGGCCGTCGATACTGCTCCAGATACTGCCTCGCTCCGTTCCGGCCGCCGAGTCGGAACGTCTTTTATTCTGCTGGCATTATTCGCCGGACTTCTGGGCGGCTCTCTTGCTCTGCCGGTTCTTCAGCAGCACCCGACAAGTGGGCAGGCTTTTTGCCACGGAATTCTGATGACGTTCTTCGTCATGTGTCCTGCGGCGCTGGGTGGGTTTGGGCAATGGCTTCTTCCCTCAGCTCTTGGTGTGGATCGCACGATGTTGCGAGGCATGACCATGGCCGGTTTCGGATTTCTTTCCGCGGGTGTGGTGCTTCTCCCGGTACTGCCTTTTGTCGCTCTTCTACTCTGGTCCGTCGGAATTCTGGCCGTCGCAATTGATGTCATCACAACCTGCCTTGAAAGCCGGACGTGCCGCTTCCGGGACATGGCACCGCTTGTCTGGTCGCTGCTTGCGACGGCATGCAGTGTGGTTCTTGTGGCACCGGTGCTGGCAGCCGTCGTGACGCGCGGCATGATGGACGGCATAACCACTACCGCTTTGATCGAGACGCTCCATTTGCCTGAAATGGCCCTGATGCTGACACCGGCCCTCGGTCTGGTGACGTCCGCTCTGCTGCCGCGTTCCGATGCTTCGGGCGTGACCTCCGCGGTCTCACCCTATGTCTTCGGGATGATGGGCGTCGGTGGTCCTCTTCTGTGGATGGACGGCCTGTATGGGGCGCTTCCGGCAACGGTAGGGTCCAGTCTGTTGGTTGTTACACAGGTCGTTCCATCAATTGTTCTGATCGCTGCGCTGTGCCGGGATGTCTGGCGTCACAAACGCGACCTTGACGGTGCGGTGCTCTGGGCAAGCGGCAGTATCCTGCTGTTTGCGGCCGGTTGGCTTTCGGACTGGTTTCCGGCCCATTCCAGCGACCATTCCGCTGTCGCATTTGGCGGTATCATGGCGCTTTGCGGTGGGTTCTATGCTTGGGTCGAGATGCTGCTCCCCGGTCGTATTCCAGCGATGATGAACCGTCTCCATGCTGCTCTGATGCTGACCGGGGCGTTCTGCTCGATCGTGCCAGCTTTCATGGTTTATGGAGAAATCCTCATGGGTATTAGCCTGCTGGCTTTTGGTCTGCTGGGGTTGTTTCTGTTGAGGGAGAGCGGACGTACCCGAATTTCTATTCGGGTTTCCGCATGAGCGACATGACGACACCTCTGGCGCCTTCGGGGGTCTTTTCTGTTCCGGGCAAAGATGGTGATCCTTCGCTAAGAGAGTGGCTTGCACTTCTCAAGCCACGCGTTATTTCGCTGGTGGTGTTTACCGGGGCAGCAGGCATGGCAGTAGCGCCGCACTGGCCCTCCATCCCCATCGGCCTCATTACCATACTGTGCATCTGTATTGGTGCGGGGGCGGCTGGCGCGATCAATATGTGGTATGATCGCGATATTGATGCGATCATGAAACGTACAGTCGTCAGACCCATCCCGGACGGCCGGATGCCTGAGCAGGCCGCCTTGGTTTATGGCGTCGTTCTCTCGGTTCTTTCCGTCGTCGTACTGTGGCTAGCGACAAATGCGCTTGCGGCCGGGATCCTCGCGTTTTCGATTTTTTTCTACAGCGTTATTTACACGATGTGGCTCAAGCGCAGCACACCTCAGAACATCGTCATTGGTGGTGCTGCGGGCGCTTTCCCGCCGATGATTGGTTGGGCGGCCAGCATGAACTCCATGGCTGTGCTGCCGGTCGCTATGTTCGCCATCGTGTTTCTGTGGACGCCGCCACATTTCTGGTCGCTGTCGCTGTATGCATGTAAGGATTACGACAAGGCGGGAATCCCAATGCTGCCGGTCGTGAAGGGCGCGCGTCATACACGTTGGCAGATCCTGATCTACACGTTCATTCTGACGGCCGTATCTCTTGTTCCGAGTGTTGTTCATGAAGTCGGCCTGACGTACACGATTGTCACCAGCCTTCTGGATCTCGGCTTCATTCTCTGCGCCGTGCGAGTGCTCAACGATAAGCAGGATGCAGAAGGCGTCAGTCTGACCAAGGACAAGCCGGCGCGCTTCGCGTTCCGCTATTCGCTGGCCTATCTGTTTTTGCTGTTCTGCGGGCTTCTGGTTGATCGGGTGCTGCTGGCATGACCACCGACATGCATCTTGCCCGCAAGCGCCGGCTCAGCCGTATTACGGGGATTGTCGGCGGTGTCGTACTGCTGGCTGTGATTTTCTATGTGATTACGCTGCTGCGGCTTTAGGGGCTGGAGCAGGTTTCAATAAAAAAGCCCGGGAGCGAGCTCCCGGGCTTTTTTTTGTGCAGGGAAGGTCTATCCTGCCTGCTGGATGGCGGAGAGGATCCAGTTGCCGCGCCCATCTGCGCGAACGAAAGTCCAGAGTTCGGTCACGGTGACAGGCTCGGTTGAACTGCCATCGATTACGTTCCCCAGGGAATCCGTCGTCACGTCCGTCATGGAATAGTTCATCGCAACCGTTGCGTAGGTCAGAGTCCCCTCACGCCAGGCTTCGGAAAGATCACCGCGAAGAAAACGAACGTTTGAGACAATGTTGCGGGCGCCACGGCTGGCAAGATCGGAAAGCTGGGCGTTGAAATAACCCGTCATTTCCGGTGTTGCCATGCTGGAGAGTGCGCGCATGTTCTGGGCGCTCCACGCGGCCTGGATATCCAGAAGCAGCCTTTGGAAGCTCAGGTAATCGTCATTGTTCAGCGTGACAGGGGTGCTTCCCGATGCGCCACTAAAAGGCGTCGTGCCTCCTGTGGAAGACAGGCCAGTCGGAATGGTCTGACCCCGGTTGCCACCAAGTCTGCGCAAAAAGAAGGCGATCAGGCCGCCGATAATGAGAACCTGAAGCAGAAAGCCAAAAAACGACGTCCCGCCGCCCATGCCGCTCATAAAGCCGTGCCCGCTGAGGAGACCGAACAGCCCGGCCCCAAGAAACCCTCCTGCAAATCCGCTCAGGAAAGGATGGCGGACAGGATAGGATTGGCGGTACGCCGGAGCCCCAAATCCGGGCATCGGGCGCGGGGCCGCATAGCCGGGTGTGTTCCCGTAATTGGGCGACGGGCGTGGAGTGGCAGACTGGTCCATCGGGCGTGCCCAGCCGGGCGTGATGGAGGTGCGCGGCGGGGCGCTCCAGGTATGGGAGCCGCGGCTTCCGATGGAGCTGCCGCCGCCCGGGCGTGCATCCGCTGTTCCCAGTGCGCCGAGGCTGACAGCGCAGAGGAGGGCGAGGGTGGTCGTAGAAAGTCGGAATTTACGCATCAAAGTCCTGCAATGCTCATGCCATCTATCCGGATACTCGGCGCGTTAACGCTTTGCCGGAACATTAGATCACTGCCCGGAATCATGCGGGCAAACATGTCTTTGAGGTTCCCTGCCACAGTGAGTTCGGCGACGGGTTCGGCAATCTCTCCGTTGCGGATCATGAAGCCTGAAGCGCCTCGGCTGTAATCTCCCGTCAGCATATTGACGGATGAACCCATGAGCTCCGTGATCAGGATCCCTTCAGTAATATCGGAACGTAAGGCTTCCGAAGAAAGGGTTCCGGGCGCGAGATGAAGATTTGTCACACTTGGTGATGGCGGAGAGGCTACACCTCGGCTGGCCCGGCCATTCGTAGGCAGACCCAGCTGACGGCCACTGCGGGAGTCGAGCAGCCACGACTGAAGAACGCCGTCCTGGACCAGATCCATGGCGAGCGCGGCACAGCCTTCGCCGTCGAAAGGGCGGGAGGCCGCGCCACGGATGCGGCGCGGGTCGTCATGCACGGTCAGTCCGGCAGAAAGGATCCGTTGGCCGAGGCTATCCTTGAGGAATGAGGTGCCGCGTGCGATGGCCGCCCCATTAATCGCACCGACCAGATGGCCAAGAAGCGAGGCGGAAACACGCGGGTCATACACGATGCTGTAAGTGCCGGTGCGTGGACGTGCGGGATTGAGACGGGCCAGCGCACGCTCGGCAGCCTCACGGCCAATGATGCGTGCATCGTCCAGATCTTCCAGATGCACGGCGCTGCGATAGGCATAGTCGCGCTGCATCGTTGCCGCCTCTCCGGCGAGGACACTGGCGCTGGTGGAGTGTGAGGTGCGGCTGTAGGCGCCGAAAAAAGCTGCCGAGGTGCCGAGTGCGACCGATGTGCGGCCGTGTCCGGCAGAGGCGCCGTTGGTGTTGGTGATGCCCTCGAAAGACAGGGCGATATCCTCGGCTTCGCGGGCGCGGGCAAGGAGGTCGTCCATGCCCGGCGTGGCGCTGCATTCCAGATCCAGTCCGGCTGCATCGAAACGACCTTTCAGAGCGGTTTCGGCGAGGCCTGCGTAACGGTCTTCCGGAACCACCAGGGCCATAGCGCAGGCCTGTTCGGCCAGACGGTCAAACTCGGATTCGTTCAGCACGCTTGTCGAAACTGTTGCCGCCCGTTTGCCCCGGAAGACGCGCAGGCCGAGGGCAACGCTCTCGGACCGCTCGATGCCTTCAGGGACGCCTTTGCGGACCAGCGCGGACTCGGACTCGTCACGGACAAGAATGGCGTCCGCATGGTCCGCGCCATGACGGCGGGCTGCGGCGAGAAGGGCTTCGACAGGCGTGAGGGTCATGCGACGAGCCTTGCTGTGATGTCCTCCAGAGAGGGCATGTTGCTGACGGGGCCGATCGCGGTGAAGGTCGGCGTGCCGGAGAAAATGGTCCGGGCCACGCGGAGGATGTCGGCTTCCGTTACGGCATCGATTTTCGCGACGGTCTCGGAGGTCGGGACCGGGCGGTTATGAACCTGGATCTGACGCGCGAGCTGTTCACACCGGCTGCCGGTACTTTCCAGCGACATCAGGAGCGAGGATTTGAGCTGGGCGCGGGCGCGGGACAGCTCCTCGGCACTTAGCCCGTCCTGAAGACGTTTGAGTTCGTCGATCATGACGGGAACGAGTTCGGCGGTCTGATCTTCGCCCGTCCCCGCGTAGAGGCCGAACAGTCCACTGTCGCTGAAAGGGGAGGCGAAGGAATAGACGCTGTAGACCAGACCGCGGCGCTCGCGGATTTCCTGAAACAGGCGCGAGGACATGCCGCCGCCGAGCAGCGTCGAGAGAATCATGACCGCGTAATGGTCGGGGTGCAGATAGCTGACCGACGGAAAGCCCATGACCAGATGGGCCTGATCCAGGTCGCGCGTCGTGCGAAGTTCGCCGCCTTCATAGGCTGCTGCCCGGGGGCGGGGGGTCTGATGATCGGGGAGGTCGCGGAAATGTTCTTTCACCAGATCAACCACCTGCTGGTGGTGCAGGTTTCCGGCGGCGGCGATGGTGATGTTGTGGGTCGTGTAATGCTCGCGCATGTAGGACATGAGCGTGTCGCGCGTCATGGTCGAGACGAGTTCTTCCGAGCCCAGTGTGGGGCGGCCCATAGGCTGTTCGGGGAAGGCGCGTTCCTGGAACTGGTCGAAGATGATGTCGTCCGGGGTATCGTTAGCCTGACCGATTTCCTGAAGGATCACGCCACGTTCGCGCTCTATTTCGGCGTCCAGGAACGTGCTGTGGGTCAGGATGTCGCCAATGATGTCCACGCCGAGTGCCAGATCGTTCTTCAGCAGCTTGACGTAATAGGCCGTTGTTTCACGGGCAGTATAGGCGTTGATGTAGCCGCCCACATTTTCGATTTCCTCCGCGATTTGGGAGGCGGACCGTCTTGTGGTGCCTTTGAAGGCCATGTGTTCGAGAAAATGGGAGACGCCGTTATTCGCGGCGGTCTCGTCGCGCGTACCAATGGAGACATAGGCTCCAAAGGAAACGGTTTCGACGCGGTCCATCCGTTCGGTGATGATGGTCAGGCCGTTATCGAGTCTGGTGACTTCAATCGTATCGGGCATGAGATTCCGTAATGTCGAAGGAAGGCACCCTCTCCGGCTGGAGAGGGCGTAAATCTTGAGGAATCAGCCGCGTTTGATGTGCGCGCGGACAGCATCCTGAAGACCGGCGATCTGGCTGTCGCGGCAGTCGTAGCGTTCGGTGCGCTCGAACAGGTCGGACAGATGCGGCGGTAGTTTCGGGTGGATGCCAGTGGCGGCGATGACGGCATCCGGGAACTTGGCTGGGTGGGCCGTGGCAGCGGCGACCATCGGGGTGCCGGGTTCCTGAAAGCGCTTGCCGACGGCGAGGCCGATGGCGCTGTGCGGGTCCGCGAGATAGAGACTTTCGTTGTAGAACAGACGCATGGCCTCGCTGGTCTGTTCGTCAGTGAGGGTCATTCCCTCGAAGACGTCCTTCATCCGGCTCCAGGCATCGTGTGGGACGGCCATGCGACCCGTCTCGCGGAATTCGCGCATGATGGCGGCACACCGCGTAGCGTTACGATCCAGCAGTTCGAATAGCAGGCGTTCGAAATTGGATGAAACCTGAATGTCCATCGACGGCGACAGACTCGGTTCGACCGTGCGGACGCTCATGTCGTTGTCGATGACGAAGCGCGTGAGAATGTCGTTGCGGTTGGAGCCGATGCAGAGCTTCTTGATGGGCAGTCCCATCTGTTTTGCGGCCCAGGCGGCGAGAACATTGCCGAAATTACCGGTTGGGACCGAGAACGAGACTTCCCTCTCCGGTGCACCGAGAGCAAGCGCAGCACGGACGTAATACGGGATCTGGGCGGCGATGCGGGCCCAGTTGATGGAGTTGACGGCCGAGAGCGAGACTTCGTCACGGAATGCATGGTCGGCGAACATTGCCTTCACCAGATCCTGACAGGTGTCGAAATCGCCTTCGACGGCAATGTTGAGGATGTTGTCGTCCTGAACCGTCGTCATTTGACGGCGCTGGACATCAGACGTGCGGCCCTTCGGATGAAGGATGACGACCGACAGGCGCTCCCGCCCCCGGCAGGCTTCGATCGCCGCTGAACCGGTATCGCCGGACGTGGCGCCGACGATCGTAACATGACGGTTGCGCTGGGTCAGGACGTGGTCGAACAGCCGTCCCAGCATCTGCATCGCCATGTCTTTGAAAGCGAGCGTCGGGCCGTGGAACAATTCGAGTGAGTAAAGGTCCTGCTCGACTTCCACGAGGGGGACCACGGCTGCGTGGTCAAAACCTGCATAGGCATCCCGCGTCATGTCCCTGAGGGTATCGACGTCGATTGCCTCTTCCGTAAAGAGGGCGATGACCTCTGCGGCGAGGTCCGGATAAGACAGCGCACGCCATTCCCGCAGGGTTTGTGGACTGATCTTCGGCCAGCTCTCCGGCATGTAAAGTCCGCCGTCTCCTGCAAGTCCTGCAAGAAGGATGTCGGAAAAATTCGGGGCGTCGGCGGTCAGCTCGCCGCGGGTAGATCGGTAGCGCATGGGAGAATTATATCATGACCTGTCAGGGCAAGGCGATGCGAAGAATGTGCGTTGTCCCATCTTCCGTGACAAGAACGCCCAATTCGTGACTGTTGGAAAGCGCAGGGGCACCGGCATTGACGAGGCGTGGATCCCGGAGGATGCGCAGCGGAATACGGTCGCTGCCGAATTTGAGTAGACTGCCCCCTTCGATGTCGGACAGGTAAAATGTGTCCGTCGAAGTCAGTGTTGCGCCGCCGAGACTGGGTGTTGTGCGCCATTCCGTAATGCCGTCAAGCTGCTCTACGGGTGTAAAAGCAGGATCGGTCAGTAGCGCGGTATCGATCCGGTACATTGGCCCGCAGGCAGGCTGATAGAAAAGCCATTGTCCTCTTTTATCAAGCATCAGGAATCGTACATTTCCTCCCGCGATGGGGTGACCATCGGGGCCGATACTGGGCTGCCCATTCCGCAGAAGGGGGTGTCGGCCGGTCAGGGA
This sequence comes from Gluconobacter kanchanaburiensis NBRC 103587, assembly GCF_007988905.1. Classification (GTDB taxonomy): domain Bacteria; phylum Pseudomonadota; class Alphaproteobacteria; order Acetobacterales; family Acetobacteraceae; genus Gluconobacter; species Gluconobacter kanchanaburiensis. Next base: position 297,963 of record NZ_BJVA01000001.1, read on the forward strand.
TGGGTCATAGGCAAGAAAACGGGAGGCTTTGCCAGTCTGAAGGTTGGCCACGATGAGCGCAGCTTTCCCCTCGTCTGCCAGATAGGCGTGCGTTCCGTGAATTTGCAGGGCGACCAGATTGCTGCCGGTAACTGCGGCTCCATCCAGAAGAGTCCGTGAAACAACGGTTCCCTCCCGCGACATGCGGATCAGCGTAGGGACGGCGCCAGAGGTCAATGCCCACAGTTGCCCGTCAGACGTCGTCAGTGCCGCTAGGCGCTCGGTTGGAGCACCGGACGCGTTAAGAGGTGTCGCGCCTGTGACTGTAATGCGGACGGGATGTCCGTTTTCGTCAAGGGCGAGATAGTTACCGTCTTCTTCCGCCAGGAGCGTGGTGGGCTGTATTTGGGGGAGTATCGCATCAGTCGTGATCGAAGCCTGGGTAGGTGCGTCCTGCCAGGGGTGATCGGCTTTGGCGGGAGTGACGCTAAAGGCCAGGGCTGTCAGCCCGGCCGCGGTGGCGGCATGCAGAAGACGGGTTCTCATGGTTCTGACATTGCCCCGAAGGGCGCATTTGGCAAGTCAGAACTGGGAACGAAGACGTTCCATTCAGGATTACGTCTCTACTTTGGTCGGGGTCTGCACGGTTTCCGAGCCACGGGCAAGGAGTTCAACAAGCGGTGGCGCGGGCTTTGGATTCGAAAGCCACGGAGAAAGTTCATGTTCCACCGGGAAAAGGACGGCGGCATGCATGAGGAGAGCGGCTTCGATGGTCAGGCACTCGATGGACCAACGGTTGTCGGGCATGCGTGAAATAAAGTGACCTGATGCTGTCCGGCGCACCTCAATCGGAAATGTCCGAGTAGTCATTCCCTGTCGTACTGTCGCGTACACTAGCCCTGGGACCGGACCGGTTCTCTGTTCAAGATGCATTGTCTGAAAACCTCTGACACCGTCTTAGATTTGCGATATTGGCCAAATAAGGGTGAAGACTTCGTTAACGGACAGGGAACTGGATTTTCTGGACGTTTCGGCGCACCAAGCTCCAATGACATCTCCGTTCTCTTCCGATCCGACAGAACCGGCTTTTGCCCGCTTTAGAGCGGGGGATCTTGCGGGAGCAGAAGCAGGGTTTCGAAAGATTCTCGATGCATTGCCCCTTCAGCCGGATGCCTTGCACGGAATGGCCTGTCTGGCTCGGGCGCGGGGGCAGCATGCGACTGCAATTTCCTTGACGGGGCGTGCCCTGCAGCAGGGTGGTATTTCGCCTGTTCGGAAAGCGCGGATGCATATCACACTCGGACTTGCGCTTCTGGCGCGCGGCCATGTGGAACCTGCGCGGGCGGCTCTCGCGGTCGCGATCCTGTTGCAGCCCTCCGATCCAAGAGCCCATGCCGCACTGGCGGATGTGTTCCTGCAGCTCGGACGACGGGAAGAGGCACGCGATGCACTGAAGCGGGCGGCTGATCTTTCAGCGCGGGACGATGAGATCCGGACCCGGCTCGGTGCCCTCCTGCTGGAAGACGGTCTTGTTGAGCAGGCCATCGGCCAGTTTCGGCAAATCGTGGCCCGAAGACCGGGGGACGGTGTGGCGTTGGCTAATCTTGGAGCGGCGCTGTTCGCAGACAATGCGTTCGACGAAGCCCGTCAGACATTGCTTCAGGCTTGCGGACTTGGAACGCGAACAGCCGAAACATTGAACAGTCTCGGGTTGGTGGAAATGGCATCGGGTGACCTTGGGGCGGCCTGCGAAACGTTACATAACGCGCTTGAACTCAGCCCTCTGGATGGGCGGATCGCGAACAGCCTGGGGACGGCCCTGATGGAAGTAGGGCGGCTGAGAGATGCGGAAGCCCTGTTTCGGGAAATCATGACCCGTGAAAGCGGCCAGGAACGGGATCGGGCACGCTTCAATCGTTCCACCATTCTTCTCGGGCAGGGACGTTTTTCCGAAGGTTGGAGTGAATTCGAAAGTCGTCTGGCGCTGTTGCACATTTCCACGGCGGCAGCCCCGGCATGGGATGGGTCATCGGGACTGGAACCGGTGGCGATAACGGGCGAACAGGGGCTTGGGGATGAGGTGCAGTTCCTGCGATTTCTGTTGGAAGCATCGCGACGCCGCCCTCTTAGGCTTCGTTTCCGAACGGCGGATCTTGCTCGGTGGATGCCTGAACTGGATCAGAGACAGATTTTGTCTCCTGATGGTCCGGTGGTGGCGGAAACCTCTTTGTTGAGTCTTCCGGCTGTTCTTGGGCTGGAGAGCGCTCCTTCATCCCGTCCTTATCTGGGGATTCCAGCAAAGCCTGAAGCAGGACGAATCGGCGTCTGCTGGTCAGGAAATCCGACTTACCGGTTCGATCGCAGGCGTTCGGTACCGGTGGATTATCTGGGGGGCCTGCAACATGTTTTGGGCGCGAAGTTCATTGCCCTGCAACGCGGTCATGTTCCTGGGTGGATGGAGCAGCCTTCTCTCGAGACACCGGTGGATCTGGCGCGGGAGGTCAGCCGGTGTGCTCTGGTCATCAGCGTGGATACTTTCACGGCGCATCTCACCGGGGCTGTCGGACGACCTCTCTGGCTGCTTAATCGTGAAGGGGGCGACTGGCGGTGGAAAGACGTCGCCTGGTACGAAGACGTCCGGCAGTTCAGGCCTCCTTCGGACGTGACTGTCGCCGTCGGATGGGAGGCTGTGATGCGCGACGTGGCGACGGCGCTCAGCCTGTGGTTACGGGCACCGCAGGGCGGCTTGTAAGCGAGGCGAGCAACGTCTCGCGCAGACGTGCCAGACGGACGGGATCAGTGATTTTCAGGCCCAGCAGGTCCCGGACATAGAACACGTCCACCGCGCGCATGCCGTAAGTCGTGATGTGCGCGGAGGAGACCTGAAGGGATTCGCTGCTGAGCGCGGATGTGATGTCGTGGAGGAGGCCGGGCCGGTCGCGCCCGTTGACTTCGATGACAGTGTGCCGGTCTGAGGCCGTATTGTCGATGACGACACGGGGCGGGACGTGGATCGCCCGCATCCGGCGGGACGTGCTGTGATGGCTGGCGTCCTCGATACCCTTGCGGATGTCGAGATGACCGGAGAGGGCTTGTTCCACAAGATGATTGAGGCGACCGAGCTGGTGAGGCTCTTCAAAAGAACAGCCTTCTCCATCCTGCACCCAGAATGTGTCCAGCGCCATGCCGTCACTGAGTGTGTGGATGCGGGCGTCGACGATGGAAGCGCCTGCAACGGCCAAGGCTCCCGCGATCTGCGAGAACAGGCCAGGATGGTCGGCACATAGGACGGTCAGTTCGGTGACGCCGCGTTCGGGTAGCGGGAACGCTTCCACCGTCACGGGAGAGCGGTACCGGTCCGAATCGTGGACCATGCGGGCATGACGCATTTGGGTATCGGTGTCGAAGCCGAGCCAGTAGCTGGGGTAGCCGAGGTCCAGAAAGCGGTCGATGCTGTTTTCGGGGAGAGTGCCGGTGAGGCCATCCCGGGCAAGATCGCGGGCATGGCTTACGCGGCTGTCCCGTTCGGTCGCGGCCAGTCCGCCTTCCAAAACCTCGGCGACGCGGGAGAAAAGCTCGCGCAGGAGGGTAGCTTTCCAGGCGTTCCAGACCTTCGGGCTGACGGCCCGCATGTCGGCGATGGTCAGGAGCAGGAGGAGGCGCAGGCGTTCGGGAGACTGGATGGTGTCGGCGAGGTCGAGGATCGTACGGGGATCGTCGATGTCGCGGGTGAAGGCGGTCTGCGAGAGCAGAAGATGGTGCAGGACCAGCCAGGAGACGGTGTCGGTTTCTTCGGGATCGAGGCCGAGTTGCGGACAGATGGTCAGCGCGAGGTCAGCACCGATTTCAGAATGGTCGCCGCCACGTCCCTTGCCAATATCGTGCAGCAGGACAGCGACATAGAGCGCACGGCGGGACCGGAGGTCGCTGGCCAGAGTGTAGGCTAGCGGGATTTCGTCCGCCATGCGACCGGCTTCGATCTGGCCCATCATGCGCACAGCTTCGACGATGTGCTCGTCAACCGTATAGATATGGTAGCTGTCGAACTGCATCTGACCGACCACGCGGGACCAGTCTGGCAGAAGACGACCAAGAAGGCCGGTTTCGTTGAGGATCGGGAGCCAGAAGGGGACGGCTTTCGTGTCGTCCGCACTGGGTTCGCAGAGCAGGTCCAGAAAGATTTTCGCGGTTTCGACATCGTCGCGCAGGGTGACGGCATGACGTTCGTTGCGGATGATTTGCTGCATTGCGATGGGATGCAGGGGCAGGTCATGGCGCCGGCCGCAGTCAAGTAGACGGAACATTTCACGGGGCTGTGCCGCGAACGTTACGGGCTCGATGGGGCAGATGCGGCCGGCAATGGTCTGGAAGTCTTCGGGGCCGAGGACAACCTGGGGTGGTTCTCCGGTCGTCTGGTCCTGAAGATGCATCAGCACGACGGGCTGTAGGACGCTGGTGAGGCGCATGACATCGCGGGCAGTCAGGAAATAGTGCCGCATGAAACGTTCGACGCCGCGTTGTCGGCCGTGGGTTGCATACCCCATGCGTCCGCCAATGACGGGCTGGACGTCAAAGGTCAGGCGTTCTTCCGCGCGGCCGGTGATGTAGTGCAGGTGCAGGCGGACGGTCCACAGGAAGTCCCATGAGCGCCGAGCACGATGGGCTTCGCGGTCTGTAAGAAGCCCGAAAGATGCGAAAGACGGTGTCTGTGGGGCCTCGGCCGGGCCGCCGCTCCGTTCGGGACTGGACACCGCGCAGCCTAGTGCTGCGCGCCCCATCCAGTTCAGGGTTTGCAGATCGCGCAGTCCGCCACGGCCTTCTTTGATATTGGGTTCAACCATGTAAGGATTGTCGCCAAATCGGCGATGACGCTGTTCGCGTTCGCCGATTTTTCCCATTACGAAGGCGCATAGCCGATCGTTTTGGAGATCCGCGCCGAGAGCACAGCGCAGGTCACGGGCGAGGCCACGTTCCCCGTGGAGAAACCGCAGGTCCAGCAGGGCGGTCCGGATGGTGAGATCGGTCTCTGCGTCGCGGACGCATTCGGCGATGGAGCGCGTGGCATGCCCGACGCGCAGTCCGAGGTCCCACAGGGCGTAGAGAATGAACTCGATCCGCGCGGTCATGGCCGGGGTCGGGTCGCCGGGAATGAGGAAAAGGATGTCGATGTCGCTGAAAGGGGCAAGAAGGCCCGCTCCATAACCACCAGTAGCGCACAGACAAAGGGTATCGCCGGGAGCGTCGTATTTATGGGCAGCCAGATCGGCGAGAGCACAGACCATCGCGTCGGCCTGATGTGCGAGGGCGCGGGCTGCGTCGATTCCCGAGATGTGGCGCTTTTCAAACTGTTCCCGGACCAGAGCATGACCACTTCCAAGATGCCGCCGCAGGACAGAAAGGACATCTTCGCGGTTCGTGAGCCCCTGTGCCGCGGCTGTCTGGAGGGCGAGCGTCAGCGATGAGGCCGGTTCGCACGAAGGGGAGGCGGTTCGGTCAGACAGGGGCTTATCCGTATCGTCAGCGAAGGGGGGAAGAGAAGTTTCGCCTGAGAAAGAGTTTTCTTTCAAGTGTCGTTTCCTGAGGCGAGACGTTTCAGATCGTATAACGCCCGCAGGGCGTCCCGGGGAGAGAGATCGTCGGGGTTCAGCGCTCGGATTGCGTCCTCCAGAGCGGTGGCCACGGGATCGGGTGCAGGCGTAGAAGAAGGATGTGATTGCGGCTCCGCCACGGCTTCGAAAAGCGGGAGCGAGGAGCGGGAATCGGCCTGTTCGCGCTCGAACTGTGTGAGAAGGCGGCCAGCACGATTGATGACGGAAGCAGGGATTCCCGCCAGTTTTGCTACATGCAGCCCCCAGCTCTTGCGGGCGGCACCGGGACGGACCTCGTGCTGGAAAATGACTTCGCCGCGCCATTCCTTCACGGCCATCGTGTATGGCGCCAGACGAGGCAGGAAATCGGTTAGGGCACCAAGTTCATGGAAATGTGTGGCAAAGATTGTCCGCGAGCCAAGCTGTGTGTGCAGGGCTTCGAGCGTGGCCCATGCGATGGACAGACCATCAAGAGTCGCAGTGCCCCGACCGATCTCGTCCACAACCACGAGGGATTTTGGACCAGCCTGATTGAGAATCGCGGCGGTCTCGGTCATTTCGACCATGAAGGTGGAGCGACCACGGGCCAGATCGTCCGCGCCGCCGACGCGTGAGAACAGGCGGTCCACGACGCCGATCTGGGCGGATTTTGCCGGAACGGGAAGACCGGCCTGTGCAAGAATGACGGCAAGAGCGGTCTGACGCAGGAATGTCGATTTGCCCGCCATGTTCGGGCCCGTGAGCAGCATGGCGCGGTGTTCGGGCGGCAGAGCGCAGTCATTGGGAATAAAACGGGCGTCCGCGCTTCCCGATTCGGCCAGTGCGGCTTCGACGACCGGGTGGCGGCAGGCGATGAGGCTGAACTCCGTGCCCTCCGTGACGGTGGGGCGGCACCATGCGCCACCTTCCGCGAGCAGGCCGCAGGAGCGCAGGACGTCTGCGAGGGCCAGGAATTCCGCGACATCATCGAGCGCCGGAGTTTGCAGGATATGGGCGCAGAGTTCGGCGAAGATGCGGCGTTCGAGTGCAGAGGCTTTGTCGGCGGCTTCGAGGATGGCGCGGTCCAGACCGGCAAGCTCTTCTGTGGAGAAGCGGGCGAGGCTGGCCGTGCCCTGACGGAAGGACAGCTCCGGGTTATCGCGGAGTTTTGTGCCGGCTGCGGACGGGACTTCGATGACGTAGCCGAGCTGCGCATGGTGTTTGATCTTGAGGTTTGAGACGCCGAATTTTTCGGACAGGTCACCCTGCATGGCGGCGATGATGCGGCGGCTTTCGTCACGCAGGCCGCGATAGCGGTCCAGTTCCGTATTGTAGCCGGGGGCGGTGAAGCCGCCATCTTCGATGCGGGCAGGAAGAGTTTCGGCGACGGCGGCCTGAAGCTGCTCCAGCAGGGTGTCGGCGCGGCCGTATAGGCCTGCGGTGAGGGTGCGGATCAGCGTGGGGGTGGAGGCGTCGCAGACGGGCTGGAACAGGGCTGTGATGTCGTTGGCGGTGATCAGCGTGTCACGGATGGCGGCGAGATCGCGTGGCTGGCCACGTCCGGCGGAGATGCGGCCCAGCGCGCGTGCGGGATCTGGGGTGCGGCGCAGGATATCGCCGAGTGCGCTGGATAGGCCGGGAATGGACTGAAGCCACAGCCAGCCGTTCTGGCGGTCCGTAATGGCGGTGGCATCCGTCAGCGGAGAGGCGAGCCATTGTGCAAGGAGGCGGGAGCCTGCGGCCGTGGCGGTGCGGGTGACGGCACCGAGAAGGCTGTGTTTCGTCTCGCCGTCGCGGGTGCGGAGGATGTCAAGGCTGGCGCGGGTGGCGGGGTCGATGCCCAGCACACCGTCCGTGCCCTGCGGGATGGGACGCGACAGGCGCGGGAGTGCTCCGGCCTGACTGCGCTGGACGTAGTTCAGGGCGATGGCACAGGCGACAGCCTGTTCAGGCGGGAAGTCTCCGAGGGCGTCGATCTGGGCCACGCCATAGGCGCGGGCGACGAGGGTGCGGGCGCTGTCGAGTGTCGGCGGGACCGCGACTGGAGCTAGGCGGGATGCGTAATCTGGCGCGATCAGGTCGGGTTCGGACAGGATTTCGGCGGGGTCCAGCCTCGCCAGAAGCTCCGGCAAAGCGGCATCGCTGACCGAAGCCGTTTCGAAAGCCCCGGTGGAAATATCGATCCAGGCCGCGCCGATCGTTTTTACACGTTTTTCGGGGCTGCGGGCGAGGGCGAGCAGGAGATTGGCACGTCCGGCTTCGAGCAGTTCGTCCTCCGTCAGGGTGCCAGGAGTGACCACGCGAACGATGGCACGGGCGAGCGGGCCTTTCTGGGGCTTTTCGCCCTTTTTCGGCGGGGTCTGCGTCTGTTCAGCGACGGCGACGCGAAAGCCGCGACGGATCAGCCGCGAGAGATAGGCCGGGGCGGCCGCGACCGGGACGCCGCACATGGGGATCGGCTCGCCCTGATGCGTGCCGCGGGCTGTCAGTGCGATGTCGAGCGCCATGGCGGCGGCCTGTGCGTCGGCGAAGAATAGTTCGTAGAAATCGCCCATGCGGAAAAAGAGCAGGGCATCGGGTTCGCGGTGTTTGAGATCGAACCACTGGGCCATCGCGGGGCTGGCATTTTCGGCGGTAGGCAGGGGCATGAAGGTGCCGATGGGTCCGGTCTCCGGGCTGTCAGGTCGGGGAAGGGGAAAACAGTGCCTTGGCCATACCGCCTTCCTGCCGGTGTGTGAACCGGCAGGGCAGGGTCAGTGGGTGCGTCTGCGGTTCAGGCGTGACTGGAAAGCCACGGCGACGTCACGCAGGCGCACCACCTTTAAGGCATCAAGAGTCATAACGTAGACCAGCATGCCGAAGATGATCAGCGCCATGAGCATGCTGAAGCGCCACACGCCGTGCCAAGAGGGCAGGTCGGGTGCCACGAATTTTTCTGATGCTGCGACCCAGAGCGCCATCATGATCGCGGCGCCTGTAATGCGCAGGGCGCGACCTTTGAGAAGTGGGTCCGTAACAAACAGGCCGCGCCGGTGCAGGATGACGGCGAGGAGGGTGCAGTTGACGAAAGCGGCAACCGTGCTGGCCAGCGGCGGGCCGATATGAGCCAGCGGTCGGTACAGCAGGAGGTTGAGGACAAGGTTCAGTCCCAGCGTGAAGAACCCGATGCGGACTGGCGTGACGGTGTCGCCTTCTGCGAAAAAGGCTGGAGAGAGAACCTTGATGAGAACGAAGGCAGGCAGGCCGAGCGCATAGGCCTGAAGGCACTGGCCTGCAAGGAAAGCGTCAGCGACGGTGAAATGACCATAGCTGAAAAGAGCGGCCATGATGGGGAAGGCGAGAACGATCATGCCGATCATGGCGGGCAGCGTCAGGAGCAGCGTGTAGTCGATGGCGCGGTTGACGCTGGAATGGACGGCGGCGCGGTCGTTGTTGGCGATATGGCGGGTCAGGAGCGGCAGAAGAGCCGTCCCGGCAGCCGAGCCGAGAACGCCGAGGGGAAGCTGGTTGATGCGATCCGCGAAATACAGGATCGAAGGCGTTCCCACAGGCAGGTGGGTTGCGATGATCATGTCCACGGTCAGGTTGATCTGCGTGACGCCGGAGCCAACAAGGCCCGGCCCCATGCGGCGCAGAAGGGCCCGCATATCTGCCGAGAGGCTGGGCCATGTCAGGTGCGGCGCCATGCCTGCGCGGTGTGCGGCCCAGTAGAGGGCGCCGAACTGCACGAGGCCCGAGAGCGTCACCCCCCAGGCGCTCACGACGGCGGTATTGTGCCAGACCAGAGCGCCGAGAAGGATCGCCGCGATACCGATGATGTTGAAGGTGACATAAGCGGCGGCGGCGGCGGTGAATTTCCCAAGTCCGTTGAGAATGCCCGAGACGAGGGCCGCGCCACAGATCAGCAGCATGTAGGGGAACGTGATGCGCGACAGATGTACCGCAATCTCAAAACGGGTTCCGTTGAGGCCGGAGCCGATGAAGCTCACGACCAGCGGCATGAAGATTTCGGCAAGGACGGTCAGCAGGGCAAGCCAGAGCATCAGGCCGGAGAGCGCCTGACCGGCGAAGCGCAGGGCGGGTTGTGGGCCTTTTGTTTCGTAACGTTCGGTGAACATTGGCACGAAAGCTGCGTTGAACGCGCCTTCGCCGAAAAGACGCCGGAACATGTTGGGCAGTCTGAGCGCGATCAGGTAGGCGTCCTGAACGGGGCCGGCACCAAGGAACGCGGCGAGAAGCTGATCACGAACGAGGCCAAGGACACGCGAAAGCATTGTCCAGCTGCCGACTGTCAGGAAATTGCGAAGCATTTCCTGATCCTAGCCTAACATTCAGCGCTGCGACATATGGTCCGTGACAGGAAAAACACGCCGTAGCTGATTGGCTTCAGCGCAAAATTGTTTCGCGATTGTACGGGGTCGTGGTGGTACGCTGCGACTGGCCAATGCTGGGGCGAACCGCGGCGAGACCGATGCAGAGCAGCGTGACTTCCAGCATCAGCATGGCGCTGGCCCAGAAAATGCCGGACAGGCCGAGGAATGTCGTGACGTGATGGGCTACGGCAGGCGTTAAGGCACCGAGGGCCGCAACCACCAGGAGCGGCAGGATCGGGCGGAGGAGTGAGTCCTTCATGATGTGGCTCCTGTCACATTTCTGACATGGACTGTGCCGGGTTTTGATACGGATGTTCAAGGAAAAAAGATAAATTCCCAGCTCCATTTTGCGTGATAACGGGTGCCATGAAGGATTTTTCGACGCTTTCCACCCTTGTTGATGCTCCCACCGGCATTGCCGATCTCCAGCACAGGCTGGATCGGATCCGCCTTATCGCTTTACGTCGTCTGGAAAGGGAAGCGGATGGGTGCGGACCATCAGATCCTGCAGCGGATGCTGGGAAATGTGGCGGTCGAGGCCTTGGTTGGACGTGTTCCGCTGGCCGGGGATCTGTTCGATACGGTTTTCAAGGCCGATTTGCGGAATATCGGCATGATGGAGAAAGCCCTTGCTTCGCGCCTCGGCTCTCAGTGATCTAGCAGGACTTTGCGGATTGCCTCTTCCACGCGGTTTGATGCCGGTTTTGCTAGCGGAGTGAACCAGTTGACGAGTTTTCCATCACGATCCGTCAGATATTTATAGAAATTCCAGCGGGGACGGGCCAGAAAGCCGCCTTCGCTGTCCAGCCACCGGAAAAGAGGTGTCGTTTCGGGACCGCGGACATGCTGGCGCGCGGCCATCGGGAAGCTGACCCCGTAATTGCGATGACAGAAAGTCTTGATTTCTTCCGACGAGCCGGGCTCCTGCTGCCCGAAGTCATTGGACGGAATCCCAAGGATGACCAGCCCGTCCGGATAGCCCCGTCCATACCGTGACCAGACATGCTGAAGGTCTTCATATTGCGGCGTAAAGCCACATTTGGAGGCCGTATTGACGATCAGCAGCGGGCGACCACGCCAGGCGGAGAGGTCGATCGTATCTCCGGAAAGTCCGGGGAGGCTGAAATCGTAGGCGCAGGTCATCGGGATTCTCCCTATTGGTCGGCCGGATCCTAGCGTCTTGGAGGGATTCGGGCGAGAGAGGAGGGGTGGACAGAACGTGACATGATGGACAGGTTCACGTCGTTTCGGGTTTAGCTGATCTGTTCCGCGGTCAGTGTCGCGTCCGTGCTGTTGTGCCGTTGCGTTTTTGGGTGAGGAGTTTGCCTGCGTGATCCTGCGCGTCCTTGTCGGCATGGCCGGCCTTTTGCTTCTTGGGGCGCTCCTGTCCACCAATCGCCGGGCCATTGACTGGGCTCTGGTGGCGCGGGCCCTGCTGTTACAGGTCCTGATCGCGGCGGTCGTGCTCTGGGTGCCTGCCGGAGCTCATGGGCTGCATGTCGTGTCCGATGCGGTAACAAAGGTGCTGTCTTTCGGGGATGTGGGAAGCGCGTTCCTGTTTGGCGGGCTTGTGGGGCCGAAAATGAATGGTCTGTTCGGCAATGAGAGCTTCGTCTTTGCGCTGAAAGTCCTGCCCGAGATCGTCTATGTCGCAGCGCTTCTGGGGCTTTTGCAGCACTGGGGCGTGTTGCAGTTTCTCTCGAAACTCATCGGGGGGGCTCTGTCGCGGGTTCTGGGGACGACAGGACTTGAATCATTCTCGGCGGTGCTGACGATCTTTCTCGGACAGAGCGAGATGCCCATCGCGCTTCAGACCTGTCTGGCAGAAATGTCGACCGGCGAACTGGCGACGGTGCTGTGCAGCGGAACCTCCTCCATCGCGGGGTCCGTTCTGGCGGGATATGCATCGCTAGGCGTGCCGATGGAAAATTTGCTGGCGGCGTCTTTTATGGCGATACCGGGCGGCCTGCTGTTTTCACGCATCCTGTTTCCGGGGCCGCGCCACTCCGGCGCGCAGATTGCCGGGGCGGATCATGGCCATCACAGCATGTTCGAGGCCATTGCGGACGGCGCCATGAACGGGGCGAAAATCGCGGTGGCGGTGGGCTCGGTGCTGATCGCATTTGTGGGGCTGATTGCTCTGGCTGACGGTCTGCTGGGTGCGGTCGGACTGTCACTGGCCCACGTGCTCGGCACGGTGTTCGCGCCATTCGCCTGGCTTCTGGGGGTGCCGTGGAACGAGTGCGTGGTGGCCGGTGGACTGCTGGGGCAGAAGATCGCCTTCAATGAGTTCGTGGCCTATGTGAACCTGTCGCCGTTGATCCATGCCCATGCGCTGTCGCAGCGGACGATCACGATCCTGTCCTTCGCGCTGTGCGGTTTTGCGAACATCTCCACCATCGGGATTCTGATCGGGGCGTTCGGAAGTGCTGAGCCGCGTCGGCGGACGGATGTGGCGTCGCTGGCGGTACGGGCCGTCGCTGCGGGGACGTTATCCAATGCGATGAGCGCGGTTATCGCAGGTCTGTTCGTTTGATTTTATTTGCGCTCACGAATGTCTGATCTCACAAGAGGCATGATTTCAGTAAAGTGAGAATGATTATCATCTTTGTGCCTGAATTGTGAGTGTCACCATGCGTCGTTCCGGATTTCTGTCTCTTGTGCTCGCTTCTGCCTTGGCCGTTCCTTCGCTTGCGTGCGCGGCGGATCATGTCACGGGTGCACTTAAGGGTACTAATGGCGCGGTCCATGGGATTGTGGACGTGACGGGCGCGCCGAAGGGTGTTCTGCTGCGCCTTCAGGTTCAGGGGCTGACGCCGGGCTGGCACGGAATCCATTTCCACGAGAAGGGAAGCTGCGCGCCTCCGAAGTTCACAAGCGCGGGTGCGCATGTTCATGCGGCGACGCCAGTTGTGCATGGTCTGTTGAACGCTGATGCCAATGATGCCGGAGATCTGCCGAACCTGTATGTTGCGGCAGACGGAACAGCGACGGTGGAACTTTATTCCACGCTGGTTTCGCTGAAGGGCGGCAATAATCTGCCCGCACTGATGGACGCGGATGGAGCGTCTGTGGTGATCCATGCCAAGCCGGACGACTATCAGACCCAGCCGATCGGCGGTTCGGGAGACCGGGTGGCCTGCGCCGTTCTCCACTGAACCGCGTCGTTATTCCCGGGTCGGGGGGCGGTCCAGTAGAAGATGGCGCGCTTCCTCGATTGAAACGCCTTCGTTGAGAAGGCGGGTGACGGTTTCGATGATCGGCACCCGTACGTTGTGTCTGCGGGCGAGGGCGAGCATGGCGGGCGCGGTCAGAACGCCTTCCGCGACCGTCGTGCGTGAGGCGAGAATATCCGCGAGTGATCGACCTTCACCGAGTTCCAGTCCGACACTGTAATTACGGGAGCCGCGACTCGTACAGGTCAGAATAAGGTCTCCCATGCCCGCGAGGCCGGCAAGCGTGCTGGCGCGACCTCCAGTGGCTTCGGCGAGGCGGCCGATTTCGGCGACTGCCCGGGTGATAAGGGCTGCGCGGGCATTTTCGCCCAGTCCCGCACCGATCGTAATACCCGCGCCGATGGCGATGACGTTCTTGGCGGCACCCGCAAGCTGGACACCGGCAGCATCATCGCTGGCATAGAGACGGAAGCTGGATGTGTTGAGAAGCGCCGTGAGAGCCTGTGCAAGCGCAATGTCCGCGCAGGCCAGCGTTGCTGCAGCGGGGAGGCCCTTGGCGATTTCTATAGCGAAATTCGGACCAGAGAGGACGCCCGTCGGGCGGTTTGGCATGGTCTGCGCTAGCACATCGAGTGGCAGGAGGGATGTGGCCTGTTCTAGCCCCTTGCAACAGGTCACGACCGGAACCGTGGGATCAAGAACGGTCTGAAGGCGCGTTGAGACGTCGCGGGCGGTCTGCACCGGGGTCACGAGCAAAACGACATCGGCTGTACGCGGAAAATCGCCCGTGATGGTGATGGTGTCGGGCAGGATGACGTCCGGCAGGCGCGGCAGGGTTCGGGTTGCCGGCGGAACGGGGTTTCGCATCCAGAGGGTGACGTCCGCGCCGGTGGCCGCCATGGCGCAGGCCAGTGCGGTTCCCCAGGCTCCGGCGCCGATAACGGTGATATGCGGACGTCTGCTCATGATTATTCCTCTGCCAGCCGTTCGATATTGATCTGGATGTCTTCGGCATCGGGGGAACGCAGGCCGGTGGCGAGGGCTTCAAGAATGTTGCGGGCCTCATCCTCAAAGCCAAACGGTGCGTTGACGACCAGCAAGCCACAGCCATTCAGGCGGGACGGATCCACAGGCGGGCGGAGCAGGAACTCGCAGGCGAGCATGTCCCGGATGCCCGCGTCCTGAAGGGCCGTGTAGAAGGTGCGGACGGGTGTGCGATGCTTGATCGGGTACCAGACGGCGATGATCCCGGCGCGAAAACGATTGCGGATCAGGGCGATGGCCTCGGCGCAGCGGGCGAAATCGTCCGGTTTTTCAAACGGCGGATCAATGAGAATGAGGCCGCGTTTAAAATCCTTAGGCGGCAGGAGTGCGCGCAGGGCCTCGTAACCGTCACGATGATGCACGGCCGCCTGCGGATCTGCGTGGAAGAGGCGGCGGAGGGGCCTGACGTCTTCCGGGTGCAGTTCGCAGGCGATGAGCTGGTCTTGCGGGCGCAGTTCGGTGCGGGCGAAGGCCGGGGAGCCGGGGTAGCGGTGCCGATCCTGCACGTTGGGGCGGACGGCGTTGAGATAATCCGCAAGGGCCGGGGCTGCCGGACCGTCAAGCAGGCGGCCGATGCCTGCGCGCCATTCCCCGGTCTTCTCGGCTTCTTCTGACGTGAGGTCGTAGCGGCCGCATCCGGCATGGGTATCGAGGACGACGAAGCCTGCGGGTTTGCGCTTCAGGGCCTTGATCAGTGCGAGAAGCAGGGCGTGCTTCATGCAGTCGGCGAAGTTTCCGGCGTGGTAGATGTGGCGGTAGTTCAAGAGACGTTTTCCGGGGGGGAGGCGGGGAACTGCCTGAGGATGACGGGATCGTTGATTTTGTCATCGGCAGCGAGAAGGAAGATTTTCGACAGGATGACCGAGAGGGTCTGGTCGTCGTCGAAGGGCAGGGCGATGCTGAATTTCTTTTTGCGGGAGTCGGGTACGATGCAGATATAGCGCCGGTCGGGATCGAGGAAGATGTTTCCCGTTCCAATATGGATCCGGTAGCTGTGCAGGACGCCGCGGACATGGGCATGCGTGTCGGTAAGTTCGAGGCGGTCCGCGATGGTGAGACGGGGGAGGATCCGTTCAAGCGTCTCATAACGGATGCGGGCGCGGCCGTTGAGGGAGGTGGTTTCGTCCTGCTTCCACATGGCGAGATCACTCAGGCGGCGCCATTCGCCGATGGAACGGCCTTCCGCGCCGTCGAGATAGGTGACTTCAAGGCCGATTGAGGCCACGCTCACGAAGAGGTCCAGATCGCGCATGACTTCCGAAAAAATCAGCGGTGGGACGTCTTCGAGCGCGACCGTGTCCTTGCCGATGGTGAGCTTTTTGCCGCCGTCCTGACGCCACGAGCCCTTGTCCGTGACGGTGCGGAACTGGACCCGATCTGTGAGGATATGGGTGAATGTTCCATGATGGAAAGCGGCCTGTCCATCGACGCCGGCGGTCCAGATTTCAGCATGCAGACCGGCGGCGGGAATGGTCAGGCTGGTGGGTTCGCCCTCGCTTGAGGGCATGTGCATGCTCAGGGTGCGCACGCGCCAGCCGCGCTGGCGGCCGAGTTCGACGGACTGTGCCTGACGCAGGACCTGCCTTGCGTAGCGAAGGGAGGCCGGAGACGTGGCGCGCTCGGCGTCCGTCAGGACATAGGTTTCGCGCCAGGCCTGACGGATGGGCTGGACGAGGGCGATGGCTTCCAGTGTGTCGCGCCACTGGTTGACGAAGGCCATATCAACGTCCAGCGGATGCCAGAGTGTAAGGGTTTCGTCGTCGCGCAGGGGAGTTGTCGGGGTGCCGTCCGGGGCGATGGGTGTGCCGTTTGGGAAGAGGACGGTGCGCTGTGTGCCGTCGGGCGCAGTGAGGGTCCAGATCTGGCGGTGGGCGAGCCAGGACAGGACGGGATGGGCCAGATAGTTTGTGCGGAAACGTTCGGCGGTCCAGCGCTCCTGAGTGAGCCAGGAGCGTTCGAGACGCAGGCGGTGGGCCTGCATTTCCTTTGTCAGGTCGCGGGCTTCTTCCCTGAGTTTTTCATAGGCACGGATGGTTTTGAGTTCGGCTCGGATTGCGGGAGGGACCGGGCGCAGTTCGGTGCCATCGGCGGAGAACAGTGTGATCGTGCCGGAGGCGTTGGTTTTGAGGGACAGGGTCGCGGTCAGGCCGTTGGGAAGCGGAACGGTCCGTTCATGATGGCTGTCGAGGTCGTGGGTATAGGCGGAGCGTTCTTCGAGCTCCGTGATGCTGGTGCCGGATTTTCGGGCGGAGTCGGCCAGGGCGGCGTTGATCTGGCCGAGCATCAGGGAATGACGGGTTTTCTGGCGCAGGGCGATCTGTTCGTTGATGGCGTCACGGTCTGCGGTGAGGCCGAGGGCACGGATAATGCGGTTGAACTCAAAGAGTTTTTCGTTCTTCTGGAATTTTTTCGCCAGTGTGCTGAGGAGTTGTACGTCTTCCGGCTCGCCACTGACGGCGACGAGCCAGAGGCAGCCACACAGGATTTTATTGAGGTTGAGCAGTTCCGCGAGAGGGCGTTTTCCCAGATTTTGCAGTCCCAGTGCCGCAGTGTCCATTCGCCAGAGGGTTTCCTGTTCCGGTATGAAAGCGTCTGGCTCGGCGGTGAGTTCGTAAGCTGCTTCCCGAACAGAGCCAGTAGCCTTGATGCGGTTGTTTGCATGCAGGACGAGGATGGGAAGAATGGCGGCGCGATAGAGCGGACCATCGATCCAGCGACCGTCCGCCATATTGAAATCGCGTAGAATGGTACGGGCCAGGATCAGAACGTCCTGTCCGTCGGGGGCAGCGAGAATGGCGGCTCGGTCGCGCAGGGTTCTGACGGAGGGCGTAACGTTATCCGGGGTGGAGAGGCGATCAAAGACGGGATCGTCCACATTGCTCGGATATAGGGTCAAGCGAATGATGTGCTGGCGGATGAGGCGGAAGGCGCCAGGGCGTTCAACAGGGATCCGGATATAGTCTGCCCGGGCCTGGGCAAGCCATTTCAGATCTATGATGCGATGGGATTCGGAATTCACGGACGGGGCTGGACCCGAGCCGAATATTTCGAAGCGGGTCCAGTAGGAATGGCGTTTCGCCAGTGGAATGGGGGCTTTGGGATCAAGGCTCTCGCGAGAGAGACGCTCCAGCCATTTCGGAGACGTAGGCCGTGGCGCTGTGCCCATCGTCTCGGGCAGGAAATAGGCGGCGAGAGGAATGGTATCGCTGCGGTATTGGTAGGCATGCTCCTTAAAGGCGTAGCCTTTGTAGGCGCATCTCTGCTGTTCGTAGAGTTCGACCCATTTTTTTCTGGCGTCTTCAAAAACCGTAGGGCAGCGGGAGCGCATCAGGGTGCGCCACTCGATGAAGGCCCGCTCCATGTCGCCCACTTTTGACAGGAGGCGATAGAGCGGGCCGCCGGGCAGGGAGGCGACCAGAACCGGATCACGCTGCTGCATATCAGCCTCCGACCAGCGGGATGAGGCGCATAAAGGTGATGGTCATATCCGGAATGAGGGTGATGCCGTCATCCAGATTTGGGATCTGATGGTCATTGATGATGACCAGATAGGCGCGGCGTTCAAAGCCCGTCAGGGCATGGTCGATGGCGGCTTCCACGGTTTCGATACAGGGTGCGCCCTGCGGAACGAGGGCGGTTTTTTCGTCCTCTGTTTTGCTGCCGTTGTCCCATTCGAGACGAACGCGTTCGGCGATCAGGTCCCGCACGCGCAGTTGTCTGCGGGCTTTCCAGTCAAAGCGCAGGGCGGCTCTGCTGATGCCTGTCCCGGTCTCGTCGCGGATGAGGATGGCGGTCATGTGGCTTCCTGTTCAGGCGTGAGCGGGTGTGCGTTCGGAAAGGGGCCAGCGGGGGCGGGCTGCGGTGTCGATTTCGTTGGGTGTTTCGCCCGCATGAAGGCGTTCGAGCGCGGCCCAGGCGACCATCACCGCATTGTCCGTGCACAGCCGCAGGGGCGGTGCGAAGAAAGGGATGCCGTGACTGGCAGCGACCTGTTCGAGCGCATGACGGAGAGTTTTGTTGGCCGCGACACCTCCCGCAACGACGAGGGCCGTAGCATTCGGGCTGAGGGCGAGGGCGTGTTCGGCGCGGTTGGCCATCACATCGGCGACGGCGCGCTGGAAGGAAGCTGCGACATCTGCGGCGAACTGTCGCGGAAGGGCCTCCTGTGCTCCGGTCGGGTCCTGTGTGTCGATCAGGCGGCTGACAGCGGTTTTCAGGCCGGAGAACGAGAAATCACAGCCATCGCGGCCCTTGAGCGGACGGGGGAGCGCATAGGCGTCGTCCCGCCCTTCGGTCGCGAGTTTTTCCAGCGCGGGGCCGCCGGGCCATCCCAGGCCAAGCATCTTGGCGACCTTGTCGAAGGCCTCTCCGGCGGCGTCGTCGATCGTACCGCCAAGGCGGACATAACGGCCGGTTTCCTCGACTGAAACGCACTGGCAGTGGCCGCCCGAGACCAGCATCGTCAGGTAAGGGAAGTGTAGATCCGCGCCGAGGCTGGGGAGGCGGGGGGTGAGAATATGGGCCTCGATATGGTTCACGGCCACGAAGGGGCGGTGTAGCGCCATGGCCAGTCCTTTGGCGTAGGAACTGCCGACGATCAGACCACCGATCAGGCCGGGCCCCGTTGTCCCGGCAAAAATGTCGATGTCGGCGAGCGTCAGGGACGCTTTTTTCAGGACTTCCATCACCAACGCAGGCAGGGCGTCCAGATGGGCGCGGGCGGCGATTTCCGGGACGACGCCGCCGAGAATGGCATGGTCGGTCTGGGAGAGGACGCCTTCGGCCAGGATCGTGCCGTCGTAAGCGAGAATGGCGCAGGCCGTGTCGTCGCAGGAGGTCTCGATGGCCAGAAGCGGGCGCAGAGCCGGAATGGGACGTGCAGTGATGGGTGACATGGCCCATATTATGGCCGAGTCCGTCATATCATGACAGCCCCGTGTGAATGGGCTAAAGCTGCCGTTCATGAATGCTCCCGTCCTGCCTTCCGACGCGCTCCAGAGAGTCGCGGCGGAAGCCGTCCGCCGTTCCCATGCCGCTGAGCCGCCTACCGGCCGCAAGCTCCCTCTGCGTGTCGGGTCGCGCGCGTCTCCGCTGGCGCTGGTCCAGACGCGGAACTTCCTGACCCGTCTGACGCGGTTCTGTCCGGTGCTGCGCGACATGGGCGCGTTTCAGGAATACCAGATCAGCACCGAGGGTGACCGCAATCAGGCGCAGCGTCTGGCGGAGATCGGCGGCAAGGGACTTTTTGCCAAGGAAATTCATGAGGCGCTGGTGGACGGGCGGATCGATTTCGCGGTGCACAGCCTCAAGGATCTGGAAACCAACCTGCCGCCGGGCATCGTGCTGGCCTGTACGCTCAAGCGCGAGGATGCGCGTGATGCGCTTATCCTGCGGGATCGGACCGTAACGGTCGATCCGGAACGTCCGTATGACTGTCTGCCTGAGGGTGCGCTGATCGGCTGTGCGTCCGTGCGGCGTCAGGCGCAGATGCTGCATGTGCGGCCCGATCTGCGGTTCGGACTGCTGCGGGGTAACGTGCAGACGCGACTGGACAAGTTGCGGGCCGGAGCATGCGATGCGACGCTTCTGGCGCTTGCGGGGTTGCGGCGCCTGGGCATGGAAGACCGTGTCGATGTCGTGCTCGAACCTGACCAGATGCTTCCTGCGTCCGGTCAGGGGATTGTGGGCGTGACGGTTCGTGAGAGCGATCTGGAACTGCGTGAGCTCCTGTCTGCGATTGAAGATCCGGAGGCACGTGCCGTTTCGACGGCCGAGCGTGCGCTTCTTGCCGAACTGGACGGGTCGTGCCGCACGCCGATCGGCGGTTACGCCCGGATCGAGATGGGCGTGCTGAAACTGAGCGGCCTGATCGCCAGCGAAGACGGGACCTTCCTGCTGCGCCGGGAGATCGAGGGCGCACCGTTTGACGCGGCCCGGATGGGGACGGAACTTGCGGATGAACTCCGTCGCGATACGCCGTCCAATATCTTTGAAGACATGAGGCGTCCCTGACGACTGACCGGTCTCGGGAGGGGCGCGTCGTTCTGGTGACGCGTCCGGAGCCCGGGCTGTCTGCTACTTTGGCGCAGGTTCGGGCAAAAGGATGGGACGCCATGGCGTGCCCCATGCTCGATATCACGACATTCGCACCGATTGTGCCCGCGCCTTTCCAGGCCGTGCTGGTGACGAGCGCCAATGCTCTGCCGGCTTTGCGGGACTGGCCGAAGGACCGGCTTATTGTTGCTGTGGGTGGCCAGACCGCTGCCCGAGCGCGCGAAGCGGGGTTTGCCAATATTCTGGCGGCGGCAGGGGATGCCCAGGCTTTGGCCGGGCTCTGTCGGAGACACGGCATAACCGGTCCGGATGTGCTTCTGGCGAGTGGCGTGGGCTACGGTGTGGAGCTGGCGCGGGAGCTCAACGTACAGCGGGTCGAGGTTTATGCCGCCTGCAAACGAACCGCACTGCCGGAAGATGTCCGGGCGGCTCTTCGGGACAATCGCGTCGATTCCGTGATGCTGTATTCCGGGAAAACGGCGGAAGCCTTCAGGGATGCTCTGGGTAGCGAGGAGGTCGCCGCACTGGGGCGCGTCAGGGCGCTCTGTTTGTCAGAGGCCATTGCCGCGCGCCTGAATTCCGGGGAATGGCGCGCGGTGACGTGGCCCGATCCGCTGGAGCAGATCGGGGCCGTAGTCTAATCAGGCTGTGGCTTATGCTTCGCCGGCGGGTTCCGGGAACTGCTGGGCGCGCTTGGCCTGCCACAGGGCAACGAAGTCGATCGGCTGGAGCACGACGGGGGGGAAGCCGCCATCCCGTGTGACATCGCTGACGATGGAGCGGACATACGGGAAGATCAGGCGCGGGACTTCAACCAGGAGGATCGGCTCAATGAGTTCCTGCGGCGGGTTGTTCAGCGTCACGACAGCAGCATAGGTCAGTTCGGCGATGAACACCGTCCGGCCAGCCTGTCCACCTTCCTGTGCCGGCGGTTCAGCGGCTTCCGCACGCACGGCCAGTGCGACTTCGTAAACGGCCTGCTCGTCTTCCAGGCGATTGGCCTGAACGTCGATATTGACGGAAATCTGCGGAGCGGAGCGCAGTGTGGTGAAGATCGAAGCGCCTGCCGGAACCTCGAAGGACAGGTCCTTCGTGTACTGCAGGTTGATGGCCAGCGGCATGGGCGGCACGTTTTCCTGGCCCAGGGCGGCGTTTTCGGTCGTGTTCTCGGACATACGGTCTCCGGGTCCGCAGGGGCGAACCCCGAGGCGGACATCGATTTGGAACGATTGCGATCCTTCGGCGGTAGCATGATGTCCGCTGCGCGCCAAGACACGCTTCTACTGGACAGAAGGTTGAGATCGGGCGCATTGCACCCTATCTCTATGGTGAGAGATTTATCAGCACACACTGCAAAACACAGGACGTCATGTCTTCCAGCGACATCCATCTTCCCGCCGGCCTTATGGAACACGCGGGTCATCATTTTCCCTGGGACCTTGTGGTTCTTTTCGTGCTTGCCGCGGCACTTGGGGTGAGGCTCTATCGCGTGCTTGGCCGCCGTGTTGGAATGCAGGGGGTCCGTCAGGAGCGTCCGGAGGCCGGTCGTTTCGGCCTGAAGGCAAAGAAAGCCGCACCTTCCGATGCGTCCCGACCCCGCACGCCGCCTCCGCTTCCCGGACAGGCGACAGGAGAACGTGGCGAGGCGGCTTCAAATGCGCCCGCCATCCCCGAAGTTGAATATGATATTCCCGCTCCCGCAACGCGGGTAGGGCAGGCGCTGGGCGAAATAGGGGGGCTTTTCCCCGGATTTTCAGCAGCAGGCTTTCTGAAGGAGGCTGAAACGTCCTTCCGGCAGATTGTGCCCGCGTTTGCAGTCGGGGACCGGGTCGCGCTGGAAAAGCTGCTCACGCCGGCTTCCATGGACGCATTTTCTGCTGCGATTGATGCACGTTCCGAGGCTGGTGAAAGCCAGCGTAGCGATCTGCGGGGCATTGAAAGTCTGTCCATTCCCGATGCGATGCTCGTTTCGGTTGATGACGGAAGTAGAGGTGCGCGAATCGAGGTTCAGATCGTGTCGCGACAGGTGAATATCCTGACGGATCGCGCGGGAGAGCCTCTGCTGGGCACGGAGGCAGTGACCGAGTTCCATGACCTCTGGCTTTTCGAGCGGATGGCCGGACAGTCTGACACCCTATGGCGATTGGCGGCTTCACGCCCGGCCTGACAAGTCCCGTGTTCTATTGCTTACTCCCTGGATTTTCTGCCGCTCGATGAAAAAAATTCTGACCCTGCTGACATTTGGGGTGCTTTGCGGCTGCACTCCTCAGAATACGTCCTCCACTCTGGCACTCACTCCGGTAGGTTATGAAAGCCTTGCAGGTTGGGGGCAGGAAGATTTCACGTCCCTGATGCCGCTTTTGCGCAGTGACTGTCGTCGTCTGTCGCAGCTGCCGCCGGAAACAGTGCTTGGGGGCAGCGAGAGCATTCCTTACGGACGGCATGTTTCGGACTGGAGCAACGCCTGTGCGGCTCTGGCCAGCGCAACGGATGGCCGGACTTATCTGGAGACGTGGTTTCAGCCCTATCAGGCGACGGATGACGCATTTTATACTGGGTATTTCGAACCGCAGATTGCGGCGTCCCTGACGCGGGGGGGGGAGTATCAGGTTCCGGTTTACGGGCGTCCGCGTAATCTGGTCCGGGCGAAGGCGACCAATGGCCAGATGGTCAATGGACGATGGGTCAACGGACAGTTCGCGCCGTATTATGACCGTGCGGCCATTGATGGTGGAGCGCTGGACGGGCAGGGGCTGGAGATCGCCTGGTTGAAAAGTCCGGTCGATCTGTTTTTCCTTCAGATCCAGGGATCAGGGCGTCTGATTCTGCCGGATGGCGGGCAGGTACGTGTCAGTTATGACGGGCGTAATGGTCAGGCCTATGTGCCGCTCGGGCGTGTTCTGGTGCAGGACGGCGAACTGCCTGCAGACGGGGTCAGTATGGACAGTATCCGTAACTGGCTCGAAGCGCATCCGGACCGGATGATGTCCGTCATGGAGCGCAATCCGAATTATGTCTTTTTCCGTCGCGATGACGGCGATCTGGCTCAGGGGCCGAAAGGGGCATTCGGGATGCCGCTGACGGCCGGGCGTTCTGTGGCAGTCGATCGGTCCATGGTGCCGTTTGCGATGCCTCTCTGGGTTGAGACGAAGCTGCCTTATGGCGCGGCTCAGCCTGTGAGCTGGGATCATCTGGTGTTTGCGCAGGATATTGGGACGGACATCAAGGGGGCCGGGCGCGCCGATCTGTTCACCGGCTGGGGCGCGACTGCGCAGTCCGTGGCGGGGAACCTTCATGCTCATGGGCGTATGATACTATTTCTGCCGCGGCAGCCTGCGGATTCGCCCCCGGGTTCTGGGGCGCAATGATCCGCAGTCGCCGGGAGAAGCTCGGTGTCCATACGCTGATCCGGGGGGACTGTACGACGGTTCTCAAGCGTATGCCGGCGCAGAGCGTGGACGTGGTGGTGACGTCGCCGCCGTATAACCTGGGTGTGCCGTACCGGACGTATCAGGACAGGCTGCCGGAAGATGCATATCTGGACTGGCTGGAGGATGTCTGCACCAGTCTGTGCCGGGTGATGAAGGATGACGGCTCGTTCTTTTTGAACATCGCGGGATCGTCGTCCCAGCCTTGGCTGCCGTTCGAGCTGATGACGCGGCTGCGCAAGCTGTTCGTGCTTCAGAACCACATCACCTGGATCAAGTCGATTTCGGTGGGTGAGATTACTTACGGGCATTTCAAGCCGCTGAATTCGGCGCGCTTCGTCAATCGTAATCATGAGCATGTGTTCCATCTGACCAAGACGGGGAACGTGCCGGTGCAGCGGCTGGATGCGGGTGTGCCGTTTACGGACAAGAGCAATATCGTGCGCCGTCAGCACATTACGGATCGACGGTGCCGGGGTGATACGTGGTTTATCCCCTATGAGACCGTGCGTAGCCGCAAAGAGAAGTTCAGCCATCCGGGGACGTTTCCGGTGGCGCTTCCCGAAGCCTGCATTCGGTTGCATGGGCTGAGGCCGGGTGGGGTGCTGTTGGATCCGTTCATGGGATCGGGCACGACGCTGGTGGCGGCGGAACGGATGGGCTGTGTGGGGATCGGGATTGATACCGATACGTCTTATGTGAACGTGGCGCGCAAGCGGGTGCGCGCTGCGATCGATCATGAGGACGAGGATTAATCGACAGCACCTGTTTTTCTGACAGGTTCAATCACTTTGACTTGCAATGCCATTTTTCCACATTGTCACGACACCGTGAGTATGAGGAGAAAAATGGTGCGTTCCAGCACGATTATAAAGGGAATTGCCGGTCTGGTGGCGCTGGGCGTTGTCGCCTGGGGCGGGACTGTCACTTATCTTGAGCATTTCGATCATGCTGGAGCACCGCAGCTTCCTGCCAGCAGCCCGACGCGACAGGACCCGACGGCCATGGCGGCGTTCACGGCTCTGCGCGAAGTGCGCTGCGATTACTGCCATACGCAGAATGCGAACCTGCCGTTCTATTTCAGCCTGCCGCTGGCCAATCAGATCATGAAGCGCGATCTGGTGCAGGGTCAGCGCCATTTCGAATATGCGCCGGTGCTGGCTGCGTTGCAGCAGGGCAAGCCGCCTTCTGTTGAGCAGCTTTCGCGCATCGAGGAAGTCATCACTCAGAACCGTATGCCGCCTGCGGCTTATCTGCTGATGCATCCGCACGCCCATCTGAACGAAAAGCAGCGCGTGGACATCCTGAACTGGGTGCGTGAACAGCGCGAGCGTTATTATGCGACGCCGGGTGTGGCGGCGCAGTTTCGTGGCGAGCCGATCCAGCCAATTCCTGAGAGCGTGGGCGTGGACTGGAAGAAGGCCGAGCTAGGCCGGGCGCTATTCTTCGACAAGGGGCTGTCGGGTGACGGGACGCTCAATTGTGCAAGCTGTCATGGTCTGGACAAGGGCGGCGTGGACAACCTGACGACTGCGACGGGTATTGGGGGCCAGAAGGGGCCGATCAATGTGCCCAGCGTCTATAATTCCGTGTTCAGCATGTCCCAGTTCTGGAATGGTCGTGCGAAGGATCTGGCGGAGCAGGCGGCAGGACCAGTCATGAATCCGCTCGAAATGGGTTCGCATGACTGGGCGACGGTGGCCGAGCATGTTCGGAGCACACCGGGTTATGCCGGTCAGTTCGAAGCGGCATTTGGCTCAGATCAGATCGATAAGGACACGATCACGGGTGCGATCGCGGAATATGAAAAAACGCTGATCACGCCGGACAGCCGTTTCGATCTGTATTTGAAGGGCGATGCGAAGGCGATTACGGCGCAGGAAAAGCGCGGCTATGAGCGTTTCAAGGAAATCGGCTGCTCAGGCTGCCATAGCGGTATTGCTGTGGGCGGTGACGCTTACGAGATTCTTGGGTTGGAAGGCCCGTATTTCGAAAACCGTCACACGAAGCTGACGGCTGCCGACGAAGGGCGCCTGTCTGTGACCCATGCGGAAGGCGATCGGGCGCGGTTCAAGGTCCCGAACCTGCGCAATGTCGAACTGACCGGCCCGTGGCTGCATGATGGTTCGGCCACCACACTGGAGCAGGTCGTGCGGGAGATGGCACGTTACGAGACCCCGGATCGGGACATCGCCGATCAGGATGTCGCGGATATCGTGGCGTTCCTCAGAACGCTGACGGGAAAATACGAAGGCATTCCGTTGAAGGATGTGCCTGCTGACCAGCCGCTACAGGCTCCGGCTTCCAACTGATAAGAGACGGCCCCGAAATTTTCGGGGCCGTTTTTTTAAGGGATGACCGCGATTACTGCGGAATGGGCGTGCACTGGGGAGAGACCGGTTTGCCCGACATCACGGCCGTGGTGAAAGTTGCGGAGTCCGGCAGGGAGGCATTGACCGTCTGGCTGTGGTCAAGCCCTTTGTAGAGATGGGCCTGGACAGTGGAACCCGCCGCACAGGCAGCTTTCACCAGCCCGAGTTGCAGAGGTGGTGGTACGTCCCGGTCTTCCGTGCCCGTTCCGGTAAAAAGAGGCTGGGCCAGCTTCAGGGTCGGGAAGGTCATGGCTTGCAGCGCGGGGCTCATGGCCTTCAGGAAGGTCGGCTGAAGACTGTTCTGCAACGTCAGGCCTGCATCTTTTGTTTGCCGTGAAAGTGTCGTCAGACATTCGTGGGCAGCGTTGCGATACACAGCAAGCGCTTTTGACGTGAATGCCTGTTCGGGGCGAAAGCGGGAGTCATGTCCCTCCAGGCCGGCGGCAAGATAGAAAACATAGTCGATAAGCGGACTGTAGCCCGCATCAGGACGTGCGGCCGCTTTCAGAAGACCGCCTAGCAGTTCAGGTGTCACATAAGGTGCGCCGGTGGCGACCGTGCCACGAATGTCCAGTTCAGGAGCATAGGTGGGAGCGTAAGCCGCTGTGGCGACCGCAGCCCCTCCACCCTGGGACTGACCGACGATCATGATTTTGTTCTGAAGATCGGGGACGCTGCTCAGTGCTGCGCGGAGACTGTCCAGCACGCTGTAGGCTTCTACGCGGGTGTCCAGATAGGCATGGGTTCCGGGGGTGCCGAGGCCCTGATAATCCGTTGCGACAATGGCGAACCCCCTTTTCATCCAGGTCGAGAGGTAGGCGCTGTTGCGGTCACTGTAAGGGTTGAGTGAGGGGGCACAGCTATCGTCGACGCCAACTGTGCCATGAGCCCAGGCAACGATTGGCCAGCCGCCTTCGGGAGGCGGTCCTGGGGGAAGTATGATTTCTGCCGTTACGGGAACCAGCCCTTTACCAGTAATGCCATTTGTCGACAGGTAGGTTATCCGCAGGGAACGTCCCGCATCTGGAAGGCCGAGAGGATCAGCAAGGGGAGCCGAGGCGACGAGGGCGCCGGGTTTGTGCGCCGTGGTTTTCTGAATGCTGGCAGGAGCCGCTGCCAGCACCGGATCTGTGAGCGCAGCCGCGCAGAGAGCTGTGCCTGCAAGCAGGAAAGAGAACATTCGCGGATAATGCAGAGGCATAGGAAATCCTTTGTCAGTCTCGTCTGAACCGGGCGCGCAGCCGAAATATGCAGCCGGGGCAGGCTTGCGTCAGCTTCAGACGAGACTGACGCCCTGATCGTTAACGTCAAGTGAATTTCCTGGGTTGAATTCTCCGGACCCAGACTGAGCTGATGATTTATGAAAGATCGCAGTCAGTCGTCCTGTGCAAGCCGGCGGTCGGCCGCCTTGTAGATTTGGTCGCGCTCGTCGGTTGAAAGAAGTCCCCGTTCATATTCCTGTGTCGCGCGGGCCTTGGCGTTACTGGCGCGGGCCCGCGTATCGACCGGGTAGGCACGCTTCTCGGGAAGGCCAAAGGCACTATCAGGCAGGCTGTCGCGTTCTTCCTGGGTGAGGTGGCTCATGATCCTGTTCCGTAAGCGGTTGAAGGCCGGACGATAAACCTATCAGCGTCGGAAAAGACCTGAAATCCCGAAAGAATATTGTTCAATCATGCTGGAAGCCGTTACATGCTCAGGACCCCGGGAGGGCTGTCGGACAAGATAGGCCGGACAGGAAGCGAGGATGGTGTGGCGAAACGGGATCTGAGAGAAGACGAGGAGACGCTGTGGCGGATGGTTGTCCGCGACATCAGACCGTTACGGTCTCCCCGGTCCCCGTATAGGTTCCCGCGTTTTGTCGCGTCTGTAGAAAAATCCGTACCGTCACTGCCAGCCCGTGATGGGGTGCACTCCGGAGCCGTAATGTCACGGATCTCGCCTGCCAGTGCGCCTTCCGCCAGACCTGTCGTGCGTCCTTCAGAACTGTCCGTAGGAGTTCGGGCACCGGGGCTGGACGATACGAGCTGGAAGCGGTTGTCCCGCGGACAGATGAAAGTGGATGCGAGACTGGATCTGCATGGATATGTCGTTCAGGAAGCGTTCGAGCGGCTGCATGACTTCATGCAGAGGGCTCGAACGAGGAACTGGCGCTGTGTAGAAGTTGTGACAGGGCTCGGCAGTGGTCAGACGAGTGGTCAGATCCGCCGTGAACTCCCTCTGTGGCTCCAGCGTGGGGATTTGCGATCCATGGTACTGGCCGTCGTTCATCCTCATGCGGCCAATCATGGGTCAGTCCGGATTCTGTTGAAGACCCGCCGTCGCTGACGTTCAGATGTGACGGGTTTCCTGCCCCTGTCGCCACCGTGGAGTATTGACGGCGAGCCAGCGTCGCAGGGCCAGCGTAGCGCCAAGATCGGGAACAGTCCGGGACAGGAACGGCTCAGCGTTTTCGCCTGTGGCCAGTTTGAAATGGTGCAGATCTGCCCAGTGCCGGACGCCTGAATCTGAAACGGTTGCAGAGCACGCCCGGCTCCACTTCCCGACGACTTCCGGGGGGGTCAGCATCGGCAGGGCGATTGCCATGGCTGTATCTGCGGAAGCGGAGACAGCCTGCCATGCGTGATAGAAGGGGCCTTCAGGAGCGCGGCGGCGTGCCTGCTGATAGGCTTCCAGAAAAATCGGAATGTTGCTCGAATGGGTGTCGGTCAGATCCCCGGTGTAATAGATCGCGCCTGTTCCTTCAGGCAGGTTGGCCAGAACGTCATCTAGCGGGCGATCGAGCGTGTACGGAGAAATTTGGACTGCATCCACGTCCCCGGCATGTAGGGCGCTTAGGGCTGCGGAAGAGTCGACGTAGCCCACGACCGGAATGGGGCGGAGGCCGAGTAATGACAGGCCCATCAGCGCATTCAGTTCCGGACCGCCGATATGGGAGACAGCCAGACGCACCGGGTGATCATGGAAAAAACCCGTCAGACGGCTGCGAAGAGTCTTGTGCAGTTCGGTGCGTGCGATCACGACAGTGGTCGTGGATGCTACGAGAACCGGCGTCCAGCGCCCGAAATCGTAGTGAACGCGCGTGTCCCCTGTCAGGGAGGCCAGTAGGGTGGATCCCGGGAAAGCGAGAGCAGTGTTGCCGTCGGGAGCGCTGTTGGCGTCGAACAGGTTGGCGGCGCGCACTCCGTCCTGACCGATATCGGGGGTCAGTTCGAGGGGGGTGTCCAGATCCAGGGATCGTGAGAGCGCGGCATTCGCGAGTTCTGCGAACTGTCCGGGAATGGAGGTTAGCGTGCCGCCCAGAAGAAGCTGCACGTCCGTTGCAGCGGCGGCCCATGCCGGGGTTTTCAGGCCGGAGGTCGCGCCTGCGAGGCCTGCCAGTCCCCCGAGGGCTGCACGTCGGGTCAGTTTCACGGCCAGCGGACTTCCGGCGGCATGCTCATGAGAATGGCCTCAGTATTGCCGCCCGTTTTGAGGCCGAACAGCGTGCCGCGGTCATGGAGGAGATTGAATTCCACGTAGCGGCCACGTCGGATCAGTTGTGCGTCCCTGTCGGCATCCGTCCAGGGTGTGAACATACGGCGGCGTACGACCGCAGGATAGGCATCATGAAACGCCATGCCGACATCCCGGGTAAACGCGAAATCAAGATCGGCGTCGCCAGTGTAGAATTGATCGTAGAAAATGCCGCCCAGACCGCGCGGTTCGTTGCGGTGATGCAGATGGAAATACCGGTCACACCATTCCTTGAAGCGGGGATAGTGCTCCGGATCGTGCCGGTTGCAGGCATCTTCGAAGGATTTGTGGAAATAGGCCGCGTCTGACTGTGCTTCTGCGCTTTCGGGGAACATCGGGGTGATGTCGCCGCCGCCGCCGAACCAGCCCTTGGTCGTGATGATCATGCGCGTGTTGAAATGCGCCGCGCTGACATGCGGGTTGCACGGATGGGCGACGAGCGAAACGCCGGTTGCGAAAAAGCGCGGGTCTTCGTCGGCGCCGGGGATATTCTTGCGGAATTCTGGGGAGAATTCGCCCCAGACGGTCGAGACGTTGACGCCGACTTTTTCAAACACGCGCCCACGCATGACAGACATCACACCGGCCCCGCCTTCGGGGCGGCTCCAGGCCGTGCGCTCGAAGCGGCCGGGAGCGGTGCGGTCACGCAGGACCTGCGATCCACCTTCAGCGGCTTCGTCTTCGAGTTTTTCGTAGGACGCGCAGATACGGTCACGGAGGGTTTCGAACCAGGCTTTGGCGTCCTGCTTGAGGGCGTCGTGAGGCACGTCTGGACGAACGGTTTCGACGAAACCGGGGCTGATCTGGTCCATTTTTTCTTCCCCCGTCTATACAGGACAAAACTTCGTTACGCGCAGTGTCCTAGCAAATCGTGCCGTCGCCGAACAGTTAGCTGATGCATGCCTGCCGGTGATCCGTGGCGGGACGATGGCGCAAAGACGTTTTTCATTTCGTAAAAATGGCAGCGTTTTGTGAAAAAGTTTCTCTGAATGCTGAAATACACCGGGTATGGGCCGCAAGGCTTGCGTGTCGGGCCGTCTCGTGGTCCAGAACTGGCGAGCAGATCAACCACCAGTCAGGAACAGACATGTCTTCGGAACAGGAAATCCAGCCCGTCATCGGTGTGATCGGTGGCTCGGGACTATATGATATCGACGGACTCGAGAACAAGGAGTGGCGCCGGGTGGAAACGCCCTGGGGTGAGCCGTCCGACGAACTGCTGTTCGGCACTTTTGAAGGCGTGCAGTGCGTGTTTCTGCCGCGTCATGGGCGGGGGCATCCCATTCCGCCGTCGCGCCTGAATTTTCGCGCCAATATCGATGCACTCAAACGTGCGGGTGTAACGGATATCCTGTCACTTTCGGCGGTGGGATCGCTCAAGGAAGAGCTGCCGCCGGGGCATTTCGTGCTGGTGGACCAGTTCATCGACCGTAGCTTCGCACGTGAGAAGAGCTTTTTCGACACGGGCTGTGTGGCGCATGTCGGGATGGCGGATCCGGTTTCGGCACGCGTGCTGGATGTGGTGCAGGGCGAGGCAAGTGCGCTTGGTATTCCGTTCACACGGGGCGGGACGTATCTGGTGATGGAAGGTCCGCAGTTCTCCACACGCGCAGAGAGCGAACTGTACCGATCCTGGGGTTGCTCGGTCGTGGGTATGACGAACATGCCGGAAGCCAAGCTCGCACGCGAAGCAGAGATGAACTACGCGACTGTTGCAATGGTCACGGATTTCGACTGCTGGCATACCGAGCATGACAGCGTGACGGTCGAGGCGGTCGTGAAGGTCATGACGGGCAATGCGGAGAATGCGCGTCGTCTTGTGAAGGCTGTTATTCCAGCTTTAGGCAAGAAGCGTCCGGTTGATGCAAGTGCCGAACGGGCTCTGGATCATGCGATCATTACGGCGCCTGCCGCGCGCGACCCGAAGCTGGTTGCAAAGCTCGATGCCGTTGCGGGCCGTGTTCTGAAGTAGGGCCGAAGCCCTGTAGTTGCCGCGCCTTTGTCAGGCGCGGCGTGAATCACACTCAGTCGAAATTGTGGTTCGGGTCTGCGTTCAGGTCGATGCCTGCACGCGCATCATCAATTTCTACGCCGTCCAGTTCTACCGGCGGCAGATCCTTGACCGGGGTGCCCTGCGGCACGCCTTTGATGGCGATCAGATCGGTCGCTTTTTCGAGGTAGGCTTCGGGGCCACCGTCCGGCTTTCCGTCGGCTTCCCACAGAAGGTGCGCTTCGTGTCGGATCGCGGCGTCGCGCTTGGGATCGTCTTTGAGCGGATTGGTGCTCATCTTGAAACTCCTGTCTGATCCGGTGCGGTATTGGCCGGAATTGCCATCGTTATAAAACCCCTCCAACGGTTTTGCGACATGCTGTGTCATCGGAAGGGGTGCCTGAAGGACGCAATGACCTCAGGCGAGGTTGGTTTTCAGGAAATCGATGCTGCGGGACCAGGCGAGATCGCGGGCATCACGGTTGAAGCTCGGGCGCTCGGGGCAGCCGAAACCGTGACCGGCATCGTCATAGACATATTCCTCGACCTCGGGGCGGGTATCGCGGATCTTCTGAACTTCGGTATGGGGAATGGAGGAATCCTCCCCACCGAAATGTAGTTCGACCGGACAATGCGGTGCAGTTTCGATATGGTTGGCGATGCCGCCGCCATACCAGCTTACGGCTGCGTCCACCTCATGAGTGCGCGTCGCGGTCAGCCAGGCGAGCAGACCGCCCCAGCAGAAGCCGATGATGCCGATTTTTTTGTGCCCGGCATCGCGCAGGGACTGCACGCAGGCGGTGATGTCGGCCAGCGTTTTGTCGGATGGAATCTTGCTACGGAGTTCGAGGCCTTCCTTCACGCCGTTCTGTGAATAGGGTAGCACAACGTCGGTTTTCGCGCGGTCGAAAGCTGCGGGCGCAAGGACGTGGAAACCTTTCGATGCGAAGTCGTTGCAGACATTGCGGATGTGATCGGTGAGGCCGAAAATTTCCTGCATAACGACGAGGGCGAAGGGCGACTCCGCTGAGCCTGTTTCCCAGGCACCAAAGCTATGTCCGTCTGTTGCCGTCAGGGTCACCATCTGGCCTGAAACGGGGGTTTTCTTGTCTGCGGGGCTGTGTTTCATGTCTGTGTGTCCAATTCTTTTGCTGCCGGGAAGGCCATGAGCCGTGAGCGACATCATTAATCTCCGTCGGGAACGTAAACGCCGCAAGGGGATTGAAGATGCGCGGCTGGCAGATGCGAACCGGAGACTGCATGGACGTACAAAGGGCCAGAAGGTTTTGGAAAAGCAGGAGAAAGACCGTCTGAATGTTCTGCTGGACGGGCGGAAACTTTCTCGGGACGACAGCGAGACTCCTTGACGAAAAAGGCATGGGGGCCTATCTCATTGGCACTCTCCATGCGAGAGTGCCAAAATGCACTGCAGTCATTGAGTGCAGCAACCCGGTCACGCTGCTTTGTACAAGGGTGTGGCCATAAATGGAGCGATCCATGACGAAGTTTCGTCCCCTTCATGACCGCGTGGTGGTCCGTCGCCTGACGGGCGAAGAGAAGACCGCTGGCGGCATCATCATTCCTGACACCGCCAAGGACAAGCCGACCGAAGGCGAAGTCGTTTCCGTCGGCCCGGGTGCCCGCAACGAGCAGGGCCAGATCGTGGCTCTGGACGTCAAGGCTGGTGACAAGGTGCTGTTCGGCAAGTGGTCCGGCACCGAGGTCAAGATCGACGGCGAAGAGCTGCTGATCATGAAAGAGAGCGACATCATGGGTGTGATCGGCTGATCAGCCGTCCCCGTTTCCTCTCGTAAAAACCTCATTCAGGAGTAAGAATTATGGCTGCCAAGGACGTAAAGTTCGGCGCTGATGCCCGCGAGCGTATGCTGCGTGGCGTTGATATCCTCGCAAATGCCGTCAAGGTGACGCTCGGCCCGAAGGGTCGCAACGTTGTTCTCGACAAGAGCTTTGGCGCACCGCGCATCACCAAGGATGGTGTGTCGGTTGCCAAGGAAATCGAACTGGCTGACAAGTTCGAGAACATGGGCGCCCAGATGGTCCGCGAAGTCGCGTCCAAGACGAACGACATCGCAGGCGACGGCACCACGACCGCAACCGTGCTGGCTCAGGCCATCATCCGTGAGGGCGCCAAGGCTGTTGCTGCTGGCATGAACCCGATGGATCTGAAGCGCGGCATCGACAAGGCTGTCGGCGTTGTTGTTGAAGAGCTGAAGAACAACACGAAGAAGATCACGTCTCCGGAAGAAATCGCCCAGGTCGGAACGATTTCCGCAAACGGCGAGACCGAAATCGGCGAGATGATCGCTTCTGCCATGCAGAAAGTCGGTTCTGAAGGCGTCATCACGGTTGAAGAAGCCAAGGGCCTGCACACGGAACTCGACGTTGTCGAGGGCATGCAGTTCGACCGCGGCTACATCTCCCCGTACTTCGTGACGAACCCGGAGAAGATGACGGCTGATCTCGAAAGCCCGTACATCCTCATCCACGAAAAGAAGCTCTCCTCGCTTCAGCCGATGCTGCCGCTTCTCGAAAGCGTTGTGCAGTCCGGCCGTCCGCTGGTGATCATTGCAGAAGACGTTGATGGCGAAGCACTTGCTACGCTCGTCGTGAACAAGCTGCGTGGTGGCCTGAAGATCGCTGCCGTCAAGGCTCCGGGCTTCGGTGACCGTCGCAAGGCTATGCTGGAAGACATCGCCATCCTGACGGGCGGCCAGGTGATTTCCGAAGATATCGGGATCAAGCTGGAATCCGTCACGCTCGAAATGCTGGGTCGCGCCAAGAAGATCCACATCGAGAAGGAAAACACCACGATCGTCGAGGGTGCTGGCAACAGCGACGACATCAAGGGCCGTTGCAACCAGATCCGCGCGCAGATCGAGGAAACGACGTCTGACTACGACCGCGAGAAGCTCCAGGAGCGTCTGGCAAAGCTGGCTGGTGGCGTTGCCGTCATCCGCGTCGGTGGCAGCACCGAGGTCGAGGTGAAGGAGCGCAAGGATCGCGTTGACGATGCCCTGCACGCAACCCGCGCTGCCGTTGAAGAAGGCATCGTTCCGGGTGGTGGCACGGCCCTGGCTCGCGCATCCTCCGCTCTGAAGGGTCTGACCTTCGACAACGACGACCAGCGCGTCGGTGGCGAGATCGTCCGCAAGGCCCTGCAGGCTCCGCTGCGCCAGATCGCTTTCAACGCCGGTGAAGACGGCGCGGTCATCGCAGGCAAGGTGCTTGAGAATGACGGTTATGTCTTCGGTTTCGACGCCCAGAAGGGCGAGTACAAGGACCTGGTCGCAGCCGGTATTATCGACCCGACCAAGGTTGTCCGTACGGCCCTGCAGGACGCCGCTTCGGTTGGTGGTCTGCTGATCACGACGGAAGCCATGGTTGCTGAACGCCCTGAGAAGAAGGCTCCGGCCGGCGCTCCGGGTGGCATGGGCGGCATGGGCGACATGGACTTCTGATCGAAGCCCGGTCTGCCTCCTGCCTCTTCCTGAGAAGAGGCGGGGATGCCTGATCTGTTGCAAGAAAGCCTCTGCCCTTCGGGGAAGGGGCTTTTTTTATTTTAGTTTTGTTGCTGAATCCAAACGAAAAACCTGGGCCGGGTATAATCGTTGCATTTATCACACATGTTGCATCCAAGTGCTCTCTGGAAGCATGGCTGGTATGTATTTTTCGTGACAGTCACGCTCTGAGATCTTTAGACAGGGAACAACATTTTTCTGAAGGATTTTGTTCTTTGATGAGCACATCTCGTCGCCACTTGTTGCTGTGTGCATCAATTCTCGGAGTTGGGACCCTGTCAGGAACGGCTTTCGCCGCTTCCACGACACAGCCGGAACATCGTTCCCACAGGGCTGTGCATCACAAGGCAGCCGCTTCGACGACTGTTGCAAAACCTGCTGTTGCGCCCCTGCAATCCGTGTCTGTGCCTGTCGCCACGACGGCCCCAACCTCTGCCAGCCGCCGTCGTGCTGCTGTTCTTGAGGCGCAGGGCGTTTCGGGTGGTTCCGAGCGTATGGTCGTTACGGGATCGGCGCTTGCCTCCTCGAACAACCAGAACGCCAACCCTGTCCAGATCGTGACGGCCAAGCAGATTCAGCAGACTGGCGCCACGACGCTCAGTGACTTCTTCGCGCGTATTCCGTCTATCGGTGGGACAGGGTCAAACAACGCGGAAACCAACGGTACGGGCGGTGCGTCCTGCACAGACATCCGTAACCTTGGCTCCAACCGCGTGCTGGTCCTGATCGATGGCAAGCGTGCCACGCTGAATGGTCAGACGAATTGCATCGATCTGAACGCGCTGCCGGTTCAGCAGATCGCCAGCGTCGAAATCCTCAAGGATGGCGGTTCCGAACTGTATGGAGCGGATGCTGTGTCGGGCGTCATCAACATCAAGATGCGTCATAATCTCTCGGATGGAAACATCACGGTCCGTGGTGGCATTACCGGGCAAGGCGACAACGATACAGGCATGATTTCCGCCTACAAGGGCTGGAACTTCGATCATGACAAAGGCAACCTCACGCTGTTCGGTCAGTACATGACCCAGGGTGGTGTACTGCAGCGTAACCGCAGCTGGGCCAACCCGGTGCAGCTGTCCGATAATCCGCTGGGTTCGGGTGGAGAGTCCTTCGGATCCGGTTATTCCAACTACACGCATGTCCAGAGCGCATCTGGCTTGAGTGCTGCAGTTGCGCCGGACGGCAAGACGGTGAGTAGCTGGGGTGCGAACGACCGTTATGACTATGGGCGGCATCAGAGCCTGCTCAACCAGCTTCAGGATGCCAGCCTCTCGGGTGATTTCCACTACGAGTTCAACAGGCATGCCAACCTGTACTCCAATGTGATGTACTCGCATCGGACCAGCTCCACCTATATGGCAGCCGAGCCGTTTGACGGTTCTGTCCAGCCAAGCACGCTGCCGTCCGTTCTGACTGTGCCGGCCAATGATCCGAACAACCCGTTCGGTCAGGACGTGGACATCACAAAGCGTCTGACGGAGCTCGGGGACCGCCGCGACGAGAACGCAACCGACACGGTCACGGCCAAGGTGGGTGTGAATGGTGAGATTGCTTACGGCTGGAATTACGACCTGTCGTATACCTACGGTTCCAACATGTCGACGGATCATCTGGAGAACGTGGGGTCGTACACGAAGCTGCTGAACGCCTATGGTCTACAGCAGGTTGACCCGTCCAGCGCGACGAGTGCTCTGGTTTATAACCCGTCGGTTTGCCCGTCTTTCGGGTGCAGCAATCCGTTCGGGACGATGGGCAGCCAGGCTGCATCCTACGTCAACTACAACACGAACACGCATTCGCATTACCAGCTTCGTGACTGGAACCTGCGCATCAACAACAACCACGTGACGACGATGCCCTGGAAGGGCGGCGGCGATCTGGGTATTGCGGTGGGCTTCGAGCATCGTGGTGAGCAACTGACCAACACGCCTGATGAACTGATCAGCAGCGGTCAGAGTCTGACCAACACGGTTCTGCCGACCAGCGGTGGCTTCGACGTGACGGAAGGTTATGCGGAAGCCAAGGCGACGTTGCTGAAGAACGTCTTCCTTGCGAAGGATCTGACGGTTGACGTGCAGGGGCGTGCGTCTGGTTACAGCACGACGTCGGATACGGCGAAGAACTGGAAGGCCTCCATCAACTGGGCCCCGACGCAGGATATCCGTTTCCGCGGTACGATCGGTACCTCCTATCGTCAGCCGAACGTCTATGAGCTGTATGGCGGCCAGTCGCTCAGCTACAACCTTGCCAACGATCCGTGTGATGCGGGTCAGGTCGGCAACTATGGTGCTGCTTCGGCGACGGTTGCGGCGACCTGTGCAAAGCAGGGCATCAACACCTCTACGTTCCATCAGTCCGGTACTGGCCAGGTTCCGACGCTGGGTGGCGGTAATGCACATCTGGCACCTGAAATCGGACGGACCTACACGTTCGGTACGATCATAACGCCGCGTTGGATCCCGAACCTCTCTATTTCCGGTGAGTTCTGGCACTATTCGGTCAACCACACGATTAGCGCGCTTCCGACGCAGTATATTCTGGACGCATGTTACAAGGGCACCAGTCCGTCGCTGTGCAATTCGGTAAACCGCCTATCGAATGGCCAGATCAATACGGTATCGGCGACGGACCAGAACACAGGCGCTCTGCATGAAAGCGGTGTGGACTTTGATTTCGACTACCGTATCCGTGTGGCACGTCGTGATGTCCTCTCGGTATCCAACAACTTCCAGTACCTGCTGAACTACACGCAGCAACTCGTTCCGGGCGGTCCGTTCACCAACTACACAGGTGCGCTGCTGTATGCCGGTGGTCCGAACAACGGCAATGCATCCTATGGCATTCCGCGCGTTCGTGATTATGCGACCTTCGGCTGGACCCATGGTGCGTTCACGGCGACCTATATGGTGCAGTTCATCGGCGGGATGCGCTGGAACGATCAGACCGAGTTCCTGAACTCTACGTCGGCTGGCCGTTACAAGACGCCGATGATGATCGAACAGGATCTGACGCTGGCATACCGCTGGAAGAAGTGGAACTTCGAGAGCGGCATCAACAACATCACCAACAAGAAGCCGCCATTCGTGGCCAGTGGCGTGGATAACAGCGCCGGCGCGACCTATGGCAGCTTCTATCAGGGACGTTATTTCTTCCTGCAGGCCGGTTTGAACTTCTGATCCTGTCAGTCTGAAAAACGGCCTGGATCTTTCGGGGTCCTGAAGAGCCCCCGGCCTGTGTGGTCGGGGGTTTTTTTGTGCGAGTTTTTCGGGGCGAGGGGAGGAGCGCGATTTCCTGATTGATGGCCGCTAAAACATGTCGAAATGTAACTGGATTCTTGGAGAGAGGCTCATGCGTGGGAATATCGACGATCTTGCAGCGCTGATCAGGGAGGCTGAAGGCGGTTGTAAGCACCTTCTGGAGAAGTTCGCGGTGTTTTGCGATTAGGCTTTTCCGCGCCAGACGACAGTGTCGCGCATGAGTGAGGCGGGTTGAAGTAGACGGGCAATTTCGGGAGATGGGCTGTCAGGCCGTACATGGAGGCGGACCGAAAGATCCTTGAACTCGTGACAGATAACGTCACCGATGGCGCAGAACGACAGGCTCGCGGTCGAGCGGACGTACGAGCAGGAACAGGAACTACGCCAGCTTTATGATCGCCTGGCCAGCAGTATGCGAAGTCTGTCGCAGCATTCGGTTCGGCCTTTGGGTCAGCCCTGAAGGAGGTGAGGTCCGTTTTCCTGTTCCTCGGGGCGCAAAAAGCGGGCGATGTCTTCTAGCGCTTCGGCCAATGGCATGCGGCGCACGTCTACCCCGTCTGGAAACGCGGAGAGGAGGCGTGAGGGCATGCGGCGATCCAGCATGACGAAGACACCGCGATCGGTGCCCTGACGGATCAGGCGGCCGAAAGCCTGTCGTAGGCGCATGCGGGTAATGCGGTCGTCGTAATCGCCGGGACGCCCTTCGGAGAGTAAGCGGCGGCGTTCGCGGTGCAGTATGTCGGGGCGGGGCCAGGGTGTCTTTTCGAACACGACCATGCGCAGGGCTTCACCAGGGACGTCCACGCCATCGCGCATGGCGTCCGTGCCCAGCAGGCAGCTATGGGTTTCGGTGCGGAAGACGTCCACGAGGGTGGCGTTGTCCATCGCATCGACATGCTGGGCGTAGAGCGGGAAACCCTGCGTCTCCAGCGGTTCGTGGATACGGCGATGGACTTCGCGCAGACGGCGGATAGCTGTGAAGAGGCCGAGCGCGCCACCTCCTGCTGTTTCAAATAGTGCGCGGAAGGCATGGGCAAGCGACGGGATTTCGCCTGAGACGTCCGTGATGACATAGGCGCGCGTCTGCGTGGCGTAGTTGAACGGACTCATGACTGAAGCGCGGATGGGCGGCTTGAGGAAATGCGTAGCGCCCAGACGCAATTCGGCTGCATGCCAGCTTGCTTCGTTCTGCGTGTCTCCATGGCCGGTCTGGTCGCGCAGGGTGGCGGAGGTCAGGAGCAGGCCGTGAGCAGGTGTCTGGATTGTCGAGACGAAGGGAATGGTCGGGTCCAGCCAGTGCCGGTAGAGGCCGATATCGTGGTCGCCCTGTGTCGCGCGGGTGCGGGGCAGGCGTTCGGTGCGGATGAAGTCCACGAAGGTGGGAGTGATGTCTGGTTCCGGCGGTGTCTGAAGAGCGTCCAGCATGCCGATCCAGCCCGATAGGCGGCTGATAGCGCGGCGGTGCAGGGTCCGGATCATGGCTTCGATGCGTTGGCGGGTCGGGGCGTCCATTTCTGCATCGTCCTCGACCTGTGCGGCAAGGCGATCGGCCAGCATCCTGATGGGATCGCGCAGGCGGGTCAGGGCGCGGCTGAGGGTTTCGGCGGTGCTGCCGACATCCTCATTGACGGGATGTAGATCACATTCCGCAGAAATATAGCCATCGCGACTGTCCTTGGTCTGCCGGGCGCAGAGCTGTTGATCCAGCGCGCGCAGGAAGGCTTCGGACGGGTTTTCTGGTGCGGGCTCCTCTGGGATCAGCAGGGGTGTTTCGCCGGGCAGCGGGATAAGGTCAGGGTTCTGTTCGGGCTCGGCCTGGGGGCGCAGGCGCGTGCTCCAGCCGGGGGCGGGGAGGCTCCGCGCTGCCTGCAGCGCGGCTTGCAGCGGCGTGTCGATCATGGGCAGGCGTTCGACCAGATCATCCAGACGGCGTTGCAGGCCACGGGCGCGGGAGCGGCTGCCTTCCGCTCCGAGAAGCCAGCGGCGGAGTTCGGCGGCTTCGAGGCCGGACAGGGCCGTGGCGAAGGCGCTGTCGGCGGCGTCGGGGATGTGATGACCTTCGTCGAAAACGTAGCGCGTGGGAGTAGTGTCTTCGTCCGGCAGGCCGGGCGGGGCCAGGGCGGCCCAGGCGGCCTGGGAGAGGACGAGGGCGTGGTTCGCGACGACCAGATCGGCCTGACGAGCACGGCGGATGCCGTGTTCGACGAAGCAGGTTTGATAATGCGGGCAGGCCGCGTGGATGCATTCGCCGCGTCGGTCGGCCACGCCAAACAATGTGCCGGAGCCGAAGAGTTCGCCAAACCAGCCGGGGAGATCGCCGCCCATGAGATCGCCGTCACGACTGGCTTCGGCCCAGCGGGCGAGCAGAGCCATCGGAAGGAGCGCGGAGTAACCGTCAGGGCCGCGGGAGCTTGCGACGTTGAGCAGGTCTTCCATGTTCAGCAGGCACAGATAGTTTTCCCGACCTTTGCGGACGACGACTTTGTTCCGCAGGGTCGTTTCGTCCGGGTAGAGGCGGCGGAGTTCCTGCTCGATCTGGCGCTGGAGATGGCGGGTATAGGTGCTGATCCAGACGGCGCCATCATTCTGTTCGGCCCAAAGGCTGGCAGGGGCGATATAGCCGAGTGTCTTGCCCGTACCGGTTCCGGCTTCTGCGAGGACAACATTGGGAGAGCCGATGCTTTCGCGCGGTTCGAACGCGCCAGTGGCAACTGAGGCGAAATCGGCTTGGCCGGGGCGGATTTCAGCTTTTTCTCCAAGGATATCTCGCAGGCGCTG
This sequence comes from Gluconobacter kanchanaburiensis NBRC 103587, assembly GCF_007988905.1. Taxonomy (GTDB): domain Bacteria; phylum Pseudomonadota; class Alphaproteobacteria; order Acetobacterales; family Acetobacteraceae; genus Gluconobacter; species Gluconobacter kanchanaburiensis. The sequence continues at coordinate 339,036 of NZ_BJVA01000001.1, forward strand.
ACGGGCGGCGTTTGGGGAGACAGGCTGGCTTCCGGGTGCGGGACGCGGGGCGGTTTCTTCCCAGCGCGGCAGGCGCTTCCAGATGCGGATGGCCTCGTAAGGGTGTGTGCCCGTGGTGTCTCGCGGGGTGCCGAGAATGTCCGTAATTTCGCCGCTCCAGGCCCATCCGGCGCGGGTTAGGGGAACCATAAGGGCGCGCAGGAAGGTGCCTTCGGGCGTTTCGACCTTGTGTCGTAGTTCGTCGAGCAGGGTTTCGCACAGAACGGGGAGGAGATCCGCACCGATGGCTTCGGGTGCTTCGATACCGAGGGCGAGCGCCAGTCCGCGTGGGGTGGGGGCGACGGTTGTGGCAGGGCGGACGAACAGGAACAGGTCTAGCAGGTCGAACCACGGCACGGGTTGGGATAACGGGGAGAGGTCCAGCGCGCGAAGGGCGGCGGGGCCGTGGACCAGAAGGGGCGGGGGGAGTTGGGTGAGGCGCTCGCGTGTTTCTTCTGCCGTGAGGTCCAGCAGTTCGCCATCCGGAGTGAGGAGCGAGGACAGGCCGCGGCGGGCGACGAGGGCCGGAGCGTCGAATGGCGAGAGAAAGGTGGGGGCGCGGGGCATTCTCTCCACTGTAGCGGTTAGGGGAAAATCGGGCGAGGATGTTTTGCGGGTTTTGCGAACGGAACGTGAAAGCTGGCTCTCTTCAAGGGCTTGGGAAGTGCGGAAAAGTCCTTGAAATATTTCGTAACCATATGGATGTGTCTGGCTGAAACCGCAATGTGTCGTATTGCTTGACCGGGAAGAGGTGTCTCCCTACCTTTTCCGGTAATCATGCAGAAAACCAAGACACCTATCGCCTCGTCCCTCTCTCCTGACGCGCCGCTTCCGAAAGCATGGCCGTTCGACGAGGCACGAAAAATCACCGCGCGCATGGACGCGCGCGCATCTGATGCTTTGGAGCAGGCTCCTGCCCTTCTGGAAACGGGCTATGGCCCGTCGGGTCTGCCGCATATCGGTACGTTCGGCGAAGTGGCGCGGACGACCTGGGTGCGCCAGGCCTATGAGGCGCTGACCGGCCGTCCGACGCGTCTGCTTGCGTTCTCCGATGACATGGATGCTCTACGCAAGGTGCCGACCAATGTGCCCGAGCAGGAGATGCTCGCAAAGCATCTGGGTCTGCCGCTGACGCGGGTGCCTGATCCATTTGGCGAATATGACAGCTTTGCCGCGCATAATAATGCGCGCCTTCGCCAGTTCCTCGACAGTTTCGGTTTCGACTACGAATTCGCTTCCGCCACGCAGTATTATACCAACGGCACGTTCGATGCGGCTCTGCGCCGTATGCTCGAAGTCCATGACGAAGTCGTGGCGACCATTATTCCGACGCTTGGTCCGGAGCGCCGGGCGACCTATTCGCCGGTTCTGCCGATCCATCCCGAAACCGGGCAGGTCATGCAGGTGCCGATCATCAAGGTTGATCCGGATGCCGGGACCGTTGTCTGGAAAGACGACGCCGGAAAGACGTTCGAGACGTCCGTTCTGGGTGGTCATGCCAAGATGCAGTGGAAGGCCGACTGGGCCATGCGCTGGTATGCGTTGGGCGTGGATTATGAAATGTCCGGCAAGGATCTGATCGACAGTGTGAAGTTGTCTTCGAAGATCTGCCGTATTCTGGGTAAAGAGCCGCCTGCTGGGCTGACCTATGAGCTGTTTCTTGATGCGCAGGGGCAGAAGATCAGCAAGTCCAAAGGCAATGGCCTGTCGGTTGAGGAATGGCTGCGTTACGGTACGCCGGAGAGTCTGGCGCAGTACATGTTCCAGCAGCCGACACGGGCCAAGCGTCTGTTCTTTGATGTCATTCCGCGTGCGACGGATGATTATCTGACGCTTGTCCAGAAGGCTGAGACGCAGGAAGGACCGGATCTACTGGCCAATCCGGTGTGGTTCATCCATGGCGGAACGATTCGTCCGGAAGACACCAGCCCGGTGTCCTATACAGCGCTCCTGAACCTTGCGAACGTGGCCAATGCCGACAAGCCTGAGACGCTGTGGAAGTTCCTGCGGCGCTATGATCCGACGTTGTCGCCCGAGACGCATCCGTATGTGAACCGGCTCGTGCATTGTGCGCTGACCTATTTCAAGGAGCAGGTGTACCCTAACAAGACCTATCGCGCGCCGACGGAGACCGAGCGCAAAGGGCTTGTGGATCTGGCGGATGAACTGGCGAAGCTCGCTCCGGACACGGCACCGGGCGATGTGCAGGATGTCGTGTTCGAGGTTGGCAAGCGCTATTTCGCCAAGCCGGAACTGCGGTCCTGGTTCGGGTGCTTGTATGAAGTGCTGCTGGGGCAGAGCGAAGGACCGCGTTTCGGGATTTTCGCATCGCTGTTTGGTCTGCCGGAGACGGTCGGCCTGATCCGGGATGCTCTCGCGCGGCCTGATGAAGAGCCTGTGCAGGGCTGAGGCATGGGCATGCCCGTGGATTACAGACCTTTTGACAATATCCCCGAGAACCGGGGGGAGGGGATGCTGGAGGAGGATGGCAAAGCGATGTCATCCGCTTCGTCGGAATTATGTGACTCCGTGACCATTGGCCCGGCCGATGTTGTCTGCACGGAAGGGCCAGAGTCGAAAAACCACTGGCAGGCCCTGCTGTCGCGGGCACCTGCATTGGTTGGGCTTGTTCTGCTGGTTGCGGCGGTGTTCGTCATCTGGCGCGAGCTGCGGCATCTGTCGCTGCATGACATTACAGAAAGTCTGAGTGCCATTCCCGGCACAGCGCTGCTGGCGGGTGGGGCTGCGACGCTGCTGTCCTATTTCATTCTGTCTTTCTATGACCGTCTGGCGTGCCTGCACGTGCGCGCTGATGTGCCCTACCGGCGTTCCGCTTTCGCTGCGTTCTGCTCCTATGTCTTGTCCCATAATTTGGGCTGTGCGGCGATCTCGGGGGCGGCGGTCCGGTTCCGTCTTTATCGGAGCTGGGGCGTGGCTCCGGGTGCAATCGCCCAGATTATTGCGTTCTGTTCCGCGACATACCTGTTGGGAACGATGGCGCTGATCGGCGGTATTCTGCTGATCGAGCCTCACGCCGTACCGATTCTGTCGCACCTCCCCGAATTTCTGCTGCGTTTCGTTGGGCTGGGTCTGTGGGGCGTTCTGCTGGCTTATGTTCTGGTGTCGCGTGTGCGCCGGCATGTCCGGATCTGGAAATATGAGATCGAACTGCCTGGTCCCGGCATTGCGGTAGCGCAGATTGTCGTCAGTTCGGCTGACATGGCGGCGACCGCGCTGATCGCCTATTGCGTGCTTCCACCCCTTCCGCCCGAAGCGCATTTCGGGTTCGGGACGTTTCTTGCGATCTATCTGGCATCCTATACGGCCGGGCTGGTCGCAAGCGTGCCGGGTGGTCTGGGTGTTTTCGATGGCGCTATGCTGCTGGCATTGCAGGCCTATCTGCCGACATCGCAGATCATGGGTGCCATTCTTGTTTTCCGGCTGTTCTATTACATTGTGCCACTTCTTCTCGCTGGGCTGATGTTTGCCGGACATGAGCTCTTTCTGCGTGGAGAGCAGGCCCTCGTATCGGCAGGACAGACGCCCCGCCGCATCCGCCCGAGTCAGGTTATCCGTGAGTCAGAAGCTGATTTTTCGGTTGGCGTGGCAACGAGTGTTCAGGCCGTAGCCGGCATTTTTCTCCTGCTTTATGCTCTGGTCGCCCATCTGCCGACCTTTCAGAGTCCGCTGGGTGCCGCGGTGTCGCAGATTGCCGATCTGCTTTTGACACTCAACGGCGTTGGACTCGTCGCCCTGTCCTGGGGGCTTTCGCAACGTGTGGCGCTCGCCTGGAAGTTTTCAGTCGGGATGCTAGGTTTGGCTGTTTTCCTGCTGATCCTGAGGCATGCGGTATGGGAAGGGCCTGTGGTCATCCTTCTGGTCATGCTGCTGCTGCTGCCGTTCCGGAACTGCTATTACAGGCGGGCACATCTTCTCGTTGCGCCGTTCACCCCGTCGATGCTCGCGCCGCTGTCCCTGTGGGGACTGGGGCTTGTGGGGGTGGGGTGGGTCGCGTTGCAGAGGCATTTGGGGCCGATCTGGTGGCGGTCGATGATCTACGATGCCCATACGGCCGTGGGACGCTGGTTTCTGGGTTTTTCCGCCCTGTGCGGGTTTTATGTCCTGTGGCACGGGATGCGGCGGACGCGAATCCGTTTTGAAGCCTGGACTGCCGAAAATGCCTGTCACTACCACAGTTTGGCCCATGCGTTGCCACAGCTTGGCGCCCGCCGGCCGACCGGCCTTCTGCTGGACGAAGCGGGACGCGCGGCCATTCCTTTCCTGCGGACTGGACAGTTTATCATCGGGCTGGGTGATCCTGCGGGATCGGAACGGAACTGCGTAGCCGCGATCTGGCGACTGCGCGATCTCGCTTTGCAGGAAGGATGCAAGCTCGCTTTCATACAGGTTGGCCAGTCCCTGATGGCAGTCTATAACGATCTCGGACTGACGGTCTGTTCAGACAGGACAACCGGGACGGTCTGCTGTTTTTCCGAGGACTATCGGATGTTGCGGGCTTATCTGAAGGGTGAAGAACGTCTGGCGCGCAGACGTCAGCCGCAGTCGATGTCAGGCGTGATATCCTCGTGAGTATGGCGCCCGGGCTGGGGAATACGCTCAACAGCTGGCTGATTGCCTTTCCGGCACTTTTCTCGATCATAAACCCGCTGGGGGCCTCGCTAATTTTCGCGCAGGCCACCGAGGGGCGTGAGCGACGGGAAGTGGTCGAACTCGCCCGTCAGGTCGCGCTGAATTCGCTGGGCATCATGCTTGTGTCCATCTGGTTCGGAAGCTGGATTCTGGGCTTTTTCGGCATCTCGATGAACGCTCTGCGGATCACGGGCGGTCTGGTTGTGGCGTCGCGGGCATGGCTGATGCTTCTCCAGCCCGAAACATCCGAAGCCCGCAAGGAAAAGCAGGCGCTTCAGGGCGGCCGGACCGTTACAACGCCGGATCTTCGGGAAAAAGCCTTCTTCCCGCTGGCCATGCCGTTTACCGTCGGTCCCGGAAGTATTTCGGTAGCAATCGCCCTGAGTTCATCCACGCCTCCTCACATGCCGACGGCGGACTATTATCTGGGCGTCTCGGCTGCCGCTACGACGATGGCCGTTGTCGTTGCGGTGGCCTATGCCTATGCCGAACGTGTTGTGGCCATGTTGGGGGTTACGGGTGCGCGGATCGTAAGCCGGCTGGCGGCACTCATTCTTCTTGCCATCGGCGTGCAGATTCTCGCCTCCGGAGTAGAAGGTTTTCTCGTAGAGGCTATTCGGCAGGGTAGGGCGCCCTGATCAGGGTTCCGCCATCAGGGTATGCATGCGCTCCCGCAACGCGGGAATGACATCTTCCTGAAACCAGGGCGCTTTTCGTTCCCAGACGCCTGTCCGCCATGATGGATGAGGCAGAGGAAAATATTCCGGAAGATACTGTCGGAAATTCCGAACGCGATCAGTCACGGATCCTCGGCCCAGATGATAATTCTGGGAGTAGCTGCCCACGAGAAGGATCAGTCTGAGGTTCGGCATGAGAGACAAAATTCGCCTGCGCCAGAGTGGCGCGCATTCAGGACGGGGAGGTTTGTCGCCTCCGTTGGGCAGACGTCCAGGATAGCACAGGCCCATCGGCAGAATGGCGACACGGCTGGCGTCATAAAAAACTTCTTCCGGAAGATCGAGCCAGGTCCGAAGCCGGTTCCCGGACGGATCGTAAAACGATTTGCCGGCAATATGAGCCTTTGTTCCCGGAGCCTGACTGGCGATCAAGATGCGGGACATGGGCGAAACCTGAATCAGGGGACGCGCGCCCAGAGGCAGGTGAGGTTCACAGACCCGGCAGGCCCGGACTTCCTGCTCAAGCGCTCCAAGTCTTCTGCCGGTGTCCGCATCGGTCTGCCCGACACCCACCCGGAAAATCTGTCCGGGCGTCTGGTGGAGGGTAGGGGTCATTCTTCCTCTGGGGTCAGGGGTATCTCCGGTTGCCAGGCATATTCCGCGCGGGGAACATAGACATGCTGGCCGAGACTACGGAGGCTCTCAAACAATGTAACGTGATCGACGAACATCGGTTTGCTGCGAAACAGGTTGTGGCTTTGGACCCACTGAATGGCATCTCCCCGTTGTCCGGCGGAAAAATGGCCCAGTGTGACTGCTGGCTGAAAGCGCCGGCGCGCCGGCGCGCAGCCCGCACGACGCAAAATGCGCTCGATCTGTGCCTGAAGCGCATCCAGTTGCGGTGTACGCTCAACCGTAATGAGAAGACTGTCCGCATTGAGGCCCTCGCGGATATCCGCCTGTGCCAAGGACAGTTCGAACGGTTTCCAGGTCAGTCGGGAGAGAGCAAGATCGATTTCCTCCAGTCTGTGCCTTTCCGTGATTTCTCCTATAAAGCGAAGGCCGATGTGATGGTTCTCGGCAGGAACCCATTGCACACCTGGCATGGAACCGCGCATCAGGGCGAGCGTTTCGCGGATGTCGGCGGGGAGGGCGAGTGCGACAAAAAGTCTCAAGAGGCGCGTTTCCCATGAAAAAGAAGTAAAGGAGGTCGGAGTATTCTTGACCCTCCCGGTAAAAACCCCACATTCAGGTAGAGTGTACGGACGGCCCTCCCGGGTTCGTCAAGCGCCCTTTTCAAAGGGCCTCTCATTGGAAAAGGTGTCATGGCTTTCAATTCCAACTTCAGCAGAGCTGGCATTCAGACCGGAGCCGGCAGCCTCGATGCCGGACTGCGCGCCTATATGTGCCGGGTCTTCAACTGGATGGCGCTTGGTCTGGTGGTAACGGGGCTGGTCGCATACGGCGTTGCGCAAACGTCCCTTCGTGCGCTGTTCTTCCATCTGGCCGAAATGCCGAACGGAGCGATCGTACTGCGTCCGACGCTGCTCGGCGGGATCAGCATCTTCGCGCCGCTGGTTTTCGTGATGGTACTGTCTTTCGGCGTCAACCGGCTTTCTCGCCCGGCTGTGCAGGGGTTGTTCCTTCTGTTCAGCGTGGCCATGGGAGCGAGCATGGCAAATCTCTTGCTGAGCTATACCGGGGTTTCGGTGGCGCGGACTTTCTTCGTGACCGCCATAACCTTCGCCGGAATGTCGCTGTGGGGATACACGACCGGAGCCAATCTCGCTCGACTCGGATCGTTCCTCTTCATGGGACTGATTGGCATCGTGCTGGCCTCTGTAGCGAACATTTTTCTGCACAGTTCGCCATTGGCCACGCTTGTTTCAGTAATAGGCGTCGGTCTTTTTACCGTGCTTGCGGCCTATGATACGCAGCGGATCAAGATCACCTATCAGCAGTACATGACATATGCTGGTCCTGAGGAAGTCGCGAAACTCAGTGTTTATGATGCATTGACGATGTATCTCAATTTCGTGAACTTGTTCCAGTTTCTCATTCAGTTCATGGGGGTCCGTTCAGGTAACAACGACTGACAATACTCTCTTTGCGATACTGGGTTCCCGGAAAGGGGTGGCAATTGTTGCCGCCCCTTTTCTGCTTTTGGGACCAAAAAAGTCTTGAATTATTTCCCTGAATTCTATGTTGGATCACATTAAAAATCCGTAATATAACAAATTAATTAAAGTGCGTATTTGTTCAAATGTGGCGAAAAACAGCCATTCTCTTGTCGCGTTAGGGGTTGGAGAGTGCTCACGAAATCCGTGATAAGCCTTGTCTTTAAGGCGATTCAGGCGGAAAAAACCTGAGGAACCGGGACAGCAGTGTCCCATGCTGAATGAATTTCAGGATCGGATCTTTAATCCGGTTCCTGACGTCAGGATACGAACGAGAAAGGTAGCAGACTATGGCAGCGTTCGGCGGCACTGATGCGGACCTTATCGTGTCAAACCGTTTCCCGGCGACCACTGCAAGCCGGAACGGATGATGAAAGCAGGACCGATGAAAAAACTCTGGCGATATCTCCCAGCGTTGCCGGCGCTGATGCTATCGGGTTGTACGGTTGATCTGCTTCAGCCGCGCGGCCCGGTCGCAGAATTGAATCGCGATGTCATGGTGGCGGAATTCGTCATCATGATGCTGATCGTGGTTCCTACCTGCGCCGCGACGCTTTATTTTGCGTGGAAGTATCGTGCTTCCAACAAAGAGGCCGAATACCTCCCGACTTGGGATCATTCGACCGTAATTGAATATGTCATCTGGGGCGTCCCCGCCATTCTGATCGCCGTTCTCGGCGCCATCAGCTGGTGGAGCACGCATGCCTATGACCCGTACCGCCCCCTTCAGACGGCTGACAACGTCAAGCCCCTGAATGTTCAGGTGGTCTCACTCGACTGGAAGTGGATGTTCATCTATCCGGACCTTGGGATCGCAACGATCAACCAGCTAGATGTCCCGACGAACACGCCGCTGAACTTCCAGATCACCTCTGATACCGTCATGACGTCGTTCTTCATCCCCCGTCTGGGCTCGATGATCTACGCCATGCCGGGTCAGCAGACGCAGCTGCACCTGCTTGCTAATGAGTCCGGGGACTACCTGGGCGAGGCTTCGCAGTTCAGCGGTCGTGGTTTCTCGGACATGAAGTTCCGTACGCTTGCCATGGATCCGGCTCAGTTCAATGACTGGGTTGAGAAAGTGAAGAGCGGAAGCGAAAATCTCGACGACACCACATACCCGAAATATGCTGCACCGCAGGAAGCTGCCCCGGTTCAGTATTTCGCGCATGTCCAGCCGGATCTCTTCGATGGCATCGTTGCCAAGTATAACAATGGCATGATGGTGGATAAGACGACGGGTAAGGTCATGCACATGCAGTCTGCTTCCAATGCTGCACCGTCCGACACTGGCATGAAGGAATAACCGACAGATGCTCGGAAAACTCTCCTTTTCAGCCATACCGTTGGATGTGCCGATTCTTGTCGGTACATTCCTTGGTGTTGCTGTTATCGGTCTCGCCGTACTGGGTGCTGTCACCTACTATGGTAAATGGGGCTATCTCTGGCGTGAATGGCTGACGACTGTCGACCACAAGCGTCTCGCGGTAATGTACGTCATTCTGGCGATCGTCATGCTGTTCCGCGGTTTCGCGGACGCCATCATGATGCGCACCCAGCTCGCGCTGGCTTACAAGGGTAATCCCGGTTACCTGCCGCCGCATCACTATGACCAGATCTTCTCCGCTCACGGCACCATCATGATTTTCTTCATGGCGATGGCGTTTATGACGGGTCTGTTGAACCTGGTTGTTCCCCTTCAGATCGGTGCGCGCGACGTTGCGTTCCCGTTCCTGAACTCGCTCAGCTTCTATATGACGCTGGTCGGCGCCCTGCTGATCAATATCTCGCTGTTCATCGGTGAGTTCGCTCAGTGCGGCTGGCTGGTTTACCCGCCTCTGTCCGAGATGCAGTTCAGCCCGGGTGTCGGCGTCGACTACTATATCTGGGCCGTTCAGATCTCCGGTGTCGGTACGCTGCTGACGGGCGTGAACTTCTTCACGACCATCGTCAAGATGCGTGCGCCTGGCATGGGCTGGATGCAGATGCCGGTTTTCACCTGGACTGCGTTCTGCACGACCGTTCTGATCATGGTGTCCTTCCCAGTTCTGACGGTGACGCTGGCTCTGCTCAGCCTTGACCGTTACCTCGGCATGCACTTCTTCACGAACGATGCCGGCGGCAACGTCATGCTTTACCTCAGCATGATCTGGACCTGGGGCCATCCGGAAGTTTACATCCTTGTTATTCCGGCATTCGGTGTTTTCTCCGAGGTTACGGCAACGTTCTCTCAGAAGCCGCTCTTCGGCTATAAGACGATGGTGTACGCCACGTGCTCCATCATGGTGCTCTCCTTCGTCGTGTGGGTGCATCACTTCTTCACCATGGGTGCTGGTGCCAACGTCAATACCTTCTTCGGTATCATGACGATGATCATCGCCGTCCCGACGGGTGTGAAGATCTACAACTGGCTGTTCACGATGTATAAGGGCCGCGTGGAATTCACGGCTCCGATGTACTGGACGATCGGTTTCATGATCACCTTCTCCATCGGTGGTATGACTGGTGTCATGATGGCCATGCCGGCCGCCGACTGGATCCTGCATAACTCCCTGTTCCTGATTGCCCACTTCCACAACGTCATCATTGGCGGTGTGTACTTCGGCTACATTGCAGGCATGGGTTTCTGGTTCCCGAAGGCTTTTGGCTTCAAACTGAACGAAGCCTGGGGCAAGCGCGCGTTTTGGTGCTGGTTCATCGGCTTCTATCTGGCCTTCGTTCCGCTCTATATCCTCGGTCTCGAGGGCATGACGCGTCGTATGAACCACTACGACAATCCTGACTGGTATCCGTGGATGCTGGTTGCTGAAGCCGGTGCGATCGTTATTGCTTGCGGTATCGCCTGCCAGCTGACGCAGCTTTATGTGTCTATCCGCGATCGTAACCTGCCCGAGAACCTTGATCTGACAGGTGATCCGTGGAACGGCCGTACGCTGGAGTGGGCCATTTCTTCTCCGCCGCCGGCTTATAACTTCGCGGTCATTCCCGACATTCACGGTCTCGACACGTTCCACACCGAGAAGCAGCTGGGTCTGAAGGCTCACGGCAAGCCGCTGGCACCGATCCACATGCCGAAGAACACCTCCGCTGGTGTCTTTATCGGTCTGTTCGCGTTCCTGTTCGGCTTCGCTTCGATCTGGTACATCTGGTGGCTTGCCGCCATTTCCCTGATCGGTATCGTTGCAACCATGATCCTGCGCAGCGCCAATCGTGACGTCGACTATTACGTTCCGGTGAGCGAAATCGAGCACAACGAGGAAGTTTATTCCCGTCGTATCGCCGCTGCACAGGCAGCAGAGTAAGAGGGGCGCATAAGACTTATGGCTCACGAAGCAACAATGTCGCCTCTGGCACACGCTGACGACCACCACGGGGAACACCACGAGACCCCCAATGTGTTCGGCTTCTGGCTCTACCTGATGACGGACTGCATCCTGTTCGGGTCGATCTTCGCTGCCTTTGCGGTTCTCCGGAATCAGTTTGCCGGTGGTCCGTCGGGTAAGGAGCTCTTCGATCTGACGAACGTGGGGATTGAGACGGCTATTCTGCTGTTCTCGTCCATCACGTACGGCTTCGCCTCGCTGAATGCGATGGCGAAGAACAAGACGATGGTCCTTCTGTGGCTGGCCGTCACTTTCGTTCTGGGCGCATCCTTCGTCGGTCTCGAGTTGAACGAGTTCAGCTCCATGATCGCCGAGGGCAACGGTCCTGACCGTTCGGCATTCCTTTCCGCGTTCTTCACGCTGGTGGGAACGCATGGTCTGCACGTCACTTGCGGTCTGATCTGGATGGTCGTGCTGATGGTGCAGATGATGGGGCCGCAGGACCTGTCCGAGCGTATGATGAACAAGCTGACCTGCCTCAGCCTGTTCTGGCACTTCCTCGACATCGTCTGGATCTGTGTCTTCTCGTTCGTCTATCTCGCAGGAGTGATGTAATGGCCCAGGCACATACAGCCCACGATGGTAGCCACGGCTCCTATTCGGCTTATCTAATCGGCTTTGTTCTGGCAGTGATCCTGACAGTGGCATCTTTTGCCGCCGTTATGACCCACGCCCTGTCTCCGGGGATGGCGCTGGCCGCACTGACGGTTCTCGCAGTCGTGCAGATCGTCGTCCACCTGGTGTTCTTCCTTCACATGAACACCAGCAGTGAGCAGAGCTGGAACCTGATGTGCTTCATCTTTGCCGCGGCATCGGTGATTGTCATTATTGGTGGTACGATCTTCATCATGCATGACACCGCGATCAACATGATGTCCCGATAAGGTTTCTTCTGAAACCTGAAAGGGAAAAAGGGCTGGCAGAAGAAATTCTGCCAGCCCTTTTTTTGTCCCTTGCGGAGGTTTTATCGGCCTCAGGGATAGACTGTTCTTCGTGTATTAAGGACAAAAAAAACCCGGCCTCTGAGAAGAGACCGGGTGAAACCGTGCCGGGCGAAAAGGGGCTTAGTTTTTGTGAGGCGCCTCGGAGAGCATTTCAGCTTTGCCCGGTTTATCTTTCCATTCTTCCGCATCCGGCATTGCGTCAATTTTGCGCGTCATGTTCGGCCACTGTGCGGAATATTTCGCATTGACCTCGATCCATGGTGCGGCGCGGTTGTCGCTGTCAGGGAAAATGGCTTCTGCCGGGCATTCCGGCTCACACACGCCGCAATCGATGCACTCGTCGGGATTGATGACAAGGAAGTTCTCGCCTGCGTAGAAGCAGTCTACGGGACAGACTTCCACACAATCCGTGAACTTGCAGCGAATGCAGTTTTCGGTGACCACATAGGTCATTGACGTCTCCGATCGTCTTGCTGGTCCGGCATCCGGCCGGTTTCATCCGAGCGGGATGATATGCGAAGGTTTGGCGTCCGACGCAAGCACCGTTAGCCGTCTTCTGTGATGGCTTCATAAAGACGTGCGGCTTCCTTTGCCGGACCGCGGCGTTCACCAAGATCCAAGACGCGCCACACGCGCACTTCTCCGCCAGAAACAGCAGGAAAAGTCAATATGTCGCCAATGTGAAGTTTGGCATGGGGCTTGCTTGTAGGCTGGCGATTGATACGCATGCGGCCTTTGCTGACGATGCTTGCACAAAGCGCCCGCGTTTTGGCGATGCGGGCGTAATACAGCCACTGATCCAGCCGCTGATAGGGTTCGCTCATCGCCAGACCTTTTCTCTCAAGGCCGCAAGGGCTGCGAAAGGGCTGTCTGGGCGCATGGGCTGTCCAGATCTGTTTGCGGACTCATGGGCGTGTCTGCGTCGTCGGGAAGCACGGGCTCTACGGTCCTTAAGGATCATCAAAGGGCGAGGTGGTCCGGCATGGGTTGGCGAGGGAGGTTCTGCAGGCTGATGGGTTATGCTCAATCCCTTCAGGACGGAGGGAAGTGCATCGGCCTTCACACCCAGTCTGGAGGCCAGATCAGGAGGGGCAATGCAGTCGTGATGCAGAACTCTGTGATGAAGTTCGGCAATACAGCGTTCCGCTATGTCCAGACGCAGTCCTGTATCGGAGGCGCGGATCCAGCCGAACTGCCCGGCGATCTGTCGCCAGGGCAGGGACACCCGACCGGGGGGCGTGGGATGGAAGGGGGTGCCATGATGCAGGGCGTGCAGCAGGCCGAGAAGGGCGAGTGGGCGTGCGCGGAAGAGTGCGGAACAGAAGACCGAGAAACGCCCGATCTCCACACCGCTCTTTCGTAACTTTTTTTGCAGGGCCGGGGAGAGTGCATGGTCTTCCGGAAGGGCATCAGTGATGCCGCCATCGTCTCTGAGGCGATGGAGAATGGCGCGGAGACCGGGTTCATGCGCGGCAAGATCATAGGCGCGGTGCAGGGCTTTAAGCTCGGTTTGGATAAAATGGACCACGACCGCCAGTAAACGCGTCTCCACCAGTGTTTTCTGGACGGTGTCGCTGAATTCAGCAGGAAAAAGTCTGATGGTCGGGCGCAGCAGGGAAGAGCCTGCGGCAAGGCGACCAAGAGGGATTTCGTCCCAAAAGACGTTCCCGGTTGTGATGTCCAGTCTGAAGGCTGTGTCCGGTGCCTCCTGCAGGAGACGGATGCGGCGGGGGATCTCGTGGATCAGGGCCCTGCGCCCGGCGCGCAGGATCATCTGACGGTCGGGTCCGGAGGCAACATCCGTTTCCAGCGTAAAGCCAAGGATGCGGCCGATGCTGTGGCCTTCAACAAGAACTTCTCCGTCTGGTTTGACGGCTGAAAGCAGGGTCCGGTCGCCATCGCTGTCGAGGCGCCGCAGGAGGGTCGTGGCCCGGCGATCCACAAAGCGGGCGGTGAGGCGTTCGTGCAGGGCGTCGGAGAGTTGGTCTTCCACTTCGCGGGCGCGTTCCTGCCACATCGCGGAATGGCGGCTCCATTCGGTACGAGCCGCGACATAAGAGCACACACGGACGCCGGTGAGGCGGTGCATGAGTGTGTCTATATCGCCTTCGGTCTTGGCCAGCCCACGGATATGTCCTTCCATCCAGTTGGCGGGAACGGAGCCTTCCTTGACAAGATGGGTATAGAGGCGCGCGCAGAGGCGGGTGTGGCTGTCATCGCCGAGTTTGCGGAAATCGGGGATCTGGCAGACGTCCCAGAGCAGGGCGGTGGCGCGTTTGCCGCGTGCGATCTCGCGGATGTCCGGATCGAGAATCAGGGATTCGAGCGTGGTGACGTCGGACGCGACGCGCCCTGCTGTCAGACCACGCAGCGGTGGCGGTCGGGTCAGGCTTTTGAGCAGATTGGCGGGGTTCGTGAAATCCAGTTCGTGGTTGCGCCAGTAGAGGCGCTGGATCGGATCGAAGCGGTGCTGCTCCACGGCTTCGACGAGGACGGTGGACATGGGTGGGCAGTCGGCAGTCGTGCCGAAGGTGCCATCTTTCATGCCACGTCCCGCGCGCCCGGCGATCTGGGCGATTTCCTGCGGGAACAGGGGGCGGGGGGCGGTGCCGTCGAACTTGCTGAGCTGGGCCAGAGCGACATGGTCGACATCCATGTTCAGGCCCATGCCGATGGCGTCGGTTGCGACGAGATAATCGACTTCGCGGTTCTGGTAGAGCTCGACCTGGGCGTTGCGGGTGCGGGGACTGAGCTGGCCCATGATGACGGCGCAACCGCCGCGCCGTCTGCGAATGACTTCTGCCAGCGCGTAAACCTCGCTCATGGAAAAGGCGACGATGGCCGAGCGTGGCGGCAGGCGGGAGAGTTTCGTGTGGCCGGTGCTGGCGAGGCTGGAGAGCCGGGTGCGGATGTCGATTTCGATGCCGGGGACGAGTTTCTGAAGCAGAGGACGGATGGTCTCGGCGCCGAGAAAGAGCGTCTCGACGGTGCCGCGCGCGTGGAGAAGGCGGTCCGTGAAGACGTGGCCTCGGTCGGGGTCCGAGGCGAGCTGGATTTCGTCGATGGCGACGAACTCGGCTTTGCGATCCAGTGGCATGGCTTCGACGGTGCAGGAAAACCAGCGCGCGCCGGGGGGGACGATTTTTTCCTCGCCGGTAATGAGTGCGACGTGACGCTCGCCCTTGATTTTGACAAGGCGCTCGTAATTTTCCCGGGCCAGCAGGCGCAGGGGAAAGCCGATGATGCCGGAGGAATGGGCCATCATGCGCGTCAGGGCATAATGGGTCTTGCCGGTATTGGTGGGGCCAAGGGCAGCACGGATGCTGGCTGGCATGGTATGGTGGCTGGACGAGGTTCCGTGGAATGCACCCTTCATGCCTGAATGGTCGGGTGCCTGCGGGACAAAAGCAAGCATCAGAAGTCATTCGGGACGATCTTTATGGGATCTCTCCGGATTTCAGGAGAAAAGTCATGATGAAGCCGCATCCCCAGCTTCCATTCGTTACGTCCGCCGAGGCTCTTCCGGCACGCCAGGTGCATCTGGTGTCCATCAGCGATCGGGAGGCTCTGGCAGGACTTCTGGGTGATTTTTCCGGGTTTCTTGAGGGACAGGGCTTCGATGGCAAGGATGGTGCGTTCACGTTTCTGCCGGGGAATACGGGCGTCGGAGCAGCCATTCTGTGCGTGGACCCTGCACGGGCAAACGATCCGCTTGCGTTCGGCGGCCTTGGTAAGAGGCTTCCGAAGGGGGACTGGACCATCGTGCTGCACGGGCTGGACCCGGTCGCTCGTGAGAGCGCGCTTCTCGGCTTCTGTATGGGCGCATACCGGTTCAGCCTGAATGAAGCTGGTGTTCCCGACACCCGACTGGTTGTGCCGAATGAGGCGCGAAACGTGGTCGCCCTGTCGAAAGCTGTCTGGTTTGGACGCGACCTGATCAACATGCCTGCCAATCTGCTCGGTCCGCGCGAACTGGCGGACATGGCCGAGCGGGCATTGGTGCATCGGGGCGCGAGCGTCAGCGTTGTTGAGGGGGATGATCTGCGTCGGGCCTATCCCTGTCTGGCGGATGTAGGAGAAGGGTCCGAGCGCAAGCCGACGGTTGTGGTGGCCCGATGGAAGGCGCGTGAGGGGGCGCCGAGAGTTTCGCTGATCGGCAAGGGGGTCTGTTTCGATACGGGCGGATACGATCTCAAGGGCGCCGCCGGAATGCTGCGTATGAAAAAGGATATGGGCGGCGCCGCGCTCATGCTGGCCGTTATGTGCGCTGCAATCGATATGGAACTGGATGTCGATCTGGAACTCCGGCTGGGCTGTGTCGAGAACAGTGTCTCAGGCCATGCCATGCGTCCGGGTGACATTCTGAGAACGCGGAGCGGACAGACGGTCGAGATCGGCAACACGGATGCAGAAGGTCGGCTGGTGTTGTGTGATCTCATAACGGAAGCGGCCGAAAGTCATCCTGATGCTATTCTGGACGCTGCAACCCTGACGGGTGCTGCGCGTGTGGCACTCGGTCCGGATGTGCCGGCACTCTTTAGCAATGACGATGAACTGGCTTCATTCATTCTCGAATCGGGAAAAGAAACGAATGACGCGATGTGGAGAATGCCGCTCTGGCATGGTTATGACGCATGGCTGGATAGTAAAGTCGCGGACTTTGGAAATGTGACCTCCAAACCGATGGCTGGCGCCATAACGGCCGCACTCTATCTGCAGAAATTCGTACCAGAGGGCCAAAAATGGGCCCATATCGACACTTACGCCTGGAACGATGGCGATCGTCCCGGCCGCCCGGAAGGCGGCGAAGTCCTCGGGATACGGACAATTCTTAAAGCATTGTCACGAATTCATAATAATTCATGAGCTTCTTTAACCCGTTTCATTCCCCCAACAATGGAACGGAATGGATGAGTGCTGAAAGATTATGGTGTCAAACGTCGTTTAATGAGGCATACGGCCCTTATCGTTTCGATGCAGAGTCATCGTCTACTGGAAT
Organism: Gluconobacter kanchanaburiensis NBRC 103587; assembly: GCF_007988905.1. Classification (GTDB taxonomy): domain Bacteria; phylum Pseudomonadota; class Alphaproteobacteria; order Acetobacterales; family Acetobacteraceae; genus Gluconobacter; species Gluconobacter kanchanaburiensis. The sequence goes on from NZ_BJVA01000001.1 coordinate 355,905, forward strand.
GTTTTGGAACCCGTATGCTTGCGCATGCGTTTCGAAACACTATCTGAGGTCATACCGGTCTGTTCCCCAGGGGAGAGACAGTTATCATTTTCACCTCACTCTCTGTCCGGCAGTCCCTGTTGTGGGATCGGACAACACGGAGTGACCGTTTCTTAGGAGAGAGATCATGCCCCAGGCTACCAATGATCAAATGCTCAATCTTCTGTGCGACACTATCGTTTCCATGGTGCGCCGCGACGGCCCCGATCTTTCCGCCCGCCAGCTCGCAGTATTCCTGACCTGCTATCTGCGTGACGGTGCCCACACGGTTCGCGGACTGGCACTGGAGCTGAAAGTGTCCAAGCCGGCCATCACGCGCGCCCTCGACCGTCTGGGTGAGCTGGATCTGGCCCGCCGCAAGGTTGATCCGCTGGATCGTCGTTCCGTTCTGGTTCAGCGCACGCTGAAGGGTTCGACCTTCCTGCGTGAAATGCGCGCCGTCATGGCCGAAGCCTCCGGCACGCGCTCGACACGCACCGAGCGTGCTTCGGCATCTGTCGAGCGTCTGAGCAGCCGCCGCGCTGGCTGAGTTGGTTCGGCCGGATTTTCCGGCCGGTTTTACCAGCGATCCTGCACGCGGACTCTTGCCCGCGTGCAGACATATCCTGTCCATATCAGTTGTGGCAGGAGGATCATCAGGATGGTTGTGATGATCCCGCCGGCGGCAAAAGCCACGGCGCCCCACAAAGCCGCTCCCCAGTAAAGTCCCGTCACCAACGGAACAGGTAGTCCCGAGCGGACTGCAAGCTGATAGAGATGGCCGCGATGTGCCTCTGTCAGTCTGTCGCCAGCCCTTGCGCGCCGCAGGAGCGTAAAGGCGACGTCCCACAGGACACCTGACAGAAGGGCGATAACGAGTACGCCACCACCGGTACTGAAACCCGTCATGCCGCCCCAGGCCATGGCGAGGCCCACCGGCTGGCTGCCCACATCCCCCATGAAGATGCGCGCTTTCGGGAAATTATAGGGCAGGAAGCTCAGCAGACAGACGGCCAGAAGCACGAACGCTGCCGGCATGATTCCCGCACTGGCCAGAACCAGTGAGGAAATTGCCATCACCCCGGATGCCAGGCCATTGATGCCGTCGATAAAGTTGAGCGCATTGGTAATGAACACGGCGACCAGAACAAACGGAACCAGCTCATACAGGGACGCTCCCGTGCCGAGAGACGCGGCGATGGCGGCCAGAAACTGGGCGGCGAGTTTGTAGCGGGCCGGGAAGGGGCGGACATCGTCCAGCCAGGAAACCGCACCCAGCAGAATCATTCCGGTCAGTAATCCGAGCGCAGCCCGCAGGGTGGCGGGGCTCACCGTGCCTGCGTAGAGGGCGGGGATGAGACACAGGACAAAGCTTCCCGCGATTCCGATCCCGCCGCCTTTCGGTGTCGGGCGGGTATGGGAGCTCCGGGCCACCGGATGGTCGAGAATTCCGGCACGGATCATCAGCAGGATCAGGATATTGCACAGGATGATGGCCAGAAGACAGGGAAGCGTGAAGCCGACTGTCAGGGTCTGCAGAGAAAAAGGCATGGGACGACTTTATGGGAGGGAGGCTTTTGGCGCTATAAGGGGCGCGTGACATCCATTCATCCTACAGGCTCTGCGTCTTCGGCCTCAATGCCTCCTTCGGCGCTTCCTCCGGGGCCCTCTCCCGCGGCTGCCCCCGGCTCTCCTCAAGGCCCGCAGTCCCGCACGTCGATGCAGGCACGACGCATTGCGCTCAACGTGGCACTGGATGGAGTCGTGTCCGCCGCTGCTGCACCGGTGGCACGCTGGCTGGCCGATCCGGCCGGTGGGTGGCTGCATCCGCTATGGTTCATTGCGGGGGGCGGCATCACGCTCCTCGTCAGCGGACTGCCATTTCGCATTCCACAGCAGTACTGGCGTTTTTCCGGCGTTGCGGATCTGTTCAACATTGCCTGCGCTTCGGTTCTGAGTGCGCTGCTGTTCGCGGTGCTGCTTCATATCGGGGGTTACCCCCTGCCAACGCCGACCTTCCCGATCATCCATGCCCTGGTGCTGCTGACATTCCTCGGGGCGATCCGCATGATGTGGAGACTGGCCGCACGGCGCAGGAGCCTTGCCCAGGATGGTGAACGTATTCTGCTTCTTGGTGCCGATCACGAGGCGGACCTGTTTCTGCGGGCCATGGAGCGTGACAGCGAGAACAATCGCCGGGTCGTAGGACTTCTCACCGGCGGTGCGCAGCAGGCCGGACGTCGTATCCATGACTGCCCGATCCTCGGGACGATTCCGGAGACACCTGCCATCCTGGAACGGCTGTTTGCCGCCGGGAAGCTGCCCGATGCGCTGGTTGTCACGGCGGGAGAAATCAAGGGGCGCGAACTCGCTGCCATTCTCGAGGCGGCCCGGGTTTACGATATCGACGTCCAGCGCACGCCGTCTCTGACGGCGTTGCAGCCTGCGGATCGTGTCGAACTCCGGCCCATCGCGATCGAGGATCTGCTGAACCGGCCTCCGGTCGCGCTCGACTCGCAGGGTATGGCGCGCCTGATCGGAGAACGTGTTGTCGCCGTGACGGGAGCGGGGGGGAGCATCGGTTCCGAGCTGGCGCGGCAGATCGCCTCCTTCAAACCCTCGCTGCTATTGCTGATCGAGAGCAGCGAATACGCGCTGTGGCAGATCAATCTGGATATTTCGGAGCGTTTTGGCACCGTCGCGCGTCATCAGATCATCGCGGATGTGCGGGATCGTCGTCGCATGGCCGAAATCTTCGGGGCTTATCGCCCGCAGATCGTTTTTCATGCCGCGGCGCTCAAACATGTGCCGATCGTGGAGGATAATCCGCTTGAAGGCGTTCTGACGAACGTAATCGGAACGCGGATCGTCGCCGACGAGGCCGAGCGGGCAGGCGCACAGGCCATGGTGATGATTTCCACAGACAAGGCGGTCAATCCGTCCAGCCTGATGGGGGCCAGCAAGCGCTGTGCCGAGGTCTACGGGCAGGCGCTCGATATGCGCGCGCGGGCCGGGCAGGGCAGTATGCGTTGCGTGACAGTGAGGTTCGGCAATGTGCTGGGCTCTACCGGCTCGGTCGTCCCGCTCTTCCGGCGTCAGCTTGAGCATGGCGGCCCCCTGACGGTCACACATCCGGACATGACACGCTATTTTATGACAGTGCCGGAAGCGGTGGGTCTGGTGTTGCAGGCTGCCGTTCGCGGGACATATGAGCGGGCGGGAAACGATGCCACGGATCAGCGTCTCAGGCAGGGCGGCATTTTCGTGCTGGATATGGGAGATCCGGTGCGGATCATGGATCTGGCCTTCCAGATGATCCGGCTGGCAGGGTTGCGTCCGGAAAGCGATATCGAAATCCGCTTCACCGGTCTCCGTCCTGGCGAAAAGCTCTTCGAAGAGCTGTTCCACGGTCGGGAAGCACCTGTTCCGACAGATGCCCCGGGTCTGCGGATGGCGTCGCCCCGTACCGTTGACTTCGCCGTGGCCGCTGAGGCGATGGATGCTCTTGAAGCGGCCTGTCATGCGAGCGATCTGGCCGCCGTCATGAAGATCCTGTACCGGCTGGTACCCGAATTCATTCATAACCGTGACGGCGGAATGCCGGTTGCGGTCTCCCGTCCCGATCCGGAGATGATAGCCCCATGACAAGGCAGCCTGAAAAAAGGCAGATTGCGTTCCTCGACCTTCCCGCCCAGCAGGCGAGGCTCGGTGGCAGTATCCAGAAGCGTGTGGATGCCGTCATGGCGCATTGCCGTTTCGTCCTCGGCCCCGAAGTGCAGGAACTGGAGCAGCGTCTGGCGGCGTTTGGCGGTGCAAAACACGCCATCGGTGTGGCGTCCGGGACGGATGCGTTGCTGATGGTTCTCATGGGGGAAGAAATCGGCCCGGGAGACGCGGTCTTCCTGCCTGCTTTCACCTACACTGCCACGGCAGAAGTCGTTCTGCTGCTCGGTGGCACGCCGGTCTTCGTGGATGTGGATCCGCAGACATTCCAGATCAGTCTGGCGTCTTTGAAAGATCGGCTTGAAGCCGTGCGTGAAGCCGGGGACCTTGAACCCCGGGCCGTGATCGGTGTGGACCTGTTCGGTCAACCCGCCCCCTGGGACGAGCTGAAAAGCTGGGCGACCGCCGAGGGCCTGACGCTCATAGCGGACTGTGCGCAGTCTTTCGGCGCCAGCTATCGCGGGCGACGTCTGGGACATGAGGCGAAAGCCACCACGCTGTCCTTCTTTCCGTCCAAGCCGCTGGGCGGATACGGGGATGGCGGCGCGATTCTGACGGATGATGACGATCTGGCGGCGTTGTATCATTCGCTCCGGACACATGGCGAGGGGCGCACCCGCTACGAGGTCGAGCGGATTGGAATCAATGGACGGCTCGATACGCTTCAGGCGGCCGTGCTGCTGGCGAAACTGGACGTGTTCGAAGGGGAACTGAAGCGTCGGGACGCGATCGCAGCCTCTTATGACGCGGAAATGCCAGCAGGGATTGTTCCACCTGCGCGCGTGCCGGACAGCGAGAGCGCCTGGGCGATCTATAGCGTCCTGTTGCCGGACGCCGCGAAACGGGATGCGCTTCAGTCGTTCCTGAAAGACGCAGGCATTCCCACTGCGGTCTATTATCCGAAGCCGTTGCATTACCAGCCAGCCTATGCTCCGCATCACGACGGTGCATCCCTGCCGGTGGCTGAAGGACTTGGCGCCCGGGTTCTGGCGCTCCCCATTCATCCCGAACTGACGGACGAGGATGTCCGTCACATCATTGAAGCCCTCAATCGCTGGGCAGGAGAGCAGGCGTGAGACGCGAGCAGAAACTTCTTCTGGTTTTCGGGGCGCTGGTCCTGATTCCGGTCGGCATTATCTGGTTTGTGACCTGGCCACTGCTCCATGCTTGGAAGCTGCCGGAAGTCACGGCAGGTCAGATCGCAGCGCCCGTAAGCCGCGTTCTGACGGCAGACGAGGTGCAGAAGGTCAATCTGTGGCTTCAGTCTCATGAAACCGCCTGGGGCCCGTCAGGTGAGCGTCCGCCTGCGCCGGGTCAGGTGATTCTTGAAATGACCACGGCGCAGGGCCAGCCGGTGATTGTCTCCATCTGGAAGCACAAGAATCAGGACGACATCATCGGCGTTCAGCTTGAAAAGAACGGCCCATACCGGATGAATTCGTCCCCCGATGAACAGGTCATGGCGCTTCAGCCTGATGGCGCGCGGCCGACAGAATGAAATCCTGAACGTCCGGGCTGAAAGGTAGCTTTCGTCCGGACGTTTCCCAGTTGCTTCGCTCCAGATACATCCGGTTTGCCTTGCTCCAGAGTTCGGGGCCGGTCGCATCCTGAAGCGGCTTCTGAAGAGCTTTCCAGTCTTTCAGCAAAGCTGCCGCTTCGTCGCTGGCCGGGGAAATATCCCGTCGAAGGGCGTCTTCGCAGCGGCCGATCAGGTCTTCCCATTGCTCTATATACGCCGTGCGATCGGTGGGCGGGAAATGGCTGTTGGCCATTTCCCGCCAGCGCTCCTGCTCATCGGGTGTAAAATACTCGTCCAGAACGTCTTTCATGGCGTCGGAGGTCATGTACTGCTGTCCTTTGCTGATGAGGGCACAGAAAGACTTCAGGTCCGGCACCGTTTCTCCTGTTATCAGGTCGCAGGCGGCCTTCATCTGACCAATTACGGTGTCGAGGTCGGCACGGCGTGCTTCGAGAACACGGAGCTGAACCAGTAGAAGTCTTTTTGCATCGAGCGGCCCGTGCGAAAGGGAGGCGATCTCCGTCAGGGTGTAGCCAGCCCGTTTCAGGAGCAGGATGTGGGTGAGCGTTCCGACATCGGTCGCTTTGTAGGCCCGGCGCCCGTTTTCCGACCGTCGTGGATGAAGCAGGCCCGCGGCTTCGAAGTGTCGCAGGGCACGGGGCGTGACGCCGGTTGCGGCCGCGAGTTCGCCGATTGTCAGGATTTGTGTGGTCATCATCATGCTCCTGACGCACCATCAAGGGTGATGACGTTACGTCAGGAGCAAGCAGAAATTCACTTCTGCTTTTTTTCTTCTTCTTCTTCTTCCGTCATCTCGCCAACGGCACGGCGGGTCTGGTTTTCGTCTTCCAGCGGGGCCGTCGCTTTGTCGCCCATGGCCAGCAGAGCAGCCGTGATGGGAGAGGCGAGAATGAGACCCGGGGCTCCAAGGATAGATCCGAAAACCGTCTGCGAAAGAATGGCCAGTGCGGGCGGCATGTGAACGGCGCGCCGCTGGATCAGGGGTGCGAGCACATTGCCTTCAAAAAACTGGATAGTGCAGTAGAGTGCCGTCACGAATAGGGCTTCATGCGTACCAACGGAAAGACCCAGAAGGATCGCTGGTACTGCGCCCAGGATAGCACCGATATAGGGAATGAAATTGCAGAGTCCTGCTACGACACCCAGCGCGAGCGCGAGCGGGATGCCGATCAGGGAAAGGCCGATTCCGGAGAGAAGCCCAACCACGAGCATGTCCAGCGCCTGCCCGGCTGTCCATGCCCAGAGGGTTGCACCAGCCGTGAGCAGAAGCTCCCTGGCTGCGGGGCGGTGCTGGGGCGGGACGAGGCGCAGCATGCCGTCGATATAGATGGCAGGACTAAGTGCGAAATAAAGTCCGGCGATCAGCACGACCAGAATCGTGCCGAGGATACCGAATACGCTGCTGAGCAGGCCGGTTACCGAACCTGCGATACCAGAACCCAGTGAACTGAGGCCGCCTGTGCCCGGGGCGTTGCCCCCTAGGGAAGACGGAAGATGATCGAGAACCATCTGTCCGATCGTGGAGCCGGACAGGTGGCTTCGCAGTTCTCCAGACTGGGTGATGAGCGCCTGCTTGAGGCGGATGAACTGATCGCTGATCGACGGACCACTATACCATCCCAGTCCGATGACGGCGACCAGGATCGCAACGGTCACCAGAGCGACAGCTCCCTGATAGGGGATGACCGGAGCATGCTTGCGTAGCATGCGGGCAAGGCCGTGCAGGACCACCGCGACGAGAGCCGAGGCGAAGATCACAGTCAGGACATCACCGATCAACCAGATGGCCAGAAGGATCAGGGCCAGTGCCAGCGTGATGCGCATGAGCCCGGCGATCCGGGACAGTTCCCGCGCACGCGGTTCAGTTTCGCTGCGTTCCGCCGGATCGGAAAAGGATATGGGCATGGAAGGGGGCTGTCCTTGGTCAGTCGTTGTGGACTGGCTTATGGGCAGAGGGATGGGGGGTCAATGGGGGCAGCAGCGCCGGAGTCGTTCTGTGTAAAAGACGATGTCTCTTACGACGCCAGCATGAAAAGAAATCGATAAAAAAACAGGGCTCTGGACGGTCTGTCCAGAACCCGGTTTCCGTGTCATGTGCCTGGATCAGGCGTGTCATCCAGTCACCTGACGAAGGCTTGCGACTCAGGCGCTCAGAACAACCGGAGCAGCGTCGTCTTCAAGGTTGCACAGAGCAGCCGGCAACGATCTGTACGGTTAGCACTGCTGCTGCCGTAGTATTGAGCCCGAGCACGGCATTGCCGGATGTCCAGCGCACGGCTGAAGCCTCGCGTCCGTACCAGCCAGTCGATGGAGTCCGTCGTGAGATGGTCGGTGACCAGCGCTTTCGAACAGCGTGATGTCGCGCACCAGAACACCGAGTTCGCGGGGATCGTTGATGAACGGAGAGACCATGTCACGGGGACGGCTGGTCCGGGAGACGATGCGAACGTCACGGACACCATCGGGCAGGCTGAAAACGGCGCGATCGCCTGCCATGTGACGGGGCGCAAGCAGTGTTCCGCAGGGAAGTTGCAGACTCAGGTTGGATTCCGTCGTTGTGGCCGCCGCAGCGGCAGCAACACCCGCACGGGTGACGATAGGCGTCCAGATCGGCTCGACGCGTTCACGGTCCGTCATTAGTTCTGCGGCGGCGTCATGCTCCCAGGTCATTGCGACGTTGCCAAATGCGACGACGCGGCTGGACTACGTGACGCTGCGACGGTTGCCCGTGCGATGAATGCGTCGTTGATCAGCCGGCGCAGACACGGCTGTGGGTACGACCGATTTAAGTCAAGGTGCGCTTCTCTCCTTTGGGGCTGATGACGCGGTCGCCGATCTCAAAGGTCTCAACCAGACTCTCGCCATCCCGCGTTGCAATCAGGGCGCCCGTCAGGAAGCAGGCTTCCTGGAGATGAACAGGCGTGCTGCTGTCGTGCGACAGGACAACGGTCTGACCGGCATAGCCGTTGTAGTTGCAGCGAGCTTGAAGATGACCTTGGTGTTCCGGGGGCTGCCCCAGCTCGAAACGACTGGGGTTCGCCGTCACCAACGCTGATACCGTCGGCCTCGCCGTTCTGGATATACTGGGTGCTGACCTTGCCGACCGTCGCGTTGCTTGCGATGTCACCGAACAAGATTTGATCGTCACCGTTGAGCGCCGGGAAGCAGTACGTTTCACGATTGTTAGTAAAAAAAATTATTTTGAGAGTCTGTGCCCGCCAATAATCCGGAAAATTCAGCTCATCGAATCTTCCAGCTCTGCCTGCGCTTCAAGCCATGTCTCCTCGACGGTTTCGAGAGTGGCGTTCAGCGCGGAAAGATGAACATTCAATGAGGTCAGTTCGCCAGCATCGCCTGACTGGTAAAGCGCCGGATCCGCTAGCTTGTCCTCTATTTTTTTCTTTTCGCTGGTGAGTTGCGCCATTTTCGCTTCGGCATCCCGGATTTTACGACGCAGGGGAGCGAGGGCCCGGGTCTGTTCCTTGCGGTCGATGCGTTTCTGGGCCGAGGAGGAGCCGCTTTCTGTCGACGCCGTGGCCGCCCTGCTTCGCTCGGCGATTTCGGAGCGGGCCTTGCGGGCGCGTTCGAGGAGCCAGGCACGGTATTCGGCCATGTCGCCCTCGAAGGGAGCGATCGTGCCGTCTTCGACGAGCCAGAAGCGGTCAGCCACCGATTCCACGAGATGGCTGTCATGGCTGATGAGGATCACAGCGCCTTCAAAGGCCGACAGCGCGCGGATCAGGGCGTCACGGGCGTCGAGATCGAGATGGTTGGTTGGCTCATCGAGGATCAGCAGGTGTGGGGCTTCGCGAGTGGAGAGAGCGAGGAGCAGGCGAGCCTTTTCGCCGCCTGAGAGCTCTCCGACTTTTGTTTCCGCACGGTTTTCATCGAGGCCGAACCGGGCGAGTTGGGCCCGGACGGCTGCGGGGAGCGCGTCCGGCATGGCGCGGCTCATGTGGTCGATAGGTGTGTCGGTCAGGACGAGTTCGTCACTCTGGTGCTGGGCGAAATAGCCTATCTTCAGCTTGGGGGAATGCGTGTAGGTGCCCGACATCGGCTCCAGTCGACCGGCCAGAAGCTTCGCGAAGGTGGATTTTCCACGTCCGTTCTGACCGAGCAGGGCGATCCGGTCTTCCATGTCCAGACGCTGGTTCAGGCCCTTGAGGACGACACGCCCGTCATAGCCGAGGCTGACATTGTTCAGGCTCAGCATTGGCGGGGGTAGCGGCTGCGGCTCGGGGAAAGAGAAGCGGGTAGGGGTGTCTTCCACGACGCTGTCGATCTGGGGAAGGCGTTCGAGGGCCTTCAGGCGGGCCTGGGCCTGCTTGGCTTTTGTGGCTTTGGCGCGAAAACGGTCCACGAAAGACTGCATGTGCGCGCGCTGGGCAGCGATGCGCTCCGCAGCGCGGTTCTGCTGAAGCGCCTGTTCCGTGCGAATACGGACGAAATTGTCGTAGCCACCGGGGGTAACGCTGATTTTCTGGTGATCGAGGTGGGCGATGGCATCGACGGTGTTGTCGAGCAGGGAGCGGTCATGGCTGACGATGATCGCAGCACCGGAAAACTTCGCGAGCCAGGATTCCAGCCAGAGCGTGGCCTCGATATCGAGATGGTTGGTCGGCTCGTCGAGCAGCAAAAGATCGGGGTTCAGGAACAGAGCTGTTGCAAGCGACACGCGCATCCGCCAGCCGCCGGAGAAGTCCGAAACGGCGCGGTTCTGTGCCTCCTGATCGAAGCCGAGGCCGGACAGGATGGCGCCGGCACGGGCGGGGGCAGTGTAGGCGTCGATGGCGATGAGGCGTTCGTGGACGTCGGCGATGCGGGCCGGGTCGGTCGCGGTTTCGGCTTCCGCAAGCAGGCGCGTGCGCTCTAGGTCGCCTTCGAGGACCGTATCAAGGATGGAGGTGCTGCCCGAGGGGGTTTCCTGTTTGACGCGGCCCATTGTAGCGCGAGCGGCGAGGGTGATGGTGCCACCATCGGGGGCGAAATCACCGGCGATCGCGGCCAGGAGGGTGGATTTTCCAGCACCGTTCTTGCCGATCAGACCGATCTTGCGTCCCGGGTCCACGCTGAGGGACGCATTGTCCAGCAGGGTACGGCCCGCGATGCGGAGGGTCAGGTCGGTGATGGTGAGCAGGCTCACAGGCGCCTCGATCAGTCGGAAGAAAAGAAACAGGGGACGTTAAAATACTGCGACAGACCTATCAGGAACGATGAATTTGCTCTAGTGGAACGGCGGTATTTACCCGCTGGTCCCGGAAAGGGGCCGGTCCTAACCAGGAGAAGAAAGATGGCTCTCGAGCGCACGCTTTCCATCATCAAGCCCGACGCAACCAAGCGTAACCTGACCGGCAAGATCAATGCCGTGTTCGAAGGCGCTGGCCTGCGTATCGTTGCCCAGAAGCGCATCCACCTGACCGAGAAGCAGGCTGGCGCTTTCTATGCGGTTCACAAGGAGCGTCCGTTCTACGGCAGCCTCGTGTCCTCCATGATCGCCGAGCCGGTTGTCGTGCAGGTTCTTCAGGGTGAAGGCGCTGTCGCCAAGAACCGCGAAGTCATGGGTGCAACCAACCCGGCCGACGCTGCTGAAGGCACCGTTCGCAAGCTGTTCGCCGAGAGCATCGAAGCCAACTCCGTGCATGGTTCGGACAGCCTCGAGAACGCGAAGAACGAGATTTCCTTCTTCTTCGCCGAGACTGAAATTCTGCCGTAATCTGCGGAAGTTCGTGTGTTGAAAAGGCTCCTGGGACGGATGTTCCGGGAGCTTTTTTTATCGGATGAGGGTGACGGAAGAATTGGGCCGTACAGGCACTGTCACTGAGGTTCCCGGAGGAGCGTTGTCGAACGCCCGGGCCGCGGCGCCGAAACCACGATCGGTTTCGACATAGATCCTGCGATCGTGTGGAACGCCGAATAACAGTACGGCAAGAAGGCCCACTGTTGCGAAAACACGCAGAAGTCCTCGCCCCGAAAAGGTGACGGCCGTAAGTGCCGCCATCCAGAACAGGGTCGGCATGAAGAAATAGCGCATGCCCGTATCGGGGATGAACATGACGTCCCACTGCGGGATTGTCGTACTGACCACAGGATGGCTCAGTGCCGCCGCCAGAACCAGAATGATGAACAAAAGAGCATAACGCATCGCTGGCCAGCGTCTTGCAGCCTCAAGGCAGACGAGACCGGCGATGAGGTCAACCACGCAAGGGAAAAGTGGATTTAGCCAGATCCTGTTTGCATAGAGTGCATTAAGATGATGATGCCCTATGAGCGGAACCAGAAAAAGCTGTGCTGCAAGAAGTCGGATCAGTGTGAAAGGTCGGGCCCCCAGAGGGGTATCCAGCCTTGTGCTGCCGCTGGTCTCAATGAGCGGAATGGCCTGTATGGCCACTCCAAGCGTCAGAATGGCAAGCCGGATCAGCGGAGCCGGTCTGCGGTCTGTGGCGGCCCGGAAAGCCGCGACGGGGAACAGAAGCAGGCAGAAAGGCCCACTGAGGGCTGATATCGCCAGAAAACAGTAGTCAAAAATTCTGCCCGCTGTTGTTTCGGGTGGCTCCGAGACAATGATCAGGAATGCCAGCACCGCGAGATGCCACTGGCTGTTAGTCAGATTGACGAAGACTTCAGTCGTATTCGGGGCCAGGCAGAACAGGCATCCGAGAAGAAACCGCACTGCCCGACTGGGGCACAGGCTAGCGCCACGGTCTGAAAACAGAAAGGCTGCGGGTAGCAACTGGAAGATGAAAGCGAAACCCGCATAGATCGTCGGATTCCAGGCGAGCGGGAAAGGTGCGCCCACAAGCGCTATGAGGCGACTGATCGTCTGGAAATAGCCGGTATGGGGAAGAAAAAGGGAAGACAGACCCAGATGGTAAGCTTCCGGATACCAGTTCCAGCCATCTTCGCCCCAGAACTGAGCGTGAAGCAGGATGTTGGGCGCCCGGAAAAAGAGCAGTCCTGCGAAAACAAGCAGTCCAAGCCAGAAACGGAGGGTCGGGCGTGAAGAGATGAGGAAGCCCACCGGGTCATGTCCCTTGTTACTAACCGCTCCGGAACGGTTGGAGAAAGCAGGCCCGGATCGGGGTGTCGGAAAAAGACGCCCGCGAAGGATCTGGCCAGGTGGCTGTTACTTCGCGAACACGTCGCAGATCATTTCCAGAACTTCCGGATAGAGAAGATGCTCCTGTTCCAGAACACGGGCTGCGAGAGTGTCCGGCGTGTCGGTTTCGAGGACGGGAACGCTCGCCTGTCCGAGAATAGGGCCTTCGTCCACCCCCGATGTGACGAGATGGACGGTGCAGCCGTGCTCTTTTGCCCCGGCCTTGATGGCGGCTTCATGGGTGTGCAGGCCGGGGAAGGCGGGTAGGAGGCTCGGGTGGATGTTGAGCATCCTGTCTTCCCAGGCCTTGACCAGCCAGGGTGTCAGGACGCGCATATAGCCTGCAAGGACGACGAGCATGGCGCCGGACGCCTGAAGGGCGGCGTCGATTTCGCGTTCGTGGGCTTCGCGATCCTTGCCGAAAGGCTTGTGGTCGATGATGAGGGTCTTAAGGCCAGCGGCTTCAGCGACCTCGAGGCCCGGAGCGTCCGGCCGGTTGCTGAGCACCAGCACGATTTCAGCGGGGTAGTCCGGACGGGCGCAGGCCTCGATCAGGGCGCGCATGTTGCTGCCACGGCCGCTGATGAGGATCGCGATGGGGACTTTTTCGGTCTTTTTGGCAGGAGCTTTTGCTCTGCTTTTGGAATGCGGCTTCTTCATGCGAAGGAGACCGGTACTGTCAGGGTGTAGGCGTCGCCGGAGCGGACGATTTGGCCCATGAGGAAGCCGGTTTCACCGCGCGCATCCAGTTCCGCCATGACTTTTTCAGGCTCGGAGGTGACGAGCACCATGCCGATGCCGCAGTTGAAGACGCGGAGCATTTCATCAGCGGCTACGTTGCCGGTTTCGGCCAGCCAGCGGAATACAGGCGGAACGATCCATGCGGAGCCATCGACGCGTACACCGAGGCCTTCGGGCAGGACGCGGGGCAGGTTGCCGGGCAGGCCGCCGCCTGTGATGTGCGCGCAGCCGTTCAGTAGGCCCTTTGCATGCAGCTCCAGGACCGTGCGGACATAGAGTTTCGTGGGCGTCAGGAGGGCTTCGGCCAGCGTGTGACCTTCGGCGAAGGGGGCCGGGTCGTTCCAGCCGAGGCCGGAGCGGCGCACGACTTCGCGGACGAGTGAGAAACCGTTGGAATGAACGCCGGAGGAGGGTAGGCCGATCAGCGTGTCGCCTTCGGCAATATTGGCGGGGAGAAGGTTGTTCCGCTCGGCAGCGCCCACACTGAAACCTGCGAGGTCATAATGGCCGGGGGCGTACATGCCGGGCATTTCGGCCGTTTCACCGCCGACGAGGGCACAACCGGATTCGGCGCAGCCCTTGGCGATGCCCTTTACGACTGTGGCGGCGGCCTCGACGGAGAGTTTTCCGGTTGCGAGATAGTCCAGAAAGAACAGTGGCGTCGCGCCCTGCACCACGAGATCGTTGACGCACATGGCGACGAGATCGATTCCGACCTCATCGTGTTTTCCGGCTTCGATGGCGACCATCAGCTTCGTGCCGACGCCGTCGGTGCAGCTGACGAGGACGGGATCGGTGAAGCCAGCGGCCTTGAGATCGAACAGGGCGCCGAAACCGCCGAGGCCACCCATGGTTCCGGGACGGTTCGTAGCCTTGGCTGCGGGCTTGATCGCATCGACCAGCGCATCTCCTGCGGCGATGTCCACGCCGGCCTGTGCGTAGCTTGCGCCGCCGGTCGTGCTGTGGCTCTTGCCCGGGAAGGTGTCAGGCTGATCGGTCATGGTCGAAGGTTCCCGCTGGTTGACGTGACGCCGTTCTAGAGCATCCTGCGCGCTGGCGGAACGCCTGTTTGAGGGCGTAACGGCAGGAAAAAGGGGCGTGGGATGACAAAACGGGATACGGCCGGCGCTACGGGGGGGCACGGGGCCACGCAGATGGCGTTTCCGCTGCGACGTATGACGGCCATGACGTCCGAGCGCTTCATCAACGGGTCGTCCAATGCGGCAGCACGAGCCTGGCTGTCCCGTTCCCGTTGGCCGGACGGCCGTCTGTGGCTCTGGGGACCGCCAGGAACGGGGAAGACCCACCTGCTGACGGCCTGGGCGCATGACCATGATGCCACTGTACTGGATGCCCGCCTTTTCTCCACGTCCTCCGCGGGGGGGCGCATCCGGGTGCAGGGCAATCTGGCGATCGACAATGCCGATTCGCCGGGGGACGAAGCCACAATGCTCCATCTTCTGAATGATGCTCTGGCGCAGGGAGACCGTGTGCTGATGGTCGGGCAGTTTCCGCCGTCGCGCAGTCATTTCATGCTTCCCGATCTGGCAAGCCGCCTCCGTGCAACCGCGACGACCGCAACCGGTGAGCCGGAGGACGATCTGCGAGCCACGCTGCTGCTGTCCCTGCTCGCAGACCGCCAGCTCGTCGTGTCACAATCAGTCACGGAATGGTTGTGGCGTCATTTGCCGCGTACCGGAAGCGCTCTGGTGTCCGCGGTCGAGCGTCTCGACGAGGCAGCGCTGACCCGGAAACAGCCGATCACACGTGCTCTTGCGCTGGAAATGCTTCCGGATCTGCTCCGCCCGGAGTGAGAGGTGTCCGGGCAGTGACACAAAAACTCTGTTTGACATGCCCAGACTGGGGGATGACCTTTCGGCAGACCCGTACTTCCGTGTGTTCCCGAAGGCCTGATCGTGACTGAAGATTCCCGCCCCGCCCCGCGTCGCCGTTCCTCCCGCAAGCCGCGCAATGTCGTGACCCCGGCTGGCAGCACTGTCGGCCGTCGGCGTCAGACAGCCGCCCGGGCCGAGGATTACGCGCATATGCCGACTTCGCCCGAACGCTTCCTCAACCGCGAACTATCATGGCTGGACTTTAATCAGCGCGTCATCGACGAAGCTGAAAACACTCGTAACCCGCTGCTGGAACGGGTGCGCTTTCTGTCGATCAGTTCCAGTAATCTCGACGAATTCTATTCCGTGCGTGTTGCCGGCCTGGTGGGGCAGGTCCGTGAGGGCATGGTGGTCCGCAGTCCCGATGGCCTGACACCCGTCCAACAGCTCGCGCAGGTTCGGCAGAAGGCGCGCTATCTGCTTGAGGAGCAGCAGCGCGTCTGGCACATCCTTGAAGATGAGCTGAAAGATGCCGGGATCGTCATTCTGCCGACCGACTCGTTGGACGAGACCGATCTGGCGCAGCTTTCCACCCTTTTTGATGAAAGGGTATTTCCGGTCCTGACGCCCATGGCTGTCGATCCGTCCCATCCGCTGCCGTTCATTCCCAATATGGGTCTGGCGCTTGTAATGCGGCTGAAGGATCCGGCCTCGTCCATCCATGTCATGGATGGATTGATCCTGCTGCCGGCGCAGGTTCCACGTTTCCTGCGCCTTCCGGCCCGCGTGACGGAGGGGCAGAGTACACCTGACCAGATCCGGTTCATATTGCTGGAAGACCTCATCACGCTGTTTGCGGACCGGCTGTTTCCCGGTCTGGCGATTGGAGATGCGGGCGTGCTCCGCATCATTCGCGATACGGACGTGGAATTCGAGGATGAGGCCGAAGATCTGGTCCGGTCCTACGAGACCGCGCTCAAGCAGCGCCGTCGGGGCGTGTGCATTCATCTGGCGCTCGATCACAAGCTGCCGGAAGCGCTGGGCCGCGAGATGGGTGAAGAACTCGGTGTTGGCGAGGAAGACGTCGTCGTCCTGCCGTCTTTCGTGGGTGTAACCGATCTCAAGCAGTTGATTGTCGATGATCGCCCGGATCTCGTGTTTCCGCCTTACACGCCGCGCTTTCCGGAACGGGTTCTGGATTATGACGGCAACTGTTTTGCGGCCATTCGCGCCAAAGACATGCTGGTCCACCATCCGTTCGAGAGCTTCGACGTCGTGGTACAGTTCCTGCGTCAGGCAGCGCTTGATCCCAACGTGCTGGCGATCAAGCAGACCCTCTACCGTACTTCACGTGACAGTCCGATCGTCCATGCACTGATCGAGGCGGCTGAGGCCGGGAAGTCGGTCACGGCGATGGTCGAGCTTCGGGCGCGGTTTGACGAGGAAGCTAATATTCGTCTCGCTCGTGCTCTCGAAGCGGCGGGCGTTCAGGTCGTGTTCGGTTTTGCGCATCTCAAGACCCATGCCAAGCTGAGCCTTGTGGTTCGTCGCGAGAACGGGTCGCTCCGGTCCTATGCGCATTTCGGAACGGGGAATTACCATCCCATCACGGCCCGGATCTATACGGATCTGTCGTTCTTTACCTGTGATCCGAAGCTGGCATCGGATTCGGCACGCCTGTTCAATTACATGACAGGCTATGCCACTCCGGCGAAAATGGACGCGCTTGCGTTCTCCCCGATCACGATCCGCTCGACGCTTGAGCAATTGATTCAAGACGAGATCGACCATGCGAAAGCCGGTCGTCCGGGTCGGATCTGGCTGAAAATGAACAGCCTTGTGGACGCCGAACTGATCGACAGGCTCTATGCCGCATCACAGGCGGGTGTGAAAATTGTGGGAATCATCCGGGGAATCTGCTGTCTGAGGCCCGGCGTGCCGGGTCTGTCCGAAAATATTGAAATCAAGTCGATTGTCGGGCGTTTTCTGGAACATGCGCGGGTTTTTGCTTTTGGAAACGGCCACAGAATGCCGTCTCACAAGGCAAAAGTTTTCATTTCTTCCGCAGACTGGATGGTGCGGAACATGGACTGGAGGGTAGAAGCCATGGTGCCCATCACGAACCCGACGGTCCATGCGCAGATTCTTGGCCAGATCATGACGATGAACATCAAGGACAACCTTCAGAGCTGGACGCTCACGAGGGACGGCTACTGGCATCGGGTTTCGCCAGGCGCACATCCGTTCTCCGCCCACGAATACTTCATGAACAATCCATCCCTGTCCGGCCGGGGCTCTGCCGCACGGGAAAAGGTCCTTCCGGAGGCTCATCGCCCCCGTGAACGGCCCGACAGGATTCTGGAAGACTGACCTTCATGTCCTCATCCTCACAGCGTTCCGCCATCGTCGATCTCGGTTCAAATTCGGTTCGGCTGGTTGTTTTCGAAGGGGTGACGCGTAATCCCTTGCCGATCTTCAACGAGAAGGTCACGCTCAAGCTGGGGCGAGGTCTGGATGCAACAGGCCGTCTCAATGATGAAGGCGTGGCGCTTGCGATGGATGTGCTGGGGCGGTTTCATACTGTCGCCCGTGCCATGGGCGCCGAGCCGTTCGAGGTTCTCGCAACTGCTGCGGTCCGCGATGCCACTAACGGTCCGGATTTCGTGGATGCGATCCGCGCCCGGATGCCTGGCGTACCGATCCGGGTTCTGGAAGGGACTGAGGAAGCCGACTATGCCGCCCGCGGCGTTCTGTGCGGTCTGCCGGAGGCGAACGGATTGGTGGCGGATATTGGTGGCGGTTCGCTGGAACTGATTCATGTTGCGGATGGGCAGTATTTTGAGGCAGTGACGACCAAGCTTGGCGTTATCCGGCTGCATGATCGTGCCAAAGGCAGTATCGAGCGCGCGGGCGAAATTGCGAATGAAATGCTGACAGAAGTGAACTGGCTGCCGGGCATGACCGGCCGTCCTCTTTATCTGGTCGGTGGCGCGTTCCGGGCTCTTGCCCGCCTCCAGATCGCCCGGACACAGTATCCGCTGAATCTTGTCCATCTCTTTACCCTTTCCGAAGGGGCCGCCCGTGAAATGGCGGACTGGGTCATCAGCGCGCCGAAGCGCACGCTTGAGAAGCTGCCGGGTGCGCCGCGCAAGCGGCTGGCGGATGCGCCTTTCGCCGCAGTTGTGCTGCGTTGCCTGATGGAGCGTGTCCGTCCCTCAAAGGTCGTGTTCAGCGTCGATGGGCTTCGCGAGGGGTGGTACATGCGGCATGTGGCGCCGTCCGTCGCCGGTCTTGATCCAATGACGGATCTCGCGTCGGAAATGGCGAACCGACTGGCGCGCAGTGCATCCCTGGCCGAACCTCTGGTGACATGGACGGCTCCACTCTTTCGCGACGAGACCCGGACCCAGAAGCGACTGCGTGAACTGACGTGCATGCTGTCGGATATCGGGTCTTACGATCATCCCGAATACCGGGCCGAACAGACATATCGCCGTGTGATGCATGGTCATGGCGTTGGCTTTGATCATACCGCGCGTGCCTTCGTCGGGCTTACGCTGGCGGTACGGTATGAAGTGGCGATGGATTCTCCCTTGATCGAACCTTCCCGTCAGCTTCTGTCCCGTTCGGAAATTGACCGGGCCGTACAGTTGGGTCTCGCGCTGAGACTGGCCTATACACTCTGCGCGGGAACGAAAGTCCTGCTCGATGAGTGCAGACTGCTTGTAGAAGACGGGACGCTTGTGCTGGTTCTGGGCGCACGCAGCGTCCGAGCCGCAGGCAGCGCGGTCCGTCGCCGGTTTGAAAGACTTGCAGCCGCGATGCAGCTTCAATGTCAGGTTAGGGAAGAATGAGTTTGAGGAATTACGGGACGGCGGTCAGATTTGGTCTTTTGGCGGCAGCAGCCGCTTTCGGGCTTTCGGGATGTGGTAGATCCCATGACCGTAATGCGCTTTGGAAGATCGTGAACGGGCGCTGTGCCACGGATGCACAGCACAGGCCATGCGCGGTTTATGACGGAACAGACGGCTACGCCCTTCTCAAGGATTTCCATGGACGCGGCCAGTATCTCGTGGTTCCGACGCAGAAGATTCCCGGCGTCGAAGATCCCGCTCTGCTGAAACCCGAGACGCCCAATTATTTTGCCGAAGCCTGGGGCGAGCGGGCGCATGTTGCACAGTCCTACGGGTTTGCGATTCCTGACTCCCATCTGTCGATGGCCATCAATTCACGGCCGGGGCGTACACAGGATCAGCTCCACATCCATCTGGACTGCCTGACGGCCTATGCCCGCGCCGAGCTCGACAAGAACATGATTACGGAGGAGTGGTCTCCGGTCTCGCTTTACGGTCATCCGTATCGGGCAAAGATCGTGCCGTCTCTTGATCCGTCGCCGTTCCGGGTGATCGCGGCTGACGACATGTCCATTCACACGCTCGTGGTCACTCCTGCCCGTCACGGGGGGTTTATCCTGCTCGACGACATGGCGCATGTGCTCGATCATGGTTCGGGTGAGGAGCTTCAGGATCATGCCTGCCATCTGGATGACCCTCACCATAAGGGGATGATCATGGATGGCGTGGACATGGGCGAGCATCCGAACGGTATGATGTAAAAACAACTTTTGATTGTTCCTTCACTCCGGCTGTGACAGGTTCGATCAATTTCGAACAATCTGCATTCCCGGAGATCGGTCTTGAAACTGGCAGCTAAATCGCCACCAAACTGGCCCTTGCTGTCGCTTGCCGTAGGCGCGTTCGCCATTGGCACGACAGAATTTACGCCGATGGGCCTTCTGCCTGTCATCGCGCATGGCCTTCAGGTCAGTGTGCCCAAGGCAGGCGGTCTGGTGACGGCCTATGCCATGGGCGTGATGATCGGAGCGCCCATCATTACGCTGCTTATGGCCCGTTTTCGCCGCAAGTTGGCCCTGATCCTGCTTATGGCCCTATATGTGGCAGGAAACCTGCTCTCTGCGGTCTCTGCGACCTACGACCTCCTTTTTGCGGCGAGAGTGCTGACCAGCCTGGCTCATGGAGCGTTCTTCGGTCTTGGCGCCGTGGAGGCTTCCCTCTCGGTTGCGCCATCGCGCAGGGCCAGCGCGGTTGCGTCGATGTTCATGGGACTGACGATCGCCAACATCATCGGTGTTCCGGCGATGACATGGCTCGGGCTGAATTTCGGGTGGCATAGTGCTTTTGGCGTGACGGCGATCCTCGGGGTAGTCACCATGGTGGCAGTCCAGATGGCACTTCCCGCCCGTGAGATCGGCCCGCTGCCGGAAGTTGGGCGTGAATTGCGGGTTCTGGTGAAAGGGAATGTTCTGCTCGCCCTTCTGACGACCGCGATCGGGGCAGGGGCGATGTTCGTGCTCTACACCTATATCGCTCCGATCCTTGAACATATTACCCATGCGAGCCCCACCGTTATTACGATCGCTCTGATGCTGACAGGGGTTGGTTTTTCGATTGGAAATGCGATTGGTGGCCGGAGCGCCGACCGCTCCCTTGATGGAAGCCTGCTGGCGTTTTTCCCCGTTCTGGGGGGCGTGATGCTTGTTTTCCCCTGGATGGCGCAGAGCGTGCCGGGCGCGCTGTTCGCTTCGCTTCTCTGGGGCGCGTCCACGTTCGCCCTGATGCCTGCCCTTCAGATGAGGGTCATGCAGGCCGCTCATGATGCGCCGGCTCTGGCGTCTTCCATGAATATCGGAGCGTTCAATCTGGGGAACGCGATTGGCGCCGCGCTAGGCGGGATCGCGCTTTCGGCAGGGTTGGGTTACAGCGGTGTATCGGTTATCGGAACGGTTCTGGCCCTGGTTGGGGTCGGTCTCGTTCTTCTGTCACGAAAGGTGGCTCCTCCATGATCCGTTCCCTCCTGCTTGCCACCAGCCTGATCGTTAGTGGTGCGCTGCTTCCCATGGAGGCATCTGCCGCGCAGCCCGCGAATGTGGGGGACGCCATCATTGCCGCAAGCGCGTATCATGACAGCGGCGACTACCAGCGCGATTTCGACAGTGTGGTCGCACAGGCGCGTCTCTGGATCGACGAAGCGGCTCCGAAAACGCGGCGCCCGGCGATCGTCCTCGACATTGACGAGACGACCCTCTCGAACTGGGATGAAATCCGCGCTGATGACTTCGGCTATATTGCGGCCGGCCCCTGTGATGCTCTGCCGAAGGGGCCATGTGGTGCTATTGAGTGGGAAAAAAGTGGTCGAGCCCCAGCTTTCGCCTCCATGCGGGCTCTGATTGAAAACGCGCAGGCCCATCATGTGGCGGTCTTTTTTGTGACCGGCCGTCATGAAGATGAGCGTGAAGCCACCGAGCGAAATCTGCATCTGGCGGGCATTCGTAGTTGGGACGGGCTGTATCTGCGCCCGATGACGTCGCATGGCTATGCGGCGCTGTACAAGGCGCCCACCCGCGAGCGTATCGAGCGCAAAGGATATACGATCATTGCAAGCCTTGGAGACCAGCCTTCCGACCTGAGCGGCGGCTTTGCGAAAAAGACTTTCCTGTTGCCCAATCCGTTTTACCGTATTCCGTAACATGATGTAATTTCGGGCATGGAAGCCGGTTATGCGTCTGCATTTTGTTGTCGCGTGCCTGCTTGCCGGGATTCCGAGTGGGGCGATTCCGTTCTATGCGCCGACAATGTTGTTCTGCGTTTTGCAGAACTGCTGCACTTTGAAAGACTTACGTCCTGTCGCCAGCCTGACTATCCGCCAGCGAGTAGGTTGGAGACTGGGGCGTTTGGTTTTTCGCTCTTCATGGCCGTGCAGATCCGTTATTTGATTCCGCGATTTAATGGAAAGACCTGTGCTCATAACTGGACGCCCCTGATGCACGGCGTGCTTCCCGGTGCCTCGGAGGTGGAAATGGCCGCTATAGGCGGTCAGTCTTCACGCGCTCCGGCGGCCTATGAACGCATTGAGCCAAGAGGGCATTAAAAAAGCCCGGCGTCTTTATGAGGCCGGGCTTTTCTGTTTGTGGTTCTTCAGAACGATTTGAGGAGCCGTTCCAGATAATCGAGTTCGCTCTGAGGCCGAGTACGGTCCGAAGCGCGGCGGCGGAGTTCGCGCTCGATGTCCCGGGCGCGGTCCCGGGCGCTTTTGTCGGGGATATGGGCGTCGGAATCCTTGCCCTTGTCTCCTTCGCCCATTTTGCGGCCCAGCGGATCCTGATCCTTCTGGTCGTCATCGTCCCCATCTTCATCACCGGCCTGTGGCTGGTCGCCGTCATCCCCCTGCTGACCTTTAGCGCCATGCTGGGGCTTGCCGGAGCCTCCCGCGCCACCGGAAGGAATGAAGCTCAGGCTGCCTCCGCCCTGTCCTTTGCCGCCACTACCCGACTTCTGGTTCTGCCGCATCTGCTTTCCGGCTTCAGAGAGATCGGCCAGCACCTTTTGTTCGGCGGTCTGCGCGTCAGCATCCTTGCGGTCCGCGAGTGCTTCGCGGGCGGTCTGCATGTCGGTTTTTGCCTTGTCGAAGGCGGTCGCGGGCTTACCGGTCAGGTCCTTGACGCGGCGGCTTAGAATATCGTTGACCCGTTGCAGGGCGCGTTGCAGGGCATGATCCGCACGGCGTTCTTCGGATTGTGCGGCGACGGTCGCTGGGTCTACGGGGGCGGGGGGCTTCGTCTGGGTGGACTGGTCCATGCCGGGCGGGGGCTGCATGCCGAGCTGGCGCAGCAGATCTGCCGTGGACATCTGGCTGACATCCTGATGACCGCCATCATCGGGTGGTGCTGCCGCTTTGCGGGCGGCGGAGAGGCGTGCCTGTGTATGATCGAGCAGGGTCGTTTCGCGATGGACCAGATCATGAAGGGCCGCCCGCTGTGCACGGGCTTCGGCCTGCGCCTTCATCTGTTCGGCAAGCGCCTTGAGATCTTCGGGCCGGGCCTGACGTATCCGCTCGGCCATATCCTCCATCTGCTGGAGACGCCGGAGAGCCTCGTCTCCATGACCCTGATTGGCCTCGGACTGGAGACGCCGCATTTCATCGGAGAACGGGTCTGCGGAGCTGGTTCCTGACTGCGGCATCACGATACCGCTCTGGGCCGCCCGCTGGAAAAGAAGCTGCATCCGCCGGTTCAGCGCCTCTTTGAGTGCCTGTGTGCGGCGCTGGAGTTCTTCCTGTTCGGAAAGGGAATGGCCGCGGTCTCCGAGATCGCGCATATGATCGAGCTGCTGTTGCACGGCCTGCTGTGCTGCGCGGACCTCGGCTGCGGCATCCGCAATGTCCGGGCCGTCGCGTCGCAGATCGTCCAGGTAGAGTGCCAGAGCCCAGAGTTCGCCCGGAACGCGGTCTGCCGAGCCCTCGGGCGCATCTTTGCGCAGAGACGCAATCTCCAGCCCAAGGGTCGCGAGGATGGCGCGCTCGTCAGTGGTTTGTGTCAGGAGTGACAGTTCACCCGATGCCTGTGACGCGCGTTCCTGGCCAAGCATCAGGCGACGGCGTAGCCCGACCAGCGCGCGGGCGAGTGGGTCGGTAAACTTCCGTTCGGCGATTTTGAACCGGACCGGGTCGCTTCGGCTCTCGCGGCCAGAAACGCTCGTGGCATGCAGACGCCCCTCGACCTCCATTCCCGCGAACGGATCAGAGGAGAGATCGGGTGTCGCGACGCCTTTTGCGTTCTTGGGATGCCCGTCGAGCGGGATGGGAACGTGCAGCACACGTCCCCGCGCGAGGCCGGGCAGCCTGATTTCAGCTTCAAGGGACGCGATGCCGTAAGTCTGGTGAACGTCCCAGGGCAGGCCGGTACGCCAGTCGTTTTTCTGGGGGCCGGGTTTGCCGTCCCATCGCACGGTCGGAGGCAGATCCGGTTCTACCCTGACCTGCCATGATCCCAGAGTCCGGCCACGGACCGTAATGCTGATCGTGCCGGACTGCTGGAGCGTGCCGTGTTCGTTCCAGCTATGGGCGTCGAGATGATTCTGCTGGACGGACGCGATGCCGTGCAGACGGGGTTTCCCGCGGGCATCGGTGATCGTGGCGTTCAGGATCGATCCCTGTGGGACGTCCAGTACGGGACGCGAAGTCGCTGACAGGAAGATCGGAGCTCCGGGCGCATAGGGCGGTCGGTCGATCCAGGCCTGAAGGGCAGGAAGCGGAACGCTGTCGTCGTCAACGCCCGGCAGCAGGCCAGCCCGGAGACGTGACGGTGTCTGTGTTCCGCCGAGTATGGCTGCGACAAGAACAGCCAGTGGAACCGCCGTGAGAGCAATGCGCTCGTTCAGGCTCGTCCGCGGACAGGGAAACCCGACCCGCAGTGTGCCAAGGGACGCTGTGACCCGTTCGACATGGTGGGCCCAGATGGCGGACTGCTCGCCATTGCCGGCAAAGGCAGGTCGATCGGTCAGGCTCAGCAGGGGCTGATAGGTGAGGTGCGAATCGTGTTCGATCCGACGATCCGCCAAGGCCGTGCTGACAGGAGGAATGCGGCGCAGACCCGTGAAGATCAGCCATAGAGCCGAGCCAAAAATAGCGAGTTCCAGAACTGCATGCAGCCAGTCCGGCAGGGACTGGGGAATGCGGGCGAGGCAGGCCAGTCCGTAGAAAGCGACGAGCAGCAGCGGCCAGCGCAGGGGCTCCCATGCGCGTTCCCACCACAGCACACGCTGTGCCCGTCGACGTAGGGTTCTGAGGTGTAAGGCTCCGGATCGGAGGGCTGTGTCGGTCTCAGCCATTGTTATTCCTGGACGCGGTCAGCCAGTCCGGAACGGTTTCAGAGGCGATCAGTTCCGCAACGCTCTGACGCTGGCGGATAATGTCCCATTTTCCATTATCCACCAGAACCTGCGCGGCAAAGGGGCGGGAATTGTAGGTGGAACTCATCA
The DNA here is from genome assembly GCF_007988905.1 of Gluconobacter kanchanaburiensis NBRC 103587. GTDB lineage: Bacteria > Pseudomonadota > Alphaproteobacteria > Acetobacterales > Acetobacteraceae > Gluconobacter > Gluconobacter kanchanaburiensis. The sequence continues at coordinate 380,694 of NZ_BJVA01000001.1, forward strand.
CCGAACCATAAGCCCCGGTATCCAGCAGCACGGTCAGATCGCCCCGTTTGATGGTTGCCGGCAGAGCCCGGTCCCGGGCAAAAATATCGCTGCTTTCGCAGACGGGGCCGACAATGTCCCAGAGTTTGGTCGGGGCATGGAGGGCTGTCGGCGCGACAGGGAGAATTCCGTGCCACGATTCGTAGAGGGAAGGGCGGGCGAGATCGTTCATCGCCGCGTCAATGACCACGAAGTTGGGCCCGCTCTCGGGAGACCCGGCCTTGGTTTCGATCACCCGGCTGAGAAGAATGCCTGTGGGCGCGGAAAGCCAGCGCCCCGGCTCGATGCTGAGTCGGACATTGAGATCCCCCAGTGTTTCGGCAATGACGCCTGCAAGCATGTCGGGAGAGGGTGCGATCTCGTCACGGTACCGGATGCCGAGTCCGCCGCCACAGTCTACGGCCTCGACGGTATGACCGGCGGCGCGGATTTCGCGCACCATGTCGGCCAGTCGGGCATAGCCTTTACGAAAAGGCTCGGCGGTGAGCATCTGGCTGCCGAGATGAACGGCCAGTCCGACGAGGCGGACATTTTTCAGGCTGGCGGCCTCACCATACAGCGTGACGGCGCGGCGGTATTCGATACCGAACTTGTCGCCGGCGCGACCAGTGGAAATTTTGTCATGGGTGTCGGCGTCCACGTCCGGATTGACGCGCAGGGCCGCACGGGCAACGCGACCACAGGCGCGGGCGATTTCATCAAGGCGGTAGAGTTCTTCGACACTTTCGACATTGATCTGCGCGATATCGTGCTCGATGGCTGCGCGCAGTTCCGCATCCGATTTTCCAACGCCTGAGAAGACGATGCCGGAAGGAGAGATACCCGCATGAAGGGCACGCTGCATCTCGCCGCCGCTGACGATATCCACGCCATACCCGCATTGCCGCAGGAGCGTCAGCGTTGCCTGATGGTCCTGCGATTTCATGGCGAAATGCATACTGACCGGTAGGTCCCGGGCTTCGAACGCCATTTTCAGCGCCCGGGCGCGCCGTCTCAGCGTTTTCGCGCCTGTGATCCAGCAGGGTGTCCCCACCGCTGCCGCAATGACGTGCAGCGGTACGCCCTCGAACAGAAGGCCGTCCCGCACATCCATTGTTAGGGTGGGGCGGGTTTCCAGCAGGTCGGAAAACGAAGGATCGGTCGCGGGGTCGGAAGGAAGCGGTGCACTCATGATGTTGCTACCGTATCGCTCTCTTAAGCATGTTCCAAGCTGAACCCGCAGCGGATAATGTTATGAACATGATACAGGAACTGATCCAAGAGGCCCTTGAGGCCCGTTCGCGTGCCTATGCACCCTATTCGCGCTTTCAGGTGGGGGCGGCCCTGCGTTGTGACGGCGTTGTTCATTCCGGTTGTAATGTCGAGAACGCGGCTTATCCGCTTGGGACCTGCGCCGAAGCCGGAGCGATTGCGGCGATGATACGTGCGGGTGGCCGTCGGATCGAGGAAATCGTGGTCGTGGGGGGCGATGCTCCCTGTACGCCCTGCGGAGGCTGTCGGCAGAAATTGAGGGAATTTGGTCTGCCGGAACTGCGGGTTCACATGATCTCGCCAAAAGGCGACCTTCTGCTGACGCGGACTCTCGCAGAACTCCTGCCCGATGCGTTTGGCCCGGATCATCTTGAATGAAACGGGCCGCCGGGCTGCTGATCATCTGTCTGCTGGGGGGAGAGAGTGTCGGTGAGATTTGCGCCGCCCCCGCCATGGCGCTGCCCGGACTCGGCTCTGATAGTCATCGACTGGTCGTGGATGTCAACGCGGCTCCCTGGCTGATTCTTGGACGCGTGCAGACGTCTCTTGGCGGACGGTGCACAGGATTCGCCGTTGCGCCGAGCGTCATGGTCACGGCCGCGCATTGTCTGTGGCTGCCGGCTACCCGACACTATATCGCGCCGCAGGACGCCCATGTTCTGATGGGATATGCGATGGGGCGTTATCGGGTGCATGCCCAGGTGACACATTTTGTCATTGCTCCGGGATATGACCCTGAAAACGAGGGTGGGACGGCGCCGGAAGACCGGGCCACACTTGTCCTCGATCGTGCGGTTGTGAAACCGCAGGATCTTCTGCCTTACGCGGATGCACGGATGGGAGCGGCGGCGATGCTGGTGGGCTATCCGCAGGATCGGGCGGAGGTGCCGTATGGCGATACAGCCTGTCAGATCAATGGTTTGGCAGTTAATCGGCTGATTCATCATGATTGCGCCGCCACCCACGGTGACAGCGGTAGTCCGCTTCTCGTACGTCAGCCAGACGGTGTTTGGGGGATTGCAGGTATTGATGTGCTCGCGACAGCGGAACGTGGAGGGTTTGCTGCGCCTCTCCCTCACTGAAAAATGGCCAATCTGGAGCGGTTGATATGCGGGAACTACACGTCAGAAAAAATTCATAGATGCAAACATCCGGCCTGTTGTGACGTTGCAGACAGCAGCACACTGAACTGGTGTCAGAGGCTTTTAAAATTCCGGAGGTTATTGTCATGCACGTCATGTCGATGAAGGAAGCTGCATCTAACGTGGCTCCCAAAGGCGGAACGTGCGCGATTTCTGGAAGAATGAACCGAAAGCCCGTTCTTGTTGTCGAGGATCAGGCTCTTCTTCGCTTTCTGGCCGCCGATATGCTTGAGGAAGCCGGATATGAAGCGTTCCTTGCCGGGGATGCGAGCGAAGCGCTGGCTCTTCTGGAGCGGCATCCGGATATCGGGACGATTTTTTCGGATGTGAACATGCCCGGAGATCTGGATGGTGTGGATCTTGCCCGGATCATTCATGAAAAAAGACCTGAAGTCGGACTGGTGTTGACTTCGGGGACGCGGCTTCAGGATCTCGGGAATCTGCCGGGCGGCGTGATATTTCTGGCCAAGCCCTATGAATGGGACGAGGTTTATCGCTGCCTGGAGCGTATCCAGAATTGATATTTAAGGGAAAGGCAATGTGGTGCACCCGAAAGGACTTGAACCTCTAACCCCCAGATTCGTAGTCTGGTGCTCTATCCAGTTGAGCTACGGGTGCGGACACATTGTATAAGTCTTTACTCAAGAAAGACTGG
>NZ_BJVA01000002.1 GCF_007988905.1 Gluconobacter kanchanaburiensis NBRC 103587
CACCATGCAAAGAGTAATAAACCCGCTTACCGCACGAAAATAGTCTCTTTTGAAGGCGCAAGGGTTATGAGGCGCTAGAGGCGCGTATCTTCGATGAAGCATTATGTCCGAAATCGCTCTGAAGGCTTGAGAATTATCAGTTTGACTTTGCAACATAACAAAGGACGAGAATGTAGATTAGATCATAAAAACAGCATAATCTTATGAAAAAATAATATGAATGATAGGCATATCATTACAAGCACATATTAGGCTCAGGACCCATTGGTTTCATTACCGAAATCCGATTCAGTCTCCCGCAAGGAGACTAGAGATGAGCGATCTGTTTTGGCTGACGGACGATCAGATTGAGCGCCTGCGACCGTTCTTTCCCAAGGGCGACATGGGGATCTTCGCCCGGATGATGGATGGCCCTGTCTACCGAAAAGGCGGAGCCTCAAACCATTTCGGAAGGCTCAAGGACTGGAGACGGGTCGCAGCGCACTATGATAGAGGCCCCGAGTGTCTGCTTTGGATCTCTCAATGCCCGATTACAGACATCGAGAGACGTCCGTTCGGAATTGAAGAAAAAGATAGTCGGCGTAGCCCTTCTCGTTTCAGCCGAAGAGCGTATTCCGCCCCCCCCCTCTCGTTCAAGCGGGGCACTCTGCCTTCAAGTGGGCGAGAAAGGCCGGATTTGTGAGGATCATCTTGCTGGAGACTTCCATGCCGGCGGGGTCTCTGGCGACGTATTTTCCGATATTTTAGCGCTGCCTATGACAGTATTATAACTGATACGATGGTTGGATAACGCAAAATATGCTGGAGAAATCTCAACCCGTTATCTGATTGTACTGGTAACCTACAGAATCAAAGGATCGTCTGCTCAATATCCGCATAGTCGGTGGACAGACATCGATCTTTCCAACGCAAAATATCTGCGCTGGTACGGGTGGAAGCCGCTGCCCACATTGCATGAGCATCGCTGCCGAGCACTAGACGTAGCGGCGCTCCGTTATCCTTGACGGCCTCGACCATGATAGACGCTGCGATCTCGGGGTTACCAAGCTGCCTGCCGGCATTGCCGGAAAGTTGTTTTTCGATCGGTCCGACAATCGGCGCATAGTCAGGGATACGAATGGCGGGACGGACGATAGTATCTCCCTCGAACTCAGTACGAAATCCGCCCGGCTCAACGAGCGTCACGCGGATACCAAGATCCCTGACCTCTCCGGCAAGCGCTTCGGTCCAGGCTTCGAGCGCGAACTTGGTAGCACAATAAACGCCAAGATCAGGTACCGCGACGAGGCCGACTATACTGGAGACATTGAGAATATGTCCCGAGCGGGCGGCACGCATATGCGGCAGGACGAGGCGGGTCAGCTCAATCGCGCCGAAGCAGTTAACCTCGAAGGCATCACGTACCTGCGCGATATCCAGCTCTTCCGCTGCACCATTAATGCCACGTCCGGCGACATTGGCCAGTACGTCGATCCGCCCAAATCGATCGAGGGCGGCCTGCAGAGCTTGCACTCGAGAGACGGTGTCGGTCACATCGAGTACGATCGCGAGGCCTTTACCGTCGGTATCGGTAACGATGTCTTGGAGCCGTTCGATCCTCCGGGCGCAGGCGACGACAATATCGCCTGACGCCAACGCTGCCTTTGCGAGTTCGCGCCCCAACCCTGACGACGCGCCGGTGATAAACCAGACCTTCTGCTCGGACATTTTTTAAGACTTTGTCATATCAATGACGAAACGGAATTTCACATCCTTGCCCACGACGCGATCAAAAGCAGTCGCAATTTGATCTGGACGGATCAGCTCTACATCGGCAGTGATTCCTCGTGCTGCACAGAAATCGACAACTTCCTGTGTCTGTGCGATGCCACCGATCATTGATCCCGATAGATTGCGTCGGGCTGTATTGTTCATCATCGCATTGTAGCCATCGATCGCTTCCAGTGCGCCGACATTGACCAAAGTCGCGTCTGTCTTGAGCAGGTTCATGAACGGTTGGATTGGAAAGGCCTGCGGTACAGCGGCGATGATCAAATCAAAACCCGGGCCAGAGCTGTGTATCTTTGTCTGATCGCTCCACAAGACTGCCTCTCTGGCCCCCATCCGCAACGCGTCAGCCTGCTTACCGGCCGACGTGGTGAAGACGGTAACTTCGGCCCCCTTCGCTACAGCAAGCTTGACCGCCATGTGCCCCAGCCCCCCCCCAGACCGATAACGCCGATCCTCATCCCCCGGGAAGCCTTCCAGTGCTGGAGCGGCGAAAAGGTGGTGATGCCGGCGCATAGCAACGGCGCCATGCCGGCCAGGTTCACACCCGGCGGGATCCGGATGACAAATTTCTCCGTGACGACGACCCCGGTCGAATAGCCGCCCTGGGTGATTCCACCAGATATCTTGTCAGGCGACGCATAAGTGAGCGTCATGCCATTCAGGCAGGCATGCTCGCGGTCTGCGAGGCATTCGACGCAGTACCCGCAACTATCGACCATACAGCCGACACCGCCGATATCGCCGATACGAAACTTGGTGACCTTCGGCCCTACTGCCGTTACGCGGCCGATAATCTCGTGGCCCGGCACCATCGGATAGTGCGCAGGCATCCATTCCTCGCGTACCATATGGATATCGGAATGACAGATGCCACTGTATAGAATCTCCATCTGCACATCGTTCGGACCGAGAGCGCGGCGTTGGATTTTCATTGGAACAAAACTGGATTTGTCAGTCGCCGCCCAGGCAGAGGCCGTAGTTGGTCCGAGATCGGAGGTCATTACCGTTGTTTTGGCGGCGGCCGCACCAGCTATCAGCCCAGTCGCCGCGAGGCCCGCGCTGCCGATGAGCAGATTGCGACGATCAAAAGACGCCACGATATGGTTCGGATCGTCGCATCGACTGCACATGATGAGAGCTCCTTTTAATATCCAATTTGAAGTGAGCAGACTTCACCCGTTCCTCTGGAAGGGGCGATGCCAGATCAATATTCCTGCGACGTCGGGCGGAAGAGGATCTCGTTAATGTCAACCTCAGTCGGCTGTTCAATCGCAAAGGCGACGACACGGGCAAAACTATCCGCCGGAATCGCGTCTTTGTAGAATTCTTTGATACCCGCCGCGATCTCGGGAACGCTGACGCTGTCGGGCAATTCGGTTGCGATTGCGCCTGGTGAAATAATTGTCGTGCGAATGTTGTAGGGTTTCACCTCTTGACGGAGCCCTTCCGAAATTACCCGCACTCCGTGTTTTGTCGCAGCGTAGACGGCAGTACCAGGGGACACTTTATGACCCGAAACCGACGATACGTTGATGATGTGGCCGCTCTTTTGCTCCTTCATTACGGGGAGAGCTGCGGCTATGCCATAGAGCACGCCCTTAAGATTGACGTCGATCATGCGATCCCAATCGTCGATCTTCAGCATTTCCAGCGGAGAGGAAGGCATGAGGCCCGCATTATTGATGAGCACGTCGACCCGGCCGAAGGCTTTTACTGTCTGGTCGACCAAGGCTTGCACCTGCTCTGCGCGGGTCACATCAACTGCGACAGCAAGCGCATTACCGCCGGCAGCATTGAGTTCTGAGACCAGTGCTTCAATGCGATCGGTGCGGCGTGCGCCGACGACAACTGTGGCTCCGGCAGCAGACAGGGTGCGAGCAGCGGCTTCGCCGAGACCGCTGCTCGCACCGGTGATAACCACGACCTTATTCTTGATGTTGCTCATGTTTGCTCCAGAGTAATAGTTAACTGGCAGCAGCCAGTCAGCCCCAATTGCAATGAGAGTATAATAGTGACATTATTTTTTCGATTATATGCAAATAAGTGTCTTTCTCTTGCCTATTTATGGCAATCCGCACAAATTTGAGAGATGAATGAACGAGATATCCGCTTTTGTTGCAAAGAGGCTCGCCACGGGGCCTAACGGGATTGATCCGACCGGAATAGAAGGCGTTCATGTCTTCTGGACCACCAGCCCGACACCGCCGGAACCGCTGGTCTACGACGCAGGGATCACGATCCTGTTGTGTGGGCGAAAGAATGGTTCGGTTTCCGAACGTAACTTCGTTTATGATCAGGATAATTATCTCGTTGTAACGCTACCAATGCCCCTTTTCTGCTCGCACGAGGCAAGCACAGATGCGCCGCTGTGTGGACTGTTCATAGCGGCTTCCCGTGAGGATTTATCCAGCCTGATACGGGACATGGATGATCGGCAACCGATCGCGCCGCGTTCAGGGGCCAGCGCGTTGGCACCGGCCCGCATCACGAACTGGATGAGAAGGTCGATTGAAAGAATGGTAGTCGTCATCGACGATCCGCTTTCCGCACGTGTGATTGGGCCAGCACTCCGTCGGGAACTGCTGTTCCACGCGCTCTGTGGTACGTGCGGCCCCTCGCTCGTAACCTATGCCCATCAGACCGGCGACGATGGCCGCCTGGATGCACTGATCGAAGCAATCCGGGCTGACATCGCCCAACCGGTCAGCGTGAAAGCTTGGGCAGAGGCGGCGGCTATGAGCCTGTCGGCATTCCACCGCGCCTTCCGCCGCCGCACCGGACAGTCGCCGCTACAATACGTGAAACGCCTCCGCCTCCATGCCGCCCGCGATATGATCCTTTATGATCGCGCCAGGGTCGGCGACGCTGCGCGTCGCGTCGGCTATGAAAGCGTCTCCCAGTTCAGCCGAGAATATCATCGGCATTTCGCCGTCGCACCTGCAACGGCCCGCCATATTACGGAGGCCCTCTAGTATCTGTTTTTACTGCCACAGGGGCTGTAACCTGTGAGACCGCTATGTCCCAAACGCGATCTTCCCGAAAATATCGGCTTTCACCCTCCACTCTTCCCACTGCAATGTCCGCCTTGAAGCATATGCCGTTGGTCTGCTTCAAATTTATTAAGCAGACCGGCAGAATGTTGGCTCAACCAAAGCCAGCTGACATTTTCTGAGAATGTTTGTCTCTCAAAGCCCAGTGAAGGGGCGTTCCGAGGATCAGGGAACAACGACGATTTTGCCGATCTGGGCATTACTTTCCATGAAACGGTGCGCCTCACTGATATCCTCAAGTTTGAACACCTTGGCGATAACGGGCTTGAGCAGATCATCCGCCAGCCCCTTGCTGATAAACGCCTTAGCGCGCTCCAGGCGTTCCTGATCTCTGGTGATTTCGAAAAGCTGGTATCCCCGAACTGTCAGATCTTTGCCAAGAAGCGACATGACAGGAACAGCAAGTGGGGTTGTGTCCAAGGCTCCATATTGAAAGAAAACCCCCAGATCAGACAATGCTTCAAGTATCGTTGCGACATATGGACCACCCACCGGATCGAAAGCCAGCCTTGCGCCCTTGCCGTTGGTAATCTTGCCGACTTCTTTAACGAGATCCTGCTCTTCCGTTGCAATAACGTGCTTTGCGCCATGCTGAAGAAGCTCTTCGCTCTTATTGGAGTGGCGTGTCAAAGCGATCGGCGTTCCCCCCAGCATGTTCACGATCTGAATGGCGGCAAGTCCGACACTGCTGGACGCCGCCCGGATCAACACCGTATCGCCCTTGGCGAGTTGTCCGATATCGACCAGCGCGCCATAGGCTGTGGTAAACATCATCCAGGTCGCAGCCGCCTCTTCCCAGCTAACATTCGGCGGGTTCTTAACGACGCCGAAAGCCGGTGCATTCACAAGTTCGCCATGAAGCCCGTATTCGCCCAGCATGAAACAGGGAATGACACTGACAGCATCTCCGACGGCAAAACCGCTGACATCTGGCCCGAGAGCCTCGATGAGGCCTGACGCCTCGTAGCCAATGATGGCGGGAAACCGAGGCTCCGTGACGTAGTTTCCCGTACGGAACATCACTTCCGCGCGGTTCAGACCCATTGCCTTTACGCGGATCTGAACTTCTCCGGCCTTAGGTGCCGGAACGTCCTTGTCCACGACCTCGAGAACCTCAGGCCCACCGGTCTTGTTGAAAATGACTGTCCTGGCCATGGGTCTTTCTCCTGATTACAAATATTGCGTTGCATGACGGCCGAGAGGAACCCGGTCGCTGTTTCAAGTCATGAGAAGTCAGTAAAGATTGGCGGTCTCATCCATCGGCACCGGCTCCGGGCGCGGCTGGTTGTTGAGCCACCATGCACCGTAACGCGTATACTGCGGCGGCACGCTAATCGTCGTTCTGAGCTGGTCTGCTGCACTGCGAACCCAGAAGGGATCACGCAACATGGCCCGGCCAATCAAGACAATATCGGCTCTCTCGTTGGATACGATGTCCTCGGCAAGATCGGCAGTTTCGATCATGCCGACCGCCCCGGTCATGATGCCAAGTTTTTCCTTAAGAAGCGTTGAGGCCGGAACCTGATATCCCGGATAGCTGTTCACCTTGACCCTGGCGATGCCACCAGACGAGCAGTCGATCAGATCAACACCTTGTTCTTTCATCCATTGGCCATAGATCATGAAATCTTCCGGCGTATTCCCACCCTCTACATAATCAGTGGTCGAAATCCTGACGAAGAGCGGGCCTTCCCATTCTGGCCGTACAGCCTCAAGAATATGACGCAGGATGCGATAGCGATTTTCATGGTTTCCGCCCCACTTATCTGTCCGCATATTCGCCAGGGGCGAGAGAAATTCATTCAACAGGTAACCATGAGCCGTATGGATTTCCAGCACGTCAAAGCCTGCCTCGCGGGCTCGGATCGCCGCGGCTTTGAACGCGGCGATGATATCAAGAATTCCTTCTTCGCTCAGGGCGTCAGGGGTTTTGTGTCCCTCAGCAAACGGAACCGCAGACGGAGCCACCGGAGGAAGGTGCTCTATTCCCAACATGCGACCAGCATGTCCGATCTGTGCGCCTGCCTTTGCTCCCATCTTGTGAATGATATCCACAAGACGGCTCAGGCCCGAGACATGTTCGTCGGACCAAATGCCAAGGTCTCCCGGACCAATCAGGCCATTTTCCAGAATACCAAGCGTTTCAGGAAATATCAGCGCGGCGCCGCCTAGAGCGCGGGCCCCGTAATGGATCAAATGAAAGTCGCTTACGAAGCCGCCCGTATCCGCCGAATGCATGCACATGGGAGACATCGCAACACGGTTTCTGAATGTCGCACCTCGAATGGTGAAAGGCTCAAGGAGTTTCATCGAAAATGCCTTTTCTTCTCGTCTTCCTCCTGTGAGAATAAGGCACTACAACCCATTATAAAAATACGGCTTAATTGTACATATACTATACAAAAGTATACTAAGGAGGGCGTTTTTATGCTTACGAAGAAGAAAAAACGCTGGGATGATATCCCCGGCTGTTCCCTTGAAGCCGCCCTGAACGTGATTGGGGGTAAGTGGAAAGGTGTTTTCCTTTTCCATCTTCTTGACGGCACCATGAGGTTCAATGAATTGTCCCGACTGGCTCAGGGCGCCTCCCCGCGCCTCATCGTCAAACAGCTTCGTGAACTGGAAGAAGATGGACTGGTGAACCGCAAGGTCTATGCTGTCGTTCCGCCGAAGGTTGAGTACTCACTGACCGAAGAGGGACACAGTCTCCATAATATCCTGCATGCCCTGAGTGAATGGGGGGATCTCTGGGTAGATAATCATCCGGTTGAACCCGTCACAAAACCTTAGATTTTGAGATCAGGAATGTAGAGCGTTAGGCTTATGACTTGAACATGGTGATTACTGCGAGGCAGCTAGCTGAGAAAGACAGTCGAGTATCTGACGTAGCGTGTACGACCGCCTGTCAATCTTTGAGTTATGCATCATAGGCGTACTCTCCAGACGCGCCGCCCACCCAAGAAACGGCGCGTCGTTCTTTCATACAGGAACAGCATCAGCCGCCGGATTGCGAAGATCGTCCAGCGTGATTGTCTCGCCGAATACGCCCCAATCAGTGGTCGGAACGTCACGTAGGACAATGTAGACTGGAACCAGATCGGCTTGATTCAAGCCAAGTGTCCTCGCGATCGCGCCCGTGAAACCAGAGATTAGTTTTTTCTTGGCCACGGCATCGAGGCCCCCCTGAAAAGCATTGACCTCGATACTGATAACCTTGCGACCTCCTGGCTTGCCACCATGATAGACGGTTCCGTCGTCATAATCGCGAAAGTAAATCCAGGTGGTGCTGCGCACGAAGGGTGTGTTGGGCAGACGCTCGGCATCAAGCGCGATTGTGGTGAGCGTGTCAGCAAGCTCATCCCGCTTCGCCGTCTCAAAAGTACCGACAGGAGCATTGATGTAAATCAGGGGCATGTATGTTCTACCTTAATTGAATTTCGTAACAACGACATAGCCGTTGGTTTCAAAGGTTGGCATGCGATCGAGAACCGATTGTACATCCTCAAGCGCTACCTCCTCGGTGATATGCTGGCTTGGTTTCAAGCGCCCTGCAGCAATCATATTCAGCAGACCAGGGTATTCTGATTGCGGGTTTCCCAGGCTGCCGGCCATCGACCATTCGTTGAACACCATCAAATCGATCGGCATGGTTAACTGGCCTTTATCCTCTTCGCTGCTGAGCCCGACTGTCGCAAGACGTCCTCCTTTGCGAAGGGAGTAAAGCGCGGTCAGTGTCGCTTTGCTGACACCAACCGCGTCGATTGAGACATGCACCCCACGACCACCGCTGATTGCCTTGACCCGCTCACCAATCTGTTCTGGGGTCAATCCATCAATATTGATCGTAGCGACAGCTCCGAGTTTTTTTGCTGCTGCAAGCTGGGATTGCTTGCGGTCCAAGCCAATGACCTGGGCCCCGAGTGCGTTGGCAATCTCTACCGCGGCAAGACCGACGCCGCCGAGCCCGACCACGGCAACAGTCTCACCACCACGAACAGCCGCGCGGGAATGCACAGCCCGATAGGCGGTCATGTAGCGACACCCCAGAGCCGCAGCGTCGAGTTCGGTGACGCCATCCAGCAACGCCACACAGTTCAGTGTTGCGTTCGGAACCCTGACGTACTCCGCCCAACCACCCGAACCCTCAAGTAAAAACGGCCACGAAGCGTTATCACACAAATTCTGTGTTCCGCTGACGCAGCAAAGACAATGCCCACAAGCAAAATTGAAGGGCACAGTGACCCGTGTGCCAGGCTGGTTACCGATCACCCGGCTACCGACGCGCTCAACAACGCCGCCTATCTCGTGGCCAAGTGTCGTGGGCATGGGCAGCTTAAGACCAACCCAGCTCCAATCGCCATTCCACAGATGCCAGTCAGTACGGCAGATGCCAGAGGCTGTTACTCTGACGAGCGCATCATCTTCGCCAATCTCTGGGATCGGAACGTTATGGATGACAAGAGGTTTGCGGAAATTCTCTACACGTAAGCTGCGCATGATTTTCTCCAGAAGAGGACACATACGAAGTTGCGCATTCATCAAAAAGTGCACAATGCTGAATGTTATGACAACGACATTCAATAATAATGAATTGGAAGGCCTTGGCCTTAACTTGCTGTTGGTACTCAGCATTATGGCCAGGGAACGCTCAGTCACGGCGACCGCACGCCGAATTGGAGTGGGTGGCCCTGCCGTTTCCATGGCATTACAGCGATTGCGGAATGTCATCGACGATCCACTCTTCGTGCGCACCAAGCAGGGAATGATTCCGACAGCACGTGCGCTTCAGCTTATTGCTTTAGTTGACCCGTTCCTCACGCAGATGAGGATTTCGCTTGCCGCTCCGGCTACGTTCAACCCACACACCACGGAGCGGACCGTCAGGATCGCAATTGCAGACGACCTCGAAGCAGTTATTTTGCCCGGCCTTCTGGAGGCTTTGCGCTCACAGGCGCCAGGCATTACTCTGATTGTTCGCGACGCGAATTATCAGGCAATCGATGCGATCATCGCGTCAGGCGATGCCGATATTGTTGTCTCTGCAATCTTGAACGAACATCCGACACGCGCACCGCACAGAATACTGTACCGTGATCACTTCGTGGCGTTATTTGACCCCAGTCAACTCGACACAGCGGGACCTCTGGAGCTTGGCACCTATACGAAAACTCCGCAGATACTTGTCTCGCCACGTGGCGAGACAAGTAGTCCGATGGATCGCATGCTGGAGGAATTAGGTGTTTCCAGAAATATTGTAGCCGTAACAAGCAAATTCTCTAATATACCGCCCATTCTGCAGCGCAGTGCATTACTCTGCAATATACCATCTCGGAGCGCTCTTGTACTTGCAAAAACATTCGGCCTTATGGCCAGCCCACTGCCTTTCTCATCCCCGGAAATCAATATCGGCCTTGCGTGGCAGGTTGCGCTTGAGCGAGACCCGCTCGCAGATTGGTTCATCGGCTTGATCGTCTCACAATTTGAGAGCGCGCTTGTCCCGACCTGAAGTGTCCACTTTGCGGACAGACGGCACAGATCCGACACATGGATGTGGGCAACAGGTGCGCTTACACCCTCATAGCCGACATCCAAGCGAGCGTAACGGTTTCCCGAAAGCCGACATTGCCATCAAAACAGACATAGCGGGCTGACAGGTCGGAATGCCTACTTATGGAGATTTGCGATAAGCTTTCGAAATGGGCTGCTTCATCCAGCACTGACAATAGATCGTGGCGGCGGTGGAGGCACTTTCAAAGCCTCTCCACCTTGAGTTTCGGATGCCCATGGTCCTCATGATTAGGGCTATTTTAATATAAACGGCACTTTAACGATTCGCTGACCGAACCGTACACATACATTAGCGTCCCCCACCCCGACTTGCATGATGGGCATAGTGATTCGGGAAATGGCGTCGTGCGAGCGCAACTCGCGCATTTTTCTCAGAAACAATCACGAGGTATCCGGATAGATACTTTAAGACCCGGCCCGTCGGTGCGACCTGATAATTCGATTGTGCCGTCGATTCTGTCGATAGCCCGGGCAACGATGGCTAGACCAAGTCCGCTCCCTATACCCGGCGTGTTGCCAAGCTGGTAGAATCGGCGGAAAACGTCAGCCCTGCTTGCTTCAGGAATACCTGGTCCCCGGTCGGAGATGTCGATACGGAGAAATTGCGAGCTATCTTGCCCTATCGCATAGAGCCGGACCTCAACAATTTTACCGGAAGCCGCGTGAATCATGGCGTTTTCGATCAACGCCGACAACGCTGTTTCCAGCAACGCGGAATCGGATGTGAGGATCGTCGGTTCGTCGCTGTCAAACGAGAATGCGATGCCGCTTTGCGCAGCAAGGAGTGCCTGTCGCGCTAAAATCCCACCAATAAGCTCCGCAACATCAAATTGTGTCCGGCTGGCGCTTCCCGCGTCCAGACGGGCCAACAGCAGCATGCTGTCTGTCAGCGACCGAGCCTGATCAATAGATTTAAGCAATGGGATCGTTTGCACGCTTGAGAGATCCGTGGTTCGCACCAGCAACTCAGTATACATGCGAATGGCGGCCAAGGGCGTGCGCAGCTGATGCGCGGCAGCATCGGTAAAGGCCTGTTCATGTTCGATGCCACTTCGAACGCGCGCGAAAAGCGTGTTCAATGTACCGATCAGGCCGCCGAGCTCTCGAGACCAATGGGATGGGTCAAGCGGGTCGAGATCCTGAAAGGAGCGGCAACCCAATTGCCTGTTTAAACGCCGCATATCCGCAAGACCACTGCGAAGCATGTTCCACAGCAAAAACGCACTAACAAGAACAAGAAGATTGACCGGAAATACGATTTCGTGAATCAGGCTTATGAGACTCCGGTTGATGTCGGCCCGACGCTCGCCAACAATAATCAACAGGCCATAATGCGGAACGTCCATCCCATATGAGCGCCATCGGTCTTGACCAAAAGTATGAAGACCTGGATTACGCGGGATGATGGCATCGGGTGGCGCATTCTCAGAATGAACAATGTCGGTTCCATTCCGAAAGACAGCGAACATGCGCTTTTGCTCGCCGGTACGGAAAGCCAGCCTGTCTTCTGCGCTCAGTAGGTCTTTCGGAAAATGCGTATCGGCACTTTCCGAAAGCTCTTCCTGCATCAGGGCGTAAAGCATGTTCGCACTGACCCTTAAGCTGCTGTCCGAGGCTCTGTCGATATCGGAACGCGCCATGACGTACGCGATGCCACCAGCCGCCGAGCCGAATGCGATCAACAGCAGCAGCATACGGATATAAACGGCAGCCGTCAGGGAGCGCAGACGCATCGACAGGATACTCTTTATGTCTCTATTTCGGGACGGTATAACCCAGTCCGCGCGCCGTGATTACGAAATCAGATCCAAGCTTGCGTCGAATGGCTGATATCGCGACTTCGATTGTGTTGCTGTCATATTCCTCACCATCATCATATAGTTCATTAGCTAGGTCTGCCTTCGAAACAAAGCGACCCGCACGGCGCGAAAGTAGCGCTAGCAATTTAAATTCCTTGGCAGTCAGATACACCGGCTGATCGTCCCGGTGCACGACACGCCCTCCTAGATCAATGTCCACGCCCCGGATGGACACGATGTCGGACAGGCGCCCCTCCTGCCTACGAATTTGCGCGCGTATGCGTGCCGCCAGTTCGGCAAGATCGACAGGCTTGACAAGGAAATCGTCTGCTCCGGCATCGAGACCCGCGACACGATGTCGGGGATGCTCCCGCGCTGTAAGAATGATGACGGGGGTGTAGGTGGATTGCCGACGGATCTGGCGAAGGATCTCTTCGCCAGACAGAACTGGCAACCCAAGATCAAGGAGCGCAACGTCAAACCGTGACTGTGTTAAGGCGGCGACTGCCGCCTCGCCGTCCTGACACCAACAGACATTATAGCCATCCTCTTCCAATGCGACCTTAATTGCCATTCCAAGCAGGTCATGGTCTTCCACAAGCAGAATCTGCATCGGATATCCTATCCCGGTGCGAAAAACAGCCCAAGGATCGCGGCCCCGCCCCATTACTGTAGTCGCCAAAACGACATTGTTCCACATAGCATCTGACGCGCCGGAGAGCATAAGATCGCATGATCCGCGAGCTATGTGGATCAAAACCCGGCCTTCAATGT
Organism: Gluconobacter kanchanaburiensis NBRC 103587; assembly: GCF_007988905.1. GTDB lineage: Bacteria > Pseudomonadota > Alphaproteobacteria > Acetobacterales > Acetobacteraceae > Gluconobacter > Gluconobacter kanchanaburiensis. The sequence goes on from NZ_BJVA01000002.1 coordinate 12,962, forward strand.
CGCGACGATAGCCAGACCCGGCGCGATTAAATAGTCCGGCGCCGTGCCCTGCACTCCGTGTGCCGTCACGGCGTTTGTTGTCACACTCTGAACACCAGACAGGTAGTTATTGTTGGTAAGATTAATGAAATTAAGCTGGATCGTCGGGCTCTTCATCGGCCCGTATCCCGGCATCCGCGCGCCAACAGATGCGTTCATATCGTAATATCCTGGGATGTACTCGTCGTTCATGAAGGTGGAATATTGCCGTGACACGTAACGGATGCTGTAGTTCCAGAAAAACATGCCATTGTCCCAGTCGATGCCCAACGCTCCTGTCCAACGCGGCGAGCGCACGGCCGTCTTACCGCTGGTCGGCAGGCCGGCAATATTATTGTCGATCGTGGCATGCAAATATTGGCCGGAAACATAAGGACGAAAATGCCAGAACGGCCGCGTCCCTGCTTCAATACTGACGCCGTCAGACGTCTGGCCTCCAGCATTGATGTCAACCGTCTCCGCGCCGTTCGTGCCGGAAATGACGCTCTGGATCTGCCGATTGGTAAAATTATAGTGGAAATAGGTCGCGCTGGCGACGAGTAGCGGCCCGTTATAGCGATAGCCGATCTCTTCCGAAATCGAATACTCGTCCTTGATGTTCGTGATGCCTTGGACTGAAATCCCGTGCCCGTAATAGGCATTGTATAGGGTTGGGGTCGCTGGCGAACGGAAATTCGTCGCGACACTGGCGAAGATCTGGTGTTCCTTGCTGAACTGGTAGCGCGCCGAAAGCGCCGGCAGGGGCTGGAAATTGTTCAGGACAACCTTATATTGCGGGCCCGGCAGTTCATTAGTGCCATTGCGATTGACCATCGCTACCTTGAGTCCGGCATCTACCATCAACTTGCCGTCAAAGTAGGTTGCACGGTCCCCCGCGAAGAGCGCATTGACGGTCGTGATCGTCGAGATGTTCTGGTTGGCAAGTAACTGTCCATTGGAGAGTTTAATATTGTCGGTTTCGCCGAAAATACTAATGGGATTTCCGTTTAAGGTAACGGGCGACAAGATGACCGAGTCATGGTCGTTCGAATAATCAAACCACCATCCCAAATAGACGTCATGGTGCCTGCTGATCCTGTAATCGGTTTTCGCCGTGAAACCGCCCCGATATTGGTCGTTCTGAAAGGCCATTAACGTCATGGCGTTAGTCGTGCCATCTCCGGCCGGCTGGGCATAGGGCAAATGAAGCGATTGCGTGATGGATTCCGTACCAAGGAAATTACCGTTGGTATTGTTGATAAAGGCACCCGTCGAACTATTGCCGTAGCCATGCCAGAAATAGGGCGTGACATCGAGCTTCCAGTGATTTGTCAGCGTGATATGGGAGGGCGCGCTGAGCAACAGGTTGTCGTAAGGGTTCCGATTGAGCCGCCAGTAATTCTGACCCTCCGGCCCAAAAACATATTTGCGGTCCCATGTGAAATTGCGGCCATAGGTCTTCCAGTCTGCCATCGTCGTCGAGGGCCACGTGTTTTCAATGGAGTCACGATAGGCTCCGACGAAGGTGACGCGATTGTCGTCGCCCCATTCCTTCACCGCTTTCCAGTCCATGTTCCAGATTCGGTCGTGACCGGGGCCGCGCCAGGCATCATCTTGCTGATTGGCGTATGAAATATAAGCGCGCACACCGCTATGGCCGATCTCGCCTGTGTCGAAGCGGACAAATTCACGGTGATAGTTGAACGAACCGTAGCCGAGCGTCACAAGCCCCCCGTTTTTGTGCGAGGGATCACGGTCATGAAAGGAAAGCAGACCTCCCGAACCGTTGATGGTCGGCGTGTCAAGATTGGAAGAGCCTTGTTGAACGCTCATATCTTCCAGATCTTCGTTGCTGGCGAATTCCGACGTATCGATCGTATAGATCCCGACATCAGTGGCAGGGGCACCCTCCCATGTTATCGCCATTTCGGATTGATCAAGGCCGCGCAGCGAGATGGTACTCCCCGTTACGCCAAACGGATCGGCAGATCCCACGACGATGCCCGGCAGCAACTGTACCAATTGCAACGGATTTTGGGCCGGTGATTGCTTCTGGATAAAGTCTCGGCTGACGGTGCTAACCGATTTTGGTGCCGTCTCAGGCTTAATGAGACCGCCACCCGGTTGCAGCCCCGTCACGCCGTCCGCTGACCGGTGACGACGGAGCGTCACGATGATTTTTTCCTCAGCCGGCTTCATCGCGGCGCCGGTAAGGACTGGTTGGACTGGCTTGTCGGACCTCGTGGGGACGGAGGACGCGCGGTAAGCATGCCGCATAGGCAGGTTTTTAATTGGTTTCTGTGCATAGGCATGAACGCTCAGGAAGGCACTCGTACAGGACAGAAGGCATACATATGAGCGAAGACCAGCCATGATTTTAATGGAAACCAGCATCGTTCAGAACCATAAACCATCGGCCCGCGAACCGAACTTGTGCATACTGCTGCGCTGGCCATGGACTTCGTGCATCTGGAAGAGCTGCGTATAGCTGAACCGCACGCCATCCCAGATAAGGGCTTTTTCTAGTGCCATCTCTCCGACTACACTGATCATCGAGACATACGACGTATAACCCATTCGCAGGCCATTAGCGTAATAGCGATCCGTCAGGAACGCTGTGGCAATGAAGCCGTTTTCGTCCTGAAGGACGATGATGCTGTGTGGGTCTGCTGGCTGCAAATAAGTCGTCTGAGCTCTCGTTGGAAAAATATATCCGGCATTTACTAGAAAACCCAAGAACACGATCGGCAGTCTAGACCTTCGTATCGTGGCACTCTTCGACGCCTTGATATTATTTGCCACCAGAGACTCTCCTTTCTCACGTAAGGCTGACCTTGTAACGCATCAACCTGATGTGAACCTGAAGATGGTGGGGAGAGTAACGAAACCGCGACAATTACGCGGCTTGATCATATCGACCCGACCGAACGGGACATCCAGAGCAACACATCCAAGAAACGAAAATGTCACAGTTCAGCCCCTCCCCCGGCGACCGCTAGAACCATCGGGGATCAGCGGGAAGACTCTCTCATTGGACGTCTCAGGCATCAGGACCGTGGCTCATTCAAGCTGACCTCACAAAGTCAGCTTTGGCTCACTTTCCGCCGCACAGGGAATTGCGGTCACCAGAAAATCGTCATTACCACACAACTGCCGAATGGCGGCAGGCGGCTCAATTGCAGATTGGCTGACAGCTTTATGAGTGCTTGCGATCCTCCTCTCCCAATAACCGAATTCAGCCCTCGCCCTTAATCGCCTTTCTGCTCGGTCTTCTTTTAAAACTTATCAAGTTCACTATTTCTCCAGAAATGGCTCGCCTTAGTCGATTAACAGCGGTCGGGCGCGTCACCGTGCTATGGTCGTTCAACAGAAGACGCGGCGGCCTGTACAGTTCGATACCTCGGGGTGGACATCGAGGACGTTCTGGCACTGTCTGAAGCTACGGATCTCTGAAATCGAATATGCCTCGGAAATTCCCTACCTCCTCCCTGTTACGGTAACACCCAAGGAGGAGCCCATGAGGCAGCATCTTTCAGATAACGCACCGTCCCCACACAAAATCGGTGTGCGGGAGTTCCGGGGAAACCTGACAACGTATCTGCGCCAAGTCAGACAAGGCAGGGCGATCTCCGTAACCTCTCACGACCAGGTTGTCGCTGAACTGCGTCCGTCGGCTGCTTCCTATCGCCCGCGTCGTCAGCCTGGAGCTCTTCACGTGCAGATCAGAATGAGCGACGATTTTAACCAGCCCCCTCTCGCCGTCCTTGAGAGCATGGACCGTGATCTGTGAAGGTTCTACTCGATACGCATGCATTGCTGTGGAAGGGTTCTCTCTGCTGCCAATACAGCCTGAACACCTTCAGATCCTGATGTCTTTGCCTCTGCATCATCATGATCCGTTTGACCATCTCCTAATGGAGCAGGGAAAGCTGAACACGCCACATTCCTTTCGGAAGACGGACAAATGGATCAGTCCCCCATCACGCGAATACGCTGTTCGTAATTTGAGTAGGGTATTGATTGTGACGTGCTCCTCTTTTTGTATCCAGTTAAAAAGAGCACGTCAGGCATAACGATAACCGTATTGGCTCATTTAATACCAAAAACGGTCCAAACGAATGCCCCATGTACCGCTGTTTCAGGCGCCTTTGTCGTCCTCAAGAATGTAATGCTCCACATCCAGCTCGAGAACAGCACAGATCGCCCTGACAACCAGCATATGGTCGTCGCGCTGATCTAGTCCCGAGACGGTTACGGAGCCAATCATACCAGTTTTATCCAGCATGATCGGGAAGGATCCGCCAGAGGAAGCATAATCAAAGAGCGGCAGACCATAAAGCTCTTCAAGAGTCGCATCCTTGGCTGTCATTTCAAGCCCGATTGCATAGCTGCTCCTTCGATAGCGTTCGGCTACGTTGCATTTGCGACGGATCCAGTCGGTGTTGTCCGGCGTCGATCCGGGTAGGGCGAAAAAAAACAGGGGACGGTTAAAGGTTCGGACGTCGATGGTAATCGGTGCCCGGTTCGTATGCCCCCACTCCCTCAAGAACTGGCCCAATTGCCATGCATCGGCTTCATCAAATTTCGCAAAAACGAGTTCACGCTCCTGCTTTGCGATCATCCGCAGGTCATCTGCTATAGCCATGCAATCATTTCCTCTTTGGTGAGATCCAGCCCTACAGATTTTTTCTCGAAGGCGGATCGGTTTGCTGCTTCGATAACGGCCATGACGGCCAACGCCTGGATCGGCGGGACGGGGTTCGGGCCAATACCGGTCAGTGCGTCCGCAATGCCAGCATAATAGCGCCGCTGATCGCCCGTGAGTGCCGGAATTTCCTGTTCCGATCCATTTTCATCATAAGCATAAAGCGGGTCAGGATCATGCCCCCAACCGGTTTCACCAGGTAACATGTCCGCAAGGAGTTGGGCCTCCTGCTCATCCTGTCTACGCTTTATGATGCTACCTCTCTCGCCATGTACGACAAAACGCGGCACTCCGCCTGCAACGAGCATACTAGCATGCAGGATCACGCGATGCCGGTCATACTCCAGCACGACATGGGCCCAGTCGTCAGACAGTGCGCCTTCACGCTGCATCATCAAGTCGGCATGCACGGCGCGAGGCAGGCCAAACAGGCATAACGCCTGATCGACCAGATGCGGGCCAAGATCGAACCACAGACCGGCCCCAGGCTTGTTGCCTTCACGCCAGCGCTCACGGACAACGGGCCGAAAGCGGTCGATATGAGATTCATAGTGCGTCACTCGACCGATCAATCCGCCTGCAATCGCATTTTTCACGCTCAGAAAATCACTGTCCCAGCGCCGGTTATGGAAAACGGATAGCAATTTCTCCTGCTGCGTGGCCAAGGTTATCAGTTCGCGCGCCTGCGGCAGAGTTAGCGTAAATGGCTTATCCACGACAACGTTCTTGCCAGCCAGCAATCCCTGTCGTGCCAGTGGGGCATGAAATTCGTTCGGTGTTGCGATAACGACAAGATCGACATCCTCGTTCGCCATAAGGATTGCAGGATCGACATCAACTGCAACATCAGGCAGATCAGCATGGACCTTCTCGCTGTCGCTCGACGCAACCCGAGTAATCCGCATGCGCGGCTCTGCCATTAGCAGAGGTTTGTGGAATGTCTTGCCCGCAAATCCGTAGCCAATCAGGCCAACGCGGATTACGGGAGGAAATTGGCTCATGATCCGATACACCTTCAAGATGCTATGATGAACTCCGCATTTGACTGCTTTACATCCAGGCCAACCTGAGAACGGTCCGAATAGATACGGCAGAATTGCGCCAAATCAGCGACATGATGCGGTTCAACGTGGTCAAATTTCAGGTGATCAGCGAGCAACCACGCTTCGCTGGCAGCATTGATCATTGTCCGTTTCATGTCGGCATCGCGTTCCTCACCCGCGGTCACTGCTCCGCGAGCACTGACCGCGCAGGCTCCAAGGATGGCGATATCGGCACGATAGAGACTCAGAACGGATCGAGCAGCTGCACCGGAGAATAGCCGTTGCCGGGAATCCCATTCCCCACCCGCCAAGATTAACCGAAGTGCCGATCGTTCCTCTATCTGGCTGGCGATGTCGAGCGAATTGGTGATGACTGTCGCCGATACTGTCAGAGCTTCGGCCAATGCAAGCGTTGTACTCCCAGCATCAAGGAACAGCGTCGCCCCAGCCGGAACAGCCGCAGCCGCAGCTGCGCCAATCCTCTTTTTCTGCTCGGAAAACAGAATAGATCGTGCCGTGCGCGCCATTCCGCCAAGATTAATCGACACGGCACCGCCATGTGTCTTGTGAAGGGAGCCCTGTTTTTCCAGTTCGCAAAGGTCTCGCCGGATAGTGTCATCCGAGACGCCAAGGAGTACCGCTGCTTCTGACACGAGCAGTTCATCCGTGTCTGTTAGCATGGCGAGCAGACGATGTTGCCGTGAAAGTTTTCTCATATGCCGCCACTAACAAATACCGCATATAGATGCAATATAACGCATTATGCCGCATTTCGTACCCCACATAGATTAGGACTGAGGATGGCGACGCGGACATAAACTTCGGTGAGTCGACAGTTGAGCTCCAGGGTCGTCAGATGCTGTCCCAACAGATGAAAGGTTCTAAAAAATCCATGGTTTTGTGTGTATTTCCGCCGCCTGGCTTTTCTTTCAGGCGCTTGAGCGGCGTGGCGGGATTATCTGCGCGCCGGCCGTCATCAACAGCATCTGGAACAGTTTGATTCGGTGATTGGCGGCTACTGACCAATCAGACCGGCCTCAGCAGCTCACTTACAAAACAAATCCGCCCCTGCTTTAAGCCCTATTCTTTGCCCAGACAGCAGAAGAGGCTTTATCCAGAATGATCGTAGCGTTGTCATGGAGCCGTACGGCGGTGGCGCTTATCGCCTCGCTGACGGGGCCGTTAAGGGCTTTGTCGATGATATCCGCCTTGCCTGCTCCGACCGCGACCAGCAAAAGACGTCTGGCTTCAAGAATGGTACCCACCCCCATCGTCAGCGCATGCGACGGGACCTGCTCCGGATCATTATCGAACATGCTGCTGTTCTGACGTCGCGTGATGGCATCGAGCTTGACGACGCGCGTCCGGCTGTCGAACGCGGAGGGTGGTTCATTGAAACCGATATGGCCGGTCTCACCAATCCCCAGAAGTTGCAGGCCGATGCCGTTCGCGGTCCGAATGGCATTTTCATAACCCGCACATTCCGCATCCAGATCCGGCGCGACACCATCTGGAACATGGATCCCTCTGGCAGGCATATTAACATGCGCAAAAAGACGCTCGTGCATGTAGCGGTGATATGAATTCGGGTCCGTGGCCGGCAGACCGGCATATTCGTCCAGATTGAACGACGTCGTGCTGGAAAAATCCAGGGTCCCGGCCTCATGTTGCCGGACCAGGATCCGGTAGATGCTTTCCATCGTACGGCCTGTTGCCAGACCGAGAACCGGGGTCGAAGAAGCACGGATCTCGGCCGCGATCATGTCTGCGGCCTGCTCGAACGCCTGAGACGGCGTATCCGTGACGATAATTTTCATACTCTACGTTTCCCATTGACCCAGACTTCGATGACACGAAACCTGTCATCGAGAACCGTGAAATCTGCCAGAAGATCCGGCGCAATCATCCCTCGATCATGCAATCCGAGATAGGTGGCAGCATTTGTGCTGACCAGACGCGCCGCCTTCGGGAGCGACATTCCGGCGTCGATGGCGTTGCGCAACGCCTGATCCAGCGTCAGGACGCTTCCGGCGAGCGTTCCGTCCGGCAGACGCACCACGCCATCGCGGATCAGCACGTCCTGCCCGCCGAGCTGGCTTGGTCCATCGGGCTGCCCCGTGCCGCGCATGGCGTCCGTCACGAACAGCAGACGGTGCCCCATCACACGCTCCGCCAGACGGAAACTGGCGGGGTGAACATGATGCGTATCGAAAATCATTTCTCCATACGCCACGTCACTGCACATCAGGGCCGTGACCGGACCGGGCCGACGCCCCTCAATAGGAGACATGGCGTTGAACAGATGCGTGGCACCGACCGTTCCTCCGGCCGCACAAACCAGACAGATGGCACGTTCCGCGCCGGCATGGTCCGTTGTGGTATGCCCGAGACTGACCCTAACACCCGCCTGCGCAAAAGCCTTCATGGCCGCAGGTGCATGGTCCAGCTCCGGCGCGATGGTCACGACGCGGACACAGCCGGTCCCGATGGCTTCCGTCACATGATCGGCGGTCGGTTCGAGAGTGAAAGGCGGCTGGGCCCCTAGCTTGTGCGGACTAACGAACGGCCCTTCCAGATGCGCGCCGTAAATCCGTGGCCCGTCCCGCAGGCCCCGGTCACAGACCTCCGCCACGGCCCGCAACGCGTTCATGACATCCGACCAGGGCGCGGTAATCGTAGTCGGCAGGATCGTCGTCGTGCCGTGCCTGAGGTGAAAGCGGGAGAGCGTCTCGATGGCCGCCACCCCGTCCATCGTATCCGCCCCGCCGCCGCCATGGACGTGCCCATCAATGAAGCCAGGCAGGATATAGCGCTCCACCACCGCCGGCAGAGGCATAATTTCACGGATATGGCTGTCAAAACCGACGCGTCCCGACACGACACGGTCGCGCAGCACGATATTGCCCTCAAGATGCATTCTCATTGTTCCTGATCCAGAAGTAACAGACCTGTCTGACCATAACGTCGGGCATAAAGCAGAATGGCCAGATAGGACGGTAGGACGAGAAGCGAGAACGCGGCCTGAAAGCCGATGAACGGTTTCAATGCGACATAGATCTGCGGGATGATGCCGCCACCGCTAAACGCCATGACCATCAGGGCGGAGGCCAGAGGGGTCCATGCCCCGGCCCCCCGTATGGCGATCGGAAAAATGGTGGGCATCAGCATGGCATTGGCCGCTCCCAGAAGTGCTACGCAGAGCACGGAAGCATATCCGTGAGTCAGGAACGCGACGATGGTGAGCAGCCCGCCGGTGAGGCAGGACAGTTCCATGAACCGTTCCTGGGTCAGGAAGCGGGGAACGATCAGGAAGCCGGCAAGATAGCCGCCGAGCATTGCAGCGAGCGTCAGGGACGTGAAAAATCTGGTCTGGGAGAGAGGAAGACCAAAGCCCTGCCCGTAGGTTCCGATAGCGTCCCCGGCCATGACCTCGATGCCCACATACACGAACATCGCGACAATCCCGAACAGCAGATGAGGCCTGAAAATACGACGGCGGTCCGTCGGGAAGCCCGGCAGTGGAGCGGCCTGAAGATCCGGCAAGGGAAACATTGCCACACCGATCGCCGCAGCAAGCAGGATGATGGCCATCGTCATGTACGGAATGTAGATGGCCTGAACAAACCCGCTCAGAAGCGCATTGCGCGCCGCAGGATCAGCGGCTTCCTGCAAACGTTGGGAAATACCGCCGATATCGCCCATGACCACTGTCGCCAGAACGATCGGCGCCATGATTCCCGCGCATTTGTTGCACACGCCCATGATGGCGATGCGCTGGGCGGCCCTTTCGGACGGACCGAGCAGGCTGACGAGCGGATTGATAACCACCTGCATCAATGAAAGGCCCGCTCCCATCACCAGCAGGCCGCTCAGTGCACCAGCGTAGAAGCGCAGGGCAATAAACTGTCCGAACAGTGCCACGCCCGCTGCACAGAGAAGCAGGGAGCAGGAAAGTCCTCTCCGCAGACCCAGCTTACGGGCGAAAAACGATGCAGGCAGGGAGAACAGGAAATACGAGACATAGAACACCATCGGGACGAGGAAGGCGCTCATGTCGCTCAGGCCAAAAGCCACCCGAACGAACGAAATCAGCGGCCCGTTCATCCAGGTCACGAAGCCCATTATAAAAAAAACCGCCGCCGCAACACCAAGGGGCGCCAATCCATAACGGCCCGTCAGACCGTCCTTGCGTGCGAGGGGCATCACGACGTCAATCCAGCAGCACACAGTGCCTGAGATGTCCGGTCAATCCACGCGTCATCCGGGTTCCAGCCCGCCATGCGCGCGGCATTGAGGAGCCCTCCTCCCACCGGGGGAAGGCGTGGCTGAACCGGTGCGCCATGCCGGGCTGCGATAACATCGCGCAGAAACGAACTCTGGAAGGTCCCGCCCGCATAACTCCACGGCAACGATGTCCCCGAGAAGCGGCGCTGGGCAGCGTCGATATGAGAACCAAGATGATTTGCGGCTTCGCGCATCAGGCGTTTAGCAGGTTCAAGCCCCTGTTCGGCCAAGTCCGAAACATGCCGTGCAAGAGCTGCAACACGGGCACGGGGGTGCTCAAGCGTTCCATACCATGCCAGGAGCGCCGCACCGCAGGCCTCCGGTGCAGACGGAAGTCCCATGATGTCCGCGAAGGGTGCGAGAAAGGCCAGATCCTCCTGATTACGTCCATCCAGCAGCATCGTCAGCAGCGAAAGCGCCTGCCGCCCGATCCAGAAGGCACTCCCCTCATCTCCGAACAGCCCGCCCCAGCCTCCAACCTTGATCTGGCCGCCCCTTCCGTCTGTCGCCCATGCGACCGAACCGGTGCCGGACAGGAGAAGGACACCCGCATGTCCACCAAACGCGCCGGTACACGCCATTTCCACATCACTGGTAAAGCTGAATGGGCGCTCGAATGCTCCCCTGACCACATCTTCCTGTTTGCGGCCCAAAATACGTGTTTCACCGTAGCCTGCGATCCCAAGCGAGAGCGCTGCCGTGGTCGCCGGAATCTGTGTAAGTAGAGACTGCAAAACGCCCTGCCAATCACTCTGGTCGAAAGGATTGGAGCCCGCAGCACGAACCACAGGTCCTACTGCACCATCCCGGCCAAGAACGACCAGAAGCGTCTTGGTCCCGCCCCCATCTATCGCCGCGATGCAGGGGGCCGTCATCACGGAGGCCGGAGGGCTGATCTTTATGGTCGGGTGTAAAGCAGTCATGTCTCGACGTTTCTTTGGGGGCGGAGGGAACGGCTGGAGAAATCAGTATAGAGCACCCTTTACGCGGGGTTTATCGTGCTATCGCAGGACCGTAAAAACCAGTCTGGAAAAATGACCTCTCTCATAACGGATCACAACGTCCTTATGGTCACTGGCGTGGCTTGAACTCACGGCATCGGTCTGGACCTGAATCCGCATATTACCCGCTTCCCAGGAGTTTCTGTCGATTTTCAGTGTGTCCGCGCAGGGATCATGCAGCGCGAATGTCACATGGTCTTTCCATGACACCAGCGCCTGTCCCTGTTCGATCGTGACATCAGCCGCAGGGGTGTCAGAAATCCTCAGAGTGCCCACCTGTCCACAGGATGTGCGCCACTGAACGGCCAGAGGGTGGTACTGCGATCCTGCATCCACCCCCCGTTGTAGATGCGCTGTTTCTCCACCTGCCAGAAAATTCCTGTCGACGCGTGCACTTACACTCCGACTGCTGTCGATCCTGCGCGTCAGATCATGCGGCTGCGTCAATGTCAGAAAATCGTTCCCGATGCTGTCAGGAAGCGTAGCTTTCAGAAAGACGAATGTCGGCGCGAACCACAGATCCGCCAGATGCGGTGTCTCAACCGTCATGGTTGCCGGTAATGGAGCCTTCGAACGCGGCACGACTGTTCCAATCCAGTCTCCAACCAAGGCCACATAACTTTCCATGTCCATACCATAAGCACGGTCATAAGGACCGGCCAGGTTTTTCATGGGCGCGCTGTAAAACGTGGCGATATCCAACCATAGTCGCTTCGAAATATCGTCTCCCGACGATTTCATGAAGTTTGTGGATCCGTAGCGTCGCCACAGCCCCAGCCCGAACAGATCCACGCCGTAATAAGTCGGCGAGTTGTATTCCATAAATGACTGGTTCTGACGAAAGATAGCTACCGTATCATGAACCCACTTCTCCCTGATGCCAGCCATTGCACTGTCGCGCCTGTAAACGGCATCTTCGTCAAGCAGTTGTCCGAACATGATCGCTATATTTGTATAGGATGGCAAAAGACGTCTGTTATGCAATTCCCCCTGCACGGCCTGACGAATAGACTCATGCAGACGTTGACGCAGTTCTGGGGGAAGGCGTGATCCAAAGACATGCAACGTCAATGCAAACTCACAGCCGATGAATTCCCGCCAGTTCGGATCATATTCCTTCCAGGCAACCGCTTTTTCCGTCGGCAGCGGCTCATCGGGTGAACGTCGGAAACTGCCGGCCCACGGAGACTCATGGTCTGTTCCATCCTGTGCCGGATACTGATTGTCGAGAATAACGCCCAGAATACGCTCTGCACGCTGCTGGTCTGAAGGGCCGTTTCGCATCATGAGCCCAAACGCATACCAACTGCTTTCGCGTATCGGATGCGACACCGGATGAGATGAACTGAGAACTGTCCCGCGCAACAGACCAACAACAGGATCGTAACGCCCATCCATGGATGCCATGGCCTCTTGAAAAATCCAGCTCTGCCGAGCTTGATCTGAAATACGTGCTTCAGGTGCACTCCATGCAGGCATCGATAAGATCATACCTGCACTCAGACACAGAGCAACGGGCAGGAACCGGGGGAGGCGTGACAAAACCATGGACCTTATATCTCCAGACATAAATTTGTTCAGATCTTCAGGAAAATGCGTCGCCGCCAAAGCAGCAGATTCAAAACAAAGCACAGCCCCACATAAGTAAGAGCCCACCCAAGCGAGGCAATTTTTCCAGCACCGAACATTCCAAAACCATGGTCGTAACTCCACTGCCAGAGCGTGACAGGGAAAGTCCCCTCATGGACGACCAGCGTCGTCATCAAAGCGTGGCCGAGTTCTGAAAAAACGTAAGCAAAAATTGCGTTCGAGCCGAAAATGACGGCACCCCCACAAACAGCCTGCGCGAGACGAAAACGGCCTTGGATCCGGCGGATATCAAACAGTTCGACACATCCGGCGAGAAACAGGAAAGAGGCTCCCGCACAGACCAGGGCATAGGAACTGGTCCAGAGGTTCTTGTTCAGGGGAAACAGGAAAGACCATCCAGCACCGGCCAGGAAAGTAACGCCGCCAAGACAGAGCAGGCGCCAAACCTTCTCCCGGTCATTTTTTTCCTGCATGACAAGTCCCGCCAGTAGCCCGAATAGCGTCGTAGCAACACTCGGAATCGTGCTCAGGAGCCCTTCAGGATCTCGAAAACCATGGTGGAGACGTCCGGTATGAAACAGGGTCTGCGTCAGTGACACACAGGCCTGATCCAGCCAATTTGCAAGATTGTCATGAATATCGAGCAACGGAACCTCCGTTCCTGGCAATCCCAGGCCAGGAAGGGGCATCATGCACAACAAAACCCAGTACAGCAGCAAAAGCCCAAAACTTGTAACAGCGATGGAGACGAAGGATCTGGCATGGACGTAAAATAGAACTGCAACAAAATAACAGATGGCAATACGCTGAAGCACGCCGAAATATCGCATTGTTGTCCAGCCGAATGTCGGAAACACATTAATCAGAAGCCCGATCATGAAAAGGATCAGAGCCCTTCGTGCAGCCCGACAGAAAATAGTCGCGCGTGGAGTTTTCTCGCGAAAGGGGCGCCGCATTGCAAAGACTACCGAACTCCCCATCAGAAACAGAAAATTCGGAAAGACCATGTCCGTCAGTGTCATACCATTCCAGACACTGTGCTGGAGTTGAGAGAACGTATGGGAAGCGTCCATGCCGTCATTAACCAGGATCATGAAAGCGATGGTCAGCCCGCGATCCACATCAATCGCCAGTGAACGACCCTGCTGGGCGTCAGCGACCACACCCTCTTGCACCTTGCCGATAGAACTCATGAAAGGACGATCCCGCTCATTCCGGCTGCCTGAACGGCCGGAATGACTGTAAAAATATCAAAAGATGTGCTCGCCGCCGTCACAGGCCGGTGGAAATGGACGCCATGATGCCGAAATTCGATCCGACATTGTAATTAGGCGAGCTTCCAGAGATGGTCGTACCATAAATACCTTTATACGACCGGGCATTTGCGGTAACTCCGGCAATTCCGGAGAGATAGTTGTTGCCTCCCATATTCTGCATGTTCAACTGGATTTGCGGATGCTTGAAAATACCGAACTTCGGGGCAAGCCGATACCCGAGAGTGGTATTCGCCACCACGTAACCAGGCATCTTTTCGTCGTTCATGAACGTGGCATACTGGGAAGAAAGATAACGAAGCTGGAAATTCCCAAAGAAGCGTCCATCATCATACGACAGCCCAAGAGAAGCCGTAAAATGCGGGCTCTGGACTGCTGTTTTACCCTTTGTACGGAGGTAATCGTTACCAACCTGATAATTATTATCGATCCGCGCATCCAGATACTGCCCGGAAACATAGGGACTGAAATGATGCCAGGGCTGTAAACCAAATTCTACCTGCGCACCACGCACCGTTTCACCTCCCACATTCATCGTCTGATCAATCAGCGTGGTCGTACCGGCAATATATCCGCTGGAAGTCACCTGATGATTCGTCAGGTTCAGGTTAAACAGAGAAGCAGATACATTATAAAGACCGTGATGGCGGAAGCCGATTTCTTCTCCGATTGTATATTCGGGTTTGAGAGAACCCGGTTGCGAAACAGCCGTGGAAGAGGACGGGTCGAAGTCCTGCACTTGTGTCTCGCTACTACCTGGCACGCGGAAAGCTGTTGTGGCGTTGAAATAAACCTGATCGCGCTGCGTAATGTCGAAACTGGCTGCGACCTGCGGAAGCGGTTCGAAATAGTTCCGCACACTCTTGTAAGGGTCAGCACCCGGCATGTCTTCTGTGGCCTGACGCGAGACCATGGCAGCTTTGATTCCGGCCTCAAGATGCAGTCTGTTTTTCAAAAGATTCAATCGATCGGACAAAAACAGTGCATTCGTCTGCTGCAGCAGATTGAGATTATACCCTCTCAGCACTTTGCCATTCTGCAGGATAATGGGGTACTTCCCATCCATATTCGCAACATTGCCGTTCAGATCTACAGTGGAATAGGAATTTTCTTCCCAGTGTGTTGCATAGGAATACCAGTATCCAAAAGAGAGCGTATTATTGCCCCGTTTCCAGTCCAGAGACGTCGTCAGGCCGCTATTCTTGGCATTGTAATAACCAATCCCCATCGCTGTAACCTTGCCATTTACCGTATAAGGCTGGTTCAAGGGACCGGCTGGCTCGGTTCCATAGTAACTTCCGTCAGCAGAAAGATTTGAAGCCCCGGTGGCGGGCGAATACTGAAGAACAAAATATGGCGTTGCGTTGAAGGACAGTCCGCTTCCAAGATCAAGGTGAAGCGGTGCTACGATGGTGATACCATTACGGTTCTTCGTTTGGAATTTGTAATAGGCCGTATCGCCAGGCGTATATTCCTCATTAAAATTGAAACTGCGTCCGTATTCTTTCCACTGAGCCATGGACGGACGTCGAACAGAATTCCAGAAAAGGCGCGTATAGCTGAAAACAACTCCGAAAGAGTTCGATTTACCCCATTCTTTTACGAATTTTGCATCGGTATGATAACGCCGCAGCACACCAAAGCCTCGATCCATATGGCCATGTGTGTTCGAAAATGACAGAAAGCCACGGATTCCTGAGTGTCCAATATCACCCGTATCAAACCTGACGAACTCCTTATTGACGGAATAATTACCGCCCATCAGATCAAGATATCCTCCCATTTTATGAGACGGGTCGATCATTTTCGCGGAAATCTGGCCGCCAACGGTATTATACAGCGGCGCAGTCAGATCAGGCGATCCCTGTGCGACGGTAATACTGCCAATATTTTCGTTATCAACATAAGTGGATGTAAATGGCTCATAATTGAAAGCGTCGGCAACAGGAGCCCCTTCAAACAAATACCCGACTTCCGACTCGTTCATTCCGCGCATTGAGAGCGCGTCGCCCGTCGCACCCATAATATCCTGGCTTTGATAGGCGACACCCGGCATCGCGGAAATAAGCTCGTTGATATTGGCTGTGGGAGACTGCTTTGCTAGATAATCCCGGGTTACAGTACTCTGCGACCGCGGAACCCGCTGCACCCCCATCATTCCCCCACCCGGCGTCGTATTCGTCACACCATTGGCAGAAGTTATACCGGCATGAACGGTCATGGCCTCCTCGGAGCGCGCTTCAAGCGACCGGGGAACGAGACGTTTACTGGAGACCGCCGGAGAGGACTGCGTAGTCGCCCCTCGTCTTTTTCCCTGACCCGAGACTCCTGAAACATGAGTTTTATGAGGATGTTTTGTGTCTGTTGCCGCAAAAGATGCGGTGGCATTCATTGCTGAAATACAGCTTGTCGCAATGAGCAGGCGTCGTTTTGTATACCACATAACCAGACCTCATTTGACGAGAGGATTGTTCCGGATTCAAGACATATTCGATCTCGAATTAATTTCCCATAAGATATTATATGCTCTAAATAAATTTCTTAGAGAACTTATTGGTGGATCTAAAGCCATGAATGAAACAGTTTTTCCCGATGGCATCGCGCGTAACATCGTCGCACTTCTTGCACGGCAAGGAGGAATGACGCGGTCGGATATCGCTTCAAGCCTGCAACTGAGCAAAGGACGTGTATCGGTTATTACGGGCCAGCTTATGTCCCAGGGCATCATCGAGGAATACGCGTACGTTCCGAGCAGCCGGCGTCCGTCATCCCTGCTACGGCTCCATCCGAAATATGCGTCATTCATCGGGATCAGTCTTCACAACCGTGAAGCATCCGCAGTGGTGATTGATCCGAACGGTACGGTTCTGGCGAAGACGTTCTTTGAACGTGGAGATGATTATGAGACAAGCATCCGGCGCATGAGTGAAGCGGTAACAACTCTCAAAAACGAATGTCCGGAGGAAACAAACTTCGCGGCGGTAGGAGTGGCGCTCCCTGCTTATGTCTCGATGGACAAACAGGTCTGTATCACGTCGTCCGTTCTGGGCTGGGACAATCGCGACGTCAGCACGGCGATTTCAAAAGAAGTGGGGCTCCCGGTTTTCGTTGAAAACGATACGAATGCCCTGGCGGTCTACGAAAGCATGTTCGGTGGCATGCGTAATATCCCTGCGTTTGTCGTCATCGCTGTGGGGGATGGAATCGGCGTGGCCTACACAATTGATGGTTCGGTCCATCATGGTGAATATGGAGGTGCAGGAGAACTTGCCCATCTTCCCGTAGCCCGAAGCCTTACTGAGGAGGCGCCCCGTCCATGTCGGTGTGGAAACAAAGGCTGTCTGGAAACAGTTTCCTCATCTCAAGCTATCAGAGCTCGTGCAAAAGAAGTTGGCCTTCCTCCGAATATTCATCTGATCTCTACAAAAGCCCGCGAAGGAGACCCGGAGGCTCTCCGGATCCTGCATACCGCAGCCAATAGTCTGGGTTATGCAGCCGCCAGCCTGATTCAAATTCTGGATCCACGCCACATTATCATCGCGATTGAAGACGACCTACTGCATGGCGTTTTTACCGCAGCCCTGCGACAGTTTATCGAACAGAATCTGATGCCAAGTTTCAATCGACCTGAACGACTTCAGTTTACTTGTTATGACACTCTTGTATGGGCCATCGGGGCGGCAGGTCTGGCGTCAAGAAAGCATCTCTTCCGTTCACACTAACGAGTGCTGGGTTTGAAACAGTTTTATATTGCATGGGTAGAGAACACTGATCGCGAATCAATGCTTACTTCCAAGATATTTAATATAGAACAGAATAATGATCAATCCGTCTTCAACTCAAACCTTCGGAACATACCTTATTAAGGATCTATAGTTTCCTTTATTAAATTCAATCATAAAATTTTGAGCGTTTTGTTGACGATTTTCAAGGTGTTTCTGCAGTGACGCCGCGCCAGGGATGCAACCAGCCCAGGCCTTCGGATGTCGAAGCACGCGGGTTATATTCGCATCCGATCCAGCCACGATAACCGGCACGGTCCAGCAAAGCGAAAAGATAGGGGTAATTGACCTCACCTTCGTCCGGTTCATGCCGATCGGGAACGCTGGCCGCCTGAATATGGCCGATTGATTCAAACAGAGCCTCCAGTCGCACCGCAAGGTCACCCTGCATGATCTGCGCGTGATAAAGATCGAACTGGATCTTCACATTATCTGCCCCGATCAGATCACAGACCTTCTTCGTTTCTTCCTGATAGTTCACAAAATACCCGGGCATGTTACGCGTATTGATTGCCTCCAGAACGATAGTCAGCCCAAGAGACTTCGCCTGTGAGGCCGAATATTCAATATTCCGCAGATAGGTTTCCATCTGTCGTGCATACGGGATGTCATGATCGCGCAGGCCGGCCATGACATGCAGTCGGCTGTTCCCAAGAACCTGAGAGTACTCCAGTGCCAGCCCAATCGTACGCTGGAACTCCTCTTCACGTCCCGGGAGTGCCGCCAATCCACGCTCCCCCTGCTCCCAGTTTCCAGGAGGAGCATTAAATAGCGCAACATGCAGATCGTTTCCCGCTACGCGGGCCTTCAGGTCCTGCCTGTCAAAAGCATAGGGGAACAGAAATTCGACGCCTTTGAACCCATCGCGCGCGGCGGCGTCAAAACGCTCGAGAAATTCAAGCTCCGGGTAGTTCATGGTCAGGTTTGCGGCAAAAGCAGGCATGGCACGAGACTTCCTTTGTGATGAATTACGAGACGAACGGCCACAGGAGGCAGGTTGCCAGAAACCCCAAAATGCCAAGGGTCGTTGTTAGAACAGTCCAGGTCCGCAGACCGTCTGCAACATCAATTCCGGACAGTTTTGTGAAGATCCAGAACCCTGCGTCGTTCACATGAGACACCGATAGTCCTCCCCCCCCCCATAGCAAGAGCCAATAGAGCAAGTTGGTTGGGACTGGCATGCATCTCAGAAATCATCGGACCGAGAATTCCGGCGGTCGTCACAAGAGCCACCGTCGTAGACCCCTGCACCGCGCGCAGGATCATGCTCAAAATGAAAGCCAGTGCGAGGACAGGCAGTCCGGTTGTGCGAAGCATGTCGGAGATGACGTGGCCAATGCCACTTTCCACCAGGATATTTCCGAATACGCCGCCACATCCCGCAATCAGGATCACCATTGCGACGCCAGGCACTGCTGAGCCGATAACGGTCGAGACCTGTTCAAAACTCCATCCCCGGCGCAGTCCCAGCGTATAGCCTGCAAGAAGCGTATCAAGCAGAAGAGCTGTTATCGGCGAGCCAATGAGATGGGCCGTTCCTGCGTAGGAAGATCCGGACGGAAGAAAGATCGACAACATAGTCCCGAGCATGATGAGGACGATCGGAAGCAGGATCAGGCCTACAATCAACCAGAATCCGGGAGGCTCCGCCAAAGGCAGTGCGTGAATAGACGACTCTGGTTCAGCTTTGAACGTCTCGCCTTCACATCCGCTAATCGCTGAGCGAATATCTGGCGCGTAAGTGAACTCGCGTCGCGTCATACGCTGCGCAATCAGGGCACCTGCTCCACAGACGAGCAGGGTTATAGGCACCCCAAATGCCAGAATACGCCCCATATTCGCGCCAATCTGAGCCGCAGCAGCGGCAGGACCTGGGTGGGGTGGCAGGAACGAATGCACCGTCAACATGGCCGCGCACATCGGAAGTGCGAAAACCATGAGAGAGCGCCGGGTCACGTTCGAAACACCATACAGCAGAGGCATGACCATGATCACGCCAACCTCGAAAAAGACCGGAATGCCGATCAAGAAACCTGCGAGCGTCAGTGCAAGCGGGACGCGTCTGTCCCCAAAACGGGCGATAAGATCACGCGCGAGAACCTGAGCGCCACCTGAAATCTCAACGATTTTCCCGATCATGGCCCCGAGGGCAATGATAATGGCGATATGTCCCAGCGTTTTGCCCATCCCTGCTTCAATTGCAGGCACGATCTTGGCCGCCGACATCCCAGCAAAAAGAGCAACGAACATGCTGACGATCAGCAGCGTCAGGATCGGATGAAGCTTGAAACGGATAATCAGCACCAGCATCAGCACGATGCCGGCAATGGCGCTGGCCAAAAGAACCATCGGGGTCATATCAGGATCTCTCCTGCTTTCGAAAAGGCCAAGTCAGTCCCATTTCACCCCGAACACAGCCGCAATTTCCGCAAGTGCGGCATCATCCAACGGCGCGGGCCGTGGCGTGGTCATCAGCCAAAGGCGCGCCGTTTCTTCGAGTTCCGCCAGTGCATCACTGGCACTTGTCACGCTGCTGCCCCACACGACGGGTCCGAGCCGATCCAGCATGATGCCGTTGACAGAGGAAGCCAGTTCGGCCACCCGGGCTGCCGCTTTCGGTGAGCCCGGACGTTCATAAGGAATCAGCGGGACACGCCCGATTTTCATGACCTGATACGGCGTGATCGGGGGCAGGATGGCATTTTCGGCGTCCACCCCCGCCAGGGTCAGCGCAACAAGATGGGTGGAATGCGTGTGGATGATCCCGTTGCAGTCCGGTCTCTGCTCATAAATCCTGCGATGCAGAGTCACCGTTTTGGAGGCGCGTGGCCCGGAAACCTGATTTCCTGCAAAATCGGTTTTAGCAATTCCTTCAGGCGTAAGACGTCCCAGACACACATCCGTGGGCGTAATGAGCCATCCGTCCGAGAGGCGCGCGCTGATATTTCCCGCACTTCCGCTTGTATGCCCGCGCGTATACAGATCCCGCCCAATCGCACAGATTTCCTCGCGGCATGCTCTTTCATCAATCATGACTGATCTCCTGACAATGCCCGCAGCGCCTTTTCAAAGAAGTCAGCCTCACCGAAATTGCCTGATTTCAGGGCGAGTGCGAGCGACATGTCGCCCGTTGACACGGTTGCAGGAACGCCTGGTGCAATCGGCGCGCCGATACGCAGGCCTTTGACGTCAAGAGACTGGACGACGGCTCCTGACGTTTCTCCACCGGCGACGACAAAACGTCTGACACCCCGATCTCTTAAAGACCGTGCGATAAGGCCCAGCGCGTGCTCGACCATTTCTCCCGCCTTCTGGGCTCCTATTGCGGCCTGTACCTGCCTGAGTTCATCGGCCGGGCTGGTTGCATAAATAAGGACGGTCTGATCGGTATGAGCGTCGAAGAAGGCGATCGCCTCCTCTACAACCGGCTCACCGGCAGCCAGTTTCATAACATCAATCCGGTATGCTGGCCGCTTTGCCTCAATCCACCGTGCCACCTGAAGATTTGTTCTCAGCGAACCACTGCCGGCAAGCACAACGTCCTTTCCTGCCACGACCGGCAGAACAGCGGCATCAGCACCGGACAGTTCGTTATTCGTCCTGAAATTTTCGGGCAGCCCCAGCGCAATCCCCGACCCGCCCGTAATCAGGGTATGATCATGGCAGGCCTGTCCGATCACTTTCAGATCAGCTTCGGAAATCGCATCGACAACAAGGAGGGTAGTCCCCTCAGCCTGGGCCTGTTCGATTGCTGCCCGGACATGTTCCGCGCCCTTCAGGACAGTCGGAAAATCGATCAGTCCAACAGTTCCCTTTGACTGCGCCTGAAGCACGCGTACGAGATTGGCATCCTTCATCGGTGTCAGAGGATGGTTCTGCATCCCGCTTTCATTGAGAAGCGCATGACCGACAAAGAGATGGCCATTATAGACCGTACGCCCATTAGCGGGAAAAGAGGGCGCGGCAATCGTGACCTGCTGGTCTAAAGCTCTGGCCAGAGCTTCCGCAACTGGGCCGATATTGCCATGTTCCGTGGAATCAAAAGTAGAGCAGTATTTGAAAACAATCTGTCGGCAGCCTGCGGCCCGCAGGAAGTCCAGAGCGGCCAGTGACTGCTCCACGGCGTCCCCGGCGGCAATCGTGCGCGATTTGAGGGCGACGACGATAGCTTCGGCATCCGCGATCATCGGATCGTCTGCCTCAGGAATACCAATACTCTGCACCGTTTTCATACCGGCACGGACCAGTGTGCTGGCAATGTCGGTCGCGCCTGTAAAATCATCAGCGATACAGCCGATAAAGGCCCCGCGCCCGCTCATGCTTTTTCTCCCCCATCGGAAGAGGGAAGCGTGATTCCGGGAAAAATCTTGATGACTGCCGAATCATCTTCCCGACCATGTCCGGCCGCAGACGCGTTGAGGAACATCTGATGCGCGGTCGCCGCCAGAGGCAGGGGAAATTTCGTCCGACGGGCCGTATCAAGCGCGAGACCAAGATCCTTGACGAAAATATCCACCGCTGACAGCGGCGTATAATCTCCTGCAAGAATATGGGGCACCCGGTTTTCGAACATCCAGGAATTGCCGGCACTATTGGTGATGACTTCATACAGGGTCACCGGATCGGCGCCTTCGCGCAGGCCCAATGCCATGGCTTCGGCGGCCGCTGCGATATGAATCCCCGCCAGATGCTGATTGACGATTTTCACACGCGTGCCGACACCGACCTTAGTCCCGAGCCGATAAACCTTGCCAGCCATGGCAGGCAGAACCTTTTCGGCACGGATGTAAGCGTCTTCGGGCCCGGACGTCATCAACGTCATCTCGCCGGAAGCCGCCTTGGCGGCCCCCCCGGACATTGGCGCGTCCAGCAACCAGATATCATGCTTTCTCAGACGCGCCTCGAGCCCCTCAATGAAGGCTGGCGCTACGGTCGCACAGGAAATGACCAGAGAACCCGGTTTCAGCGCCTCGACTGCTCCCTGCTCTCCGAAGAGGACCTGCTCGGTTTGCTCTGCGTTCACGACCTGAATGATCAGGACGTCACAAGCCTCGGCGAGAGCGGTGGGCGCAGTATACGCCTTCCCTCCTTCAGCTTCGAACGCAGTCAGCGCTTCCACACGCACGTCATATGCACCGACACGAAACCCTGCACGCAGCAACGATTTCGCGACACCATGACCCATCGCTCCAAGGCCGATCACTCCAATCTGACCGGCCTGATCCTTACCGTGCATCGCCATTCCCCATCTGAACCGTTAAAGTGTTCCTTGCACCCTCCGTACAGAGCAGAGGCGCCTTAAGGAGAATAGTTCACAGATTTTATGATAGGTCTAATGCAAAAAACGTTATGTTTCATGTTCTTCATGTTATGTTGAGTTCATGCAAGAGAAGCAGCTTTTACCCCCCTCCTGGTTCGTCGATATCCGGCTGAAATTCCGGCATCTCCAGCTATTACAGGCTCTTTCACGCCACAACACGCTTCAGAATGCCGCTGAAAGCCTCGGTCTGGCACAGCCAGCCGCGTCACGGCTTCTAGGGGATCTCGAAGATGTGATTGGTATCCCCCTTTTTCAGCGGGAAGGACGCCGCCTTGTGATCAACGCATATGGCAGCGTCCTGACCCGACACGCCAACAACCTGCTCGATGAGCTTGACCGCACCCGGGACGAATTCAATGCCCTGCTTTCAGGCGGAGCAGGGAACGTCTCCATCGGTGCCATTGACGGACCCGTTGTCGACCTGCTGACGACGGCCGTGCTCAATATCCAACGAGACAATCCGGACATATCGCTCGAAATCCGTACCGGATCGAGCATTGGTCTTTTTCATGATCTGATGAACGGGGATATCGACATCATGATTGGTCGTCCGCCAGAAGATACGCGGAGCATGGCGTGTCATTATACTCCAATCGGGGAAGAACCCATGGTCATCGCGGCGCGTCAGAACCATCCTCTTTTCAGGAAGGCGACGCCGGTTCGACTGGAGGACATGGCACCTTTTCCCTGGGTCCTGCAAAGAAAAGGGGGAAAATCACGCAGCAGGCTGGAGAGCATCTTTCAGGACAGAAACCTACCACTCCCAAAAGACATCGTCGGCAGCGACTCTCTGGTGATGACACTCGCTTATCTGGAAAAAACAGATGCGCTGACCGTGCTCTCCGCTGCGGTCGCCAATCAACAGGCCAAATACAGGCAGATCCAGATTATGTCGTCCGATGTGAACATCGCCATCAGTTCATACGGAATTCTGATGCTCAAATCGCGCAATCAGTCCCGCCCCACCATGACGGTTCTTGACGAACTGGAAAAAACGCTGCGCCCGGTGACGGGGCGCTGAGCCTAGTACCCTATGTCCTGAGAGGGAATCCCGGGCGTCTGGCGAGACACCCGGTTGGCACCCTAACAACTGGGTTTGAACAGCGAAGTTTCGTCAAATGTGGAGAATACGAAAGACCTTTAAGATCCCTCCAACCATTCAAAATACTCATTTCAGCTCATATTCATTGAATACCAGGTCCTCTGAGCCTCCATTCGTAATAACATATGTCCCGGGATCAATGAGAAATGCATCCGCATCCTGGGTTGTAATTTGCGTCACAGTTGAATTTTTCTTGGTAGAAATAATCCTATTTCCTTTAAATACTACACGAACACCCGGCCCTTTTACCGTGTAAACACCTGTACTTTCTCCCGGTTTCAGCTCAACGTGCCAGCCATAGACAGTGGGTTTGTCCAAGGCCAATTTGAATCCTTTAACATCAGATCGATCTCCTGCACCGAAGCCCTGTGGACCGTTCTTCTTGATCTCAAAAGCAATCTGATGGTTGAGAGTTGTACCTGTATTGGTAATCCTATCCACTTCGGATTTACCTTGATGAGGTCCGAAACGAATATGACCTGTTTCCATAACAGCATATTTCACCGGTTGACCAATATACTCAACTTTGACCGGGCTGCCGCTAATATGAGTATTCACATAATCCAAATGCTGCTCATGCCACATTGTACGAACGCCCGGAAGCAACAGCACACGCATTACTCGAACGTCTTTGGTTTCATATATGACGTGATGTAATGGCTCATCTTTCGTTTCCACTACAGGCTCCCCATCTGGCCCTTTCGATGGGAAAGCATATCCACACCCCACAGATGAGAGATACAACGCCAAAAAAAGAACCAACGAATAACGACCATTAATATTCATGATACGACTCCCATTTATATTTGTTTCATCATTTACATGAGAGGCCATTTTTTTAGATGCACCCCTATAACCCATGCCTAATATCCATTCACAAAAGCCGCCCCAACTGTAAGGTCTACAGAGCTGAATACTTGTTTCAATCACCTGCAGGCCTCCTTTCATCCGTTGTTGCCTGCCGGATCTTCGCCACTTGTGGCGCCGTCATTGCCGCTCCGTGATTGCCCCAGCTCTGACCAAGAAAAGTGACAAGATCGGCAATCTGCTGATCGTCCAGAACTTCCCGGTAGGAGCCCATCACCAGAGATGACGGCGCAGCCGAAACTCCGGGAAGCCGTCCGCCACTCAAAATGATATGAGCGGTGGAAGTTGCATCCGGTCCCTGAAGGACCGGGTTCCCGGCAAGAGGGGGAAATACGCCGGGATATCCCCGTCCGTCCGTCCGATGGCAGGCCGCGCAGCGATCAACATAAATCTTCGCCCCTTCCGACGGCATCTTTCCGGCGAATAACTGGCGTGACACCGCATCATCATAACGGAACGTCTCGACCGAAACGCCTGGCGGCGGACCAAGCGTCTTCAGGAAAGCCGCGATCGCCGCCAGATCATGGTCATTCGTCAGAGAGGTCGAGTGCGTGATGACACCGTTCATCGCACCGAATGTCGCGCCATGCCTGTTACGCCCCGTTTTCAGGAAAGCCACGATATCCTCGGAGGTCCAGCCCACAAGTCCACCGGCGTCATCACTCCGAAGACTGGGCGCAACCCAGTTGTCTACGATGAAGCCGCCGGACAGATATTTCGGCCCATCCGCTGCAGTCTGAGCCTTTTCGGCGAGAACGAGATTGCGAGGCGTATGGCAGCTTCCACAATGCCCGGGACCTTCCACAAGATAACGGCCACGCTCGACCAGAACATCGGTCGTCTCATCATGAGAGGCAGATGGTAATGGAGGCGCAGGTGAAGGCGCAAAAAGCAGACGCCAGATCGCCAGAGGCCAGCGTGCTGACAATAACCATGGAATATCAGGCGCCCGGTTCTTCAGGCTAACCGGCGCAACACCCTGCGTGAGGTAGGCGTAAAGGGCACGCAAATCCTCATCCGTCATTTTCGAATAGGACGGATACGGCATCGCCGGATAAACGCTCGACCCGTCTTTTCTGATCCCGCGACGCATGAGACGCACGAAATCATCGTAGCTCCAGGTACCTATCCCGGTGTCACGATCAGGCGTGATGTTGGTGGAGTAAATTGCCCCGAGCGGCGACTGAAGGGCCAGTCCACCCGCCAGATACTTGCCATCATGAGCGGTATGACATGCTTCGCAGTCGCCCAGAACAGCGACATACGCTCCCCGTTTGATCAGATCTGCATCATCGGCATATGCCCCGGATGACTGCAGAACGCAGATCGCTCCCGCCAGTACCGGAAGAAGGCGCCGTTTCATTGTTTTCCGCTTCTTCATGCCTGCACCATTGGTCCGGGAGACTTCAGATAACGCTCCCTGATTGCCTTTGCAGACCAGTAAGCCAGAGCCGCAACGATACCCGTGGGATTGTATCCGATGCCCTGCGGAAACGCCGATGATCCGATGACAAAGAGATTGGACACGTCCCAGTGCTGGAGATAGCGATTGACTACACTGTCCTTTGGGGAAGTTCCCATGATCGCGCCACCCGCGATATGCGTCGTCTGATAATGACGAAGGTCGAATTCCTCTCCGAACTCCTTCGTCTCGACCGACATGGATTCAGGCTTCATGGCCCGACCGATATCCGCCATCCGGTCCGTCACGTAGCGGATCATCTTCACATCATTATCGTGCCAGTTGAACGTGATCCGCAGCAGCGGACGCCCGGCAGTGTCGCTATAGGTCGGATCAAGAGACAGGTAGCAGTCGCGAAATGCCATGTTGGTGCCATGGGCATGGATCGATATCGTGTGCTGGAAGTTGTCTTTGACGGCTTTCTTCCAGTGCGCGCCCCATTGCGGTGTCCCCTTGGGCACCGTGGCGCTGCTGATCGGCTTGCTTCCGGCCTGATTGACCCAGATGGGCGCGCCACCAACAAAGCCCAGCGGCCCATGATCAAAATTATCCGCATTGAAATCATCGATCGCAACACCGTTGCCTCCGGCCCCGATGAACGGATTGGTGAATTTGTCCTGCCCGAAGAATAGCGTTACGCCGGATTCATTCTGATAGACAAAATTACGTCCAACAGTCCCCTCGCCCGTCTTGGGATCGTAAGGCTGTCCGATCCTGGACAAAAGAAGCAGATAGGGGTTGTTGTAGGCAAAACTGGCCAGAATGACGATATCGGCGGTCTGACGGATTTCCTCTCCTTTGGAGGTCCGATAGATCACGCCCGTTGCTTTCTTGCCTGATGAGTCCGTCTCGACTTTCAGGACGTCACATTCGGCTCGCAGTTCAAAACGACTTTCGCGCTCAAGTGCCGGCAGGATGTTCACATTCGGAGACGCCTTGGAATAGTTGTAGCAGGCATAGCCGCTGCAAAACCCACAGAACGTACAGGCTCCCATTTGGCATCCATAAGGATTGGTATAGGCCTGTGACGCATTGGCGGACGGGATGCGGAAAGGATGATACCCGCATTCCGCTGCGGCCTTGCTGTAGAGTTCGGCGGAATAGGTATTCTTCATGGCTGGCAATGGAAAAGGCGTTGAACGATCCGCATCGAACGGATTGCCATTGCCTACGATCTTCCCATTAACCTTATAGGCCTGCCCTGACGTCCCGAACACGCTCTCGGCGAAGGCAAAATGCGGCTCAAGCTCTTCATAGGACACGCCCCAGTCCTGAATAGTCATGTCCTGTGGAATAAAGTCCTTCCCGTATCGTTCCTCGTAATGACTGCGCAGACGGAGTTCGACCGGCGAAATGCGCCAGTGACATCCCGACCAATGCAGCCCGGCGCCACCGACCCCCGTTCCCGGCAGAAATGCCGCAAGCTGTCGGTAGGGAGCCGCCACCTCACTATCACGATGGCGCACCGTCACCGTCGACTGCGAGGGCTGAAGGAAAAGAGCATGCCGGGTGTTGTGCGTAAGTTCGTCAATCGACGAGGGATACGCCCCTTCAGGCCAGGTGTCGCGGCGCGGACCACGTTCCAGCGCAACGACGTTCAGCCCCGCCTGCGTCAGTTCCCGCGCCATGATGGCACCGACCCAGCCAAAGCCGACAATCACCACATCAGTATGTTTTTCGTTACGAGAAACCATCATACGCCTCCCTGCACACCATGACCGCCAACTGAAACAGGCGGGAGGGGATAGCGCGCCCCATAACGATCAACCCAGTCTGTAAAATCTGCACGGGCACCGGGGAAGCCGATCATTTTCCAGGCTCCCATTTCGTAGTTCCCGCCATGTATCGGATCAGCGAAATAGCCTTCTTTGCAGTTTTTCAGGATCTGCCCGAATAGAAGCTTCGACGGTATGGGCGACAGCGTGATGCTTCCCTTCTCCATCTCGCCGATAATCCGGTCACGTTCTCCCGCATCAAGCTGATGGAATGGCTTGCCATAGCGTTGCATGATCGCACTGTGCAGCGCGGGAAGACCCTGTTGGTAGATATCTCTAGGCGTAAAAAGGAATTGATAGCCTAACGCAGCAGAGGTCTTCATCATAGGCGGCCGGAGATACCATTCGCTTCCGTGGCCGTAAGGCGTATTCATCTGCCGATCAATGAATTCAGGCACATGCGCCTCAAGCGCACCCGGCCCTTCGGCATCCGCGGGAATCAACCGGTCTACAAAGCTGTTCAGTGTGTGCCAATCGTTATCGGGGAAAAATACGGGCCGATAAGCATATTCACTGTCGGCAGCTTCTGACACGCCCTCCGAAGGGAAATAGAGCAAAGCTGCTGCAACAAGACCCAGCGCCGTCCCCTGAAGCATAGCGCGACGACCACAAACCAGTGGACCGTCCTTTCGCGATCTAACGCTCATTCTCCAGACACCTTTGCAAATTCGGCAACATTGCCACGCGTGTCGATGAAATCATCTGCCGGGATGCAGATCAGAACCGCTTTTGATGCTCAGGCGCGCAGCAGCAGGCGCATCCTCTGGACGGCTGCATCCGGCGCGGCAAGCACCGGAATACTGACAGCAGCCTCCACCGCTTTTAGAGCTTCAGATGTTGAGAAATGGGCAAGCATGATGACATCACAGTGCTTCAGACGCGGCGCATATTCAGCAACTAGACGATTATGTATTTCAACGTCACCACGACGCAGTGCATCAATGGCGTCAGGCACAATGATTGTTTCCAGTGTAGCCTTTGACGATGCCTGCTCCCGGAAAGTCTCAAACTCCTGCTCCATTGTCACCACGGATGGCGCAAATGTCGCCAGCATCCCGATACGCGTACCCTTTTCCAGCGCTGCGCGGAACATGGCCTCATTGGGACGGAGCACAGGAATCGTCAGCTCGTTTTCCAGCACGTCAATTGCCGGACCAAATGCAGAGCACGTGATCATCAGACCCTGCGCCTGCATGGACGCCCCATATTTCCCCAAAGCGACAAATCGCTCCGACAGATCCGGAGACAGATCAGCACTTTTTTTACGATCAATCGTCAATCCATCATCAAGCAGGTTGACGATCTCCGCCTCCGGCCAGAGACGACGAAATGCCTTCTGAATAGGCATCATTGCCACCGGAGTAGCATGAAGAAGGACAATACGCGGGCTCATTTCATCATTCCCTGAAAACAGACCACGGCATTACAAAAGCCGGAATAAATGTAAACGCTTTCATATTTTGAATACCCGGTAAAGTGCAAACTCATATTTGGCCCCTCACGAGATCGTAACTTGCTGAACGACGGGTAAGTCATGCCAGGAAAAACCAGTTTTCCTTTCATCAGCCAATCTGCGGTACGCCTTGCGTCGCAAGGGTCAGGCGATAGATGGATGTATGACATGCCATGAAAAGCTGATTTCGATGAACGCCCCCGAAACAGACATTCGGACAACGTTCGGGCAGGTCAATATGTCCGATCTGCCTGGCCTGCGAATTGAAAATCGCAACCCCGTCCAGACCCTCACCTGATCCCCATCCACACCACAGGTTGCCGCTGATATCCGCACGCAGCCCGTCCGCCGCCCCTTCTGCACAATCCAGGAAAACCCTTTGGCTGGAGACCGTGCCATTTGCGGAAACATCATACGCCCATATCTGTCGATGAGGGGTGTAACGGGATGCGATGACATAGAGGGTCTTTTCGTCGGGAGAGAAACATAGGCCGTTTGGCCCAGGCACATCCTCCAATACAGCCTCGGTCTTCCGCGTCCGCGGATCGATCCGATAGACGCGCGCAGCCTGAACGGGCGGCAGATCTCCTTCGGAAAAATTCGGCCCGAAAGCCGGATCCGTAAACCAGATGGCACCATCAGAAGTGCAGACGATATCATTGGGAGAGTTGAAAGGTTTGCCGTCAAACCCGTCCGCAAGAACAGTGATCCGGCCATCGGCTTCCGTACGAGTGATGCGCCGGGTGGCACATTCACACGTCAGAAGCCTGCCCTGACGGTCAACCGTATTGCCATTAGAAAAATTCGATGACGCCCGGAAAATGGATGTCTCTCCAGTCGCCTCGTCCCATTTCATGATGCGATTGCCACGGATATCACTGAAAAGCAGAAGATTCGCCTCTCCCAGCCACACAGGGCCCTCCGTCCATTCAAATCCTGTTGCGATCCGCTCCACAACGGACAGAGCGTTGACGCAGGCTTTGAAAGCAGGATCGAGGATCCTGACGGCAGGGTCCGGCAGCCTAAGTGAGGCCTGCCACATAGCCGCATGAGCGGGATGCCACGACGAAAGAGACGCGGCTGCACCTACCAGCGTCACGGAACCGAGAAATGATCGACGGTTCAATATGATGCTCATCTCATCCCCGCAGATTACCTTCCAATAGCAATTGAAAGCGTTTACATCTTTGGTCTAAATGTACCATCACCCAATTTGATATTTTTGTATCACTTTGTTGTTATTTATGGATAACAAATCACAATGACTCACCGACCCTCCTCAGCCACCAAACAGTCCCGACAGCAAAAAAGACGACGTCTAAGTCCGATCACAGGAGCCATCCTGTGCGCATTTTTCGTGCAGGACGTTCATGCGGCAGAGCAATGGGCTATCTCGGCAAATGACGGCCATACAACGACCAATACTGCCGGAAAAATGATCACTGCCCGGACGATCGTTCCCGACAGCCTCTCCCTGATCCGATTCGAGCATGGCTTGCCTGCGTTGGGAAAGACCCTTGATCTACCCACCTCGGTCGAAGGACCTCCAACAACAGTCTGGATCGCTCCGGATTCACACTGGGCCATCGTCACAGCCGGGTCGCACGCAGGCGCACATGCGGGAGATTCTGTTATCGAAGATGATGTCGTATCGGTTGTAGCCATCGACCACGCCACCCCGCATCTCGTCCAGACGCTCCACGCGGGCCTGGGCGCAAGTCAGGTCACCGTGTCACCGGATCAGAAATGGGCACTCGTTGGAAACCGGAAAAGCGGAACAGTCTCTGTCTTTTCCGTCACACACAGGCAACTTCACCCTGTCCAGACCCTGAACATGGGGGCCGACAGCAACCCGGCCTCGGTTCTTTTCCTGCCGGACGGGCAACATGCCGTGGTTGTACTGCGCGGCCGTCATCAACTCGCTCTCCTCGACAGGCGCGGAGACGGTTTTGGCATACGAGAACAGCGTCTTGATCTTGGCCATGCCCCCAATACGATGGACGTCACCGGATCGGGCCTCATCGCCATAGGAGATCAGGACCCCGCACACCCCACCGTGCACCTGGTGCGATTTAACGAGGGGACGTTAAATCTGCTCAACACAGTCCCAGTTGCCCCCGGCCCCGAACCCCTCCGTTTTTCTCCGGACGGGCGCTACCTCGCCGTAGGTGCTGTCGACAACTCCAACAAAGATCCGTCGAAACACGGAACTCTTACACTCTATCGTGTTGACGGAAGCAGCCTGGCGCCCGTGGCGAGTGAAAACGTCGGACGCTGGCCCCAAGGCATCATGTTTTCTCCAGATGGTCACACCCTTGTCGTGCAAAACACGACTGACAAGACCATGACTGTTCTGAAATGGGACAGTATAAGGCTGCATCCGGTCGGCACCCTCCCCATGACAGCCGGGCCGGCAGCGGCCGCAACGTCATGGTAAAGCCCCCCAGACCGCTAACGGAAACGCAAGCATTGAGCACAATGAACCCTGACCACCCATCGCCCAGAAAAAACAGGAGTTCAAACAGCGACGGTCGCACGCGCCTTCCGGTCGCGCAGGATGTCGCGGAACTCGCGGGCGTTTCCATCGCCACAGTGTCCCGTACCCTGAACGAACCCGAGAAAGTGAGACCGGCAACACGCGAAGCCGTCATGAAAGCGGCTGCGGAACTTGGCTTTGTGCTAAACAGTGCCGCACGCGCGCTGAGTACGCGTCGCTCCTCAACAGTTGGCGTGATCGTGCCCAGCTATGGAAACGAGGTGTTCGTGCGTGCGCTTTCCAGTTTTCAAAGAACGATGCGGGCTGCGGGATATCAGGTGCTGGCGGCCAGTTCCGAATACGATCTCGCTACCGAAATGCAGGAAGCTGCGTTTCTCTTGCAGCGCGGCGTTGATGGGCTGATGCTGGTTGGTGGCATCCACGATCCAGACCTGTATGCGCGCGCGGAACGCAGTCAGGTTCCCATCATCCAAAGTTTCAGCCTTTCAGACCGTGAATACTGTGTTGGCTTCGATAACCGGGAAGCCACATTCCGGGCCGCAAACTACCTGCTGGATCTCGGCCACAAACGACTTGCCGTCGTCACCGGCACACGTGAAAACAATGACCGAGCAGCCCCACGAGCCGAAGGCGTGCATCTTGCCATGGCAGAGCGCGGACTGGAACTCAGTCCGGCGCATGACCTGATTGTCTCGTCAGGAATTGTAGCTGGTCGGGATGCCTTCGGCCAGCTGATGGGCGGTCCGAAAGAGCAACGACCGACAGGCATTATTTGTGGAACGGATGAAATCGCACTGGGCATCATGAGCGAGGCATCAGAGAGAGGCGTCGATATTCCCCGCACTCTTTCCGTAATCGGTTTCAACGATTCAAGCTTCTCCGCCGTTCTCTCGCCACCCCTTACAACCATTCGTGTCGATGCCGATGAAATCGGGAAGTCATCGGCTCTCGCTCTACTGAACCTCATGGGCGCCAAAACGATGGTCCAAGTCACCCGGATTACCCCGGAGCTTGTCCTTCGGGGAACTGTAGCCCCGCCGGACAAGCTCTAGGGACAGACCTTTCTGACGAAGCTTTCGTTCAGCTCTTCGACGGAATTCACACCCAGCATCGCCATGTCGCGCATGATTTCGTCGCGCATGATGCTATAAGCATGCTCCACCCCTCTCTGACCGTCATAAGCTGCGGCGAATAGAAAAGGCCGTCCCATCAGCGTGAAATCCGCTCCCAGAGCCAGAGCCTTGAGGACATCGGACCCCCGGCGAATACCGCCATCAATGATGACCTTCATATCTCCCTTTTGGGACGCGATCTCTGGCAGAACACGCAGAGGCGCCATCGCATAATCAAGTTGACGGCCACCGTGGTTGGAAAGAATGATGCCGTCCGCGCCATGATCCCGCGCCATGAAGGCGTCATGCGGGGAAATGATGCCCTTGATGACCAGAGGTCCGGTCCAGCGCTTGCGAATAAACGCAATATGCTCCCAGGTCAGCTTGTCTCGCGCGACGGTATTGCGAACTTTGCGGGACATCATCGGCGGACCGCGATCGGCTTCCGTATTTTCAAAATGCGGCGCACCGTGCTTCACGAAGGTTCTGGCCACAGTTCCCAAAAGCCAGCGTGGATGGGTTACACTCTGCATCATCACACGGGGAGTAACCCGGATCGGCATAGCAAATCCTGACCGGATATTATGTTCGCGATTGCCAAGTATCGGCGTATCGACGGTCACGACGAGATTTCTATAACCCGCGGCTTCGACCCGGTCGAGCATGCGCGTGATCCGATCAAAATCCCCGGCAAGATACCCCTGAAACCAGGCATCAGGATTGACGGAAATGACGTCTTCCAACCGGATCAGTGAAGAGGCGCTGAGAATCATGGGGATGTTGCATGAGCGGGCCGCACCCGCCAGCGCGAGATCCGCACGATAGGCGACGAACGCTGCCCCCCCTAAAGGCCCGATCGAAAATGGCGCGGAATACGTTTTCCCGAACAGGCTGGTCCGCGTGGAGCGTGCCGAAGTATCAACCAGCGCACGAGGTGTGAAACCATAATCCTGATAGGCTTGGCGGCCGTTGCGCATGGCGCTTTCCGTTTCCACACCGCCTGCGACGTATTGATAGATCATGCGCGGAAGTAAAGGCTTGGAGTGTCGCTCAAAATCATCGAGCGCGAGAACATCCCGCAAACGTGCCGGAAGAATCCTAGGCGCTGCCTTAAGCGCTGTGGAAAGAACAGGAGGAGCAGTCTGCGGAAGACCGTCCGCCGCTTTTATGATGTCACCCATTTTCAGACATACTCCTGCGCTCAAATCCAATATGTAAGCCTTTACATTCTCTTTATGTCCCTTTCTGCGCCTGTTGCAAGGGATACATGGTATATCCTCGCAGTTTCAGCTGTTTATCCATAACGTCAAATTTTCGAAGAAATAAATATATGTTATTGTTTTTGTTTTGTTTTTTTAATTTGTTCCGCCAGAATTCTGTGACCTGCCACTTGGCAATCACGCAAAAATGAGCCTCATTTCACGGAGGGTTATTACCCCCCCCTCAAGAATATGTAATCGTTTCCAAATTGCTATTCGAGATTCCAACTCACGTAAGACAGGAGAACTTATGACTTGCGGATTTTTCGCCTATGTCGGCTGCTACACGACTGCGGAGCGACAGGCACATGGCCGGGGGATCAACGTTTACCATGTGAACGACGCATTCACGGAGTGGAAGCATCTTCAGAATATGCCGACACCCGACAACCCCTCGTTCCTTTCGCTGGATCGCAGCGGAAACCATCTCTGCGCCGTCCATGGAGACCGCAACCATATCTCGTCTTACGCTATCGATCGCCAGAACGGCGTTCTCCAACACAGATCTGGTGTTGAATGCGGCGGACGCAATCCCGTTCATCTCGTTTTTGATACGACCAACCGCTTCATCGCGATCCCGAATTATGCTGACGGTACGCTCACGTCAGTTTCTTTCGATGCAGCAAACGGCATACTCGGTGCAGTCACGTCATCCACAACACTCCCGGGAGAGCGTGGTCCTCACCGTGTCGAACAGCAGTCCTCTCACCCTCATGGCGTGACATTCGACCCCGCAGAACGCTTTCTGTATGTCCCGGACAAAGGCTTGGACCGTATTTTTGTATTCCGGTTCCAGGAGGGCAATCTTCGAATCGTCGACAGCATATCAACACGTGAGGGCGCAGGCCCAAGACATATTGTCTTTCATCCAACCAAACCTTACGCCTATGTCATCAACGAACTGGACTGTACGGTAACGTATTATCGTCATGATTCCGAAACCGGTAAGTTGACCCCTCAACAGATTGTTCAGGCTCTTCCCGAAAATTATACAGGAAACGGAAGAGGAGCAGAAATCGCCCTTTCCCCGGACGCAAAGTCGGTCCTTGTCTCCCTTCGTGGCGCTGATCTGATGAGCGTCCTCTCCATAGACGATAATACCGGAATGGTTCTGCTCACCCAATCGACCGGGAGTGGAGGCAAAACGCCAAGATTTTTTACAATCACTGTACCTACATCAACAGTTCTGATCGCCCACGAAGCGTCGGACACGATAGGCCGCGTCGCCTTTACGGCTCACAAACTGGACATTACGGGTGTTCAGCACTGTGTGGAGGTTGCCAGTCCGAGCAGTATTGTTCTCACGCCGGCACCAGATCAACCGGCCTGAAACACCAGAAAACTTTCGACTGGCAAAGACAGGCATATCTTTTTACTAGAAAATCTGAACCGTCGATTTAAAGCCTAGAACATGCGCCGTCCGCAGATTTCTTTGACCGTTCGGGTTAAAGAAAATCTGATAATCCGGCGCAAACGCAAACCCCCGGGTTACCTGGATCTGATAATTGACTTCAAAAACAGCGGCATTTTTCTGGACACCCGTCGCATGATTGGGCATCAGACTTACCGCTCCCTCTTCAAGATAATTCGCCTCCGTAGCACTAACGCCACCAGCAATTTTTTCATACATCCCTATGAAATTTAGTGCATCCTGAGGACGTGAACGAATAAACCCACGATTGATAAAGCCGAAATAAGTCTCCCAGCGTCTGAGGGCAATGCGTGGATCATTGAGAATGAATCCCCCAATTAGTGTGGTGCCTGACGAAGCAGGCGCTCCCTGTGGCTGCCAGATTTTCTGATCCGTTTCGAACCATGCACTCCAGCTCCTATTATGCTGCATCGCCTTTTTGCGCGTCACGCTAAGCGGCAAACCGTTAACATCATAATAGTTATCCGAAACCGGAACCGTCAGTAGGCGTGCGCCAATTTTATAATGGCCCGCGAGTTTGTGTTTCGCCCCAAACTGCGGCTCCCACCCTACCTCGACGGGTATCGACTGGCCAAGAACGGCCGACCCGCCACTGAATTTGAAGCCACTCCGGTTGTAGAGGTTGGAGAACATACTTTTCTCAGGAAAATAGACAGCGGCCTGAATATAAGTATAGCGAGAGGGGCGTCCACGAATGCGGGTTCCCCAGACACCAGCTGGATAACGACCAATATAATCATTATCACTCACAGCCCTGGGACGGCCACACAGACTGTTGTTGATAAAATTACAGAACAAGGGCGAGTTGGAGAAATCCGCTAGTTCAGTCATACGGCCGCCTGCAATCGCCAGTCGACCGCCGAAAAGGTTTTCCTCACCATAAGCCATAACCAGATGGACGACGACATTCCCCCCTCCGCCATAGATTTCCGACGCATGACCCAACCAGTCACCAAACATGCGGTTGGCCGTCGTACCATAACGGCTTGTAAAAACGGTATGTGTTGCAAAACCGCGCAAACCAATCAACTTATCCCAGTTCATATGTAGAATCGTACTGATCTGCCCCGCGTTACTTGCTCCCTGACGATAATTTCTGAAACCCGGCGTAGGTTTGCTAACAGCCCCTGTAAATTCATTTGTATTAGACATCAGGAGCGCGATTCCGTGCGCCCTCAACCAAGCTTTCACACCGAAAACATCAGGTAATAATGCGGGGGGATTTTCAAATGGCGGCACCACCGGTCCATTCAGAGGCGTGGCGGGAAGCGGCTTTGCGACCCGAACGCTGGCATCATAAGTTGGCTCAGCCTCCTGAATCGTTTGAGCATATGCGGAACCACAGAACAGGGCTGCACTGCCGATCAGCAATGCAGCCGAATACCTCACAGAACCAGAAATCATGATCGTTACTTCTCGCGATTTACCTGGGCTCAAGACCGGATTTTCTGAAACGTTCCACTGATTTCGGCTCACGCAGGAAGGCAAGAAATGCCTCAACCCTCTCTTTCTGGAAGCTGTCAGCCAGAGACGCCCCCGAGAAAGCCGTGACTTTCTGAATTTCTTCAGGAAGGCCTCCTACGATTTCTGTTCCTTCGATTGCCAGAAGCTCGCTGATCTGCTGGACAGCGAGATCAGCCTCTCCCGTTCTCAGCTTTTCTGCGGAAAATCCGGAAGGAATGCGGGTCGCCCGAGCATTAACCGCTTCAGCAATGCCAAGCCGCTCGAGGAGAGGTGCAAAATACAGACCGCTTTGACCACCAAGCGAATAAGCAACCGAGCGGGCCTTCAGCAACGTCGCCTTGAAAGCATCGACTGTCGCTATATCAGGATGCTTCGCCCCACTGGCGACACCGATGCCAATTTTCGAAACCACTAGTGGCACCAAGGCATCTGGCGCGACAATTTTCTTCTCAACAAGTCCCTCCAGCGCGTCATCAGTTACAATGATCCCGTCAGGTCTTTTCCCTTTTTCAAGCGATGCAAGAATGACCGTCGTAGGGGCCCATTCAATAACAGGCTCCAAGCCCGTTTTCCGGACGAAATCCTGTAGAATTCCGTCATCGAATGCACCCTTTACAACCAGAGCCACGCTCAGTGAAAACTGCCCTTGCGACATATCCGCCTATCTCCTTCGCGCAGATAAAACAAAGAAAGCCACGCCAATCTCTCGAAAACCAGAATCTGCGCGGCGTCAATGAAAACGCTTACACTAGACATTTTCTTTCGCGTTAAACACGTATATGTGATATATATCACAATTATATGGTATATGCATCTATATATCTGATTATAGGAGATATTTTTATTTTTTTATCTTTCTAAAAAGCCTAAAAATCACTGCCTCATATTCTTGTCTCAGCTTTTTGGATTGTTTGAGCGGCACGCATATGATGTAAGCGCCTTTCATTAGAGCGCCATATGGTCTGGTTCTGGATATAAAAACGGCTGGGTAAATCAATGCCCGCCACTGAGGTGTATCGTGACAAAAGGACGCTACAGACTGGTCATTGCCGTGCTGCTGTTTGCGCTTGGAATGATCAATTATACTGATCGCGCTGCTGTCGGCATTCTAGCGCCTCAGATACAGCGCGATCTTCACATCACGCCCTCGCAGCTGGGTTGGGTATTTAGCGCCTTCTTTTTTAGCTACGCAATCTTTTCCTTTCTGGGCGGCTACCTGTCCGACAAATTCGGGCCAAAGCGCACCTTTGGCGTTGCAGTCGTGAGCTGGTCGGTTTTCTGCTCGTTGACCGGAGCGGTCGCAGCGCTATTCCCACTCATTATCGTGCGTCTGTTTTTTGGTGCTTCTGAAGGGCCGATGAACTCCACCACCAACCGAATGGTCACAAACTGGTTTCCCAGAAAAGAAACAGCCCGTGCCCTGGGCTTCACACTTTCGGGACAGAACCTCGGGAGTGCGGTGGCCGCACCACTGGTGATTTCTCTGGGGTATTTCTTTGGATGGCGACTGGCATTCGTTATGCTTGGCGCCATCGGTATTCTCTGGTGCGTCCTGTGGCTAACCTTTGCATCCGATCGCCCCGCGGAAAGCCGCCACGTCACGCCCGAAGAGCTGGCGCATATCACGTCCGACCGCTCGGAAGCCATCCTGCCAAAAGGAAGCGCGCCTCTGAGACATTACATTCTTCGGCAATCCACCTGGGGTCTGGCTCTCGGGCTATTTGCCCTCCTTTACCCCCTCTATATTTTTGTTTCCTGGATGCCCAGCTATTTCACGAACGTCATGCATGTCACGCCAGCGGGACTTTCCGTTGCGGCAGGCGTTCCATGGATTGGCGGTTTTCTTGGATATTTCCTCGGTGGCTTTATTTCAGACCTGTTTTTTAAACGCAGTGAAAACGGACTGAAGGCCCGTAAAACGACCACGATCGTACCCCTTCTTTTGGCCACGATCACCCTTTCCGTCATCCCGAGCGTTCACTCCGTAACCGCGGCTGTGGCACTTTTCACGTTATCCCTCTTCGCGCTGTCGATGGGGACCCAATCGCTCTGGGCCATG
This sequence comes from Gluconobacter kanchanaburiensis NBRC 103587, assembly GCF_007988905.1. Classification (GTDB taxonomy): domain Bacteria; phylum Pseudomonadota; class Alphaproteobacteria; order Acetobacterales; family Acetobacteraceae; genus Gluconobacter; species Gluconobacter kanchanaburiensis. Next base: position 52,461 of record NZ_BJVA01000002.1, read on the forward strand.
ATCCATGAAGTCACACCCGTCATCTATATGGGTACCGTCGGCGGCTTCATCCATTTCCTTGCCAACATGTCAGGAGTCATTGCCCCTGCCCTGACAGGCTACGTTATCGAACACGCCACCAGCGGATATGCGTCCGCCTTCTGGATCGCAGCAGCCGTAGGCCTTTTGGGGGGCCTGAGCATCCTAATGCTGGTGCATAACAAGCGAATTCCTTCGCACGGCCATAATCCGTCGGTAGCATCTCTGACAACGGGACGTTCCTGATGCGCAAAATCTCCACCTCTTGCAGCACCAGAGTGGCTATATGCCTTGTAGCGTGCTCGGCACTGGCGTCCCTGCTGCCCAAGGCACAGGCCGCGGACGTGACGCTCGCTGAAAAAGGTCGATATATTGCGACCGCAGCCGATTGCCTGGCCTGCCATACCGCACCTGGTGGCAAACCCTTTGCGGGTGGCTACCCGATCATAACACCTGTCGGAACAATCTATTCGACCAATATCACACCAGCCCCGAAGAGCGGCATTGGTGACTACACAAAAACAGAGTTCTTTGATGCTGTTCGCCGCGGAATAGGACACAACGGCAAACGGCTCTACCCGGCCATGCCATATACGTCCTACGCTGCCATCACCAATGACGATATGGAGGCGCTCTACGCCTTCTTCAGGTCCGAGGTTGCACCTGTCGAACAGGAAAACAGGCCCGATAATATCCGTTTCCCATTCAGCATCCGCTCGGGCATGGCGCTGTGGAACTGGCTTTATCTTGATACACGCACGTTCCAGCCACGACCTGGAGAAACATCACAGGTCGCGCGTGGCCGTTATCTGGTGGATCATCTGGAGCATTGCGGTACATGCCACACACCGCGCACTCTCTTCATGGGCCCGGCGAATGGACGCGCTCTATCGGGCTCGGTCGTCGGTGCGTGGTACGCCCCCAATATCACGACTGACAAGATCGCCGGCATCGCTGACTGGACAGACAGCGATCTCAGGAATTACCTGACATCGGGTCACGCGATGAATAAAGGCCAGGCGGCAGGCCCAATGGCAGAAGTCGTCACAAACAGTACTCGCTTTCTTACGCCAGACGACGTCGATGCCATGATCGCATATCTGCGGGAAGTCTCCCCGATTGCCAGTAAGGAAAAACGTTCCCGGACATCCTACGGCTCCACAGAACCGACTGAAGATATCGCACGTGGGCAGACAAACCCTGACGACAGGGGCTGGAAAATTTTTAGTGGTTCCTGCGCATCATGCCATCAGGCACAAGGACAAGGAATCAACGTCTACCCCTCCCTGACGCACAACTCTGCCACTGGCAGCACCAACGCCCGCAACCTTGTGGCGACCATCCTGACTGGGGTCGAGAGGCAAACCGGTGAGAATGCGGTCTTCATGCCGGCGTTCGGGCCCGGGGCACTTTGGGTCAATCGTCTCTCGGATCAGGATATCGCTGATGTCAGTAATTTCATTCTGAAGGCGTTCGGCAATCCATCTGTGCAGATCGACGCACGCTATGTCGAGAAACGCCGTGCCGAGCTGACGCCATGACCAGATCCTATGTCCGTTTGTGGAGCGCTAAACCATGAAACAACAGTCTCTCTTCGCAACGGCTGTATGTCAGGTGTCCAGACGCAGGCTTCTGCTTGGCGGTCTGGCATTCGGAAGTATGGGCCTTCTTGCGCCCCGCGGGCTGACCAACACGCCCAAAGCTTCTGATGTAACAGATTTTCTTATACTCTCCGAATTTCTGACGGGCAGGAAGACCTTGAGCGTCACCTTGGCACGACGGTATTATCTTGGCCTGCAGGATCAGTTCCCGGACCTGGCAGTCAGGATCGCAAACCTGTCCCGGGAGATTCACGCCTCGGGGGTTCAGACCATGGATGACTACCTCAGTCATGGCCCCTCCCCCGAAGCACGAAACACCGCAACAACCATCGTCTCCGCCTGGTATCTCGGTGTAATCGGTCAGAATCCGAAAAAACAAATGATCGCCTATTCCGACGCCCTGATGTTTCAGGCTGTCGCAGGAGCCCTGGTCGTTCCCTCATACGGTGCCGGCCCCCTCGCATGGGGCAACCGTCCTGAACCTTATATGATGCTCAAGGGAGTGTCCGATGAGCAGTGAAACCCTACATGCGGACGTTGTCATTGTCGGCTCAGGCGTCTGTGGCGCCCTGATCGGCGCTCAACTGGCAAAAGCGGGAAAATCCGTTCTCATTCTGGAGGCCGGACCGCGGGTCAAACGTCGCGACATCGTTGAAACCTACCGGGATGCTCCCGTCAAACTGTCTTTGGCAAACATGAAGCTTCAGGGAGCAGGATCGCCGTTTCCAAGCCTTCCTCACGCTCCATCCACTTATGGCGACTATCTGGAGCAGAACGGGCCGGTCAAATACAACACGAGTTATCTTCGGGTTGTCGGTGGCACGACGTGGCATTTCGGCTCCGCACTCTGGAGATTGCTGCCCAGCGAATTCAAACTCAATTCGCTATATGGTCGCGGGCGGGACTGGCCGATCGGCTATGACGACCTCGAAAAATATTATGACCTAGCTGAACTGGAACTTGGTGTCAGCGGAACGGATGATCAGGACGAAAGCGGGGCTGGCGGAAACCCCTCTCCGCCACGCACAGCACCCTATCCCATGAAGCAGGTCCCTCTGACCTACATGTTCAAAACACTGGCCGAAAAACTGTCAGCCGGAGGATATCACCCGGTCTGGGAGCCCCATGGCCGGGCAACGCGTCCCTATAATCAAAGACCAGTCTGTGCTGGAAACAACAACTGCAACCCGATCTGCCCCATCGGCGCGAAATATGATGGTTCGATGCATTGCGACATCGCCGAAAGCCGTGGGGCGACCATCATACCCAACGCTGTTGTCTACAGACTTGAAGACGATGATACGGGACGAATTCAGGCGCTGTGGTTCAAACGTCCCGACGGTTCAGAACACAAGGTTACTGCAAAGGTTTTCGTCGTTGCCGCTCATACGATTGAAACACCCAAGCTCCTTCTGATGTCCAAAACACGACATTCCCCGAACGGAATTGCAAACAGTTCGGACATGGTCGGTCGCAACCTCATGGATACCACCGGCATCAGCGTCACCATGAAAACCCGCGACCCGATGTGGCCCGGACAAGGGCCGACAGAACTGCTGGTCTTCAATAAGCGTGAAGGCGATTTTCGCCGCAACGCTGCCCAGTACAAGATCAAGGTCCGCAATACGACCCCGGTATCCCAATACGCTGCTACTCTTCTGGAGCAGGGCGTTCTGGGCACAGAACTTGATCGAAAAATTCAGGAGCTTTCCGCCCATACACTCGCCTGGGCCGTAGACTTTGAAGTTCTGCCTGATCCCGCAAATCGTGTGACTCTCAGCACGAAGAAATTCGATGCTTTGGGACTGCCCGTCCCGTCACTCTACTATAATCTCGACGACTACTGGCATGCGGGCACCGAGCTTGCCATGCAGGATCTCAACAACTTCACGCAACTTCTTGACGCGGACATTATCAAGAAGAACATGAAATTCGAAAATCGCCAGCACCCGTCCGGTACGACAATCATGGGAGATAATCCCAAGGATTCTGTCGTGAACCGTGACTGTCGTGCTCACGATCATCCCAATCTCTACATCGCAGGAACCAGTGTCATGTCTGCAAGTACATGTATGAACCCCACCCTGACGGCTGCAGCACTGTCCCTGCGAATAGCTGAAAGGATACAGGGCGAAGTATAAGGCCTGAAAACCGGGACATTTCCAACTCGGAATCCATCTTTCTCCAAAGCAGAGTTCCGAGTTGGAATTTAAGGGGTATCGATCATCCGATCCTGCGTTTTCGTCTCAAAATCAGAAGCGTCGTGACGTTCACGAAGCTGGCTCGACGGCTCTCCGAATGTTCGATTGACCATGCGACCACGTTGAACGGCTGGCCGCTCCAGAAGTCGATCCGCCCATGCTCTGAGGTGGGGATAGTCCTGAACACTCAGGAACGTGGCAGCGTCATTATAGAGCCAGCCTTCCACAAGTCCTCCGTACCACGGGAAAATGGCCATATCGGCAATTGTATAGTCTGGTCCTGCTACGAAAGCACTTTCCGCAAGGCGCCGATCAAGCACGTCCAGTTGCCGTTTAGCCTCCATGGCAAAACGATTGATCGCATACTCGATTTTCTTCGGCGCATAAGCATAAAAATGCCCGAAACCACCCCCGATATAGGGCGCGCTGCCCACCTGCCAGAAAAGCCAGTTCAGGCATGTTGTCCGGAGAGCGATATCTTTGGGAAGAAAGGCACCGAATTTCTCGGCCAGATACAGCAGGATCGACCCGGACTCAAAAACGGCCAGAGGCTGGTCACCGCTGTGATCGACAAGAGCCGGAATCTTGGAATTGGGATTGATCTCCGTGAAACCTGAGCTGAACTGCTCCCCCTCGCCAATCCGGACAAGCCAAGCGTCATATTCGGCCTGTGAATAACCCGCGGCCAGCAGCTCCTCGAGCATGATTGTGACTTTGACCCCATTGGGGGTGCCCATAGAGTAGAGCTGAAGAGGATGTCGACCAACCGGAAGCGCCTGTTCGTGCGTCGCGCCTGCGATCGGGCGGTTTATGCTAGCAAATTTACCGCTTGGAGCCATCCAGGTCCAGACTTTGGGTGGTGTATAATCAGGGGAGCCGCTCATGACACTGTTCCTTTTGACACTGTGGATAGACTGGTGGGGTACATGGCCTGACGCGCGTCTTCATCCATCACGGTCTTGAACACGTGCCCGTTCACAATGGCATGTGCACGATCGACTGCAGGACGAGCGTTCATCATCTTCATGAAACGCCTCAGATTGGGCCAGCGTTCAAGCGGTCTCTCTTCACCTTTCATAACCCGCGCTGCCCGGTCCAAGCCAGCCCCATGCCGACATGTCCGCAATCGTATAATGATCGTCGAGAATGAAAGATCGATTTTCCAGATGATCATTCAGGAACTGTATAATGCCGGTTCTGCTATCCCGACGTTTCGTTAGCAAACCTGCCTCTCGCACAGAGATTACTTTTTATTTATACAGAATTATCGAAATTCGTTTTCCACAAGAAATTCTGCATAAATGTTTTTTTAATTTTAACAAAAATAATAAAAAAATCTCCATAAATCACGATTTAAAAGACGTTGTATTTCCAGATCCGTATCGTCATGGTTCCCTTCTTTGCTACCCTTGTCGGGAACCGAGCTGAATGAATGCCATCGTCGTCACCGCACTAAGGCGACCACTCACCTTTGTCGTCCTATCGATCATGATCGTGCTGCTTGGCGTGATGTCGATCCTCAAGACGCCGACCGATGTTTTCCCAAACATCAAGGTTCCGGTCGTTGCGGCAATCTGGACTTACCCGGGACTTCTGCCCCAGGAATTTGCAGGTCGTATCACCTATAACTTCGAACTGGCCGTAACCACGACCGTTCAGAATATCGAGCATATGGAGTCCAGCTCCTATTACGGCCGCTCGATCGTCAACATCTATTTCCAGCCCGGAACATCGGTCGGGACCGCCGAAGCCGAAGTATCGGCTATCGCGCAGACCGTGCTGCTCGGGCTCCCGCCCAAAGTCCCGGCACCGATGATCGTGGCCCTGAACCCGTCGCAGGTTCCGGTCATTGCCCTTCAGATGACGTCTGACAAACAGACGCCCTCCGATCTTTTCAAGCTCGGTGTCATTCGCGTTCGTCCGCTCCTCGCCACGGTTCCCGGCGCCATCGTCGCCCATCCTTACGGCGGCATGGACAGCTTCGTCATGGTCTCTCTCGACCAGAAGCAGCTTCAGGCCCACCACCTCTCCGCAGCAGACGTTCAGGCAGCCCTGACCGCCCAGAACATTGTTCTGCCAGCAGGTGACCAGAAGATCGACGCGACGGACTGGATGGTTCAGACCAACGCTGCCCCGGAATCCATGGACGATATCGCCAATATTCCGGTCAAGCGCGTTGGCAATGCGGTCATCTATGTGCGCGACGTAGCCTCGGTTTATCGCGGTGGCCATCCCCAGACGAACCTTGTGCTGGTCAAAGGCCGCCAGGGCGTCGAGATGATCACCCAGAAAGGCGGCACGGCTTCCACGCTCGATGTGGTTGCGGCCACCAAAGCCCTGCTCCCGCGCCTGAAAGCGATCCTGCCGCCTGACGTCCATATCTCCATCCTGTCCGACGCCTCCATCATGGTGAAGGATCAGATCAAGGATGTGGTTCAGGAAATGATTACCGCGTCGTTCCTGACCGGTATCGTGGTTCTGCTCTTCCTCGGTTCCTGGCGCTCGACGGTCATTATCGCGACCTCAATTCCGCTGGCCATCCTGTGCTCGATCATCGCGCTTGGATGGGCCGGTCAGTCGATCAACGTCATGACGCTCGGTGGTCTCGCGCTCGCAGTCGGTATTCTCGTCGATGACGCCACGGTGATGATCGAGAACATCGATACCCATCTCGAAATGGGCAAGGATCTCGAAACTGCGATTATCGATGCGGCAAACCAGATCGTCATCGCGACCTTCGTCTCCACGACCTGCATCTGCATTGTCTGGCTGCCGCTGTTCGAGCTGGATGGCGTTGCAGGCTACCTCTTCATGCCGATGGCTCTTGCCATCATGTTCGCGATGATCGCGTCCTTCATCCTGTCGCGAACCCTTGTTCCGACCATGGCGAAGTACCTTCTCGCAGGACATGTGCATCACCCCGTCGGCGCACCTGGTCCGGATGAAGACCCGTACGGAATTCATGATTCTGCGATCGACATCTCGAATCCGCATGCGACCCAGCGTCCGCCGTCCGGCTTCTTCAGCCGCTTCCAGAAGGGCTTCGAGGCGCGCTTCACCAGCTTCCGTGAAGGATACAACACGATCCTCACACGCTGCGTGGAACGCCGTGGCGCTTTTGTCGGCGTCTTCATGATGCTGTCCATCGCATCCATGGGGCTCTATTTCATCGCAGGACGGGACTTCTTCCCCGAAGTGAAATCCGACGCCCTTCAGATGCACATGCGCGCACCGCTCGGAACGCGTATTGAAGTCGCAGGCCGGATTGCCGCCCTCGTGGATGACCGCATCAACCAGCTTCTGCCGGGCAAGGTCGAGAACATCATCTCGAACTGCGGCCTTCCCGAAGGACCGCATAACCAGGCCTTCATCCCGACCCCATCCATCGGGACGCAGGATTGCGATCTGACGATCGCCCTGAAGAATTCAGAATCCCCAGTCTGGGATTACCGTGCTCTCCTGCGCAAAGATCTCTCCAAGCGCTTCCCGGGAACGGTCTTCACCTTCCAGCCTGCGGATCTGACGAACAAGATCCTGAACTTTGGTTCCGCTGCTCCCATCGACATCCAGCTTTCCGGCCCGGATGCCATGGAGAACTACAACTATGCCAAGCACCTGATCGGGCTGATTCGCCAGATCCCGGGCACGGCGGACGTGAATATCCAGCAGACAATGTCTACGCCGACACTGTTGGTGAATGGCAACCGAACCTTCAGTCAGGCGACTGGCGTGACAGAGAACGATCTTGCAACCAACGAACTGCTGACGCTTGCCGGTTCAGGCGTCGTCGATCCGCAGTTCTGGCTTGATCCGGTCGACAACGTTACCTTCCCGCTCAACGTCTACACGTCACAAGACCAGCTCACCCATCTCAATGACCTGCTGACCATCCCGGTCGACAAGGGAGACGGTGACCCCAACGACAAGACCCAGCTTCTGGGCGCCATTGCCAATGTCGTGGCAGCCGGCACCCCGGGCGAAGTGTCGCACTACAACTCGATGTCCGAAATCGACATCTATGTGAACATCGAAGGCACCGATATGGGTTCCGTGCTGGACAAGGTGCGTCAGGTCGTCGCCCACGACGATCATAACAAGCCGACCTCCGCCGAAGTCGATATCCACGGTCAGGCCACAACGATGGCAGGCGCCTACAAGCAGCTCATCATCGGTCTCGCAATCTCGATCGTCCTGATCTATCTGCTGATCGTGGTGAACTTTCAGTCCTGGCTGGACCCGTTCATCATCATCACGGCCCTTCCGGGAGCACTCGGCGGCATCGCATGGGCTCTGTTCCTCACACAGACACGACTGTCCGTGCCGGCCCTGACGGGTGCCATCATGTGCATGGGAACCGCAACCGCGAACTCGATCCTCGTGGTATCCTTTGCCCGTGAACGACTCGAAATCCACGGCGATGCACTTAAAGCCGCTATTGAAGCCGGGTATGGCCGTATCCGACCGGTCATCATGACCGCGCTGGCCATGGTCGTGGGCATGATCCCGATGGCAACATCGAACTCGACCAACGCGCCCCTCGGCCGCGCCGTGATTGGTGGCCTGATCGTCGCAACGATCTCGACTCTCCTCTTTGTTCCCTGCGTATACGCAATCCTCCACAACCGCACATCGCGTCAGAAGGAAATCGCCTGATGGCTACCTCCCCCAAACTCATCGCCGCTGCGGGAGGGTGCCTCCTCGCGCTCTATGTCGGCTATATCGTGGTTGACCGCATTCATGTCTCTACCGCCCTCGCGGTCGAGACCAAGGAAAATGCTCTGCCCGACGTTGCCGTCGTCAAGCCGATCCAGTCCCCCAAGAAGGTCGCCCTGACGCTGCCCGGCAATATTGACGCCTGGTATCAGGCCCCGATCTATCCGCAGGTCTCGGGCTATGTGAAGATGTGGTACAAGGACTACGGTGCCCGCGTGAAGCAGGGCGATGTTCTGGCCGAGATCAACGCCCCGGCGCTGGACGCGCAATACGCACAGGCGAAGGCCGATCTCGCGTCGATCATGGCCAAGTACAACCTGTCTAACGTCACGCTCCAGCGTTGGCAGGCCATGGGCCGCTCACAGTCCGTCTCGGGGCAGTCCGTCTCGGTCGCACAAGCTGACCAGCAGTCCGCCAAGGCGCAGGTCGAAGCCGCCGAACGGAACGTTGCTCATTTCGAGGCGCTCGAACGCTTCAAGACGATTGTCGCACCCTTCGATGGTATCGTTACCTCACGTGACATCAATGTCGGCGACTACGTCCATGACGGCGGCGGCAATCTCAACGCTGCTGGTGCGGCTTCCGAACTCTTCACCGTGGCTGACGTCCACAAGCTGCGTCTCTTCGTCTCCGTGCCGGAAGTTTTCCAGTATGTCCTTCAGCCGGACATCACAGCCGACGTCAGCGTGCCGCAGTTCAAGGACCGCAAGTTCAAGGCGAACTTCCTGACGACCGCACGCGGCTATGATCCGAACACCCGCACCTCCACCACAGAATTCGAGATGGATAACCCGAACGAAGTGCTGTGGCCGGGCACCTTTGCTTCGGTGGAGCTCAAGGCGAACAATGAGAACTCACATCTCTACGAAGTTCCCACGAGTGCTCTGGTCTTTCAGGAAAAGGGCATGCAGCTCGCTGTGGTACGGGACGACAACACGGTCCATTTCCAAAATGTGACGGTCGGACGCATGGCTGATACGGCAACGGAAATTCAGGCTGGCATCGGCCCGAACGACCGCGTGATCGCCAACCCGCCAGCGGATGTGCTCGAAGGTGACAAGGTCAACGTGACCGTGCCGCAGCGCGGCTACAACCAGTCCGGCTTCGGAAAAGAGAACGAGTAAGATGATTCCATCCTTCTCCCGCCTCCGCCGCACCGGTTTGGTCTGCGGCACCGCCCTGTCGCTGCTCGGTCTGTCCGCGTGCGATCTGGCGCCCACCTATAAGGCTCCGAATCTTGTCGTCCCCGCCTCATGGCAGGGGCAGGCGCCGTTTGCCGTGGCCACACCCGCGGATACGGCACTGCCCACCAATTGGTGGACCATGTTTCAGGACCCACTACTGAACGATCTTGAAGCCCGCGCCACCTCGGATAACGGCGACATCCAGGCCGCTGCCGAGCGCTTCATTCAGGCGCGCGCCCTTGTCGTAGCTGCGCGTTCGGAACTGCTTCCGCATGTCGCTCTTGAAGCCGGGGCGTCGGACAACAAGCAGTCCGCTGACCGTCTGTTCCGCAACGGCGCGACCTTGACCCAGACCGAAGAGGAATATGGCGGTCTGGCATCATGGGAGCCTGACTTCTGGTCGTCCATCCGCAACCGCGTCCGCGAACAGAAACAGTTCGCCCAGCAGCGTGCGGCCGATTTCGCGATGGCCCGTCTGAGTACTCAGGCCGAGCTTGCGCGCGACTATATCCAGCTTCGTGGCTACGATGCGCAGGATGCGATCTATGCGCAGTCCATCGGCTACTATGAGCGCGCCGTTCATATCACCGAGAATCAGGTTCAGAACCAGGCCGCTCCTCGCCTCGATCTGGCGCGGGCACAGGCGCAGCTCTACACCACACAGGCGGCGCGTCTGGATATTCAGGCCGCAAGACAGGTTACGGAACATGCCATCGCGGTGCTGACCAACATCTCACCGTCGAGCTTCCATATCCCTGCCAGCCCTGAGTTCCATTTCGTTCAGCCGACGATCCCCACGAACGTTCCTTCCACCCTGCTCCAGCGTCGTCCGGACATCGCATCATCCGAACGCGAGATGGCACAGGCCAATCGTGAAATCGGCATTGCGCGTGCGGCTTTCTATCCGCATATCGCCCTGCGCCTGAATGGTGGTTTCTCCGCCAATGGCTTTGATCTGGCCAATCTGGCCAACTCGCTATGGACCTATGGCGCAACGCTCGACATGCCGCTCTTTGATGGCGGACTGCGTCGGGCAGAGCTTCAGAGAACATGGTCAGCCTATCGGGAAACGCGCGACGACTATCGCATGAAAGTTCTGTCGGCCTTCCGCGAAGTGGAAGACGGTCTGTCTCTGACCGAACGTCTGACTAAGGAAAACGCGGCGCTGGAACAAGCGGTCAAAGCCAATCTCGCCACGCAGAACATGACCATGACGCTCTATCAGGGCGGCGTCGGAACCTATCTTGAGGCCATCTTCAGTCAGGAAAACACGCTGGAAAGCCGCATCCATCAGGTCGAGATCGCAACCCGTCTGTACCACGCGGACGTGGATCTGATCCGAAGCCTCGGCGGTGGCTGGAACGTGAAGGACCTGCCGACCATGGACCAGACGCTCTCGATCACTCCGCTGCAATACGACAATCTGCACCACCCGAAACCTGTTGGAGACGTCACAATCTCACAGCATCCGGAGCAGTTCGAAAATATAACGCAGCCGATAGTTTCCCGACCCTGACGCCATACAGTCACTGAAGGCAGTCATCGAAGGAATTTTTTTGGGAAACCGCTGGCATCCTCGATCAACTCGGGAATGCCAGCGACACACTGAAACTAGCCACGGATTTTCCTGCCGTACTTTAGCAAAATAATTTGCCATCTGGACCATTATCGGTGTTTAGGCCTTCTTCAAAGGAGGTGACAGGCATGCTAGCCGAGTAGCTCTACAGGCTCAGGACCCATTGATTTTTATGGGGAATTTTGATTCAGACTCTGTAAGGAGACTGAAGGTGAGCGACTTGTACTGACTACAGGATGACCAGATGGATCGTCTGCGGCCGTTTTTCCAAAAGCCACGGTAAATCTAGCGTTGATGACCGCCGCGCGCTGAACGGCATCATCTTTGTGAACCGTAATGGCCTGATGCGCCCGGGAATACGGCCCCCACAAGACGCTCTACAACAGCTGGAAACGTTGGGGCGACATGGGCATATTTTCATGCGGATGATGGGCGGTCTGGCCGCCGAAAAGACAGAGCCTCAGACCATCATGATTGATGCGACCTATCTCAAAGCACATCGCACGGCTTCAAGCCTGCGGCTAAAAAAGAGGATCCAGGCCGCCTGATCGGTCGCACCAAAGGCGGTATGAATACGAAGCTACATGCGCGATCACGGATAAGACCGGACGACCGCTGAGCTTCTTCATAACGACGGGACAGGCCCGTGATTACACCGGTGCCGCTGCTCTGCTGGACAGCCTCCCTATGGCACAGTGGATGCTGGCGGACCGGGGTTATGATGCTGACTGGTTCCGGGGTGCTCTGGAGGAAAAAGGGATCAGGCCCTACATTCCGGGACGGAGATCCCGCGGAAAACCAGTCAAATACGACAAACGAAAATATAAACGTCGCAACCGCATCGAGATCATGTTCGGAAGGATCAAGGACTGGCGGCGGGTCGCAACATGCTACGACAGATACCCCACCGTCATTTTCTGGCTATGTGTCCTGATCCTAGGACGGACTTAACAGCTTTTAAAACGATACATCCTCAGGATAGGCCCAGAACAACCGCAAGGCCGATTGCCCGCGTAAATTCCCGCTTTATCAGAATCTGCTCAAGAATACGTCCGACGACATACAGAAAAGCAAACAGACCGCAGAAGACATATGCCGATGTAGGCGAAAATTTCTTCGCCTTTTTCTCTTTGTCCCCGGTATCGTCTTTTTTTTCTGGCGCCGGTGCACCCAGAAATTTATCGATGGAATTCATCGGAGGAACTGCGTCTTTTTTCTCGCCGGGACTTTTCTTGGCGTCGATCGCCGCCGATGATGCAACCGAATGGGATGCCGACGTCAGCAGAGCTGGTTTCTGATGATCTCTTGTGAACTCGAAGACTTTTGCAAACCCGAAAAACAGTGCTGGCGCCAAAAAGCAGAGCAAGAGTGTCCGACTGACGAGATTATATCTTAATCTTCGTCCGTGCTCACTGGCTTCCACGTTCAGGACGCCAGAGTCAAATATCGACATCTTGTCCTGCGAAGGCTGGTTTTTTTTCTTGAAAACCAGCCTTTCCTGAACGCGATCATATGTTGTCCCCGGGACCTGGAACAGAGCATCAAGTTTTTCAAACGCCTTGTCGGTCGAGAGATCCGGTGCGAGTGGTACACTACCCCGAACACACCAGATCCAGTCTATGAAACGCAGGTTCAAGTGTCGTTCCTCTCTAAGGGAAATTACTGCCAAACTCGTTTCAGCTCACACGGCTCCGCACAGAGGCCGGCTGTATTCCAAGGCGCTTTCTGATCTTGCGCCTGACTGTCTTGAAAGCCTGAAGGTAAGGATAGGTCATCTGCTCGCGCACAGACATCCGACGACCGCCCTCCATACCCAGAAGCTCGGCTTCACCATCCACACAGGTTCCAAACATGCGATCAATGAAAATATAGGTATTGGAAAAATTACTGCGACTGGCCTCAAAATCCCTGGAATGGTGCAGGCTGTGATGTTCAACGGTATTGAACAGATATCTCCACCACCTGGGTGTATTGAAGCGGACATTGATGTGCTGATAGACGGAAATCGCCATGGTCATCGCGCCTGCAAGCAGGAAAGCGCGCGGCACGAAATTGAAAAATCCGCCCATACCCAGTCCAATCAGGAAGAGCTCAAGCGGATTGCCGACTGAACCCTTATTCACATTCAACTGGGTAATGTAATGATGCACGGAGTGCGGCAGCCACAAGGGATACCAGTTATGCATCCCACGATGCATCCAGTACTGCCCGAAATCAAAAATAAAGGAAATTAGAAACGCCTGCACGAGTATGGGAAGCCCTAGAAACCAGTCCAGCTTTCCAACATGCAGGTAGCCCTGAATATAATCAGCGACCGCATCGCTACCGGCATAAATTTCGATATACTTAATGAGAGTATAGCCCAGACCGACATAGAAGAGATCAGTGACCAGCTCTTTCCATGTCAGTTGCCAGCTTCTGTAGCGAGGATTGACCCATTCCAGTCCAAGCAGAACAGCCTTGAATACGACAGAGATCCAAACGGCCGTTGATGCCTTCGCAATCGAGTTCGGCGCGTAATACCAGAACAGGATCAGTCCGAAGAGAACTGCTGGCTGAAAATAAGTGAAGAAAAAAAGCTTCACCGGGCCGCCTTCGACCTTGGGAATGTTTTCCCAGCCGATCGTTACCGGAGCTTGTGTTCCAATCACCCGTTTTCCGACACGAATTCCGTCCATTGTAACCCCCTGCAGGCTTGTAGCCAGATTGGTACGGACCAAGATTGATTCGGAGTTAATCAGAAACTTGCATTCGAGGTCATTACGTCAATCGACGTATAATTGCGCGACAAGCATATTTTTCGGAAGAAACTCTCTAAAAATACGCCCTTCCGCTTTAATAAACACAGGATGTCACGCGATTTGAGCAACCTCACAAAGATTATCATTTTTATACACACGCGATGACCGCGACAGCCTGCCCTGCACGGACCGGCTTACCAGGAGAGGCCCTGATTTCGCGGATCACCCCGTCGGCAGGCGATTGCACAGCGATCTCGATCTTCATGGACTCCAGCACCACGACAGTCTGACCAGACGTTACAGTATCCCCTACCTTGGCCAGAACCTGCCAGACGTTTCCGGCAATATCGCTCTCTATGGCCAGTTCACCCTCTGCCAGTAACGTCGCGTCTTCGTCCTGTGCAGACGTTTCCTGGGTTTCGAAATGGTCCAGACCGGCTTCGATCCAGTACCGTCTCTCAGCCTCAAAGGCTTCTGCCTGGCGCGCGCGAAACTCCGTGATTCCTTCCGCCTCACGCTCAAGAAATTTTTCATAGTCCGACAGGGACAGTTCGCTCTCTTCAATCCGCAGATCATAGCGTCCGACCGGAAAGTCGCGCCGGATTTTTTCAAGGGTTTCGGCTGAAACCGGAAAAAACCGTAACTGATCAAAAAACCTCAGCAGCCACGGCTTTCCTTCAAAGGCTTTCGGCAACGTGTAGCGGGCCCACATCTGCAATGTGCGTCCAACAAACTGGTACCCGCCGGGCCCTTCCATCCCGTAGACACACAGATAGGCCCCCCCGATACCGACGGAATTTTCAGCCGTCCATGTTCGCGCGGGATTGTATTTTGTCGTCACAAGCCTCTGCCGTGGATCAAGGGGCGTCGCAACAGGGGCTCCGAGATAAACATCTCCCAGCCCCATGACGAGGTAACGTGCGTCAAATACGGTCTCCCGCACGTCCCCGATCGTTTTCTGACCATTGATCCGGCGGATGAACTCGATATTGCTGGGACACCACGGAGCATCCGGCCGCACCGTCGTCATGTATTTCTCGATGGCCAGCCGGCAGGCAGGATCGTCCCATGAAAGCGGAAGATAAACCGTTCGGGACGCAACACGAATATCCCTGCGTTCGATCACGTTCTTCCAGAGACCCGCAATCTCAGACAGCAGATCGGAGAGAGGCAGGCGTTCAGGCACGAAGTGAACCTGAAGCGAACGTATGCCGGGCGTCAGATCAATCACGCCCGGTGCCCGGACCTGCTCCAGGGCTTCCATGAGAGCATGCACGCGGAACCGCAAGGCGATATCGAGCCTGGCGTCTCCAATCTCCAGAAGCAGCGACGTGTCTCCCGCCAGCCGTCCGACCAGACGCTCCTCCCCTTCTCCGATATCCAGAACAATCGGAGACCCGAGCGGGCATTGGGACCATTGCGACGGAAGAGGGGAAAGAGAGGCAATTTCCTCATTCTGGCTCCGGGCAATCTCACGGGCGGTCTGCACCGTGACAGGCACGAATCTGATACGGTCCCCGGCTCTGAGTTGTCCAAGTTGCCAGAGATCGGCCTCGATCACGGTCGCAGGGCAGACAAATCCTCCAAGGCTGGGCCCATCCGGCCCAAGGATGACGGGCATATCTCCCGTAAAATCCACTGCCCCGACCGCATAGGGATTGTCATGGATATTGGAGGGATGCAGTCCTGCCTCCCCTCCCGTATCACGAACCCATTCCGGACGGGGACCGATCAGGCGGATCCCTGTCCGGTTTGAATTGAAATGAACTTCCCACTCAGATTCAAAGAACCTGTCGATATAGGCAGGTGTGAAATATTCAGGCGCCCCGTGCGGGCCATAGATCACACGGATCGTCCGTATTCCACACGGACTGGCGCACAACTCTGGCGCAAGGGTCCGCTCCTCCGGTTGTACTGCGGCAACGCCAACATGCAGGACGTCGCCAGCCCGCAAAGGCCGACCGGCATGACCACCGAATTTGCCAAGCGTAAATGTGGACCGGCTACCAAGGTAAAGCGGGACATCCAGACCTCCACTCAGGCACAGCATGGAACGGGCACCGTCCCGCGTCATGCCGAAGCGCAGCGTCTGCCCGGCACGGATACGGAAGACCGTATTCATCACGAGCGGAACACCATCAAGGGTAATCGCGATATCCGCGCCGGTCACAACAGCAGAACTCTCGACATTGAACCGCAGAGACGGTCCCGTCATGATGATCTCAAGACCTGCTGCGTCCGAAGAGTTTCCGAGCAGCGCATTACCAAGGCGGAAGGCTCTGCTGTCCATGGGACCGGAGGGTGGAACACCGACAGCCCAGTATCCCAGCCGTCCCGGAAAGTCCTGAACCGTCGTCTGGGTTCCGCCCGTCAGAACGTCGATCGTGGAAGGACGATAAACAATCTGTTCAAGGCATCGCGTCCATGGAGCACCAGACGTGAACGGCACTTCAGAAAGGATCTGCCGCAGATAGGCCCGGTTCGTTTCCACGCCGTAGAGCGATGTTTCTGCCAGCGCCTGATCAAGTCTCTCGATCGTCTCAGCCCGCGTTGGTGCAAAAGCAATGACCTTGGCGATCATGGGATCAAAGAAGGGGGAAATTTCGGCTCCTGCTTCGAGCCAGGTATCGATACGCAGCCCATTTCCTCCTGCCCGGGGAAAGCTGACTTCGGTCAGCAGACCCGGTGCGGGCTGGAAATTTTTCCCTGGATCTTCAGCATAAATACGTGCTTCGATCGCATGTCCTTCAGGCTTCAGTCGGGCCGCGAGGACGGTGAGAGCTGGAAGAGCACCGGCGGCAAGTTCGATCATCCAGCGGACCAGATCGACCCCCCAGACCTCTTCGGTTACACCATGCTCGACCTGAAGACGTGTATTGACTTCAAGAAAATAGAAATCTTCCGCGATCGTATCATAAACAAATTCTACTGTGCCCGCGCTTCTGTAACGAACGGCCTCGCCAAGACGGATCGCCGCAGCGCAGAGAGCGTCCGCCATACCAGACGGCAGACCTGGAGCTGGAGTTTCTTCTACGACTTTCTGATTGCGTCGTTGGACCGAACAGTCCCGTACGCCAAGCGATATGACTCCTCCTGCTCCATCGCCAAAAATCTGGACTTCAAGGTGACGTGCGCGTTCGATGTATTTTTCGACGAAAACGCCGGAATCACTAAAATTGTTCTCGCCCAGCTGCCGAACAGTCTCATAGATTCCAACGAGTTCCTCCTCGGTCCAGCAGACGCGCATCCCGATGCCACCGCCCCCGGCAGTGCTCTTGAGCATTACCGGATACCCCACCCCGGCCGCAGCCTGGCGGGCGTCTTCCACGGACTGAAGCAGAGGAGAGCCCTGCAACAGGGGAACGCCCTGCGCACAGGCAAGAGCACGCGCCTCATGTTTCAGGCCAAAGGCCACGAGTTGCCCTGCCTCTGGGCCAATAAACCTGATCCCCGCAGCCTCACAGGCGTCAGCGAAAGCCGCATTCTCCGATAGGAAACCATATCCAGGATGAATCGCCTGCGCACCCGTCTCAAGGGCAATTTCAATGATACGCTTTGCATTCAGATAGGTCTGCGAAGGACCGCCCTCTCCGAGAGAGACCGCGATATCTGCGTCTCTCACATGCAGACTCGCCACATCCGCTTCGGCATAAACCGCAACTGAGCCGATGCCCATCTGTCGTAACGTTCTGATGATCCTGCACGCGATTGCACCACGGTTGGCAATAAGGACGCGATCAAACATGGCGCGACAATCCATATGATGAGCGGGAAAGGAAAGGTGTCATGGCTTCGAAACTCCGGTCACACGTACGCCAAACAGCCTTACAGGCCGCTACGGCTTTCATCTCCCGGGCTTTTGTCCCGCCGTGTAACCTCGAAGCCGAGGCCGCGTGCTCTCGGACCAGACTCCCAACATTCATTGGGGCGGAACCCTAGCGCGCCATTGCCATCAATCTTGTTCCGTTCAGAAAACGGGTCAAGGAGAAATTCAATGTTTCGCGCGGATTTTAATCCGGAAAGAGAATCCGTTTTCCGATCGCAATATTGCCCTTGCAACTTCATACCATGACCGATATGAAAATATGAAAGCCGCTAGGGTTCCGGTCCAGTTTTTCTGGATGGCTGGTCCGAGAGCGCGCGGCCTCGGCTTCGAGGTTACACGGCGGGACAAAAGCCCGGGAGATATTGAGATGCCGGAAATGGCGTCGCATATCTTTCGTGATGTGTGCGCCATCTCCGTCTGAATAGACCGGAGAAGAACGACAATGAAGCCGACTTTATGTCTTCTCGCCCAGGCCTGTAGCCGGAAACGGCGGGGCTGTTCACTCACGGCTCGGTACGTCCGATGATCGGCGCCGATACGGTCAGGCCTTCTCCCGCATCCCCACCGCATAGTGTGGACAGCGAGTATCTCGCCCGTCTGGGATATCAGCAGGAGTTGCGGCGGGACCTCGGGCCATTCGCATCCTTTGCTGCCGGATTTTCATTTGTCTCGGTCCTGACCACCGTCTTCGAAATGTTCCCCCTGGGTTATTCTTTCGGCGGTCCGGCTTTTTTCTGGACATGGCCGCTCGTTTTCTTCGGGCAGTTCTGCGTAGCTCTCTGCTTTGCCGAGCTCGCTTCCCACCTTCCGGTCGCCGGCGCCATCTACCAGTGGTCTTCGCGTCTATCGGTCCGAGACGTGGGATGGATTGCAGGTTGGCTGACGCTGATCGGATATATCGTCAGCGTTTCCGCGATTGCCATCGCCATGCAGTCCATCCTCCCCAGCCTGTGGAGAGGGTTTCAGTTCATCGGGACGAACCCTGATGTGACGACCCTGAGCGGCGCAGAAAATGCCGTCATTCTGGGAACAATCACGATCCTTGCGAGCACGATCATTTCCTGCGCGGGAGTGCGCATTTCTGCATTCGTCACGGTTGCCGGGGTCTATGCGGAAATTGGCGGATTATGCCTGCTTGTCGCGGCGCTCTTTCTGAACACCAGACGGGGTTTCGAAGTGACGCTCGATACATCGCACATGGCGCCGGGCATGTCCGGGCATGGGGCATTTCTGGCTTCAATGCTCATGGCGGTCTACGTCATGTACGGGTTCGACAGCGCAGCCGAGCTCTCGGAAGAAACACATGATCCCGCCCGCACGGCGCCTCGTGCAATCGTAAGATGCCTTCTTCTGTCTTTCGTAGCGGGTGGACTTGTGATCCTTGGAGCCCTGATGGCTGCGCCGTCGCTGTCTTCGGGAGAGCTTGCGACGATCGGTGTGCCGTATGTCATCAATGCCATCACATCAGGAATCGTGGGGCACCTTCTGTTGGCCACTGTCGCGATTTCCGTTTTTTCGGCAACGATTGCGATCCAGACATCCGCCTCACGCGTTCTTTTCTCCATGGCGCGGGACCGGGTCATTCCCGGCTGTGAGCAGCTTGGGCGAATTTCCAGCCGCACCGGGACGCCGATCGCCGCGACAGTCTTCGTGGGCGTCCTCAGTGCCGCGTTCCTCGGGGTTAATTATGGCGACGCGTCGCTTTTCGGCGCGATTACATCGTCCGCCGTAGGTGTGACGTATTTCGCCTATCTATTGGTAACGGTTCCGCTGCTGTTCCGACGCTGGCAGTGGCTAAGATCGGACGACGACTCCTCATTTGAGTTTGAGACGAAGGGACGCGTCCGCCGTGCATTTGTTAATCTCTGTGCCGTTCTATGTGGGGCGCTATTTCTTCTCAACACGCTCTGGCCCCGCACCGCGGTCTTCGATCCAGGTGGAGAACGGCCTTACATGGTCGCATTTCCTACCGCGTTCCTGATGCTCGCGCTTGGCAGCGGGATCATCGTGAAGAAATTCCAGAAAACCCCCTCCGAAGCCTAGCCCCTTCCAGACGGCGACATGACAGGCGCCACCGACAAGGAGACACTCCATGGCCAATCCGGCTGAATTTCCGACACTCACCCCGACCCTCTACCGGGAAACCATTCCCGGAGGTGGCCACCGCTCTCTTATCCTGCGCGCAGGGCAGAAACTCCGCCTGACCGACCTTGAAGGGGGCGCAAACCTTTCGCTCATGGCTCTCAACCCGAGACAGATGACCGAGCGGCTCAATCTTCCTGACTCCCTCAAGGCCCAGCACACTGCTTTCGTCACGGCGGGACACTGTCTGTATTCGGATATGGGGCGCGTCCTGCTCGCGGTCACGGACGATACCTGCGGCTGGCATGACTGCTTTGGTGGCATTCTGAATGCTGCCGAAGTTCATGAAAAATATGGCGATGGTCGTTTTGGAGATCTGCGGAACGGTTTTTATCGCAACGGTTTCGAAAACCTTCTCGTGGAAATGGGTAAGTGGGATCTGGATGCGCCTGACATCCAGATGGTCGTCAATTTCTTTAGCAAGGTCGCGGTCGCGGATGGCGGCTTCCTTGAGTTTGTCGAGGGCAATTCAGCGCCTGGCAATTACGTCGATCTTTACGCACCGATGGAAACGCTCGTCGTGATGACGGCTCTTCAGCACCCCATGGACCCCTCACCTCATTACGCGCCCAAACCTGTGGAATTCTCTGTCGAGGATGTGCGGGACACCAGCATTACAGCCGCATGTAGGCAGTCATGCGCGGAAAACGGACGCGCTTTCTACAATACGGAACTCTTCTGCCTGTAAGGACCCGAAACGATGTCGATCATCTCCAGCACGCTCGACCCTGCCGATGCCGTCTCCCGTCATGTCATCGGCGCCGGAGAGCCGTATGTTTTTGACGTCAAAAAAGGCCAAACGCTCCGTCTTCTCGACCTCGAAGGCAATCAGGCCATCGATACGCTTTTCTACAATGCCACCAATACCCGCGAGCGCTACGACGTCCAGCGCACTATCCGGCGACAGAAAGCCCTGTTTCTGACAACGGGCACCGTGCTGTATTCCAATCTTGGAAATCCGCTGGCCACGATTACCGCAGACACCTGCGGACAGCATGACACGCTGGGCGGCGCCTGCTCGCAGGAAAGTAATACGGTCCGCTACGCTACCGACCGCTATTACATGCACAGCTGTCGCAACAATTTTCTGTGCGGCTGTCTTCAGGATGGGCGCCTGACCAAACGCGATCTGGCGCCGAACATTAATTTCTTCATGAATGTGCCCGTGACGCCGGACGGTACGCTGGTCTTTGCAGATGGCGTTTCCGCCCCGCTGAAATATGTTGAGCTGCGCGCTGAAGTCGATCTGATCGTCGTCATCTCCAACTGTCCCCAGCTCAACAATCCCTGCAATGCGTGGAATCCGACCCCAGCAGAAGTGCTCATCTGGGACTGATTTTCATAACAGACGAAGGACTGGACGATGTTGACAACCCTGCCCGACCTTGCCCCGCACACGCTGCTGACTTCATATCGCGATGGAACACTCACGCCCCGTGATCTGATTACAGCGCTTCGGGAAAAAGCCCTGGCGCTCAACAGCGATTATCATGCCTTCATCCATGTGCTCGACGAGGATGAAACGGAGCCCTATCTCCAGCGGCTCGAAGCTCTGGAAGACAGGAGCCTTCCGCTCTACGGTATTCCATTCGTTATCAAGGATAATATCGACCTCGTCGGAATTCCGACGACCGCAGCCTGTCCGGCCTTCGCGTATAGTCCCGACGAAACCGCTACCGTGGTCCGTCGCATTATCGATCTGGGCGGTATTCCGGTCGCCAAAGCAAATCTTGATCAATTCGCCACCGGCCTGAACGGTACGCGCTCGCCATATGGGATCTGCCGCAACAGTGTGCTGCCCGAGTATCCGTCGGGCGGTTCAAGCTCCGGCTCATCACTGGCCGTGGCACTGGGTGTGGCGAGTTTCGCCCTTGGCACGGATACGGCGGGAAGCGGCCGTATTCCCGCTGCCTATAACAACCTCGTCGGTCTCAAGGCCACGCGCGGGCTGATTTCGACCCACGGGGTCGTGCCAGCCTGCCGGACCCTAGACTGCACGACGCTCCTGACAGCCTCTGCAGAGCAGGCCAGCATGCTGTTCTCCCTGCTGGCCCGCTTTGATCCCGCCGATGATTACAGCCGGCACAACCCGCAATGGAACGCGGCTGCGGCATTCGGAAAGGTCCGGCCCGGTTTCCGGTTTGGCGTGCCGGCACATCCTGATTTCGCAGGATGCACGGAAAGTAAAACCCTGTTCGCAGACGCTGTGGCGCGTCTGGAAACCTTGGGCGGTATCGCCGTTGCAGTGGATCTGTCCCCCTTTCTGGAAGCTGCGAGACTCCTTTATGAAGGTCCATGGGTTGCAGAACGTCATCTTGTCGTCAGGGATCTACTGACACGCGATCCCGAGGCCATTCTTCCCGTTATTCGCGCCGTTCTCGAAACCGCGCCGGGCTACAGCGCCGGGGATCTGTTCTCAGCCCTTTACAGACTTCAGCACCTCAAGGCGCGCTGCGATGCCGTGATGGACGATCTGGACTGTGTCCTGACCCCGGCCATGCCACGCCCCGTCACGCTCGCTGAGTTGCAAGAACAACCTGTGGCCGCGAATTCCCTGCTCGGCGTCTATACCAATTTCATGAATCTGCTCGACTATTCAGCTGTCGCCGTCCCATCGGGTTTCATGGCGAATGGTCTACCTTGGGGAGTGACCATCTTCGGCCGTTCCTTCACGGACCAGTATCTTCTGAGCGTCGCCGATGCGTTTCAGAGAACATCGGCGCTGCCTCTGGTGGGCGGTCAGACGCTCGGGGCGCCTGTTGTCGGACGCGCGGCCTCAAACGACAGGGCGAGAGTCGTTGTCTGCGGCGCGCATCTCGATAATCTGGCGCTCAACTGGCAGCTTCGGGACCGACACGCGCGCCTCGTCAGGGTCGCCAGAACCGCACCAGATTACCGCTTTTACGCCCTTGCAGGTGGCCCGCCCCTGCGGCCGGGACTGGCACGTTGCGCAGAGGGGGGGCAGGCCATCGAAGTCGAGGTCTGGGAACTGCCCTCAGCCGAACTCGGTTCGTTCCTGACGCAGATTCCCGCGCCCCTGGGGTTGGGTAAGGTCGAGCTCGAGGATGGCAGCTTCGAAACCGGGTTTATCTGCGAAGGCGCGGCTCTCTCTTCCGCTACGGATATTACGTCCACCGGGGGATGGCGGGCGTGGCTCTCCTCGGGCGGCCCGTCAACAATATCGCCCTGACACGGCAAACACCTACAGTCAGGCAGGTTTCAACCAAGCTTCCCGATAACGGAGCGGATCCGTTGGGAAGCAGTTCCGCAACAACAACGCAGCTCCGCAGCCTGTGGGGGTCGAACAGGGAGAATGCAATGTATCAGGCATCCACCGAAAGGCCTGCACACGGCCAGACAGAAAGGCGCCCTACCCGGCGCCCTGAAAAACGCATCGGGCAAGGTGCCAAAAAAGGTACTCCCATGCGGGAAGATCAATGGTCGCAGGAACGTCCCGGATCAGGATTTCCACGAATACTTGTGGCCGATACACCCTCTCCTTCCCTGCGCCGTCTGGCCGAGGCACTCGAACAGGCCGGGATGACTGCCATGACAGCGCCGAACGGCGAAGCCATGCTCGACACGCTGAAAGCCGTCTCGCCGGACCTTGTCGTCATGGAAGTCGCGCTGCCGGGTCTGGGTGGTTTTGAAGTAGCCAACCGGATCAGACACGATCCAACCTTCAGCCATATTCCGTTCATTTTTAGAACGGAACAGATGGACACGCAGAACGTTCTGCGCGGACTGGCGGCAGGAGGTCTTGACTACATCTCCAAGTCCCGGCCCGTTGAGGAAATGGTAGCCCGGATACAGGCCCATCTCCGAGTCACCTTCGAGACACGCACATTGCGTCTGACACTGGATGCCTGCCACCGGCCCACCATCGGCGTGACGGCGGATGGCTGTCTGTCATGGCATACCCCGGCTGCTGCTTCGCTGCTATCCGGGCTTTTCGTCTCGTGGCAACCCCACATGCCACTTCCGTCAGCACTTCGCGACGTCTGTGCTGAACTGGCGAAACAGGGGCCTGCGTCGGGACACAGGACTATCGAACTGAACGGCGCGATGAGAAGTACGATCGAAGGTGGAAGCCTGGAATGTATCGCCGGGGCCGCAATGCCTGATGGAACACTCGGCGTAACCCTTCTGCTGCGTCGAGCCGGGGAAGAAGAACGGCGCCTCGCTACGCGCCATAATCTGACCACCCGAGAAGCACAGGTTCTCTTCTGGATCAGCCGTGGCAAATCGAACCGGGACATCAGCGAGGTGCTTGGAATCAGCGCCCGTACTGTCAACAAGCATCTCGAGCAGATCTTCGCAAAACTGGGGGTGGAAAATCGTGCCTCCGCGGCTGCCATCGCCGTCAAGACTTCGACGAAGTAACCGGGAATGCGACAGCTCTCTCACAACATCCCCGGCAACATCTCCCCGTCCGGAAAGATAGATCTTAAGCGCGTCCGCGCACTGCTTCAGGCAGGTCGGCCGCTGGCTGCGCGACAAATGGCGATAAGCCGGGCTGTTCGCGACCCAGCCAGCGCAGAAGCAAGATTTCTTCTGGGCATCAGCGAGATAACGCTCGGCAGGATCCGAGAAGGGGTCGGGCATCTGCGTGAGGCGATTTCTCTGGCACCCTCGGCAGAATATCATGCCCAGCTCGCGCGATGCCTGCTAATGCTGAGAAAGGACGGGGAAGCACGTTCGGCCCTTCAGAATGCTGCCGACTGCCTTGCGGGCGACGGAACAGCAGATGCCCTGACCCATGATACGCTCGGATGCGCCTATGCCCGGCTGGGGGATCACACGGCGTCCCTTCCACATTTTGCCGCTGCTGTACTGGCGGAACCCGGCAACGCTCAGTTCCGATACAATCAGGCCATCGCACTGAGTTTCGTGGGCGATGTAGAGGCATCCGAAAACGCTTTCGAAGCCCTTCTGCATCGCGAGCCTCATAACGCCCGTGCCCATCACGGGCTTGCCGGGATCCGGCGCCAGACGGCCGCACGCAATCACGTTTCCCGCCTACGGACAGTCAGGAACAAAGCGCAGGATCAGGAAGCGCGGCTTCTGCTGGGATATGCACTCGCCAAGGAGCTGGAAGACATTGGTGACGCGCAGGATTCGTTTCGCTGCCTTCTCGACGTTAACAACGAATATCGCAGCCAGATCTCCTATGATTTTGCCGAGGACGAACGGATCTTCGATGCCATTGAAGCCAGCTGGCCACAATGCGCTATCGCTCCCGTCACAGATCCTCCGGCCCAGGCGCCGATTTTCATCCTCGGGATGCCACGAACAGGCACAACGCTCGTCGATCGCATTCTTTCCTCGCATCCGGATGTGGTCAGCGCAGGCGAGTTGCAAGCCTTTCCACTGTCGGTCAAAGCCGCCTCGGGAACACGCTCGCGCAACGTGCTCGATGTCGAGACAGTCCTTCACGCCGCTGGAAAAAATCCCGGACAGATCGGCCGATCCTACATGGAACGCGCCGCCTCTCATATTCCGCCAGATGGTCTGCGTTTCGTCGATAAATTTCCGGGGAATTTCCATTATGCCGGGTTGATCGCACGCGCCCTTCCCAACGCTACGATCCTCTGTCTGCGTCGTCATCCGATGGATACAGTAGTCAGCAATTTCAAAAACCTGTTCGCGACGACCTCCCGCTATTACCAATACAGCTATGATCTGCAGGAAATCGCGCAGTATTACGTTCGTTTCGACCGGCTGATGGCTTTTTGGAAAAAGGCTGTCCCGGGCCGAATTCTGGAAGTGCGGTACGAGGATCTCGTCGAAGATCAGGAGCGTACAACCCGACGTATTCTGCAACACTGTTCCCTGCCTTGGTCCGAAAACTGTCTGGCATTCCACGAGAACGCCTCCCCCGTTTCGACCCCCAGTGCAGCGCAGGTCAGGCGTCCGATCTACCGCGACGCACTCGCCCGCTGGCGCTTGCATGAAGAAGCCCTTGCCGAAGCACGGGCGATATTCACGGCAGCCGGCATCCCTGTCGAGCCCATAATTTCAACCGGAGTTATGGGCGTTTCGTCGTCCCGGACGTCATGACGGCGGATTGGGAGCGCAATGCCCACTTCCCGCCAGACATCATGTCTTCACACACCATCTTCAAAAGAAAGAGAGTTTCATGAGCGACACTTCCCTTACCCCGACGCCAGACGCCTCCGCCCCGACACCTGTTCTGACGGTCTGCGTGACCTGCCGTCGCGGCCTTTCCACGGCTGAACTTGGTGATGCCCCGACACCGGGACGCCAGTTTTTCAATGCACTGGCGGATGAAGCCGACGAGCTCGGAATTATGCTTCAGAGCGTGGAGTGCATGTCCCTGTGTGGTCAGGGAGGCACCGCCACGATTTCAACAACCGGCAAACGGACCCTCCTGCTGGGAAACCTCGGCATGGAAAAGATTGACGATTTCAAGGAGTGGCTCAAACTCTACAGCGCCTCGAAAACGGGCATGGTGCCGGCCTCCCGACGCGCTGCCAGCCTTTCGGACATGATCATTGCGCGACTTCCCCCCGATCTGACCACTGACAAAAAGTAAGGAACAATTTTGATGACGGAACCTGTCGTCCGCCGCCTCGACATTGCCAGTGCCCCGCTCTCGCGGCGGGAACTTCTGATCGGTGGCGGGCTTTTACTGGCGTTCGGCAGGTCCCGTCCGGCCCGAAGCGAGGTGATACCCAATCGTCCCAAGCGGGATCTGATCTCCGGCCCCACAATCTCCTTTGATGGGCTGATCCGTATCGCATCCGACGGAGTGGTCACATTCGTCGTCCCTAATATCGAGATGGGACAGGGCATCTACACAACCGAAGCGATGATGATCGCGGAAGAACTCGAGATCAGCCTGAATGACGTAAAAGTCGTAACAGCCCTGCCACAGGATGTGGACAGTACTTCCTCCGACATCCTCAGGACCCTCTCAACGGGTGGCTCCCGCTCCGTTCGCAAAAACTGGATCCCACTTCGGCAGGCGGCAGCATCTGCGCGCCTGATGTTGATTGCTGCGGCAGCGGAACGCTGGAAAGTGGATCCGGAGAACCTTGTTGCAGAAAAGGGCTTAATCCGGGACAGAACCAACACCCTTCACGCGTCCTACGGAGACCTTGCACAGGATGCTGGCCGCCAGCCTGTCCCCCGGGATATCCCCCTAAAACCTGCAAACCGCTGGACGCTGATCGGCCATCCGGTCCCACGCATCGACATTCCCGTAAAGGTTAACGGACAGGCCGTCTTCGGCATCGACGTCCACCTCGAAGGGATGCTCGTCGCGGCCGTCACAGGGCCGCCGCGCTGGGGGGCTACGGTCGTCACTGTCGACGGCCAGGCAGCAAAGACCATCCCCGGCGTCATCGACGTCGTCCACACCGCCACACATGTCGCCGTCATCGCAACACGTTATTGGACGGCTCGCAAAGGGCTCGCCGCGCTAAACATTCACTGGAACGAAAATAACGTTCCGGATGTCTCTTCCAGCGAGATCAGGGAGATGATCGAAAACGCTGCACAAACCGTGCCCGAGATCATTGCCCATGACGATCCCGGAACCGATGAAGCCCTGAAACGCGGACGAAGAGTTCAGAGCACTTATGATCTTCCGTTTCTTGCACATGCGCCAATGGAACCTCTCAACGCGACCGTCCATGTACGGTCCGATGGTTGCGACGTCTGGGTCGGAACACAGGTTCCAACCCGCGCACAACAGGTCGTCGCAAAAATCACCGGATTGCCCGAAGAAAAAATCGCCATCCATAACCACATGATAGGCGGCAGCTTTGGACGCCGGCTTTCGACAGACTTTCTGGAACAGGCAACCATGCTGGCCTCCGGGATCAATCGTCCGGTGAAATTCATCTGGAGCCGCGAAGAAGACTTCCGTCAGGACCTGTATCGCCCCGCCTATCACGACAGAATCGAAGCAGCTCTCGGCAACGATGGATTTCCTCTCGCCTGGCGCCATCAAATCACAGGACAATCCGTCGTCGACCGCTTCGCACCCGGTGGTCTGCCTCAGGGTAGTCTGGATGCTGACGCCGTCGCGGGTGCTGTGGACATTCCTTATAGCATACCCCATCGCCGGGTGGGGTGGGTCCGGGCCCGGACGCCCGTCCCTGTCGGATGGTGGCGGGGTGTAGGTCCGGCTCATAATGCCTATGTCGTTGAAAGCTTCATCGACGAACTTGCAGTGGCTGCCAACATTGATCCGATTGATTACAGACTGAAACTTCTGGCTCATAACCCACGGTCCGTTGCGGTTTTGCAACTTGCATCCGCTGAAAGCCACTGGACCATGCCGCTTCCCCGTTATTGTGGCCGTGGCATCGCATTGCATAACGCGTTTGGAACACATTGCGCAGTCATTACGGAAGTCAGCGCAGCACCAGGGGAAGCAATTTCAGTACGCCGTGTGACAGCAGTAATCGATTGTGGAGTGGCCGTTAACAGAGACGGTCTGAAAGCACAGATCGAAGGCGGAATCCTGTTCGGATTTTCGGCGGCGCTTTATGGACGCCTCAGCTTTGAGAACAGCATGCTGGAACAAAATAATTTTAATAGCTTCAATGCCATGCGCATAAATGGCACGCCCGAGATAAACACGCTCATCATTGATAGCCACGAAGATACAGGCGGTATCGGAGAAGTTGGGACAGCGGCAGCGTTTCCCTCTCTTGGTAACGCCCTTTTCAGCGCTACAGGTCAGAGACAGCGCTCCTACCCCTTCAGCCCCCATCCCGCAGCATGAGAGTTATCTTCTGTTGATCCAATAAATTTCAATCCGGGTTTCTGGAACCATTTAAGAGATTATTTCATGGCACGCGACGGCTCAAAAACCGGCGCTGCTTAAACGTGTTCGAAGCAATAATCTACAATATTTTCCATAAGATACGTCAAACAACATATATCAATATCAAAACGAAATCTTCAGAATGAATGACGTTGCACAAGCATTCTCCAGACCCATCAAGGAGCCGACATGGCCGTGATCTCTTCGCAAAAACTGCGTCTGTTTTGCGCCACCGCCCTCGTTGGCTGCGCCGTTGCACCCGCTTCGGACAGGGCTCTGGCAGCAGTGGTCCAGCCTCTTCCACAGACCGGAATGAAAAAAAAGCCGTCTGCTGATGCCAAAGTACAACCGCCAGAAAAGCGGCCCCAGATTGTTGGGGCGAGTGCAAAAACAACGTCCAATGCAAAGTCGATCGAAGCTGCGGCGGATGAATCAATTGTCGTGACATCTAGCCGTCGCGCGACAAGCGTTCAGAACGCTCCTACGAATATTACCGCGATCAGCGCGGAAACGATCAAGAACGAACGGCTGGATGATATCAAATCTCTCGGGGCGCTTTTACCAGGTGTAACGGTCGTCAATTCTGGGCCAAATGGCGCCGGCACCATCGTTATGCGTGGTATTTCCACAAGCGGAACGAGTACAAACGGCGTTTTTACGAACAATGCGGTTGGCGTCTACCTCGGCGAGGTGCCGATGTATCTTGATTTCATGCTTCTCGACATCAACCGGGTCGAGTCCTTGCAGGGGCCGCAGGGAACGCTGTTTGGCTTGGGCACCCTTGGCGGTACCATTCGGTATATGCCAAACCGCCCGAATACGGATAAATATTCGATATCGGTGCATGGTCGGGTTTTTGGTCAGTATCACTCTACCGCTCCTGGCGGCGATGAAGACGTAACCATCAACCTGCCGATCTGGAAAGACCATGTCGCGTTCCGTTCCGTGACAGGTTATTATGATGATCCGGGCTATATCGATTACAATTACGTTCTTAAACAGCCTGGTGTCTCCAACCCGCAGCCCGCCGGTCCCAACAGTTTCGGCACCTCGGCACAGCGGTCGGAAAATTTCAGCCGCCATAGTGGTGTAAACTTCAATCATACCCTGACGACACGTAACCAGCTTCTGCTGCGTTACAACGACGATCTCAAGATGTATCTGACATACGCCCATCAGCAGACCAAAACCGACGGCCGGTCTGCTACCGGCGCGGGCGTCATGAGCACGGGTAACTGGGATGGTCCGTGGCGATACCTGGAACCGGTTGACAGAACCGGCGATCTTTTCAGTGCGGAAGTGCACGCAAACCTCTTTCATATCGCGCAGTTCGTCAGCACCACGGCATTTACACATCAGGTCATCGACACGAAATACGATAATACGGATCTGCTGCTGGATCTGGATTATGGATATCAGGCTTTTCCGCAGTTTTCGTCATGGAACAAAACCCATGATGACTATCGACAGTTCAATCAGGAACTCCGACTTGTCTCCACCCATAAAGGTCCGTTCAGTTGGGTCGTCGGCGGCTTCTACAACAAATTCAACACGAACTCAGTCTATCGTGAGCATGTTCCCGGCTTCTCCGAATGGGGTGTCGCAAACGGCTTTGGCAACGTTTACCGCCCGGATGAACTGGAATATGCATCCCGCGTCGAAACCCAAACTGCAGAACGCGCCCTCTACAGTGAAGGCACCCTGCATCTGATGAAAGACCTCCAGATCACAGGAGGAATCCGGTATTTCGATTATGATGCTTCAGACAGCGGTGGCTCAGGCCTCCCTCTCTATCAGACATATCCGACAATCAAACTGTCGAACGCAGGTGGTGGAACCGGCTCCAATGGCATCGTCTGGAAAGCAAACGCATCCTACCGTTTCAACCCTCAACTCATGACGTATTTCACCTACAGCACTGGTTATCGTGTAGGTGGGTATAATCGTGTGGCCCCCTGTATTCTGCCTCTAAACACATCGGTACAGAATATCTGCGCCCTTTCCAATGAAATCAGCTATAAACCAGACAGAACCCGCAACATCGAACTGGGTTTCCGTGGGAACCTGTTCCATAATAGGTTCATCTTTTCAATCGATGGCTATCATATTGACTGGCTCAACGTGCAGGTCCCCAGCCAGACAGTTTATGGCGCGGTGGGTATTACCACCAATGGCGGGCGCGCCGTTTCGAACGGTTTTGAGTTCTCGGGCTCGCTCAGGATTACCCGCCATTTCAACCTGACGGCCAACTACGCCTATGTCGATGCGCATCTGACCGAGGGTGTGGCCAATCTGGTCAATGGTGTCGCCAACGCCTATGCGGGTGATCGTTTGCCAGGTTCCATGAAGAATTCCGGTGCCATCACCGCCACATACATTCTTCCGATTGATGACAAAAGCACGCTCAGATTTAACTGGATGGCGGCTTATTCCGGCTCGATCTACTCGACTGTAGGGCTTCGGGATTACGGAACGCGCATTCCAAGCTACGTTACACACCGGGCTTCCATTTCCTATCGTATCGGAAAATGGAGCACGTCGTTTTTCGTGAACAATATCTTCAATCAACGTGCCATTACGGCTGTAAGCCATCAGAGTAATACGCTTAATGCACAGGTGACAGGCGTGACAGAACGGTATTATGCGGAGAGCATCCTCCCCCCCCGTGTCATTGGTGCAGAAGTAACGGCAAATTTCTAGGAGGCCTTGTGTGACTTTTCCGGTTCCGACAATTCTGACTGAGTGGAAGTGACTATGCTCCAGTTCCCATCTTCCTGGACACAGTCAATAGCCCTGACCGCTGCTTTTCCACTCCTGCTTGCCGCCTGCGCCAGCCAGCCTTCCGCAGCCCCGCAGGAACATGCTCAGGTGGTTCCCGGTTTTGCGGATTTCATTGCCGTGGATGGCCAAACGGTCTGGCTCACGAACAGAGGCCGCGTGGAACACTGGTCCCGTAACGGCAAATTGGCACAGGTTCCCCTACATCATCCATGCGGTGGCATGTCGGTAGGGTTCGGTTCCCTATGGGTAGCGGACTGCGCCGACGGGGTTCTCAACCGGATCGATCTGAAAACCGCGACACTGTCGGCCGTTGTGAAAACCGGAATTGCAAATCCAGAGGGCGAAATGAACGTCGTCGTAGGCGACGGCTCTGTCTGGGTCGCAAGTAGCAGACAGGGCAAAATTACCCGTGTAGATCCGCGCGACAACAGTATCGCGGCCGTTATTCCAGTAGATGCCGATACCTTTTATCTTTCTTTCGGCCTGGGATCACTGTGGGCGACAACGCCCACGCTCAGAGAACTTCAGAAAATAGATCCTGCAACCAACACTGTGGTCCACAAAACTCCCCTTGGGGCCAATCCCGGATTTCTCGTAGCAGGAGAAGGCGCCGTGTGGGTGCAGGAACAGGGCGACGGCACTGTCGCGCGCATTGCCCCGGATACCGGAGACGTAACCGGCCGCGTAAAAATCTCCAAAACCCTGAAATACGGCGATATCGATGCCGGTGGCGGAAAAATCTGGCTGCGCACAACTACCGACCAGACGTATGTCGTCATCAACCCGTCCACGCTTGGCATTCTCGCACGTACGGGAAAACAGACTGGGAGCGGCGCTTTGCGTTATACCAGTGAGGGTGTGTGGACAACATCACACGACATTCACACACTCTCCTGGTGGTCTCCGGCATATAGACCCGCAAGTCTGAGTCAGTAGGCCAAGATCTAAGGGGCTCGTCAGTTCCCTCCGGCTACAGTGAGGACTAGACGGAGCCCGCTTCAGACGCTCAGTGAAAGCCACCGGCGGCGATCAGGATCTCTCCCGTAAGCCACCGGGCATCGTCAGAGGCAAGAAAAACGGCGATCGGTGCGATATCGGACACCTCGCCTACGCGTCTGAGAGGCGTCTGTGCGATGACAGCGCGTTCGCGTTCCGTCGGAATCATATTCGCTGTCTGGGTGCCTTCCGTTCTTGTCAGGCCCGGATTGATCGCATTGACACGGATCTGCCTTGGTCCAAGTTCTTTGGAGAACGATCCGGTTATCGCATCCACCGCTCCCTTTGTGCCAACATAGACCGCCGCATTGGGAGGGGTGACGTGGGAGCAGACCGAACTGATGTTGATGATACTGCTTCCCTCACCCAGATGGGGAACAGCAGCCTGGGTCACCTGAATCAGCCCCAGGACATTGACATTGAACTGCCGATGGAAATGTTCCTCGGTAATATCCTCAATAGGACCAAACTCGTAAATTCCGGAATTATTGACAACAATATCCAATCGTCCAAACGCTTCGACAGCCGCGGAAACAAGAGTCACCGCGCTTTCCTTCCGTGACACATCACCCTGCACAGCCAGGGCGTTACCTCCTGCTTCGACGATAGAGTTTACAACAACGGCCGCCTCCTCTGCACTTGCAGCGTAATTGACAATGACCGCTGCCCCTTCCGCCGCAAGGGCTCTGGCGATCCCTGCCCCGATCCCTTTTGACGCGCCTGTAACAATCGCCACTTTTCCCGAAAGCTTGCCCATCACCAATCCTGCTCGCAATGCGTCGTGCCTGTGCATCGTATTCAATGCGGCAGCAGCGTAGCAGATAGGCGTGAGTGAGGCGCGCCCTTTATTCCGAAAAAAGAACGACATTACTCCAGAGTGCCGCTCCTGTGCTGCCACGTCGGTGAAAGCAGGGAGCCTCAGTGCGGTCAGCCGTAAATGATCATGCCACCATTGACGTGCAACGTCTGTCCCGTCACGAGGAAGGAGGCTGATGTTTTCCAAGGAAGCGTCGCAATCCTGTTCAACATCCGAAACCGGCAAGTGTTGCGTCACGATCCTAACAGATGACTGATAACGGCCTTCCCAAGCCACTCAGGGAGTAATCCGCAACCTACTGGCCCTGACAATCGGACTAAAACGCATGTTTGCTAAGACACAGTTTGTGATCCCAGCAATTAGTTTTGAAACCGTTCTCGTAAGCCAGAGGGTTTCAGGTATGGTCAGAGTGAGCTGGGACGGTATTGTTCGCCGTAAAGTCTACGGGCTTGAAATCCTTGCAGATGGATCCACAGACCATCAGATTGTCGAGCGACTGATACTCGATCTCGACTATCCCCAAGAACTGGTTCGTCCGCGCTCCACGCCGCCCGCAATGATTATCAAACGGTGTCGTATAAATGGGCATATTATAACGCACTGTCTGCATGTAGAGGGTGCGAAATGGGGTTTTTTCAGAACTCTCCACCTTCAATTTGCACGCTATAACCCTGCAAACACGAGCCAAACGCATCAACCAACGGTTCTTCGGTCCCTCCAGATGTCAACCGCCAGACACCTCCATCTCTTCACCATCATGCCGTCATCAAACCCTGAATTTATCACCTCATGAAAGTAACGCGTGTTACAGTAGGATGGAATTTGCGCAGGGTCCGATATGTCTTTCTTCCGCTTCGCTGTCATCTCATCTTTCGGGATTATTGCTGTCTCAGCCCTCTTTCCCGTTTCTGACAGCCGCGCGGAAGGGAATTCTCCTTCCCCTCTCACCTTTCAAAGAACGTCTCTCGATGCCACAGGCGAACATCCAGCCATCTGCCTGCATTTCGACCGGAACCTGAACGCCCGGGACGCCTCCACGCTCGCTCATTTCGTTCATCTCCATCCGGCCATTCCCTACACGCCGCGCATCCAGGGCAGCTTGTTCTGTCTGGATGATCTTGCCTTCGCGCAGGCCTATCGTGTGACGGTAGACCCCTCCTTTGCCTCGGCCGACGGTCGCCATCTCGTCTCGCCCCTGCTTCTGAATGCACGCTTCGGGCGACGCGATTCAAATGTGGCTCTCAGTGGTGACGGCTTCATCATACCGGGCCGGACATCCGAACGTGCCACCCCTCTGGCCATCGAGAGCGTCAACGTTACGAGTGTCCGGGTGCGTGTCTTCCGCGTAGCGCCACCCCGGCAGGGCTCAGGTGTCACGACAGTCGACAGCAATGCCCTCAATCTCAGCCAGACGCGCTTTCAGCCCTGGACGTTCCGGCACCTGCTGGACACAAGCATGCGCGAAATCTGGCACGGTACGATGGCCATCGACAGTGCTCCCGACCGAACGGTCACGACAGGCTTTCCGCTGGCGGATACCATCGGCGCGGGCCGCTCAGGACTTTATCTCGTCACTGTGGAAGACGCGGCACTTCCCCGCAACAAAAGCCCCGTCGAAACCGCTCTCGGCAAAGGCGAAGACGATTTTTCACTCCTGCAGGACAGGTCTATCTCCGCTCACTGGGTCAATCTCAGCGATCTTGGCCTGACAATGCTCCGGGGCGAAGACGGCCTGACCATCAGTACACGCTCATTGATGACCGGTCAGCCCACGCAGGGCATCACCCTGACGGTGCAGGCGCGTGACGGCGGCATTCTGGGAACCACCACGACCGACGCCAGCGGACTTGGCCGTTTCAGTGCCTCCCTGCTGCGCGGGACCCGGGCCGACCGTCCCGCGATCCTGCTGGCCGAAAAAGGCGACGATTTCGGATTTCTGCGCCTTGATCGACAGTGGTTCGACTTCTCCGAACATCATGTCGAGGGAACGGACGACGAAACGCCCGCAGGTAATCGCGCCCTTGTGCAGCCCGACCGCGGCATTTACCGCTCTGGCGAAACCGTCCATCTTCTTGCCCTGCTGCGGGACCACGCGGGCAGAGCCCTCCCCAATATACGCCCGACGCTGGTCCTACGCCGTCCTGACATGATGGAAGAGCGCCGCATTCTTCTGTCCGATGGTGCTGATGGAGGGTATGCGGTCGCGCTGCCGTTGAGCGCAAGCGCTCCCACGGGTCTATGGCGCGCGGAGATCCTGCTTGACCCTTCGCTTCCACCTGTCGGTTCCGCGCGGTTTGCCGTGCAGGATTTCGTTCCCCCCATGATCGAGGCCAGCTTCAGGGCGCCCGCTTTCGCAACGGCAGGCCAGGATGTGGTGATCGACGCTTCGGCCCGCTTCCTGTATGGCGCGCCCGGCACGGGCCTCAAAAGCGACAGTTCCTATCGTATTGTGCCCGCCACAGATCCTGTTCCCGGATACAAAGGCTGGGCGTTCGGGTTCGAGAACGAGGATATCCCGACAGGCGGCGGCGATATCAGTGCGGCGCCGACCGATCATGACGGGCATACGCGGCTCGCATTCACGCCGGACATTCCCCAGGGCCTTACCCGGCCTCTGGCCATCGATATCCGCGCCGGATTTCTGGATCCCATGGGACGTCGTGTCGGCGAAAAGCTGACTGTGCCTGTTCGCCGCACCGCTCCCCTGATTGGCCTGCATATGGCGGCGGACGCCTCTGCAAGCACCGGAAGCGCCGCCGTTCCAATTGATCTCGCGGGATTCACCCCGAACAACACACCTTTCGCCCGCGCCAAAATTCACTGGACGCTTTCACGCGTCAATCAGATCTATAACTGGTCCCATACCGCCGATAACGGCTGGACCTTCAGCAGCCACACGGTGGACGTCCCGATGCGGTCGGGGGATGTGACCACCAGTCCTCAGGGCACGGCGCGCATCGCGCCCGTTCTGGACTGGGGCGAATATCGCCTCAGTGTCACGCCATCTGACAATGACGGCGCCATCGGGAGTTCGCTGCATTTTCAGGTGGGCTGGGGCAGCAGCGGCAATGCCAGTGCTCCGGACCGTCTGCCCCTCAGCGTCCGCGATCCCCATCTTGCGCCCGGAGCCAGCACCGTCATCCATATTGGCGCCGGTTTCGCGGGACAGGCGCAGGTCACGATTGCAACGGACCGCGTGCTGAATACCCGCATCGTGGACGTGCCGAAAGACGGACTGGATGTCCCGGTGACCGCCAGGCCGGACTGGCATTCCGGGGCCTATGCGCTGGTCACGCTCTATCGCCCGCTGAACGGCCCCTCCGGCCTGCGCCCACATGATCCTGTCCGTGCGGTCGGCGTGGCGTGGATCGGTATCGACCAGAGCGCGCACCGGCTGGACGTAGCGCTCGACGCGCCCGCCACGATGGTTCCGCGCCATCGGATCACCGTCCCCGTCACGGTCCATGCCAGAAACGGCCTGCCGGTCAGCCATGTGCATGTCGCGGTATCGGCCGTGGATCAGGGCATTCTCAATCTCACCCATTTCAGGCCGCTGGACCTGTTCGACCACCTGTATGGCCGTTCCCGTCTCGGACTGGACATGCTGGATAATTACGGCTCGCTCCTGCTGAGCGACGCAAAAACCGGGGCCATCCGCTTCGGCGGCGACGGCGCAGGGGAAAGCGGCGGGGCGGACGGCCCACCCATCCGGACGACAGAAAGTGTAGCGCTCTTTGACGGACCCGTTACGCTCGATGCCGCCGGGCGGGGGAGTGTCTCGTTCGACGTGCCGGATTTTGACGGACAACTCCATCTGATGGCAGCGGCCTGGAGCGAAGATGCCGTCGGTAACACACAGCGCGACATCACAACGCGGGACCCGGTTTTCCCGGATCTTGGTCTGCCGCGCTTTCTTGCACCCGGTGACAGCGCACAGGCCCAGGTTTCAATCGTGAATGTCACCGCTCCCGCAGGGCGTTATGACGTGGACGTCACGACAGATGGACCATTGCACGTCGTGGGGCCGGCCAGGGTGAATGCCACCGTCCGGACCGGAAGCCGCGTCGATCTGCGCATCGGACTGGCCGCGGCCGCAGGACTGCCGCAGCGCACCGCGATAGGTCATGTTCATCTCACCCTGCATCGACCGGGATCGTCCGTCCCCCTTCTGACAAGAAGCTGGCCCATCGGCATCCGGATGGCGCATATCCCCGTCACCGCCAGTCAGACGGCCCTGCTCCAGCCAGGCGCCACGAAGATCTGGGACCGGGCGGGACTTGCGGGTTTCGACCCGATGAACACACGGATCACACTGGGTATTTCTGCATCGGGTGGCATCGACACCGTAGGGCTGATGCAGTCCCTGCAAGCCAGCGTCTGGGGGGATTCAGACACGCTCGCCGCACAGGCCCGTGCCCTGCTGCAAATGCCTGCTCACACTCCGGACGGGGAGCCGGGCAGAAATGTCCGAAGCGTCATCGACATGCTTTTCGATCGCCAGAACCCATCCGGCGAAATCGGCCAGTGGGAACGCTCCGATGGCCGCAGCCTTCCCGACGATCTGGACTACATCGCCGATTTCCTGACCCGCGCCAAAGCGGCCGGATATAAGGTGCCGGACGATCGCTTCGGCCTCCTGCTGGATTATATCGAGAGCGGGCAGATGCAGTCCGGCTCCTCCTATGACGACGATCCCGGCAGCGACAGGGAAGCGGCGAAGCTGAACACGCGCGCCTATGCTGCTTATGTACTGGCACGTGCAGGACGGCTCCATCCGGAAGGCGTCCGAAATCTCGCAGCCCTGCTGGTCTCCAGACAGGACGGCGGGCATGTCAGCTATGTCTGGGCGGGAACGGCGGGGTCCAGCGCGCAGGCCCCTCCGATGGCGCTGGGCCATCTCGCGGTCGCACTCGCGCTCGATGACGCTCAGGACGATGGAAGTGCCACTTCCCCGGGGGCACTGTTTGATGCTGCGGTTGCAGCCCTGGGACCGGCTCGCACCGGAAAGCCCGGCCTTCTGGACTATGGATACTGGACCTATGTCCGCGACCTTGCAGGCCTTGCGGCGCTGACGGCGGAAGCGGGGGACGACCGCCGCACCCGCCTGCTCATAGACCGTTTCGGTCAGCTCACGCTCGCTCCCGACGCCCTGCTGGACGCCAGCAAAACAGCCCTTCTGGAAGCCGCAGGCGCCATGAACGCCGATACGGAAGGCCGGGCGGTCAGGATACAGGGGCATCCTGATCCCAGACCGCTTCATCTGCCCCTCGTCTATCCCGTCACGCCTGCCACGCTTGAAAAAAATGTGCGCGTCGAAAACACAGGCCGGAAATCCCTGTTCAGCACATTGACTGTCTCCGGCGAACCGGCGGGGAATGTCGGCCCTCTGTCCAACGGACTGACCCTCGACATGCAGGGATACACCCTGAGCGGCACCCCCTTCGATCTGA
The DNA here is from genome assembly GCF_007988905.1 of Gluconobacter kanchanaburiensis NBRC 103587. Taxonomy (GTDB): domain Bacteria; phylum Pseudomonadota; class Alphaproteobacteria; order Acetobacterales; family Acetobacteraceae; genus Gluconobacter; species Gluconobacter kanchanaburiensis. Next base: position 91,307 of record NZ_BJVA01000002.1, read on the forward strand.
CGCATATGAAACAGAACGACCGCTTCATCGTCAGTCTTCAGGGCAAGGCTCTCAATCCGGGAAGGTATACGGTGGGTATCACCAGTCTGCTCCCGGCAGGATGGGAAATCGAGAGTATTGTGTCCCCAGACGATGCGGCCGGAGCACAACGTTTCGGACGGGACGATGAGGACGACCGCACGAAACCGCCCTATGCATTTCTGGGTGTCCTGAGCCAGACAGAACATACAGCCGCGATGGACGACAGGTTCAGCGCGGTCGTGAATTTCAACATGGCCACGCCCAATCCGGCAGAGCGAGGCTTTCATGTCGCCTATGTCGTCCGGGCCATCTCGGCGGGTCATTTTGCACTGCCCGAAGCCGTCGTCAGCGGGCGTTATCGTCCGGGTCTCATGGGTCGCACCGCTGCGGGAACGGTCGAGATCGCAGCTCCGTGACAGCAGACGAGCACCCTGCCGAAAAAGCGGAGAGCAGGCCAGCACGAGCCTCTCTTCGGGCGGCGCGTCTGGCCTGTCTCCTAGCCGCTATCGTGATCGGTGCCCTGTTTGTGATCGATCGTCTCAGCCCGCCGGACCTGCATCGCGCACAACAGGCAGCCCTTCTGGTTCAGGCCCGTGACCATACACTGCTCGACGGTCATACGGCCTCTGATGGCCTCTGGCGTCTGCCCGTTCAGGCATCCCATGTAGACCCGGCCTATCTTCAACTTCTCATGACAACGGAAGACCGCCGTTTCGATGATTATCCGGGCGTAGACCCGGAAGCACTCGCACGCGCATCCTGGCAACTGGCACGACGGGGGCATATCGTTTCCGGCGGTTCGACACTGGCCATGCAGACGGCCCGTCTCCTTGCGCCCCATCCTCATACATGGTCCGGAAAACTGCGCGACATACTCCGCGCTCTTCAGCTTGAATGGCATTTCGGACGGTCCGGGGTTCTGGACCTGTACCTGACCCTCGCCCCGGAAGGCGGCAATATCGAGGGTATACGAACGGCATCCCTTCTCTATTTCGGACACGAGCCGGATCACCTCACCTCCGCCGAAGCCGCCATTCTCGTAACACTTCCCCGGCGTCCTGCTGCCTTTCGTCCAGACATGCATCCCGATGCCCTGAAGGCAGCGGCGTTACGCACCCTGCGCCGGGCCTCTCTCGCGGTCCCTGCAGACACATGGCCCAGTAACGCATGGTCGGCTCCGACAAGCCACGGCGTCCCCCACGAAGCCCCCGAACTGACCGGACATTTTCTGAGTGCAGGGCGCGGAGGAGTCGTTCTCACAACGCTCGACGCATCGTTGCAACGGAGTGTCCGGCACGTTCTCGCCAGCCAGGCAGCGCCTTTGCGCGGCACCTTCGCGGCTCTGGTAGCGGACCATGAACGACGCATCATTGCCTGGGTTGGCGGCGCTGAACACATGGCTCCGGGAAACGCGATTGATGCCGTCCTGACAGCCCGCTCGCCCGGCTCCGCCCTCAAGCCCTTTGTGTATGGCATGGCGTTCGAGAAAGGCTGGATGACTCCCCGCACCCGGCTGAACGACAGTCGCCTCGCCATCGGAGGGTATGCGCCGCTGGACTTCGACCATACGTTTCGGGGCGAAACCACTGTGAGCGAAGCACTCCAGCTTTCCCTGAACGTTCCGGCCATTCAGGCGCTGAATCTGGTGGGACCAACCCGTTTCATGGAGCGCCTGTCCAACAGTGGAGCGCGCCTGCATCTACCGAAAAATCCTGATGGTACTCAGAATGCTCCCAGTCTGGCCATCGTTCTGGGCGGTGTCGGAATATCACTTCATGATCTGACAATGCTTTATGCAGCGCTCGACCATGATGGGCGTGTCGCCCCGCTACGCATCGAATTGACGGAACCGGGAACGGAAAATGCCGCTTCCGGAACGCAGCTTCTGTCTGTTCGGGCGAACGCTGATATCCGTACAATCCTGCGTGGTACGGCCCCTCCGGCAGGCGTGGCCTCATGGGATCGCGTCGCATTCAAGACAGGAACCTCCTATGGAAACCGCGATGGATGGGCGATGGCCTCCACTCCGCAGGCCACCATCGGGATCTGGGCAGGCAGGCCGGACGGCACAGCCTCCCCCGGTCTGACAGGACGCGACACAGCAGCGCCCTTGCTGGCGGATGTCCTCTCGCTTCTTCATCCAGACACGGCCCCAGAAACCACTCCGATGAGTGCTCACCATGCGGGTGCAATCTTGTCCCCTGCGCTCCAGACCCTGTCGCGCGGAAAAATGCCCCAGATTATCTTCCCGCATGATCACGCCGATATCGAAAGCCGCTCCCCGGATGGCGGGATGCTTCCCATTGGTCTGGAAGCATCCGGCGGCCAGCCCCCCTATCGCTGGTTCGTTAACGGCATGCCGCTGACACTGCCACCCGGTGCGCAGCCGTTCTGGACGCCGGATGGAACAGGATTTGTCCATATTGCACTGGCGGATGCGGGGAATGGACATGCGGCCGTAGATATCCGCGTGCGCTGAAAATATGGGGGAAGCGGATGATCCCCCAATGCTTTCAGTAAGATGACGTACCGGCTGTTCCCTTAACGATTGCAATTCCGGAGCTGGTGCCCAGGCGGGTGGCACCAGCGGCGACCATCGCGTCCGCAGCAGCCCTGTCCCGCACGCCGCCGGAGGCCTTGACGCCCATATCCGGGCCTACCGTCTCCCGCATGAGCTGAACGTCCGCGACCGTTGCGCCGCCTTTGGAGAAGCCGGTGGACGTCTTGACGAAGGCCACGCCGATATTCTGACAGATCCGGCACGCGGCAGTTTTCTCCTCCTGCGACAGAAGGGCCGTTTCAAGAATAACCTTGAGCGGGACGTTGCCGCAGGCCTCGAAAACCTTGCGGATATCGTCTTCGACCGCGCCCAGATCGCCGTCCTTCAGCCAGCCGATATTCAGCACCATGTCGATTTCGCGGGCGCCCTGCGCGATGGCCTGCCGCGCTTCGAAAGCCTTGGCGTCGGGAAGCATCGCGCCCAGCGGGAAACCAACGACGGCGCACAGAACCACCGAGGAATTCTGAAGCAGACGTGCACAGAGGGGGACACGGCCTGAATTGACGCACACGGAATGGAACCCGAATTTCCGGGCGTCCTCGCAGAGGCTTTCAATCTGCGCGCGCGTCGCATCGGGCGCGAGCAGCGTGTGATCGATCAGTGTAGCGTAGGAGGAAGCGGTCATTGTTGTCATGGTCATTTCAGTTCCCTGTACTGTTCCGGGAGGACGTTTCCTGGTCGAGACCGGCGAGCGTGGCGTCGTATTCCTGCGCGTTCAGCAGACCGGTATGGACCGAGAAAGACGCCTTCTGGCCGGGTGAGAGCTGCCGGACATTGCCCTTGCGGCTTTCCGCCAGATACCCTTCCGGATCGCAGGTGGCGGGCAGAACGAACCCCGCGACATGATAGTCGGGGTCGTGAAGGACCCAGCGCGTTGCATGCGTGAAGTCTTCCGGCGCGTAGCGGGTATAAAAAGCGGCGCCATCAGGATGTCTGAGAAAGAAATGGGCATTGCCGCCCTGATCGGTGCCGACATCCCCGAGAAAGCTGACGATCTCCGGTTCATACATCGCCGGGGAGTCGAGTTTCCGCATCAGCCGCGGGTCCCTGGCCAGTTTCGCGATATAATCGCGCCACTGATCGGTGGGATGGACATGGGCAGGCACACTGGTGCGGACCCTGATCTCTCCGACGCCCAGAGGCTCCACGAAAGTGCCGTCAGGAACATAGGCGTAATTGGCATGGGCCATATACATGAGGTCCATGGATTTTCCGCCCCGGTTGAGGACGTCCATTCCGATGTCGAAGGTCGCCTCCCCTGCGCGCAGGGTGACGGACGGCGTTGCGTCATAACGGTTTCCGAAACCTTCGACGTGCCGGTAAATCCCGCCCAGCGTCAGGGCTGAACCGTCTTCGCTGATTTCAAGCCAGGCCTCGTCCATCCGGGCACAGGGCATCTCTCCGTGCAGCGGATGAGTGTCGTCCGGGCCGGGACAGCCGTTCCGCAGCAGGCCCGCATGAAACATGAAACAACCATATGTGCCGAGGATCGTCGGGCTCGGCACCGGCTGGTCGAAAACGGACGTCATGCGCAGGTCCTGCCCGTCAAAAACAGCCGACCAGATCATCTGCCCCATGAACGGCAGAATAATCAGGCCGCCCCGCTCATTTTCGAGCGAGACGGCAATTACACCGGACGGATAGGTCCAGCCGCTGACGGTAAAGGCACCGGATCGAAGCAGCGTGCGCTTTTCAAAGCCAAAAGTGCTTCTGTCGAGAGGAATATGGATCGTCACAGACACTTACTCCGCAGGCACCAGAGGCGAGACAGGCAGGGTGCGGGCGATCGGGCGCCTGTCGCAGTAACGACCGAACATCACAATCACGACGAAGCAGACGAGCGGCACGATATAGGCCATCTGCATATTGCCGCCCGAGGCGTCGGAAATCAGGCCCTGAATGAGCGGCAGCACACCGCCGCCCACGATGCTCATGACCAGAATGGAACCGCCAATGGCCGTATCCTTCCCGAGCCCTTCGATCGTCAGGCCATAGATCGTGGGCCATGCCGGTCCCAGGAAAACGCTGACGGCGACGGCCGCATAAACGGCGGAAATATTGGGGACAAGAATGACGTAGAGCAGGATCGCGATGCACATCACGGAATACAGGGTCAGCACGCGGGCGGCCGACATGCGCTTCATGAGAACGTTGGCGATCATTTTTCCGAGGAAGTAGGCCGCGAACGTTCCCATCAGGAACCATGAGGCATCATGTTCGTGCATGTGCCCGAGTTGCATCGCCAGGCGGATGGTGAAGCTCCACACACCGACCTGTGCCCCGACATAGAGGAACTGGGTCGCGACCCCGAACACGAATCGCTGGTTCCGGAACAGCCGTCCGAGGGTCTTGCCAATACTGGAAAAATGCTCGTCCTCGGCGCCTGTGGCCGTGTGATACAGGCCCTTGCAGGCCGGATAGCGCGTGCAGACGATCAACACGAAAATCACGATCAGAACGGCGATCATCCATTTGTAGGGGACAAGCGTGTCCTGGATCATGGCCAGCTGCTGCTGGGCAGACGTCATGCCGGCCGTAGCGGGAGCAGGCTCATGGAACATGGCATGGCTGCCGACGAACACCCCCGTAATCGCACCAAAGGGATGAAATGTCTGGGAGATGTTCAGCCGGCGCGTACTGCCCTCGCGGGGGCCGAGAAGCGTGGAATAGGTGTTGCTCGAGGTTTCCAGAAAGGACAGGCCCGCGGCAATGACGAACAGCGCGCCAAGGAACATTTCATATCGGGCGAAATAGGCGGCGGGAAAAAACAGGCAGCAACCGACCATGTACAGCCCCAGCCCGAACAGGATCGTCGCCTTGTAGCTGAAGCGGCGGACAAAAAGGGCCGCCGGGATCGCAAGGAAAAAATAGCCCAGATAGAAAGCCGACTGGACGAAAGCCGTCTGAAAGTCCGAAAGGACGAAAGCTTTCTTGAAATGCGCGATCAGCACGTCGTTCATGCTGGCGGCCGCGGCCCACAGCGAAAAAATACAGCATAGCAGGATGAAGGCGAACCAGGGCGTACGGTTCAGATACAGCCCGTCGGGGGTTTGTTGGATCGGCTCTTGATTCATGATTGACCTCGGTCGGCCGGGCGCGACGTGCCCATGTGCGTGTGATGTTTCAAAATCTGGTCAGGCGGCGGTGCGCTGGTCCCGGAACCGTTCGAAAGCGGCGCTGTCCGGATAGGAGGACTGCGTGCCGAAGGCCGTTACGGAGCATGCGGAATAGGCGACGGCCTCTTCCATGGCCGTGCGGATATCGTGAGTTTCACTCCAGACTTTCGCGAAACAGCCGACGAACGCATCTCCAGCGCCGGTTGTATCAACCGCGTTCACCCGGCAGGCAGGAATGTGCCATTCACCTTCGCAGCCAACATAGAGTGCGCCTTTTTCGCCCAGTGTCGCGATGATGTGTGTGCAGCCATTGTCAACCAGGCTGCGGGCCGCGGCCTGTGCCGTTTCAAGAGAGGTAACAGGCATCCCGCTCAGCAGCGCCAGTTCCGTTTCGTTCGGTGCAAGGAAATCCAGCTTTGCCAGACGTGCCGGATCCAGCCCCGCGACGGCGGGAGCGGGATTGAGTAGTACGGGAATCCCGTGTTCGGCGGCGAAATCGATGGCCGCATAGACGACCTCAATCGCAATTTCGAGTTGAAGAACGATCAGCGACGACTGCTTCAGAGCATCGGCGGCATCCTTGATCGCGATGGCATCCATCGCGGCGTTGGCCCCCTTGATGATGAGGATGCTGTTGCCGGAATCCGGTCGCACAAAAATAGGGGCAACGCCGCTGGAGGCGCCGGGCACTTTCCGGACATGGCGCGTATCGATGCCGCAGGCCTGTAGATTGGCGATCGTGCCGTCGGCGAAGAAATCATCGCCGACGCGTGTGACGAAGACCACATCCGCGCCCAGCTTCGCAGCCGCGACTGCCTGATTGGCGCCCTTCCCCCCACAGCCCAGCGAAAAACGGGGCGCTTCGAGCGTCTCACCCGCTTCCGGCATCCGATCTACATATGTGATCAGATCGACCATGTTGCTCCCGATAACAGCGATACGATTCATTGATCCCACCTTTCCGAATCCTCTCGGACGGTGTGATACATAACATTAGAATTCCGCCTGTCATCACATTTTATAGTTATAAATATAACTCTATAACGTTACCATTTAGGCTATGTTGATTTCCCAATCCGGACAGCTCCCGGTCCACCGCCATTCATATCAATGCATAAAAATGATATATCGGACTGAAGACTATAAATTCAGTGCATCTGATGGAGATGACATGGGCATTCTGGAACGCAGCCATCTGACGATCATTCGGGAAGTGGCGCGTGAGGGTTCGCTTACCGCGGCAGGTGCGCGCCTCAACCTGACGCAACCGGCTCTCAGTCATGCCGTCCGCAAGATCGAGATGCAGCTTGGTGTAAAAATCTGGCGTCGAGAGGGGCGGACGCTCGTTCTGACGCAGGCGGGGCAATGGCTTTTATCGCTTGCGAACCGCCTTCTGCCGCAGTTTTCACTGGCCGAGCAGCGGCTGGAACAGTTTGCCAATGGCGAGCGTGGAACGCTGCGGATCGGGATGGAGTGTCATCCCTGCTATCAGTGGCTTCTCAATGTCGTCTCACCCTATCTCGAACGCTGGCCGAAGGTGGACGTTGATGTGCGGCAGAAATTCCAGTTTGGCGGGATTGGGGCCCTGCTGGGAAACGAAATTGATATTCTTGTAACGCCGGATCCGCTTCACAAACCGGGCCTGAACTTCACGCCGGTGTTTGATTACGAACTGGTTCTGGTGGTGGGCCACGGTCACAGGCTGTATGGCACGCCGTCCGTCACTCCCGAGCAGCTTGCCAGCGAAACACTGATTACCTATCCAGTGCCTCCCGAACGTCTGGATATCTATACCCAGTTTCTTCAGCCGGCCGGTATTGCGCCTCGTCAGCAGAAGCAGATCGAAACCACGGATATCATGCTGATGATGGTAGCCCATGGACGGGGGGTGGCGGTTCTTCCGCGCTGGCTGGTCGATGAATATGCACCACGCTTCGATCTGCATGCCCTGAAGCTCGGGGACGAGGGCATTGCGAAACAGATCTTCCTTGGTCGGCGCGAGACAGACGACGATATCGAATATCTTACCGATTTCGTAAAATCTGCCTCCGAACCCGGAGCCGTCGTCTGACAGCATCGCATATGCCTAAAGGCGCGGAGTGGGTGAGGCCACCCCGCGCCTTTAGAACGACCGCAGAACTGGAAAGATCAGGCCGCAAGTTCTTTCCGGACGATCTCGGCACCGGCGCACAGAGCATCCAGCTTGCCTCTCGCAACGCGACGTGACAGGGGTGCCATCCCGCAGTTGGTGGACGGATAGAGCTTGTCGGCGTCCACGAACTGCAAGGCCTTTCGGAGCGTCGCAGCGACTTCTTCAGGCGTCTCGACGGTGTTCGTCGCCACGTCGATGGCGCCGACCATGACCTTCTTGCCGCGAATGAGTTCGATCAGATCCATCGGAACGCGGGAATTTTGACATTCCAGGGAGATCAGATCGAGGCTCGACTGCTGGAGTTTCGGGAAAATCTCCTCGTACTGACGCCACTCGGACCCGAGGCCTTTTTTCCAGTCGATATTCGCCTTGATGCCGTATCCATAGCAGATATGGACAGCCGTCTCACACTTGAGACCTTCGACCGCGCGCTCAAGGGCGGCGATGCCCCAGTCATTGACTTCATCAAAAAAGACATTGAATGCGGGCTCGTCAAACTGGACGATGTCCACACCCGCAGCTTCGAGTTCCCGGGCTTCCTGATTGAGGATCTTCGCAAATTCCCAGGCGAGTTTCTCGCGGCTGCCGTAATGGGCGTCGTGCAGCGTATCGATCATCGTCATCGGGCCCGGAAGCGCCCATTTGATAGGCTTGTCCGTGAGCTTGCGCAGATATTTCGCGTCCTCGACGAAGACGGGCTTCTCACGTGTCACCGCGCCCACAACGGACGGCACACTCGCTTCGTAACGATTACGGATCTTGACCGTCTGGCGGTTTTCGAAATCGACGCCATCAAGATGTTCGATGAACGTCGTGACGAAATGCTGGCGTGTCTGTTCTCCGTCACTGACGATGCTGATCCCCGCACGATCCTGATCGTCGAGTGTCAGACGGAGGGCGTCCTGCTTGCCTTCGACAAGCTCTTCGCCTTCCAGTCTCCAGGGGGACCAGAGCGTTTCCGGCTTCGCGAGCCAGGACGGCTTGGGCAGACTACCAGCGGTAGAAGTGGGAAGCAGTGTTTTCACGATTGATGACCTTGTGTTTTCGATTGATCAGGCAGGAAACCGGGCAGACCACTGCTCGAGAATGTCGCGATGTGGCCTGATGAAGGTTTCTTCAGTGAAGCGCCCCTGCTCGATAGCCAGTCTGCTGCGTTCCTCGCGATCATAGATGATGCGCGTTGTGGAATAGTCCTGATGGCCGAGGCTTGGACGGTAACAAGCCGCGGCCGGCGAGTTGGCGTTATAAATTTCCGGGCGGTAGACCTTCTGGAAGGATTCCATCGTGCTGATGGTGCTGATCAGCTCAAGGCTGGAATAATCGGCCAGAAGATCGCCGAAGAAATAGAAAGACAGCGGCGCAGAGCTGCCTTCAGGCATGAAATACCGGACCTTCATGCCCATTTTCCCGAAATACTGATCCGTCAGGGAAAATTCCCGCTGCTCATATTCGGCGCCGAGGATCGGGTGATGGTTGCCTGTCCTGTGATAGGTCCTGTTGCTGGACACACTGAGGCAGATTACCGGCAGCTTTCCGAACTTCTCCCGATAGGCCGGAGACTGCACGAAAGCCTTGAAAAGATTGCCGTGTAGGTCTCCGAACCGGTCGGGAACCTGGAATTCGGTGCTGTCGCGGTTATGTTCCAGAAGAAGAACACTGAAATCATAGTCCCGAACATAAGACGAGAAATTGTTTCCGGTCATTCCCGGAATACGAAGTCCCGTGACGTTATCGATGATGGACGTGTTGAGGATTTCGATCAGGGGAAAGGTTTCAGCAGTGCCACCAAATGCCGTTTTCATGTCCACCGACACGATATCGAGCTCGATCGCATACCGGTCAGCCTGCGGATTATCCCAGGACGCCAGTGCATTGAAGCGGTTATCAATCATGCGGAGAACATTACGCAGGTTTTCCTGACGGTGTTCCCCTCTGGCCAGATTGGCGAAATTGGTTGTCAGACGTGTATTTGCAGAAGGAACATAGTCCTCGTCAAACCTGAGCATTTTTACTTCAAATGAAATATTCGTGGACATTTCCGTCTCTATCCCATCCCCGGAAATACACCTAACCCTCTACCGGACTTATACGGCATGGTAGGCGCATTTCATTTAACCGGCAGAGAGCTTCATGCCGTTTTATGTTGCCGACGTTGAGGAGGGTTATGCCGGAACCTTTCATTGAACAAAAATGATTTTATTTCATAAATGTATGAATTTCGTTCATGCGGTTCTGAATGACGATTTTTAATCGACATCCGAAAGGTCCGGAAAAAGCCACGGATTGTGATCTGATAGCGATTATTTCATCTACAAAACATGTATAACAATAATTCGTTGCAATCAGGATCCGTACGCCTTGCAGCATCCCCTCGCAGGTCACAGCCAGTTGGTGGGTATATTGGTGATCGGGGTCTGGGCAGCAGGAATCTGGCGTGAGGGCGAGCAGAAACCCTGACAGACGCGCCGGGTTCGCGTGTCATTCTCTACAACATCCTATTGCTGGCTAGTTCGGAGATACTGGCGGACTTCGGCAAAATCGTCGCGAACAACAAGGTGAACGTCGCCTCCGCATCTTTCGACGAAGGCGAAAACGCCTATAGCGATCCTCTTCCCGCCAGGGACCCGTTCGGGATCAACAATGCCCTATGCCGAAACGGCGGGTACTTCACAGAGCGCCTCCAATCCGGAACGGACGACGCCTGCGCCACATCTTTCAGTAGAATTCGAGATTGTCCGCCTGAAGCCAGGCCGTCGAACCCGGTGCGCAGGACAGGCCGATTTCGATATCGGTGATATCCCGCCCCGTCCATTCACGCCGGTGGGGATTGACCGTGGCCGTCAGCCCGGAGAACGGAATCCGGATTTTCTGCCACCGATCCGAGAGTGGGAAAGAGCTCGACCAGGACGCTCCGACCGTGCCGTTCGCAGTCAGGCTGGCCTTGCAGGCCGCACCACGGACCTGAAAGGCAATTCCGTGATACGACGAGACGTCCACGGGCAGGACCGCCCCCGCTGACAGTGGGACGGACACACCAGCATAAGGCGTTTTCTGCTGCGCCATGACGGCGGTGATGAACAGCACATGCCCCTTGCCGCCATCACGCAGCATGACGCCGGAGACCTCCACCGTACGATCCGGCCCGCGATCCATCGTATTGGTCCGCAGCGTGTCGAGAGACGAACGCCCGTCCGGCCGCTCGAAATCATCGACCAGTTTCGCGGCTTTTTTCGGTGCGGGCCAGCCAGGCCTTGCGGCTGCAGGAGGCGCATCGAGCCCGTACAATGGCTTTCCGTCCACCATGGTCATCGCGACATTATGGATGTCGGCAATCCTGTTCCAGGGTCTGCCGTCGAAAACCGTGATATCGGCACGCATCCCGACGGCAATTACGCCCCGGTCCCGGTCCTGTCCGATCAGGACAGCGCTGGAATGCGTCGCAGCCGTGAGGGCCTGCGCCGGTGTGAGACCGGCACGGACCAGAAGCTCAAGCTCATGCAATGTCGACAGGCCATGCGGGGTTGCGGGCATCCCGGCATCCGTACCCACGCCGATGACAACGCCGGCACGGAAGAGCTTGCGGACATTGCGCAGGGCATTGTCGAACAAGGTCGTGTTCGCAACGACCTTGTGACCGGAAGAGTGAACCCATTTGTCCGGATCAAAAACCGAGAGTGTCGGGATTTCACCCATCCCGCTGTCCCGGATGAAACGGACTTCGGCATCAGTCAGCACCCGGTCCTGAAGACCATGCGCCAGCGAATCAACCTTTGCCCGCGCCGCAATCAGCCCCCGTTCGACGGTCAGGGTATGGGTCATGACCTTGAGACCATTGGCATGCGCCTCCGCCACGGCGGCGGCCAGCGTGGCCTCGTTCATGCTGGTATTGTCGGGCATGCGGTTGTAACGCCAGCCATCCGAGAAGATCTTGATAAGGTCCGGATGATAGGCCACGACCGCGTCGATCGCCGCCTTGGCGCTGTCCGGCGAGTTGATCCAGCGCGTGGTATTCTGGTCCGCCCAGTCCGCTCCATGGCCACCTGGCGTGCTGATCCGGGCGGCGAAATTGACATGCGGCGCCTCAAGCGTCGCAAGCCAGGCCCGCAGCGGTGCATAGGCTTCAGGCGCCTCGTTGAAATCGCTGACGGTGGTCACGCCCGAACTCAGATAGGCCGCGGCAATGGACGGAAAATCGGACGGCTCTCCCGCAACGGTCCAGTGCGTATGAAGATCGTACAGCCCCGGCGTAACGGCCATGCCATGCACATCAATGACATGCGCATCGGACGGGACGGGAAGATCTTTTCCCAGTCCGGCGATCCGTCCGTCACGGATGACAATCGTCTCGTGCACCGCAGGCGCGCCCGTTCCGTCGAATACCAGCCCTCCCACGATCGCGGTCGTCTCCGCCATCGTCAGCGGCGCCATCGCGAGCATCAGGACCGTTCCGAGGCCCATGGTCATCAGGTTGCGTTTCATCATGAGCGTCTTTCTGTTCTTGACGGTCAGGGTTACAAGGGGCGTACGACCGGATCAGATGGGGGCATCTTCCGACAGCCATCCGCCCTCACCGCCGATGGGTGTTCCGGGCGGGATATTGGCCGCGGGTCGCGCCGTTTTGGTGGCTTCGCGGCCCAGTCGCGCCTGATCCTTCAGCAGGGCGCCCATTTCCTGGCACCATACGGCATCATCGCCCTGCCCGCTCACCGCAGTGAACCGTCCACCAAGCTGCCGGATGGCCCCCGACAGCGCCAGGGCCACATCCGGCGTCGTATGAGGGTCGTCGCGTGTCTGCGCTATGCTGAGGATGGTCCGGTATGCGATGCGTCTCTCAAGGGTCGTCTGGTGGCGGGAGGCGACCTCCGACGTCAGACGACCCAGCAGATCATCCAGGCCCGGAAGGGCCGGGTCACGGGCATGCTGGAGCACCAGCCGTTCCAGACGGCTTGGAGCCAAAAGGGAATGCAGAGTGATTTCCGCCGCCGTTTCCGCAGCGTTGAGCGGATCGAAAGTCGAGGATCCCGCCATCCGGAAGACTTCAGTATCATACTGGGGGTCGGGGTTGCCGTTCACCCCCGACGACAGCATGAGCGTCAACGCGGGCGAAATCCCCAGTACTTTGGGCGACAGCGTCTGCAACAGGGCGTCGATTGCCTCGCGCTGCTGCCCGCCATCAACCGAGACAGGAAGCGGGCTCTGACCGTCCACCACGGCATAACGGTAATCAAGTCCGCCAATCAGCTTGCCGACAGCCTCGACGTCGTAACGGTGCACCAGCCACAGCGGCACGAATTTGCGCCGGAGATCGGACAGCCGTTCGCCGGGGTGCAGGACGTGGGGTCCGAAACGGGACAGTGCGATTTCCCGGATCTTCAGCATCTGCTTCAGATCCGCAGGCGTATCGGCGCCATCGGTCCACATATTGTTTCCGGCCATCGCGGAATCACTGTCCCGTCCGTCGATGTCGGTTCCGAAACGCAGTCCCTGCGCCTCGATCGCGTGGGCCTTACGGGCGGCGGCCACGTCAGGATCCTCGCCCGCTCCGGGCTGGCCGTACAGCCAGTCGATGGCATAACGGTCCCAGACGCCGACGCCTTTTGCGTAAGCGTCCGAGAAATCCAACCGGTCTCCCACGATTCCGATCCGGGGGCCGGGATAATCCATTACCGATGCCCGGTTCTGCGTGCTGGCGTGGAAGTTATGCACGAGACCCAGCGTGTGACCCACTTCGTGGACGCCGAGCTGTCGCAGCCGGTCGAGCGAAATTTTCACGGGATCGTCCGCACGGCCCGTGTTTTCATTCTCCGTTCCCGCGAGGGCTTCGAAAATGATGATATCCTGACGCAGACGCAGGCCTTCGAGAACCACATTGCCGCGGATGACTTCACCCGTCCGGGGGTCGATCACGCTTATCCCGTAGGAATAGCTGCGGGTCTGGCGTTCATTCCAATTGACGATGTTATAGCGGACATCCTGCGGATCCACTCCGGACGGCAGGATCCTGACCTGAAAGGCGTCAATATAGCCTGCGGCCTCGAACGCCTGGTTCCACCACGCCACCCCTTCTGCCAGAGCGGAGCGCACCGGCTCAGGGGCGGCGTTGTCAATATAGTACACAATTGGCTTGACGACCCGCGAGCGCGGCGCAGACGGATCGGTTTTGACCAGCCGGAAACGGTTGGCGTACTCGATCAGGACATTCTGCCCCAGCGGTGCCCCAAAATCATATACTGCCGTCCCATGACTGCCAGAGCGGATGTCCAGTCTACGCGGTACATATCCCGGGCCGGGAAGCCGCACGAGCGAGTGATGGACGATGAAACTGATCTGATGGGGGTCGGGGGAAAGCTGGCTGATTTCCTTGCCCGGAGCGTCGGAGGCGAAAGTGAGCACAGCTTCGGCCTCCACGTTGTCGGTAAAGGCCTTCACCGTGGTGGAATCGACCTGGCTCAGGGCGGGAACCTGATGGAAGCCCTTCCCGCCAGACTCCACCGTATCGGGCAGCTTCATGCCGCCGCCATTCAGCGTCTCGGCAATCGCCATCGTGTCGTGCGTATAGAACGGAGACAGATCGACGACCGTTTGTCCGGACGGCCCCGTCGAGACGATATCAAGCATCGCGATGACACTGAACGGGAAGCTTCTCTTGACCCCCTCGCGAGCATCGTCGTCGCCCCGCGACATAAATTTCGGGTTCTCGAAAACAACCGCAACCCGTGATCCGATCCGGCGGAACGCGAGGATCCGGGTCGGGCCGAGCATTCCATGATCGAGACGGATATTGGCCGAGCCAATCCCGGTCCGTAGGGCGCTGGCATAAAGATAGCGCCCATAGACACCGTCGCTGTCCGGCGCGGGAAGCGTCACCAGTGTTCTGCCGTTATGCGCATCGGCATGAACGGCAAGAAGCGGCGCCTCAGTGAAGTGCTGAGCCTGATCCTGCGCCGACGCTCCCGGAACGGCACTTGCAGCGACAATGGTGCTGACGAGAAGCAGCAGGCGGAAATTCCGTACGGATCGAAAACATTTTAAAGCGAACATCAAAAATTTCCTGCATTTTCCCCAAGGGAACGCAGAGATTTTCAGAAGAAACGCCTGTCAGCTTCGAAAAAATCCACGTTCCTGCCGATACGATGCCGTGCCGGTTTCAGAAACTTGTCGTCACCGCCACACGGAAAACACGTCCGAGATAATTGTAAAGTGATTCATTGGTCTGGGCGAAAGCCGGGACGTTATTTCCATCCGGACCGTTGCCGACCAGAACCGGTTTCGAGTTCAGCATGTTGTTCATGACGAATGTCGCCCGCACCGGATGATCATAAGCCGTGAAATCATAAGCAATCGACGTATCGAAATAGACCGCGCCCTTGATACGGTTGTTATTGATCGTGCGGTGCTGGGGCGTCGAGACAGGGCAGTTCGTGGTGCACTGGACGTAATCATTGCCATACACACCGGAGCTGAAGCCGCGCGCGACAAGATTGAAGGTGAGGTCATCGACCTTGTAGAATGAGCTGATCCGGTAATTCCACTTCGGCGCACTGTAATCACCCGCCAGGCTTCCACCGTTCACACCCGCGTAGTTGATCGGATAAACGTTGTTATCAACCGTGTTGGAGATGTAATGCGTGATTTCTCCATGTACTGAGAATGAGCCCGGCAGTTTTTTCCAGATCTTGGACAGGCGGAACCGGTAGCTGGCCTCGATATCCAGTCCGCGCTCTTTCTGGCTGGCGAAGTTGAACGGCTGAAGCAGGATGCTTTGCAGGACACCATTCGAATAATGGATGTTATTGCACCATGCCGTTCCGCCGGAATAGCAAAAATCTACCGCATTCTGACCGGTCACAGTTCCGATCGCGTTGCTGATATTGATGCTGTAATAATCAAAGGACGCCATAAATCCGGGCAGGAAACGCGGGCTGATGACCGTTCCCACAGTCCAGGTGTTGGACGTCTCCGGGGAAAGGTTGCGATTTCCGGTCCGGATCTGTGTGAAAGGCTGCGATCCGGGATCGGGGGAGTTTGCAGGCAGGACGACCGTGTTGTTCAGCGACGTGCCTGCGGCATAAAGCTCATTCAGGTTGGGCGCACGGATATCGTGGCTATAAGTCCCACGGAACTTGATGTCCTGAATGGGCGCATAGGTAGCCCCCGTCTTCCAGGTCTCGACGCTTCCGGATGTGGAATAATCCGTATACCGCCCGGCACCATTGATATCGACGCCTTTCAGAACGGGCAGGTCAAGCTCCACATAACCTTCCTTGACATTGTAGGAGCCCTTGTTGGCCAGAAAGTTGCCGTACTGCCAGCCTGACTGATAGGCGGAGTTCACATAACCGGACACGGACTCACGGCGCCAGTCTCCGCCCATGGCAATAGCGGCATTTCCGCCCGGCAGGTGGAACATGTCTCCGCCGATATCGAAGGAGGCGACGTGCTGCTGGAGAACCTGTTCGCGCGCCGGCTGTCCTGTCTGGCCACCATAAATATAGTTCAGCGCCGCAGCGGACGGGCCACTCGTTCCCAGTCGGTCAATGGGCACGCAGCCGTTGCCGGGATTGGTGATCGTGGACCGGCACATGATCTGCCCGTTATGCATCACCGCATCCTGGGCCAGAGCCATGCGGGAAAGATTCCATGTATTCTTCAGACGGATATCGTCGAGCGTCCGACCATACTGATAGTACCAACCCCAATGCCAGTTATTGCCTGCAAACTTGAACTTCCCGTTCATGCCGCCGACATAGCGGAAGACCTGGCGGCTTACATCGCTGCCCGGCACCGGGAAACCCGCATTACTGGTTCCCATGTTGAAAGAATTCAACCCCGCAGCCGCCATCTGGCTGGCAACCTGGGAGTAATCCCGGTTCAGATAGGCATTATCGCGATTGATCGTTACACCGGTGCTGGGGGTCTGCTGATAATAGCTGCTCCCGATATATTTATTCCAGGAAAACTGGCCGAAGATCTCGGTATGCTCGCTGATGTCATAGGACGTACGGTTGAAGACACTGATCCGTTCCTCGCTCGGTGTGAGCGAATTTGTCCCGACATGTCCTTTCAGGGTCTCGTCCGTATCCCCGCCGATCATGTAAGGGCTGGAAGCCGTACTTCTTACCCCATATTTGAGCTGACCTGTCTGGCCGGGCGCACCGAAATAAGTTCCTGCAAGCGGGCCAGAACTGATCAGGCCACCTGACGTATATGTAGACGGCCCGAAGCCCGACCCCACCAGACGCTGGGGCTGCCCATTGGTAGCGGTATAGGTAGGGTTATTGATCTGGAAGTATCCGCTGTCGTTCCAGGAACGGTCGATCGTATCGACGCCGAACTGCTGATAATACTGCGCATCAAGCAGGACATGAAGTTTCCCGTTCAGGAACGTCTTTCCCATCGTTGCATTGAGCGTATAGTTCGGATCATCCGCATAGGTCGTGAAGCCTGTATTCGCTGACAGTTTCAGACCTGAGAATTTCTTGTTCAGGACAAAATTGACGACACCTCCTACCGCATCCGAACCATACTGCGCGGAAGCGCCTCCCGTGACGACTTCCACGCGCTCAACAAGATTCTGAGGAATGGTATTGACGTCCACCAGTCCGGTAATCGAGGACGCAACGGACCGCTGACCATCGATCAGGATCAGGGTACGGTTCGCACCGAGACCACGCAGGTTGACAGCATTGATACCGGCAAGGCCTGATGACAAAAATCCAGAACTGGTCGCGGATGTGCTCGCCTGAGTTACAGCAGGTAGCTGGTTCACCAATTCCGAAATATTGGCGGGAACCTGCGCGGCGATATCTTCCCGACCGAGAACCGTGACCGGAGTGGGCGAACTGAAGCCGTTACGGACAATATGGCTACCCGTCACCGTCACCTGTTCGGCTGCGCCACCGTTGACTGAAGCAACCTTGTGCAGTGCTTTCCTGCGAGAACTGGCACTGGTCGTCGTCGCATGCGCAGATTTAGATTCGGATACGGAATGTTCTGAAGAATTTTTTTTCTTTTCAACAACTGACGGAGCGTCAGCCCCTTTCACTTCAGCGGCACAGACAGCTGTCATCGGCAGGACACACAGGATCGACGTTGAAAGGAGAGAGCGAGAAAAAAGACCCAGCGGGAATCCTGATTGCGCCATGGGAGTAAAGCCCTATGCTTGATAGTATGAAAATAAAATTTACATACATTACAATGCAGAAACAACTAGAATTGTTCCGCAGTCGCGCTTTGTCGTGATGGCGTTCCGGGAAGCAAAAGGCGGTCTGCCGGAGGGCCTTCCCGACAGACCGCCTTTTGCTGCTTCAGGTCTCGGAGGCGTCCGGTTCCGGAGTGTTCGCTGCACAGGCGGCGCCGAAGAATGAGACTGGCGTTCTGGCTTCTTCATTAACATGCAGGCTGAACACGTCCGGACGGGCGTAATGCCCGGCAACATCCAGATCGTATTTGCCACGGATAATGTCATCGAGGTCGATATCAGCTGTCAGAATTGCCTCGCGATCATGGACCGGTCCTGCAATGATTTCTCCCAGCGGGCTGACGATGACACTACCGCCCCGGATGAGGACGGTCTGCGGGTCGCTCCCCTGATGACAGACATAGTCTTCCGGCGCGTCCCCTCGGGTCATGAACTGGCAAGCACTCAGCACAAAAGTCCGCCCCTCATAGGCGATATGCCGCATGGAGGCCTGCCAGATATCACGCTCATCGACAGTTGGGGCACACCAGAGGCTGATCCCGCGGGCATACATGCTCTGGCGTAGGTCCGGCATATAGTTCTCCCAACAGATGGCAGCGCCCAGACGTCCGATTTCTGTATCGAACACGGGGATGGTGGAGCCGTCTCCCTGCCCCCAGACCAGACGTTCCGTTCCCGTCGGCATCAGCTTGCGATGTTTGCCCAAAAGCGCACCGTCGGGGCCGAAAAAGAGCGCCGTGCAATACAGGGTGGCACCGTCGCGTTCGATCACGCCCACCACCAGATGCGCCGCCATGTTCGCCGCGAAGGAGCCGATCCGGTCCGTCTCCGGCCCTGGCACCGCGATCGCCGATTTCCAGTATCGCAGATAGTCGTCCCGACCCTCGGGGAAACGGCTGCCCAGTACCGCTCCGAAATTCAGGCCCTTCGGATAGCCGCCAACATAGGCTTCAGGGAAAACTGCCAGTTTCACGCCTTGCGCCGCCGCGGCCTCACAATGCGCCTGCATGCGGTCAAGGGTGGCAGGCGTATCAAACAGGGTCGTTCCCGCCTGAATGACGGCAACGCGTAGCTTGGTCATAGATGCTCTCTCGCGTAATGGGTCGGGACGGTCGTCCGCTAATCGTCTGGCACCACCAGACGGCAAAGACGATAACAGTCCTGACACCAGACGCCAGAATCCGCCTTCAGAATTCGCTAACTATAGATGCCGGGAGTGACGGGCTCTCTTACAAAGTGACAGGGGCGCTCATGCAGGGTGTTCCCAAACACCCCAAGACGTTCCGCTCGCAATCATTGAGAACGCCCCGGCCGTGGTCAAGATTCTGCCAGAACCGGAGCGGCAAAGCGCCTGTTTTCCAACACAGGCAGGATCTTCCGGGCGTGAGCGATCCGCGCAGGGTCCAGCGTTGCGAAGCCCAGCGCCGGCGATTCTCCGAGAGCCAGCGTCACGACGCCCAGCGGATCGACAACCATGCTGAAACCTGTGTTCCGGGCACCACATTCCCCGACAGCGACGACGTAACAGGTGTTTTCGAGCGCACGCGCCACCGCCATGATTTCCCAGTGCCGCTCCTTGCCCGGCCCCCGCACCCAGGCGGCGGGCAGCAGGATAGCATCCGCGCCGGACAGGGCGAGATGACGCGCCAGTTCCGGGAAGCGGACATCATAGCAGGTCATCAGACCGACTTTCATGTCTCCGATCCGGACAATGGGCGGCAGGTCCAGTCCCGGCGAGGTCCGCTGGGATTCCTTCATGCTGAAAGCGTCATAAAGATGCAGCTTGCGATATGTAGCGAGGAAGGCGCCATCGCGCAGCACAAACTGGGTATTAAAAAAGCGTCCTTCTCCATCCGGAACGTTGACACATCCCACGACGGCGATGCCGTCGCTGGCATTGCGCAGTCCTTCCATGAACGGACCGTCCAGAGGCTGCGCCGTCCGCGGCAGAAGTTCCGGATTGTTAATGTCCTGCGCGAGAATACCCTCTGGCAGAACCAGAAGTTCGGCACCGCCTTCCCGCGCCTGCGCGATCAGATCCAGACACTGACGCTGGTTGGTTTCCCAATCCGGCGCTACGGCAAACTGTCCCAGAGCAACTTTCATAATGACGTCCTTCTCGCCCGGGTCATAACAAATGCCCCGCCATGTCCATCGTCACCATGCCTCACCGGACAGAAACCGTGAAGACGAAGACGTCGGCTTTCATGGTCTTTCAGAGCCGGAGAACGTGCCTGAGGCGGCCGATACTTTTTCTCACACCATACCCGCCTACCGTTCGAGGGGAATATTTCGAAGAAATCTTAATGGTTTAACATTCCCATTTTCATATATCAGGACATTCATCAGAATTATTTAAATATCCAAAAAAAATTATCGCCGATTTTTGAAGTCATTGGAAAGAATCCATCCAGAATGAAAGAAATTTTGTTTTTAGAAAAAATAGCCTCAGACATAACGTTCACAGGAAAATTGCAATCACACTCTCGTGAATCCAACTCCGAATCATGACGCATATTTCCAGAACGCTGGTTGCATTCAGAGCATCGTTTACGTCTCCGGAGACTGAAAATCTTTTTAAAAGCTATCCCATGCCAGTTCATGCACATGCTCTTAGACATCTTTTGACATGGGGAACTTACTTGAGCCTGCTTGATTTCCGCGCGCCGCGTTCACGAAAGTTTTCGGGACGTGGATATCTGTTTCTCGGAACGGCCTTGGGTCTGTTTCTGCTGGGGAGCAGAGCGAGGGCTGACGACGATATTGTTTCGAAAATGGAACAGGAAATGAGTCGCCTTCAGGCGGCGCAAGCCCATGTGCAGGAAGAGCAGCGCGCCATCAATCACGACATGGCCATACTGAAAGAGGAAATCGCGCGACACCATACGTCGGCCGGCGGCGCTTCAAGTGTTTCCCATGGTGTCGTGGCTGGAGGCCCTGCCGCCCATCAAATTAGTGAACCGCTCTCCGAATCTTCCGGTCATGCTGGTCGCGTGACGACAGCAGCGCTTCGTCGTCACGCGACCAGCACAGGTGAAGCTGTGACGCCTGTTCGGAACATTAACACGACTTCCAAGGAGAGGCATGGATCGGAGTCCGCTTCCGGTATGCCACATGGCGGCGTAGCACGTCGGGACCTCTCCCTATCTCCCACTGGCCGCGGCCTCGTCGATACCGACAAGGGATCGGAGTTTGATGTCGTGGGTCATCGCGCCGAAGATGTCGTCGTTCATTTCGCGGAAAACGGTGTGGGTCCCCATCCGCGTGAAACGCTCGGCGCGCAGGCCGCCGGTGCGGTAGGCGATCACGGCGTCTTCCATCTCGGGCCAGTCACGCTCATGCTAGGCGGCTTTGTCGATACGGCAGCCGTGCTCGAAAACCGCCATATCGCCTCCGACACGTTCAACTACTGGCAGGACATGCCGTATCCGAACGAGCCGCGCTATCACACCAACAATTTTGACGGCGGCGCCCGCTACAGCCGCCTGTCCCTGCTCGCACGTGGAAATATCAACTCCGAAGCGACGATTTCCGGCTTTTTCGAATCCGATTTCGGTGCGGGCGCGGTCACTACCGACCCTTATGAAAGCAACAGCTATTCCTTCCGTCTCCGCCAGGCGTACCTTGCCTATGATGACAACAAGGCGGGCTGGCATTTCCTTGGCGGTCAGGCGTGGAGCCTCCTGACGCCGGGCCGTGCGGGTATCGTCGCGCGACAGGAAAGCCTTCCGGAAACGATTGAAGCCTCCATGCTCGCGGGCCAGACCTGGTCGCGACAGTGGCAGGTCCGTATCGTGAAAGACTTCTTCCATCACCGTCTGTGGACCGGCCTTTCTATCGAAAATCCAGCCACGCTCTATGACACGACCGGCTTTTCCACCAGCAACGGTGCTGTGTCGATGCCCAACGGCTCCACCGTCACGATCGGCGAAAATGGCGTCGGCCTCACCAACGACACAACCAATTTCTCCAACGAAATCGCACCCGACGTCATCGGCAAGGTCGCCTATGATCCCGTCTGGGGCCATTATGAAATGGAAGGCATCCTGCACTTCCCGCATGACCGCGTGACGATGGGCCATACCGGCCATAACAACACGGCTATTGGCGGTGGCGCGGGTGGCTCCATGATCCTGCCGCTCATCCCCGGCAAGGTGGAACTGCGGATGGCGGGCCTCGCGGGCTGGGGCATCAACCGTTACGGTTCCGTCCTTCTGCCCGACGCCACGATCAAGGCCAATGGCAGCCCGGACCCTCTCTTCGGCGTTCAGGCGCAGGCCGGCGTCATCGCGCACCCCAATCCGCGCATCGATGTCTATGGTTATGTCGGCACCCAGCGGGTCGGCCACTCCTATTTCAATTCAAATGGCGCGTCCTATGGCTATGGCAATCCCGGCTATTCCAATGCCGGTTGCCTTCAGGAACTCTCCACGCTGGCCTGTACGGCCAATACACGCGCCGTCTCCGAAATCACGATTGGTGGCTGGTGGCGTTTCTTCAAGGGCCGTTTCGGAACCGTCGAAGCGGGCACGCAGCTCGCTTATGCGCGTCGCCAGATCTGGTCCGGTATCGGGGGGGACCCGCATACCAGCATGAGCCAAATCTTCTTCGATTTCCGCTACCTGCCATTCCAGTAAAACCCGGCGTCCCAGTCAGGCTTCTGTCCTGTCCGGGACGGTTTTTCTGTCAGTGCCGAAAAACCGCGCATAGAGCGTTGGCAGAACGAAGAGCGTAAGGAGTGTGGAGGAGACGAGCCCTCCGATCACGACGGACGCCAGAGGGCGCTCCACCTCCGCGCCCGATCCGCCCGAGAACGCCATCGGGAAGAAACCCAGACTGGCCACGGATGCCGTCGCCAGAACAGGCCGCAACCGGCTTCGGGCTGCCTGAAACGCCGCATCTGCCGCCGCCAGCCCCTGCTCCCGGAATACGCGGATCTGGCTGACCAGCACCACACCGTTCAGGATCGCCACACCAAAGAGTGCAATAAAGCCGATCCCCGCCGCGATGCTGAACGGCAGCCCCCGCAGCGCCAGCATGAAAATACCGCCTGTTGCCGCCATCGGCAGATTGGCGAATACGAGCGAGGCCGCGCCGAACGACCCCAAAGCTGCCACCAGCAGCAGGAAAATCAGCGCCAGCGCGATGGGCACGACGATGAACAGCCGGTGCAACGCGGATTGCAGGTTCCGGAACTGCCCGGCCCAGACCATCCGGTAGCCCTGCGGCATCTTTATTTTCTGCGCCACTGCCTGCTGGGCCGCCGCCACGAACGAACTCACATCCCGCCCGCGGATATTGGCCTGCACGATCACCCGACGGTGAATATTATCCCGGTCAATCCGCGCCACGCCGTCCGAAAGCGTGATATCCGCGACCTGCGACAACAGGACCCAGCCTCTCCCGTCGGCACGCCGCACCTGTAGATGTCCAATCCGCTCCGGAGAGCTGACAGCGTCTTCCCGCAGACGAACCTGCGTAGGAATAATTGCCCCCTGAACCGTTACGGGTTTGCCCACATGCCCACCCACGGCCTCCACCACGGCCAGAACATCCGGGACCGAAACCCCGAGCCGACCCGCCGCATCCCGATTCACGTCGATATGCAGAAACGGGACCGTGCCACTCCCCTGCAGGGCGACGTCGGCCGCGCCGGGGACGGTTTTCAGAACGCCGACAATCTGCCCCGCGATCCGGTCCAGCTCCGCCAGATCGTCACCATAGACCGAGATCGCAAGCTGCGTCCTCACACCTGCCAGAAGGTCATCCATCCGCATCTGGATCGGCTGGGACCAGGAATAGGCGGCATCGGGACGTGCCTTCTGAAGGGCGTCATTGAACGCCGACACCAGTCCGGCCTGTGTCCGGGCGGTTTTCCACTGGTCATGCGGCCGCAGGAAAATGAAGGTGTCCGTCTCGTTCGTGCCCATCGGATCGGTCGGGATCGCCGCCGTGCCCGTGCTGCTGACGACGGTCCGGACCTCCGGAAAGGAACGCAGGATTTTCTCCTCTGCCGTCACACCGTCCAGAACCGTATCGAGGGACGCGCCGGGCAGTCGTGTCGACGTCAGGACGAGCGACCCTTCTTCAAGCTGGGGCACAAACTCTCCGCCCAGTCGTCCGCCCACGACCATCGCCAGCAGAAATGCCGCCACCGTTACGACCAGAAGTCGCCCGCTATGGTGCTCCGTCCAGCGCAGGCCGGGTTCATACCAGCGCCGGATCTGCCGCACGAAGGCCGTTTCCCGATCGTCCTGTCGCGCGCGCATCACAAGAGCCGCAAGGACAGGCACGCAGACGAAGCAGTAGGCCAGTGAGGCCAGGAGCGCCATGATGACCGTCTGCGCCATCGGCCGGAACATTTTGCCCTCGATCCCCTGGAGGGTCAGCACCGGCAGATAGACCATGACGATGACGAGGATCGCGAAACTGACTGGCCTTACCACAGCTCTGGCGGCATCCGCCGTCAGTTCGGTGAAAGGTTTGCCCGCCCGGTTTTCGCCCCGTTCGACCATGATATGTTCGACCACGACGAGCGAGCTGTCCACAATCATTCCGAAGTCGATCGCGCCCAGACTCAGCAGATTGGCCGAGACGCCGAACAGCCGCATCCCAGCCATCGCCGCCACCAGAGACGCCGGAATGACGGACACGATCACCAGTGCCGCCCGCCAGTCTCCCAGAACGACCACCAGCACGACGAGCACCAGAATTGCGCCGATCAGCAGGTTTTCCTTGACCGTATGAATCGTCTGGCCCGTCAGGTCCGCCCGGCTGTAGAACGGTTCCAGCGTAACGCCCGGCGGAAGCGACTGACGGATGGCCGGCAGGGCACGCCTTATGGAATCCAGCGTCGCATTCGAACTTGCGCCGGTCTGCATCATCACGACACCAATGACCGCCTCGCCCTGCCCGTCCCGCGTTACCGCGCCGAGCCGTGTGCGGGGTCCTGCGGACACAACGCCCATATCCCGAAGACGGATGACGTGACCATCAACGCCGAATTTCACGGGTATGGCGCCGAAATCCGCCAGACTACCCACGAGTGCACGCCCGACCACGACGTTCTGTTCGGCATGATGCGCAATCCAGCCACCGCCTGAGGAGGCATTATTGGCATCCACCGCCTGCACGATATCGCCAACCGAAACACCAAAGGCCCGGATCCGCGCAGGATCGACCGCCACCTGGTAGGTCTCGACCGCGCCGCCATTGACGTTGACGTCCACCACACCCGGCACAAGCCTGAGCTGCGGTACCACCGTCCAGGTCATGAGACGGTTCAACTCCATCAGGGAGTGGCCGGCTCCCCTGATCTGGAGTTGCATGATCTCACCCATGCCCGTCGCCAGCGGTCCCATCGACACGCCGATCCCGGGTAGCGTGATGCTGTCCCGTGCACCCTGCAGCCGCTCCGCGACCCGGGCACGGTCCAGATCGATATCGGTCGCGTCATCAAACTGGAGATAGACCGCCGACACACCGGTTCGTGACACGGAGCGCAGGTCCGTCACCCCCGGAATGCCCGTCAGGCTGGCCTCGACGGGAAGGGTAATGAGTTTTTCAACTTCTTCCGTAGCCAGTCCGGGCGCTGTAACCGACACCATCACCTGCTTGGGAGAAATATCCGGCACAGGCTCGACCGGCAGACCGGGCACCGTCATCAGACCGCCGATCATGAGTGCAACAAGCAGTCCCAGCAGGACCAGACGGTTGGACTGGAAAAGGCGCAGCATGAATCCGTTCAGTCCGTATCCAGCCCGCTGAGGAGCGACATGGATTTCAGCGCGAAACTGCCCTCCGTTACCACCCTGTCACCAGCACGCAGAGGACCTTCCACAACGATATCATCATCAGTGGCGAGTCTGACCTTCACTTCACGGGGCGCATACTGCCCCTCGGCCGTCTGGACATAGACGAGATCGTGCCCCTCGATGGTCTGGAGGGCCCCGACAGGCACGATCAGACCGTCAACGGCCTCGCTGGTTTCCAACGCAGCGTCCAGCATGATACCCGGCCTCAGAAAAGCCGAGGGCTTCTCCACCACACAGACCACGCGTACCAGACCCGTCACCGGGTCCGCCACGCCATCAATGGTTGTGATGTTTGCGCGGAACGGCGCGATATGGGCATTGCCAGAAGGTCTGACGGTTACGACGGCGCCCGAAGCAATGCGCGATACTTCGTCGGGCCGAAGATCCGCGACGATCCAGACTCCCGAAAGGTCCACGACCGTCGCCACGGCCTGCCCCGGCGTTACATCTGACGCCACGGATGTCTGGATGGACTGCACCACGCCACGCACGGGCGAAATCAGCGTCGACGCCTCGTCCTGCACGATTTTTTCCGTCACGGAGGTGAATTCCTCCGTCAGGCGGTGCTCGATCAACCCGATATCCGCTTCCCGCGCCACAACCATGCTGCGCGCCTGCTGCACCGCCGCCTGACGACGCCTCACTTCTCCGGCGGACACTGTACTACCGACAAGGGCCTGCCCACGCCGGTACGCGAGTTCGGCCTCGCCGAGCGCCGCCTTCGCCGATACCAGCGCCGCCTGGTTCTGCTCCATCTGAAGGTGTAGGACATGCAGTGAATGATCAGTGTAATCAATGAGTGACTGACCCGGCGCCACGGCCTGCCCGGGTGTGACATGCACCGCCGTGACCTTTCCGTCGCCACTCGTGCGGATGATGACCGTCCGCGACAGATCCGCACTGACCCGCGCCAGAGCCGGGATGGTGTCATGCAGCGTACCCGAGCGAACCAGTGCGGTTCGCAGACGCTCGCCTTCGCGCGCCTCGCCCCCCAGCTTCAGAGGCTGCATCCAGTCCGGCCTCCCGGCGCTTCCTTCGCCGGCCCGGGCCATGCCGAACGTACAGACAGTAAGGCCGCACACCAGAAAACGCATCAGCCGGCTCATGGAATGGTCCCCGTGGCGATCCCCATCCGGATGACTGCCGCATGCCAGGCAATCTCCGAACGGTTGAGATCCAGAAGTGCACGATACGCATCCACCCGCGCACGGAGCGCCTCGATCAGTGGCGTTTCTCCGACCCGCCAGGAGCGCTCCATCCCGTCGGCCCGGCGCAACATGGAACTGGCCTCAACCCTTGAATTGGACAGGGTCGCGGTTGCAGCCACCAGATGCGCCCGGACCTGGGCCATCTCGTTACGCACGGCGCGGCGCGCTTCGACTTCCTGCCGTGTGGCCGCAGCCATAGCGTCGCGGGCCGCGGTTTCACGCGGCGTATTCGTTACGGCACTCGGCAGGGGCACCCGGAGGTTCACTCCTACCTGCGTATCCCATGGGCTCTGATACTGCCCCTGATCGATAGCGGCGACGCCGATTTCAGGGTTGGGCATGAAGCTGCGGCGCACCAGTTTCATCTGGTCCTGCGCCGCAATCACCGCCTGATGCGCCGCGCGCACCCGCGGGTCGATATCCTCGACCCAGCGTGAGTCACCGGCGCGTGTCCGGGACAGCCACTGCTCGTCCGCCTGCGTGATATCCGGCACCCCCGGCAGGCCTGTCAGGGTTCGCAACTGGCTCGACGTGGTTTCAGTTTCCTCGAGCGCCATATCCGCTTCGCTCCGCGCCTGGGCAAGCTGGGCCTCAACGGCCTGCCGGTCCGAAACCGCGATTTCTCCGGCATGTTCGGCCCTCTGCACATCGCTCTCGATCCGCCGCAGGGCCGCCACCGTGGCCAGAGCGGCCGTCCGGCGGCGCATTGCCATGATCACGGCTCCCGTCGCGTCCACGACCCGCACCGCAATCGACATCCGCTCCACATCAAGGCGGACCAGCGCCGTTTTCGCCTGGGATTTCGCAACGTTTTCCGTGGCCGTTCCCTGCCCCGGCAGCCACAGCGGCACAGAAACGCCTCCCTGCCAGGTGATATATCCATGATTGGAGCCGCTGATGCGATCATCATAATAATCGCCTGTCAGGGTGGGGCCGCCGGCAAACCAGGACTGTGCTGCTTTCGCCCGCGCATCCGCGGAGTCCTGATTGATCTCAAGCTCGGCCCTGACCGGATCTGCCTTCCAGGCGGCCGCAATCGCATCATGGATAGACAGTGGCGCTCCCAGCCCCTCTGATGCACAGGCAGGCAACACACCACAGACCAGCGTCAGAAGCCAGAAGACTCCCGCATGGCTGCGCCACGCCTGCGCGACAGGAAGGGAAGGAAATGCCATTCCCGTCTATTCCCCTTCCCCGCCGGACGTGTCAACGCAGACCCATCCGCCCGGCCGTGTCGATTGCCGGTTTCCCCAAACGGTCTTATGACACAGGAAATAAGATCCATTCTCAACTGATCCCATTTCCCGGAGTGCTGTTTCATGCTCATCCATGTGCCCGGCGTTCTTTCGCCTGAAGAAGTCCGGTATGTCCGCGAGCGGCTGGAGGCCGCCGAATGGACCGATGGCCGCATTACTGCGGGCGAGCAGTCCGCAAAAGCCAAGCTGAACCTCCAGATCCCACAGGACTCCTCCGAATGCCGTGAACTTGGGGAAATCGTCCTGCGCGCGCTTGGCCGGAATCCGACCTTTAACAGTGCTGCTCTCCCCCTGCGGGTCTACCCGCCGCTGTTCAACCGCTATGACACCGGCATGCATTTCGACGCCCATGTAGACAATGCCATCCGGCCGATCCCCGGCGCGGGCATGCGCATCCGTACCGACGTTTCGTCCACGCTCTTCCTGACCGGACCGGACGACTATGAAGGCGGAGAGCTCGTCATTCAGGACACATACGGCACCCAGAGTGTCAAACTTCCCGCTGGAGATATGGTCCTCTATCCCTCGACCAGCCTGCACAGCGTCAACCCCATCACAAGCGGCAGTCGCTGGGCGTCGTTCTTCTGGTCGCAGTCCATGGTGCGCGATGATACGAAGCGCAGACTGCTCTATGAATTCGACTGCTCCATTATCGAAACACGCAAAGCGCTGCCCGACAGTCACCCCGCTGTTCTTGGGTTGACCTCGACCTATCATAATCTTCTGCGACAATGGGCCGAACTCTGACCCCGACGACCAACCCTCGAACCTTTACTCTGTGACTCCAAATAAAAACTAACACAATAACCTGAAGAAAAAGATATACCAGACAAGTCCCGAAAATTTCTTTCGAAATGACCATCATAGCCTTTTAACGAACGCTTAATTATTATAGGATAATACTCAGGCCTCCTATCGAGAGAGTCAACCTGAGTGATGGAAAAACATGAGGATGCAGGTAGAAATACCCTAAGCTATGGGAATCACTGGCCCCAGAGCTCACGCGATGACTTCGTGCTACATGCTCTGGACTGCTCCGCCATCGTCGCCGTCACCGATACGAAAGGACGAATTCTTTCCGTCAACAGCCGGTTCGAGGAAATCAGCGGTTACAGCCGCCACGAGCTCATCGGCAATGATCATCGCATGCTGCGCTCCGGTCAGCATGACAGAAAATTTTTCCGGAACATGTACCGGACAATTGCCTCAGGTCATGTCTGGCACGGCGAGATCTGCAACCGCCGACGGGACGGGTCTTTCTACTGGGTCGATACGACCATCGTTCCGCATGTCTCCGAAAACGGCAAGGTTACAAGCTATGTCGCGATCCGTTTCGACATCAGCTCGCGCAAACAGGCCGAACATCATCTGAAATCCAGCCGCCAGAAGCTTCAGAAAGCCGTCAATACCGACTTCCTAACGAAAATTTCCAACCGGCTTCATTTCTCCCACACCCTGCGCCGTGTTCTCCGGACGAGCACAGCCAGTCATATCTGTCTGGCACTGCTGGATGTGGATACCTTCAAGACGATCAACGATACATCCGGCCATGACTCCGGTGACCGTCTGCTACGGAAGGTCGCGGAAAAGCTCCAGTCGTTCCAGAGCGAGCACTGCTTCATCGCCCGCATCGGGGGGGATGAATTCGCCATTCTCATGACGGGCAGCATGCCCTCAGCATTCGAAGCGATTCTCGAGGATATTCTGGCCCGGATGCGTTTCAGCTTTCGCAGCCGCACCATCAACCATGCCTGTACGGTCAGCATCGGCCATGTCTGCGTTCCACTGGCAGATGCCCGGGAGAAATCTCTTCTAAAATGTGCGGACCTGGCTCTTTACGCCGCTAAGACCAGCGGGAAAAACCGTATCCGCGGCTATCATCCCGTCATGGAAGAAAAACAGGATCTTGCGGCCCGTCTCCGCCGACGTGTCCAGACCGGGCTCCGCAACCAGAGCATTTCGGTTTTCTACCAACCAATCTTTTCCTTGAACATGCCAGGACGCATTTCCTTCGAAGCGCTCCTCCACTGGGACCACCCGCAACACAAAGTCCTTTCCCCCCAGTATTTCCCGGAAATCTTTGGAGACCCCCGTCTGGCCTTGGCCCTCAATACGTTCGTGACACATCAGGTCATGAAGGACATGCGCCGCCTGCATGAACAGAACATCAGTTTCGAACGGATCGCCATCAACGTGATGTCCTCCGACCACGAGGGCACGGAAGTCTTCCGCAAAATCGCCTCATGCGCCGAAGAAATGGGCGTTCCTCTTGATGCCCTGGCTCTGGAAGTGACGGAGAATATTTTCGCCCGTCCCCATCACAAACAGATCGAGGACGAACTCGACACCCTTCACCGCAAGGGCGTACAGATTTCTCTTGACGATTTCGGGACGGGATTTGCGTCCCTGACCCATCTCAAGACAATCACGTTCGACTATGTGAAAATCAACAGGGCTTTCGTAGCAGGGCTCGAACGCCATGGAACCGATGCCGCGATTATCCGGGGTGTGATCGATATCGTCCATAGCCTGGGTCGAAAGGTCGTGGCTGAAGGCATCGACAATGCAACGCAGGTTCGCGCCCTGTTGGAGATGGAATGCGATTTCGTACAGGGAGATTTTCTGTGCGAGGCGGTACCGGTCATCGATATTCCGGCCGCTCTGGAAAAGATCCGCTGCAAGGCACTCCTGTAAAAAGCCCCACAGCAGGATCACCCTGACGGATCGCTGGATCCGTCAAGGGAAGGTCTCAGAAACGCTGATCAATACCGGTTAGAATCGTGCGGCGCAGACCATATTGTGGCGCGCCCACACCGATGCCACTGCCATCACGCAGCAGATATGTACGATCGAACAGGTTCGTCACGTCCAGACGCAGTTGGGTGCGCTTGAGGAAGGGCACATGGAACAGATTGTTGAACGACTGGACGAGTGAGAGGTTGAACGTCGCATACTGCGGGACGGAAGCCCCGTTCGGCGTTGCGCCATCGGCACGCAGGCCACTGCCGTAAACCATTGTGGCGGAGAGACGCAGCGGATGGCCCGTGCGGTGGAAGAACGAATAGCTTCCGCCTGCCGAAGCAGTCCAGCGCTGGTCATGATCCAGATGGATCCAGTGCTTGCTGGTATAGGCCAGATCATCCGGATCAAAGTTCCACTGGGCAGTGGTGATGTCCTTACCGATAGCCCGCGACCACGAGAAATTGCCGTACACACTGAACGCGCCCCGGGTGTAGTCGGTAGCAAATTCGTATCCGTTGACCTGACCGCGCCTGTAGTTAAACGCCGAGAGAATGACCGGAGAGCCGAACTGCCCTTCATCGATCATGTTCTTGGCCAGTTTCACATAGGCATCGAACGACGCATGCCAGCCGGGCAAAATCGTCTGGGAGAAGCCCGCGTCGAAGTAATGGTCACGCTCTGCCTTCACGTTGCTGTTTAGGAACGTGCCCGGGGCGGCGGATGTATTGACGAACTTGTTGAGCGACGTGCCACCAACCAGTTCAAACGGCGGCGGCGTGAAGTAACGCGAATACCCCGCATGGAACGTACCACCGCGCCAGGGCTTGTAGACGATGTTCAGACGCGGGCTGACCTGCTTGGCGTGCGTGTATTCATCCACACCATCAAAGCGCAGACCGTAATTGACTGTCAGGTTCTTCACAGGACGCCACTCATCCTGCGCGTATAGTCCGTACATCCAGCCCGTGCGGCCCGTTCCGTCATGGATGGTCAGCGGATTGTCGGAATAAACCGCATCACCGTCCGCATCCTCGCCACTCTGGGGGTAAACGGTCGAATCCGACTTGGACACGTTCCGCTCCACATAGATCTGATAGCCGAAGCGAACCGTATGGTCCTTCGCGGCCTGCCAGGTCGCGTCCGTCTGTGTTCCGGTTGAGAAGACCGAACGCGCCGCACGCTGGGCAATACCGTTATAGATCAGATCGCCCAGCGGGTCGGGCGAATAGCGCAGGGAGCTGTAACGCATGACGGCGGAGGTCTGGAAACTCAGCTTTCCCATGTCTTTCTGCAGGGACAGAATGCCGAAATCCGTGATTTCCTTCTGATGCTCGGTTAGGCTGGAGCTGTCACCGTTGCCATAGAGTTTCTGGGACAGATCACTACTGGCAAAGGACGGGCTGGCGAACTGACGCTGCTGTCCCGGATTATTGGGAAGCTGGTACTCCGCATTGGAAACGCCGGCCGTAAAGCTGATCCGGGTGTTTTCATCGACCGTGTAACGACCATGCCCCAGAAAATGATACTGATTGGTCAGGTCATGCAGGGCGTTGAAGCTCGACGTTGTATTTTCGATCCCGACACGGTTGTGAACGAAATCACCAGTGGCGAACCAATCCCACTTTCCGTGATGTCCCCCGAACTGAGCGGACGGGAAGAAATAATCTCGTGCCCCGCCGTAGATCGAGACGTCGCCACCGGCATCGGAATAACCGTTCTTCGTTGTAATATCGATCACACCAGCCTGAAGGAAACCATACTCGCTCGGAAGGGCACCCGTCGTCAGCGACATGGAATGGGCGAAACGCGTCATGAGCGTCTGTCCGAAAACGCTCATACCTTCTGGAAGCGCCACACCGTCGAGGCGGAACTGAACTTCGTTATGGTCGCCACGGATATGGATCTGGCCATAGCTGTCCTGGGCAACACCGGGTGCCTGAAGCAGCAGACTGTTCATACCCGCGTTGTCGCCGCCCGGATTGGTCTCGATAGCCTGCCGCGAGAAGTTGTATGTCGTGGCACCAGTGGAGGGCTGGAGCGCGGCGCGCGCGCGTTCGAGATGGGCGTTGACACTGACATTGTCCTCACCGAGACGGCTGACTTCGGTGGTCGTCGTTCCATGTTCGTTATCGGAATGACCAAATCCGGCGCGTCCGACGGTGCCGGCGCTGTCTTCGACCGGCCCTGAAACTGGCGTCGAAACTGGTGCCGAAACCAACCTGGCGACCGCAGTGCGAACAGCGGGCTTGGCTGCCGTCGTTTTTGTCGGGGATGCGGACGTGGTCATCTCCGTCATGGTCTGGGCAAACGCCGGACCGGCCAGGGCTGTAGTGCACCCCAGAAGCAAAACAAAGGAACGCGCGGACACGAAGGATGGCATGAAACCCCCGGTTAAGGATGAAATCTGGCGATGAAAAGAGATCGGACGGAGTGGCATCCGGATCGGGTCGATCTTTTAGGATGTTATATCATAACAATTCAAGGGGTTTTACGCCTTAGGGCAGCTCTATTATAAGCACGCCTGTCCCAATCGGTTTGCGGTGTGTCTTTCCGGCACGATTCCGCTTTTTGTTTCTTTCTGGAATCTCCTGTGACCCTGCCGCTTCGCAAGGCGCTTTTCCTGAGCGCCACCCTCCTTGGGCCCTCCCTTTCCGCCGTATCCGGCGCCTGTGCGGCACCTCATGCAAAACAGACGGGCGCGCAAACCGGACATTCCGTGCCGCCAAAACACTCCTTTCCGTCTGCCCGGCCAGTTCTGCACGAGGCAGCCCCACACAGACCGGCGCGCACGCCTGCTCCACAAAACCTTCAGTCGCATAACGCCGAAACGATTGCCGTCACGGCCCGACGGACGGACTTCGCCTTTGCCGCAGCACAGCATAGCCCGGACGCCGACACGCGCCTGACTGCCGACCGCCTGACCCAGCGCGGTGTCGTGACCCTGCGCGATCTGGAGCGCGTAGCCCCGAACCTGACGATCCAGTCCATCAACGGCACAGCCTCGACCAATTTCTACCTGCGCGGCGTCGGCTTCAACGACTTCACGATGAACAATATCCCGACCGTCATGACCTATTTCGATGACGTGCCATTCGCATTCTCAACCATGTCGAGCGGCCTGATGTTCGATCTGGCAGACGCCACCGTCACCCCGGGCCCGGTCGGCACCACACACGGCCAGTCCGACACAGGCGGCGAAGTCCGCCTCCGCACAGCCGACCCGACCAGCACCCTGCATTACGGCGTCAGTCAGGACATCGCCTCCTACGCCCGCAGCCGGAGCGAGGCCTATATTTCCGGCCCGATCGCCAAGGGGCTGGATTTCCGTCTGGCCGGGCAGATCCGACAGGGCGGCGGCTGGCAGACCGACCCGCAGAACGGCGCCCATCTTGGAGACGCGGATTCCTATGCCCTTCGCGGCAAACTACGCTGGCACTCGGACGACAACCGCACCACGATCCTGCTTTCCGGCCATTTCGTGCAGGACAACAGTCAGGTCGTCACCAGTCAGGCCGTCCACCGCCTGATCGGTACAGCCGCTCTCCCGCATCTTGACCAGACACAGGCCGAATGGTCCTCCCGTTCGCAATTCGACAAACTGATCGGACGCCCCGAAGGCCTCAAACCCAGCGAGCACAACCAGTTCTGGGGCTGGGACCTGCATATGGACCATGATTTCGGCTTCGCGAAAGTCACGTCCGTCACGGCTTTCGAAACCGAGCGGCAGGGCGAATATACCGATCAGGACGGTACGTCCCGCTCCGAAGCCGACACCTACCGTACCATCAGCGCCAATGCCTTCACGCAGGAACTGCGTCTGGGTTCCAGCAATCCCGACAGCCGCCTGCAATGGGTGGTCGGGGCGTTCTATCAGCGCAGCCGCATGAAACAGCGCTTCTTTTTCGATTACACGGACTATGCAGCCCGCGGTTACATGATGGCCACGTCCTTCTCCATGAATCAGGAGAGCACGTCCGAATTCGGCCATATCAGCTATCGCCTGCCACATAACATAACGCTGTTCGCAGGCCTGCTGCACGAAATCGACGACCGCAGCCTCCCCGGCCTGACGTCAGAAATCTTCGGCGGCAGAACCAGATCCTTTCACGGGGAGAGCACGGCCGCAGCCCAGTTTGCGGGACAGGTTGGCGTGTCATGGCAAGCCACGAAAAACACGCTCGTCTATTACAAGATGAGCAAGGGCTTCAAACCCGGCGGCTTCAGCGCCAACAACACCCAGATCCAGGCCCAGCTCGACCCGTTCGGCCCCGAAACGGTTCTGACCTATGAACTCGGCTTCAAGAGCGACCCAATCCCGAACGTCCTCCGCCTGAACGGAGCCGCTTTCTACAACGACTTCCACAACCAGCAGGTCGTGGGCACGGTGCTGATCCCGAATTACGGCCCGCTTAGCGAAATCACGAACGTCCCAAAATCCGAAAGCTGGGGCTTCGAAGGCACAATCGAACTGCACCCGGTGCGGCATGTGTTCGTCACGCAGAATATCGGCTGGCAGCGCGGCAATTATCAGGACTTCCTGAACGTCAATCGTGCCGCGACCAATGCCGCCTATGCCAAGACAGGCGTCTGGCGGGCCGTGAACAGCAATTTCGCGGGCGTGGATAATGGTCAGCCCAAGCTGACACTCAACGGGCAGGCCGAATGGCGGCAGGCGCTGACGCCGGGACTGGGCTTCGATATCGGGCCGGACTGGTCCTATCGCGGTAGCCAGGCCATCGCGGTCGGCGGCACAGGCTTTTATCGCCTGCCGCCCTATTTCCTGCTTGGCGCCCATGCGACCCTGCGTCCCTCATCGGGAAAGTGGGAAGTCACGGTCTACGCCTCAAACCTGCTCAACCGCAGCTTTTTCGAAAGCGGCGGTATGGCAACAACAACCTATTTCTATATCCCCGGTCCGCCGCGCTTCATCGGCGGTCGTGTTTCATACGGCTTCTGAAGCGCGCCGGCGGATCAGCAAGAAATCAGACAGTGCGCCAGCGACTGGATTTCCTGCACGTTCTTTTCAGGATTCATGGGCTCCCGTCCCAGCATGTTCATCGCCCGAAAATGGATTGTGCTGAGAAGCATGTCGAGAACCGTGTCCGGGTCCTGGCAGAAAACCCTTTCCCCCCGCCGGGTTGCGCGCTCAAAAAAGAGAGCCATCTGCGCCCGGGCTGGAGCCACGCTGGTTTCCCACAGGACCTGCCCGAATTCCTGGTCGTGAACCGCTTCACCCAGCAGGGTCCCATAAGTCCGCCCTAGCGGAGTGGCGAGAAACCGGACGCGGGCGGCGATCAGAGCATCTACGTCTCCGGCGAAGCTCCCCGTATCGATCTGGGGCGTCAGGTCGTCACGCCACAGCCGGATGGCATCGAAGAACATTGCCTGTTTCGTCGGCCAGCGACGATAGACCGTTGCGGTCGAGACGCCTGCGGAGCGGGCGACGCGGCTGATGGTCAGGCCCTGATACCCTTCCTCCACCAGAACCTGCGCAATGGCTGCAAGGATATTGTCCTTGAGCTTCAGATTGACAGGCCGCCCCGGCGCACGGGGAGCAAGGCGTTCACGGCCGAGAACGCGAAAATTCTTTAGCGGTAAAGTTTGTGTCACTACAGTCTGCGACATGTGCTGTTTCCCCGACCGTTTTCAGTCAACTGTCATCATTCCTGAATACTA
Source organism: Gluconobacter kanchanaburiensis NBRC 103587 (assembly GCF_007988905.1). GTDB lineage: Bacteria > Pseudomonadota > Alphaproteobacteria > Acetobacterales > Acetobacteraceae > Gluconobacter > Gluconobacter kanchanaburiensis. The sequence continues at coordinate 128,053 of NZ_BJVA01000002.1, forward strand.
ATAGCTATTCAGATATGGACTGAGCGTTACAAGACGCATTTGCGTTTATAGGGTAACAAAATATGTCTGTTTTCTTCAGGGTAGTCCGTGAGATGCGACAAGGGCCTGTCTTTTCGCCCCGATAGCCGCCGCATCCATGGGCTGGGCTCTTGCAGACGCCACGTCAGACAGCGCAATACCCGTGGAAGCTGTTCCAAGACCTGCCGCGTAGGTTACGACAGCGGCAATCTCGTCATCGGACAGCATCCGGAACGCGGGCATGAACCCGTTATAGGATTGCCCGTTGGCCAGGATCGGCCCGTGCAGACCGTTCAGCAGCACAGCCGCCAGATAGGCTTTCCCTGCATCTGTCCTGGCGATCTGCCCGACGCGTCCGGCGAGGGGCGGGAAATTTCCCGTTCGCCCCGCACCCGAAGGCCCATGACACATCGCGCATTTGCCGCGATAGAGCGCCGCGCCGTCCACTCCCGTGTCCGCAGCCACACCGGATACCGGACCCGACGTCATGAGCGCCGATCCGAGAAGAATCCCCTGAAAGGCCGCAAGCATGATCCTGAAACCGTAACACCTTGTCATGGCCTGAAACCCTCCGGAATGTGCAGTACCCTAGCAGTAGAGAGGGATACTACCCCCCGACCACTCCAAAAGCCATCGGCACACTTGCCCTTGCGCGTCTTTCTCAATCTCGCAAACACGCCTATTCTGCCCATACTTTCCTGCCGGATATCCGGCGCAGCCGGCAGAGGTTCCGCATGGCCCAGAGCGAAACACCCCCGTCCCCGGACGGCACAAAGCGACGGGACCTGCTTGCGACCGGAACCCTCGCCCTTGGGTGCGCCGGAGCGTGCGCCCTTGCCGTTCCCTTTCTTGAAAGCCTGAAAAATCCGGCCGCCTCCTTCCAGTCGGGCGGCATGCTGGACGTTGATTTATCCAGCCTCGCTCCTGGACAGGACATGACCGTTCAATGGCGGGACTGGCCCGTTTTCATCCAGCGTCGGACTCACGAAATGCTGGCTGCGCTCCAGAAACCTACCCATCTCGCGACGCTTCGGGATGCGGACTCGAAAATCCGCCAGCAACCTGTGGACGCCGCGAACTGGCACCGCTCGGTGCGCCCGGACTATGGTGTTCTGATCGGGATCTGCACTCATCTGGGCTGTGTCCCGTCGTTTGAAAAACCCGGTTCGACGCCAGGGGCAACAGGCGGATATTTCTGTCCCTGCCACGGTTCGCATTTCGATGCCGCAGGCCGTGTCACGCAGCGCGCGCCCGCCCCGTACAATCTGCCCGTCCCCCCCGTGACTTTCCTGTCCGACACGAAAATCCGCATCGGCCGAAGCGCAGGCGAGCCGGGATTCAGCATGTCCGATATCCAGCAGATCTGAGTTCCGAAGACATGCCCGCCCCCACCAGGAAACCCGCCCCATCTTCCAACTGGCTTGACCGGCGCTTTCCGATCAGAACGCTTCTCCATCGAGAATATGTCACCTTTCCGATGCCGCGGAACCTCAATGCGCTTTGGAGCTTCGGCGCCTTTCTGATCGTGACGATAGGCTTTCTGATTGCCAGCGGCCTGTTCCTTGCCATCAACTATACGCCCGACATCGCCCAGGCCTTCGCCAGTGTTGAAGCCATCGACCGGCAGGTTCCCTCCGGCTGGTTTCTGCGCAGCCTGCACATGGGCGGTGTCACGATGCTCTTCGCCTGCCTGTACATCCATTTGGGGCGGGGACTGTGGTACGGGTCCTACAAAGCTCCGCGTGAACTGCTCTGGCTGACGGGGCTTGGGCTGATGCTGATGGTAATGATTACGGCTTTCGCAGGCTATGTTTTGCCCTGGGGACAGATGTCCTACTGGGGGGCGACCGTGATCGTGAACGCCATGCGCGCGGTTCCGCTGTTCGGCAGACCCGTGTCAGAACTCCTTCTGGGCGGTGAGGGCCTCGGCAATATCGCGCTGCACCGGCTGTTCGTCCTGCATTTCGCGATGGCTTTTGCAATTCTGGGCGCCATTGGCGTGCATGTCGCCACACTGCATGTCGTGAAGTCCAACAACCCGTCCGGCATCGATCCCGCCACACCCCGGCAGACCCTGCCATTCCATCCCTATTACACAAGCCGGGATGCCTTCGCTCTGTGCCTCTTTCTGATGGTGTACGCGGGGCTGGTCTTCTTCCTCCCTGATCTTCTGACTCTCGCGGACAACTACGTTCAGGCCAACCCGCTCGTGACACCTCGAGATATCCGTCCAGAATGGTATTTCGCGCCGTTCTACGCCATTCTTCGCGCCGTTCCGTCCCGTCTCAGTGGGCTGTTTCTAGCCTGCGGAAGCCTTGCGGTTCTGTTCGTACTTCCCGCACTCGACCGCTCTCCCGTCCGTCCGGCCACCCTTCGGCCGCTGGTAAGACTGTCGCTTCCTCTGGCCTTCCTGTCCTTCATTCTGCTGGGGATTGCCGGCATGCACCCACCCACCGAAACCTGGCTGATCGTCAGCCGGTTCGCGATGGCATGGTGGTTCATTCACTTTTTGGTCGTGATGCCCCTCGCATCGGAACGGGAGATCACGTCATGATCCGCCGGGCCTTCATTTCCGCATCCGCTTTTGCGATCTTCTACGGACTGACTGTCGTCCCGGCCTCCGCCGAAACACCCGCCCAGCGCGGTTTCGCGGTTTTCCAACAGGTCTGTAGTGCCTGCCATGGTATGGAGCATGTACATTACGGTGATCTGACCGCGCTGGACATCTCCTCGGACACATTACGGAAATGGGCCGCGGATCAAGACTTCCCCGACGGCGTGGATGACAACGGCGATCCGAAAACGCGTCATGGCACGCTCTCGGACCCCATTCTTGCACCCTACCCGAATGCCGCCGTAGGCCGCCTCGCCAATCATGGCCTCCTGCCACCCGATCTGTCCCGACTGGCCATGACACTTCCTGGCGGGGCGCACGGCATCCGGAACATCCTGCTGTCCTACGCCCCCACCCCGCCCGGCGTAAAACTGGATGAGGGCCGGTATTACAATACCGCTCTGAAATGGAAGCATATCGGTATGCCTCCGCCGCTTCAGGACAACATGCTGACATATGCGGACGGCACCCGCGCCACCACTAACCAGATGGCCAGCGACGTCTCGGTGTTTCTCGACCGTATCGCGCATCCGCATGCCCTTCAGCGCAGGCGGATCGGCGTCTTTGTGCTCGCCTATCTTGCGGTCATGGCTGTTCTGACATTCCTGCTGCAACGACGGATCTGGAAATCCTGATCCTCCGTCCCTGTCCTGAGAGGCTTACATCCGCGAAGGATCATCCATGCGATGGGCGGCATGATAGGTCAGGGGCATGACCGTAAGCCCCTGAACCGTCTCGATCACGTCGAGCTCCCGATTTCCCATCAACTGGATCAAAGCCTCTCCCGCAGTGTAGGTTCCCTCAACGAAAACGCTGCGCGCCCCCTGCAAAAGTGCTGCGTCAACCAGAACGGGACATTGCGTTCGCCGCGCCAGTTCCGCGACCGCCTGATCGAGAGATTTCGGCTCGATCCGCACCATCGTCCTGCGGATGGGGCAGAGATCTTTCGTCCGCGTCACGTCATCGGCCAGACCCGCGCCCGTCGCAGACAGCAGGCACAGTAACGCTGCCACGGCAGGCCCCAGCCGCGAGAACCGGTCGACTACAGGACTCAGGACACGTCCTCTCTGATGCAGGCGATCCCGCATGGTTATGGCTCTCCGCGCTCTGCGCATTCGTTCCACCCATCACATGGACGACTGCATCAGAACGGACAACGTCCCGTATAAGGGAAAGCCGGACTGCTCCCGTTCTTTTGACCAGACGGTTAGAAGGTTGGCGGCGTGCAGGCGCTGACGATTTCGCATCCCTCAGGACTTACACACCGGAAACGATGCGGCTGACGACTGTCAAAGTGATAGGCATCTCCCGGACCGAGAACTTCGCTCTTCTGACCGACGGTGATTTCCACCTCGCCGCGCACGATGAAACCGCCCTCTTCACCCTCATGGGCATAGACTGCCGTTCCCGTATCTGCCCCTGGCGCATAAATCTCCCGCAGGATCTGAAGACTGCTGCCGAACTGTGGAGCTCCGACCTGCCGAAAAGTCACCCCTCCCTGTTCAAACGCTACAAGATCATCAGAACGGTGAAAGATCTTCTCCGCGCCTTCGGGCGCAATGCTGAAAAACTCCCCCAGCGTTACCGGAACGCCATCCAGAATCCGCTTGAGCGTGCCGACAGACGGGTTCATGTCCCCGGACTCGATAAGGGAAATGGTGGAGTTGGTGACGCCTGTGCGCTTGGCCAGTTCCCGCTGTGACAGGTTCCTGGCCATACGGACAAACCGCAGGCGTGTTCCCAGATCCATTCCCTCGCCTTCCTTCCTGTCGCCACAGCAGTATGTCATATCGAAACAGAAAGGAAACCTGTAAAATCGGTTCCTGACGGGGCATTAGGAAGCATCCTGCATACCCGTCTGCCATTTCGCACGAAGATCAGGGCGGAACGTCTGGCCGCAACAACCGTTCTGGAGTAAAGATCCTGCCGGAGCTAGCAGCTCCACAAGACCTGATAGATCTCTGGACTTTCCGGACATCCGATCAACACTCAGGGAATACACGCGGGAACACCAAAGGCCAGGAAGGATTACAGATGCTTTACGCTTCGACAGGATGCTTCACCATTACGGTGGCCATGGGCATCTGGCTCGCCATCTTCGCGGCCCGTTACAAACGACCTTTCAGCTTCCTTACCCCCGCACATGTCGGATCGGCTGTGGCGGGTGCGATCTTTCTGGTTATTGCCCTGACAAACGGTGACAGCCGTCTGATGCTGAATGTCGCACTGGCCGTGGCCATTACAGCCTTTGGCGTTCTGATGGCCTTTTTCCGCAGGCGTGGCGCCATGATCGCGCCACTTTACATGTGTCACATCCTGCTGGCGGTAATGTTCTATTTCTCAATGGTCTGCTTCACCATTTTTCCGAATTTTGGTCTTAACTGACTTACAGAACCGTCAGGCTCATCCAGATCATATAGGCCGCAACCATGAAGATGACGCAGGCAAAGAACGTCGTCAGGGCCGCACCCGAACCAGACAGGCGCTTTGCCGCCCTGGTACCTAGGAAACTGCCGATTACGCCGCCCGTCACGAACAGCGCGCCCATCACCCAGTCCACATAGCCTGAAAGCATATAGCTCAGCGCCGTACTGGCTCCCAACGCCGCCACAGCGACCAGCGACGTGCCCACTGCGTTCAGGATAGGCATCCGCGTACAGGCGATCAGCGCGGGGACAATCAGAAAACCGCCTCCGATCCCGAAAAATCCGGACAGCACGCCTGTTCCAGCTCCCGCCATCATCACGCGCGGCATGTTCTGGCGGTTGCAGGCTGCCCCCGCCTCACCCTTGTTCCGCCGTCCGCGGATCATGAGGATCCCCACGACGACCATCAGGATGGCAAAACAGAAAAGCAGTTTCTCGCCGTTAACCGCCTTACCTGCGGCAGCACCAATCAATGCGCCCACCACGCCGCAAGGCGCGAAAATCCCGGCACATTTCCATTTGACCGTTCCTGCCCGGGCATGGCCGACCAGCCCGGCCAGCGCATTAACCGCCACCGCCATGGCACTCGTTCCAATGGCAACATGGGCATTTTTCACGCCCACGACATAGACCATCAGGGGGACGGCCAGAATGGAGCCGCCTCCTCCGATCAATCCGAGCGTAAACCCGATCAGAACGCCGCAGAGCAATTCAAGGGCAATATGCACAATCCGCTCAGCCGCCCTTTTTCGCAGTCAGCGGCTTGGGCGCAACCATGAGTTCGCGTCCTTTGAGCATCCCGTCCCAGTACATCAGGGGCATGACGTATTTCTTGAGCCACCATGCCAGACGGGTTGGTTTCTGCCCGTTCAGGAGCCATTTCGGCATCGTCGGCGCAAGCTTCCCGCCATACTGGAACTCGGCCAGCACAATCCGTCCGTTTTCCACAGTCAACGGGCAGGCGCCATAGCCTTCATATTCCGAAACCGGAGCCTGATGCTTCAGGAACGCCAGCACATTGGTCGCGACCACAGGCGCCTGCACCCGCGCCGCCGCGGCCGTCTTCGCGGAAGACGTTCCGATCACGTCCCCGATGGCGAAAACATCCGGGAAACGGACATGCTGAAGTGTCGCCGGATTAACTTCGACGAAGCCATCCGCCCCCGCCAGAGCGCTCTCGCGAATGATCTGCGGCGCGCTCTGCGGCGGCACGACATGCAGCATGTCGAAGCTCCGCTCGACCCGCTCCACCGTGTCCCCAACCTTACGCTCGAAAATGGCTTTGCGGTTTGGCCCGTCCACTTCCAACAGCTTCGATCCGGTCTGAAGGTCAACGTGATAGCGCCGGATGTATTCCATCAGCGGCGGCACGAAGTCCTTCACACCGAACAGGCCCGGCGTGGCGGTATCGAATTCGACCGAAATACCGTCCAGAACGCCCCGGCGTTTCCACGCATCGCACGAGAGATACACGGCCTTCTGCGGCGCACCCGCGCATTTGATCGGCATGGGCGGCTGGGTAAAGATCGCCGTGCCACCTTTGAGCTGCTGCACGAGCTGCCATGTATAAGGGGCCAGATCGAAGCGATAATTCGACGTCACGCCGTTCTTACCCAGCGTTTCCGCCAGACCGGGGATGGCGTCCCAGTTCAACGTGATGCCCGTCGCCACGATCAGCGCGTCATAGGATACGACCGATCCGTCTCCAAGAACGACTTCATGCACATCCGGCCGGAACAGCTTCGCCGCCTGCTTCACCCAGACGACATCCTTCGGCATGACGTCAGCCTCCTTGCGGCGCGTCTGGGCGGCCCGGAAAACGCCACCCCCCACAAGCGTCCAGCCCGGCTGATAGAAATGTTCGTTCGACGGCTCGACCACACCGATCGACAGAGTCCGGTTACGCCGAAGCAGGCTCCCCGCAACCGACAGTCCTCCTGCCCCGCCGCCGATAATCAGCACCTGAAAATGGGCAACATCCCTGCGCGGCATTCCCGACCCCGCCGGGACAGAGACCGAAGGAGAAGAAGCCGCGAGTTCCTCAAGGCGCGGCCGCAGGGCGCGTACATCCACACCCGCCTTTTCCGCTGCGGCAACGATCTGTGCGACCGGGCGCTTTCCTGCTTCCGCCAGCGCCCAGATATGGGCCGCCCGCGTCCCCGACCGGCAATAGCCGACAACGGGACCGGGAAGCGTATCAAGGGCCTGCCGCGTTCTGGCGATCTGATCCGCATCCGGTACTGTTCCCGTTCTCACGGGGATTGCTGCAAACGCCATCCCGGCTTCCGTGGTGGCCTGTTCGATCGCCGTCATGTCCGACTGATCAGGAGCTTCCCCGTCCGGCCGGAAACACAGGATCGTCCGGAAGCCCTCCGCTCTGAGATCCGCCACGTCTTTCACGGCGATCTGCGGGGAAATGGCATAGCTTTCAGTAAGGGAACGTGTCGGCATGGGAACTCCACCAGGGGACGTGAAACAGGAAAACAGGCGCGTTTGCACACCGTCTCTGACACCGCGGACGCAGTGTCAGAGACGGTTGACCGGGATCTTGATGTAGCTCACGCCATCGGCTTCCACCTCGGGCATGTGACCGCCGCGCATGTTGACCTGAACGGATGGCATCAGCAGGCGTGGCATCGCCAGCGTGGCATCCCGGGCCGTCCGCATTTCGACGAATTCATCCTCGCCCGCACCATCATGGACATGAATATTATAAGCCCGCTCGTGGCCAACAGTCGTCAGCCACGCATATTCGTCCCGGCCCGGCGCCTTGTAGTCATGACACAGGAACAGCCGCGTCTCGACCGGCAGGGACAGAAGCCGACGAATGGACCGGAAAAGCTGCCGCGGATCGCCACCTGGAAAATCAGCGCGGGCCGTTCCGAAATCCGGCATGAAGATTGTATCGCCCACGAAGGCCGTATTGCCGATCACGAAGGCCATGTCGGCTGGCGTATGCCCGGGGACATGCAGCACCGTGACCGGTAATTCGCCGATCCGGAACGTTTCTCCATCCGTGAACAGGTGATCGAACTGCGATCCGTCCCGCGCAAAACGCGTCCCGGCATTAAAGATCTTGCCGAACACCGCCTGAACACGAGTGATATCCGCACCGATACCCAGTTTCCCGCCAAGCTGCTCCTGAAGCCAGGGAGCCGCCGACAGGTGATCGGCATGCGCATGAGTTTCAAGCTGCCAGTCCACGAGCAGATCTTCGCGCACGACATAATCAACAATCGCCTGCGCCGATCCATGCGACGTACGCCCTGCCGCAGCGTCATAGTCGAGCACGCTATCAATCACGGCGGCGTGCCGTGTTACGGGACAATGAACGACATGACTGGCAGTATTGGTGGCTTCATCAAAGAACGTACAGACGACCGGAGCAGGCGCCGCGCCTTCGTTGGTTCGCCCGATCTGAGCGGTCGCGGCCTGGATTGCTGCGTCCTGCATGGCGCTCACCTTCTGCCTGTGGAATAGCTTTACGATACTTTCATTAACTGTTAAGTTAATATTGTAAGTATTGCATGTCAAGCGCCCTGATGCTTTTGGAACCGGATCATGATCGCATCTTCCTCCGTCGAGACTTCCTCCCTCCCCAGATGCACCTCCCTGCGTATTGGCGACCGCGCTCCGGATTTCAGCGCCCGCACCACGCATGGCGAGTTCATCATGAGCGCCCTGCGCGGGCACTGGGTGCTGTTGTTCGCGCACCCAGCGGACTTCACGCCCGTCTGCACGAGTGAATTTATCGCCCTCGCCCGAAGCGCCGAAGAGTTCCAACAGCGCGACTGTGCCCTGCTCGGGATTTCGGCTGACAGCCTTCCCGCCCACCTGGCCTGGGTCGAGGCCATTCATACGCAATTCGGAATCCAGATCCCCTTTCCCATTATCGAGGACCCGTCCCTTGCCGTGGCCCGCGCCTATGGAATGATCGACGGAACAGCGCAGGACAGCGCAACAGTGCGTTCGGTTTTTATGATCGACCCCTCCGGCACAATCCGCTCCATCCTGAACTATCCCGCCACGGTCGGGCGCTCCGTACCCGAACTGCTGCGCCTGCTCTGCGCCCTTCAGGAAGTGGATCGTGCCGGCACCCTCACCCCCGAAAGCTGGCAGCCGGGCGACCGTACCGTGGCTCCACCACTCCAAACGCAAGCGGCCGTGGAAAAAGCGGGGGCAAAATGGTTCTTCCAGCCCGCGGGAAAAACACGCCCATGACGGTCCTGCTCCCGCTGGAAAAGAGCCGCGAACTGGCGGAATGGCTTCGGGTGCTAGCCCAGCCGCAACGGTTGATGATCCTCTCGGCCCTGCTTGACAGCACCCATGCCGTCAGCGAACTCGAAACCATGACGGGGATCGGCCAGCCGACGCTGAGCCAGCATCTCGGCGCCTTGAGGCGCGCCGGCCTGATCGAATCCCAGCGCGAATCCCGTGCCATCCATTACTGCTGGAGCGATGGCGCAGACGCACGCCGGGCACGGGTTCTGTTGATGAGTCTGCAACCCGGCGCTCTTCCGCCAGAACTGCCCGCCCCCGCAAACACGACCGATACCCCGTCCGCACCGGCGGCAGCCGCACGGTTTGCACGTATTCTTTATCCCTGACAGTCCTCAAACAGGAATTCTACGGTCCATATTGGACAGATCACACGCAAAAGCAGTTGTGATAAAGTCTCGCCTGAGTGAAACCGGGAAACCACCCACACGCTTACCTGAGGGTAAGGAGAATACATATGAGCCGTTATTTCATCGCCCTGACCGCTCTCACCGTCACCGTGGCCCTTGGGCCGGTTCAGGCAGCCTCCGCCGCAACCCGCGACCAGCAGAAGGCCGCCTGCCAGGGAGACGCCATCCGCCTGTGTACGTTCGCCATTCCCAATGAAGCGAAAATCACGGCCTGCATGAAAAAGAAGCTCGACCAGCTCTCCCCGAAATGCCGCGCCATGTTTGCGCCACTCCAGTCGTCCCAAAAAAAACCGGCCCCGAAGCCCAAACCGGTCTGATTTCCCACCTTGCAGAAGGCATTAATACAGAATTTTATGTTTTCACAACTCCTCCCGCGCCCGTGACTGGTTCACACGCGGGAAAAACGCTATGACGATGGTAGTAATTTTTGAGAGAACACTGACACCCTATGGCGTGCGTCAGGGCAAGATCTGACATGACGGATCAGGTGTCATTACTGGACAGACCGCAACAATGACGCGACAACACGACCGCCGCAAAGTAACCCTCAAGGATGTCGCGGCGCAGGTTGGCGTCTCCCATACCACAGTCTCCAATGCCTATATCCGCCCCGGCCAGCTCTCCGCCGCCCTGCGCGAGCGGATCCTCGCAGCGGCACAGGAGCTCGGCTATACTGGCCCTGACCCGGCCGCCAAACAGCTTGCTACCGGACGCGCTGGCGCACTGGGCTTCCTATTCAGCGAAGACCTTCCCTATGCCTTCTCCGATCCTGCCATCCTGAGCGTTCTGAATGGCGTTGCAAAATCCTGCGATGATCTTGAAACCGACCTCGCCCTGATTTCCGCTGGAAGCAACCTCCGCAACCGCGCCGCTCCCGTATCGCTCGGCAATGCAGCGGTAGATGGCTACATTCTCTATTCCGTGGCGCCTGACAGCCGCTGCGTCCTGATGGCGCAGCAGCGCAATGTGCCCCTTGTGGTGGTGGACCAGCCACGCCTCAGCGGCGTGCCCTATGTCGGGATCGATGACCGGGATTCCGCACGTCGTGCCGCGAAGACCCTGCTTGATCTGGGGCATCGCCATTTCGGAATCCTCTCTCTCAAGACCGCTCATGATGGCTATTCCGGCCCGCTGACGGCCATGCGCCGCGCCAATATCGCCCACAGCACGATCGCCATGCGGCTTGAGGGCTATCTTCTGGCCCTGAAAGAGGCAGGGATTGCCCCCGAAGACGTGCCAACATGGGAAATCCCCATCAACTCCGAGGAAATGGGGGCGGAGGCTGTCCGTCACCTGCTGAAACAACCACGCCGACCCACCGCGATCCTTGCCATGAGCGACCGCGTGGCTATTGGTGCGATGGGCGCCATCCGCTCACTCGGACTACGCGTTCCCAAGGACGTGTCGATTTTCGGCTTCGATGATATCCCCGCGGCCCAGACCCACGACCTGAGCACCATCCGCCAGCCTCACGAACGCAAGGGCAGCGAGGCCGTGCGTCTTCTCGGAGCAGGAAATGGCGGCGAAAACGTCATTCTAGAAACAGAATTAGTGCTGCGCGGCAGTATCGGTACGCCCGCCTGACAGAAAATCCATATCTCGCAACCTGGGTCCGGAATAATCCGTCGCGTCCCGACAGATCACGGGATATCAGGCCAGCCCGGATATACAGACAGAGTCGGGCCTGATATCGTCCTGAAAGATTTCAGCAGGACCATGTCGGTAGCATTGCACGGGAAAGACAAAATCATGCAGCACGAGTTGCAGCGTTGCGCCCTGATTACACGCTGGGGAACCGTGGTGACCAGAGGCGATACTCCTGGCACCCTGAAACAGGCCCCCATCAACGCCAGCACACCTCTTGAAGACTGCTTTCCCGTCTATTCCGACGCCCTCAGGCTGAAGACCGATATTGAAGGTATCGGGCCTTTCATTCTCGAAACCGAGGCGGGTCATACTTATCTCAAGGCCCGGGATGGCTATCTCACAGCGCATGAGGACGGCTCGGTCAGGCTGTTTCAGGAACTTAAAAATCCCTGGGAGCAATTTCTGGTCCTGACCCGACAGGAATTCGAACGCTTCTATTTCTTCGTCACCAATAGCTGGATCGACGAAGATGGCCACATCATCAGACCGTCAGACATTGAATCCCTTGAATACATGCGCCTGCGTGTCGGGGAGAATTTCTTCAATATCGCGGAGACATTCATCAACAATTCCGACGGCCTCGTCTGCCGGACCCGGGGAGACTACATCTCGGACATGGTCGTGTGGAACGACCTGTGGATGCCGCATCGCTACAGGCTCTATCGTCCACTGGTCTATCTCTGCGCTTTCGGGATCCGCTATCTCGACACGCTGGATCTCTGCCTGCGCTCACTATCCGAGTTCGGAAAACATACCGGCGATATCCTGATTGTCAGCGATCTGGATGAAGAGACGCTCAAGGAACACTGCCCGGCGACAGCACTCTTCAACTGTCATGTTTGGACCCTGCATGGACAGGCAGGTCTCGACTTCTACACCGCACGTTTCCGCATCGCGCAGTGGAAACCGATCTACCAGTTCAGCCCGCTGCTTTACATGGACACCGATGTCGTCGTGGACAACGATCTCAACGGCTTGTTCGAAGACATTTTCCGCAGCGACAAGATGTCTGCGCAGAAGGAGTTCTTCACGCGCCTTCAGACCAGCCCCTCGATTGGCTCCCAGCTTTTCGAGAAAGACGAACGCTGCCACTCGCGGGATCTGAACGTTCCGGGTTTCAATTCTGGCATTCTATCCATTCCCCGGATTGAAGAGTTCGACTTTGTCCTCAACATGATCCAGTCCTGCATCTACCGTTTTTCGGAAAAAGTGCAGAACCGGCACGAACTCAGCCATTTCGATCAGAGCATCGCGAACTATATCGCAGTGCTGACACAGAGCTTCGACCTCGACTTCCTGACGGAAAAAGTCAGCTACTACGCGACGGGCGCTATTCGTTCCAACGATTTCCATACGCCCGAACGCGAACAGATGAATTATACTGGCTTCGTCCATTTCTGGGGCACGGGCGAACGGATAGAAGCCATGTCCACCTACATGCAGTCCATACGCGATCACGTTCCTTTCGAAGGCTGGACTGTCGCAACGCCGGAAGATGTGGAAGACGAAACCGCCGCCGGAGAGGGGGACTTCGCCGGCGGCCTGATCACGCAGAACGCGGCCTCCGAGCAAGAGGCTGCGCAGGACTGACGCGAAAGCGTCAGCCCATCCTCTGTGCCAAGCCTGCTTTCAGAGAGGGATGTTCAGGATCCCGCTAAAGGCATCGATCCGCAGATCTGGCTGGAGCGCCTCGCATTGCGGCGCGCTTCCATGGCCGTAGCTGGCCCAGCATGATGCGATCCCGGCATTGCGGGCGAACTGGAGGTCGGCGGCCGTATCGCCGACCATCAGGAACTCCGAGCGCGACCTTTGGGGAAACAGCGGCAGAACGCGCTCCGCCATGACGCGGGGATCCGGCTTGTGCGGAAAATTCGGCTCCGAGCCGATGACGCCAGCGAAGAAGGATGTCAACCCGAACCGCGCGAGGCTCGCACAGACCGTGGGCGCATGTTTATTGCTGAGAATGGCGAGGATTTTCCCCTTCTCCTTCAAAGCATTCAGGCTTTCCACGACACCGTCGAACAGGACGGTCTCTTCCGCGTCCGCCTTTGGATAAAAGGTGCGGTAATGCCGGACGAACGCAGCAGCATCGTCTTCGTCACTCTCCGGAACCATGGCCTGGAACAGCGTCTGGAGAGTGCCTCCGCGCGTCAGTTCCTGCCGAAGCGCTTCAGGAGACGGAGCGGCAATGCCACTGGCGCCGAACGCTTCTGTCAAGCTGCGAAGAATGGCTGGCTGCGTCTCCGCCAGCGTGCCGTCATAGTCGAGAAGGAGGATCGGAAAACGTGTCATGCCTTCCTTTTCCCCTGCCGCGCAGTGAAAATCCATCCCCTGCGCCACAATCCGCAATGCTTGTCGGCCGCAACGCTTATCGGCCGTTCATTTCAAGGAGTGCCTTGATCCCCGGCAGAATCGCGATCAGCAATCCGCCCGGCGGTTGCGGAGCATGGAAAGACGCCAGCATGCTGGCTGAATTTTCAAAGGCCGCTTCCTGCTCCTGAAGCAGACGGTTCGCGTCCATTCTCCAGGCCGAGCCGTTTCGTCCGTTGAGGACATTCAGCCCGGCGCGGGACAACTGGCCTACGGCATGGGAGACAGGCACAACGGCCTCAAGAGCCGGAAGTCCTTTCGCACTGGTCACGAATGCTGCATCGTTATCGACCCAGCGCTGGAGCATCCGTTTCAGCGGCTCAGCCAGCGCCGTTTCACCCTGCGCATAACGCCCGGCCATCGTATTGAACTGTATCGCCCCGAACGAATCCGGCTCAGCCACCGTCACGGGAGCCGACAGCATCGCCCCGTCACTGGCAGTTACGAGATGGTTGAGCGCATAATTGCGGACGGGAACCGTCACATCCGTCAGAACCGCCAGAGGTCCGGAGTGCCCGGGCACCATGGCCTCACGCAAGGCATCGCGATGTTGCGTTGCCTGCAATCCTGTCACCTCAAGCTCCGCCATCACGACTGGAAGACGGCGCTCCAAATCGGGAATATCCCGCACGTCCTGCGCAGACCAGAACCGCTCGGCCAGCGCGGCCATCCGGGGCCACAGCCGCGACTCCAGCATCGGTTCGGTGACCATTTCCGCCCAGAGTGTCCCCTCCGCCCCCAGCACCAGTTTTTTCTGTCCGTCATCCAGAGACGATGCCTGAGGATCCAGCGTGAAAGGGCGATAGAAATCCGGATTTTTGGGCGGAAATTTCGCAAGCTGCTCCGCCGTGATGCCGTCTGCCCGCGTATCAAACGGATCGACAGCGTAATGCGTTGCCGACGGGCGCAGCAGATCAAGATAATATCCTGCGGACACGACAACCGGATGTCCGGCGCGTGTGGCGGACCCTGTCCATTTCGACGCGCGCCAGGGTTCGACGACCACGTTTTTCGGGATGGGAGCTTCGCTGACTTCGTCCCACCCCATCATCACATGCCCCTGCGCCGCAATGATGGCGGCGACCTGACCCGTGAATGCGGCCTGAAGCGCCTGCGCCGTCTCATAGCCATGCGCTTTCATATAAGCTACGATCGCCGGGTTTTTCGTCCACTGGGAAGACACCACCTCGTCGCCGCCCGCATGGATATAGCGATCGGGGAAAAGATGCCCCATCTCGCCATATAGCCCCCGCACAAAGCGCAGGGTCTGCGGATTGGTCGGGTCCAGCGCGGCGTTATTGAGGTTCAGCCCCTTATTGCTCATGTCCGGCAGCGGCTGCGCGCCAAGCTCCGGATAGGCCTGCACGATCGCCAGCGCATGTCCCGGCACGTCAAATTCCGGCACGACACGAATGCCGCGATCAGCCGCGTAGGCCACGACCTCGCGGATCTGCGCCTGCGTATAATACTGTCCCGCAGGCGCCTTGGTCTGAAGCTGGGGGTATATGCGGCTCTCGACCCGGAAGGCCGCCCCGTCACTCAGATGCCAGTGCAGCACGTTGAGTTTGACCAGTTCCATCGCGTCCAGCTGACGCTCGACCGTTTCAACCGTATCGAAATGTCGTGCCACGTCCATCAGCAGACCGCGCCATGCAAACCGGGGCGCATCCTCGATATGCAGACGCACGAGGACCGCTCCGTCCGGCGTCGAGCGCACGAGTTGCAACAACGTTGCCAGCCCATGAAGCACGCCCGCAGGCCCGTCTGCCTCCAGCCTCGCGCCGGTTTCAGACGTCGTGAGGGCGTAACGCTCCTTTTCATCAACGCTCAGATACGCCCGGTCCTGCCCTGCGGAGATATGCAGCACATATGGCTCGCCTTTCTCCTCCGGCCCGATGGTCGCCGCAAGATGCGTCATAAATCGCGTGACCGCCCGTTGCAGCAGAGGCGACGGGCGCGTATCCCACACGACCTGCACTCCAGCCCCAATCGACGCTACGCCATTGGAAACCGAAACGCTCTGCGGAACCGGCAGCAGCGTCCCGTCCGCCCTGGCCTGAAAGGTTACAAAACCTGCCAGAACGCTTCCTGCAAGGAGCAGTCTCACCGCGCCGCGAACCCCACGGCGAATGACCTGGCCGCGCCGTGAAACTGTCTGCATCATCTGAAGCTGTTCCTGAGTCTGGATTCAGTAGGACTGGGTAGGTGTGTCAGGGCGTATCGGAGGGAGGAAGAGCCTCAAGCATGCGCTGCGCATCACGGGCTGAAAGCGCGATACCATAGAATTCATGATAGAAAGACCGGATCGAGCGGATCATGGAGGGGACATCTACCTGTCCTGTCCGGACGATCTGCCTCGCCCAGATCACCTGCAGCAACAGTTCCGGCCCATAGCGGTCCCACGGGAACAGGCCTGCGGGGTTGCGGTAGACCCGGCCGGACTGAACTGCCTTCACCTTCGACCAGACAGGATCCTGCTTCAGGCCTGCCGGATCGCCTGTGTTTGCGCCAACGATGACGATGTCCGGATTCCACGCCAGAACCTGCTCTACGGATACGGGCTGCTTGTTGCCGTGAACACCCTGCGCGGCATTCCGGCCGCCCGCACTGCGGATCCACTGATCGATGATGCTGTCATCGCCATCGACCCGAAGCGGTTTGAGCGATTCAACATGCAGGACACGCGGCCCCTGCGGATCGGTTGGCGCCTGTGAGACCGCCTGAAGGAAGGCGATCCGATAGGCCTGGGCCCGTTTTGCTGCGATCGACGTCTGGAGCAGGGTGGCCGTACCGTCCACGCAATCGAGCATGGCATCGAAGCGGTCGAAGCCTTCGGGCGCCACGTTCAGTCCCGCCCGTTTCAGGGCATCGGCGGAATGACTGGAACTGGTAACAAAGACCAGATCGGGATGAAGGGACAGAAGCTCCTCGGCGTTCAGATTCCCCGGGTCCAGCGTCTCGGCCTTAGCCAGAGACGGCACCAGCCGGAACATCCACGGCAGCATCGAGGGACGCGCGACCGTCCCTACGATGCGCTCCTGCGCCCCCAGCATGATGAGCGTCGCATTATGCGCGTACCACCCTTCCACGATCCTTGACGGGGGCGCGGCGCAAGCGTCCGACACGGGCAATCCCGCAAGCCCGAAACCGCACAGGGCGGCTCCGAGCCCCCCCCGAAGCAAAACCTTGGGGAATACAGGAAGCAATGCCCTGAAGGATCTGCCGGAACGCAGTCTGTGGCGACACTTCAGGATGCCTGACACTGTCATTCGTCTTCCTCTCCCTGATGGAAAAAGCGGTTCCCGGCATGATCCGTCTGATGCAGAGGCACACCGTAAAGCGCCGTCATCCGCTGCGCCGTCACAACATCGCCCGGCACGCCGTCCGCCTCGATCCGCCCATGATCGAGGATCAAAACCCGGCTGGCGCGGACATACAGCTCCTCCGGCCGGTGTGAGGTGAGCATAACAAGACGCCCCTCACGTGCAAGCTCCGACAGCAGCGCCATGAGACGGATCTGATGCCCGTAATCCAGCCCCGCCATCGGCTCGTCCAGCAGCAGCCCTGCTGCATCCTGCGCCAGAGCCCGTGCCAGAACGACACGCTGGCGCTCTCCGCCCGAAAGCTCCGTTACTGGCCGTTCCGCCAGTCTCTCAAGACCCATACGCTCCAGCGCGGCCTCCACCGCCCTGCGGTCTTCCGGCCCTGATCGCCCCGTCAGTCCGGAATGCGGTACCCGGCCAAGCTCCACCATCCGTCGTACCGTATAGGGAAACGTCGCGGCATGGGACTGCGGCACATAGGCCAAATGACGCGCAATGGCGGAGGCGGAGCACGCCCGCAGGGACTTTCCCGCTAACAGAACCTCTCCGGCAGAAGGTTTCAGAAATCCCATCAACAGGCGCAACAGCGTGCTCTTCCCGGCCCCGTTCAGCCCCAGAAGCCCGACCAGTTCGCCGCGTTCCAGCGAAAGATCGATACCTTCAAGAACGGGATGCTTCCGCCCCGGCTGGGTGAACGTCAGATTCCGACAATACAGGAAGCTCACCCTACCCCCCGACGCAGACGTCTGAGAACGATGATGAAGGCCAGAGCCCCAAAAAGCTGGGTCACGATCCCCAGCGGAACTTCTCCGGCCGTCAGACTCCGGGCGCAGGTATCGGCCAGTACCAGCCCGGCCGCCCCCAGCAGCGCACAGACCGGCATCATGTTCCGGTGCTCTGCTCCCGCCACCAGCCGCGCAACATGCGGCACCAGCAACCCGATCCAGCCGATAATTCCTGCCATCGAGATCGTCAGGGCGCAGGCGAACGTGGCGAGGACAATCACCATCGGGCGCATGACACGGACGGATACGCCCAGACTGCGTGCCTCGTCATCTCCCAGCGACAAAACATCCAAAACCGGGGCGCACAGGACCAGCGCTGCCGTCAACCCGATCAGGGGTCCCGACACCCAGG
Source organism: Gluconobacter kanchanaburiensis NBRC 103587 (assembly GCF_007988905.1). Taxonomy (GTDB): domain Bacteria; phylum Pseudomonadota; class Alphaproteobacteria; order Acetobacterales; family Acetobacteraceae; genus Gluconobacter; species Gluconobacter kanchanaburiensis. The sequence goes on from NZ_BJVA01000002.1 coordinate 146,276, forward strand.
CCAGTTCCTGCCAGCCACTTGGCGCCAGACTGCCCAGAAGCCAATCCACGATGGCGGGAAGCTGATCCATCGGATCGGCAAGATATTTCACAAGCGACAGCAGAGCCGTGAAGATGGCATTGCCAATCAGGCCACCGAGCAACAGGCTTAGGATTCCGCCCTCTGGGAGTGATCTGCCGATCAGCAGCCCGCATCCGACAGCCAGAAGGCCGCCGGCGAACGCCCCACCCTGCACGACCGATACCGCGCCCCCCAGAATAATGGCGACCGCAGCGCCAAATGCCGCCCCGCTCAAAACGCCAAGCAGGTCTGGTGAGACCAGTGGGTTGCGAAACACAGCCTGATAGGAGGCCCCTCCGCAAGACAGGGCACTTCCAACAAGAAGAGCTGCCAGAATACGTGGCAGCCGGGCCTGCATGACGACAGTCCGCGCCACCGGATCATCAGTGGATGACAGGTGCAGAAAATATCCAAAAACGCCCAGAACGCGTTGCGGCGACAAGGGAAAACGACCGAGACAGAGCGCACACAGCACGCTCAGCACCACCCCCGTCAGGGCAAGCCACCGGATCAGGACAGGGCTGGCGGAAATGGCGGTTCCTTTCGATCGAGACGACGGACAGATCCGGCGCAGAGCGAGCATAGGCCATGCATCCACGAGTCACCAGAAGCTGATCCGGCCTCTTCCGGACCGAAAACCTTCGACTCAAACAACCTCGGGCAATCATTTAAAGAATAGGATTTTTATGGCACCCGGTGTCATTATATTCATAGCAAACCAGAGCGCTTACCGAGGCCAATGTAACAGCCTCAAGGATAAAACCTGCAATATCCTGACCGTAATCGGGGCGGATCGATACGTCGGAATACTGCAATCAGGACCGATAAACTCCCGAATTTATGCCTGATTCAATCAAAACCTGTGGTATTTTCATGACGGTGACTGCATTTATTGCAGGAGACATACGGTTTTGAGATAACGCAATCTTCCCTTTCACGGGCTCGTGCCCTAGGTTGCACGCAACAGTCGCCTTTTGTGGCAAATGATTTCAACTCTGCCGGGACAGTTCTAGCATGCTCAAACGGATAGCTGCCGCCGTCATTGGCCTTGGCGCAGTGGGAGGCATCGGCTTTCTTGCCTATGCTTGGTACCCCGCCATCGCCCCGATCCCGCGGCCTGCCGCGTCCTCCTTCTCCGCGGACGCCATCAGCCGGGGCGCCATCGTCGCCAATGGCGGCTATTGCGCGGAGTGTCATACCCGCGTGGATGGCAAGCCCGGCCCAGAACTAGCCGGCGACTTCAAGATGGCCACACCCTTCGGTGACATCTTCTCGTCCAACATCACGCCTGATGAAGAATGGGGAATCGGCAACTGGTCGCTGGCTGCGTTCAAGCGCGCCATGAACAAGGGCATCGCCCGCGACGGTTCGCAGCTCTACCCGGCCTTCCCATTCGACCACTTCACCAAGGTCAACGATCAGGACGTTTCGGATCTCTACGCCTATCTGATGACGCGCCCGGCCGTACATCTGAAGCCGCGTGACAACACGGTTCCCTTCCCGATCAACATCCGTCTGACCGGCCAGGGCTTCTGGAAGCTGCTGTTCTTCACTCCGGGCCGCTATCAGAACGACCCGAAGCACGACGCACAATGGAACCGTGGTGCCTATCTCGCCGAGGGCAACGAACACTGTGGCGCCTGCCATACGCCGCGCAACCTTCTCGGCGCAGAGAAGATGAGCAACCTCTATGATGGTGCGGTCATCGACGGCTGGATCGCCCCTCCGCTGAACGACCACAACCCGACGCCGGTCGTCTGGACCGAAGACGAGCTGTTCCAGTATCTGCGCTTCGGCGTGGCGCCGCTGCATGGCTCCGCCGCAGGCCCGATGTCGCCCGTTCCGCACCGCTTCCTCTCCAAGATCCCCGAGGCAGATGTGCGCGCCATCGCGCATTACTATGCGGACGTGGACAAGGCCGCTCAGCGCAGCAGTGGTGATCAGGCCGCGATTGCACGTGCCATGCAGATGTCGGGTCGCGACCTGACTGGTCCGCAGACACTGGACGCAGATGCCCGGCTGTATCAGGCCGCCTGTGGCGCCTGCCATTACAACTCCGGCCCGAACCCCGTTTCGGGACGTCCGGAACTGGCGCTGAACAATGCTGTCTGGCTGGATGAGCCGAACAACCTCTATCAGGTCATGCTGCACGGCATTACCGCCGAGGAGGGTCAGGATCACATCTCGATGCCGAGCTTCTATACCGCCCTGTCGGATCACGACATGGCACGTATCGCAGCCTATCTGCGTCGTACACGCACCACGCTGCCCCCCTGGACGGATCTGGAGAAGAAGGCCGCAGCCGCGCGCGCCACGCTCGAAGCTCCGCCCGTCAACGCTTCGCACTGATCCGGGCAGGACTGGGAAAACAGGACATGACCACGAAATTTGAACTCAACGGACAGCCCGTCACGGTCGACGCCCCGGCAGACACCCCCCTGCTCTGGGTCATCCGTGATGATCTGAACATGACCGGCACCAAGTTCGGTTGCGGCATCGGCGAATGCGGCGCCTGCACCGTCCATGTCGGCGGCCGCGCGACGCGCTCCTGCATCACACCGCTTTCCGCCGTCGAAGGTGCTTCGATCACGACGATCGAAGGTCTGGACCCGGCAGGAAACCACGTCGTGCAGGTCGCGTGGCGTGACCAGCAGGTGCCACAGTGCGGCTACTGCCAGTCCGGCCAGATCATGCAGGCTGCAAGCCTCCTGAAGGACTATCCGAACCCGACGGATGAGCAGATCGATGGTGTGATGGGCGGCAGCCTCTGCCGCTGCATGACCTATATCCGCATCCGCAAGGCCATCAAGGACGCTGCTTCGAAGCAGCAGGAAGGCGCCAACAATGGCTAAAATCGAACAGATTGCGAAGAAGAGCGACGCCACGCGCCTCTCCCGCCGCAGCTTCCTGATGACGGCAGCCGGCAGCGGGCTGATGTTCGGTTTCGCCCGCAAAGCCAGCGCTGCCGTGACCTTGCCCACCGCCATGCCTCCCGAAGCTGCGTTCGAACCGAACGTCTGGTGTGCCATCGCGCCCGACGGGTCGATCAACGTCAATATCGTGCGCGCCGAAATGGGCCAGCATGTCGGCACCGCGCTCGCCCGCATCATCGCGGACGAAATGGATGCGAACTGGGACAATATACGGATCACCGAAGTCGACACCGCTCCGAAATGGGCCGGAAAATACGTCACCGGCGGGTCCTGGTCAGTCTGGGATACCTGGGACACGTTCCGTCAGGCCGGTGCCGCGGCCCGGACCGTGATGCTGGAAGAAGGTGCAAAGCTCCTCGGCACCACACCGGAGCGCTGCACCGTCAGTGAAAGCGTCGTTGCTGCTGGCGGCAAGAGCGTATCCTTTGGCGATATCGTCGCCCGCGCCAAGCCGACACGGAGCTTCACGCCGGATGAGATGGCGAAACTGCCGCTCAAACCGGTCACGAACCGTCGTCTCATCAGCAAACCTGTCCCGGCGCTCGACATCCCGGACAAGACGACCGGCAAGGCAATCTACGGCATCGACGTCAAACTCGACGGCATGGTCTATGGCCGCCCGAAGATGCCGCCGACACGCTACGCCGCAAAGGTCATTTCCGTTGACGACAGCGCGGCGAAAAAGATCCCGGGCTATGTCCGCTATGTCGTACTGGACGATCCCTCCGGCATCGTTCCGGGCTGGGTCGTGGCTCTGGCCAAGACCTATCCCGCCGCGATCCGCGCCGCGGACGCCCTGAAGGTCCAGTGGACGCCCGGGCCCACGATCAACGTCTCGGAAGCCGACATCATCGAACACGGGCGCAAGCTGACGCTCGATCCGAAGAACGGCACCCGCGTTTTCAACGACAAGGGCGTGGATGAGGCGCTCACGATCCATCCGGCGCAGGTCTTCGAGCGCAGCTACACCTGTGCCTCGGTCGCGCATTACCAGCTTGAACCGGTCAATGCCGTGGCCCGTCACGTTGACGGGATGTGGGAAATCCACACCGGCAACCAGTGGCAGTCGCTGATCCTGCCGCAGCTCGCCAAGGCGCTTCAGGTCCCTGAAGAGCAGGTCGTCATGCGTACCTATATGCTCGGCGGTGGTTTCGGGCGTCGTCTGAATGGCGATTACTGCATCCCGGCCGCGCTCGCATCCAAGGCAATCGGTGGCGCACCGGTCAAGCTGATCCTGACCCGCTCCGACGACATGGAACTGGACTCCATCCGCTCGCCGTCGCTCCAGACGATCAGGGTTTCGCTGGACAACGATCGCAAGAAGATCACGGCGATGGATTACGTTGCGGTAGCCGGCTGGCCGACGCAGGTCATGGCGCCTGCCTTCCTCGCCACGGGCGAAGACGGCAAAAAATATGATCCGTTCGCCATCGCGGGCGCGGATCACTGGTACGAGACGGGTCCCACCCGCGTCCGCGCCATCAGCAACGACCTCGCCAACGCCACGTTCCGTCCGGGCTGGCTGCGTTCGGTCAGTGCGGGCTGGACACCCTGGGCTCTGGAATGTTTCCTCGACGAACTGGCCCATTCCACGAAGCAGGACCCGCTGGCGTTCCGCCTGTCGATGTTCACCGCACAGGGTCGCAATGCCGGTCAGGCTCCGAACTCCGTTGGCGGGGCCAAGCGTCAGGCTGCCGTACTCCAGCGTCTGGCCGACAAGATCGGTTACGCCAACAAACAACTCCCGGCTGATACCGGAATCGGTATCGCCACCAGCTTCGGCCAGGAACGCGGCATGCCGACCTGGACGGCCGGTGCGGCGCAGGTCCATGTCGACCGCAACACGGGCGTCATCACCTGCCAGAAGCTCTGGCTTGTGCTTGATGCTGGCACCATCGTCGATCCAGGCGGCGCTCTCGCCCAGACCGAGGGCGCGGCGCTATGGGGCCTGAGCATGGCCATGTTCGAGGGCACCGAGATCGTCAACGGTACGATCAAGGACCGCAACCTCAACACCTATACGCCCCTGCGTATCCCCGATGTGCCCGACATGGACATCGAATTCATCCAGAACACCGAAAAGCCCACAGGGCTTGGTGAACCGGGCGTCACGGTCATCGCGCCCGCCATTGGTAACGCGGTCTTCAACGCCGTAGGTATCCGCCTGCGTCACATGCCGATGCGTCCCGCGGATGTTCTGAGCGAACTGAAGCAGCACAAAGGCTGAATGCTCAGCATACCTTGCAAAAAGGCCGCAGTTCCGAACCGGACTGCGGCCTTTTTCATGGACCTTTCCGATCTGGAAAATCCAGAGACAACAAGGATGGGTCTTGCCAAGCCTCCCAAAAATCGTGAGAGACTGACCCGTTCTGGAACTGGCACAGCAGCAGGAACCGGAACGACGATGCCCCGCCGGGAAGAGGACGAACTGTGAGCTGGTTTTACGAGGAGCATGGCGCCCGCAAGGGACCAGTAACCGCCGACGGCATGAAAGCCCTCGTCACGGAAGGGATCATCGGACATTCCACCCTGTGCTGGACTGAGAGTTTCGGTGGCGAGTGGCACCCTGCGGGAAGCTGCGTTTTCTGGCCGCCCCAGCCGGAGGGCGTTCCGCCGGCCCTTCCCACCAGCCTGATCTCGAACCGCTGGCTGTGGCTCAGCCTGATCGGCCCGTTTTTTGGCGGCATGGTGATTGGAATACTGGAAGGCTTCGGCCTTATTCCAGAATTCGCTAGCAATATCGGTTCCACGATCTTCCGTATCGGCATTTTCTACTGCGCGCTGATCATGGACCGTCGAAGCCTGCTCGCAGCGGGTTTCCGTCCTGGCACGATGCTATGGATCCTTCTGCCGCCGCTTTATTTCTGGCGGCGCATCCAGATTGTCGGACACGGAATGCTGCTTTTCTTCCTGTCGGTTCTGCTCTTCCTATGCGAATTTCTTCCGGCCCTGACCAATGTCTGGCACATTCTCCCCGATGGGGGACTGTCCAGCTATGTATCGCGGCGCTCCTACGACCTCTGAGCCGTCAGCAGTAGCGGCGGTAAAACGCTTCCACGCGGGCTGCCGCAGTGGCGATCCGGTAACGCGACATATCCCATAGGCAAGCTGAAGACCCTTCCAGCCGTCGCAGCCCCTTCATCAGGTCTTCCAGACTGTCCGGAGCAAAAAGACAGTCCGGCATATCGCACAGGATGTCCTTCAGACCGCCGACCGCCGAAGCACAGACCGGAAGCCCCGCCTCCATCGCTTCCAGCAGCACCAGACCGAACGCCTCGTGACGCGACGGCACAACAAACGCGTCAAACGCCGCCAGCAGATCAGGCATATCCGTACGATACCCGGCGAAAACAATATCACGCCGTCCTGCTGCTTCCGCTTCCAGCGCCCTACGTTCCGGACCATCTCCCACCAGAACCAGCCGGGTGCCGGAACACAGAGCAGCCTGTTTCCAGGCCCGGATCAGAAACCCGAAGTTTTTCTCCGGCACCATGCGCCCTGCAGCCCCGATCACGACTGCTTCCGGGGAAAGATTCCACTCCTGTCTCAGCTGTGTCCTGAGTTCAGCCCGCAGGAGGGGCGTGGACGAAGAAGGCAGTGTCCAGTTCGGAATGACCGCTGAAGCAGCACGTTGCCGTTCCGGCAGCCCTGCCTGCTGCCATGACGCCACACAAACAAGCCCGTCGTGAATACTGTAGCTGCGTCCGCGATAGTCTGTATGCAATGTGGCCAGAAGGGGAGCGCGCCCCGCCAGCCCCGCCCGTTTCAGCCAGCTTGCCCGGGCCGAGGCCCGCCCGAGATGGGTGTGGACGATATCATAGTGGCCGCTCCGCATCTCGCGCGCCAGTGTGCCCAGATATCCTGCGGCCCCTGCCCTGAGTATTCTTACACCCGGGCCGAGATAGCGGGTGATATCGCCACCCGTCCGAGGATCGGCGGTCCTGCGTTCAAGCAGGAGCGTGACGTCATGAATCTGCGCCTGAATGGCTGTAAGTTCCGCAACATGACGCTCCGTCCCCGCGAATTCGCAGGTCGACAGACAGTGCAGAATTCTCAGTTGGGACGTCACACGCTGCGTTCCTTCCCGACGACGTGACGGGCCATCAGGACCCGATCCGTCCCCCGGCACTCCATACACCTTCGATAACAGTCCCACGACGGCCCGCCATGCGCTGACGAGGCGGGTGCGGCTGACAGGCCACGAGATAAAGCCCCACGGAGAACAGGATCATGGAGATCGTGTTCAACTGATCGATCAGCCAGAAGGCGCCTGCCGGGGCGCCCATGTTCCGGAAGAACTGATAAGCCAGAAAACCAACGGAGAGCAGCCGCATCGCCCGCAGCATGGGGCGGAGCGGGTTGAGCATTCCGGGGCGCACCATCGGCGCGGAGCGGCGCATCCCAAGAAAGAAGGCCAGACTGACGCCCCAGATCAGGATGCCGTCAATCATCGTCCCGAGCGTGGCGCCGAACAACAGAACTGGCAGCAGGAGCGAAAGACCGTTCAGCATCAGCGCCCCAAGCTGACAACTCAGACCAAGATGCAAAGCCGTCAGGCGTTCGGGCAACCGGTCGGCCACGGACTGGAACAGATGATCGATCAGCCAGTCATCCATCCGGACAAGAGTTTGGGATAGGGTCATTGCGGGAAGTCTAGCCAGCCCTCCGCTGCTCTGCACATATTTTTTTCTTCATGAAACGCCGGATGTGCGTCCAGAGAGCAGCCGTGAGAGGCCGATGCTGGACAGCGGCCGTTACAGACGGTTTACTTGCGACGACATCACGTTTTCCACTGGAAAGTCTCCGCTTCATGTCCGCACTCTCCCGTCTGTCGCGCCCTTCCCTGCTGACCGCTTCCCTGCTGGCGGCCTCCATGCTGGCGCCGCCGGTGCTCGCGGAGGCCCACGCCGCCGCCACACCCGAAGCGGTCGCCAGCGCGGCTACAGCGACAGTGACACGGGCGACGCTCTCCAACGGTCTGCGGGTGATCGTGGTGCGTGATACGCTCGCTCCGGTCGTGCAGACCATGCTGAATTATGAGACCGGCTCGGTGAACGCGCCCAAGGGTTTTCCTGGCACCGCGCACGCCCTTGAACACATGATGTTCAACGGTTCGAAAACTCTTTCGCGCGACCAGCTCTCCACCATCAGCGCGCAGCTCGGCAACAATGACAACGCCGACACGACGTCGGACGTCACCCAATATTACTTCAAGGCCCCGGCCAGCGACCTGGACGTCCTTCTGCGGATCGAGGCCGGACGCATGCGCGGCCTGAACATCACGGAAGCCGAATGGGCCCATGAAAAGGGGGCGATCGAACAGGAGGTTTCCCGCGACCTGTCCAGCCCGATCTACCGCTATCTGTCACAGATCCGCGCAGCCCTCTATGCCGGAACGCCTTACGAGCAGGACGCTCTCGGCACCCGCCCGTCCTTCGACGCTACAACCGCCCCGCTACTGAAAAAATTCTATGACTCCTGGTATGCGCCCAACAACGCCGTTCTGGTGATCACCGGTGACGTAGACCCGCAGGATACGCTGAAGAAGGTCGAGGCTGCTTTCGGCAGCATTCCCGCCTCCACCCTCCCCGCACGCGGGATCGTTTCCCCGACCCCGGCCAAGGCACAGAGCATCGCACTCGATACCGATCTCCCGATTGGACTGGTGACGATGGCCTGGCGCATGCCGGGGCAACGTGATCCCGATTATGCCGCGACCACCCTGCTTGCCGATGCCATCAGCAGCCAGCGCGCCGCCCTTTTCGACCTCGTGCCGTCCGGCAAGGCGCTCGATACGGGTTTCATGTATGACCCCGACGCACAGGCCGGTCTGGGCGTGGTCTATGCGGGCTTTCCCAAGGGCAGCAATCCCGGCGCGGTGCGGGCCAGCGTCGCCGCCATCATGGAGAATTTCCGCACCCACGGCATTCCGGCCGACTTGATCGAAGCGGCCCGCCGCAAGGAAATCGCGGCGCTGGAATTCAACGCCAACAGCATTTCCGGCCTTGCCGAAACCTGGTCCCAGGCTATCGCCATCCAGCATCTGAACGACCCGCAGGATATGCTGGCCGCTTTCCGCAACGTCACGAAAGATCAGGTCGATGCACTGGCGAAGAAACTGCTCGACCCGGCCCACGCCATCAGCGCGACCCTGACGCCTAGCGCCTCCGGCAAGCCGGTGGGTGAAAAAGGTTTCGGTGGCGCAGAATCCTTCAACACACCGCCTTCCGGCAAAGTGGCCCTCCCGGACTGGGCGCAGCAGGCCCTCGCACGCCTGACGATCCCTGCCGCGGCGCCGCTTCCCGCCGCCTATACACTGTCCAATGGACTGCATCTTCTCGTCCAGCCCGAGCATGTGAGCCATACGATCGAACTGGTCGGCTCCATTCGGCAGAACGCGGATCTGGAACAGCCCGCCGGTCAGGAGGGTGTGGCCGATGTGACGCAGCAGATGTTCCTGTATGGCAGCAAAACGCATGACCGTCTGGCGCTTGCCCGCGCACTCGACGACCTGTCAGCAGATGAGGAAGCCGGTTCCTCCTTCTCACTGAGCACCCTGACGCCGAATTTCAGCAAAGGCCTCGCCCTGCTTGCGGATCATGAGCTGAACCCCGCTTTCCCGGAAAAAGCCTTCCGCGTCACCCAGATGCAGGCCGCGCAGGCACAGGCCGGCGAACTCCAGTCTCCGGGCTATCGTTTTGGCCGCGCGGCACGCAAAGCGCTCGTTCCCGCTCAGGATCCGACGCTGCGTGAAGCGACCCCTGCCACGATCGGAAAGCTGACCCTCGCCGACGTTCAGGCCTATTACGCCCACGCCTATCGTCCGGACCTGACCACCATCGTCATCGTCGGCGACATTACGCCAGAGGCCGCACGGGCCGAAGTTGAAAAAGCCTTTGGAGGCTGGAAGGCCACAGGACCAAAGCCCGTGGTCGATCTGCCTGAAATTCCCCTCAGCCGTGCCTCCCATGCCGTGGTCGCCGATCCCGGGCGCTCCCAGGACGAAGTCAAGCTGGTTGAGACCATGGGCATGAAAGTGACCGATCCGGACCGCCATGCGCTCGCCGTTGGCAACACCATTCTGGGAGATGGCTTTTCATCGCGCCTGATGCAGGATCTACGCGTCAAGACGGGGTATGTTTATGGCGCAGGAAGTGGTTTCAACTATTCCCGCACCCGGAGCGGCTTCGGCATCACCTTCGGCGCGGATCCGGACAAGGTCAGCAAGGCACGGGCTCTTGCGGTCAAGGATGTCGAGGACATGCGCAATACACCTGTCTCACAGGAAAGCCTTGATCTTGCCAAGGCGTCCCTGCTGCGGAGCCAGCCGATGTCGCGCGCAAGCTTCACCGCTCTGGCCGGCAGCTACCTGTCCCTGATTGCTTTGGACCTGCCGCTCGACAGCCCGGCAAAAGCTGCCCAGGCTATTTATGACATGACCCCTCAGCAGGTTCAGACCGCTTTCCACAAATGGGTCCGTCCGGCAGATCTTGCCCAGGTCGTAATGGGCCCGCAGCCGAACTGACAGGGCGCCAACCACCTCCAGCAAAAAAGGCCGCGGATTGCTCCGCGGCCTTTTTTCGTCTGTTTTCCCTAACCGGATCAGGGGCTCGCCCAACAGAAGCGAATCGGCTTTTCAGCCGATCAGCCCCTCGTCCTTCAGAACGCGCAACGCATACTGGATACGATGCTTGTACAGATGTTCGGACTGCGTCCGGGCCTGTGCCTTGCGCGCCATCGTGACGCGCAGATCATTGTTCTCAAGATAGGTACCGACCAGCCGTTCGAAATCCACACGGTTGGAGAACACCGGGATCTCGTCTGCGGAATAGTAGCGACGGATCTCGTGCGTATCCTCATGGAAAACCTGAAACGCCCCTGCCAGCGCGGCTTCGAACGTCCGGGGTCCCGGCGTGGACGGCGCGATGATGAAACGCTTGTTCTCGAAGCTCAGCGAACGGCCAAGGTTCAGCACCAGCTTGGAACGGCGATAGAGTTCCACAAGCTGGGACTTCTCGATCCGGGCATCGGAGAACCCGATGCCCAGTTCACCCCAGCCCGGTCCCACGATCTTGATGTTCAGGTCCCGCAGGACCGGGAGAAGATTGCGAACGATGTCCTTGCGGTTGGTGAACGCCACACCGCAGAACAGAACGTCGATCGTCTTTTCCGAGTTCGCATCAATTTCGCCGTAATGCAGCTTCGGGCTGGCTGCCAGCGGCAGATGAAAGACGCGCTCACGCTGGTAGAAATTGTGCCCCCAGCGGTCGCAGGAGAAAATCACGTCGAAATCGTCAGCAATGCGGTAGTTCGCATCCTGCTCATAGGGATCTTCCGTCGCCCAGAAGACCGTCACGGCACCGATCTTCTTCGCTTCACGGCAGACCTCACCGAAATATGTGCTTTCCGGCAGATAGGAACCAATGGCGAAAACGATCGTCGGCTTCAGGATCCTGATGGAACTGGCAGCGGCCGAAATATGAACCGCCGTGACATTATCCTCACCGAAACAGTCCGCCCAGCCATCCATAATGGATTCACGGATCTGCGCATTGGCCTGGCTTTCGTACCTACCTCCGCTGCAGACAAGAACCCGGCCGGTCAGGCTGGCATTTTTGCTCCGGTCTTTTGCCGGCTTCACGGCCGTTTCATTCACTGCGTCCATAACGTTCCTGTTCTCCCCAACCCTTCTTGACCGTTTTTTACCGGTCATGTCATGCAATGCAGGTCTTGATGATATCCGAAAGTTGCTGCCGGAACCGGACCGGAGAGCAATCACGTTCGATCGCACCGAGCGCCCCCTGCCGCAGATTTTCCCACAGTTCCCTGTCCTGATAAAGCCGCTCCACCGCATTCGCGAACGCCACAGGGTCGTTCGCGGGTGCAGCGAGCACCTCCATACCGTCCGCCCAACCCACTTCTTCGCGAAGGAGCGTCGTTACCACCTGCGGCAGACCATAGGAGGCGGCTTCATGAACCTTGAAAGGAATTCCCCCCGCAAAGCGGGTCGGCGCCACGAAGACCCGATGCCGGTCGAACAGTTCCCGCGGATCTCCGACTGGCCCCATGATCTCGACCCGGCTGTTTCCGGAAAAAACAGTCATGTCCACATCGGGGCCGACATAGCCCGCAATCGTGAAATGAATTTCCGGCGGCAGCATCTGGTCCAGTAGCGGGAGTACGTCCTCCACGAACCAGATCAGACTGTCATGATTGGGAGAGCCTTCATCATGGATCGCGCCGAAAAAGAGAATGTTGTGACGCGCCTCAAACGGAGCCGGGGTCGGCTGTGAGAAGAGCTCGTGTCCCAGCACGGAGACATGATCATAACCCGCACGGCGCACAAGATCCGCATCATGAGCGGTCACCGCAACGATACGCTGGCAGAATCTGGCACAGTCCAGTTCCTGATGAAGCATGTCGTCCAGACTGATATCGGCTTCCGGCAACCCAAGAACCCTGATGCGCTCCAGTGTCCGGGGAGTCGCGATCACCTCGGTATCCAGAACCGGCCCCGCTGCTGGCAGGTAGCGATTCGACTCATTCAAGAGTGGCAGCAGACGCGCCATGTTATGCGTCCGGCCGATCCACAGAAGATCGTAGTAGCCGACGCGTTCCTGTAGAAAGTCAGCAAAGTCAGACAGATCCTGATCGACGATCAGCTCGACCGTTTCAGGAAAATCTCCAAACAGGTCAATCGCGGTCTGGTCACGGCGCATGATCGGAAAAACCGTGACCTGATATCCCAGCGCCGTCATTTCACGGATGATGTCGTTGGAGCGGACATATCCCGACCCCAGACGACGCAGCGGGAGACGATCCTCAATGAAAAGGATCCTCTTGCGCTGACTGATCCGGTGTTCCCGTCCCAGAACGGCGTTCCGGATATGGGCAGGCTGTTGGTAACGCAGGAAATCCTGCTGGAGCCGCGCAAAGGTCTTGAGATTGCCCTGAATCAGGGCATGCGAACCGGCAGCCCCCGAACTGCCGAACTCCAGATGCTCAATCGCCACACCGGGATCATAGACGATCCGCATTCCGGCCCGAATGATGCGCACGCACAGATCCGCATCTTCGAAATAGGCCGGCATGTAACGGGTATCGTATCCCCCGAGACGCCGCAGCAGGGCCGTTCTGACCATAAGGAAAGCAGCGGAACAGTAATCGACGTCCCGGACAAAATTCGCTGTTGTCAGATTGGGGTCATCTTCCCGCAGATACCCGTAGGTCGCTCCATCGCGCCAGATGATCGAACCCGCTTCCTGAAGATGCATGTTGGTCCGGATGAGCTTGCCGCCCACGGCCCCGATCCCCGCATCAGAGCGCAGACGTGCGAGAGCATGGACAATGGCATCCGGATACAGGCGCACATCGTTGTTCAGATACAGGACAAAAGGCGCTTCCGCCTTTTCAAGAGCAAGATTGCACCCCTGCAGATAACCGATGTTATGCCGATATCGCAGGATCGTGGCGCCACGGACCATGCGCCCGATGTGACGCGTCTGGTCGTGGGAGCCCGAGTCCACCAGAACAAGCTGGATGGCACCGGCGTAATTGGCCCGCAGGGACGCCAGCGCCTGCGCTGTCAGAGCGATCCGGTCATAAACGACCATCAGAACACTGACTTCTGGAATGCCGTGGACCGTAAAATCCAGGGGATGCCGGACCAGCGACGGCAGAATGGCCTCGGCTTCACGCTCGAAAAGAATCCGGGAGTGTTCTTCCGGCAGTTCGGAAACTGAAGCAAGAGCAGCCATCCGTCCTTCGCCCAGCCCCGTCCGGCCCGCGACCAGATGCGCAAAAGCGCTGTCATACAAGCGATTGCGGACGTCGTTACGGACCTGTGTCTGCGCCAGATGCGCTGCCAGATCGACCCCTTCCTGGGGGATACGGCCTTCCTGCGCACCATAGCGCACGAAATGATCGTACCCGTTTCGGAAATAGCCATTCTCCAGAGACGGCACCATGTCGGGACTGGACTGGGCGTAATATTGCTCGGAGAAAAATTCCTGCGGATCGAAGAGCCTCGGCGTCTCGTTCGTCAGGTAGTGATGCAGGGCGCTCGAATACTGACCTGCGGCGATCTCCTGCCTGACTTCCGGATACCGCGTCAGATACCAGACCGGATCGAAATACCATGATACGCGCCCCGCATCGGCGACATGCGCCGGCAGGCCGAGCCACGAGCTGAACAGGCCGATCCGGCTGTCAAAATGGTCGGGAAATGTCAGGGACAGTTCGCGGCAGAGTTCCTCATCAAAAAAGTGATGCCCGCGATAGTAATGGCTTTCCCCGGTTTCAAGGTAGTGATCGTAGCCATTACGAAAACCGTTTTCGTTGAAGAAACGCTGGGTCAGCTCGGGGTAGCGGCGGCGATAGCCGGGTTCGTCGAACAGCCAGTGCGGCGAATGGGTTTTGTACCCCGTCGCCATGTAATGTTCGAACCCCGACGCCCAGTCCTCGCGGATCAGGCCCTGACGCACATCCTTATGGGCGTCCCGATACCACATTTCATCAAAGTAGCGGTTGGGAGAATGTCCGTAGCGCTGGCCCGTCTGCAGGTAGAACGCATACGGGTCTTCCTGCCCTTCCTCCCGCATCCAGTCCCGCACCTCGGGGTACCGCAACAGATACCACTGGGTATCGAAGCGGGACCACCGAGGCTCGCGGTTTTCCCTCACAGGCCTTGAAACACCATCGGACATCAGGGCAAACCTCCCGCCTGCGGGTCAGGAAACGACTTTTTCCGCAAGCAGGCGCTCTGCCCGTTCGATGTTCCGGGATTGGACCTCCGCATGCTCCACGGACAGGACTGCGCCGTTGTCGAACGTCACGGAAATATCCGTCATCCGCGACCCGAAAACATCTCCCACCACGTTGACGAGAACGAAGCGGTAGACGCCATCCAGCGGCCGCGCATAGCCTTCAAGCGGCATGAACTGACCGCTGAACCCCACACACAGAGGTGCATCGCGATGCACTGTGCCGACATCCATGCGTGAGACGCGCTCCATCGCAAAGAAGACGATGTCATCACGGCTTTCCGAAACCAGGCCACCATAAATCTGTCCCGCACGGGACAAGTTCCGGAAGAACATCCAGCCACGAACCGACAGAGCCCCGTCCGGCTGCAGTTCGGATGGGGGATCACCAATCAGGCCACTAAAGCCATCAATGTAGTAATCGAGGCTTCCGGCCGTATAGGGATGCATCTGATGCTTACCGATCCCGGACAGCTTGATACCGCGCATCAGACCATCACTGTGGGACACGCGCCGGAAATCGGAGAGGACGGTATCGTTGGACGGTGCAGAGCGGATGATCTTGTGAATCTTACCGCCTTCGACCTCGATCTGCATAGGCGTGAGCTGGAACGCGCCCTGACCGTTGATCACGTTGATCAGGCCGATCCGGAAACGCCCTTCACACCATTTACCGCGCAGAGCAACCTTGCCGGAGAAACCGGCACGACGAGGTGCATTGCCGAAAAGCTCCGCAATATCCGCACGGATCTCACGCTGGCATTCAAGGAAGATCATGGCGCTGTCAGCATCGTCGCCCAGCAACACCGCAAACATCTGCCCCGCGGAGCTGATGCCCGGAAGGATCATCCAGCCGCGAATATGGAATTCCGGCGCGCCCAGGAACGGCTCTTCCTCGATATCGGAAAAGACATGATGGCAGATGTCGTCAATGTAGCATTCCGCGCCTTGAACCGAGAACCAGTCGGTAACGGGAACCGGCATTTCGACAGACAGGTCGCGAGCGGTCGGCGGATCGAAAATATGACGCGGCGGAGCCTGATGGCGCCAGGACGCATGCGGAAGCAAATGGACCTGCCCGGCGTCAAGGCGGAGTTCCGACACGCCCATTTCCCGGCGGGGCGCCATATGGTGATAGAGGCTGAGCAGTTCGTCAGCGTAATCCCGGGCATGCGTCCAGAGCGCCGGCGTGATGTTCTGCATGATGGTACGGCGGAGCGGTTCGGAGGAGCGCAGCAGTTCCAGACGCTCAAGCACCATGCTCGGACGGCTGATGGGTACCTTGAAGCCGTTGACGCCGTCCTCAACGCGATCCCCCAGTGCTCCCACATCGGTCACGATGGGGATCAGTCCGTTCTGCCAGGCTTCTGACAGGGAGATGCAGTAGGTCTCGGGCCAGATGGAAAGGTTGAGTGCAACATCTGCGACCTTCAGCGCCTCGATATCACCCATATCGTAACGGCCATAGATCTTGACATTCGGACGCGGGGTGGCGGTCAGAACGGCTTCATATTCCGGATGCACATATCCAAAAATATGAAAGACGAAATGATCCGGGTGGGCGATATCGATCAGGTTCAGAATCGTATCGGCGCCTTTGGTCCGCAGGAAGTTCCCGACAATGGCGACGCCCAGCGGACGGTCCCCCAGCGGCTCGTAAGGCTTCATCAGAACCGGGACAGTGTTGTCCGGGCTCGGGATCCCCATCACCAGACTGCGCTTGGTATCGAGAACCGGATAGATCTCGTGCGTCAGATCCCGCGAATGGACCGTGCCAAACAGGATGGCATCAACGGAATGCAGCATCTTGGCCACGAAGGCGCGTCGGGTCTGCTCGCCGCCGTGATCAACGTTTTCCGACGCCTTGAGCGTGATGTCGGCAGCGAGAACGGAGCGCACCTCGTCTTCGACGTAACGGAGTTCATGGTTGAGCAGGTTGTAGCGGGCCGAGAGCAGCCAGAAATCATGGGCTGAGAAAATGACGCCCGCACCATTAGCCTTCGCAATGATGGGCAGGGACAGCGCATGATGACCCAGATGCTGGAAATGAACGATGTCGATATTGTACTGGCTGATAACGCTCGAAAACGACATTTCCTCGGGCGAATCGCACAGAGCATCCTGCCAACCCACTTCCGGCACGTCGAAACGTTCAAGCTCCTGCCCGTTGGCCGTCGTGAGGCGGCAGAAATTGCCGCGACGCAGCCAGTAGAAATATTCCACATCCCGCGACAGAAGTGTGCACAGACCCTGCTGGTAGACTTCCACGCCACCCCATGCCTGTTCATGGATAGTGGAGTGCGTGCACATCAGAACCCGCAGTCGCCGACGGCGGCGCAGCGGAGCAGGCGGCTCGGCGTGACGTCCGAAATCTGCACCCGTAATGTCACGCATCTTCTGGAGCCTGTGCTCATAGAGATGCTGGGACAGGACAGACTTCTGAGCAGCCAGTGCCGCGGTGCGACGCGCCCCCTTCTGCTGGAGAAGCTTAGCGATGGCGTCCACGACCTGATTGGCGTCACGCGCAAGGGCAATGCCATTTACGGTCTCGAAATGCTCGGCCCCCATGCTTTCCGGCGCCTCCACGACCTGTGCCGCACCCGCGAGTGCCAGTTCGAAAAAGCGCGGTCCCGGTGCGGTCGCCTGACTGACATCTCCATGACTGGCATAGTCGCGGAACATCGTCAGGGTGACGGCGCTGACATTCGCAAAATCGATGAAGGCTTCGTGGCTGATCGGGCGCTGGATGGCTAACGCAGCCAGATCTGCCGGAAGGGGCGGCAAGAACTCATTTGTGGGGCAAACAAGCTTCAGCCGGGCATCGGGAAATGCAGCGATGACCTTGCGCAGGGTATGGACCCGATTCGGCCACATCGTTCCAGCGAAGAAAATATCATATTCCAGCTCGGCGGCAGGAAGAACGCTGCGCTCATGAATCGACGGACTGGCGGCGAGCGGGAGATAATGCCCCTTGCCGTGATAGTGCTCGGCGCAAGAGGGATCGTTGGTGAAGACGTAGTCGAAGAGTTCAGCATTCTCGACGTTGAAATCCCGCATGAACGGATCTTCGAACGTCCAGAGAACCATGGTCTTGAAGGCAGGGCGCACGCGACGAATCAGCGGCAGGTTGATTCTCTGGGCGTCCAGGCAGATCAGAACGTCATGCTCGCCAGCGGCTGCGATGCCTGCCAGGCTCATGTTGTCAGCGACAACGACCTGCTCCTTGCCGAAGAGCGTCTGAGCCGCCCTCTGGACGGCTAGCGTCAGATAGGAATTGGGATTGTGGGTATAATTCGTATTGTAAATGACCGCCATCAATCTCCTGGGCGCGGACGCCCACTCCCATTTCTAACTGGACCGCCGTTTTCTTCCCGGGACATGCATCCTGTCGATGACATTAATATCCCGCATATTTTGTAGCTGATGACTTGAAATATCAAAAGCCCATCGTGAAAGATTAACGTCAAACAAAAAAAGGGTCGCCGAAGCGACCCTTTTCATATCTAGCCGAAGGAGCTTCCGTTCCCTCCGCCCACCGAAGCAAAAGCTCAGGCGTCCGTGTTACGACGGCGGATGGCGGCACCAAGGATATCGCCCAGGGACGCACCCGAGTCAGAAGACCCGTACTCGTTGATCGCAGCCTTGTCTTCCTCGACCTCGCGGCCACGGATCGTCAGGGCCAGCTTGCGCGATGCGCGGTCAACGGAGACGACCTTGGCATCAACCTTCTCACCAACAGCGAAACGCTCCGGACGCTGCTCGGCCTTGTCGCGGGCCAGCTCGGCGCGACGGATGAAGCCGGTCAGGACGTCGTCCACCTTCACTTCGATGCCGTTGCTCTGGACAGCGGTCACGACGCAGGTAACGACAGCGCCCTTCTGAACGCGGGACAGCGTGTCAGCTGCCGGATCTTCCTGAAGCTGCTTGATGCCCAGGGAGATGCGCTCCTTCTCGGGATCCACATCGAGAACCTTGGCCTTGACGACCTGGCCCTTCTCGTAGTGCGCCATGGCTGCTTCGCCCGGCTCGTCCCAGGACAGGTCGGACATGTGAACCATGCCGTCGATGTCTGCGGAAAGACCAACGAACAGACCGAATTCGGTGATGTTGCGGATCTCGCCTTCGATGATCGAACCGACCTTGTGCTCTTCCTCGAACTGCTCCCACGGGTTGCGCTGAACCTGCTTGAGACCGAGGGAGATGCGGCGCTTGGAGCTGTCCACATCCAGAACCATGACGTCGACTTCCTGCGAAGTAGCGACGATCTTGCCCGGATGGACGTTCTTCTTCGTCCAGGACATCTCGGAAACGTGTACCAGACCTTCGACGCCCGGCTCCAGCTCCACGAATGCACCGTAGTCGGTGATGTTCGTGACGCGGCCCGTGAAGCGTGCACCAGCCGGATACTTGATGGCGACGTTTTCCCACGGATCAGCTTCAAGCTGCTTCATGCCGAGGGAGATACGCTGCGTGTCCGGGTTGAAGCGGATGACCTGCACGCGAACCGGCTGACCGATCTGCAGGGCTTCGGACGGGTGGTTGATGCGCTTCCAGGCGATGTCAGTGACATGCAGGAGGCCGTCAACGCCGCCAAGGTCAACGAACGCACCGTAATCGGTGATGTTCTTGACGACGCCGTCGAGGATCATGCCTTCCTTCAGGCCCTGAATCAGCTCGGAACGCTGTTCCGCACGGGTCTCTTCGAGAACGGCACGACGCGAAACAACGATGTTGCCACGGGCGCGGTCCATCTTCAGGATCTGGAACGGCTGCGGCTGGCCCATCAGGGGTCCGACGTCACGAACCGGACGGATGTCGACCTGGCTGCCCGGAAGGAACGCCATGGCGCCGCCGAGATCAACCGTGAAGCCGCCCTTGACGCGACCATAGATCGTGCCGTTGACGCGCTGGTTGTTGGCGAATGCACGCTCCAGAGCGGTCCATGCCTCTTCGCGGCGAGCCTTCTCGCGCGACAGGACGATGGAGCCGTCACGGTCTTCGTAACGCTCGACATAAAGCTCGACAACGTCGCCCGGCTTCACATCCGGGGCAACGCCGACGGGGCCGAATTCCTTAAGGGAAACGCGGCCTTCGCTCTTGAGGCCAACATCGACGATGGCAAATTCATCGGTCAGGCGGACGACGCGGCCCGTGACGACGGAGCCGTCAAAGCCGGTGTCGCGGCCCAGGGTCTCGTCGAGGAGAGCTGCAAAATCTTCGTGAGCGCGCTCGGTCGTGGGGGTCTGAGTGGCTGAAGCCATGTAGATACGATATTCCCGGATGCCCGTTCCGCAGGCGGAGCAGATATCCACGTCTGCGCCAGATTCATGAAGAATCCGACGTCTCCCCGCTGCCGATGAACGGTCAGATCGGGTTATTGGCTGTTCGATCCGCCTGCCAGACGCGGGACGGACCATCCCCCTCCCCTTCGGGGCGGGCGATACGGTGCACCAACACCGTGCGGGGGCGCGATGTCAATAAAAAAAGCCGTTTTTCAGGCGCTCCGGCGGCAGTTCAGCCTCGCGGCCGACGCAGGGCCACGATTTCGCACGCCTTATCAAGGACCTCAGCGGCGGACAGGCTGTCCGTCTCGATCAGGACCGCATCCGCCGCCTGAACCAAAGGCGCCGTTTCGCGCGTTGAGTCACGTTCGTCCCGCGCCACGATTTCCGCGACCGCAGCCTCCAGAGCCTTACCGTCTAGCGGAGTCCCGTCCGTCACCTGATGGTGGCGACGCAAAGCGCGGGTGCGCGGAGAGGCCGTGATGAAGAACTTCACATCGGCGTCCGGAAAAACGACGGTTCCGATATCGCGTCCGTCCACGACCGCGCCGGTTTCGGACGCGAAGACCCGCTGACGTTCCAGAAGCGCGGCCCTCACCGCGGGCTGCGCCGCCACGAGAGAAGCACCACGATCAATCTCGGGAACACGCAGATCCGTGCGGGCCAGGTCTTCCTGTTGCAGGGCCTGCGCTTCGCTGGAGGCATCGCCAGCCGGGTCCAGCCCGGCATTCACCACTCGGCGGGCGACAGCACGATACAGCAGGCCGGTATCGAGATAGGGAAGGCCCAGTTTCGCGGCCAGGGCTTTGGCAAGGGTGCCTTTCCCTGCCGCCGCAGGCCCGTCAACGGCGATGACGAGTGGGCGAGCCGTCACGCCGTCAGCCCCGCACCCAAAGCGTTCATCAGGTCCACGAAACCGGGGAAGCTGGTTTCGATGAAGGCCGTGTCGTCCACCTTCACGGGCTTTGCAGCTGCCAGACCCAGCACCACGGCGCTCATGGCAAGACGGTGATCCATATGGGTTTCGACCGTTCCGCCGCCGAGGGGCGCATGAGAGCCTTTCACGATGAGATCATCTCCGATCACTTCGGTCTCCGCGCCGTTCACGTTCAGCAGGGCGACAGTGGACGCCAGACGGTCACTTTCCTTCACGCGCAGCTCCTCCAGCCCCCGAAGACGGGACGAGCCCTCCGCGAAAGCGCAGGCCACAGCGAGGACCGGGTATTCGTCGATCATGGACGGCGCACGCTCCGGCGGAACCTCCACCGCTTTGAGCTGGCTGTGACGGACGTGCAGATCCCCAACAGGCTCGCCCCCTTCCACGCGCTCGTTTTCGATAGAGAGCGAGGCCCCCATTTCGATCAGCGTCGTGAACAGCCCCGTCCTCAGCGGATTGAGGCCCACGCCTTCGATCCAGATATCCGACCCCGGCACCAGCAGGGCGGCAACAATCGGGAAAGCCGCCGATGACGGATCGCCCGGAACGATAACATCGCGGGCCGTCAGCCTGACCGGCCCCGTCAGGGTGATCCTGCGTCCTCCGGCCTCGAAACGCGACACGTCCACATCGACGCCAAAATGACGCAGCATGTTTTCAGTATGATCGCGGGTTGCGACGGGTTCTTCCACGATCGTAGTGCCCTGCGCATTCAGGCCGGCCAGCAGAATGGCGGACTTGACCTGCGCGGAGGCCACCGGCAGGCGGTATTCGATTGGTCGCGCCTCGCCTGTTCCCCGAATCGCCATGGGAAGGCGACCGCCCTCACGCGTCAGAAACTCCGAGCCGTTGGCAGCCAGAGGGGTCGTCACGCGCCGCATGGGGCGCGAACGCAGGGACGCGTCCCCCGTCATGACACTGTTGAAGGCGTGCGATGACAGGATCCCGGACAGCAGACGGGCGGCCGTGCCGGAATTGCCCATGTCCAGTACGTCTGCGGGTTCATTCAGGGCTCCTACGCCGCGGCCATCGATGATCCACTCGGCACCGTCCCGAGTAATGATCGCGCCAAGCGCGCGCATGGCGTCAGCCGTCCGCAGCACATCTTCGCCCTCAAGCAGGCCACTGACATGCGTGCGGCCGGAAGCGAGGGCGGCGAGCATCAGTGAGCGATGACTGATGGATTTGTCACCCGGAACACGGGTGCGGCCGGAAAGTCCCTTGGGGGACGCGGAGACGGTCAGGGGGCGCGAGACTTGCATGATGATGTTCTTGCTGGGGTGTCCCGCACCTGTCAATCACCTCGTGAATCATGCCACATCGGCGCAGTCATGCGCCAAAAAACCGTCAGGAAT
Source organism: Gluconobacter kanchanaburiensis NBRC 103587 (assembly GCF_007988905.1). Lineage (GTDB taxonomy): Bacteria > Pseudomonadota > Alphaproteobacteria > Acetobacterales > Acetobacteraceae > Gluconobacter > Gluconobacter kanchanaburiensis. Next base: position 168,605 of record NZ_BJVA01000002.1, read on the forward strand.
CATGCTGCAGGATTTGACAGGGCGCGCACAAGCTGGCATGGCCGCGTTCCTTATTCGAGGCATCAGCAGGTTCCCGCACAATGGCAAAACCCGAACTTGGTCTGAAACGGACATGCGTTGAGTGCAACGCCCGCTTCTATGACCTGAACCACGTCCCTGCGGTGTGCCCGAAATGCGGCACAACGCAGCCGGATGATTCCCGTCTCAAGCGCAGCGAACTTCCCCTGCCGGAAGAGAAGGATCCGAAGCCCCAGGCCAACGAGCATGAGGACGACGTGGATCTGGAAGTCGCCGATGACGAGGACGACGATGATGTGATCGCTCCGGACGACGATCTGGACGATGACGACGATCTCAGCAACGACATCGAAGTTCCGAACGACAAGGATGACCGCGACGACAACTAAGGTTGTCCTCAGAGTCTTCCACGCTGTCATTCTGGCAGCACTGATGGGCGGCTGCACTGATCCGGAAGGCGTTTTCGCTCCGGACAGCGCAGCCGTTCGCGCGTTCAGGGCCCGGCTCGACAGCCAGCCCAGCGCCACGGCCGTACTTCAGGCCGCCTGTGCGCTCCCGATCCGGGTCCAGCATCTCGGCGTGGACCGGCCGGTCACGGAAGACATCCTGACGCTTTTGCGCGTGACTGAAACCCATCAGGTTATGACACGTCACGTCCGCCTGCTCTGCGGCGATACAGTCCTGTCCGACGCCTGGAACTGGTATGTACCCGAGCGGCTGTCTCCCGCCATGAATACCCTGCTGGAGCAGACCGACACGCCTTTCGGGCGCGTGGTCCAGCAGACAGCCTTCAGACGGCAGAGACTCGAAACACTCTTTCCGGGACGGCATTCGGGAATCGTGTTGCAGAACCGTGCTCTTCTGCTGCGTGGGGCCGATGACGCACCGATTTCCCTCGTCGTGGAAGATTATCTTCCCGCGGCCCTGCGTCCCTAAGACTTCAGGATGCGGGCGACCAGTTCAGATGCTGCCCGCTGTCGAGCGCCAGCATCTGTCCTGTTACGGAAGGAAGCGCGAACAAGGCCAGCACGGCATGAGCAATTTCTTCCGGAGAAGAGCCGTGCCGTAGAGGGGTGCGGGCGCACATCTCGTCGAAATGCTCCTGCGTCTGACGTGCGGCTGGCAGAACCGGGCCGGGACCGATGGCGTTGACCCGGACTCTTGGCGCCAGAGCAAGCGCCATGGTCTGCGTCAGGGTCCACAGCCCCGTGCGGGACACGGTATAGCTGACGAAATGCGGCGTCAGGTTCCATACCCGCTGATCCAGCATGTTCAGGATCAGCCCTTCTGCTCCTTCAGGGAGCGCCTGCGCCATGGCCTGCGACAGGACAAAAGGCGCCCGAAGGTTGCTCTCCAGATGCAGGTCCCAGCTTTCACGGGTCACACTGCCCATCTCGTCGCGAACGAAAGCAGAGGCATTGTTGATGAGGATGCCCACCGGACCGAGCGCGGCTTGCGCACGGGGCAGAAGCGCTTCGACCTCGTCCTCGCGCTGCAAATCCGCCTGAAGGACGCATCCTCTGCCCCCGATCCGGGCCAGCAGCGCTTCGGCATCGCTGCTGCTATCACGGCAATGAATGGCGACGGCGAATCCCTGCTCCGCAAGCATGCCCACGAGCGCCGCGCCGATGCGCCGGGCACCGCCCGTCACCAGAGCGACACGGGGAACATGCGGCGAAATCCGGAACGGCATCATGCTTGAAGAGTCCCTTCTCAAAGAGACCGACGGGCTGTCAGCGCGGCGGCGAGCGTACCGTCATCCAGCACGTCCAGCGCGCCTCCCATCGGCACACCATGGCCGACACGCGTGACGGTCACCCCGGTCGACAACAGGCGCTCCTGAAGCCAGTGCGCCGTGGTCGCACCTTCAACCGTGGCGCTCAGGGCAAGAATAACTTCCCTCACCCCGCCTTCTTCGATCCGTTCGAACAGGGGACGAACGTTCAGATCATCCGGGCCAAGACCCGCCAGCGCGGACAGCGTTCCGCCCAGAACCTGATAGACACCCCGATGAACACCTGCGCGCTCCAGCGCCCAGAGATCCCCCACGGTCTCGACCACGCAGACCAAGCCCCGGTCCCGTCCTGAATCGGTACAGATATGACACGGATCTACGGTATCCAGATTACCACACAGGCTACAGGTTTTCACACTCGTCGCCGCACGCTCCATGAGATGGGCGAGCGGCAGCATCCGGCTTTCGGGCTGGCGCAGAAGTGCGAGCGCGGCCCGACGGGCGGAGCGCGGTCCCAGCCCTGGAAGACGGGCGAGCATGGTAATCAACTGATCGATGTCGCCGTGACCCATCATGGGCGGGATATCTCCGTCAATCGGGTCAAAGACGCTGCGTCAGAAAGACCGGATCAGAACGGCAGCTTCAGACCGGCCGGCAGATCGAGACCACCCGTGACGTCCCGCATGGCTTCGGCGCTTGCGGCTTCGGCCTTCGTCTTCGCATCCGTATAGGCGGCGACGATCAGGTCCTGAAGCGTTTCGATATCGCTCGGATCGGCAAGCTGGGGGTCGATTTTCAGATCGCGCATTTCGCCCTTCCCCGTCAGCCTGACCGTCACAAGACCAGCACCCGCCGCCCCTTCGACGACCAGCGACGCCAGACTGCTCTGGGCCGCTTCCATCTTGGCCTGCATCTGGCTGGCCTGCTTCATCAATCCGGCAAGGTTCTTCATTGTATCGTCCTGTTCAGTTCAGATCATCTTCATCAAGGAAATCGGCATCCAGTGGCGCGAATTCCAGATCGGGCGGTTCATCATCGGTCAGCGGCACCGTGATTTCCGGCGGCAAACCATATTCATCAAGGGAGTGATCCTGCACTTCGCCGATTTTCGCGCCCGGAAAGGTTCTCAGAATGGCCTGTACCAGCGGATGCTGCTCCACAGAGGCCTGATTGATCGCCACGACCTCGGCGCCCTGTTCGTCAAGCGTCGGCTCGCCCGCAGCGGTCGAGGCACTGACGCGCCACTGGCCGGGATAGACACGATCCAGAAGTTTCTGGAGCTGACGTTCAATCCGCGCCTGCGGTTCTTCGGCCCGGATCTGCACATCTGGCGGCGAGAACCGCACAAGATGAACGGCATTGCGCAACAGACCATGCAGCACCGGCTCGCGTTCACGCGCCACCATCGCCACCATCTCGCGCCATGTGCGCGGTGCGGGTTCGGGCTGCGGTTCAGGTTCGGGTAACGGCTCGGCGTAACCAATGCCCGGCTCGATGATTTCGCCGCCGTTGGCAACCAGCCGGACATGCGCGCGCGGTGACGGACCACCGGATGTCTCACTAACACTGGCGCCTGCCAGACCCGCCGAAGACAGGCCGTCGGCGGAGGAGCGTGTCGTGGGAGAAAAGCCTTCTCCCGCGGACGGGGATCCGGTTGACCGGGATACCGGCAGAGAGAGATCCTGCCCGCCTTCCGTCAGCTCACGAATCAGCCTGTCCGGCGTCGGCAGCAGGCTGGCGTGACACAGACGGATCAGCAGCATCTCCGCCGCCTGACGGCGATCAGGCGCTGTCTCGACCTCCTGCACACCTTTGAGCAGGATCTGCCAGGCCCGCCCCAGAACCGTATTGGATAGCCGATCCGCCAGCGCCATGCCCCGCGTACGTTCGGCTTCCGGCAGGTCCCGGCTCTCCCTGAGCGAAGGAATAGCCTTGAGGCGCGAAATCAGATGCAGCAGATCCAGCAGGTCCACCAGAAGGACACCCAGATCGGCACCCCTCGCATAGGCCTGATCGGTGAGGTCCAGCGCATCGGCGACCCTCCCCGCCATGAGAGCATCCAGCAGATCGAAAACCAGCCCCCGATCCGCCAGACCGAGCATGTCGGCCACGGCATTGGCATCGCTGGCCCCCTGCGCGATCGCCTGATCGAGCAGCGACAGCCCGTCACGCACCGAGCCGTCAGCCGCACGGGCGATCAGGGCCAGCGCGTCTTCCGAAAGGGTCGCCCCTTCCTTCAGCGCGATATTGTGGAAATGCCCCGCCAGAAGGGACTGCGGGACACGACGCAGATCGAATCGCTGACAACGCGACAGGACCGTGACCGGCACCTTGCGCAGTTCTGTCGTCGCGAAAATGAACGTGACCTGCGGTGGCGGCTCTTCGAGGGTTTTGAGCAGCGCATTGAAGGCGTTGCGCGACAGCATGTGGACTTCATCGATGATGAAGACTTTCATCCGCGCCTGCATCGGACGAAAACGCGTTGCCTCGATGATTTCGCGCACGTCATCCACACCGGTGCGGGAGGCAGCATCCATTTCCAGGACGTCTGGATGACGGTCCGCCAGGATGGCCGTGCAGTTGGCGCAGACGCCGCACGGATCCGCGGTTGGACCACCCGTGCCGTCCGGACCAATGCAGTTCAGGGCACGCGCAATGATGCGGGCCGTCGTCGTTTTGCCGACGCCACGCACGCCGGTCAGCATGAAGGCATGCGCCACACGCTCAAGCTCGAAAGCCCGGCGCAGAATCCGGACCAGCGAGTCCTGCCCGATCAGATCATCGAAAGTCTGCGGACGATATTTGCGGGCGAGAACGCGATAGGGCGTCGCTTCGGCAACCGGAGTCGTGGCGATTTCCTCTGCTGGCGCGTCTCCGAAAAAGCCGCCGCCACTTTCGGGCGGCAGGGGGAGATCATCGTTTTCATCAGTCATGGAAATGTCGGACCCTCGACACGGAGGACGGGACCGCATGGGAGCGGTCGGGACGCTGCACAAAAGGCGCATCCAGTAACTGTGTGAGGTAGGAGGCCGGACATTCAACCCGGATAAAACTCACTGCGGCTGCTTCCTTCCGGACCTGACCGGGTTGGCAAGGTATCCGTCCAAAGCCGACCTCCCGGCGCTCTCCTAACACGGAGATGGGGGTGTCTGACAACCCCCAATCATCAGGCTGCGCCCTCATGCTCACGCCTTACTCTCCGACAGCCGCACCGCCCATGTGGCGCGGGTCGGCCGCACCGTAGATCAGACCAGTCTTCGCGGCGGACAGGCTCGGATGATCGGCAAGAATACCTTCGGCCACACCCCAGGGACGATGGGGCGACAGCGCATAGCCTTCGGCACGAAGGGTCTGCATGGTCTGGTCGGTCAGGGCACCCGGCTCGATCTCGACCGCGGACGGCTCCCACTGCTCGTGGATCCGCGGCAGATCCACGGCCTGGCGGATATCCAGACCGTAATCGAGAACACCCAGAATAACGGACAGGGTAATCGTTGGAATCCGTGAACCGCCGGGGCTTCCGATCACCATCACCGTCTTGCCGTCACGCGAAACAATGGACGGCGACATCGAGGAGAGGGGCGTTTTGCCCGGTGCGATGGCATTGGCTTCCGAACCGACAATCCCGAACATGTTAGGGGCGCCCGGCTTGGACGAGAAATCATCCATCTCGTCATTCATCCAGATGCCGGTATGCCCACCCATCACACCTGCACCGAACCAGCCATTGAGCGTGTAGGTCGCGGACACCGCCATGCCGTTGTGATCGAGAACGGAGAACTGCGTCGTCTCATGTTTTTCCTGCGTATCCGGAGCGGCCTGTTCAACGGGTACTGGAAGGGGCTCCCCTGCCCGCAGCGTGCTGGACGAGAGGGCGCGATCCGTCGGAATCCCCTGCCGAATCTGAGAGGCATAGGCCGGATCGATCAGGTGTTCGACGGGATTATGGACGAAATCCGGATCGCCGAGATCGCGTCGGTCGGAATAGGCATGCCGCATTGCCTCGACCTCCCGCTGAACCGCGGGCGCGGTATGCAGGCCGAGCGCATGCATATCGTAGCCGGACAGAATGTTCAGGATTTCACACAGCGCAACACCCCCACCGCTCGGCGGCGGGGCAGTGTCGATCGTGTAGCCGCGATAGGTACAGCGGATCGGTTCGAGATGACGAACATGATACGCCCTGAAATCGGAAAGCTGGAGAATTCCGCCTCCTTCCGTGCTAGCCCGCACGATTTCCTGCGCGATCGGACCTTCATAAAAGGCTTTCGGGCCGTCTTTTGCGATCAGCGCAAGAGACGCCGCAAGATTTTTCTGGATCAGGCGGTCTCCAGCCTGAAGCGGAGTGCCGTCAGGACGCAGATAGAAGCTTCGGGCATAGGAGTCGCTCTGGAAATAACGGGTCGACGTGTGCAGGAGGTCTGCGTCGCCCTCGTTCAGCACAAAACCGTCGCGGGCAAGCGCAATGGCGGGCGCCATGACCTTTGCGCGCGACAGTTTCCCCCATTTCTGAAGAATGGAGTCCAGACCTGCAACCGTGCCTGGAATGGCAACTGCCTTCCAGCCCTCAGTTGACAGTCCTGGAATGACCTTGCCGGAAGCATCCTGATACATGGCGGCGGTCGCGGCACCGGGCGCGTGCTCCCGGAAGTCGATGAAGACCGTCTGACCAGTTGCAAGCCGCAGGGTCATGAACCCGCCACCCCCAATATTGCCGGCTGCGGGATAGACCACCGCCAGCGCATATCCGACGGCCACTGCAGCATCGACGGCATTACCACCCTGCGCGAGGATCTTTGCTCCCGCATCGGAGGCCAGATGCTGGGCGGAAACCACCATGCCATGCCGACCTGATGCCAGAATGCCAGCGCTGACATGGTCCGGACCGAACGCCAGCGGATCATGTGCGGAACTGAGAGTTTCCGTCGCCGCCCTCGCCAGAGGCGTGCTATCCAGCGTCGTGGAACCGAGGACGAGGGCGGCGAAAAGAAGCGGGAACGCTCTCATGCGCTCTCTCCATAAGGGGGTTTGGTATAACCTTTGGGGGACAGGGTAAAAATCTCGCACCCATCTGCCGTTACACCGATCTGGTGCTCGAACTGGGCGGACAGAGTGCGGTCGCGGGTAACGGCCGTCCAGCCGTCATCAAGAATTTTCACGTCGGGGCGACCGATATTAAGCATGGGCTCGATCGTGAAAACCATGCCTTCCACGAGCTTCACACCCTCTCCCGGGCGTCCGTAATGCAGGACATTCGGTTCTGCATGAAAATCGCGACCAATCCCGTGACCACAAAAGTCCCGCACAATGGAGAAGCGGTTGGCTTCCGCGTATTCCTGAATGGCATGACCGATATCGCCTAGCGTGTTGCCGGGCCGGACCTGAGCGATGCCTCGCATCAGGGACTCATAGGTAACATCGACCAGCTTCTCGGCCTTTTTGGGGGCCTTGCCCACAATATACATGCGCGAACTATCGCCGTACCAGCCATCCAGAATGGACGTTACGTCGATATTGACGATGTCTCCGTTGGCGAGTTTTTTGCTCCCGGGAATGCCGTGGCAGACGACATGATTGATCGAGATGCAGCAAGATTTGGGATAACCGCGATAATTCAGCGGTGCGGGCGTTGCACCGTGAGAGATCGTGAAATCATGAATGAGACGATTAAGCTCTTCCGTGGTGACACCTGGCTGCACATGGGGCGTGATCATATCCAGCGTCTCTGCCGTCAAACGGCCGACGCGATGCAGATGTCTGAAATCGTCCTGATCGTAAAGAACGATACCCCGTGCGTTGTCCATACCTGCTGCCCGATCCTTCAATCTTCATTAAAGCCCGGACAAAATGCGTCTGTCCGGGCCGGATCGCAAGGCAGCAGGTCAGATTTATCAGTTCTAGCTGTGACGGGAGCGCTTTCTGTGAGCGACGACATGCCGGGCGCTAACCATGCGGACGGCGGCTCCATGACGGGTAATTCTACCATAACGTCGCGGTGATGACGGCGCGTCTGCAACTTCCATCGGCCGGGAAGCGGCGAGCATGATCCCGTGACGGAAATGACCGCGGCGACGGGCAGACGCCATGAGCACACCCGAAGGTCCTGCCGGATGAAGAAGCGGCTGAGGTGCAACACCTTCATCCGCGAACCCTTTATCGAGCAGCGCCACCATTTCCATGGAACGACGCGCGTTGCTGGAAGACCCCATGACCACACCGATCAACCGGACATTCCCGCGCTGAGCGGACGTAATGAGGTTATGTCCGGCGAGATCCGTATATCCGGTCTTGAGACCGTCCGCACCCGCGTAGATCTTCAGCATCGGATCGTGGTTTGGCACGATGCGCCGGTGAAAAGCGAAGGATGGAACATTGAAATAGTGATAATACTGAGGGAAATCAGCAATCAGATGCTGTGAAAGCAGGGCAAGATCATGAGCGGTCGTGACCTGATCCGGATCGGGCAGACCCGATGCGTTGCGAAAGGTTGTATTTGCCATTCCAAGCGCACGGGCCTGCTGAGTCATGAGCTGTGCGAAGCGGACTTCGTCACCGCCGCCCAGAAACTCGCCCAATGCACATGCAGCATCATTCGCGGATTTCGTAACAAGCCCCAGAATTCCCTGCTCGACCGTAAGCCGCGTTCCCGGGACCAATCCAAGCTTCGACGGCGCCTGAATGGAGGCATGAATGGACACCGGGACCTGCTCATCCAGCGTAATCTGATGCGCTTCGAGGGCACGGAACGTCAGATAGAGCGTCATAAGTTTGGTGAGGGAGGCCGGATAGCGCTGCAAATCAGCATCTGCTTGGGAGAGGACCGCGCCGGTTCGGGCATCCATCACATAACTCGAGACATGCCCCGCATACTGTGCCCGGGCCGACCCCAGTCCCATGACTGTCCCCATGGCTGTCATGGCGCAGAACAGAAAAGCTTTCTGAAACGGGAAACGCATGTGTCTGACAGCCTCTGAACGGAACGTCGTCGCGGAAAGGAAGCGTGGCGTCTGAGCCCCCTGATATTGAAGTACTCTAGGCTCAATAAAAACTTCCCGTCCACCAGCTTTGGCGGACTTTGCTTAATTTTTCGTAAGCAACAGCGAAACGAGGCATCATCATGGCAAAAGGCGCATAAAAACCTTATTTCTACGGGTTCCGACCCTTCTCAAGACTGGAAGTCGCACCATATCATACCGGTCATGTCTTCTTATGATCCCTTTTCCCGGCTGAACAGTCACTCCGATGTCGCATCTCCGCGTCTGGGGCCGGATTCGCCCGACTCCATTCCACCCATTGGTCCCGGAGACGAGGATCATGACCTTGAAATCAGTGTTGTGGTGCGCCCCCGGACACGGACACGCAAACCTGCGATGTACAAGGTTCTGATGCTCAATGACGACTACACGCCCATGGAGTTTGTCGTGCATGTCCTCGAACGGTTCTTTGCAAAGAACCGGGATGAGGCAACAGCGGTCATGCTCCAGGTACATCAACGGGGTGTCGGAGTCTGTGGGGTGTTCACCTATGAAGTTGCTGAGAGCAAAGTCACGCAGGTGATGGATCTGGCCCGCCAGAACCAGCACCCGCTTCAGTGCACGATCGAGAAAGACTGATCCGTCTGACAGGCAGAAAAGCCATCACGCAGGATAATTTGTTGTTTCCTGCTGCGTTTCTGACTGGCGTTACACGTTACTCCGCGACAAGATACCTTTCCTACGAGAGGTCGAGAGGAGCGCCATCCCATGCTGTCCCGTACGCTCGAACAGACGCTCCACCGCGCCCTGACATTCGCAGGTGACCGGCGTCATGAATATGCAACCCTCGAACACCTTCTGCTCGCGCTGACGGAAGATGACGACGCCCTGACGGTTTTCCGGGCGTGCGGCATCGATCTGGACAAGCTACGCTCTGACCTGAAGGATTTTCTGGATAAGGATCTGGCAGGACTTGCGGCGGAACGTCCGACGGAACCCAAGCCAACTGCGGCCTTCCAGCGTGTTATCCAGCGTGCAGCAATTCACGTCCAGAGCACGGGACGCGACGAAGTCACGGGGGCAAATGTTCTCGTAGCGCTCTTTGCCGAGCGCGAGAGCCATGCGGTCTATTTCCTGCAATTGCAGGACATGACACGACTCGACGCTGTCAACTTCATTTCTCACGGCATCGCCAAGGCTCCGGACCGTGGCGCGGGACGGCGTCCGGCCGCGGCTTCCAAGGACACGTCCGAGCGCGAGGAGCGCAAGGACAGTGCCAAGGAAGGTGCACTGGCGACCTATTGCGTCGATCTGAACGAGCGGGCGCGTGAAGGGCGGATTGATCCGCTCATCGGCCGCGATCAGGAAATCGAACGAACGATCCAGATCCTGTGCCGCCGCACCAAGAACAACCCGCTTTATGTGGGTGATCCGGGCGTCGGCAAGACAGCTATTGCCGAAGGTCTGGCCAAGCGGATCGTGGAAGGCGAAGTGCCTGAAGTTCTGCTGAACAGCACGATCTATTCGCTCGACATGGGCTCGCTTCTGGCGGGCACACGTTACCGTGGCGATTTCGAGGAGCGGCTGAAGGCTGTCGTGACAGAGATGGACCAAACTCCTGGTGCCATCCTGTTCATCGACGAAATCCATACGGTCATCGGCGCGGGAGCGACATCGGGTGGGGCAATGGACGCCTCCAACCTGCTCAAGCCTGCCCTGGCCGCAGGGACCCTGCGCTGCATCGGTTCCACGACCTACAAGGAGTTCCGTCAGCACTTCGAGAAGGATCGGGCGCTCGTACGCCGGTTCCAAAAAATCGACGTGCCGGAGCCTTCGATCGAGGATGCGATCAAGATCCTGCGCGGCCTGAAGGGCAGCTACGAGAAGCATCACAAGGTTCGCTACACCGACGAAGCCCTGCGCGGCGCCGTCGAACTGGCGGCCAAGTATGTCCATGACCGCAAACTGCCAGACAAGGCGATCGACGTGATCGACGAAGTCGGCGCGGCGCGGATGCTCGTACCCGAAAACAAGCGCCGCAAGACCGTGACGCTGAAGGACGTGGAAGAGGCCATCGCCAAAATCGCCCGCATCCCGCCCAAAAGCGTCTCGGCCGATGATCGTGAGACCCTGCGCCATCTGGAGCGGGATCTCCGCAACATGGTCTTTGGGCAGGACAAAGCGATTGACGCACTGGCGGCAGCGATCAAGCTGTCCCGTGCGGGTCTGCGGGATGCGGAAAAGCCGATTGGCAACTATCTGTTCTCTGGCCCAACGGGCGTCGGCAAGACAGAAGTGGCGAAGCAGCTTTCCAACTCACTTGGGATTGAGCTGATCCGCTTCGACATGTCCGAATACATGGAGCGTCATTCGATCTCCCGTCTGATCGGTGCACCTCCGGGTTATGTCGGTTTCGATCAGGGCGGTCTGCTGACGGATGCGATCGACCAGCATCCTCATGCAGTCCTGCTTCTGGACGAAATTGAAAAAGCCCATCCGGACCTTTTCAATGTCCTGCTTCAGGTCATGGATCATGGTCGCCTGACGGATCACAACGGCAAGGTCGTTGATTTCCGCAACGTGATCCTGATCATGACCACGAATGCGGGCGCGGCGGACCTGTCCAAGGAGACGATTGGGTTTGGCCGGACCGTGCGCAGCGGTGAAGACGAAGAGGCGATCAAGCGCCTGTTCACGCCGGAATTCCGCAACCGTCTGGATGCAATCATTCCGTTCGCCAACCTGACGCCGGAAACGGTGGGCCGTGTGGTCGAGAAGTTCGTGCTGCAGCTTGAAGCCCAGCTGGCCGACCGCCATGTCACGATCGAGATCTCCTCGGCCGCCAAGGAATGGCTGGCAGAACGTGGCTATGACCGCCTGTATGGTGCGCGTCCTCTGGGACGCGTCATTCAGGAGCATATCAAGAAGCCACTGGCCGAAGAGTTACTCTTCGGGCGGCTGGCGCAGGGCGGCGCGGTCCGGATCGGACTGAAGAACGGCGCACTCGACTTCGACATCATCGAAGGACGGAACGAGCCGAAAGGCGAAGATGGCGCTTCGAAAAAGGATGAAGCCACAAGCTGACGCCGTGGCACATCCGAAAAGGCCCGGAAGACAAGTGTCTTCCGGGCCTTTTTTTACTGGTAGCGATTACCGTTCACGACGACATAGCCGGGCCATTGCCATTTGCGCCCGGTCCCGTGGTGGGTCCAGTCCACACCCTGGCGGCGAAGACTATCGTAATAATACCGTCCCTGCACCTCGACCTGATCGCCTTTGCTGACCCACGGCCATTGCGGCGCACTCATCTGGTCCAGATCAGAGACGATCCGGATGGAAACGCCCTGCCCGACCGACATATAAAAATATCCATGCCAGCCACTACGTGTCCTCTTCGCGCGTGGAGATACGGCAATCACCTGCCCGCACAAATGTTCGGGCAGATCGATGCCGGTGGGGCCAGTCTGTTCAAGCCCCTGCTGATCCGCGAGGAAGCGGCCGTTGTCACACGCTACAGGCATATCGTGGCTCTGAGCTGAGCGGTCACGACCGAACAGACCCTGCGCGGATACCGACAGAGGCATGCACAGCGCCGCGGCGGCAATAACGGGTAGCAGACGGAACGTCATGAACATTTTCTCCTATACGGGCGAAACTGGCGGGTTCTCATGTGGACCAGCCCCACGCATCGGGTACAAAAAAAGGCCCGCTCCAGATGAGAGCGGGCCTTTTGAGTCCTGAAAAAGATCAGGGCGCTTCGCTGGCGCCTTCGCCTGCGGCAGGTTCAGCCTTGACAGCGTCGCTGGCGACCGGGCGAACAGCCACGCCATCCGTGATCATTTCAAGCTGACCCGTGATCTGACCACCATCCTCAACCTGCAGGCGACGACATTTGACCTTGCCGATCAGACGGCCGGTGGCGCGGATGGTCAGGCTGCCGTTCACGGTCAGGGTACCGTCGATCGTGCCTGCCAGTTCCGCGTCTTCAACTTCGACGCCACCACGGAAAACACCGCCATGGGCAACCTGAAGTTCGCTAGCATGAATCAGGCTGGATTCGACCGTCCCCTCAACAACAAGGCGCTCAGCGTCCTGGACCGAGCCTTGAACGCTGATGCCACGTCCTACAACGAGCGTGCGACGCTCCGGGCCGGTCTGGCGCGGTGCGCCCGGTACGGCAGCCGCGCCGGGGCGCGGTGCCCCTGCCGGCATCGTGCCCGTCGGAGAATTGGAAGACGGCGGCGCCGGGAAAGGGGTACGACCCATGGGAGCGGGGTCCTTCTGCTGGTTGGGCTGCTGACTGAACGGCTGTGAACTGGCGGCGGATCCAGATTCCGACGTGGAGGCCGGCTGACTGGGCGCCTCGGGCCGGTTAGGGAAAATGGGCTGGCCTGCGAGCTTGCTGTTCTCTGCAGGTTTGGAGTCATCCTCCGGTTTGCGTCTTCTGAACAAGGAAACCCCGCTGCGGATCTGAAAAAGAACACCTTCTGTCTCGGGCATCTCCCTAAAGCCCCGTCATTAAGAGGGAACTGTCGGGCGGGCCTGTCGACAACGCTACACGCTGATCGCCGGACGGGACAAGACGCGCATTTCCATAAATGTGACGAAAGATCACCTATGGAAATGGCCTCTGACCATCGCGGAGTTGGCGTGGACCTACAGGGGACCTATGATCGTGTTGATTTAATGGCGCTGACTGTCCGTTAGATGTTTTTTCCTTGCTTCCAGCCTTCTGTCCGGAGTTCCAATGTCCGTACCAAAACATGACCTTCTGTGCATCGGCAATGCGATTGTCGATGTTCTCGCGCCTGTAAACAAGGATCTGATCGAAGGTCTCGGCGCCGCAGCCGGCAGCATGACCCTGATCGACGCAGCGACGGCGCATGCCATCGAGAGCCGCGTTGACATCGAAAACGTGACCGGCGGCGGGTCCGGCGCGAACACGGCCGTTGTGGCGGCACGCATGGGCGCAACGGTCGCCTATCTGGGCAAAGTGGCGGCAGACGAAGCGGGCGACCACTTCAGCCGCGATATCCGCGAACAAGGCATCACCTTCCCGTCCACCCCCCTCCCGGTAGCCGATGGCACACCGACCGCACGTTGCATCGTTCTGGTCACGCCTGAGGGCCAGCGCACCATGTTCACCTATCTCGGCGCCTGCACGGAATTCACGCCCGAGGACGTACATGAATCCATCGTGGCCGATGCAGCCATCACCTATCTGGAAGGCTATCTCTACGACAAGCCACAGGCCCAGGAAGCGTTCGAGCACGCAGCACGCCTGGCCCGCAAGGCCAACCGTCAGGTTGCTCTGACTCTGTCCGACACGTTCTGTGTGGAGCGCCACCGCGCTGCCTTCCATGAACTGGTGGCAGGCCATGTGGACATCCTGTTCGCCAACGAAGCCGAACTTCTGGCCCTTTACGAAGTCACGGATTTTGAAGAGGCCGTGGCTCAGGTTTCCGATGAAACGAAGCTGGCGGTCATAACGCGTGGTGAAAAAGGCGCGGTCGTGATCAGCGAGGGTGAGCGCCATGACGTGCCGACCACAGAAGTAAAAGTCGTGGACACTACGGGCGCGGGCGATGCGTTCGCAGCGGGCTTCCTGGCCGGTCTGAGCAAGAAGCACGACCTCGTCACCTGCGCGAAGCTGGGCAATCAGGCTGCCGGTGAGATCATCACCCGTTACGGCGCCCGCCCGACTGAGGCGTTCACGCTGACGGCCTGAGACGTGTCGCTGGACCGGTCTTACAGATCGGCCCAGCCGATGCGGGCGACCCCATACCGGTCGAATGCCTCCCGCACAGCCGGGTCCAGAAGGGCGGCCAGTTCGCCCTCCTGCTCATAGCCCGGCATGAAACGCTTCATCATGGCGTCCTGAGCCGTGGCGGGGTGAAAGTAGATTTCGCTCGTGCCCGTGGGCAGGCGCGGAACAAGACTGCGGATATGGTCCGGCGTCATATGGCCGGACCAGCGCAGCCCGAAACACCAGTCATTGGTTTTCAGCCCCGCTTTGCGAATCTGATGCCGCAGCACGCCGATCCAGTGGCGTAGGGCGCGGTCTCCCAACGTATCGTTGGCCTCGACAGGCTCCGGCGGCTCGAAGGGCGAGCGGACAGCCCGTAATCCATGCTCCAGGCCGGACTCGATCAGGAATCGTCCCACCGTCGGATGCAAATGCATGTGTTTATGGGCGTTGGCGTGATCGAGCGCTAACCCGCTTGCGACAAAATTACGGAACTGGGCTTCGATTTCGCGCCGCAGGGCACTCCGAGCCTGCGGGCTGAAGAAATACTCCACGCCAAGGCGCAATTGGTTGCGCCCAAACCAGCCCTGCTCGTCCGTAATGGCAGGCAGATCGAGGACGGACTTGCCCTCGATCGCCACCACATGCAATCCGACTCTCAGATCCGGCATCGTCTTCGCACGTCGGATGGCATCCTCGGCCGCATCTCCGGCAACCATCAGACTGGCCGTGGACAGGATCCCGTTTCGATGGGCCTGTTCAATGGCCTCGTTGACTTCAAAACTCATACCGAAATCGTCGGCGGACACGATGGCGCGGCGCAGGGAGCTGGATGTCATGGCAGGTCTCATGAAAAAGGGGCCATGACATGCGCCATGGCCCCTAGGTAGCAATTCGTCAGGCGCGCACCGTTCAGGCGGCGTGACGGTCCTTGAGGAACTGGAAGAACTCCACACCTTCGCGCAGACGACGCTTCATCATCTGCGGGCTGCGGATCATCTCGTTGACGATGGAGGCGATCTTGGAACCGCGGAAGTAGAACTTGCGATAGAATTCCTCGACGCTCTCGAAGATTTCCGTATGCGACAGGTGCGGGTAATGCAGCGGTGCGATCTGCACGCCGCTCTCGTCGATCAGTTCGGCTTCCGCTTCGTTCAGCCAGCCATTTTCCGTCGCCTGCTTGTGCAGGAAGGTGCCCGGATAAGGCGCAGCCAGCGAAACCTGCAGGGTATGCGGGTTGATTTCCTTGGCGAACTGGATCGTCTCCTGGATGGTCTCCTTCGTCTCGCCCGGCAGGCCGACGATGAAGGTTCCATGGATCTTGATGCCCAGCTTGTGACAGTTGCGCGTAAACTCCTTGGCCGTCTCGACCAGCATACCCTTCTTGATGTTGTGAAGGATCTGCTGGTTGCCGCTTTCGTAACCGACCAGCAGCAGGCGCAGACCGTTTTCCTTGAGAACCTTCAGGGTCTCGTAAGGAACATTGGCCTTGGCATTGCAGGACCATGTAACGCCGAGCTTGCCCATTTCGCGGGCAATGGCTTCGGCGCGCGGCAGGTCGTCCGTGAAGGTATCATCATCGAACATGAATTCCTGCACTTCGGGGAAGTACTGCTTGGCCAGACGCACTTCAGCGGCCACGTGCTCGGGGCTGCGGGTCCGGTAGCGATGGCCGCCAACCGTCTGCGGCCACAGGCAGAACGTGCAGCGCGACTTACAGCCACGGCCCGTATAGATCGAGATGTAGGGGTGCTTCAGATAACCGATGAAGTAATCGTTGATGTTGAGGTCACGCTTGTAGACCTCGGTTACGAACGGCAGGCTATCCATATCCTCGATCATCGCGCGATCCTTGTTCGCGACGATCTCGCCCTTCTCGTTCCGCCAGGTGATGCCGTCCACTTCCGCAAGCGGCTTGCCTTCGGCGATTTCCTTGATGGTGAAGTCGAACTCGTTGCGGGCCACGAAGTCGATCGGGCTACCCTTCTCCATGCTCTCGGTCGGCTGAACAGCCACCTTCGCACCGACCATGCCAATCATGATCTTCGGATTGGCATCCTTGATCATCTGCGCCACGCGAACATCGGAAGCGAAGGACGGCGTGGACGTGTGGATCACGACGAGGTCGCGATTCTTCACATCCTCAAGGATGGGGTCCATGCCCATCTTGGCCGGCGGCGCATCAATCAGGCGCGATCCGGGAACAAGAGCGGCCGGCTGGGCCAGCCATGTCGGAAACCAGAAGGACTTGATCTCGCGCTTCGCCTGATAGCGGGAGCCAGCGCCACCATCGAAGCCGTCGAAGGAAGGAGGCTGGAGAAAAAGGGTTCTCATCATGATCGAACACTCCTGTGGGTGGCGTCGGCCTGGAGCGAGGTGGCGCCGGACGCGGAATTTCGTTTTCTTCGGGCGATATGGACCGTTCTGCCCCGCCATGCAACGCGTGATCCGCGCGCACTGCCGACCATGATGGCTGCGGACAACCAATCACGAACAGGCAGAAGAAGGATCGCAGCAGGCAGCGGGCAGGACGTCGCACGGTCGACAATGCTACTGCCAAAAGCCCGCACAAGCCATGTGAGAGCCAGCAGAAACCATGTCCACCAGGCATTGGGACGGAAAAGAACAGCCGTAACAGCCCAGAACAGCGGAAGCTGGATCGCGGACAGCCCGTAACCGACGGGCGCGACGTTCTTGACCGTCCTGCCCCAGCGCAACTCATGCGCGAGGAGATCACTGAGCGTATGTTCGCCAACGGTCGTATGCGTCAGGCTGGGAGCAATGGCGATCGTCTCACCCCTCGCCCGGACAAGCTGCCCCAGTTCGGCGTCGTCGGCCACGTGATGGACAAGCGCCTCAAGCCCCCCAATCTCTTCGAGAACCTGTCGACGCAGGGCCATAGTGGCTCCCAGACAGTCCTGACGCCCCAGAAAACGGGACATCATAACGCCTGGAAGGAAGTTGTGATTGATCTGGCAGGCCCCGATCTGCTGCACGAGACTCCCTTCCGCAGGTCGACCCGCGTAAAGGGTGGTGACCAGTCCTGTTCCGGGCTCTTCAAGGCTTGTCACGACATGCTTCAGATATCCGGGGCTGACATGAATATCCGAGTCGGAAATAACGAGAACATCGTGTCGGGCTTTCCCGTACATGTTCAACAGGTTGCCGACCTTGCGATTGGGACCATGTTCCCTCGGGTCAATGACTACGCTGACCGGAACATGCGGATAACGGGTCCGCAGCCGCTCGATGACCGGCAGAGCGGTATCATCCGCATCCTGAACGCCGAAGACAATCTGGAAGTCGGGGTAGTCCTGCGTGAAGACGCTATCCAGCGCCTCCTCCAACAACGGCTCGTTACCGTGCAGAGGCTTCAGCACGGTAACCGGAGGCCATGATCTGTCAGACAGTTTCAGGCCGTCCTCGGCATTCCGCTCCGTACGGCGAAAACGGGCGAGAAGGGCAGCACCTGCCAGCGCCTGCAGGTTACCAGCGGCGGAGACACAGGCGCAGAAACCGGCCGCAATCGAGAGAGGTATGGACACGACGGCTTTCTAACCTTCCCCAACACTTTTAGGAAAGGCTTCTGTCGCAGGGACACACTCAGTCATGAAGGAAGTGTGCTGTCTTGCTGTCCAGATGATCGGCCAGTCCGCTGGCACCACCCTGACTCAGAGCACCACCGAAATCAGCACGCTGGGCAGCAACCTGACTGATATGCGCATTCAGCAGGATGTCTGTAATGCGCCATCCCGAAGCACCATTGGTCATGATATAATCGATCGGCGTGACATCTCCACCATCAGTACCGCCAATGGTGGTATCCACAATCTGCCCTCCTGTTGGATTGGGGCGGGTCTGCGGTAACACCGTGAAGACCACCTGCGATTCCGGCTTGAAAGACGACGCGTAGCGGGCGATCGTGAACTGGCGGAAAGAGCCAAGAAGCCGAGTGCGATCAGCCGGGCTGAGGCTATTATAGCGCACGCCGACCGACCGACGAAGAATCGTCTCAAGATCGAAGGCGTGGTCCACGGCGGGTGCAATCATCGTGGCGCGCTGCTGGGCCGTCTTGCCCGCCTTCTGGGCCGATTTCAGCGCTTCATACAGAGCAGCCACGGGGGCCGCAGCAGACGTCGTTTCGGCAGATGTCGCAGCGTTAGAAGCTGTCTGTGCAATGGCTTCCGGGAAAACCGCCTTCAGGGAAACCGGCGCCGCAAGAAGGCACACGGAAAGAAGGGACAATGTCACTTTCGGGGAAAAACGGCAAATCATGATCACGCTTTCGTCCTGTAGGCGGTTCTTGGCACAGAGATCGTGTTCATGACACACTGTATCAAGTTCCGAAGATCAAGTTCTGGCTTCCATAGATCCATCTGTGCTCGATTAGCCACAGGGCTGACGCGAATTATGCAGCCTGACATTGAGGCGAACACGACAATGGGTCTATAGGCAGTCAATCCAATGCTCGATGGTCCTTCGTTTTTCCCGGTTTTTTTAGGACCGGGACAGGGAAGACAGCCACGGGCCATCCAAGATGTAAAAGGCTCCGGGTGCCCTTACGGGCGCCGCACCGGAAACTAGAACCAGAGGATTATAATGGCCGTTCCTTTGATGCAGGCTGTCCGAGTCGGACGGTACGTTGTCAAGCAGCACCTCACGGGCCGCAAGCGCTATCCGCTGGTACTGATGCTCGAACCGCTGTTCCGCTGCAACCTGGCCTGCGCCGGCTGCGGCAAGATCGACTATCCTGCACAAATCCTGAACCAGCGTCTCAGCCTTCAGGAATGCCTGGATGCCGACACGGAAGCCGATGCCCCCGTCATTGCAATCGCCGGTGGTGAACCCCTCCTGCACAAGGAAATGCCCCAGATCGTCAAAGGTTTGATCGGGCGCAAAAAATACGTCTACCTGTGCACCAACGGCCTTCTCCTCGAGAAGAAGCTCGACGATTACGAGCCCTCTCCGTTCTTCTCCTGGGACGTGCATCTGGACGGTGACCAACTCATGCATGACGCTTCCGTCTGCCAGGACGGCGTCTTCGAGCGTGCAACTGCCGCCATCCGCCTTGCAAAATCCCGCGGTTTCCGTGTTTCCATCAACTGCACCCTGTTCGATGGAGCCATTCCCGAGCGCGTGGCGGCCTTCTTCGACGAAGTCATGGCCATGGGCGTGGATGGTATCATGACCGCGCCAGGGTATGCCTATGAGCGTGCACCAGATCAGGCTCACTTCCTGAACCGTCAGAAAACGAAGCAGCTTTTCCGCGATATCTTCCGTCTCGGGAAAGGAAAGAAGTGGCGCTTCACCCAGTCGCCGCTGTTCCTGAACTTCCTGGCAGGCAATGAAAACTATCATTGCACCCCCTGGGGCAAGCCTCTGCGCACGGTCTTCGGCTGGCAGCGCCCGTGCTATCTACTGGGCGAAGGCTATGCCAAGACCTTCCGCGAGCTGATGGACGATACCGCTTGGGAGCAGTACGGCACTGGCGCATACGAGAAATGCGCTGATTGCATGGTGCATTCCGGTTACGAGTCCACCGCTGTGATGGATGCCGTGGCGCGCCCCTGGCATATCGCCAAGGTCGCCCTGTTCGGACCCGAAACTGAAAAGCCGATGGTTCCGGAAATCTCCCTCGCCAATCAGCGTCCGGCTGAATATGGCTATGAGGAGCAGGTCCAGAAACAGATGGAACGGATTTCCACCGGTGCGAAGCCGGCACGCGGCCCCCGAGTACGTGTCAACGGCCGTCCGGCTGCAAATACGGTCTCGGAAGCGGCTGACGCGGCCGACTAAGGCGACGTCGTTTTTCCAGTAAAAAAGCCGGCTCCCAGTGAGCCGGCTTTTTTTTGCCCATCCGTTTCATCAAACTTCCGAATGAAGAACATGGCATCAGTCCGTGGTCCTGTTATGATCGCAAGTTCATTATTCTGGCCGGACCATGCTGACCCCTATTCTCGTTATCTGTCTGCTCATTTTCCTCAATGCCGTCTTCGCCATGGGAGAAATGGCTCTCATTTCGGCAAAGCGGCCAAGGCTGGAAGTTCTGGCCAAACAGGGCGTCAGAGGAGCGAACACCGCACTCCGGCTTGCAGAAGATCCTCATAGCTTTCTGCCGACTGTCCAGATCGGCATGACTCTGGTCTCCATCCTTGAAGGTACGTTTGGCGGAAGCCAGATAGAAAGCACTGTTACAGCCTGGATTGCCGCCATTCCTTCGCTGCGGCCCGTTGCCAGCGAAATCTCGATTGTTCTCGTCGTGGCCGTCATCACCTTTGCGATGCTGGTCTTCGGGGAACTCATTCCGAAACAGATCGCCCTTCAACAGCCGGAAGCCATAGCTTCGCGACTGGCGTGGCTGCTGGTGGGAGTCGCACGTGCTGCCCAGCCGATCGTATGGCTGCTCAGCGGAACTTCGTCACTGGTCCTGCGCCTCCTGCGCGTCGGTCCCCTGACACGGGCAGCCGTGACGGAAGAGGAGCTGAAAGCCGTTCTGGCTGAAGGCGCGCGGGCGGGCGTTCTTGAATCGGACGAGCAGGCCATGATTGAACGTCTTCTGCGCCTCGCAGATCGCCCGGTCCGCGCCATCATGACCCCACGCAACGAGCTTTTCTGGATCGACAGACATGCAGATGAAGCAACGCTGGTGCGCAAGCTTCGTCAGACTTCGTATGCCCGGATTGTCGTCTGCGAGGGGGATGTAGATCATCCCGTAGGGGTAATCCTGGCAAAAGACATCATGGATCGGCTTCTTTTGAAGCTTCCGGTTTCCGTGGATGCCGTACTGCGTGAGCCTCCGGTCATCCCGGACAGCCTCAGCGCGCAGGACATGATCGAACGTATGCGCGGCGTCAATCTCGGGATCACCTTCGTTCTGGACGAATATGGATCTTTCGAGGGAATCGTAACGCCGTCCGATGTGTTCGAGGCAATTGTCGGCGAAGAAAAAACCGAGGCCTCATCGTCTGAACTTCAGACCAAGGAGGGTGTGGATGAATATGTGTTCGACGGCTTCATGCCGGCGGATGAACTCCGTTCCCGTCTGGATCTGCCCGAGCTTCCGGGCGCCGGAGGCTATCATACACTTGGCGGGGTAATGCTTGCCCTCCTGAGACGTGTTCCCGCCCGTGGCGACAAGGTTGCTTTTGGCGGATGGCTGTTTGAAGTGCTGGAAATGGATCGGCGACGGGTGGGTAAAGTCCGAGTCAGCCGTCAGATTCTCGCCGAAGACTGATCCCGCGGACATCAGGCATTACTGTTGAAGAATGCCTGCCTGTCAGTTACCGGAGCATAATCGCCCTGGTTCCCATAATTCTGAGGCAACGAGGCGACAGGTTTGGCGGTCAGCAGTTCAATCACGCGCTTCTGGGCGGTAATCGCACGTTGCAAAAGCTCGCCATTCCTGTTCCCGAGCTCCATCATCTGCTCGAGCAGCTCCCGGTACGGCAGAGCCGGTAAAAATTCACCGACCGAGATCCCGTCGTCATCTTCGGAGCAGCGCGGACACTGTCCTTGTCTGCGATCATTGGCCGCTGCGACTTCCTGTTCCAAAATTCTGGCCGCCGCCTGCTTATCAGGCAGCAGGGTGAGTGCATCTGGAATGCGCGCCTCTTCCAAAGCGGAATTTTCCGCTTCCAGAATCGAGATCAACCTCTGCATGGCAGGGATAATGGAGGCGCTCATTTCTGCTCCTGCATTGCCAGCATCTGACGGTCAATGGCGTCCGTCAGACCTATTCCGCCGTTATTTTCCATCTGCTTGGCAATCTGCTCCACCAACATGGGGCGAAACTGTTTTTCTCCAGCGCCCCCGCTGAACATGCTGTCGCTGTTGTCGTCGGTCGCAAACATTGGCTGGAGCATCTGGTTAATGGCCATCGACTCGAAGCTCTGAGCAGACTTCAGGGTTTTGGCGGGGTCCACTTTCTGCCCGCGCAGAAGGAGCCCCTGAAATGACGTTGCAGTCGTCGAGGATACAGTCATCAACGCATCTCCAGTTCTGCCTGCAGGGCCCCGTCCGCTTTGACGGCTTGCAGGATGCTGATCATGTCTCGTGGCCCCACCCCAAGCGCATTCAGACCCGAGACAAGCTCTCTGAGCGTTGTTCCACCTGGTACGACGGCAAGGTGATGCGTTTTGCCCGTATCCACCTTCACGTTTGTCCGCGGCACAACAGCCGTTTGGCCGTTCGAGAATGGCCCTGGCTGGGACACCTCCGGAGTTTCGGTCACCTGGACCGTCAGATTGCCCTGAGCCACAGCAACTGTACTGATCCGGACATCTGCCCCCATGATGATCGTGCCACTGGCCTCATCAACAACGACCTTGGCGGGCGTATCCGGCGTTACAAGCAGATCGCCAATCCGGGAGAGGGTCGAAACAGGATCATGACTGCTCAGGTCGAGGAGAACCGTTCTGGGGTCCTGCACCACCGCGAGAGGTCCAAACGTGCGGTTGATCACAGCGGCGATACGACTCGCGGTTGTAAAATCAGGGTTTCGCAGGCTGAGGTGCAGGTTCGCACGGTGACTGAGGTCAAACGGCACCTCACGTTCGACAATACCGCCATTGGCTATATGGCCGCTGGTTGGCACGTTCCTTGTAATCGACGCTGCTGCCCCCCGCGCGGAAAATGCATTAGTGGCCAGCGATCCCTGTGCAACGGCATAGACTTCGCCATCAGCCGCCATCAGGGGCGTCACCAGCAGTGTTCCTCCCGTCAGGGAGGAGGCATCACCGGCCGCCGAAACCGTGACGTCAATCCGGTTTCCACCATGTGCAAACGCTGGGAGGTCAGCCGTAACCATGACTGCCGCCACGTCATGGGTCTGAAGCTGGGTTTCCTGATCGCGGATATTCACACCAAGCCGGTTCAGCATTGAAATCAATGTTTCCCGGGTAAAAATCGTATTGGTCAGCCGGTCTCCGGTACCATTCAGACCCACGACCAAGCCATATCCGATTAACTGATTGGAACGGACGCCTTCCATATCCGTGATGTCCTTGATCCGAACGCTGGCAGCCAGCGCGAACCCTGGAAAGAGCAGCAGCCCCACACAGACAAACGCGGTTAAACGTCGCATCCGGGACAGAAAGGAAAATGAAGATCGCATGGGAAAGCGCATGGTCGACGACGGGTATCCTGATACCTGCAAAACAGGTTTGGGGGGCTCAGGCGTCGAGAATGGGGGGGCGAAGTAAAGAAACCCCTAACAGAGACGCAGATTTCCGCGCTTTCCAGCAGGGGGAGAGTGCAGGTTCGGGGTTGGCGGATGCGTGGGAGATGGCTATAAGCCGCGCGTTATCGCCTGCGGCTGTTGGAAGCGGACGTTGGCAGACCAGCCAGGGATTGGATGCGCATGATTACGCTGCCGCCGGATTATAGGCCTTCCGACAACGAAGAATTCATGAACCCGATTCAGGTCGAGTATTTCAGGCAGAAACTTCTGCGCTGGCGGCTTGACCTTCTGAAAGAAGCGGACGGAACGCTCGCGAGTCTCTCAGAAGGTGGAATTCATGAATCCGACATCACGGATCGTGCCAGTGTGGAAACGGACCGGGCTTTCGAACTCCGCACACGTGACCGCGCCCGCAAGCTGATCGCCAAAATCAACATGGCGCTCGAACGCATCGACGATGGAAGCTATGGTTTTTGCGAGGAAACAGGAGAGCCCATCGGCCTGAAGCGCCTTGAAGCCCGGCCGATCGCCACACTGTCCATCGACGCTCAGGAGCGTCATGAGCGCATGGAAAAAGTCCATCGCGACGATTAAGGGTTGCACTTGGCCTGCTGACCCGTTACGAAGCGCGCCAAGGCAACGGTATGCTGCTGTAGCTCAGTGGTAGAGCACTCCCTTGGTAAGGGAGAGGTCGACAGTTCAATCCTGTCCAGCAGCACCATTTTTCCTTGTTTTTCAGAGACTTAAGATTTTGAAGGGTCTCACTTCCCACTAGCTTAGTGCTAGCATAGGGGCAGAAAACAAGGCTTTTGCGCGTGGATAAGCATAGTTCTAGCGTAGTTTCCGCACCATATAATGTGTTCAAACAGACCGGCTCTGCTAACTGGTCAGTTCGTTTCTCGATTCCCGGACAGGGACAAATCCGAAAATCTTTAGGAACGAGAGATCGCCACGAAGCGGAAAAGCTTGCTCAGAGATTCTATTATGAATCCCTCCTGAAAGCTGAGAGCGGTCTGAACGTCCGTGCGAAATCCATCTCACGCATCATCCAAGACTACATCACTCATATGGAAGCACGTGTTGCTCAAACACGTATGCCTAAAAATGTAGCACTCCAGAACACAGCCATCCTCACTCGGTATGTCGATGGGTACTTTGGCGCACACAATCCTAACTTCATTTCCAGCAAGACAGTGGATGCCTATCTCTCATGGCGTTCTGACTACTGGATTTCAGGACCGGGAAAAGACATTCACTTCATCACATACGAACGCAACGGAAAAACCATCACTTCCCCCATCACAGACAAGAAGCGAGTGCGCCCTACTCCCGCGACGTTGAATCGTGAACGTGCTGCCTTGAGTGGGTTCTTTCAGTTCTGTTTCGATTCGCAGTACATCAAAACCATCCCTGAAATCCGGACTGCCAAGGTTGGTTACACAGCGCGTCCTGGCTTCTCATGTGAGGAATACAAACGCTTTAAGAACCATGCGTTCCTACACATCACAGAGGAGAATCTGAATCCTGATGTGAAGTACGATCGCGTCCTTTTCTACTGCTACATCCAGATCATTGCCCTGACAGGCATGAGACCCACAGAAGTGAAGAACATGAAGTGGGGCGACGTGATTGGTTTGAAGTTCAATGACAAAGGAAAGCCATACGCGGATGACGTACATCTGAGAGTGTATGGAAAGGCGAAATCACGCGAACTGATCCCGCATAGAGAAGTCATACACACTGTCATTTGGCTTTATCGCACTTATCAGGAACTCGCTTCCTTCTCGCCAGACAAAAACGATCCGCTGTTCCTTCATCAAGACAAAACCCCATTCAAATCCTTCACAGGGCAGTTCACACGCGCCTTACAAGCATGTGATCTTGTGAGAGATTATCGTGGGGTTAAGCGAACGCCTTACAGTTTGAGGCACTTCTATATAACTGAGCAGCTTAAGAATGGTGTTGATGCGTACATTCTAGCAAGAAACACAGGAACGAGTGTGCAAATGCTAGAAGCACACTACGACCACAACACAAATGAGAAGTACAAGGACATGTTACGCCCTAAACGGGATGACTAATCCCGTAGATATGGACCGTTAATAAGTTCGGCCTCCTCAAAAAGGTCTGTATGTAAATTTTTCTCTTTCATAGCAGTCGCTATATCAACATAGTTCTTGTAAATTTCTTCTGGAGGCGGGAAATTTACAGGAGCATTTTCAAACAAAGATCTTGTCAAATATTTTGACAAGAATTCCCATACCAAATCAGTTTTTATACTCTCAAGAAAATACAAGATCAGATTATCCTTAGATTCCGAAGAAATTTTTGAAAAATTGACTTTGTTTTTAAAGCTATGAAAAGACTGGTTTATTTCTTCGGAAGACTGTCGAATACCCTGCCAACAACTAGCACATGTATCACCAACATTTAATCCTGCGCTTTTTTCTTCACGAATTTTGTCGTGGAATGTTTTCATAATCTCCCGCAACTTTATGAGTTGCGAGTTTACATTTTCTGATTTCGTTTCTGAAAGATTACTAAAAGATATAAATGTACTATTCTCATTTGCTATATCAGCTGCTTTCTTGCTCAGCCACACAGCACACACTGCTGCGATGAGAGCCAAAAAAGCTACCCCCGATCCGACCCATGTGGCGAGATCACCCCACCTTCCTGTGTTCTCACCTGACCACACGAACACAAAAGCGCACAGCAAAAACCCTATTACAAAGGAAAATGCTGCTGCTCCCACGCAAATGACTTTATTCACTTAAGGCCCTATAGACTGACATGCGGGAGATATTCAGCTTCTTAGCTATGTCAGTGACAGAAACACCCTCAGACTTCATCTTTTGAATGTCCTGTGATTGAGCCATAGCTGTTGGCTTTCTTCCGCGATATTTGCCTTGTTCCTTCGCTTTGGCAATTCCTTCGCGTTGTCTTTCTTTCATAAGTGCGCGTTCAAACTCAGCGATTGCGCCAAGCATGGTGAGCATCAGTTTCGAAGTTGCGTTGCGTGTGTCTAACTGAGTCCCTCCCATAGACAGGATGACAAGTGAGCATCCCTTGTGTTCGAGAAGTTCAATCAGTTCGAGCAGGTGCTGTGTGTTTCTGGCGAGCCTGTCTGGCTTCGTCACATACAGAACGTCGCCTTGTCTGAGGTTATCCAGCAGTTTGGTGAGTTCAGGTCTTGTGCGTTCCGTTCCTGACACCTGTTCGGAATACACGCGCTCACACCCCTGCCCTTTCAGTTCGTCAATCTGAGCCTGAAGGCCGTGTTGCTGGTCATGTGTGGAAGTGCGTGCGTATCCGAAAATCATTGTATGCTCTGTCACTTTGAAATCTTAGACATACAGAACATAATGTCACAAAATTATGAAAGCGATTCCAAAGTGACAGATTTATGAGTGCGTGCGCTTATCACACATGGGCTTGCTCTAAAGTGACAATCAAATAAGTCCCTTCTGGCGTAGGGACTTTATCGCCTCGCTGAACTCGCCGATCTTTGTTCCAGTGCCAGGCACATAAAGGAGTGTGTCATACAGTTCGCGCACTTCTTGCTCGCCTAATCCCACTTGAACCATCAGGAAGTGACAAAACGAATAGACGCCTTTGTGAGAGCGTTGAAAGTTCTGAACCGCTTTCTTTTTCGCGTTGTCCTTTGCTTTTTTGCCTTTCTTGGCAAGGCGTTCTTGCTTTTTTTCCGTTTGTGCGCGTTCGTATTCGTCCCACTTCTCTTTGTTCAGAAGTTCTTGCTCAAGTGGCCCTGTGATTTCATATGGTTGTTTGTGTATGGATTGCTTGGTGACGCACTTCAAATGAGTGGATGAAGAACAAGGCAAGTACCATATGCGAGACATATTCTTGCATTGCTCATCAAGAACAATATCTTTTGCGACAAACATCTGATTGAAATGATTGAAAAGTAACTCGTTTTCTTGTGGAGATTGAAGTGCTTCCGACAACTCCAAAATCACTCTAAACTTATGATGCTCTGGTTTGTGTGAGTGCGTTGTATATAGAAACCAGTTACATCCCATCTCGTCCAGAACTTCACATGTCTTTTCGATTGAGTTGTTTTCGGAATCAAAATCCAACCCAAACAAGTCAGTACCAAGCGCGTTATCGTTCGTACGTTTTCCTTGAAATGAGCACAAGGAGAACAAAGAATTATCCTCCTTGTTCTCATACACACGATCAGCTTGTTCAGTCAGAAATGAACAGAAAGAACTGAATGTGTCAAAATGCTCTGATTTTCCGTAAATCTCCTTTGTTGATGCGTAATGTGTAATCTTAGTCATTTGTGTTTTCTCCGTATTTGTTGAGCCCTTTCAATGAGTTGTTACGTTCTCTTTTAGCTATATGGATCACGTTTGAAGCCAGCTCGTCTATGCCGCCAGATGAGAAGATTTCTTGTTCTTGTTCTTCTGGTGCGTACTTATCCAGAAGGGCTTGTTGAACAATTAACCCTTGATTGCCTTTTGGTGCGAACCATGTGGTGTGTTTAATGCGTAATTTCTGCATTTCAGAAGTGAAGAAAGCCAAGTCCATCGGCTTGTAACCGAACGTCTGTTGCCATGGGCAGAATTTCTTATGTAACTTTATAAATGAAATCTGTTTACCAGCACCCAATTCAGAGAAAAATGGTAAATTCGAGAGGACAAATCTTTCCGTGATGGAGAGTTTGTTTTCTCCGACATATTCTTTTTCTTCTGTTTCAAGTGACTTATTGATCATTTTATGATCACATTTGATTTCAGATAGTAATTTACAAAGAGAATGAACGAATTTTTGTTCGGGATCATCACGCTCGTTCTCAACCACGAAGTCTCTAACCATATCCTGAATCTGTTGTGTGGTTAGGTTGTCGTGCTTGGCAGGATCAAATGTTGATATGTACGAAAGTCTTCTCGATTCCTTACTGAATCCGTTTAGGATTTCTACCAAATTTCCTGTAATGACTATGTTTGCGATGTTAATAACTGTTGAGTCATTCATAAACTTAGTGCGTATTTGAATGGTCTCATCCGTTCCGTACTTCTTAACGAACGCACTCAAAATTTTTGGATTTTGTGTGTCCTGCTCATTCAAAATGAGAACTTGCTTGCCGATAATTTCGTTGTTGAACTTGTTAGGATCAACCTGATTTTCGTCCAAGTCACCAATGGCAGTTGTGCCGATTATATGCTGCATGAACTTCATGAAGGAGCCTTTTCCGCATCCTTCAACTGGACCGATCAAAGCTAGTGTCGTGTGGTGCTTGATGCCCGGATTTTGATAAATCGCAGCAAACCAGTGGAGCATGTACAGGAACGGATAGAACTCAGTTCCTTTCCATAAATCGGTTGGAGTAGTGAATAAGTTATCAGGCAGTTCATTGGTGACGTTCGTAAGTGAATGTGCGTAAAGCCTTAAACCTCTCTTCAACAATTCATCGTCACATTTTTCAGGCGCATAAGTGAGAGAGTCATTTACGTATGAGTTGAGGACATAGTTGCTTCTGAATTTAACAACTTTATCCGGAACAAACGGCAAACACATTTCGTTTTTAATACGCGGAGATAATTCCCATGCGATGAAATCTTTGATGTTTTGTTCTGTTATTATGGGTTGTTGGCCATGAACAAATTGAGGAATAGGTTTGTTCAGGAACAGCTTTTCCAAGGCAACCTGAAATGAGAATGCTGAGGCGTACTCATTTCGCATGTTGTCATTTTGAACATTGACCAAGCCATATCTGCCTGTCTTTTCAACAATGTAAGTTTGTTCAGCTAAAAATTTGAAAATCGCAAATGAGATCTCATCTGATTGCTGAACCTTTGTGCCAAATTCTTTTCTGTAGTTATAAGGTTTGTATAAGCGGGAGTTAATCCCTGTTGTTCTTGTTGTCATCTCTATAATCCTTCTTTTTAAAATAAGACAAAATAAAACCCGACACGAAATTGCAGTTCATGTCGGGTTTTGTCCGTTCTTGTCTTAAAAGAGGGATTATCCTTATTTAGCGAACTGCAATTTCGCTGTATGTTTCATTTCTATTTATCTTGTGGATATTCAATCAGTCATTCTCTATACGCATATCAGCCATACTTTAACTTAATGGGAGAAATGAGGACACCCCTAAAGTGGGAAATGAGAACGCAAAAGTAGGAAATGAGTAGGAAGGAATTTCCCACTTTTCCTGGTATTTCCTTGTTTTTCCAGAAATGAGGACCAGCGGAGCGTAAAAAGTAGGA
Organism: Gluconobacter kanchanaburiensis NBRC 103587; assembly: GCF_007988905.1. Lineage (GTDB taxonomy): Bacteria > Pseudomonadota > Alphaproteobacteria > Acetobacterales > Acetobacteraceae > Gluconobacter > Gluconobacter kanchanaburiensis. The sequence goes on from NZ_BJVA01000002.1 coordinate 198,492, forward strand.
AATGAGACCAAAAAAGAAGGAAATATTTCCTGAATTGAGCAGTTCTATTTCCCACTTGAGCCTATTTTTGCGCTCTCATTTCCCACTTTTCGCCTGTTTTTCCCTATTTACGCACTTATTTCCTTGTTTTCCTTCTTTTTCTAAAATTCATAATTATGTAAGTATAAAGCAATAAGTACTATTTTCAAAAAAGAAGGAAAACAAGGAAATGAGTACGCGTTACTTATTTGCTCGTTTGTCATGACTTACTTACGAAGTTATCATACTCCACTCATTTCCGATACTGTTTTAAATTAAACGTTTTAAGTGAGGGTGCTTCTGCGTGTGCTCATTTCTGGAAAGGCGGTTCAACAAAAACAGTATATGGATTTCGCTTCTATAAAATTTCTTCTGGCAGGCGCTTATTCCTTTGAGGCTTTAGCAAATGAAAGAGGGTTATCCCCTTGAGCTAATTTAAAGCCCACACATGCCCCTAATCGTTAAGTTATGCGGAAAGATACCCCACACACTTAAAGCGCCCTACAGGCCCATCCTCGCGCCTCTCAGGGGCTAGAGAAGTGCGTGCCATGAAAAAGTTATTTTAAATTTCAAAATCACTACGCACAAAAAAATAACTAGGGTGTGCGTTTGCGCTCGATGATGAAAAGTTTCTAGAGGTGTACCCCCTGAGTAGGTTTTAGTGACTGGGTGAGCGGCAACAATTCATTCAACGTTTGCCGAACTGCCTCATTGATCAGGTCGATGCTCTCACTTCTGTATGAAACCCCGCCCGCTTCCAATTGAAAGCCAATCTTTATGGTTATCAGGGTGCCATCAGAAAAATCCACAATACCGCCATCTCGAATTGGTGGCAGTTTCTCGTGGCCTTCCTTAGGTTGGACAGACATTGTCGTCGAATTAGGTGTTCGCTCGTCAACGGCAAATTTACAGGGTACCAAGTGAGAATAAGCTGGCATAAGAAAGCGGTGTTTGTCCTGATTGCTGAAGTCACACAGCAACGACAATCCCTCACCATACTGAGCACGCGCACGTTCTATAGCTTCCAATGCCTCTTCAGAAATACATTTGACTGAGCCTCTCTCATCTCTGTTCAAACGCACTCCTTTTCTGCCAAACGGAAACTGAACACGCTTCAAATCGGCGTCTGGATTACTCAATGTGACCAATGCACACGCCACATAATCCAAAGAACTCCTCAAACTGTGAATAAAATCACCAAGTATCAAACTCAACAAAACATCTGGATGCTTTTTAAAGCGAACAATTTTCTTACTCGAATCGCCTGCAATAGAATTGAAATCAAAGTTATCCAGCTTCTCTTCTAGCCTCAATTGTTCTCGCAATTTCTCAAGATGATTTTGAGCGTACCTGTAGCGGATATACGCAGAATGACTCCTCAGCACCGGGGACAAACTCATCACTCAGATTCCTTCGAAAAGCAGCAATATAAGAAACACACCACATAACGATTCTAGGACTTGAAATTCTAGCATAGTCCTAGCATATTCGGTCTGTTGAGATTTTAAGTTTCTGTTTTACAATGGTTTTATGACTGCATAGATCCCTTGGTAAGGGAGAGGTCGACAGTTCAATCCTGTCCAGCAGCACCATTTTTCCTTGTCTTTCCGAGACTTGAGATTGCAAACAATCTTATGCCCGACTAGCTAAGTGTTGTCACAGGGCAGAGAACAAGTCTTTTACGCGTAGATAAGCGTAGTTTCCGCACACATATAATGTGTACAGACAGAATCGCCACTAGCGAAAAAACTCGCTTGAAGAACAGATTCTCTTCTTTTCAAAAACCAAAAATAAAAAAGCTATCTCCCCGGTTGGAAAGATAGCTTTCAAGGCTGAGATTAAAGATCAGTCGCGCCGGTCGCGAATTTTTACATAAGCAATCGCTGCATGTTCGGCACAATACGGTTTACCCGGCAACGGAGTCGCCCCGCAGAAATGAAATCCTGGAGTTCCCGGATCTCCGATCGGCCAGCAGCATGACGGGCCACGACGGGTCGGACGATCAATCCCTGCCGTCGAAAAACGCGGAGGTGTTGCAGGACGCGTTATAGGAAGAACGCGTGGCTCTGGCTTGACCGGCGTCACAGGCTCGCGACGCGGCAGCGCCGGCTCGGGGGCTGCGACTTTGGGAGGTAGCGATGCTGCGACGCGAGGCACGGCAGGCTGCGGCACGACACCGGTTTCTTTCGGAACAGGTGCGACCACCTTTTCTTCGACAGGTGTCTCCGCGACGGCGGCTTCTTCCTTTTTTGGGAACAGATCAGACGCTGCGGTGGCAGCCGGTGCCTTAGCACGCGAAGGACTTTTGCGACGGGGTGGCGCATCCGTCGTCACGGCATCTCCCTCCCCGGCCTTGCGGTTCCGGATGGGAGAGGGACGCGGTGGCAGACCCAGACGGTGCGCCTTGCCGACAACGGCATTTTTGGTGATGGAGAGCTGGCGGCCGATTTCGGCGGTCGAAAGTCCCTGACTCCACAGATCGCGAAGTCTGGCGATCGTCTCGTCCGTCCACTCCATATGTTCGTTTCCCTGTCGCGCTTCGGTGCCTAGACTGGCCCGATATCCTGTTGATTTTCAGTCCTGGGCCACCGGACCCAGAACATCTTCGGGACGTTTCTTACCAGAAACTCCCCGCTACGTCGAAGGCGGTTCTTACGCGATCGTTTTCGCGACGCGCTGAAGCTCCACCAGACCATTCACGACGGCCAACGCGATCTCGCCACGCACCAGCGCCTGGGCATCCAGACCGAAAAGCTCACGACGCCAGCCACGCAGCGCGCCGACATCCGTTTCGCCCAGAGCAATCAAATCCAAATCGTCCGACGAGGCGACCAGACGCGGCGCCACCTTGTGTTCTTCGCACTTGGCCGCAAGAAGAACCCGCAGAAGCGCCACGAGAGCCGTGGACGGCCGGGAACGGTCGGATTTCGAAGGGGCTTTGGGAAGGTCGCATTCCGGAAGCTCCTGCGCGATCAGGATCGCTTCGAGCAGTCCCTTGCCCATCTTGCCTTCGGCAAACCCTCTGGTGACGCCCCGAATGCGGCAGAGAGCCTCGACCGTATCAGGATGGACGGCCGCAATCTCCAGCAGGCTCTCGTCACGGATAACGCGCTGGCGGGGAATATCGGCGTTCTGGGCTTCCTGTTCACGCCAGGCGGTGACTTCACGCAGGATACCGAGCATCCGGCGGTTGCTGGTCCGGGCCTTCAGCTTTTCCCACAGGCGGCGAGGATCGGGACGGAAGGTCTTTTCTTCCGTCAGGATGGCCTGTTCGGAATCGGCCCAGTGCAGCCGCCCCTGTTCGGCAAGCTGTTTGCGCAGCGCTTCATAAACCGTACGAAGATGGGTCACGTCGGCAGCAGCGTAGGCTATCTGTGCGTTGCTCAGCGGACGCGCCGACCAGTCGCTGAAACGATGCGCCTTATCGATGCTGCGCCCTGTAATCGCGCCTACCAGACTGTCATACCCGACCTGATCGCCAAAACCGGCCACCATAGCGGCAACCTGCGTGTCGAAAACCGAAGCTGGAAGACGATCGAAAATATGAAGAAAAATCTCAAGGTCCTGCCGCGCGGCGTGGAAAACCTTGATGCAGTCCGGCTGGGCCAGAAGATCACCCAACGGCGCAAGATCAATACCGGGAGCAAGCGTATCGATCAGAACAACGTCTTCGGTTCCGGCTAACTGAACAAGGCAGAGTTCCGGCCAGTAGGTCTTTTCCCGGACAAACTCCGTATCGATGGTGACGAAAGGCTCATGCTGCAATTTTTCACAGATACGGGCCACCTCCTCGCTGGAGGTCAGGAGAACGGGAGTCGGGAAGGTCGGAGCTTTCGAGCGCATGACACGATCCTACACAAAGCGCAGGATCGTGACCACGCCCCTCACGTCCTTCCCTTACCCGTTTTCCGGGCAGCTCAGAGGCAAACGATCAGAGAGACTGGTCGATCCAGGCCTTGAGCTGGCTCTTGGGGAGAGCACCCATCTGCTGCGCGACCGGCTTACCGTCCTTGAAGACGATCAGCGTCGGGATGCTACGCACGCCATACTTGGTCGGCGCTTCCGGATTGGAGTCGATATTGACCTTCGCAACCTTCAGGCGGCCCTGATACTCGGCGCCAATTTCCTCAAGCGCCGGGGCGATCATCTTGCAAGGGCCGCACCATTCTGCCCAGAAATCAACCAGAACCGGACCTTCGGACTTCAGGACGTCTGCATCGAAGCTGCTGTCGCTGACGGCAACGGTATTTGCGCTCATGAGGGTATTCCTTGTGGCGAATGAAGTTTCTGAAACGGATATCGGCTGCCCCGCCCCTGACTGCAAGGGGCTTTTGATCTGCATCAAGTCCCGGAGCGTACCTGATCCAGAAGTGAGGACGGGAGTGTGACAACGGCTGGTCCTTCCGTCCAGACCAGCGAACAGTGAATGTCGTAGCCAGGATGAAGTTGCTCAAGCACGGCACGATAAGCCGCCATCTGACGCAGATAGACGACGGGCGTACGGTCCGCACGAAGCCGCGGATTACGATTCGTTTTGTAGTCGCAAATCCAGATCTGCCTGTCCCCGATCCGCAGACGATCAACCTGTCCGAGCACGACACGCCCATCACTGACACCCGAAATCGGCTGTTCGGCGCGACTGCCGGGTGCAAAGAGCGGTGCGAGTTCCGGGTGAGAGAGAACGCCCAGCACCTGTCCGGCCAGATGTTGGATGTCCGGTTCCGTCAGACCCAGCGCCCGGCGGGACAGCCAGCGCACCGCCACGGCTTCACGCTCTGCCGCCGGGGTTTCCGGCAGAAGCTGGAGCAGACGGTGGATCATCGTGCCTCGTCGCATGGCCTGTTCGCGGACCGGCGTTGGACGACCGGCCAGCAGCTCCAGCGGGGAACGGGCAGCGGGGAGTTCGCCAAACTCAGCCCCATCCGGACGGCTAGGCGCGAGCGGACGCGTCATGGCATCCTCATGAAGCATGATAACAGGCTTCCAATCCGGTGCCAGGCCTATCCAGTCTGGTAGCGTTGCACAAGGCGGTTCGGCAGATCCAGGCTGGAAGGCAATGGGGGCAAGCGTACGCGCTTCTTCCAGCACGAGCCGTTCGCCTTCCCAGCCCAGATCCATGGGTTCGGAACGGGCATTGGCCAGTTGCCGGAACCCGACCTCACACTGACGATACCAGCTTGTATCCGCAGGTTCGCGCTTGGCCCCTGCTCCACAGATTACCAGCCAGTCACTGGCACGGGTTAGGGCGACGTAAAGCAAGCGATTGCTTTCGGCGCGGGCCTTTTCAGCGTCCCGTTCGGACAGGACGGTCGTAACGTCCGTCCCCATGTCCTTTTTCGGCACCCAGAGCGGGAGTTCGAACGCCCCCGCTTCTTCCCAGAGGAAATCACTACCAGGTGGAGGTTTTGACGTTGTATCCGGCATCACGACCAGACGGGCCTGAAGCCCCTTGGAGCCGTGCACGGTCATGACGCGAACGGCACCCAGATCGCTCTCGGCCTCGCGCTTGCTGGTGATCTCGCTGGCTTCGAGCCAATGCAGGAAGCCCTGAAGCGACGGCGGATGCAGCCCTTCGTAGCGCAGGGCTGCCGTCAGCAGTTCGTCTACCGGTTCAGCGGCTTCCGGTCCCAGACGCCGCAGCAACCGCGTACGACCGCCATGCTGGCCCAGCGTTTCAGCAAGCAGCCGGTACGGAGACGCATAATCGACGCGCGCATAAAGCGTGGACAGCATCTCCCACGCCGCACGCCAGTCCTCGCGCTCCCGATGCCGTTCGCGTAGAACGGTCCAGAGCGGCTGACCTTTCGGACCGAGGGCATGGGACGTCCCGTTGCGGGTGGCGAGCGCCATCAGCGAGTCGTCCGTCAGTCCGCCGAGAGGAGATGTCAGGACGGAAGCCAGCGTCAGGTCATCCTGCGGCAAAAGCAGGGCTGCGCAGAGCATCATGAGATCGCGGACGGCGACCTGCTGCGTCAGCCCGACCCGGACCAGGGTGGCAACCGGCACATTGCGCGATTTAAGAGCCCGGATGAGCGAACGCAGGAACGGCGAGCGTCGGGGGACAAGGATCAACACATCGCCTGCGGTCAAAGGCGCCTGGCCCGGCTGAGGCGGACGCCCGATCTGCTGATCAATCCATTCCGCAAGCGCCTCGGCAAGACGCTGTGGCGCGCTGCGCTGCCCTGTATTGGCGGAAGGAGCGCGCCAGGGCGTCAGGCCCTCGTCATCGTCTTCACCCTGAACCACAGGGACGAGCGGCCAGAGTTCCACACGCCCTCCCTGCCCCGGACGAGCCGAGACATGCGGGCGGAGCGTCTTTTCACCTTCCTGCAACAGACCATGCGCTGCGAGAGGCTGGGAAAACACCGCGTCCACGAAGGACAGAACAGGTGGCACCGAGCGAAAGGAGACGTTCAGTTCCGGATCGCGCCACAGCAGCCCGGCATTGCAGACCCTGTCCGCGAACTCAGTGCGCCAGCGATGGAATTCTTCTGGCTGAGCGCCCTGAAACCCGTAAATCGACTGTTTGTAGTCGCCAACTGCAAAAATCGTGCGCGGACGCGGCCCCATGTCCCACGCGCCGTCCCCCGCAAAGAACTCGGATGTGAGCGCACCGGCGATTTCCCATTGCAGACCGGAATTATCCTGCACCTCGTCCAGCAACAGATGGTCGATGCCACCATCAAGCTTGTAGAGCACCCAGGCCGCACCCGGATCGCGCAGGAGATTGCGGGTTTCCTGAATGAGGTCGTTGTAATCCACCAGACCACGAGCTGACTTGCCGTCCTGAAACGCCGTCAGCATGGGCGCGGCCAGCCCGAGCAAGGCGCGGTTCAACAGAACCAGACGCGCGCTTTTGAGGCTGGACTGAAGATCTAGAAGACGCTGCGCCTCGTCCTCCAGCAGAGGCATAATGCCCGGAAAAGCCTCCTGTGCCTTCTTGGCGACGATCCGGTTCATCTGCCGCACGGTTCCCTTGTCCGTCAGCAGGCATTTCGCCCAGATGGCAGGCGCCCGCTCGGCCCGGTCCGTCCCGAGCCATCCCAACATCTGCTCGACGTTGACTCGGGCGGCGGGAGTCACGAGCCCGAGCACGTCACGCAATCCGGCCCGCAGATCGTCTTCCTTCGGCGGCTGGCAGGCGAGGCTTTCAAGATCTTCAAGGCTCTGCTGCCCGGCGTCCAGCGCCTTACGATAGGCACTAACCACACTGTCCGGCAGGGTTGCCCAGCGTTCCAATAGCGGACGGGCGCGGCTTTCTTCCATGTTCAGCGTGCGGATACGCTGAAAGAAGCGGTCCAACCCCACCGTCCCCGCCACATCCGCCGCAAGCTCCGGCGAACGGGCCAGACCGTCTTCCATCGCCTCGCGCAGAGCCAAGGTGGTGTCGGTGTCTTCCATCAGCGTGAAATGTGGATCGACCGAGGCTTCCAGCGGAAAACGCCGCAGCAACGACTGGCAGAAGGCGTGGATCGTCTCGATCCGCAAGCCGCCCGGCAGATCGAGCACGCACAGAAACAGAGCACGGGCGCGGCGGCGGGTTTCGTCCGTATTGGGAACATCGAGGCTTTCAAGCTCCGTACCCAACGTCTCATCAGGCAGAGAGACCCAGCTTCCCAGCTTTTGTTGAAGGCGGTTGGCCATCTCGGCAGCGGCGGCCTTGGTGTAGGTCAGGCACAGGATGCGCGAGGGGTGCGCGCCATCGGCCAGAATGGTGTCGCCCTCCTCGGTCTGCACATAAAGCGGCAGCATGAGCCGCAGCAGACGGTCGATCAGCAGCTTCGTCTTGCCTGAACCCGCCGAGGCCGAGACGAACACCGAAGCACGGGGGTCGGACGCCTGACGCTGCGTGCGATCGGCAGCGGCAATGACTTCATCGCGGGTGATGGAACGGGAGACAGGAGGCATATCGTTCATTCGCCCTCTCCTTCCGCATAGGCGGCGCGCCATTCATCCACGCGGGCAAGCTGCGCGTAATCGGTGTAGCGCGGGACATGCCCGGCCCAGGGCTGGGAGCGATAAGGCTGATCGGGATTGTCGTATTCGTCCACGAGAGCCCGGAGTTTTTCCATTGCCTCACCGATCAGGGTCGGCGCATCCGTGCCGGAACGTGAGCCAGGGACTTCGCTTTCCTTGCCTGGATCATCCCCGCCGGTCAGGTGCCAGTAGAGCAGTTGCTTCGTTTCCACGGCCGGAACGTCTTTGAACGCCCCTTTGGCCAGCAGCGCGCCTTCCAGCACGAGCTGCACGGACCAGCCTTCCGCAACATTCTTTCCACTGGGCGGCTGCCCGGTTTTGTAATCAAAGATCGTCGCTAGACCATCCGCATCAATATCGATCCGGTCTGCACGACCGCGCAGTTCGAACGGCGCAACAGCCGCCTGAAGACGGAAAGATGCCGTGACCTCCACGAAGCGTCCCTGCGCCGGGCCGCTGTCTTCCATCTCAAGCCGGTAAGCGGCTTCCTTTTCCGCCACCCAGTCCGCAATTCGAACCAGACGCGGCCCCCACCAGTTCACAAGCGCCGGACGCATGTTCGCTTTCGCCAGTTCCTCAGCAAAAACACGTCGCAGAATAACGCTCGCATTGGCTGGCCAGCGCTCGGGGAAGTCCCGCAGGACGCGCTCCATCGCATCATGCACGATCATACCGAAATCAGCGTGTTCCGCACCTTCCTCCAACTGCTTGAGCGCCCGGAGCTTCAGAACATGCTTGGCATAAATCGCGTACGGATCCTGCATCCAGGTCTCGATTTCCGTAATACTGAGACCCCGAGGACGCAGAGCGACGGGTGGACGCGGTTCGGGCGGCGCCACGGCCTCGGCGCCTGCGAGCGGCTGATCGAGACAGCGCTGCCAGTCCAGCGCGGGATGCACCGGCAGATTCTGGGAGCGCCCACCAAGAAATGCATCCATTCGGACCATCCAACGCGCAGGAACGCCGGGCGCGCCCTCGCGCCGAGCCGAACTGGCGAACACGGCTTCCTTCGACGCCAGAATGGTCGAAACGAAATCATGCGCGCTCACACCCGTCTGCCGCTCCGGGGAGGGTAGACCGACACGCACGCGCATCGGGCGGCTCAGCCAGGGGCCCGGATCGCTCGCGGGAGGCCAGACACCTTCGTTCAGGCCGCCCAGCACCACGACATCGAACGCCAGAAGCCGCGCTTCCAGCACGCCCAGGATCGAGACACGCGGATGCGCCAGTTCCACACCGCCGCGATGCGCGCGCAGACCGGTCAGCATCTGCCCGGCCATGGACGTGTTGAGGAACGAATCCAGATGCGTCAGCCGCTGCGGCGGCAGAATACCGGTATTGACGATCAGCGCCGCCAAATGCCGCGACAGCGCCTCACCATCCTCGCCCAGCCACAGACGCGCGCCCGGATGACGCGGCTCCTCCTCCGGAGCGTCCAGTTCGTCCGCCGTGGCCGCCAACGCTTCCGCCGTGTGGATCAGGCGTTCAAGCAGTTCCGGCAGGGGAATGGCGCCTTCGATGGACAGAAGCGGATCGAAAGCCTGCTCGATGCGTGCGATGAAGGTGGCGGGACCCTCCGGCTCGTCCGGGGCATCGGCGCTGGCGCCGTGATCCGGGGCATGTTTCTTCTGCGTATAGTCATGCAGCGCGGCCTTCAGCCCGGCAATGCCGGGCGCAGGGGACGGCCCGCGCAACAGAAGCCGTTCCAGACGCCGGGCGGAGGCGTGGCAGTCTCCCGGCGTACGTCCCAGCGCGGCGAGTGGATGTTTCAGAACGGACAGGAGCGCCACGGGCGAAAGCTGCGCCTCGGCAGCGGTCGCAATCAGACGCAAAAACACTGCGGCCGGAGTCTGGGACAGGGATTCGCCCGCACTGTCATCGGCATGGATCCCGAAACGCAAAAGCTCGGTCCCCACACGCTGCGCCAGCGCCCGGTCCGGCGTGACGAGCGCGCAGGTTTTCCCGGCTTCAGACACGACATCGCGCAGGATCAGCGCAATGGCCTGCGCTTCCTGCTGCTGATCCTGCGCGGGCAGAATGGAAAGACCTGCGATATCACGCGGGCGGCTGTCCTGCCCCCAATGGGCGATACCCTGTTCCGGAAGCAGCACCTCGCGCAGTATCAGCTCACGTCCACGGTCCCGCCCGCCATTCCAACCCGTCAGCTCCTTACGGGACAGCCCCAGATCCGCAAGGATTTCCTTCAGACTGGCCTGCGGATGCGACGGCGGCAGGGCATCCCAGATCTCGTCCGCCATTCCCAGATCCACCCCCGGCAGGATCACGACCCCGGCGGGCAGCCGCGCCACCACGGCCAGAACATCCGATACCGCCGCAGACCCGTCCGCAAATCCCACGCCCCAGACGGGCGTGAGCGGCGGTTTTTCTTCCCAGGCGCGGGCCTGCGCCTTCAGACGTGCGATCTGCCGCGCCACCGGGTTACATAGCCCCTCTTCTTCCAGCCATTTCGGCCAGACGGCAGTGACGATCTCAAGAAATTTCAACGTCTGCTGCCAGTGATCGGAGAAGCGCTCCTCCACCGCGTCCGGAAGCCGCTCGGCCAGATCGACACCGCTGCGTTCGGCCTCGTCCATCAGATCCGCCAGTGCCTTGGCGAGCGGCCAGGCCCGGTCAATCCCCTTGGTGCTGTCCACCCCGACACTCACAAGGGGGGTCTGAAGGATCAGCATCGACAGCACTGCCAGACGCCGCTGCGACTCCACTGCAGGAGGCAGAACGACGTCGATCCCGATGGACGCCAGAGCGTCTTCGTCCACGTCATTGATCGCGACGATGCGCGGCAAAAGTGCGGCCTGCGTGTCCAGAACCCGCAGGAACGCCTCCATCAACGCACGGCCAGCACGACGGCTGGGAACAAGGATCAGACCGGGACCATCCGTTCCGGCTGCCGGGTCCTGCTCAAGCCATTCCTGCGCCACACGGTCCAAAAACGGTTCCGTGCCCGCAATGGTAACGACGCCGCTCATGGGTTCAGTCCTGTCAGGCGCTCCTCAGGCCAGCCCGTCAGTTCCACGACGCGAGAATCTTCGGTGTCTCCTGGGGTAAATGTGAGATGCAGTGCGCCTTCCGGCAGCAAATCCCCAGCCCGTTCCGGCCATTCAACCAGCATGATGCCCTCGCACGCCTCGTCCCAAGCCAGCTCATACAGCGCATCCGGCCCGTCCAGACGCCACAGATCATAATGGTAAATCGTTCCTTTGGGCGTCTCGTAAGGCTGTACGAGCGCGAAGCTGGGGCTGGGAACTTCCATCTGCGGGTCCTGAGCCAGATGGCGGAGGAAACCCCGGGAAAACGTGCTTTTTCCGGCTCCCAGACCGCCGGAGAGCGCAAAACAGTCTCCGGGCGCACAACGGTCGGCAATCAGGGCCGCCAGAGTTTCGGTCGCAAGCTGGTCATCAAGGCGTATCTGCATGCCGCCAATGTGGACCCGACGCCCCTGTGCCAGCAAGGGCGTTCGGGAGCAGATCAGCGACTGCCGTTCTGGAGAAGCTCCATCCAGAGCGCCATGACAGGCTCTTCCTGAAATGCTGCAGCCCGAACCCGGGCAGCAGCCGACATGGCCTGACGCCGTTCGGGCGCGCGCATCAGCTCCAACAGGGCTACAGCCAGGGCCTCCGGCTCTTCCGGCGGGACCAGCAATCCGTTCTCGCCGTCGCGCACGATTTCCGCAGGCCCCGTCTCACAGTCGAACGCCACGACCGGCACCCCTGCTGACATGGCCTCGAGTAGAACCATCGGCAGCCCCTCATAACGTGAGGAGGCCACGAAAAGCGCGGCGCGGGCGTAATCAGCCTCGATGTCTCCGGTCGCAGGCACGATCGTCACGCGATGCAACCCTTCCGCCTGTTGCAGCAAAGCATCACGATCCGGCCCATCTCCCCGGATCAGGAGGTCCCAGCCCATGCTCGCCGGGTCCTGCTCCACAATCCGCCAGGCCCGCAGCAACAGGTCATAGCCCTTCTGTTCGGTCAGGCGTCCCGCCGCCAGAACCATACGGGAGGTTGCCGGATAAGGCCTTTTCGTCACGGGGGGAGCCATGTTCGGAATGGCAGTCAAACGCGCCCGAACCGTCGTCCCCTCACGCCACAACGCCGTATCCCGCCGGGTCAGAACGACGACATCGTCGGCCCAGCGCGCGGCAATCTGCCGCCCCCAAACTCGCTTGCGACGGTTCAGCGTCACGTTGAAATTGAAATGCTCCCACACCACGCAGCGCACACCCGCAAGCCGTGCCGCCGCCACGCCATAGAGCGCATGCGTAGATTCCACGACCACTAGCGTGTCAATCTTCTCCCGTTTCAGAAAACGCGACAGACGCCAGACAATGCGGAACCAGGAATTGAAGATCTTTATCGACCGGTCGAACAGAGATGTGACGGAAATTCCGGGGGCAAGCGGGAAGGCCGGGGCGTCCCTGCCGACCAGTTCCACCAGCCGCACGTCGCAGTCCCGACGCGCCAGTCCGTTCATGATGACGGAAGTCGAACGCTCCGTCCCGCCGAAGCCCTTCAGGTCCTGAATTACAAACGCATATCGTGCCTTCAATGCCCTACCCCAACCCCTTCAAACCGATTATGAAACAGATCATGACGACTGCATCCCAGACCCTCAACACCGATGTCGCGATTGTCGGCGCCGGTCCGACCGCTCTCTTCGCCGCGTTTGAATGTGGCATGCTCAAACTGTCCTGCGTCCTGATCGACGCGCTCGACAGCGTCGGCGGACAATGTGCTGCGCTCTACCCGGAGAAGCCGATCTACGACATCCCGGCCCATCCCGCCATCGAAGGCGGTGCGCTGATCGAGGCTCTCGAACAGCAGATCGCACCGTTCGACGTGCCGCGCCTGCTGGGTTCACGGGTCGAAACGCTGGAAGGCCAGCGTGGGGCTTTCACGCTGAAGACGGCACGCGGCGACGTCATCAACGCGAAGGCCGTCATCATCGCAGCCGGTGCCGGCGCATTCGGGCCAAACCGACCACCACTCGACGGGCTTGAAGCCTATGAGCGCACGGGGGCCGTGCAGTATTACGTCAAGAAACGCGCCGACTTTACCGGCAAGCGCGTTGTAGTCGCCGGCGGTGGCGATTCCGCGCTGGACTGGGCCCTGTCCCTCTCCGAAGTGGCCGCCCAGGTCTATCTGCTGCATCGCCGGGACCGCTTCCGCGGTGCACCCGAGACGCTGTCTCGTATCGAACAGCAGATCGCGGCCGGGAAAATCGAAAAGGTTGTGCCCTATCAGCTCCATGCCCTGCACGGCGCGGACGGTGTGCTTTCCACTGTGGAAGTCACGACCCTTGAAGGCACGTCACGCCATATCGAAGCCGATGCGCTTCTGCCGTTCTATGGCCTGTCCACTGATCTGGGGCCAATCGCGCTCTGGGGCCTGGACACGCATCGCAACACCGTCCCCGTCACCCCGGCCACACTGGAGAGCAGCACGCCGGGCATTTTCGCGATCGGGGACGTGGCGACCTATCCGGGCAAGCTGAAGCTGATCCTTCAGGGCTTCTCCGAAGGCGCCATGGCGGCCCATGCCATCCATGCCATCGTCCATCCCGACACGGCCCTGCATTTCGAATATTCGACCAGCAAGGGCGTTCCGGGCTAACGGGGCGGGGCAGCTTTTTTTTGGCGCTGAGCCGATCGCGGTCAGTTCAGGGCGCTTCTACAGACGACAACGCAGCAGGACAGATATGAAAGTCATCGTCATGGGCGCCGGGGTCATCGGCGTTACAACGGCCTGGTATCTCGCTCAGGAAGGTCACGAAGTCGAAGTTATCGACCGTCAGCCGGGTGTGGGTCTGGAAACGTCCTTTGCCAATGCGGGTCAGGTCTCCCCCGGCTATTCGACGCCCTGGGCCATGCCGGGCCTGCCGTTTAAGGCCGCGAAATGGATGTTCGAAAAGCACAGCCCCCTCGTCGTGCGCCCGCGCCTCGACACGGCCATGTTCCGCTTCATGGGCGAACTGCTCATGAACTGTACGGAAAAGGCCTATGACATCAACAAGGGACGGATGCTGCGGATTGCGGAATACGCCCGCGACCGCCTGGACGCCCTGCGCGCCGAGACCGGCATCACCTATGATGGCGCCCAGAAGGGCCTGATCCAGCTTTTCCGCACGGATAGTCAGGTCGAATACGCTGCCGAAGACATGCGTCTGCTGGCCGAAAGTGGCGTCGAGCACAAGCTGCTGACCGTGGACGAGATCCTTGCCCGCGAGCCCGGCCTCGCCCATGCACGACATCTGCTCAAGGCCGGTCTACTGCTCCCCGGAGACCAGACGGGCGATGCCCACCTCTTCACACGTCGTCTGGCCAAGATGGCCGAGGAAAAGGGCGTGAAGTTCCATCTCAGCGTCAGGATAGAAGCTCTGGAAGCCGCCAGCGACGCCATCGTCAGCATCCGCACCAGCGCAGGACGTATGACAGCGGACCGTTACGTTCTGGCGCTCGGCAGCTATTCCCCGCGCTTTCTCAAGCCGCTGGAACTGCGTCTGCCGATCTATCCGGTCAAGGGTTACTCCCTGACCATGCCGATCACGGACGAAAGCCGCGCCCCGGTCTCGACCGTCAATGACGAGACCTACAAGGTCGCCATCACGCGTCTGGGCGACCGCATCCGCATCGGCGGCACAGCGGAGCTGAACGGCTTCAACCTGCGCCTGAGCCCGGACCGTCGCGAGACGCTGGAGCTGTCCTTCAGCGAAATGTATGGCGGCGGGGACCTGTCCTCTGCAAAATACTGGACCGGTCTGCGTCCCTGCACGCCGGACGGCACGCCGATCGTCGGCCCCTCACCGCGCTATGGCAATCTGTGGCTCAACACCGGTCATGGCACGCTGGGCTGGACGATGACGGCCGGCTCCGGCCAGATCGTTGCCGACCAGATCTCCGGTCGCCAGACGGCCATTCCGTCGCTCGACCTCTCACTGGATCGCTACGGCGTCTGATCCGGTCTCCTGTCCGCCTCTACGGACGGGAGAAGAACGCCCGGACATCCTGCATCGAGACGCTCCCGTCCCGACGCAGGAGTTCGTCCTTGCCACCGACATGATGCGGCATGACCATCAGTGGCGCTCCCTCATCCATGAAGCGGATCCGCAACTCGTCCCAGCGCGGTGCCACGTATCGCCGGAACGACTGGACCAGCGCACACTGGTCGATGCACCAGTTGGTCGGATTTGCAGGATCATAGGAGACCTGAAGATAATCGTGCAGGAAAGCCGCGATTTCCGGCAACCTCTCCGTCTCTCCAAACCATGAGATCCCGGCTCCGAACCCCCAGGGCTCTCCAAAAGTCTGCCGCCCTTCATGGTTATAGGCATAGAGACGGAAGCCATAATCGGCCGTTTTCCGCAGATCATCGAACAGAGTCAGGAAATCGTCGGGAAAATAACCGTCACAATCAGCAGTGATGACCGGACAGGAATAACGCCGTACCACCTCTGGCATCATCAGATAGCGGATGGCCGTATAGGTCGCCGCATCGCGCCATGTCAGGCTGCCGTAAGCCAGTGTGATATCAATGCCGACATCCCATTGTGAAACAACATCAATCAACGTCCGCATAAACGCAAGCTGCTCGGGCGTCGGCGTATCGATGCCCAGACACAGGCGGATCCGGAACGCAGGGTCAGGACGGCGCGCACAAACCCGGAGAAGCGAAAGCAGCAGTTTCGGCAGAAAACGAAAATATCCTGAGTCACAACCGAAAACGAGACAGAGTTCAGGCTCAGGACGACCAGGAACGTCACTGGCTTCCCAGTGCCAGTTTCCCATTCCCAGACGGTCCGTGACGGGACCGGGAATGCCATGTTGCGCTGCCCCGCCCAGCCATGACAGGACACCGCAGTTGTAATGGATCGGCATGAGACCGGTGCGGATCGCGAGCATTTTTGCCGTTGCGTAATGCCGGTCGGCTGTCGGCGTCTCTTCGGCGAGCCAATACTGGTGCCCGTTGCACAGCGCGTTCCAGTAACTCTCTCCGTTAAAGCGCCTGTCCAGAAGCAGAAGCGCTTTCCTCGCGTCCATCCCCAAACGCAGGGAAGTTTCTTCAAAACGATGTCCGTAGATCTGACGGATATCGCGTGCATCGCCCCCAGCAAGAGGCATGGGCATCAGAACACGGTCGAACATGTCATCAAAGGGCGCGAGGCCAAGACGATGCAGATGATCGGGCAGCAGAAACAGCGCGTTTTCGCCCTTCATCAAGCGGGCATGAAAATAACCTGCCAGGTCGCGGAGGTCCCGGTCAGGAAACCGCAGGGTGAGGGCAACGGACAGAAATTCGGCTGCCTGCGGATATCTGCCACATCGCATGGCCAACAAAGCGGAAAAATAGTGAAGATCCGGCCCTGGATTGTCCAACCGATCCAGTTCCAGAGCGCGCCCGGCCAGCGCAAGTTCACCACAGTCTACACAGATCAGCGCCAGATAGCGCAGCCGGGACAGGTCATGGGGAAACAGCGCGACCTTGAACGCTTCCGACTGAAGCCCGGCATACGAATCGCGGATCCGGACCTCCGGGTCTGGGTCTCCCTGCCGCACCACGCGGCGCACATCTTCTAGCAGGCTCTGAAGCGGAGAAGACGGACAGGGTTCCAGTTTCAGGGCAGCGGTCTGCCCGTCTGACACGAGGAACGAACCGTCTGGAGCGCGGTCGACCGCAAGACGCTCCAGTTCCACGCTCCATTCCCCAACCCGCAGCTGGAAATCCTCAATGACCGGCCGCACAAATGACGGCCTGGCACCGGAAACATGCCAGACGCAAGATGCCAGATGATGCAGATCGGGGAGACAGGCAAGCGGCAGCGCCAGAAAATGCTCCCAGCCCTGAAGATGCGACGCAGTTCCCATCTCATATCCGGGAGCAGCAGTCAGATAGGTGTTGCCTGCACGTAGCGCATGAAATGGCCGTCCAGAGGACGAATCCGTCGCCAGCACATCAAACAGCCCGTCCTCCGTATCGGGAGCGACAGATTGGACCAGCCCGGCGAGCACGTCGGACGGGGAGACCAGACGAAGCGATAGCCCTTGCCGTGCGACAATCGCACCATGCCAGCTTATGAGACAGAAAGTCATTTTAGTAGCGTAGTGGGGGTCGAGACCATGTGCAAATGATTGTCGCGAGACAAAAAAAACGGGGCCTGCGTGAGCAGACCCCGTTTCACTGCTCCGCAGCCTGTCAGGCCGCAGGCCGGTCCTCAGTTGGAAGGAGCGGCGTCAGACGTCGTCGCATCCGTCGATGCGGACGTCTTCTTGTGGTGCTTGTGCTTGTGATGGTGCTTCTTGTGATGGTGCTTCTTAGGCGTCGTGCCAGCAGCATCAGCCTCGGCTGCGGGGGCCGTTGCAGGAGCGGCTTCAGCAGCGGTCGCAGGAGCAGCGGCAGGAGCCTCAACTGCGGGAGCGGCAGGGGCCGTTGTCGCAGGAGCCGTCTGGGCAGGATCGGCGAAAGCCGGGGCAGCCGTCAGGGCCAGAGCGGAAACGGCGGCGATCAGGGAACGGTTGAAAAGGCGCATCTAGAAACGAAGCTCCACAACAGAATAAACAGAGACCATCATTCAGTCCTGCTGACGTGGCCTTGAGGACGAGCATACCATTCGCATTCTACGTGGTCGCGCATTAACTTTATGAAATTTCAGGGGCTTGCGCGCCTGTTCCTCAAATACGCCTCAATTCAGACAAACTCTATTGCAGACCAACAAAAAAGGCGTGCCCCGAAACTCGGAAACACGCCTTTCTGTTGAAATCCGATCCCGGAGAGGCCAATCAGCCTTCGCGGGACTTGGAAGCGCGCTTGCGCTCATGCGGATCCAGATAACGCTTGCGGATCCGGATGGCGGACGGCGTGACTTCGACCAGTTCATCGTCTTCGATATAAGCGATGGCCTGCTCAAGGCTCATGCGGCGCGGCGGCGTCAGAAGCAGGGCTTCGTCCTTGCCGGATGCACGCATGTTGGTCAGCTTCTTTTCACGGACCGCATTGATGTCGAGGTCGTTCTCACGGGAATGCTCGCCAAGGATCATGCCCATGTAGATCTTCTCGCCAGCATCAACGAACATCGTACCGCGATCCTGCAGGGAGAACAGCGCGTACTGCGTCGTCGTTCCGTCTTCAGCGGAGATCAGCGAGCCATTGCGACGGCCTTCGATCGAGCCGACATATGGCAGATAGCCGTGGAACAGACGGTTCATGAGACCCGTGCCGCGCGTGTCGGTCAGGAACTCGCCGTGATAGCCGATCAGGCCGCGCGACGGGATCAGGAACGTCAGACGGACCTTTCCGCCACCGGACGGACGCATGTCCTGCATGACGCCCTTACGGAGCGACATCTTCTCGACGACAACGCCGGAATACGGCTCGTCCACGTCGACCAGGACTTCTTCGAACGGCTCTTCGCGCTCGCCGGTCTCTTCATTTTCACGGAACAGAACGCGCGGACGGCCGATCGTCAACTCGAAGCCTTCACGACGCATCGTCTCGATCAGAACGCCGAGCTGAAGTTCGCCACGACCGGCCACTTCAAACGCTTCGCTTTCCGGGCTTTCCGTCACCTTGATGGCCACGTTGCCTTCGGTTTCCTTGAAGAGACGGTCGCGGATCTGGCGCGATGTCACCTTCTTGCCTTCACGACCGCCGAGCGGGCCGTCGTTGATGCGGAAGGTCATGGACAGGGTCGGCGGATCGACCGGGCGGGACGGCAGCGGAGCATCAATGGACGGATCGGCGATCGTGTCGGGAATCGTCGCTTCGGACAGACCGGCCACGGCGACGATGTCACCGGCTTCGGCTTCTTCCACGGGCACGCGGTCGAGGCCACGGAACGACAGCAGCTTCGTCAGACGACCGGTTTCGACGATCGTGCCATCCGGACGCAGCACGCGCACCGGCATGTTTACCTTCGCACGGCCCTGATCGATACGACCCGTCAGGATACGGCCCAGGAAGTTGTCGCTCTCAAGAATGGTGGAGACCATTCCGAACGGCGCATCCTTGTCCACGTTCGGCTGCGGCACGTGGCGCAGCACGAGGTCGAACAGCGGGGCGAGGTCCTTCTTCGGTCCGTCCAGCTCCAGATCGGCCCAGCCCTGACGGCCCGAAGCATAGAGCATCGGGAAGTCGAGTTGATGCTCGTCGGCGCCGAGGGACGCGAACAGGTCGAAGATCTCTTCGTGCACTTCGTCCGGACGGGCGTCGGAACGGTCGATCTTGTTCACGACGACGATCGGACGGATGCCACGGGCCAGCGCCTTGCCAAGCACGAACTTGGTCTGCGGCAGCGCGCCTTCGGCGGCATCGACGAGGATGATCGCGCCATCCACCATGCTCAGGATACGCTCAACCTCACCACCGAAATCGGCGTGGCCCGGCGTATCGATGATGTTGATGCGGGTTTCTTTCCACACAACGGACGTGCACTTGGCGAGAATGGTGATGCCACGCTCGCGTTCGAGGTCATTGCTGTCCATCGCACGATCAGCAACATGCTGATTGTCGCGGAAAGAGCCGGACTGCTTGAGAAGCGCGTCAACCAGCGTGGTCTTACCATGATCGACGTGCGCGATGATGGCGATATTACGGAGTTCCATGTGGTCTTCCAGACGGGAGGCATCGAAGAGAGGATTTGCGCCGTCTTCTGCACCGAATCCCGCCAATATGCAAACTCTGTCACCGTCTTTTCGCCCCGAAGACGCCTTGAGCCCGCGGGAAAGCTGGGCCACATCTCACAAAACACCGCCCCTTTGAGGAATTCAGACCATGTCCAACCACCAGCCCACTGGTCCCTCCGCACCCGGTACCGACGCCCTCAGTCAGCTCGGCCGCGCCACCACGACACCGCAGAGCCCCGAAGAAGCCGTGCTCGAACGCGTCCCCTCCCCGCATCAGGGACGGCAGTATGTCGTGCGCTTCACGGCCCCAGAGTTCACCTCGCTCTGTCCCGTGACCGGACAGCCGGATTTCGCGCATATCGTCATCGACTACATCCCCGGCGAATGGATCGTAGAGAGCAAGTCCCTCAAGCTCTTCCTGACCAGCTTCCGCAATCATGGCGCGTTCCATGAAGACTGCTCCATCGCCATCGCTGAGCGTCTGGTAGCCCTGCTCGACCCGCAGTGGCTGCGCATCGGAGCCTACTGGTATCCGCGCGGTGGCATCCCGATCGACGTCTTCTGGCAGACGGGCGAGCCACCGAAGGGCGTGTGGATTCCCGCGCAGGACGTACCCGGCTATCGCGGTCGCGGCTGAACCGTGACCGAAGCCGCCGCCATCGCCCGCTCCAGCGGCCCTGTGACGCAGGCGCGGCTGGTGGTGGATCTGCAACGCCTCGGCGTCCTGCCGGGGATGGCACTGCTGGTTCACACATCCCTGAGCCGGATCGGTTGGGTCTGCGGCGGGGCACGAACAGTGATCGAAAGTCTGCTTCAGGCTGTCGGCCCGGACGGCACGATCATCATGCCCGCACAGTCTTCCGAACTGAGCGACCCGTCAGGCTGGTGCGATCCTCCCGTGCCCGAAACCTGGTGGGAGACGATCCGCGCCACCATGCCGCCTTATGATCCGCATCTGACGCCGACGCGCGGCATGGGGCAGATCGCTGAAGTTTTCCGAACGTGGTCCGGCGTGCAGCGCAGCGCCCATCCGCAGGTTTCATTTACTGCTCTAGGACCGCTGGCTGCGGATATTCTGGCGACTCAGCCGCTGGAAGATCCGTTCGGCATCCGCTCTCCACTTGCGGCATTATCGAGCCATAATGCGCAGGTTCTGATGATAGGGACGGGCTGGGACACCTGCACGGCGTTGCATCTGGCCGAGCGCCTCGCCGAGCCTGACGGGCCAAGATTCCAGGATGGAACCTGCATCACGGCGGACGGGGAACGACGTTGGATCCGCATCAGCCTCCCCGAGACGAAGACGGAGCGTTTCACGCCTTTTGGCGCAAGGCTTGATGGAAACGCCCTGCTCAGGCACGGGCATATCGGTTCGGCGGCCTCACGCCTGTTCCCGCTCACCCCGGCCATTCGCATGGCCGTGCAGGACTGGAGCAGGCAGGAACAGTCGCCGCAGAGCGATCAGTAAGACGCGCTGATCTCGCCAAGGAACATTCGTCCGGCGGACGGCGTGGCGCGGTTGGAAAACAGACTCTGGTAATTCAGGCGGTTCGCCAGATTGTAGCCGTTCATCGACACTTTCCAGTGCTGATTGAAGCGGTGTGAAATCATGGCGCTGAAATCCAGATTCGCCGGAGCCCGCAGCGTATTGGCCGCATCCAGCCACACATGCTCGCGCCATGTCAGGCCGCCGCCGAACGTCACGTTGTAAGGCTTGCCTGCGAAGGCGTTATAGGCCGACCACAGCGTTGCCTGATTATGCGGCACATACTGCACGTTCTTTCCACGATTGGCCTTCGTGGCGGAATAGGTGGTGCTGCTGTCATACAGGGCATAAGTGGCGGACACGTTCCAGCCCGGCAGAATGATGCCACCAACGGACAGCTCGAGCCCCTGATTACGCTGCCGGTCAGACGATCCCGTAATTTCGCCCGTTACCGGATCCGCATTCAGCGCATTGCCCTTGTCCAGCCGGAAAAGCGACGCCGTCACGCCCAAACGGTCGTGCAGGATGCTGTACTTGGCCCCAAGTTCATAAAGCTGCGCCTTTTCCGGGCTTGCGAAGGAATTGGTGCCTGGACGGATGGGCACGGAGCCGTTGGTCACATACATGCCCATCGGCGTCGTGGAATTGGCCCATGTAAAGTAATAGGTCTGATGCGAATCCGGCGTCAGCACGAGGCTGGCATTGGGATTGAACACCCCGCTCACATCATGGAAATGCTGGTCAGGGTTTTTCACAACATCTCCACCCGTCAGGTTATAGCTCGTCTGCCAGCGGTCCCAGCGGAACCCACCCTTGAGGGACAGCCAGTTCGTGAACCAGATCTGGTCGAACAGAAACAGGCCAGTGTCGAACCCGTATCCGTTGCTGTGTGATTTCGCTCCCAGAGACCCTAGCGTGACAAGCCCGCCCGGATTCATGTCACCAGGAACCAGATCCAGATTGCCGACATGCGGGTTCGGATTGACCAGGCTGGCATACGGCTTGGGCTTCAGATAGGTCGACTGCGACCGAACGTCATTGACGCGCTCGATATCAAAACCTGCAACGACCTGATGGCGCAGGAACCCTGTGTGGAAATCCGCAACCATTGAGCCCACGTTCTGCACCGACCAGCTCGTCTGCTGATACGGCAGGGGCGCCATATACGTCCCGGCCCCCGTCCCAGCGCCTGCACCGACCGGCCCCGAACGCGCCACGAGCGCCTTAGACGGATCGCCACTGAAATAGTTGTTCACGCAGGTCGTATCGCAGGTCGCCTTGGAGGCCGCGAACGTCCGGTAATATTCCCCGCCGCGCAGATCGTCATAGAACGTGATGTGTCTGTTCAGCTTGAAGCTGAAACGGGCCGTTTCCATATTGGCGTTCGTTGCGTTCTGGTCATTATCCGTCCCGTACCAGTTGGTGCGGCGGATGCCATATTCCGTGATGGGCTGGCCGTATTTCGCACCCGGCTTCGTCACGACCGGCACACCAAAATCCGGAATCGAATTTTCCTGCTGGTGCATGTATTGCAGAACCAGCGTCGTTCTCTTACCGATCCCGAAAGCCAGCGACGGCGCAATGCCCCAACGATGAGAATAGAGATTGTCGCGCCCAACGATATTGTGCTCGTCGCCCATGCCCGTGATGCGGAAGGCCGTTGAGTCGTTGATCTTCTGATTGACGTCCAGCGTGCCGCGATAATAGCTACCAGAACCGCCAGAAAACTCAGCATTATAATGATTTTTCAGACCGGGCGTTTTGGTGACCATGTTGATCGCACCACCCGTCGTCCCATTACCGAACACTTCGGAAGACGGCCCCTTGATGACCGAAACGGTCTCGAAATTAAACGCATCCCGCGAATAAACGCCGAAATCCCGCAGTCCATCTTCGTAAATGTCGTTCTGGGCCTGAAAACCGCGGATCAGGAACTGATCGCCATTCATGCCGCCCGCGCCCTCACCAATGGACGTCGTAACACCCGGAACGTTCCGCAGCGCCTCATCGAGGGACTTGACGTTCTGCTGCTGCATCAGGGCCTGCGGCACCACATTAATGTTCTGGGGCGTGTGCATCACGTCCTGCGGCATTCGCGACAAGCCAGTGGACTCATGCATGGTGTTAAAACCATGTCCCTGCACCGTCAGGTATTCAGCGTCGGCACCTTCAAGGCCCTGCGTCCTGTTCAGGGATTTTGCCGCAGAAGGCGCTTTGGGGTCCGGTTTTTCATCCTTTTTGACGGGATCCGCCGCATAACCCTGTGAAGACATCAGCAGCGTTCCCGCGACTGACAGTGAAGTAATGTGGGTGCGCAGCGAACCGGTCATTGAATGCCTCTTGGTTACGGACATGTCTCGTTATGTTGCAGAGGCCAATATTATAAATAAGAATCATTCGCAACAAATTTCTGAAGGAATGGCTTTCCTTTTGTCAGAAAAACGCTTTACCGGCTCAGAAACTGTCCAAAATACATCAGGCTCCCCACCCCAGACACAGCGGATGGAGAGCCTGTCAGATCTCTTCAGAACATTGCAGACCTCAAAGCGTAATGCCGAGCTGCCCCTGAAAGTACAGCAAAGGTGCGCGGTTTTCGTCGAGTTCCAGCGAAACCGGGCGCGCCATGAACAGGGCATGCGTGCCGCCCTGAAACGTCTCGACCAGTTCGCAGTGCATCTTCACCAGCGCGTCCCGGACAAAGGCCGTGCCATCCGGTGCGCGCTCGATCACATCCGAGCCGAACTTGTCGCCTGTACGGCTGGCAAACAGCATCGCCACATCCTTGTGGTCATTGCCCAGAATGCTGAGGCCAAACGTGCCGACTTCCGCAATCGCGCGATAGGTCGCGCTGGCACGGTTAAGACAGATCAGCAGCAGCAGCGGATCGAGAGACACGGAAGTCAGGGCACTGATGGTCGCGCCCTGTTCGCCTTCGCTGCCTTTGGCGGTCACCACGGCCACACCCGTGGCGAAGTGGGACATGGCTTTGCGGAAATCGCTATCGTTCGGAGTCGTCATAACAACGTCCTTGCCATAATCCGACGCCGAACGCACCTCCCCTTCAGAATCCCAGTGTCATGTCCGCTCCAAACAGGATGCGCCCCATATGATGCCCGTCATCGAACGGACGCGTGCCGTTAAGCGCACGATCAAAGCGCAGCTCCGGCCGGAACTGAAGCAGCTTGACATGATGCCCCACATCCGGCCGCCACACGGTATTGAGCGTCAGCGCGCCATAAGTCGTGGCAGGAGCGGATTCCGAACGCGTCGGATTGCCGAGCATGGCCTGCGCATAGCCTTCATTCTCCGCAAAACTCGCCACGAAACTCCCGGTATTATCCCGGTACAACTCAGCCCGCGCATTGACAGTCAGGTTCGGGTGAATGTGCCACCCGCCCCAGACGACCGCGCTGTATGTATCGGCATGCAGGCCTTCGTCATGAAGCTGGTTCAGCTCCGCCGTGACGCTCCATTTTTTCGAGAACGCCCAGGTCCCGTTCAGATCGTTCCAGTACCGCATGGCACCATTCGCCCTTGCCCCAAGAGAGCGCACAGCATTCTCCGGCCCGACCCGCAGCAGATAGGTGAAGGACAAATGCCCGTCCGCCAGAGTGTTGCCTGTGACACCAATATAACCAGCCGGACGGCCATTATTGTCACCGCGCCCGAACGACGTCTGGTTGCCGGTATCCGCACCGAACTGGAGATCGAAATGATCGTCCAGATGAAGCTGGAACATGGCGCCGACATGCTCAAATGGCGTGGAATATTCAGTCGTATAAGCCAGCGTATAGAAGGCACGGGTCGAGGGATCGAGCGTCTCCACACCCATCGGGGACGGCAGGATCCCAATCTGCCCATCCAACCCTCTGGCCGTAAACCATGGCATGTGAAGCGCGATATTGGCGAAGACCGGCATGGCCTGATAACGACCATTGATCCAGCGATCAGACACGCCTGCGATCGTGTAGCTCCGTGCATCGGAGCCATAAAGCATCCGCAGGTTCATCCCCAGCCCGTACCCGCCGCCGATCGGATCGACTGGCTTGGTGAGCGTGAAGGTGAGCTGATTCAGCGTCGCCTGATCGGCATAGGGGGAGAGGAGTTGGCCAAAATTAAGGTTACTGGCGGGATGGCTGAAACTACCCATCACCCCGCCCTCGATCTGCGCACCAAAGGAAACGTCAGAAAACCACTCATCCGTCCAGGCCTTGCCTTGCCCGGATGCGGTCTGCTCCCCCACGGTCTGGGCACCAGCAGCGGAGACTCCGAGCTCCGCAAGAACCGCCAGTATCGCCCCCAAACCCCGACTGAAACGCTGCCTCATGCCATCCACCTTCCGGTTGCATGAGGCATGCCCATAGCACAGGCCCTGTTTTTTACTTAATGTTGCTAAACAGGAATATTCATCAGAATTTCGCCGTATTTGGGTCAGCGCCCATCCGGCCATCCCTGCGATCCATCTGACCGATGACCTGCATGTCGTCCGTATCCAGCGCAAAGCCGAACACGTCCAGGTTTTCCGCCAGACGCTTTGGATTGGCCGATTTCGGAATGACGATCAATCCGCTCTGAATATGCCAGCGGATCACGACCTGAGCCGGAGTGCGGCTGTGCTTCTCGGCGATCTTCCCGATCCGCTCATTGCCCAGGACCTGCCCCTTGCCCAGCGGACGCCAAGACTCGGTGCGAATGTTGTGCTTCTCGTGGAATTCCCGCAGGGCGCGCTGCTGGAAATCGGGATGAAGCTCGATCTGGTTGACGACCGGGACTTCACCAGTCGCATCCATGATCCGCTCCAGATGTTCCGGCTCGAAGTTAGACACGCCGATGGACTTCACACGGCCGGATTTTTTCAGCTCGACCAGCGCCCTCCAGGTCTCAACATACTGCCCCTGAGTCGGCATCGGCCAGTGGATCAGGTACAGGTCCAGTACTGGACGGCCCAGCAGGCGCGCACTTTCCTCGTATGCCCGCAACGCACTGTCATAACCCTGTTCGTCGTTCCACAACTTCGTGGTGAGGAAAATCTCGGGATGATCTTCCAGACCTTTACCGACACCTTCCTCGTTTTTATACAGTCGCGCCGTATCGACGGAGCGATAGCCGAGCCTTACGGCCTCCTTTACAACATCCGCCGTCTCATCGGGCGGCGTCTGCCAGACACCCAGCCCGATCTGCGGCATGGTGTGACCGTCGTGAAACGAAATTGTGGTCTGGGCCTCGGCTGATGGTACCTCTGACGACATATCTGTCTCCCCTGGTCGCTCAAAAAAACACGCGATCCGTACTTGGCATCCTGCCCGTCTAACGCCTGCGCCGAACGCAGGGTTCAGCCGTCCTTGAGCAGAAGAGCAAGTTTGCGACTGAACGCCGCGACCGTAAAGGGTTTGACCAGAAGCGCGCAGCCGGGCCCAAGAGGCTGGTCTCCCAGGATGCTCTGCTCCGCATAGCCAGTGATAAACAGGACTTTCAGTGTCGGCCATTTCTGGAGCAACGCCTCTCCCAGCTCCCGGCCATTCATTCCGCCGGGCATCCCGATATCGCTGATCAGAAGCGTCGGCGGCGCGCCTTCGATGGCCCGAGCCAGCGCGGAGGGACCATCTGACGCGGCCAGAACCGTTCCGCCGAGATCCGTCACCATATCGGCCACCACCATCCGGACGGCGTCTTCGTCATCCACGACCAGAACACGCTGCCCCTCCAGCAGTGCTCCCTCGGAGGAAGCCGGGAGTGCTGCCGGTTCCGGGCGGAAGGTCCCCTCTCCCTGATAGCGTCGCAGCCAAAGCGAGACGACCGTTCCCTCGCCCGGTGTGGAACGGATTTCGACCTGACCGCCGGACTGCTGGGCAAAACCGTAAATCATACTCAGCCCCAGGCCCGTGCCTTCCCCAATGGGTTTTGTCGTGAAGAACGGGTCGAAAGCGCGCTGGACAACTTCGGGGAGCATCCCGCACCCTTCGTCCTCCACCGTCAGGATGACGTAATCGCCTGCCTGGATGGACATGTCGGACGCGTTCTCCACCGTCAGGACGTGGTTCGCGGTCGCAAGCCGAAGCGTCGTTCCATGGCCGTGCATGGCGTCACGGGCATTGATGCACAGGTTCAGGATTGCGTTTTCAAGCTGGTTGGCGTCCACCCGTGTCAGCCATAAATCGGGCTGAAGAACAGAAACGAGCTCAATCCCGGGTCCGACTGTTCCGCGAAGAAGGCTCTCCAGCCCCCCCACCAGAAGATTGACGTCCGTCGGAGTGGGATCGAGGGTCTGACGGCGTGAAAAGGCCAGCAGGCGGTGCGTCAGGGATGCGGCCCGACGTACAGCTTCCTGCGAGGCAGCAATATACCGTCCCAACCCTTCGGTCCGCCCCTGTGTGATCCGCAGCCCCAGCAGTTCGAGCCCTCCGCCGATCCCGGCCAGCAGATTATTGAAATCATGTGCCAGACCGCCCGTCAGTTGCCCTACGGCCTCCATTTTCTGGGCCTGCCGGAGCTGTTCTTCAAGCTCATTGCGTTCGGTCAGGTCACGCCCGACGGCATAGATCTCGTCACCCTCGTCGTTATAGCTCCAGTTGTAGGTGCGCCACGCTCCGTCAGAACGACGCATGCGGACGTCCAGCCCTGCTGTCGGCCAGGGTGTTCCCTCCAGCAGCCGCGCAAACGTGTCGCGAACGATCTGCTTGTCTTCGGGATGACAGAGCGCATCGAGACGCAGACCTGCCAGTTCGTCGACCCGGTATCCCTGCGTCTCTTCCCAGCTCGGACTGACGGCAACGTAGTAGCCAAGGCGGTCAATAATGACGAACAGGTCTTTTGCAATGTTCCACAGCCGGTCACGTTCGCGGGTGCGCTGGAGAATGCGCTCCTCCAGCATAACGTTAAGATCCCGGATCTGCTGCTGGGTGCGGGCCTGACGCATGGACACATGGGTCCGGTCGGCCACGGCACGGGTAAAGACGATCTCTTCTTCCGTCCAGGGATGCGGCGTTTCATGACAGACGAACATCAGACCTACGAAGCGCCCGAACTTGAAAATCGGAACACTGAGGAAAGCCACGATCCCCTCGGCCTCATAACGGGCCTCGCAGCCCGCCGTCAGCGGATCGGTCCGGACGTCGGAAATGGCCACGGACTCCCCGCGCGCCAGAAGAGTCCTGAACTCCCCGTAATCCTCAAACATCCTGACGCCCGGCAGCGGACGACCTTCCTCAGACACGCCCCCCACCGTCATGCCCGTCCCGTCATCATTGACGAGACCATATCCCGCGCCACTCGCATCGAGTTCACGGCAGATGATCCGAGCCGCGACCTCTTCCATCATGCCGGTATCTTCAAGGGCACGAAGCTGGTCCCCCAGTTCGACGAGCGCGGCCTGCCGCAATGCCTGACGTTTGCTCCGGTCGATGTCGAAAACGATCCCGGGGAAGCGGGCCACACGCCCTTCATCGCCCAGATCGCAGCGACCGTTTCCCTCGAACCAGTGCGAGCCAGCCGCCGTTTCCACCCGAAACTCGAAACGGCATCGTCCACCCCGCCGCGTCGCCGCGGTCACGGCCTGCACCACGGAAAACCGATCCCGCGGATCTACCGAATCATAAATGACGTTCGGCATGACACCCTCCCGCAGACGGTCTGGGTCCAGGCCGAGCGTCTGGGCCAGCCGGGCATCACCTGTCATACACGACGTGCTGTCGTCCCACATCCACGTTCCCGCAATCGCGCCCGCATCCAGCGCAAGCTGAAGCCTCTCCGACGACTGGTTCGCTTCCGTCAGGTCCCGTCCGATCGCCAGCAGACGCTGAATGTCACCGTCCTCGCCAAAAACGGGGCTCACGACCACATCCCAGAACCGGCGCTGACCGCGCATGGTCATGGCGTATCCCTGAAAGCGCGCCGTCTCGCCACCCAGGGCGGTCTGAAGCGCCTGCGCCGCACGCCGCCGCGGCTGGCCACGCCACAAGTCAATCCACGGCCGGCCGTGCATGGTGATCGGAGTGTCCATTTCCATGGACCGGATCCCGCCTTCGTTGACGAAACGAATGCAGCCTGCACAATCAAGAATATGGATACAGTCAGGAAGGTTCGACAGAAGCAGCCGCGTGAAGGACTCGCTTGAACGGAGCGCCTCCGCTGTCGTGGACGCCGACGAGACATCCATCGCCAGTCCGACGCTACGCCGCCTTTCGGGCCGCTTTTCATCCTCGCGCCAGCCACGCAGAAGAACATGACGCACCAGCGGCCTGCGGGGCGTGTAAGATGGCGTGCGGGTCTGAAGGTCTGATACATGACTGGCAGACTGAGGCGGCTGGAAATGCACAAGGATGCGGAAGCGCAGTTCGTAGAACCCCTCGTTCCGCAGTTCCTCTTCGAGGCTACCGCCATAAATAATCCGGTCATCCGGATGCAGGGAGGCTACCAGTTCGCTGATGGGTACGCCGACCGCAAGCCTCTCTGGCGCCAGCCCCCAGATACGGGCAAAACGGGCATCTCCCGTCACCATCCGGGTGGCGAAATCGCAGCGATAGAACGCGACTTCCGCCGTATCGGCCATACGCTGCATCCGAAGCTGCATGCGTTCGACAATCCCATTCTCGCCGGAAGACCGGAAGGCAGCATGTTCCCGCAGCAGTTCATCAACCTGAAGGGCGCACAGGGCACGGACATGATCGAGCGCTGGCGCATTGTGACGTACGCACAACCAGACCTCCACAATCCCAGTCCGGACCGGGAGAAGCCGCACCGTACAGGCGTCTACAGCCTGACCATCCATGAGGCAGGCGGCACCTTCATACGCGATCGTACTACTTTCTCCGCCCAGAATCCGCACGCCATCCGCGTCACGCACCAGAAGGGCTGCTTCTCCTCCACCCTCGGCAGCTGCGAGTGCCAGAAGATGCACACACAGGACGGATGCACGCCCACCGGCGAGCGGCGGTGACGGCATCAGTGCGCCGGGTTCATCCTCCGTACCCTCCACACGATCCATCATTCCTCCCTCTCCCGCCCTGACCATCCGGAAGCATGCCGCTTCATAGCAGATCCCGCGTCTTTCGCATCCTGCCGCAAAACTCCGACTTAAAGACTCTGGCACCAGAACCGGTTTCCCGAACTCCGGCACAAAACTTTTTCAGGCCCTGACGCTCCTGCCTAAACGTGATCACATTTTCAAGAGTCCGCCCATATTGAGCCTCGATCTGAGAGGCCGTACCGCACTCATCACCGGCTCGACCGGCAGGATCGCGGCCGGATGCCCCCAGCCTCAAAGTATCGGCCCGAGGGCTTTCCATCAGCGGATGGCATGATCTGGATCGCTTCAAAGCCCTTCCAGCAACCTGAGCAGACCGCGTGACAGGAGTTTTCCAACGGTTTTCCGGCGGTTTTTCCAGGCAACATCTGTGTCCCGGATACATCATCCCGGCAATCAACACCTATAATCACATATAGTTTTGAATATTTTCCCAAATTCCTGTTATACTTTAAGGGTCAAGATGGCGAATCATTGTGCCTGCCACAGAAGAGCCTTCTCCCGTCTTCCCCCGTGCAGGCTGTCCTGTCCGGTTTTCCTTTCTGTTTCCCTGACAGGCCTGCCACAGGTTTGCCCTGCGGGTCGCCGGAGTTTTCGCCGCCATGAGCGACACAGTGCTCAATCCTCCTTCCGTCTCCACCCCCGGCGTCAAGACACCCATGGTCGGACGCATGATGTTCGCCGTCATTCTGGCTGCCATCGCCGGACTGATGTTCGGGCTGGATGTCGGTGTCATTTCCGGTGCGCTGGGCTTCATCCGCGACGAGTTCCATGCTTCCGATTTCGAACAGTCCTGGATCGTGTCGTCCATGATGTTCGGCGCGGCTGTTGGCGCGTTTGGGTCGGGGCGCATGTCCTATGCCTTCGGACGCCGTCGCTCGCTGATCTTCAGCGCTTTCCTGTTTGTGGCCGGTGGTCTGATCTGTGCGCTGGCCTCCTCCGTGTCCGAGCTGATCATCGGCCGCACCATGCTGGGTCTGGCGATCGGCGTCGGCAGTTTCGTTGCTCCCCTCTACATTTCCGAAGTCTCGGACGAAGCCCATCGGGGCAGCCTCGTTTCAATGTACCAGCTCATGATCACGTTCGGCATTCTGCTGGCTTTCGTTTCCAACGCCATCCTGTCCTACAGCGGCTCATGGCGCTGGATGCTCGGGATCATGGCCATTCCGGGCGTGTTTTTCCTGATCGGGTCGTTCTTCCTACCCGACAGCCCGCGCTGGCTGATGCTGCGGGGCCGTCATGAGGAAGCGCTCTCGATCATGAAGGAGCTGCGCCATGACCCTGAACACGCCCATCAGGAAATCCGCGACATCCGCGCCCAGATCCATGACCGTCAGCGCGGCCTTGCGATGTTCCTTGAGAACCCGAACTTCCGCCGGGCCGTCATGCTGGGCATCGGGCTTCAGATCGCGCAGCAGCTCACGGGCATCAATGTCGTGATGTATTATGCTCCGCGCATTTTCCAGGAAGTCGGTTTCGGCTCCAGCGGGCAAATGTGGGGCACGGCCATCGTCGGCGTCGTGAACTGGCTTGCGACCTTCATTGCCATCGCCTTTGCGGATAGCTGGGGCCGTCGCCAGATGCTGATCACGGGTTTCGCGATCATGGCAACCGGGCTGGCCATTCTCGCGGCCATCATGTCGGGCGGGGCCGGGACGTCGGACCTGTCGCACTATCTCGCGGTTGCGGTGCTGTTGTGCTTCATCGCGGGCTTTGCATTCTCCGCCGGTCCGCTGGTCTGGGTCCTGTGCTCGGAAGTCATGCCACTTCAGGGACGCGATTTCGGTATCACCTGCTCGACGGTCACGAACTGGATCACGAACATGATCGTCGGCGCGACATTCCTGGGTCTGCTGAGTTCGCTGGGGTCGTCCAACACATTCTGGCTCTACGCAGGTCTGAATGCGCTCTTCATTTTCATGGTGCTGTTCTTCGTACCCGAAACCAAGGGCGTCTCCCTTGAGGCGATCGAAACCAAGCTCAATCAGGGCATCCGGATGCGTAATATCGGGCGCTGAAACAGTCGGTCTTCAGGCATAAAAAAAGCCCCCGCTCCGAAAGGACGGGGGCTTTTTTTATGAGGTACTTCAGCCGCGGGAAGCAGCGATCTTGCGATCCGTCTTGTACTGGCTGAGCGCATAGACGGACCAGATTGCCGCCGGAATCCAGCCAATAACCGTGACCTGAAGAAGCAGGCACACCACGCCGGCAAACGGCCGACCGATGGTGAAGAACTGTAGCCAGGGCAGAAGCAGGGCAAGAATGAGACGCATGACACTCTCCTTTCACAAAAATACTCTGTTGTCAGAGATTGATGAGAAACGCGCCCGATGCAACCACGCCTCGTGAAATCGCGCGGGGAAAGAGAGAATATCCCATTACCCGCCCGACTGTCTGACAGGATATGAAAGACGCGCGCCCAGTTATCAGAGCGCTTGCCCTGAAGGCTTGGAAGCAGCGGTCTTGGTCTGTAGCCATCCCCCCTTGAACCCTGCGCGTTCGAGACCGGCCCGAAGATAAGGGTTCTTCTTCATGGTGTTCCAAACGAGACCGCTGCGCCAGTTTTCCAGCATCAGCAGGATCGGCCCCTGATCGATGCCGAGCTGCTGCCCATCGACCCAGTAGCTTTTCTGATCGGCGAAAGACGGATTGAAAGCATCAAGAAAGCCATATTTGTTATAGATCCGGTCACCGTAGCGCGCGCGCATTTCCTTGAGCGCTGGCAGGGCGATTTCCGGAGCAAAAGCAATGGAGCCTCCCACGGCCGTCGGCGCGATCGTCCCGTCGTCGAGAATATAGTCCCGACCTGCCCCTCGCGCGCTATAGGCCAGATAGTGACGCTGCTTGCCATGATAGACCTGCTGCGCGTCCCCCGGACCATCACAAGCTGTCAGCCCCCAGATATTGGATCCGTAATCCTTCCAGTCGCCGGGATTGGCCCGCGCATAGGCCCGCTGAGCGTAGGCGGCTTCACGACCATTCTGGAAATAATCGACATTATGGGCACGGTCCCAGGAATCCTGCACACCGCGAAAATCAATCCAGGACTCGCTATACTGATGGCCAAACATCGGCGCGAAGTTCAGCAGCTTGTGCCCCTCAAAGTCGCCCCACTGCCCTTCATAGGTCGCAGTCCACGTCTTCCAGGTCTCGGCGGGAAGGGGATGGGTCGGGGAACCGAGCGCCTGAAGATAGATGATAAGGCCCTCGTTGTACCCTTTCCAGTCGCTCGGCAGAAAGGTATGCGGCGGCATCCAGCCCATGCTGAGCCAGGGGCCATGCGCCTTCATCCACGTCCAGTCGATCCGACGGTACAGATGATCCGCGATATCGCGGATTTCCTTTTCCCGAGGCGTGTCATGATCAAAATAGGATTGCGAAAACAGCACGCCTCCCATCAGGAGCGCCGTATCGATGCTGGACAGTTCGGACCAATCCGCAACGCGCAGACCAGTGTTGGGGTCCAGAAAATGATAGAAGAAGCCATGATAACCGGCGGCACCGGAAACATGATCGTTCTGCGGCAGGGAGGCCAGAAAGCGGAGCGTGGTCAGCGTCCGGTCAACAGCCTGCTGGCGCGTGATGTAATGACGTTCCACACCAATGCCATAAGCCGTCAGTCCAAATCCAACGCTTGCGATACTGGCTGCCCCATTGGGAAGCGGCGCGCGGTCCGGCACGAGGCCGTTCTTCGGATTTGCCGTTTCCCAGAACCAGTTGAAAGTGCGTTTTTCCAGATCGTCCACAAAAGCGGTATCGGCGGCCGGAAGACCTTCAGGCTGAAGAGACGGCGCGGCATCGGCGTTGTCCATCGATGCCGCGTTCGCAGACCCGATGTTAAGTGCCAGAAGGACTGGAGCCAGAAAAACTGAGCCCAACACACCCGGCGTCAGGCCTTTTGGGCGGACACGGGACGTCCAGGATCTGGGTCTCCGTCGCTTCGACTTCTGCTGGGGGGAAGAAGGGACTGCGACAGTCTGCTGAATCCGGTGCTGCATACTCATGCACAGAGGATAAGCAGAAGGACGAAGGCAGTCGCACCCGTCGTTACATCAACTTTATGTGAAATTGGAAAAGCGAGGGAACTCTGCCCCTTATCAGCTTCGAGTTCGTGACCGAATTGGGGCAAATGTAACATTGCCGGTATCTGAAACGCTGCATTCCGGAATCGCATTTTCAGCCGCACTGTCTGTTTCATGCAGCATCCATGCTGCGACTTCAGCCGTCACGAACGTGGCGATCACCTCCGGGCGCTTGTCCCGCACCCCGAAATTTCCGATCGGACAGACCAGACGGTCGATCTGCTCCTGCGGAATGTCGATCTGGCGGAACGCACTCTCGAACCGTTTGCGCTTGGTGCGCGACCCAATCATGCCGACATAGCGTAGGTCCCCCCGCTCCAGCGCAGCCCCCGTGATGAGCGCATCAAGCGTATGGCTTTGCGTCAGGACCAGAACGCCTGATCCGGAAGGCGCCTCCTGCACGAGCGACTCCCATTGCTCTGTCACCCGTGCTTCCACCCCTGACGGCACGATCCCGAACTCCTCCTGCCGCGCATCGACCCAGACCAGCCGCAACGGCAGAAGCGCCAGAGACCGGGCGAGCGCACGGCCCACATGCCCGGCCCCAAACAGCAGCAGTTGCGGCAGTTTTTCCCGGTCAGCGCGCAGTTCAGCCTCAAGAGCCTCAGGATCACTCACCCGCTCCATGCGGATCGTGACAGCCCCACCGCAGCACTGATTGATAGCAGGGCCGAGTGGAATATGACGCTCAACCACCCCTCCGCCTGATGTCAGAAGCGCGCGTGCCTCCGCCATGCAGTCCCATTCCAGGCGCCCGCCCCCGATCGTACCGCTCTGTTCAGTGCGTGTCAGGAGCATGAATGCCCCCTCCTCGCGGGGGGTCGAGCCCTTCGCGCGAATGACGGTCAGGCGCACCATCTCCTGCCCTTCCGCCCGCCAGCGCAGAACATCGGCAAGCATGATCAGCCAGCCTTTTCCCGCAGCGCCATCAGGGTTTTCAGAACCCGCTCGGGCGTGGCCGGTGCATTGAGTTTCGGACAAGTCCGGTAGTCGTCCAGACTGGCGATGGCGTCCGAAATGGCCTGCAAAACCGCAACCCCATGCACGAAAGGCGGCTCTCCCACGGCCTTGGAACGGAAAATCGTCTCCTCCCGGTTGGGCGCGTTTTCCAGCAGTTCCACATTGAAAATCCGTGGCCGGTCGGAACAGGCCGGGATCTTGTAGGTGCTGGGCGCATGCGTCCGCAGACGTCCAGCGGGGTCCCAAACCAATTCCTCCGTTGTCAGCCAGCCCGCCCCCTGCACGAACCCGCCCTCGATCTGGCCGATATCAATGTCCGGGTTCAGGGACTGCCCGGCGTCATGCAGGATATCCACACGGTCAATACTGTGCTCGCCCGTCAGCAGATCGACCGACACTTCTGCACAGGCCGCGCCATAAGCGAAATAGAAAAACGGTCGCCCGCGCCCCGTCTCGGGATTCCAGGAAATCTTCGGCGTCTTGTAAAACCCGTTGGCCGACAACGACACCCGCGCGAAATAGGCCTGCCAGGCGAGCTGCTGGAAGGTCATGACCTCCGCGCCGACATGCACCCCATCCGGCCGGAAATGGATATCTTCAGCCGCCACGCCCCACTTCTCAGCGGCAAAGACGATCATCCTATTCTTGATCTTCCGCACCGCATCCAGCACTGCCATGCCGTTCAGATCCGCCCCCGAGGATGCCGCCGTAGCGGACGTGTTCGGCACTTTCCCGGTCGTCGTGGCCGTGATGCGGACGCGATCCGCCGTCAGGCCGAACTCGCGCAGGACGATCTGCACCATCTTGGTGTGCAGCCCCTGCCCCATTTCCGTCCCGCCGTGGTTCACCTGAACCGAGCCGTCCGTATAGACATGCACCAGCGCGCCGGCCTGATTGTAATGCGTGGCGGTAAACGAAATCCCGAACTTCACCGGCGTCAGCGCAATCCCGCGACGGATAATGCGGCTGGTGCGGTTGAACGCCCTGATTTCGGCCTTGCGCGCCTGATACTCACAGCGTTCAACCAGCGTTGTCAGGATCTCGGCCGTAATCGAGTCCTCGACTGTCATATGATACGGTGTAAGATTGCGCGTCCCGGCCCCATAAACATTCCGAAGTCGGACCGTCACGGGATCAAGTCCGGTCGCAAACGCGACTTCCTCGATTACCCGTTCCGCCGCCACAATCCCCTGCGGTCCGCCAAAACCGCGATAGGCGGTGTTGGACTGGGTGTTAGTCCGCAAAGGCTCGGATTTCAGACGCACATCGGGATAGAAATAGGCATTGTCGGCGTGAAACAGCGCACGATCCGTGACCGGCCCAGACAGATCCGCCGCCCAGCCGCACCGCGCCGCCAGAACCATGTCCACGGCCAGAATATCGCCCTCATCCGTAAAGCCGACGTCATAGTCGATCAGGAAGTCATGCCGCTTCCCGGTCGCCATCATGTCATCATCACGGTCCAGACGCGCCTTGACCGCCTGCCCCGTCCGGTCAGCAGCGATGGCGGCCAGACAGGCCCAGGCATTGGCCTGTGTCTCCTTGCCACCGAACGCGCCGCCCATCCGTCGCACTTCCGTTGTGACCAGATGATGCGGCCGCCCGAGCACAGCCGCGACCAGATGCTGCGTCTCGGACGGGTGCTGCGTGGACGACCAGACGCGCATTTCTCCGGCCTCTCCGGGCTGGGCGAGCGCGGCCTGCCCTTCCAGATAGAAATGCTCCTGGCCGCCAATCTCGATCTGCCCCGAGAGGCGGCGCGGCGCGGCTTTCAGGCCACGCTCCACATCCCCGCGCTGCATGGTCAGGGACCGCCAGACCATCGCGCCGCCATTTTCCCGCGCCTGCGCGATGTTCAGGATCGCGGGCATTTCCTCGTATTCGATCTTCGCCAGAGGCACGGCCTGACGCGCCGCCTGACGCGATGTCGCCACCACGGCGAACATCGTCTGCCCCCAGAAATGGACATGATCCGTCGCCAGAAGCGGTTCGTCTTCCCGATGGACCGGGCTGATCTGGTTCTCGCCCGGCACATCATCCGCCGTCAGCACACACACGACACCCGGCGCGGCGCGCACGGCGTCCAGATCCATCGAGACGATCCGCGCATGAGCCTTCGTGCTCAGCCCCGGCACAAGATGCAGCGTGCCGCGTGGTTCAGGCAGATCATCAATATACGCCGCCTGCCCCGTCACATGCAGCAGCGCGCTTTCATGCTTCATGCTGGTGGACGCAGCGCCCGGAACGAGATCAGACATGCGCCAGCCCTCCC
Source organism: Gluconobacter kanchanaburiensis NBRC 103587 (assembly GCF_007988905.1). Taxonomy (GTDB): domain Bacteria; phylum Pseudomonadota; class Alphaproteobacteria; order Acetobacterales; family Acetobacteraceae; genus Gluconobacter; species Gluconobacter kanchanaburiensis. Next base: position 235,941 of record NZ_BJVA01000002.1, read on the forward strand.
GTCCGGGCGAGACGCGCCTGTTTGCTTCCTGTCGTTTCCTCAAAGAACCGCGTCAGCAGATTGGCGGCAACGGTCTGCCGGTACCACGCACTCGCCCGCATATCGGTCAGGGGCGCGAAATCTTCCATGATTGCCGCCCGTGCAGCCTCAAGCGCCTCCTCATTCCAGACCCGTCCGAGCAGTGCGGCTTCCGCGCCCGACGCCCGCTTTGGCGTAGCCGCCATGCCGCCATAGGCCAGCCGGGCCATGATGATCCGGCCCTGATCGTCCGTCTCAACCATGAAAGCCCCGAGGACAGCAGAAATATCCTGATCGAAACGCTTGGAAATCTTGTAGGCCCGGAACTGAGAACCCCGTTCGGGAACAGGAATGGTCAGGGCCTCCACGAACTCGCCGGGCTGCCGGTCCTGCTTTCCGTAAGCGATGAAATAGTCTTCCAGCGCGATGGACCGACGCTCCGCCCCGCGCCGCAGATGCAGCGTCGCATTGGCCGCAATGAACATCGGCGGTCCATCGCCGATCGGGGAGCCATTCGCGATATTCCCACACACCGTCGCACTGTTCCGCACCTGCGTAGAGCCCAGACGCCGGATCATTTCCCCCGCATCCGGAAGCAGCTCCGCAATGGCCGGGCGCGCGTCCTGATAGGTCACCGCAGCCCCGATCCGCAGTCCTTCAGGCGTTCTGCTCAAAGCCCGCAGTTCCGGAACCCGCCCGATCGACACGACATGCTTCAGGCGACGCATCCCCTTCGTCACCCACAGCCCCACATCCGTGGCTCCCGCAACAATGGTCGCTTCCGGATCGGCCAGCAGGATCTCCGCCAGATCGTCCGCAGACGCCGGGATGCTGAGCGTGCCCTCCGGCCCTTCAAGCCTCACGCTCTCGCCGTCCTGCAACGCGGTCAGACGGTCGACAATGGCCTCTACCTGCGCATCGAAACGGTCCGGCCCCGCCGCCATCGCCTGTTTCATGGCCCGCACAATCGGCGCATAACCGGTGCAGCGGCATAGATTTCCGGCGAGCGCGTCATCAATGGCCTGATCGTCTGCTGTCGCGCCTTCGGTCTTGCGATAGGCCGCCATCGACATGACGAAACCCGGCGTGCAGAACCCGCATTGCGACCCATGCTGCTCGACCATGGCCGTCTGCACGGGATGCAGCTCATCAGCCGTTCCCAAGTCTTCGATTGTAAAGACCTGAGCACCGTCCAGCATACTGACGAACTGAATGCAGGCATTGACCGCCCGCCAGTTCAGCCGCCCGTCTTCAAGCCGGACGACCAGCACCGTACAGGCCCCGCAATCGCCTTCATTGCAGCCTTCCTTAGTGCCGGTCCGGCCACGATCACGCAGCCAGTCCAGCAGGGTCAGGGTCGGGGAGATATCCCTGAGCGTGCAGAGGTCGTCCCCCAGATAAAAACGGACAGTCTGGCGCATCGGGCGGGATCTCGGGCAAAAAATACGAAGGGGCGTGCAGACTTCTGTGCCCCACGGCAGGCGTTGCCGTCTATATCCAAGATCGGAACGAAGCGTTGCTTTTTCTAGAGCAGCGGATAATGACAGGCGACCGTCCGCCCTTCCCCGACCGGCCGAAGTTCCGGCCGTTCCTGCGAACATCGCGGCTGAGCCAGCGGACAGCGCGTATGAAACGCACAGCCCTGCGGCGGATGGATCGGGCTCGGCACGTCGCCTTTGAGCGGCGGAGGCAACGGCCGGTCAGGGCGTGGCACTGCGTTCAGCAACGCCCGCGTGTAAGGATGGGCCGGGGCTTCCAGAACCGCCAGCACGTCCCCTTCCTCCACGATCCGTCCCAGATACATGACAGCAATCCGGTCCGCCATCTGCCGCACGACCGCTAGGTCATGGGAGATGAACACGCACGCCACACCCAGCGAATTGCGCAGATCCCGCAGCAGATTCACGATCTGCGCCTGCACCGACACATCCAGCGCGGATGTCGGCTCATCCGCGACCAGAAGATCCGGCCCCAGCATCAAGGCGCGGGCAATGTTCAGACGCTGCCGCTGCCCACCCGAGAACTCATGCGGATAGCGGGACAGGACGGAAGACGATAACCCGACCTGTTCCAGCAGCATCCGGATCCGTTCGGCAATGCCGGCCCGTCCATGGATCCGCATTGGTTCCGCCAGCGTGTCGCCAATGGTCCGACGCGGATTGAACGTCGAGGACGAGTCCTGAAACACCATCTGCATCCGCGGCCGCCAGCGGCGCAACGCCCGGTCCGACAGGCCGGAAATCCGCTCACCGTCAAAGAACACCTCGCCAGAACTCGGCGCGCCCAGCCCGATCAGCGTCCGGCCCAGCGTGGACTTGCCACAGCCGGACTCCCCGACCAGCGCCAGCGCCTCCCCGCGATGCACGGCCAGCGAGACATCGCTCACGGCCCGCAGGGTTTCACCACGCGCGAGGCTGTAATGTTTGCTGAGATTTTTCGCTTCAAGAAGAATGGTCATGCGTCGTACAGCACGCAGGCCACGCGCCGCCCTTCTTCCACCTCCCGCAACGCAGGACGCACGGCACAGTCCGGGCGCACAAAGCGGCAGCGCGGCGCGAAAACACAGCCTTCCGGCCGCGCATCCGGAGCCGAGGGACGCCCCGGAATGGTGGGTAGTGCATCAGGCCTCGGACCATCCAACGGCGGGATCGCCTCCAGCAACGCCTGCGTATAAGGATGCAGCGGTCGCGCCATCACCGCCGCAACCGGCCCCTGCTCCACGACAAGCCCGGAATACACGACCGCCACATGAGTACACGTCTGCGCCACGACGCCCATGTCGTGAGTGATCAGCATCACACCCGCCCCGCTGTCGCGGATTTCGCACAGCAATGTCAGGATCTGTGCCTGCACCGTGACATCGAGCGCCGTGGTCGGCTCATCCGCGATCAGAAGTGCGGGGCCACAGGACAGCGCCATCGCGATCATGGCGCGCTGACGCAAACCGCCGGAAAGCTGGTGCGGATAGCGTTTCGCCGCGGCTTCCGGATCAGGCACCCCCATCCGCCCCAGCAGAGCCACGGTCCGCGCCCGCGCCTCACGGCGGCTGACACGCTCATGCAGGCGGATCTGTTCATCAATCTGCGCGCCAATGGAGCGGACCGGCAGGAACGCCGTCATCGGGTCCTGAAAAATCATGGCCATGCCCGCACCGCGCAGACGACGCCACTCCCGATCCTTCAGCCCCAGCAGTTCGCGGCCCTCGAAACGGATGGAGCCCGAAGCCCTCAGCCCCGGCAGCAATCCCATGACACTCATGGCCGTCAGGCTCTTCCCGGACCCGGATTCTCCCACCACGCCAAGCGCATCCCCGCGCCGCACGTTCAGGGACACATCTTCCAGCAGCGCTGTTCCGTTCGACAGTTCCAGATGCAGGTGATGCAGCTTCAGAAGCACTTCAGCCTCCATGCCGTCCCTCCCTGATCCGCGGGTCCAGCAAGGCATAGAGCCCGTCCACCAGCGCATTGGCGACGACGACGAAAACGGCGGCATACATGACCGTCGCCATGATAAGCGGCAGGTCGAGCGTCGCCAGCGCCTGATAGGTCAGCCGCCCCACGCCCGGCAGAGCAAACACGACTTCCGTCAGAAGCGCCCCGCCTCCCAGAAGCTGCGCGAAATCCAGTCCGAACAGCGACACATAACTCAGCCATGACAGCCGCAGACCATGCCACAGCCATACCCGCACCGGCCCCGCCCCCTTGGCGCGCGCCGTGCGGATGGAATCCTCACCCATAGCGGTCAGCAGTTCGGAGCGGAGAACCCGCGCATATAAACCAATGAACGCAACAGCGAGCGTCAAAGACGGCAGAAACAGTGCCTTCGCCCAGCCGAACGGGCTCTGTGAAAACGGCACATACCCAAGCGGCGGCACCCAGCGGAACAGCAACGTGTCATGCCAGCGGCTCTGCGTGACAAGATTGACGACCTCGCCGAGCCAGAACACCGGTATGGACAGCCCGACCAACCCCAAAACCATCAGCAGCCGGTCCACCCAGCTGTCGCGAAGCACCGCCGACGCAATCCCAAACACCAGCGACCCGCTGACCCAGAAAAAGGCAGCCCACAACACGAGCGAAAGCGTTACAGGGGCCGCCTGCAACACTTCTGGCACGACGGGCTGCCCATGATTGACGAAAGACGTCAGGTCCCTGCTGATGAACAGCTTTTCCATCATCTTTAAATACTGAACGGGCAGCGGACGATCGAAACCATACTCCGCCCGAATGCGTGCCACGACCTGCGGACTGGCCCCGCGCCCGGCAATTCGCGCCGTAGGGTCCGCACCCGGCGTCGCAAAGAAAATTGCGAACACCAGAACGGAAATCCCGAAAATGACCAGCAGCATCTGCCCGGTCCGGGAGGCAAAACCCCGGATCATCGAGCCACACCTTTCGGATCAATCTGATCCCGCAGCGCATTGCCCAGAACATTCAGTGCCAGAACGGTCAACACGATCGCAACGCCCGGAGCAATCGCCACCACAGGGCGCGTATAAAGCAGCCCTTCGCCATCCTGAATGATCGTCCCCCATGACGCCGCCGGCGCCTGCACACCAAGCGACAGGAATGACAGCGCGGATTCCGCGAGCATGCACAATGCCATCACAAGAGGCGCGAGCACGGCCATGGTCGGCATCAGCCCCGGCAGGATCTCCCGCCATAGAATACGAAAATCCGACGCGCCCATCCCGCGCGCTGCCATTACAAACCCCGCCTGAGACAGACTCAGTGCCCGCGCACGAAAAGGCCGGGCGGCATAGGGCACGTACACCAGTGCAATAATCCCGACCGGAATCAGCAGATTATCCGCGCCGATGGTGATGAAACCAAGCCGGATGCCATGTCCGACCGTGACAACGGACAGTGAAATCGCAAACAGATAAACCGGGATCGCCCAGAGCATGTCCAGAATGCGCGACAGGATCAGGTCGATCCAGCCGCCGAAATACCCGGCGCAGATCCCTAGGCACGCCGCCAGACACAAACAGAGCGTCGCGGACGCCGCCGCGATCAGCAGGGAATTGCGGCCGCCGTAAAGCACACGCGCTGCCACGTCCCGCCCCTGGGAGTCCGCTCCGAGAACATAAGGCCCTGGCTGCCAGTCCGGCCCGATCGGGCTCAGCCCCAGATGGAGCGGATTGTCGTTCGGCTGCATCAGATCGACGCGCTGTCCATTGCGAATGGTCGTGCCCGCGATGTCGGACGAGAACGGATCGACGCCATTGAGTGTGGCGTAAAGCGGGGCGGACAGGCAGGCGGCAAGAATGAAAGCCAAAAGCAGAGCCGCGAAAGCACCGTCACGGCGTGTCAGAACAGCGCGGACAACCCGCCGGTAACTTCCTTCCACGCCTGCTCCCATCCATTCCGGTCCGTGATCTTTTTCCATTCTACCGCACGGACGCGCCCGGACATAAGAGGCTCTTCGCAATCAGACTATGAGAGAGACAGTTTACGCACATGCTGACGGATACGCTGCTGGAGCGTCCCCAGATCGGGAAGAAGTTCATCATGAAGTGCCCGCACACTGTCATGTGCGGCGTAAAAACGTCGCGCCCCGCTTGTGCTGACCAGAATGGCCGCGCCGAGAAAGACGCCGTTGATTTCGATAATGGTTGAACCAAGCATAATGTCGGACCCCGGAGGAAGAACCCGACAGCCCGATGGTCGGGTCAAATGTCGGACTTTATGAGACGCCGAAGACGATTGCCTCCGGACCTGAAGCGAAGCAGCGTTTGCGCTGCGAGCTACACATTCGACACATCATTGACCGACCGGCCCTGCTGCTGTTGATGCCACTAAAGCAATCCGGATACGACGTGCGACATAAGGGCGTCAACATATAACGTACTCCAATGTCGTGATATTAAGATTGTTATTGTATTAACTTTTTCATTTCGTTGTAATGAAAGCCCTCATTTACCGGCTGCCATTCCCCCTATTTCCCGTGTTAGATTATGGGCATGAGTAAGAAGGTTTCGCTATCTCCCGCCCCGTTTGAAAGCTATGCCGCCCCCCGTGGTCGCGTTTTCAACTCGTTTCTGGAAACGGTGGGAGGCACGCCCCTGGTCGCACTACCGCATCTGACCCAGCGCGAGCATCTCAACGGTCGATTGCTGCTCAAGCTTGAGTTTTTCAATCCGCTCGGCTCCGTCAAAGACCGGATCGGCGTAGCCATGCTACGGGACGCCGAAGCACGTGGCCTGATTACGCCGGGACGCACGGTGCTGATTGAACCAACTTCCGGCAATACCGGCATTTCGCTGGCCTTCGCGGCTGTGGCACTGGGATACCGGCTGATCGTGACTATGCCGGAAAACGCCTCGACCGAACGGCGCAAGATGCTGCGCCTGATGGGAGCGGAAACCGAGTTAACGCCCGCATCCCGTGGCATGGCTGGTGCCATCGAGCGCGCTGAACAGCTCAACCGCACGCTGCCCGATGCCTGGATGCCGAGCCAGTTCGAGAACAACGCGAATCCGGCAGTACACGAGGCCACAACAGCGCAGGAAATCTGGGAAGATACGGCAGGCAAGGTCGATATGGTCGTCGCCGGCCTGGGAACGGGTGGGACGGCTTCAGGGATCGCTCATGGCCTGAAGAAACATCGTAAATCCATCAAGATCTATGGTGTGGAACCCCGGGAAAGCGCAGTTCTGCATGGGGATGAGCCGGGTCCGCACGGAATTCAGGGCATTGGACCAGGTTTCGAGCCCGACACACTGGATCTCAAGGCGCTGGACGGCGTATTTGAGGTCTCCGAGCAGGAAGCTCTGGTCACTGCGCGGCTATGTGCGGCAGTCGAGGGGATTCCTATCGGCATTTCCTCTGGAGCTGCCCTGTTTGCCGGGATGGAACTCGCCCGCAAACCCGCAAATCGCGGCAAAACGATCGTGGCCATCGTGCCGTCCTTTGCCGAACGCTACCTGTCTACCCAGCTCTTTGAAGGACTTGCCTGAAAGGTATTTATAACTTTTCAATAAAGTTATTTTATTTAACATCTATATGTGTTCGTTATTAAATCAACGCCCTGCTCCGATCTTTTTCTGAAAGGATCGATGCGGCCGAGAGGAGATGACGTCATGAACCTGTTTTCCGGCCGCCCAACATTTTTCGATCCCGCCTGGACGTCCCAGGGCCTGCCTGACGCGACACACCAGCGAATTGCAGGCGCCTTTCAGCGTCTCGGACAGCAGGTGGATCTTCTTCTGGTTCCCGGACTGTTTGGCTCAGGTCCCGATCACTGGCAGTCCCACTGGGAACAGGCTTACGGCCTCAGGCGCCTTCAGCAAAAAGATTGGGAAAATCCGGTCCCGGAGGATTGGGAGGCGGCCCTTACGAGTGCTGTAGACGCAGCGTCACGGCCCGTTCTGCTGATCGCCCATAGTCTGGGGGCCGTTCTGACGGCCAGATGGCTGAATGCACATGGAGGCCGTAACGTTGCGGGGGCTTTTCTCGTCGCTCCGGCGGATGTCGATCAGACAACCCACCCGGATGTGGGGCGCATCCGGAGTTTCAGCCCCCTGCCCACGACACCACTGCCGGTCCCCTCTGCCGTCGTAGCCAGCAGCAACGATCCGTGGCTCTCGATCAGCCGCGCACGCGAACTGGCCGCAGCCTGGCAGTCAGATTTCGTAAATGCTGGCGCCACAGGCCATATCGGCAGCAGCGAACCTCTGGGATTATGGGCACATGGCGCGACGGCCCTTCTGGACTTCACCCGCAGAAAACTGCCTCTCCGGATGCAGTGATCCTGTCCGGAGCACCCTGTTTCATCTCTGCCCTGCGAGCGGCTTCCAGCGGTTAAGCAGCAGAGAATTGCTAACGACCGACACCGAGCTCATGGCCATGGCAGCCCCTGCTACGATCGGGCTTAACATCCCGAACGCTGCCAGCGGCAAGCCCAGAATGTTGTAGATGAAGGCGAAGAACAGGTTCTGCCTGATCTTGGACAGCGTAGCGTTGGACAGTGAGATCGCATCCAGAACGCCCATCATCTCGCTTTTCATCAGAACGACATCCGCCGTATCGAGAGCCACGGCAGAGCCCGCGCCAATAGCGAACCCGACATCGGCAGCAGCCAGAGCCGGCGCGTCGTTGATGCCATCGCCGACCATACCAACCAGACCACCCTGCGCCCGGTATTTCGCCACACCATCTGCCTTATGCTCGGGCAGCACGCCAGCGAGATAATCATCCACGCCGACCTGCTTCGCGACGACCGAAGCGGCGCGTTCATTGTCGCCCGTCAGCATCACGACCCGGATGCCCCGCGCTTTGAGGGCTTTCACGGTCGCCACAGCATCCGCCCGGAGTTCATCAGCCAGTGCGATGATCCCCAGAAACTGACCGCCCTGCGCTACGGCGATAACGGTATTGCCCTGGCTTTCCAGCGCAGCGACCGGCAGGTCAGACATATCCAGACCACTCGCCTGCATGAAGGCCGGAGACCCCAGACGGGCTTCCTGTCCGCCAAGCCGGGTCACGACGCCCTTGCCCGGAACCGCCTGAAAATCCTCAGCCACGAAGGACGCGGCCACACCATGGCTTTGCGTATAATCCACAATCGCGCGGGCCAGTGGGTGCTCGGAATTATGCTCCAGCGCGTATGCGACACCCAAAAGCATCTCCACGGATACCCCCGCCGCCGGATGCACCGCAGCGACGGTCGGGCGGCCCTGTGTCAGGGTACCTGTCTTGTCGACAATGAGAGTTTTCAGCTTTTCGGCCCGCTCCAGCGCATCGGCGTTACGGAACAGGATGCCGGACTGCGCACCACGTCCCGTCCCAACCATAATGGCGGTCGGCGTGGCCAGACCCAGCGAACACGGACAGGCAATGACCAGAACGGACACCGCCGAGACGAGGCTCCAGGTCGCGGAACCCGTCACGGCCCAGCCGATCAGGAAGGTGAGGACGGCAATCCCGATCACGGTCGGGACAAAAATGCCAGACACACGGTCGGCCAGACGCTGCACATTTGCCTTGGAGCCCTGCGCCTGCTCGACCATTTTCACGATGCGGGACAGCGCCGTATCCGCGCCCACGCCCGTCGCCCGCACACGCAGCGCGCCGTTGGCGTTCATGGTGCCACCAAAGACCTCGTTGCCCACTTCCTTGAGAAGCGGAACGCTCTCACCCGTCAGCATGGACTCGTTGACTTCAGAAGAACCCTCGATGATCTCGCCATCCACCGGCACGCTTTCGCCCGGACGCACGACGAAAATATCGCCGACATGCATGTCGGCGACCGCGCGGTCCACAATCGCGCCGTCACGCTCGACATGCGCGATCTGCGGCTGAAGCTGAAGCAGGCTTTCGATGCCGGCGCTGGTCCTGTTTTTGGCGCGCGTCTCCATGAGTTTGCCGAGCGAAATCAGCGTGATGATGGACGCACTGGCTTCGAAATAGACATGCTGGTGCAGTCCGAACACCACGACAACAGCACTGAACAGCCAGGCAATGGATGTTCCCAGAACAACCAGAACATCCATGTTGGCCGAGCCGCCACGCACGGCGTTCCAGGCCCTGCGATACAGACGCGCGCCACAGACGAACTGCACGATCGTGGCGAACAGGAACTGCACCGGAACCGGTACGATCATGCGCCCAAAGAACATGCCTATCATTTCTGCGAAGAGCGGCAGAGACAGGATAAGCGTCAGGATGAAGCGGTTGCGCTCGCGCTTCCAGACGGCCTCGCGCTTGGCCTTCGGGTCTTCGCGCGTTCCCTCGCCTAGTCTTGTTGCGCCAAAACCGGCCTTTTCGATTTTCCCGATCAGATCTGCCGGTTCGACCACGCCCGGAATGTAATTGATATGCGCGCGCTCCGCCGCGAAATTGACGCTGGCCTGCACGGAGGGCTGACGGTTCAGGATCTTTTCGATCCGCGCCGCGCAGGCCGCGCAGGTCATGCCCGACAGCGACAGGTCGAGGCTCTGCTCGTCCACAGAGAAGCCCGCACGACGCACGGCCGCCACGACGCTTTCCACTGAGGACGCCGTATTTTCAAAAGCAACCTGTGCGCGTTCGGAAGCGAAATTGACAGTCGCCTTCACGCCCTCCTGACGGTTGAGGACTTTTTCAACTCGGGCGGCACAGGCAGCGCAGGTCATACCACCGACGGGGAAACTGATCGTTTCTGACATCTGAAGATAGCTCCTGTCGGCTGGGAGAATTCTGCAAGGATCTCGCAAGAGATATACCCCTCCACCCTATTTTTCAAGCATGAAAAGCTGTCAAAGCCGCACGATGAACCAGCCTGACAAAGATGGTATCCGGAAGCCGGAAAAGAAGAGCCCTTGCCACAGCGAGCCTCTGATGTGCACCGGAAGAGAGCACGTCCCCCAGTCGGCGATGTCGTCCAGGCGGTCTGATAACGTACCAGATTGACGGTCCCGTGCGCGTTCCGCTTGGAACAGACAGCCAGCTCTTATATTGAGGTGGGGTATATATTTTTACATCCAGTCCGGAACAAGTTCGGCCGGTTTTTCCTTCGCCAAAAAACTCTTTCCCTATCCCCCTGCCGGGTATAGAATTCTACCGGATTCAGCGGCCCTGGTGCCCTGTTTCTTATTTTTGCTGGGATTTCTGATGCTCAGGACACATGCCCGGATCTGGATCGGCCTGCTGGCCTGCCTGCTGATGCAGGTCGGGCTGATGTTGGGTGCGTCCACCGCGCAGGCCACAACGCAGACCCAGCCTCCCCACCATATGATGATGCATCACATGGCGCACCATCAGAACGCCGACATGGCCGATTGCTGCACAGCGACAGCATTGCATGCGGTTCCCCATTCGCAGCCGTCTTCCGGTGGCTGCTGCCATACGCATGCGGTCTCGACGGAGCCGATGCTGACGCTGACCTCCGTTCATCCGTCCGCTCCTGACCGTACGGGGTCCAATGTGTTTGCGCCTCGCGCACACGACCGTTTCAGCGGCAAGGACTGGATCCCCGCCTCCCCACCTCCCAGAACCCGCGCGATCTGACACACGCCTGACGGCGTGGACCCGTCCTGCTGCCCGGAATGGGCATTCAGGGCCTGATCCTTAGTCATTTTCGCGGATTTCTCCTCATGACCTTTCCGTCCCGCTTCCGCGGCGGCGTGACACGACGGCGTTTCGTGACAGGAATCGGCGCAGGCAGCCTATTGGCAGCCCTGCCCCGGACCTCACATGCGCTCTCTTCCACGGCCGTCCCTCTCAGGGCCTCCTCGGGAATTATACCCCCCCACCCCTCTGACCGGTGGGATATGAAAGTGGGCCACACGCGCATTTCGCTCGATGGCAAGACCATGCACGCCCCGACCGTCGGCAGCACGGTGCCCGGCCCGATCCTGCGCTTCAGACAGGGCGATACCGTCAGTATCAACGTGACCAACACGTTGGATGAACCGACCTCGATCCACTGGCACGGCATCCGCACGCCCGCGAACATGGACGGTGTCCCGGGGTTGAGCTTCGGTGGCATCGCCCCCGGCGAGACCTTCACCTACCGCTTCAAACTCCATCAGAGCGGCACCTACTGGTATCACAGCCATTCAGGGATGCAGGAAGCGATGGGCCTGTATGGTGCGATGGTCATCGACCCGCGCCACCCGGACCCGAACGCCTGCGACCGCGATTACGTCATTTTCCTCGCCGAATGGACGGATGTCATGCCCCATGACATCATCAGCAACCTCAAGATGCAGGACGATTATTACGTCTTCCGCCAGCGCACGGCGGCGTCTTTCCCGAAAGAAGCGCGCGAGGCCGGAAGTGCGGGTGCGGCCCTCGCGGACCGTCTGGCCTGGTCGAAAATGCGCATGGCCGCGACCGACATCGCGGACGTCTCGGGCGCGATCTACACCTACACGCTGAACGGGCACGCCCCGGACATGAACTGGAGCGGCCTGTTCAGGCCCGGCGAAAAAGTGCGCCTGCGTTTCATCAACGGCTCGACCATGACGTTCTTCGATGTCCAGATTCCAGGACTCGAAATGCTGGTCGTGCAGGCGGACGGCAACGATATCGAACCTGTTCCCGTGGACGAGTTCCGCATCGGCGTGGCGGAAACCTATGACGTGATCGTCCAGCCGAAGGACGACCGCGCCTATGCCATTTTCGCCCAGAGCGAGGACCGCACCGGCTACGCAAGCGGGACCCTCGCCCCCCACGAGAGCATGATTGCGCCTATCCCGCCGATGGACCCGCGCCCGGCCCGCACCATGGTGGATATGGGCATGGGGAACATGAAGCCCGGAGAAAGCATGAAGGACATGGATATGTCCGCAGACATGTCGGGCATGAAAATGAATGGCGACATGGCCGGGATGGACATGCACGGCATGGATATGAGCCACATGGCCATGCCGAAAATGGAAGTGAACGATCCCGGCCCGCCGCCCATCAATGTCGAAAACCAGATGCGCGCCATGATGCCGATCGACCGCACCGGCAGCCCCGGTGACGGGCTGGAAAACAACGGCCGCCGCGTCCTGAACTACAGACAGCTCCGCGCCACACGCCCGGGAGCGGACCTGCGACCGCCAACGCGGGAAATCATCCTCCATCTGACCGGCAATATGGAGCGGTATATCTGGGGCATGAACGGCCGGAAGTTCTCGGAATCCGGCCCGATCCGCCTCAAGCTTGGCGAACGTGTGCGCTTCACGCTCATCAACGACACCATGATGGAACATCCGATCCATCTGCACGGTCTGTGGAGCGAACTGGAAAACGGTCAGGGCGACTACCGCCCGTACAAACACACCGTCATTTCCCAGCCGGGTTCGAAGCTGAGCTATCTCGTGACAGCCGATACCCCTGGCATGTGGGCGTATCACTGCCACTTACTATACCACATGGATCTGGGCATGTTCCGCACGGTGATCGTGACATGAAACACGCCCTTTCCCCCGCAGTTCTGGCCCTTGCAACTCTGTCATTCCTCGCGCTGGCATCCGGCACGGCCCGCGCCGACCAGACGGTCTATCACGCCGCCGATGCGCCGGAGGCGACCCCGGTCGTCTATATCGGTAACATCAAACCCGCCATGGATCAGGGCACCTGGCTGCACGGCATCTTCAACCAGTTTGAAGGTCGATATGCACCCGGCGGCACCGATTTCCGCTGGGATGGCGAAGCCTGGTTCGGCGGTGACTACAACAAGATCTGGCTGAAATCCGAAGGCACGCTGGAAAAAGGGCGCATGAGCGATGGCGACCATGAACTGCTCTATACGCGCTCCATCTCGTCCTATTGGAACCTTCAGGGCGGCGTACGAATGGACCTCGATGACGGCCCGACCCGCACCTGGGGCGCGTTCGGCATTCAGGGTCTGGCGCTATACGAGTTCGAGTTCGAGGCCACGGCCTATGTCAGCGATCGCGGACGTTTCGCCACCCGCGTGGAAGGTTCTTACGACTTCCTGCTGACCAACCGTCTGATCCTTCAGCCGCAGGCCGAGTTCAATTTCTACACGAAATCCGATGTGGGACGTCAGGCTGGCGCCGGCCTGTCGGATGTCGATGCAGGTCTGCGCCTGCGATACGAACTCTGGCGGAAATTCGCGCCCTACATAGCCGTGACCTACTCCGGATATCTCACTCAGGCCCGCCGGATCGCCCGTGACCAGCACGACGACACCGGCTCCGTCCGCTTCAGTCTCGGCGTCCGAAGCTGGTTCTGATCATCGATTTTCCATTCAAACAAAACCGGAAGCCCGACATCATGCGCAAGATTTTACTCGTACTGACCGCCCTTCTCACCACCAGCACAGCTTACGCCGATCCGTCTATGTCTGGCATGGACATGAGCCATATGAATATGGGCGGCAAAAGCCCCATGACCATGTCCTCCCCCAAAACACAGGACCCGATGGCCGGACTAAACATGAATCAACAGATGGCCCTGTGTGCGCATCTTGAGAAGCTCAACAAACAGAACAGTCCGCTGACGCCGAAAATGAAGCAGCAGCGCGCCGCCTGTCAAAAAATGAACATGGGCATGACGAACCAGTCTGCACCAAGCGAAACGCTGGACCGCTGAGCGCGCAGGCTTTTCAGCGCATCATCCGGCGAACGACCTGGAGAAGCTCGTCAATCGCGTCTTCTCCCCCGTCGTCCTGCACCGCACGGCGCACACAGCCATTGGCGTGGGCAGACAGGATCTGGATAGACACACCATCCAGCGCCGACTTGATGGCGGAAATCTGGGTCAGGATATCCACACAATAGCGGTCGTTCTCGATCATGTTGAGAACACCGCCGACCTGCCCTTCGATCCGACGCACGCGGTTCGTCAGAGCCTTCTTGCGGGGCTGTTCAACACGCCGGCCATCATCGTCCATCGGCATGCAGTTCTCACAGACATCCGCCGCATGTTCTTTATGGGATAGTGCCATTACAGAATCCGCCCTCTGTCAGACATCCGAACATAACATCATGGGGCCATGTCCGCCCATTCAGCGCCCACAGACCGCTGTATGCTCCGCTCTGGCCGAAATTTCCAGTGTCACGATGCAGGTTCGTATTTCCACGCTCCCAGGGCCCCTTTTTCACACCAGATAAACCTTGCCATTCCCGACTTTCAGAACGATTTTTGTCTACACGGTCATACCCCTGTCCCATGCTGGAAAGCAGATCGCAGCCATTTGTAAAATTTATTATAAAACCAGGGATTTGCGCCATTGGTTGCCTTCTCTTGATGCAAATCATTCTCACTCCTCTTCCCGCAGGAGCCGGAACAGCCTATTTAGGAAACAGGCTGGGCCTGTGAGACCCTGCCATATGACCGGGGTACGGAACTGATGTTGTATCTAGATACACTGCCCAAGGGCGGACATGCCGTGATCGAAAAGATCGAACAGCGTGCGCCTCTGGACCCGATCGCCACCCGTCTGGGAGAGCTGGGATTTGTGCCAGGTGAACCCGTGCAGGTCGTTGCAACCGGGCCGATGGGCCGGGATCCGATCGCGGTTCGTCTGGGAACATCGCGTTTTGCTCTGCGTCGTGGTGAAGCCGCCCGGGTCGGTCTGCGGGCTGTTTCCTGACATTCATGAGTTCGACAGCCTCTCCGCAGACATCTGCCTCACCTCTGCCTGCCCCGCTGCATATTGCCCTCGTCGGAAATCCGAACTGCGGCAAGACGTCCCTGTTCAACCAGCTAACCGGGAGCCGGCAGAAAGTCGCGAATTACGCGGGGGTGACGGTCGAGCGCAAGGAAGGCTTTTTCACAACTCCCGGTGGCCGCGCGATCCGCGTTCTGGACCTGCCCGGGGCTTACAGTCTTGATTCAACCAGTCCTGACGAAGACGTCACACGCGATGTCTGCCTAGGGCGTCATCGGTCCGAACCGCAACCGCAAATGCTAGTGGCCGTCATTTCGGCGACCAATCTGCGCCTGCATCTGCGCTTCCTACTGGAACTGAAGCAGCTCGGCCTTCCTGTCATCGTCGCTCTGAACATGATGGACGAAGCCCGGCGGAATGGCCTGCGAATTGATGTGGCCGGATTGCAGGCCGATCTGGGAATGCCGATCGTCCCCGTCATCAGCCTTAACCGGATCGGGGTGATCCCGCTGCTTCAGGCCCTCGACCTTTCTCTTCCAGCCCCGCCCAGCGCCCTGCCGGCCGGGATCGATTTCCATATGGAAGTCCGGCGGCTGCTGGCCGCACATGTCGTCGATCCCTCCACAGGGACGGATCGCCTGACTGACCGGCTGGACCGGCTGTTCCTGCACCCGATCTGGGGACCTGTCGTTCTTCTGATCGTGCTGTTCGTCATGTTCCAGACCGTTTTCGCCTGGGCACAGCCGCTCATGGACGGGCTGGACAGTGGGATATCGACCTTCGGGCAGATCGTTCTCAAACCCCTGCCGGACGGCGTCCTGCGCAGCCTGCTGGCGGACGGGGTAATCGCGGGGGCGGGCACGGTCATCGTATTCCTGCCGCAGATCCTCATCCTTTTCCTCTGGATTCTGGCCCTTGAGGAATCCGGCTATCTCCCTCGGGCGGCATTCCTGCTGGACCGGTTGATGGCTCTTGCCGGGCTGAGCGGTCGCTCTTTCATTCCCCTGCTATCGAGCTTCGCCTGTGCCATTCCAGGCATCATGGCGGCCCGGACCATCCAGAATCCGCGCGACCGTCTGGTCACGATCCTGATCGCGCCCCTCATGACCTGCTCGGCACGTCTGCCGGTCTATACGCTGCTGATCGGTGCGTTCGTACCTCACCACACCGTGCTCGGAATTCTCGGGCTTCAGGGGCTTGTACTGTTCGGACTCTATGCCGTGGCGATCGTCAGCGGCGTGATTGCTGCCCGTGTCATGACGAGGGGGGTCAAGTCCGAAGAACATCCGCTGCTGCTCGAACTCCCCCCCTATCGCCGCCCGAACCTCAAGAGTCTCACACTCGGACTATGGCAGCGGGCCGTGATGTTTCTCTCGCGCGTGGGCACGATCATCGTCTCGCTGAACGTGCTGCTCTGGGCGCTGTCGAGCTTCCCGCTACCGCCCGCGGGCGCTCCAGGTGCGGCCATCGATTACAGTCTGGCCGGACGCATCGGCCATCTGATGCAATGGGTCTTCGCCCCCATCGGCTTCAACTGGCAGATCTGCGTTTCGCTGATTCCAGGTCTTGCGGCGCGTGAGGTGGCCGTCAGTTCACTGGCGACCGTCTATGCCATCGGGGCCACGGATGACGGCGCGGCCGACAAACTCCTGCCGCTGCTCTCGACACAGTGGAGCATGGCCACGGCCTTTTCGCTTCTGGCCTGGTATGTCTATGCGCCGCAATGCATTTCGACGCTGGCTGTCATGCGCCGGGAAACCGGTTCCATCAAAACCGTTCTGTGGGCTGCGGCGTATCTGTTTGGCCTCGCCTATCTTGCTGCGTTTCTCACCTATCACATCACCCGAGCCATTACGGGAATTGCATGATGATTGAAGTTGTCGTTGTCGTTCTGATCGTCTGTGCTGCGGCCATTTACTGGTATGCACGCCTGTTCCCCGCAGGCTGGGGACGTCTGCGGACGACGGTCGGCCTTGCCCCTCCGTCCCGTGTGGATGCAGGAAAGAGCAAGGGTTGCGGCGGATGTTCAGGCTGTGATCGGTCCGGCAAGGGCGGCTGTCACTAAGTCATCTTACCGAACGTCCGTTGACCACGCGCGATTAACGCCTGTTCAACATTCCAGCGCGCCGTCCTGCCGACCACCCTGCCTCTGGCCGAGTTCTACAAAAAATTGGCCCAGACCTGCATGGGCGCGGAATGAAGGTCAGGACGATCCCGGAAGTGCGCTTAGGCGCCAGACGTTTTCAGACGCCGGACACCGTCCTTTCAGTCCGCCTTCAACAGCCCGGCTTTCCAGAAGCGTCAGCACATAGACCTGACCATAACATTCACGCAGGAACGCCTCATTGGCAGAAAAAGGCGGTCCCTTCAGGCAGGACTGGTCGTAGTCAAGCGTAACGAGGAGTTCGGGAACCGGGCCGGTCAGGGATAGGAGATGAGCAGCGTAGGCCCGACGCAGTTCTTCTGGCAGGGCAATCAGCGCGGCACGATCGTAAATACCGTCCATCGGGCCGAGCAAATCGGGCGTCAGAGCGAAAATATTGCCTGCAAAAATACGGATATTCCCGGCGAAAAAACAACACAACGGTCCTGCATCCACAATGTCGGGCGTAATGCCGAAGTCGCTGAAGAACCGGTGCACGGCGATATCGCTCAGCTCACATCCGGTCACGTGAAAGCCCTGCTCCGCGAGCCAGACCATGTCCTGACTCATGCCGCACAGAGGCACGAAAACCCGCGCTCCCACTGGAAGATCCAGCGCCGCAATATGACGGGTCAGAAGCGGATTGGCCTGCGGTTCATGAAAGCCCGTCTCGCCGCGCTCCCATTTTTCCTGCCAGAAAACGGCATTCGATTTTACGTCCATAAGTCCGGCTTGCTTCCTGCTTTTCCCGGCTGAGACTGTGCCGGGTTCTGCTGGCGAGACAATGGTATGTGTCGGGAAAATGTGAGAAAAGCCGCTCATGGTCATGCTCACCCCCTCCCAGCGGCAGGCGCTTGATGAAATCATTTCCGCACATGCCGCAGGACGGCCTACGCATCTTCTGACGGGATATGCCGGCAGCGGCAAAACGACGCTGATGCAGGCCGTGGCCCGGCATTTCATGGGCGAGAAAAAAGTGGTGGTCATCACAGCCCCCACCCACAAGGCCACCGCTGTCCTGCGTTCGAAAGTCGATCGGGACGTCGATTGCCGGACCATCCAGAGCCTGCTGAGCCTTCAGCCGTCCTCCCAGGGCACGACCAGCACACTCGTGCGCTCCAAACGGCCGCAGACGATTGCCGATGGCATCGTCATTGTCGATGAATGTTCGATGCTCTCAGCGGAGTTGATGAACTGGATCCGCGATCTGCTGCGTTACTGCTTCGTGCTGTTCGTGGGCGACCCGGCCCAGCTCCCGCCAGTGGGCGAAGCTGCGTCTCCTTCATTTTCCGTGCCCTCGCGCTCTCATCTCGACACCGTGGTGCGACAGGCGGCCGGCAATCCGATCCTCGAAGCCGCGACCCTCATCCGTCAGAGTCAGGGCGGTGAAGCCGACTGGAGCTGGGTCCGCGATGCCCGTCAGGAACAGACCGGCCTGTTCCTGCCCAAGGATGTGGAAAGCTGGGTCCGCAAGGCCTTCCTGTCCGACGCGTTCAACGCCGATAACGACTGGTGCCGCTATCTGTGCTGGACGAATGCACGGGTGCATCAGATCAACCGGATGGTCCGGCTCTGGCGCTATGGCGGCGAGACGCCCACACCTTTCATGCCCGGCGAGCGGGTCGTATCCCGCGCGCCGTTTTCCGTCCAGCAGGAAGAAAGCGGGCCCCGTCAGGCGATCGCCACGAACGAGGAAGTCCTCGTCATGGACATCAGGCCCGGTCGGCTGTCCTACAAGTTCGAGCTGTGCAAGGACGTTCCAGCCTGGGTGGCCGATCTGGCATCATGGGAAGTCACGCTACTAACAATGGCAGGCGAGGAAATCACTGGCCATATCGTGCAAAACCCGAAGGATCTGGAGGCCGTGGACCGGCGACTGGTGCAGGAAGCGAAACAGCAGCACCGACGCTGGAGTCACCGTTTCGCTTTTCACAACGCCCTGCTCCAGCTTCAGGCGATCTATGCCATGACGGTCCACACCGCACAGGGGAGCACGTTCAAAAACGTGTTTGTGGATCTCGGCGACATCGGCCGCCGCGCCCGCCAGAACCCGCTGGAGACGCAGCAGCTCTGCTATGTGGCTGTTACGCGCGCGACGGATATGGTGTTCCTTGTCAACACGGCGGGTCTTTCCGCTTGATGGGCCGCGACGCCCAGAGCGACGCCAGAATGGACCCCGAAACATTGTGCCAGACGGAAAAAACCGCGCCCGGCAGCGCGGCCAGAGGAGAAAAATAAAGCCGCCCTAGGGTCGCGGCGAGACCGGAATTCTGCATTCCGACTTCCAGCGCAAGCGTCCGGCAGACACTCTCGTCAAAACCGAGCAGCCGTCCGCCCCAGTAGCCCCCCAGAAGCCCGATTCCGTTATGCAGGACGACGGCCAGAAGCATGATCGGACCAGCCTCTTTCAAAGACGGCCCTACACCCGCCACAATCGACCCGATAATGAGCAGGATAGACACCATGGCCACCAGCGGAAGTGCAGGCTCAACCCGGCGAACCGCGCGATGCCAAAACGTGTTGAGCACAACGCCCGCCAGAACAGGCAGCGCCACCATGGTCAGGATGCTGCAAAACAGCCCCCAGCTATCCACCGCAACGCCTGCCGAAACATAGAACTGCACCAGAAGCGGCGTCGCCACGATCCCGACGAGCGTTGAAAACGCACTGATGCTGACCGAAAGCGCCACATCCCCGCGCGACAGATAGATCATGACGTTGGACGCCGTTCCGCTCGACACACACCCGACCAGAACCATGCCCGTCATCAGTGCAGGCGACAGCCCCAGCAGATGTGCGATCCCCCATGCGGCAAGCGGCATGACAAAATAATGCAGCCCCACACCTGCCAGAACCGGCGCGGGCCGACGGAGGATCCGTCCGAAATCGGCGGGGGTCAGAGACACTCCCATCGTAAACATCACAAACGCAAGAAGCGGCGTAATGACTGGCACCAGCATCAGGAAGGGAGCGGGCATCACCAGCGCAAAGCCTGACACCACAATGGCCCAAAGCGGGAACAGACGCGTCATCTATCGGATGACCTGAGTAAGGAAAATTTTTCGACGGACATTCGACCTGTCTGGATGAAGATGAAAGATCGCCTTTATGCCGCTCCCGGAATGCTCCGTCATCCCCCGGAACTGCAACAGGCCGGAAAGACGCACCCTGAAAAATACTATTAAAGCGCCAGTAAGATCAGGGTGTCTTTACTACAGACAGAAATTCGACACCATCTTCCTGTTTATGCAGGAGCGACCTGTACGGCCTGTCTGGTGGATTATACGCCATCCATGACCCCTGATTACGAACCCTATGGGGGGAGTGAGGCTGTCTTCCTGCCGCTGAGTGTTCATTTCATTCTGGCGGAATTCGCCGGGAGAAGATGGTCAGGGATGGCGTATGATTCGGCGCTTTTTTTCTGCCGGCCCTTTCCACCTTATTCTTCATTGCATCGGCCTGGCTGCCTGTGGGCACTACATGTTCATGGCCATCGCCTACAACGCCGGATAGCAGACTCTCCGGATTATGCTCGGATGCCCGCCAAATCCGAAATTTTCCGGCTTTAATTCCGTACTACTCTGTCGCGCAGCCTCATTTTTCCATTCCCGGCGGCCAGAACGCACAGAATAGAGTTGTGCGACCAGTACCTCGTTCCGGCTGGGATTCTAGCAATGTCTTGCGGCCGGCAACCGGAAAAGAATTGTCACAATCCGGACCCCAGAAAAGTGCAATCTGCTCAGGCTAATACGGATATCAGCAGTCTTTCGACGTGTTATCGCCGGGCTGTGCCTCTGGAAACCAATTCCTGTCGGGAGCGACGCGGAGGTGGTCTGGCCCGTTATCCGCTACAGCAATGCCATCGGCAATCAGATTGTTATTGCCATCGGCCGGGTCTGTACAGAAATTCATTCCCCCAAAACCGTCTTTCCCAAGTAGGTGACGATGAATTCGTGGTTGTTTTCCCAGGCGACACCGTGAAAGAACTGCTTGCCACTGCTCAACACCTGCGAAGCACCTTTTCAACCGAGATGCACCTAATCGCGGGCGGCGGCCTTACGACAAGACTCAATATCGGAGCAGCGCTCTGTCATGGCAACGGCATGACCCGGACCGAGCTTCTGGAAATGACGGACAATGCTCTCTATGACGCCAAACAAGCTGGGTGAAACCGTGTAGCCCGCTGCCCGGGCAGAACAGAAACATCCATTTCCCTCCTCTCCCAGGAAGCTGCCCGAACGGTTCGTAATCCCCAGACCTGATCCCGGACGGACGCCTCCCCGACTTGTCAGATGATGGACAGAATCTGCGGCCCGAGCAGATGGGCAATATTGAGGGCGTCAGCGCTTTTGAAAGTGGAAATTTTCAGGATGAATTCTTCGTAGGAAAAAGCTCCCCCTGAATTCAAGATATAATATATCATATCCGAAGCAGAGTAATCGGCTTCACCAAAGAAATTCAGCTCTGCGACCTTTTCAGCAAAGTAAAATTTCTCCCATTCGGACCCACTTTCTCTTGAGAACTCGACGTCCCCACCAACCGAACCAGGAATTGCCGTCATATATTTGCAGGTTACCGGGGACTTTATGAAGAAACCTTCGCCTCCATCAAAAGACTCACGTTCGAATTCGTAGCAGTACCCCGCCTGCGCAGAGTGATGGATATGGAAGCGCACATTGGAAGAATACAGCAACGGATTCCGGAAAACCCAGACTTTGGACCCATCATAGGGAACTGCTGCAACGATCCTCTCAAATCCCTCGCCCTGTACAAGATGTCCATCAATATTGTTCAAGGAAAGGTAATCGCCATGGAAGCTTTTCAGATGGAAGACTTCTACCTTCTTTGCCGGGGCAAGGGGTTCTCTTCCGTCTTCCAGAGCATTTCCCCTGACGAGAAAACTGTTTATCGAATACTGGAAAACAGCCTGTTTGATCGCTGCATAGACCTTATTGGCCGCGTTTATACGAGCCCGATCCTGCGGGTCATAGACATCATTCCGGTCAAAATGTGACCAGTAGACAGTACTGTTCGACAGGTCCGAGCCCAGGCGCCGTTTAATACGGCCGATGAAATGCTCCATGGACCGGCAGATATAGTGATTGACCCTGGCCCCCTCCCACAAAACGATTTTTGTAGCGCCCGGCCGCCAGTCAACCGGCTGCCCCAGCGCGTCCACATAGCGTCCATGAGAAAGGACATATTTGTGAGGATTTTCATAGGAAAAAGTGCAGGCTTCAGGTCTAATGAAGCTTTTAACGAGCGTGTTGTCATCAAGCGCGGGCGTGGATCTGTGATTGAAAGCCTGATAGGTCGGCACCTTGTCTTTCAGGACGCGGCTTGAGCTTCCATAGATACACCAGCTCAGGGCGATACCGGTGTCATCCTCACCAAACCTCCCCAGAAACGCGTTAATATCGCCACTTTTTTCAATACTGATATATTCATCGCCATCCAGCATGGCGATCCATTCATAATTCCCAGTCGCCCGGCGAATAGCGTCAAAATAACTGTCACGCTGCCTGTAATAGAAATTACCTTCGAGAAGAGAGGTTCTGAAAACCTCTACATTGTAGATACCCTCGCAGGACTTGGCTATTTCATAGGTACCATCGGTCGAATGGTCATCATAGACGAATATCTTGTTGAATCCCAAAGAGATATGCCATGACAGCCATGCCATGATGTCGTGGGCTTCGTCCTTCACAAAGAGCACTATTGCAGATGTATCTTTTTTCACGACGAAGGCCCTGTTACTGATGGTGCTAACACTATGCCGCCACAGATTACATCCTTGCTCGAGATTAGCCAAATCACCCGCTACCACCCGGAGCTTATAATTTTCAGACAGGAAAAAACTGACATTCCCCACCCTCTGAAACAGTCAGCCGAATTTCTTTTTCTCCGGCCCCGCTCTGCATCCTGCCAACGATTGGTAGAAATCATTCGAAATGGATAGCCCTTGAAAATTCGGGCAAATATCCAGTCTGTGGAGTCGCTTCAGGCTGCGTTGGAAAAGCATCAGATCGCCCTATACTTTATTGGGCTGCTTCTCGCTGTCAGCATCGCAGTCCTGACACCGGGCGTCCGGATTCCTCCGGCTCTCATTGATCCGCTTCTGGCCGTCATGCTTTTCGCGACATTTCTTCAGGTTCCGCTGAATGAACTGACCCTGACGCTCCGGGAAACGCGATTCCTCGTGGCGCTTCTGGTGACAAATTTTGTCGCAATTCCTCTGCTTGTCGCCCTCCTGCTTCCTTTCGTGCCCGCGGAAAAAACTATCCGGACAGGTGTTCTTATGGTGCTGCTCTGTCCCTGCATCGACTGGGTCGTGACATTTGCACGGATGGGCGGCGCAAACGCTGCCCTTCTACTGGCCTCCACACCTTGTCTTCTGGCCATGCAGATTCTGATGCTTCCTCTGGGGCTGCATCTTTTTCTTGGCAGCGAAGCTTCGCGGCTGTTTCAGGCCGGACCGTTCCTTCACGCTTTTATCTGGCTGATCGTCATACCGCTTGGGCTTGCCTGGAGCGTTCAGGAAGGCTCAAAACGCGTTGCGACGATACGACATGTCACACCAGTTCTGAGTCTATTGCCCGTAGCGACCACAGCGCTTGTCCTGTTCGTGGTTACTCTGACGATATTGCCGCGCCTGGATCAGGACATGGCAAACATCTTGCGCGTTCTACCCGTCTATGGCGCATTCGCAACACTTGCGCCATGTCTGGGCTGGGGGCTCTCCAGACTGTTCAGATTGGACGCACCTGCGGGGCGTGCCCTGGCCTTCAGCGCGGGAAGCCGCAACTCCCTCGTTGTCCTCCCACTTGCACTGGGGGTTTCCGGTATCTCTTCCCTTCTGGCAGCGATCATCGTGGCCCAGACCATGGTGGAGCTTGGCGCCGAGCTTGTCTTCATCCAGATAATCCCCGGATTTGGAACAAAGCCCAGGAAGCCTGCGTAATCAGATCAGTCCCGTGCCTGAAGAGAGTGACAGACCATTCATTCCCTGTCCCCGTGGGCCTTCGTCGGGGCCGAACGCGAAAAGTAAGGAGAAGGACCTGATCGGTTAGGCATGACGCAGAATCAGTCGTGCTGGAGCCTTCTGGGAAATGCGGCGGGATTGAATGCCGCAAGCAGTATCCCGCCCAACGTGATAACGATGGCGGCGGGGCAAAGGGCCGGAAAGCCCAGAGTGCTCAGAAGGTGGCCGCCAATTGCTGACCCCAGAAGGATACCGAAATTGCTACTGCTGTTGATGGCAGCCCCGGCGACGTCCGCGCTGGTCGCCCTGGCACGGATGGCGCCGGACATGACGAAGGGAATGATGGCTGCATAGCCCATACACCACAGGCCAACTGCCGCAACGCTCGGCCATGCGGGCAACAGGTGTCCATAAACCAGAACCATACCCATCAACATGGCGACACCGCCCCCAAACAGCCCCCCCGCCGGCCAACGGTCCACAACCTGCCCCGCGCCCCACAGACCGAAGATACTCACAGCTCCCGTCACGAGAAGCGCAATACTCAGCAAATGCTCAGGCAATCCATGAACAAGGAGCAGGGGTGAGACATAAGTATAGAGCAGGTTATGGGCGAAGAAGAAAACCGCGTTGACACAGATCACGACACCAAAAATGCGCGTAGCCTGTGGTGAGCGGAGGACCGGAACCTTGAGAGCCTTGGTATCGGCGCCCCGGACGGCCGGAAGATACAGCGCGATGAAGACGGTCAGCATCGCCGCAAGTCCCGCGATGACATACAGCGCCACCCGCCAGCTTGCGAAATGACTGATGGCCGCAGCTCCGGGCACACCCAGAACCGAGCCGAGAGACGTTCCTCCGAAAACAAAGGAAATGGCCCGCCCTGTCATACGCTCGGGAACCAGATGCGCGGCGTAGGGTGCTGCGATGGACATCAGGAGCGCATGGGCGAGCCCCCCGATGGCGCGGCCAAAACACAGGATGCCAAAGCTCGGCGCCATGGCGGAAATCAGGTTCGAGACCACATAACCCGCGAGACAGAGTAGCATGAGCATCTTGCGATCCATGCGGCTCGTTGCAATCGTAATGGGCACGGCGCCGAATGCTACGAGCAGGGCATATGCACTGACTGCAAGACCGGCATGCCCTTCGGTGATTTCAAAGGACTTGGCCATGTCAATGAGCAGGCCGACCGGCGCAACCTCGGTCGTCACCGCAATGAAGGTCGAGGCGAACAGGGCACACAGCCCCGCGATCGCCGGACCGGAAAGCGTTTTGAACACGACGGACTTCCTGAATGGAACGGCGACCTGAGCGTCCCGAACGCGGGGGCTTTTGGCATTTTGGCGGCATGACGGGAACCCAAAAATTCAGCCGGTTCCAGCCTTTCCCGGCCAGGCGCACACCCATAGCCAGAAATGTTATCCTTTTTCAGATACTTATAACCTATTTCGTTTTCCTTTTTAGCTTCTGAAAATCGGATTCGCAGCAAGCGTCATGCCCCCTGCCCCTCTCTGTTCATCAGACGTACCCCGCGAAAGCGAACCCATCGTGAAATCCTCAAATATTCCGCCCCGAATCGACCGAAATTACCTCGTGAAACTTTAAGTCCTGTTTACGGATATTCGATAAAAATGATTGCACAGATCTCTTCAGGCGCCTTACCTGCATAGAAACAAATCGAAACGAGACAGGCGTCATGCTCCACATCAAAGATCTTGTTCAGACCTACCCCAACGGGACCCAGGCTCTGAATGGTGTTTCTCTCGATATTGGCCGCGGCATGTTCGGTCTGCTCGGCCCTAACGGCGCCGGTAAATCGACGCTGATGCGCACCATCGCCACCCTTCAGACACCCACCTCAGGCGAAATCACCTTCGATGGTTTCGACGTTCTGCGTGAGCCTGAAAAACTGCGGGAAACCCTCGGCTACCTGCCGCAGGATTTCGGTGTCTATCCGCGTGTCTCGGCCTATGATCTCCTCGATCACCTTGCTGTCCTCAAAGGTATTACAGGCCGCGGAGAGCGAAAAGAAACAGTCGAGACGCTGTTGCAGCAGGTCAATCTGTGGACAGTCCGCAAGAAGGCGGTCGCAGGGTTCTCAGGCGGCATGCGTCAGCGCTTCGGCATTGCACAGGCTTTGGTGGGACAGCCTTCCCTTATCATCGTGGACGAGCCGACGGCAGGGCTGGACCCCGAAGAACGCAACCGTTTCCTCAACCTTCTGGTGGAAGTCGGCGAACAGGTCGTCATTATCCTATCCACGCACATCGTGGAGGACGTGGCCGATCTGTGCCCCCGGATGGCCGTACTGGCGGGCGGTCGCATCCTGCTTGACGGTGCGCCCCAGACCCTGATCGAACAGAGCCGTGGACGGTTGTGGCGCAGGATCATTCCCCGCGAGGACCTTGAGCGTTATCAACAGGAATACCGGGTCATCGCCGTGCGCCTTTTCGCCGGACGCACGGTGATTCACGTCGAAGCGGAAAGCGATCCCGGCGCGGGTTTCGAACCAATGGAAGGCAGTCTTGAGGATGTCTATTTCCGTACGCTCGACACATCACGCCGGAGTGCCTGATCAATGCTCGGACGTATCGCGCGGTTCGAAATCCGCTACCAGATGCGTGGCCCAGCCTTCTGGGTCTGCGCACTGATCTTCTTCACCCTGACTTTCCTGTGCATGACCGTTCCGGCGCTCCAGATCGGCAGCGGTGGCAATGTCCATAAAAATGCGCCGTATGCAGTAGCGCAGCTTGAGCAGGTCTTTTCCGTCTTTTCACTTTTCATCTGCGCCGCCACCGCGGCCAATGCCGTCATCCGGGATGAGGAGACGGGGTTCGGCCAGATCCTCTACGCCACACGGCTCAGGCGCCTTCCCTATATTTTCGGCCGGTTTCTGGGCGTTTTCGTCTCCTGCTGTCTGTTGTTCCTGTCGGTTCCGCTGGGCGTGCTGCTCGGTTCGCTGATGCCCTGGGTGGACCCTGATACGCTGGGTCCCCTGTCCCTCGCCGCCAATCTCCAGACCTATGCCCTGATCGCCGTTCCAAACCTGTTTCTCGTCAGTGCGATGATGTTCGCGGCCGCCACCCTGACGCGTTCCATGATGGGATCCTATGTCGCTGCGGTGATCCTGATGGTGCTGTGGAGCATTGCCACCACGATGATCGGCAAACTGCCGCGTCTGGAAGAAACATTCGGCTATCTCGAACCTTTCGGTTTTGGCGCAACCGATCTGGCGACCCGCTACTGGACGGCTGTCGAGCGTAATACCCTCGCCGTCCCGCTCAGCGGCATCCTTCTGTGGAACCGTGTCATCTGGTGTGGCGTCGGGCTCGCCCTGCTGGGGCTGGCGGCATGTCTTTTCAGTTTCACCCGCCGGCAGGGCCGGTTTTCCCGGAAACGCAAATCGGATTCTGTCGAGAGTCCCAGCGCGTTCAGCCCGCATGCACTCCCTCGCCCCTGCTTCAACAGCGCCACACGCCGTCTTCAGTATCTGACGCGCCTGCGCTTCGAAGTCCGTCAGGTCATGCGCAGTCCGGCCTATGTGATCCTTCTGCTGCTCGGCATCGTCAATACGGTTGGCGGCCTCGTGGATCTTGACGAAATGTACGGGACGCCCGTCTGGCCCGTGACCCGGGTCATGATCCAGCATCTTCAGGGCGCGTTCTCCATGATTCCCGTCATCATGGGAGCGTTCTATGCGGGAGAAGTGGTCTGGCGTGAGCAGGACCGCAAAATGCAGGAGCTCGTGGGCGCGGCTCCGGTTCCGGGCTGGATCTTCGCCCTGAGCAAGATCCCCGCCATCGCCATCGTCCTGTTTACGACACTGGCTGTCGGGGTTGTGGTCACGGTGATTTATCAGCTCGCCCATGGCTATACCCATCTGGAGCTTGTCCATTACCTGCTGTGGTTCGTCCTGCCGACAACAGTCTCGACAGTCCTGATATCCATTCTGGCCGTGTTCTTTCAGGTCCTTTCGCCCCAAAAATTCGTCGGCTGGGGACTCATGTTCCTTTACATGGTCCTACGCCTGGTTGGGGGGACCCTCGGGCTGGATGATATTCTTTATAATTACGGTCGCACACCGGGCATGCCGCTTTCGGACATGAACGGGGCGGGTACCTTCTGGAAAGGTGTCCTTGTCTGTAACCTTTACTGGATGTGCTTTGCGGTCATCCTGATCGTCCTGTGCCATCTGCTGTGGCGGCGAGGCGCCGCCATGACCCTGCGTTCCCGACTGCTGGCCCTGCCGCAGCGTCTCAGGGGAACGCCTGCTTTTATCGCAGGAACGGCGTTTGCGGGATTTGCTGCTCTCGGCGTGTTCATCTTCATCAACACACATGTCTGGAACGACTATCGCACACCCGATGCGCGTGACCGCTACATGGCCGATTACGAAAAGGCCCTTCTGGCCTACGAGCATACACCGCAGCCTGATGTTACGGCTCTGCGCTTCGATATCGACATCCATCCCAAGGGTCCCGCGATGACCGTGACGGGTCATTACGAGCTGACCAACCATCTCTCTGTCCCGATCGATCATATCCATGTACGGATGGAGACCCAACAGACCAGACTACTCGATCTGAGGATTGCAAATGCCACGCTGGAACGCGACTATCCGCGCTTTCGCTATCGCATTTACAAGCTGTCACAGCCTCTTGCTCCCAGCGCGAGCATCGGACTGGATTTTCGCACAGAACGCTCCCAGCGCGGCTTCACCAATTCGGCCGATACCAATCTGGGCATTTTCCCGAACGGAACTTTTGTCAACAAGGAAGATTTCGCACCGACAATCGGCATGACCCGTGATGGTCTGCTCCAGGACCGCGTCAAGAGGCGAAAGTACGGGCTCGTGCCGGAACTGCGCATGGCCAAGCTGGAAGACCGGTCCGCACAGGCGCAGAACTATATCCACGCAGGCTGGACAACGGCTGACATCACCGTCACCACAGATGCGGACCAGACCCCCATCGCCCCCGGCGACCGCGTCTCCGACGTTACCCATGACGGACGCCGCACGGCCCGCTTCGTCACGTCCGCACCGGTTCTTAACTTCTTCGCGGTTCAGTCTGCCCGGTATGTCGAGCGTCACGCCACGTTCGACGGTACACAGGGCAAGATCGACCTGACCGTCTATTACGATCCGCATCACCCTTGGAACGTCGATCGGATGCTGAACGGATTCCGGGCTGGACTGAAATATTACGAACCGAATTTCGGCCCGTATCAGTTCCATTATGCCCGCATTCTGGAATTTCCGGCTTACGCCTCGTTTGCACAGGCATTTGCGGGAACAATTCCCTATTCGGAAGGGATCGGTTTCATCGCCAATCTCTCCAATCCTGACAATATCGACTACGTGACCTATGTCACAGCGCATGAACTCGGCCATCAGTGGTGGGCGCATCAGGTTGTCGGGGCGGACATGCAAGGTTCGACCATGCTCTCGGAAACGCTCGCACAATATTCGGCACTGATGACGATGCGGGAGATGTATGGCCCGGACAAGATCCGCCGCTTCCTGAAATACGAACTGGACAGCTACCTGCGTTCGCGCGGATCGGAACGACTGGAAGAGGAGCCGCTCGAAAGGGTCGAGAACCAGCAGTACATCCATTACCGCAAAGGATCGGTCGTGATGTATCTGCTTCAGGACAGGCTGGGCCCAGACAAAGTCAACGCCGCCCTGCGGCAGCTTCTCACCGACTATCGCTTCAAGGGCGCACCATGGCCGCGATCACTGGATCTGATCGGAGATTTCCGGACACAGGCCGGCCAGATGGCGCCTGAAAACGCCAGAGCCCAGCAGCTTATCTCCGATCTTTTCGAAAAGATCACGCTTTACGACCTGAGGACACTCACGGCGACCAGCAAAAGACGTGCGGACGGCCGGTTCGACGTGACGCTGAAAGTCTCGGCAAAAAAACTGTATGCCGATGGCAAAGGTCGTGAAACGGAAACGCCCCTGGACGAGCCGGTCGACATCGGACTGTTCACCTCCATGCCCGGAGAGGCGGCATTCGACAGGAAAAACGTTCTGCTGTTCCAGCGTCTGCCAATTCACACCGGGGACAACACCCTGCATTTCACGGTTGACCATGCTCCAAGTTTTGCAGGCATCGACCCCTACATCAAAATGGTTGACCGAAATCCGGATGACAACATCCGGGCCGTCACGACAACCCCCTGAAAACCTGTTGATGACGGTCAAGGGCTCCGCTGCGCCGGGCATTGACCGTCATCAACCGTGAAAACTATGTCAGTCCAGAAATCGTCATTCTGCCGAGGAGACGCATCCGCCTCCTGCAGACATGACGCCCGGCGCTCTTTCCCGTAGCTGCCTCCCGGAAAAGTTTTCAGACGGTTGATAACCGTCGCACGAATGACGCGTTAGTGCTCCAGGGAACGGAACCGCATCATTACGGATCGGTCCGTATTCATAATAATAACCAACAAAATTACTGTGCAATCAAAAGGCCATCGCGTCCTGAGCCACAGTATCGGAACAGTCGTTCAGAAGACCTTTTTCAGTTCACGTGCGAGCTGGCGGATATAAGCCGCCGAAAGGGTGCCCGGAAATGACAAGTATTTTCAGGAAAACTGTAGCCAGCACCTTTCGTTTTGAGGGCGGAAAAATTATCCGTTCCGATATTCTGAATGAAGAACGGCTTCTCCAGCATGCGGCAAGCCTGGCGACGATCCATGGTGATATCTGCCCAGGCCGACGCAGTCGTCTCCTGTCTGAACGACTGGACGACAATGCGCGCATTCTGCTGGACGCGAACATTGCTCTGTCCCAGGCTTCAGAAAACTCGGAAGACATCACGCCTGCGGGGCGCTGGCTGATTGATAATTATTATCTGATGGCCGCCCAGATCGAGAAAATAAAATTCGATCTTCCAGCCGGCTATTACAAAGACCTGCCGGAGCTTTCCAGCGGTCCTTTTACGGGACTTCCAAGAGCTTTTGAGATTGCGTGGGTTCTGGTGTCCGATACGGACAGTCATATCGACCAGAAAACGATATGCCAGTTTCTCAATTCCTATCAGGACAACAGGGCTCTTTTGATCCGGGAACTCTGGGCCATTCCTGCGCAGATCCGGATCGTACTGATCGAGAACCTGCGTCGTGTCGCGGAGAAAATCTGCCAGACGCTCCGGGACCAGAAACAGGCCAACACCCTTGCAGATACGCTGTTTTCGGAGCTGCAACCCAGCCACACGAAAATCATGCAGACCCTCTCCAGAATAGAGACGGAGAAACTGAGCCAGACGTTCCTCGTCCAGTTTTCGCACCGTCTGAAAGGACGCGACCCACAGAAAGACCCGGCTTTTATGTGGCTGGAGGCAATCCTGAAGGAGAAAGGGACGGACATAGACCGCGCCGTTCATGACGAACTTCAGGAACAGAGCATCATAACGGCAACCATCCGCAACATCGTCACAAGTACCCGCATCATTTCAACACTGGACTGGAATGATGTTTTCGAAAAAACCAGCCGGGTCATCCACATTCTACTGCGCAATGACAGGTTCCCGGAAATGGACGCCGCGACCCGCAATCTCTACAGCCGGGCTGTTGAGGTTCTGGCCAAGGGGTCTGCTCATACGGAATGTGAAATCGCGACCCGCGTTACCTCCCTCGCAGCGGTGGCGAGACAGGACAACGCTGCCGATGCGCGCCGGGCAGACCCCGGCTACTATCTTCTGGCCGAGGGGCGCCCGAGGCTTGAAGAAGAACTGGGATACAGGGCGCCTCTGCGCGTGCAGGTTGGGCAGATATGCCGGCGCCTCGGCATTACGGGATACAGTCTTGCCGTCACGCTTCTGACGCTGCTGTTTCTGACCGCGTTCCTGGCGCTCATGAACGGCACCCTTTCGAGCCACACGGCGCTTGCCCTCGTGGTGCTCGGCTTCATTCCCGCGACGGACCCTGTCGTCGCCACGGTGAACCGTTTCCTGATGTGGGCGATCCGGGTTTCAGAACTGCCCGAACTGGAACTCCGCAACGGTGTAACGCCCGATCTGCGAACAATCGTCGTGGTGCCGACCCTTCTGACGCGACGCTCCTCGATCGTGGCCATGGTCAGACGTCTTGAAAAACACTATCTCGCCAGCCGCGATGGGGAGATCTATTTCGCACTTCTGACAGACTGGACCGACTCTGCGACCGAGACGCGGAAGGGGGATCAGGAACTCCTCGACGTCGTCACGCGGGAAATTGCCGCGCTGAACCGCACCTACGATCCGGGCAGTGCGGGAACACGCTTCATCCTGCTCCATCGCAGGCGCCAATGGAGCCAGAGTGAAGGAAAATGGATTGGCTGGGAGCGCAAGCGCGGCAAGCTGCATGAACTCAACCGCATCCTTCGCGGAGCAGACGATACCAGCTTCTTCCCCCTGCCCGGACAAAGCATTCCACAGAACGTGCGCTATGTCGTAACGCTGGATTCCGATACCCGCCTGCCGCATGAAGTCGTCAGGCGGCTGGTCGGCAAGATCGCCCATCCCCTCAACACCGCGCGTTTTGACCCCGAAGAAGGGCGCGTGGTGGAAGGCTATGCCGTTCTTCAGCCCCGGGTGACGCCCTCACTGCCAGAGGCGCGGCAGAGCACCATGTTCCAGCGTGTTTTCTCCAGCCCGAACGGAATCGAACCCTATACCGCCGCCGTGTCAGATCTTTATCAGGACATGTTTGCGGAAGGGTCTTTTGCGGGCAAAGGGATTTACGAAATCGATCCTTTCGAAGCGGCCCTCGCCGGGCGTGTACCGGATGGCACCCTTCTGAGCCATGATCTGTTCGAAGGCGTTTTCGCACGCGCCGGTCTTGTGACCGATATCGAGGTGATCGAAGAATATCCGACGGATTATCTAGTGTCGGTCGCCCGTCTCAACCGCTGGGCACGGGGAGACTGGCAGCTTCTGCCGTGGATTTTTTCATGGATGGGGCGCTTTCCGACCATCAAGGTCAGAACGCGCCCGCTGACCGGCATCGCACGCTGGAAAATGCTCGACAATCTGCGCCGCAGCCTCTCGGCCCCGATGTCGGTCGCAGCCCTGTTCGGTGGATGGGTTCTGGGTTTTCACAACGCACTGGTCTGGAGCCTGTTCATTGTCGCGACGATCGCGATACCCGCCGCACTCCCGCTTCTGGTGGATATGATAAGGCGGCGACGCGGCGAAACGTTCACAACCTATTTTTCCCTTCTGGAAGTCGATTTCGTCCGCACGGTTCAGACGACAGTGCTGTGCTTTGCCTTTCTGGCGGATCAGGCGTGCCTGATGGGGGATGCGATCGTCCGGACCCTGATACGCGTTTTCGTGACGCGCAGAAATCTCCTTCAGTGGGTGACGGCGGCGCAGGCAGCCGAAGCGCCGCGTGAGGCAATCAGGGGCTATTTCCTGCAGATGGGCAGTGCTGTCCTAATCGGCGTTGTGGCGACGGGAATGATGTTCGTTGCACCGCCCGCTGACTGGATGATCATCCTCCCGTTTGCCCTCGCCTGGTGTCTGTCACCGGCGATCGCATGGAAAGCAAGCCAGTACAGCGTGTCGGCCCGGCGGCTTGAAGTCTCGGAGACGGAGCTTGTTCTGATGCGCCAGCAGGCCCGGCGGACATGGCGGTTCTTTGAAACGTTCGTGACCGATACCGATCACATGCTCCCGCCGGACAATTTTCAGGAAAATCCAGCACCGCTCGTGGCGCATCGGACATCGCCGACGAATATGGGTCTCTACCTCCTGTCGGTCGTCGCCGCCTGTGATTTTGGCTGGATTGGCGTGAGCGATGCCGCCACCCGCCTCGGGGCCACTCTCGACACCATGCTGAAACTCCAGCGGTTCAGGGGGCACTTCTATAACTGGTACAGCACCACCGATCTTTCCCCCCTGCCCCCGATCTACGTTTCAACCGTGGATAGCGGCAATCTCGCGGGTCATCTGATCACCCTCGCCAGCGCGTGCGAGGAATGGATCCAGAAAGGCCGGAAATCCGATACATGGAGAGAGGGCGTCCGTGATGCCCTGACACTCGCCTGCGAGGAAGTGACGTCCGGGCGCGACATCTTCCGGTCGTCCGAAATTCCGCAACTTCTGGATTCACTCCTTCAGGACATGAAGGACGGTCATGCCAGCCAGCTTACGCTTGCGCACAGGGTACAGATGCTGATCGGCCGTGCGGAAGAACTGGTCCATCTGCGACAGCGCCGCACAGGGCAAAGCCAAGGGCAGATTCAGGGTCAGAATCTGGCCGGAAACACTGCATCCGGCGCAACGGGGGGAGAAGACCTTCTGTTCTGGCTGCATGCCGCGCAGGACTGCATTCACAGCGAACGCCGGGACTTTGAAGCCAGCGCTACGCTGCATGAGAAGCTTGCAACCATCGCCGCCAGCGCAAGACAGCTGGCCCTTGATATGGAGTTCGCCTTTCTCAGGAATTCCGACCGCAAACTCCTGTCGATCGGCTATGTCGTCAACGAAGGCACTCTGGACGGCAACTGCTATGATCTGCTGGCCTCCGAAGCCCGTCTGGCCGTCTTCTTCGCCATTGCGAAAGGCGACATTCAGGCGCGCGAATGGTTCCGTCTCGGACGTCCCCTCGCCGCCGTCGGTCATGGCGA
Source organism: Gluconobacter kanchanaburiensis NBRC 103587 (assembly GCF_007988905.1). Classification (GTDB taxonomy): domain Bacteria; phylum Pseudomonadota; class Alphaproteobacteria; order Acetobacterales; family Acetobacteraceae; genus Gluconobacter; species Gluconobacter kanchanaburiensis. Next base: position 270,756 of record NZ_BJVA01000002.1, read on the forward strand.
AGCCCTGGTGTCATGGTCGGGGTCCATGTTCGAATATCTCATGCCGTCGCTGGTCATGGCCGCGCCTTTCGACAGCCTTCTGGAAGAAACGAGCCGCCAGATCGTGCGCCGTCAGGTCGAATACGGAGCGTTCAGAGGCGTTCCGTGGGGTATTTCGGAATCCGCCTACAATGCCCGCGATCTGGACTATAACTACCAGTATTCCGATTTCGGCGTTCCGGGTCTGGGAATGAGGCGGGGTCTGGCACAGGATCTGGTCATCGCCCCTTATGCCACGGCTCTGGCCACCATGGTGGATGCGACACTGGCGACCGAGAACTTCAAGGCTCTTGAAAAAGTGGGCGCACAGGGGGCTTACGGATTTTACGAGGCTCTGGACTACACCAAAATCCGCCTGCAGCCTGAACAGCCGGTCGCGGTCATCCGGTCCTATATGGCGCACCATCAGGGCATGTCCATTCTGGCGATCGCCGATACGGTTCTCAAAGGCGTAATGCGCGCCCGTTTCCATGCCGAGCCCATCATTGGCGCGGCGGAACTTCTTCTTCAGGAGCGCGCTCCGACAGGAGGGGCCATCACGACACCGCTGCGGGAAGAGGAATTCGCCCCGCCGCCGTCAGCCGCGCAGGTCCATGCGGGCGGCCGTCACCTTCACGGCGCGAATACGGAGACACCCGTCTGTCAGCTTCTGTCCAACGGGCGCTACAGCGTGATGCTGACCGCCGCGGGATCGGGCTACAGCCGCTGGGGCGATCAGGCGGTCACACGCTGGAAGCGCGATCCGGTTCTCGATAACTGGGGCAGCTATATCTACCTCCAGCCCATCGGAAAAAGCGAATTCTGGACGGCTGCCCTCCAGCCCTGCGGAGTTCCTGCCGAAAGCTATGAGGTTGAATTCCGGGAAGACCGGGCAACCTATGTCCGCCAAAACGGCAACCTGACAACGACGATGGAAGTGCTGGTCTCGGCGGAGGATGACGCGGAACTGCGCCGGATTTCCGTCCGCAATGCCGGGGCCTCGCCCATCGAGATCGATGTGACCTCCTATGTGGAACTGGCGCTGTGCCCGCCCGCCATGGATGCCAGCCACCCGGCCTTTGCGAAAATGTTCGTGCAGACGGAGTATCTGCCTGCGTCGCGCGCCATTCTCGCAACCCGCCGGAAAAGAAACCCGACCGAAGCCGATATCTGGGCCGCCCATCTGGTCGTGGGAGGGGGCAGCCTGTCCATCGAGACCGATCGCGCCCGGTTCATCGGGCGTGGACGGGACCTGCGGACGCCTGCCGCACTGGCAGAAGGCGGTCCCCTGTCCGGCTCGACCGGAACCGTGCTTGATCCCGTCTTTGCCGCACGGTGCAGACTGACTCTGCCCGCACGGTCCTCGCGGCATGTCTCGTTCTGGACCCTCGTGGCGTCGACACGCGAGGCCCTCATGCAGGGGATCAAGCGTCACCGCAACGACGCCGATCTGGACCGGGCCCTGACCCTTGCCTGGACCCATGCGCAGGTCCATCTGCGCCATCTGGACATCCAGCCCCAGCAGGCGGACCTTTTCCAGCACCTTGCCGGTTATCTGCTGTTTCCAGGTCCGGCCCTGCGCTCGTCTCCAGCCCGCATCAAACGCGGCGCGGGCCGACAGCCCGATCTGTGGGGACAGGGCGTTTCGGGCGACCTGCCGATCCTTCTGCTAGTTGTCACGGGCAATGAGGATTTCGACTTGGCACGTACCGTGCTGACGGCCCACAGCTATCTAACGCTGAAAGGTCTGGCGTTCGATCTGGTCATCCTGAACGATCATCCGACATCCTATGCCCAGGATCTGCAGCATGCCCTGGAAGCGCTGGCACGGTCATCAGGCGAGAACGGAACCGTGCGCCTGCTGCGTGGCGGACTGATGTCGGACACGGTGCGGGATCTGCTCTTCTCGGTCGCCGCCGTCGTTTTGACAGGCAAAGGTGGCAGCCTGCAACAGCAGCTGACACACCTGTCGCTTCTGCGCCGCGCCGACACAGTGTCCGGCGTCTTGCCGGGTGCTTCGTTAGACGTTTCGGGCAGCGTTTCAGCGGGGATTTCCCGCGGCGAGATCCGCGTGAACCGCCCCTATCACGGACCGCAGGAAAACCCTGCGCTGCCGGCGCTGGAGATGGAAAACGGCTATGGCGGCTTTACGTCCGACGGAACCGAATATGCAGTCGTGATCCGTGGTCGCATCCGCACCCCGGCGCCGTGGATCAATGTCGTCTCCAGTCCACATTTCGGCTTTCAGGTCTCGGCGGAGGGGAGCGGCTATACCTGGGCTGAAAACTGCAAGGAAAACCAGTTGACCCCCTGGTCGAACGACCCGGTCGTCAACCCGACCGGAGAGGCGCTCTATCTGTGCGACGAGGAAAACCGTCAGTTCTGGTCTCCGCTTGCCGCCGTCTGCCCGGATGCGAACGCCGTCTATGTCTGCCGCCATGGCCGGGGCTACAGCCAATTCGAACGTCAGGCCAACGGGATCAGATCAACCCTGCTTCAATATGTTCCGCCGGAAGATCCCGTGAAAATCAGCAGGCTGACTCTGACGAACACGTCGGCACAGGCCCGGACACTGCGCGTGACGACCTATAGCGAATGGGTGCTGGGGCAGTCGCGTAGCACGACCGCGCCATTCGTCTTCACGGAGCAGGATGCCGAAACAGGCGCCCTTCTGGTCCGCAACAAATGGGGCGAGACATTCGGCGAGCAGGTCGCCTTTGCCGACCTGGGAGGCCATCAGACCTCGGCAACGGATGACAGAAGCAGCTTCATCGGGCGCAACGGCTCGCTGTCCGCACCCCGTGCCATTGTACACGGCGGCCCGCTGTCCGGCATTGTCGGCGCCGGTATCGACCCCTGCGCCGCCCTGCAGACGGTCATCACCCTTGAAGCCGGTGAAAGCATCGAGATCATCTTCCTGCTGGGTCAGGGCCGAGACGAATCCCATGCGCGCGCCCTGATTCACCAGTACCGGACGGCGGATCTGGAGGCTGTCCTGCGCGACGTGCGGCGAATGTGGGACAGGATCACCGGAACGATACAGGTCAGAACGCCTGACAGGGCAATGGACGTCATGCTGAATGGCTGGCTGCTGTACCAGTCGCTCTCAAGCCGTATCTGGACACGGGGAGGTTTCTATCAGGCCAGCGGCGCCTACGGATTCCGCGATCAACTTCAGGACGGCATGTCGCTCGTCCTCTCCGCGCCGGAGCAGGTGCGGGCCCATCTGCTGCGGGCAGCCTCACGGCAGTTCCCCGAAGGGGACGTGCAGCATTGGTGGCTGCCGCAGAAAGGCAATGGCGTCCGCACCAGAATTTCGGATGACTGCGCCTGGCTGGCCTATACCGTCGCCCATTATGTCCGTGTCAGTGGTGACACGGCTGTTCTGGACGAGGAGCTTCCCTTCCTTGAGGCGCCACTGCTGGATGCCGACGAGCACGAGCGTTTCCTCCAGCCCGGCATTACGGACCAGAAGACGCCCCTTTACGATCACTGCGTCCGGGCGCTCGATCACAGTCTCCGCAGGGGCGCGCACGGCCTGCCCCTGATGGGAACCGGAGACTGGAACGATGGCATGAACCGCGTCGGCGAGGCGGGACGCGGCGAGAGTGTGTGGCTGGGCTGGTTCACCCATGCGGCACTCTCGGCCTTCCTGCCGATCGCCCGCGCACGGAATGACATGGAGCATGTCGAGACATGGACACGGACCCTGCGGGACCTCGAAACGGCCCTTGAAGACGCATGGGACGGAGCCTGGTACCGCAGGGCATATTTCGATGACGGATCGCCACTGGGCAGCAGCGCGAACCGGGAAGGACGCATCGATGCGATCGCCCAGTCCTGGGCCGTGATTTCGGCAGCGGGATCACCCGAACGCGCACGACAGGCCATGCAGGCAGTCTGGCAGCAGCTTGTGGATCTGGAGCGGGAAATCATCATGGTTCTCACACCGCCTTTCGACACATCCGAACCCGATCCGGGCTATATCCGCGGATATCCGCCGGGCATCCGCGAAAATGGAGGCCAGTATACCCATGCGGCCCTGTGGACGGTCATGGCGACGGCCCTTCTGGGAGAGGGAGACGCAGCCCATGAAATGTTCTCGACCATCAATCCGGTGCACCATGCCCGCAGTCAGGAAGCGGCCGACCGTTACAAGGTCGAACCCTATGCCGTCGTCGCGGACGTCTATTCCTCAACGCCGCATGTCGGGCGGGGCGGATGGTCCTGGTATACGGGCTCTGCGGGATGGATGCAGCGCGTCGGAACGGAAATCCTGCTGGGCGTGAAAATCGAGGAAAACAGACTGTCGATCGAACCCCATATTCCGTCTGCATGGCCGTCCTATGAAATCCGCCTTCGGTGGAAGACGGCGACATACGACATCACCGTGCTGAATCCCGACCACATCAGCCACGGAGACATCCTGATGGTCCTTGATGGAGCCTCTCTGCCCCACGGTGCGCCTGCCCATTTGCAGGACGACGGACTGACGCATCGTCTGGACTGCACGCTCATGTCCCCGAACGGTGGCCCTAAAAAATCGGGATGAGGACGAAAAAAGCGTTCAGACAATACGGTTCACAAGGGGATTGCCTGTTTCGAGATTGCGTATGTTCCGCAACAGGAGATCGGCAACATTGGGGGCATATCGTTCGCTGTCTCCCGCGTTATGAGGCGTGACCAACACATTGGACATGTCCCAGAGCGGGCTGTCTGCCGGCAGTGGCTCCTTTTCAAAGGTATCGAGAGCTGCGCCCGCGATCACACCCTTTTCGAGAGCGGAGATCAGATCCGCTTCCCGCACCACGCGTCCGCGTGCGACATTGACGAGCCATGACGTGGGCTTCATGCACTCCAGAAACCGGACATCAACAAGGCCTTCGGTCTGGGCCGTCAGAGGGCAGCTCAGGATCACGAAATCAAGCTCGGGCAGGAGTTCCGGCAGATCGCTGTAAAGCGCAGTCTCCACACCATCTTCCTGCGTCGTCTGCGGCGCAGATCTGCGGATGGCGATCACTGCCATACCCAGCAGACGGCACAGATCGCCAATCGTACTGCCGATCTTGCCGTAACCGATAATCCCGACCCGCTTGCCCAGCAGTTCCTGCTGGCGTTCTGAACTGCCATAGCGTGGCGGATTCCAGCGATGGGCCTTCTGATCGTCGCGTGCGGCATAAAGACGGCGCGAAATGTTCAGCAGGAGCGCAAGCGTATGCTCCGCCACTGACCGCGAATTGGTACCACCTGCGCTGCAAAGGGCAATATTACGTGCTTTGAGACGTTCCGCGGGGAAATGGTCCACACCGGAGCTGATGGACTGGATCATTTTCAGGTTCGGCGTCAAATCCAGGAATTCATCCCGCCACATCATGGAAATACACAGAACCTCGGCCTTCGCCAGCAGGGGGCGGAGGTCTTCTTCCGTAAAGGCATGCGGGGACGTGACGACCGCCGCATCAGGCGGCAGGGCCGATGTGATATCGTAAATCGGATGGGCGGAGACAAAACTGGGGCGGTCTGAGATCCACGGCATCGGGTCGTCCTGCAAGGCTTGGATATCCAGCGATAGGAACTGGATACGCAATGATACGAATCCCGGCAATGTTCCGCTAGCGACTTATTCTGTATGCGAATATAATAATCGGGCAAAGACTATTCGTGGTGGTTATCAGTGAATCTCCGACAGCTTGAAATTCTTCGTGCCATCGTCCGCTACAACACCACGGTCGCGGCCGGTCACGCCCTCGGACTGTCACAGCCCGCAGTCAGCAATGCCCTCAAGGTGATGGAAGAGCAGGTCGGCTTTGCGCTTTTCCAGAGGGTCAACAACCGGATTTTTCCAACACCCGAGACGAAAATCCTGCTGGCGGACGCGGAATCAATCTTTGAGACGCATAAAAGGCTTGAAAGCCGGATCAAGGATATCCGGGACAACAAGGCAGGCCAGCTTCGCCTGATTGCGACACCACCTGTAGGCTATGGCGTTCTGGCGCGTGCAATCCGTGAAATGCAGATCCGTCGCCCGCGCGTGCGGACGTTTTTCGACACCCGGCGTTATGAAGAAGTTCTGGAAAGTATCGAAACCCACCAAGCGGAACTGGGTTTCATTCTCGGCTTCGCGGAACGACCAGGACTATGCTCCGAGGTTCTTTATGAAGGCGAGATGGTCTGCGTCATGCTGCCCGAGCATCCTCTGGCGGCTTATGAGGTCATCACCCCTCACGATCTGCAACAGCACCGGCTGATTGCGCTGGAGAAGGAAACCAAGCTCGGAGCCGCACTGCATCAGGCTTATGACCAGAAAAATATCGAGCTGAGTTTCGTGGCGGAAGTCCGATACGGTCTGACGGCCTGTGTGCTGGCGGATCAGGGCGTAGGCGTCGCCGTGGTTGATCCTCTGACGGCCAGTTCGGCCGGACAGTTCAAACTGGTTCAGCGTCGTTTCTCCCCCTCCATCCCTGTTGCAGCTTCTGCCGTCTGGGCGGAAAACCGCTCCCTCACACGTCTGGCACGCACTTTTCTGGGGGAAATGCGCCGCCTGCTGAACCAGAAAGCAGGCAGCGACATACAGGCGGTATAAACCCTTACCGTAGTCACTACGTCCGTCTTTGTGTCAGTCTCCAGAAAAGAACAATGGCAACACCCAGAACGCCAGCATCGGCCAGCAGACCGTGAAGATAAGCCGCCTTAGATCCGGCGAGATATGAGAAAATAACCGGACCGAAGAAATTCCCCAGATTGCCGAAAGAGTTGATCAGCGCCACGCCCGCAGCCGCCTGCACACCCTGAAGGAAACGGCCCGGCAGTCCCCACATCAGTCCCAGAATCACAAAGAGGGCCGCCGTCGCAACCGTCAGCAACACGCCCTGCAAGACGGGATAAAGAGTGAGCGTTATGCCTGCCAGTGCAAGACAGGCAATCATCAACGCCGCCAGAATACGTCTGTCATCCGTTCGGATCTGTGTCCGTCTCACGCAGATCAAAAGAGCCACCGCCCCCGCAAAATACGGAATGGTTGCCAGACGCAGAACAGCCTGACGCGAAAAACCGGTATGAGCAATCATCTGCGGCAGCCAGAAGTGGATCGTCCCGCTGACGAACGAAATACAGAAAAAGACTGTCGCAATTTTCCAGACGACAGGCAGGGTAAAGGCACCAAGATAGAACCGAAGCGCGCGAGACTGTCGGGACGGACCGGAATCAGCGAGACGGCGTGTCATGAGAGCGCGCTCGTCCACTGTCAGCCACCTGGCCTGCTCCAGCCGCTCAGGTAGACAGATGTAGAGCAAGACACCCAGCGCAGTAGAAGGCAGTCCCTCGATCAGAAACAGCCATTGCCATCCCTGCAGATGCCATGTCCCAGCCAGATGGAGAATGGCACCTGCGAGCAATGCGGATATCGCACTTGCGACCGGGATGACGACGATCAGATAACTGACGACTTTCGCGTGCAGGTTTGGCCTGAAGGCCTGCATCAGGAACGCGAGGATACCAGGATAAAATCCTGACTCCGCGATTCCAAGCACAAAACGCATGGCCAGAAACTGCGGACCGGTACTAACAAATGCCATGCCCGCCGAAACAATTCCCCAGGCAATCATGCAGGCGGACAGCCAGGTCCGAGCTCCAATACGCCCCAGAATATAGTTGCCCGGGAGTTCGAAGAGGACGTAACCGATAAAGAAAATCCCGGCTCCCAGACCGTACGCGGTCCCTGAAAGGCCGAGATCGCGGATCATGTCACCGGCGGCGAAACTGACATTGACCCGATCGATGTAAGCAAAAAAAAACACAGGACAAGAAGCGGCATCAGACGAACGAGCAGCTTTCTGTCAAGCGGATCAAATCCCGACATTGTTCTCTCCGCGCAACGCCCTGTCGGCGGAATATCAGCCGAAAGGGTATGAAAGGCCTCAGGACTCAAGCGGCTCGGCGAATGTTCCGTCAAAGACGATCTGATCGACCGGCACACGCTGGGAAGGAACCTCACGAACGCGTAGATCTTCGGGAAGCGTCTCGGCCGGAGCCTGTTTGCCGATGGCGATCACGGTTTCGAAGGCATAATCGACCGGAAGGCGCAGTCCCGCATGTGTCAGATCGACATCGCTGACACCGCTCATCGTATGCGCGGCCCAGCCCATATGATGGGCCTGAAGCAGGACAAGCATGGCAGCGGCGCCAGCATCATAGGAATGGGTTCTGGAAAAAACGCGGTCCGGTGTGGTTCTGGGAATCATCGTGGTTCGCGATGCGATATAGACGAGAGCCGCACTGGACTTCGCCCAACGCTGATTAACCGGCTTCAGCCATGACAGGAACTGGTCCCAATTCTCCGTCCCGCGACGGGCATACATGAATCGCCAGGGCTGCGAATTATACTGTGACGGCGCCCAGCGACCGGCCTCAATAACCTCACGGAGGGCCGCATCGGAAATCGTCTCGTCCGTGAAAGCCCGCGGAGACCAGCGGTTGACGATCATTTTCATCACCGAAGAAGATGCTTCACGATTAGGGGCTTCTGTCATCGAAAAATCTCACGTTTCTGGAAAAGAGCATCACGCGACATGCTGACGGAAGACAAGCCTAACAGAACTTCCATATCGTATTGATATCACAATAAACCGGACGCTATAGATTCTGGAAATAACCCGGACCGGCCTCCCCTGTTTCCTCTAAGGGCGAGCTGAACAACTGGTCAGAAAACGCTCTGGAACGTTGCTATCGTGCATGCGATGTTTTCATTATAGATATGGCTCGCATAGATATCCCAGACCTGACCCATGAGCCCCGCATTCACACGCGAATTCACGGTCGTTCTTCGCGATATTTCTCGCCACATAAATGAGAATCGTTCTCGTTTTTAAACGCGCGAGGTTAACAAGTTTAAAAGAATTTCCGGATTTCGGAGGCGTATCAGCCGCGGTGCTGGAAAAGCGCGGTCAGGACAGGCGTGCGAGGATAGGCATCATCATTGCGAACAGTTCGGCCTGGGAGGAAATGGCGCAGCGGGCGTAGAGCTGTTTGCGGAACACCTTGACGGTCTGCGGGCTGACGCCAAGCATTCGTGCGGCGGACCCTGAGGAATGCCCCCGGAGGATCAGCAGCGCCGTTTCGGACTGCCGGCGCGTCAGAACCACGCCGCAAAGCGTCTTCAGGCGGTCAGAAAACCGTGCGGTGATATCCGCCATGCCAGAGCCGGACCTATCCCCGCCCCCCTCGGACTCAGGCACGACGGCATCGACGGTGATATGCCCCCAGTGCCGGGCGGCCAGTGCCACAACGACAGGCAGCAGACGCAGAGCGGTTTCATAAGCCGCATCGGAAAACAGGGTATCCGACGTCACATCCCGCCCGAGGCAGACATGGATCGACACGCCGGAGGCCGGACGCAGGACATAGACCATCTCGTCCACGATCTTCGTGTCGCGGTAATAACTTGTGTAATACTCCGAGGAGCGGAACTGGTCGGGTGCGACATCGCACAGCCGGTAAACGCCAGCCGGTGCCTCCGAACGGTCGAGGACGAAAAACGGGTCCAGAAGATACCCGCCCGCGCAGTAGATTTCGTCCACGCTGGCATGCACGCTCTCCTCACGCGCGGAACGATGGAGACAGCGGGGCGGCGCATTCCCGGCCCAGACCAGAACCGTCAGATTGTCGATCCCGATACAAGCACCGAACCAGTCGGACAAGCAGGGCACGAAACCGGGACCGTCCAGAGCGGTGATCACCGCGCCCAGCCGTCGTCCGGCATCTCCTGCATCTCCGGCAACCGGGTCCATACCCCTTTCGGGCGATATACATCCCATCGCGTGTGACTCTACCTTCGTAACGTTCCTGCCCCGTCCGCCCCACTCTGCCGAACGGGCGGCGCACAGAATTCAAGGAGACCGCCCATGTCGTCAGATCTGCCGCAGACAACCGAAGACATCCTCGCCGCTGATGCCCATCTCGTCCAGTCATGGGCCGATCTGAACGCACTCAAACAGACGGGAGCCCGCACGGCCATCGTCTCCGCCAAAGGCGTCATGGTGCGCGACAGCGACGGCAACGAACTGCTCGACGGGATCGGTGGTCTGTGGTGCGTCAATGTCGGTCACGGACGCAAGGAAATCATCGACGCGATTTCGAAACAGCTTTCCACGCTGGATTTCTATTCCACGTTCTATACCTTCACCCATCCGACCGCAGCCGCGCTCGCGAAAAAGCTGGCCCAGCTTGCTCCGGGCGACCTCAACCGGGTCCATTTTTCAAACTCGGGATCGGTTGCCAATGACGGCGCGGTCCGCATCCTTCATCACTATTACGAACGGCTGGGACGCCCGTCCAAAAAGCTCGTCCTCAGCCGTCATGGCGCCTATCACGGCTCCACCTACCTCTCCATCGCCATGACGACGCCCCCCTATTCCAAGGGCTGGTCCCGCGCAGAAGGCATCGTCCGCCATCTCCGGAAGCCACATTTCTGGCGCGAGGGCGGCGACATGACCGAAGCGGAATTCCTGAACGCGCTCATCGACGACATGCGTACGGAAATCGAGACCGTTGGCGCGGAAAACATTGCCTGCTTCATTCAGGAACCCATCATGGGCGCGGGCGGGGTGATCGTTCCGCCCAAAGGCTATCACCGGCGCGCGCAGGATCTGTGCCGCCAGTATGATATCAAGTTCGTGGCGGATGAAGTGGTCACCGCGTTCGGGCGTCTGGGGCATTTCTTCGCCTCGGAAGCCGTTTTCGACACCCGGCCGGACATCATCAACATCGCCAAGGGCGTGACCTCAGGATATCAGCCGCTCGCCGCGACCATCATGACGGACGAGATCCATGACGTCATTTCCGGACCGGACGGGGTATTCACCCATGGCATGACCTATGCCGGACATCCGGCGGGCGCTGCGGCGGGACTGGCCAACATCGCCCTGATGGAGACGGAGAAACTCCCCGAACGCGTTCGCCATACCGGACCGATTTTCGAAAATACGCTCCGCGCCCTCGGTGATCTTGATATCGTTGGCGAGGTCCGTGGCAGTCACTTCATGATGGGGATCGAATTCGTGAAGGACAAGGCGAAGAAAACACTTTTCGATGCTGGTCTGAACATCGGCATGCGTGTCGCCCGCAAGGCCCAGGACAAAGGTCTCGTCGCCCGTCCGCTCGGCCATATCCTGATCCTCTCGCCCCCGCTGACGCTGACGGAAGAGCAGATCGCCCAGATTGGCGAAATCCTGCGCGAAAGCATCACCGAAGTCATGGGCGAGCTTCCGCGCGGCGCGTTCTGAAGACGCGTCCCTTAGGGGATCAGTAGCCCCATTCGGGGTGGTAGGTCAGGGCGGGCGTCTGTCCCGCCTCGATCTGCCGGATCACATCAGCAAGATAGACGGCCTGCATCCTGAAAGAGGCCTCTGCGGCAACATGCGGCGTGACGAACACCTTGGGATGGGTCCAGAACAGCGACGTTTCGGGCAGGGGTTCCTGTTCGAAAACATCCAGAACCGCGCCGAGCATCCGGCCAGCATCCAGCGCCGCCAGAAGATCATCGGCCACGACCTGATCCCCGCGTCCGGCATTCACGATCCCCGCGCCCGGCTTGAGATGTGACAGGAACGCCGCGTCGATCAGACCTTTGGTCTGGGGCGTGCTGGGGAGGAGATTGACGAGGATGTCGGTCTTGCCGAGCATCTCGACCTTGCCTTCCTCTCCGAAATACAGCGCCACATCCTCAACCGCGCGTTCACGGCGGCACCATGCCGACACGCCGAAGCCCGCCTGTGACAGACGCCGCGCAACCGCCGATCCCAGATTCCCGAATCCCAGAATCCCGACCTGCGTTTGTGCGCTGGTGCGATATTCGAGGTTGCGGCGAAAGACCCTGTTTTCCTGTTGCAGAGCCCAGGTCCGGGCATCGCGCAGGAGCGAAATGACCGCCCACAGAACGTAATCCGACATCAGCTCCGCCGTCTGGTCTCCCCCCATGCGGACAAGCGGCACGTCTTTGGGGAAATCGGGACGGTGGACAAGCTGATTGACGCCCGCGCCACTGCACAGGATGGCGCGCATGTGGCGCATCTTTGCCATCTCGCCCGGCGCGGGGTTCCAGACCAGCGCATAATCGGCTTTGGCCGGATCGAAATCCGGATCGAACCACGAGACGGTTTTCAGATCCGGCGCAGCTTCGGCGAACGCACTGCGCCACCCTTCCCAAGCGTTCGGTCCTTCTGCACTGATGGCAAGTGTCGTCATGAAAACTCCGTTATCAGGGTCCGGCAAGCGGAATTGGACATCAGTATTTGATCCACACGGTTTTCAGCGCGGAATATTTATCAAAACTGTGCAGGGACAGATCCCGGCCGAAGCCGGACTGCTTCATGCCGCCGAACGGCGTCATCGGGGAAAGCGCATCGACGGTATTGACCGAAACCGTCCCGACATTCAGGCGGTCCGAAACCTCCATGATGCGCCCGACATCCCGCGTCCAGACGGACGCTGCGAGGCCATAGGGCGTGTCGTTGGCAAGGGTTATGGCCTCGGCATCATCACGGAACGTCTGGATCGCCAGCACCGGGCCGAAAATTTCCTCACGCGCAATCACCGCATCACGCGGAACATCGGCGAAAACCGTGGGCCGGATGTAAGCGCGGGAGCCATGCAAGTCCATCTGCTCTCCGCCTGCGACAAGTCTGCTGTCCGCCCGGCCGGCTTTTATGAACCCCGCAACGCGGTCGGCATGGTCCTGCGTCGCCATCGGGCCGAGAACCGTCGCCGGGTCGAGCGGATTGCCCGGAACCAGCGCTTCCGCTTTCAGTCGCAGGCGCTCCGTCATCTCTTCCGCGATGGTATGATGGACGAGCAGGCGTGAATTGGCCGAGCAGACCTGCCCCTGATTGAAAAAGATGCCCCAGGCCGCCTTTTCGGCAGCGGCATCCAGATCGGCATCCGGGAAAACCAGACAGGGGCTTTTGCCGCCGGTTTCGGGCCAGACCTGCTTCATGTTGCTCTCGCCCGCATAGCGCTGGAAGACCTTGCCGATCTCCGTCGATCCCGTGAACGCCAGACAGTCCACATCCGGATGAAGCCCCAGAGCGCGCCCCGCGTCCTGTCCGAAACCGGGGATGACGTTCAACACACCGTCTGGCAGTCCAGCCTCGGCAGCCAGTTCTGCCAGACGCAGGGCGGAGAGCGGCGACTGTTCGGCGGGTTTAAGAACGACGGAATTGCCCACCGCCAGCGCGGGCGCGATTTTCCAGATCGCAAGATCGAGCGGAAAATTCCACGGCACCACCACACCGATCACACCCAGCGGCACCCGGCGGATCATCGCCAGATCGCGCCCGCCTGTCGGGGCGATCTCGTCATAGATCTTGTCGGTCGCTTCGGCATGCCACTGAAGAATGGCAGCGGCACCCGGCACGTCAATGTTCAGCGTGTCTGAAATCGGCTTGCCGACATCGAGCGTGTCCAGCAGCGCGAATTCCTCCAGGTTATCCCGCAGAAGCTGCGCCCAGCGTAGCAGCACGTCCTTGCGCGCACCCGGCGTCATCCGCGACCAGACACCGCTCTCGAACGCCCTGCGTCCGGACTGGACGGCCCGGTCGATATCCGTCGCATCACCGCGTGCCACATCCGTCAGGTAGGCACCGTTTGCCGGGTTCACCGTCTCGAACCGTGATCCCGAAGACGCCGCAACGAAGCGTCCGTCGATCCAGCACTGATTGCGCAAAGTCAGGGTCGCCGCGCGTCCGGCGTAATAGGCAGCATTTTTTGTCATGGGGTCAGGCCTCTTTGCCAGTACTTTTTTTGCAGTATGCAGGATGCCGGAAGGCGGTTGTCGTGTCGCGTTCGTCACATCCGCCACAGGATCTCCGCTCCCGCCGCACGCAGGGACGCGATGTCGCGAAGTCCGGCGAGGCCGAGCACATCGCGGATTTCCTGCGTCAGGGCCTGAATCGCGGTTTCCACGCCCTGCTCGCCTGCTGCCGCGAGCGCCCAGGCCCAGGGCCGCCCGACGGAGACCGCCGTCGCCCCCAGCGCCAGAGCTGTCACGACGTCTCCGCCGCGCCGGATCCCGCTATCGAGCACGATATCGGCGCGTCCGCCCACAGCATCGACAATACCGGGCAGCACCTCGATCGTCGCGGGGGACGGATCCATCTGTCGCCCGCCGTGATTGGACACGATCACCCCATCCGCGCCCGCGTCCAGCGCCAGCCGGGCATCATCCGGATGCATCACGCCCTTGACGATCAACTGCCCCTTCCATTCGGAGCGCAGCCATTCCAGCCCGCTGCGGTCGAGGGTGGGATCGATCTGCGCCGCCATCTCGCGCGCTTGCCCCATTACACCGGAAACGGTCGTGTAGGGCCGCAGGTTTCCGATCACGGGCATGCCGTGCCGCAGCATCCCCAGCGACCAGCCCGGCCTTCCGGCGAGACCGGCCATCTGCCGGGCGCTGGGCCGCGAGAGATGACGGAAGCCATTCCGCACATCGCGCTCCCGCACCGGCGTGATGGCCGTGTCGATCGTGACGATGATGCCCTGGATCCCGCAGGCCGTGGCCCGCGCGAGCATGTCCTGCGTCAGCGCCCTGTCCCGGAAGACATAGATCTGCGCGAAGGGACTTCCACCAACGGCGGCAACATCCTCCATCGCCTCAATCGAGAAGGTGGACACAGCCATCCCCACCCCGCAGCGCCGGGCCGCACGCGCGGCACCGCTTTCGCGGTCGGAATGCAGCATCCCTGCGAAGCCGACAGGGGCAAGCATGAACGGGGCGGTCCAGTCCTGTCCGAAACAGCGCACGCCGGTTCCGACCTGCGACACGTCCCGCAGACCGCGTGGCACGACGCCCCATCGCCCGAACGCCGCGCGATTGCGGGCCATGCTGTGTTCGCCATGCGCACCGCCATCCACATAATCCGCGAACAGGCGGGGCAGCCTCTGTCGCGCACGCGCCGCCAGAGCCGCGAACGCGCCATCATCAACGACCGTCATAAACAACCCGTCCTTCAAGCACTGTCATCAGAACGCCGATCTTCCGGATGTCTTCCGGCGCCACATCAGCAGGATCGGCGGCCAGAACGACCAGATCGGCAGCGTTCCCGACTACAATGCATCCTTCCCGGTCCTCGCGGTGGGAGGCGAACGCCCCGGCCTGCGTATAGGCAACAAGTGCCTCGTCCACTCCGATCGCCTGCTCCGGCACGAAAGCCGCTCCTTCCGGCCTGCCGTCATCCAGCGAACTGCGACGGGTAATCGCCTTGCCGATCCCGTGCAGCGGTGACAGCGAGACGATGGGCCAGTCCGTTCCGAACGCGACCACACTCCCCGCATCCAGCAGGGACCGGTTCGGAAAGGCACGGCAGTGCTCTTCACTGCGAACCCGCGTGGCCCAGACGCCGCCCATTCCCATCCATTCGTCCGACGGCGCCACCATGACCGGCTGAAGACAGGCCACGACACCCAGTCCGGCAAAGCGGGGAATGTCGTCCGCAAACGGGATTTCCACATGCTCGACGCGGTGGCGCAGCGTGCGCGTTTCGTCCGGAGTCTGGGCATAGGCGTCCAGCGCAAGGCGGATCGCGCCGCTTCCGATGGCATGTGTCCAGATCTGGAACCCTGCCTCCGTTACACGCCTGACCGCCGCCTTGTAGGCCTCCGGCGGCCAGACCAGGGTTCCGGTCTCGTCAGGACGGTCGCCATAGCCCTGCGGCATGTATCCGGTATGGGATTCCAGAACCCCATCCAGAAAGAACTTCACGCCATCAAGGCTGAGCATGGGCGAGCGATAGGTGCGACGAAGGGAGTCGATCTCCCTGAGCCGTGTCTCCGACAGAGCCGGGGGCGGCATCTCCACCATTACGCCAACACGACAGGTCAGAGTCCCTGCGTCCTCCATCTCCCTCAGGACCGGAAAGAGGCTTTCATCATAGGCCGCGCTTTCCACCCGCGTGATGCCGTAGCGTGCGATTTCGGCGAAAACGCGCCGGATTCCGTCACGGATCATGGCCTCGTCCATCGGCGGCACGCAGGCGGAAACAAGCTTGGCTGCTTCCTCCTTCAGCCAGCCCGTGGGCGAACCATCAGGCCTGCGCACGATTTCACCCCCTTCCGGATCGGGCGTGGAGGCATCGATCCCGGCACGTTCAAGCGCCCTGCTGTTCGCCCAGGCTGCATGCGCCATGCCGGAACGCAGGAAAACCGGCCGATCCGGAACGACGGCATCGAGCATCGCACGGTCGAAGCCTTCGGGGGGCAGATCGGGGTAGCCGTAACTCCATTCGAGACCGAGAAGCCAGTCACGGTCAGGATTGGCCTCAGCAAAAGCGGCAACCCTTTCCACGACCTCGGCCATGGTGCGCGCGTCCCTCAGGCCGATATTGCTGAGATATTCCGTACCCATCAGCAGGTGGAGATGGCTGTCTACAAATCCCGGCAGGACGCACGCCCCGTCCAGATCAATGCGCTCCACGTCCTGCGGTGCGGACGCCGTGATCGCGGCTTCTTCGCCGATCGCGACGATGCTTCCGTCGCGGATCAGAAGACCGCCATGCAGGCGTGTCTGGTCTGGAAGGACGATCCGGGCATTATGCAGAAGGGTCATGCGCGCTCTCCGCCCGGAAGGGCGCTGGCACGAAAGCGCCGTTCCATAAAAATATACAGCGGCGGCGTCAGTGCGAGACTCACCACCCAGGAGATGTCCACACCACCCAGCATCTTCGCGAGGCTGCCCGTATAAAGGGCCGTTGAGAGGAACGGGACCTGAAAGAGAATGCCCGCCACGTAGCAACCGAGCGCGGGAATATTCCAGTATCCGTAACGGCCGCCATCGCGCCTGAAAAACGACGCCACGTCATACTCGCCGTGATGAAGGATGTAGTAATCGGTCAGGTTGATGGCGGTCCATGGGATCATGATGGACATCAGGAGTTCGAGAAACTCGCTATAGGCCGTCATGAAACGGTCGGCCATCAGCGTCGCCATTCCGAAAGCGAACAGGAGCAGCGCGATCGTGACCACGAGCCGCGCGCCGCGTCCGTAATGATGGTCAGGCGTAAAGGTCTGGGCGACGGTCAGGGTGGAGAGCGCGCCGCAATAGACGTTCATCGCATTCGCCACCGCAATGCCGAGCGAAAGCGCCAGCATGACCGGCACTGTCGCCACGCCGAGCAGCGATGTCAGAACCGCCACGACATGCTGACCGCCCACAAGCGTTCCCACAGCGGCTCCCAGTCCCATCGCTAGGAACGATCCGGAGACCGATCCGGAAAAACACGCGATGAACGCATTTTTCTCGTTTTTTCCGCCAGCGGGAAGATAACGCGATGAATCCGACACATAGGGCGCATAGGCGATCTGCCACAGAGCCGCGAGCGAAACGGTCCTCAGGATGCCGGTCCCGCTGCCCCAGTGCGCCGCATCCACATGCATCGCGGGATGCGGGAGCATCAGCGCCACGAAACACACCAGAACGGCAATCCCGCACAGCAGGCTCAGGATCCGGGCGGCCGCATGAATGACGTGATAGCCCATGACGGCGGGCAGAACCGAAAGAAGCTGGATGATCACGATGGCGGGAAAACGGCCCAGCCCTGGAATGCAGGCCTGTACCCCTTCTGCCCCCAGCACGAGATTGGAGGCGACAAAACCAACATACATCAGAACGATGATCGCGGTGATCGGGACGGCGCCGAACAGTCCGAACTGACCCCGCGTCTGAATCATCTGAGGCACTCCCAGTCGCGGCCCCTGGGCAGCATGAAGCGCCATAAACACGCCGCCGACGAGATTGCCCAGAAGCAAAGAAAGGATCGCAGGAATGAGGGAGAGGCCGAAAACCGTTGTCGCAAGGGCGCCGGTCGCGACCGTCAGCATCATCAGATTGGGCCCGAACCAGACGGTGAACAGGTCCCGAGCCGTCCCGTGCCGCCGTTCGGCCGGAATGGGATAGATCGTCTCGGATTCCAGTGTGCTGACCGCATCCACCATACCATGTCCTCATTACGTTCGCCGATAACCGGCAGGTCAGTAGATCATAACATCTTCCGGCTTTGTAATGGATTTCTGCTGCATATTTCCTGAAGCCATGCCCCGGAAAAATCTATGCTGAAAACCTCCTGGTCAGGGTTTTCATTCCGCTTCCATCATATCTATACCAGAGCCAGACCCGAGCTTCAGTCTCACCCCGAAGCGGAGAGCACAGTCCATGCTTGCTGCACGTTTCTACGGAATCGGTGACATCCGTGTCATGCCAACAGAACCGTCTCCGGAACTGAAGGAAGGCTTCGTCCGCGTGCGGATCGAGGCCGCTGGAATCTGCGGCTCGGACCTGCATAACTTCCGGACGGGCCAGTGGATGTCCCGATGTCCCGTCACACCGGGACACGAACTTTCCGGTACCGTTACGCAAACATGCGGCGACTGCGCGGGCCTCGTGCCGGGCGATCATGTCGTCGCAGATTCCCGCGTCGGGTGTGGCCGCTGCGCCTCCTGCCGGTCCGGCCAGCCGAACCTGTGCCGCACGCTTGGTTTCGTGGGCGAGGTCTGTGACGGCGGTTTCGCACAGGAGGTTGTCCTTCCGGCGACACAGCTCCTGCGACTGCCCGCCGACATGCCGCTCCGGCACGGGGCGCTGGCCGAACCGCTTGCCGTTGCCCTCCATGCCGTGCATCGCCTCGCCCCGACGGAGGGCGCCCGCATTGTGGTCTGTGGCGGAGGAACGATCGGTGGCCTCGCGGCGCTAATCCTGCGCGAACGCGGACATGAGGTTTCGCTGCTCGAACGCAATGCCGGTCGTCAGGCACTGCTCCAGAATATCGCCGGCACCACGCCCCTGTCAGCGGATGAAGAGAACTGGGGCGCGCATTTCGTTCTGGATGCGACGGGCGCGGCCCCGGTCATCGAACTGGCCTGCCTGCGTGTGGCGCCCGGAGGGCGAATGGTTCTTGCGGGACTGTTCCACCAGAAGCCGCAGATCGATTTCAACCTTATCGTTGAAAGGGAAATCGAGATCCTCGGCGTCAGCGCCTTTGCCGACGAGATGCCGCAGGCCATCGCCCTTATCCCGCAGCTCGGTGAAAAACTCGACGCCTTGATCAGCGGCCCGCATGCCCTTCAGGACCTGCCGCAGCGCTATGAGGCCCTGCTCGCCGGGACTGAAATCCGACTAAAAACCCTGATCGCCCCCAACGGCACGAGCAGCGCATGGTAGACACGCCCGACCTCTTTTCGCTCAGGGGCAGAACCGCTCTCGTCACCGGTGGCGGACGGGGGCTGGGATATGCGATGGCGCTGCATCTCGCACGATGCGGCGCGGACGTCCGCATCGCGGGCCGCACGGCTGCCACGCTCGAAAGGGCCTGCTCGGATGCGGAAAAGGCCGGTCTGCGCCTGCGCCCTGTGATCATGGATGTGGCCTCCACCGAGGCTATCCGCGCGGCGTTCTCAGAGATTACCCAGACGGCTCCGCAACTGGACATCGTCGTCAACAATGCCGGGGACGAAAGTCTGCGCGCCAGCGACGACGTGGACGAAGCCCTGTGGAACAGGCTGCTCGACACCAATCTCAAGGGACCGTTCTTCGTCGCCCAGCACGCCGCACGCCTCATGACAAAAGGGGGCAGCATCATCAATCTTGCTTCCCTGACCTCGGCGGCGGGCGTGGCAAAGGCCGTTCCCTACAGCGCGTCTAAATCCGGCATCCTCGGTGTGACGCGCAGTCTGGCGGTCGAATGGGCACCGCGCGGGATCCGCGTCAATGCGCTGGCTCCAGGCTATTTCCATACCGACATGACCGCTCCTTTCTTTGCCGATACCGACTGGCAGACGCGGATGCTCGCGCAGATCCCGCTCGGCCGGTTCGGACTGCCGGACGATCTTGCCGGCCCTCTCCAGTTTCTATGCTCCCCGGCCTCGGCCTACGTCACCGGGCAGGTGTTCTATGTTGATGGCGGGACCCTCGCCGCACTCTGACACCCACCCGCGCCAACAGGTTCACAGCCCCTTACAGGATTGCTCTTCATGTCAGATCACGTCACGTTCCACGATCTCACGCAGACAGCCGAAATCCCCGAAGCCCTTCTGCAACGGACCGAGAGCGACCTGTCAGTCTTTGTCGAGCGCGTGACGCCCATCATCGAGCGCGTGCGGACCGAGGGCGATGCGGCGCTGCGCCATTTTGCCCAGGCGTTCGACGGCGTCACCGACCCGCAGATGAGCATCAAGGCGACCCCTGAAGAGTTCGAGGCCGCTTTCGCCAGCATCGAGCCGGACGTGCTCGAAGCCATCAAATACGGCATCGACAACATCCGCCGCTTCCATGAAGCCCAGAAACCCGAAGAAAGCTGGATGATCGAGGTCCGTCCGGGCATCTGGGCCGGCGACCGGAACGTTCCGATCGATTCCGTCGCCTGTTACGTCCCGCGCGGCAAGGGCTGCTTCCCCAGCGTCGTGAACATGACGACCATTCCCGGCAAGGTCGCGGGCGTGCCGCGTCTGATCATCGTAACACCGCCGTCGCCGGACGGCACGGTGGATGCCGGCACACTCGTTGCCGCCCGCCTGATCGGCGTGGAAGACGTCTATAAATGTGGTGGCGCACAGGCTGTCGCTGCCGTTGCGTTCGGTACCGAAACCGTTCCTGCGTGCGCCAAGATCGTCGGCCCGGGCAGCCCGTATGTCGTCGCAGCCAAGCGCCTGCTTTCCGACCGGATCGATCCCGGCATCCCCGCCGGACCAAGCGAGAGCATCATCCTCACCGATGACAGCGTCGATCCCGTCCTCGCGGCCCTCGACCTGATCATCGAATCCGAGCATGGTCCGGACTCGTCAGCATGGCTCGTAACCAGCAGCCGCCGCGTTGCCGAAGGCGTCATCGCCGCTCTCCCCGCGCACTGGGCGGACATGGACGAAAAGCGCGCTGGTTTCTCCCGGGCCGTTCTGGGCGGGAAACATGGCGGCGTCGTGCTGACGAAGAATTTTCAGGCCGCTGTCGATTTCACCAACGCCTATGCGCCGGAACATCTGGAAATCCTGACCACCGACCCGATGGCCGATCTGGGGCGCATCCGCAACGCCGGTGAAGTTCTGCTCGGTACGGCCTCCCCGGTCACGCTGTGCAACTACGTGCTCGGCCCCAACGCGGTCCTGCCGACCAACCGGGCCGCCCGGACGCATTCTCCCCTTTCGGTCCATGACTTCATGAAGCGCATGTCCTTCGCGCGCGTCTCACCTGAAGCGTATCCGGAAGCCGCCCGCCATGCGGAACGTTTCGCCCGCTACGAGAACTTTACCGGCCATGCCCGCGCGGTTTCCGCGGCCCGCCCGATGCCGAAGCTCGAACCACGATGAGCGATCCATCCGTCAGTGCCGCGGGTATCCTGACCGCGGCCCGCCGGGGCCAGCCCGACCTCGCCAGGTCACTGCTGGCGCGGATGATCGAAGAGGAATTCGGGTTTCCGGTCCGGGAGGTCACGCTCGGCGCGGATGACTACAGCCTGAATTCGGTCAACGGATTCCTGACGCGGGAGGACGGGGAACGCTTTTTCTTCAAGTTCCACCACGAGGAAAACGAAGACTCCGTCCTTCAGGAATTCTATCGCGGCGAAATCCTGCTTGAAGCAGGCTTCCCCGTCGATATGCCCGCCTATGTCTGCCGCCGCGTGGGACGGCAGATCCTGCTCTACCCCCTGCGGACCATTCCCAAACTCGCGGATGCCGCACGCGCCGTCGATCGCGGGCATCCGCTTCCCGGAGCCGACGATTCCGCCCTGATTGAAGCACAGCGAGACCTCGACAGGCTGAGTACACGGATCTATCTGCGCACATGGCACCCGATCACCGCTGCCCAGAGTGAGGAGGAGCCGATCCACCAGCTCTTCCACCATCGCCTGACAAACCCGGACAGCCCGGCAGGCATCCTCGGCGGTCGTGCGGCCACGTTCTTCGCCGAAGACCGGAGGTTCGCTTTTCCGGGCCTCAGTGTCAGCGGCGCGGAACTGCGCCGCCTGCGCTGGGTGATCGACGGCGTGGCCTATGACCGTACTTTGCAGGACTGTCTGGAAAACGCTCTGGCGCTTCTCGACCCTGCGGTTCTGGCGGCCTCGGGCGGTGTCATCGCCCATGGCGATGCCCATAACGCCAATGTCTGGTTCACACCTCAGAACAGCGAAGCAGGGACGGCGGCGAGCCTCACATTCTTCGATCCGGCCTTCGCAGGGCGCGATATCCCGGCCCTACTGGCCGAAATCAAGGCCACGTTCCATAATATCTTCGCACACCCTGACTGGCTATATCATTCCGCGGAACTGATGAGCACGCCGAAGATCACGATCCGTGACGGCACCGCGTTTGTGACGACCGGATGGTCCCTGCCCCCGCTGCGGCAGGCCTTTCTGGAAGATAAGGGACGGCTTCTATGGACACCGCTGCTGGCGGCCCTGTCCGAACTCGGCGCACTTCCGGAGACCTGGCGGGAAACCATCCGCGCCGGACTGTTCTGCTGCCCGACGCTGGTGATGGATCTCTGCGCCCGCTCCGAAAGCGCTCCGAACAGCCGTCACACGCCTGCGTCCTCCCTGACAGGTCTCGCAGTCGCCATGATGTGCGGCGCGGAACCCGGACCGGAAGAGCAGGATGTCGTCTCCCGTTTTCTCGACGCCATTGATCCGTCGCGCATCTGATCAGGACGAATCAATAACATTCAATGTCGGCCAGCTTGAGGTCGACATCATTCCGGGACAATAACACATCAGAACGACCCTGAACGGAAAGGATCTCTCCGCGCCATGACGCAATTCGCAGACAAGAGAGCCCATGCGGCAGAGTCCTCTCCGTTCGCCGTTGAGAACGACACCATTTTCCCGATCCCCGAGGAACGGCGTCACGGCAATGCCTGGTCGCTGCTGATGGTCTGGATCGGAGCGAACCAGAACATCATGGCCATCATGACCGGGATGCTCTACCCCAGCATCTGTCATCTGGCTCTGGGGTGGTCGCTGCTGGCCATATTGTGCGGCAATCTGCTTGGGGGCGTGTTCATGGCTCTGCACGCGGCGCAGGGTCCGCATCTTGGCATTCCGCAGATGCAGCAGACACGCGGGCAGTTCGGATCGACCGGCAGCCTGCTGATCATCGCGATCATCATTCTGATGTATGTCGGCTTCACCTCCACCTTTTTCGCGATCGGGCGCGAACAGTCAGCACAGGTGTTCGGGCCCGGATACGGTCAGGTTCCAATCTGGGGGGCCGTCATCGTCATCGCCACGCTCTGCGCGATCGGCCATGACATCATCGAACGGTTCATCTCGGGTTTCGTACCCGTGGCTGCCCTGACCTCGGTCCTGCTGGCCTTCGCCTATTTCGGCGTCTCGCACGGACAGCTCGCCATGCCGTTCTGGTCCGTTCCGACAATGCACCAGTTCCTGTCGGCGCTGTCGCTCGGCGTTCTGTGGCAGATCGCCTATGCCCCCTACGTCTCGGACTATACGCGATATCTGCCATCCCGCACGGGAGAGCGCACGGCGTTTCTCGTCTGTCTTGCCGGCAGCATCGCGGGGACGACATTTCCGACGTTTATCGGAGCCTATCTCGGCAGTACGGGTTTTGCAGGCAACATGTACGATGCGGTCCGAACCTATTCACCGTTTCTGCCCGTCGCGCTTTTTGCCGTGATGATCATCTCCACGCTGGTAAGCTGCACGATGCAGATCTACTGCGCGGCCCTCTCCTCCCTGACCTTCCTCCAGACCTTCCGCCCGAACTGGACGCCCACGAGCCAGTCGCGCGCGATCGCCGCGACCCTCCTCCTGCTGGCCTGCGCCATCATCACAATCAATCTCAGCGGCAGCGTGCTCGAAATCCTCGACAACGTCATTGCGCTCCTGCTGGCCGTCCTGTCTCCCTGGACCGCCATCAACCTCGCCGACTATTACCTCGTGCGGCATGGCGCCTATGATATCCCATCCCTGTTTCGCGCCGATGGCGGCATCTATGGCCGCGCCAACCGCCCGGCCCTGATCTGTTACGCCATTGGCGTGATCGTGCAGATCCCATTCCTGTCGAACGGACTCTATGTTGGCAGCATTGCAAGATCACTTGGCGGGATCGATCTGTCCTGGATTATCGGTATTTTCGTTCCCGGACTGATCTACTGGTTCTGGGCACGCCGTTCGATTTGAACAGCTTTTTGCCCTGTAACGTCCTTCTTAGGTTTTTCCGAAGCTAAACCCCGTAGAACCATTCTTTAAATACACGCATCAAATTGCGAACATTCCTGCATCGCATCAAACTCCTGTTGGATGATCCGTGATGGGTCTCCGTAACAGAGGCGAAGAGCACGAGGAAATACGCCCATGCCCGTCCACAAACGGATCCGCCCGTTCAACACCAAAGACACCTATCCCGAGCAGAGCCTCGACAATGACCTGTGTCAGGCTGTCGTCGCGGGAAACACCGTTTATGTACGCGGACAGGTGCCGCAGGATCTCGACACGCGTGAGAATGTTGCCGTCGGTGATCCGGTCGGCCAGGCGCACAAAGTGATGGAAAACATCGCGCTCCTGCTCAGGGAATCGGGCTCCGAACTCGCCCATATCTGCAAGGTCACGGTTTATCTGACAGATATCCGCTACCGCGAGGCGACCTACCGCGTGCTGGGCCAGCACCTCAAGGGCGTTTTCCCGGTCTTCACGGGTCTCGTCGTTGTGGCCCTGGCCCGCCCTGAATGGCTGATCGAAGTTGACGTCATCGCTGTCATTCCTGACTGAACTCCCGTTCCCTTGTCTCCCCTGAACTGACCAAGCGTCCCGCCCTGCCCTTTCAGGCCTGCCAGCAGAGGTCCCCGACATGCAGACGAAATCTCCGCTTTCACGTCACTGTTTGCTCCTTTCGTCGACAATCCTCCTGCTTGGCGGGGTTGCGAAAGCCGCCACGACCACGCACGGGCGACAGGGCTCACAAACGGGGGGCAGAAGTACTCATGCCGCCACCGCGCACTCCGCTGCTGCGGCTCCGCATAGCAGCGCGCCCCGGCGCACTTCGCTCGACAGCACGGGGCCGGGCGATACGATCCAGGTTTCGGCCAGCCGCCACCATTCGGGCGGCGGCTTGATCCGGCGCGAGACAGCTGCACGTTCGGTCAGCACGATCTCCCGCGAATTCATTTCAAAACAGTCGCCAGCGTCCAATACACTGGCCCTCGTGACGCTCTCTCCGGGGGCGAACGTCGCCATGGGCGATCCTTTCGGTGTGACCGATCAGTCCTCTGTCAGCGTACGCGGTCTCAACCAGCAGGAAATCGGCTACGTCTTTGAAGGGGCGCCGATGAACGACCCCGACAACTACACGCCGAACTCCTCGGAATGGGTCGACAGCGAGAACATGGAGAGCGTGCAGCTTCAGCAGGGCGCTCCCGACATCGAAATTCCGACCGTATATTCTGCTGGCGGAACAATGCGCGTTCGCATGCGTGACCCGGACTACAAGCGTCAGGGTCAGCTTGATGTGAGCTATGGCTCCCATCAGATGAACCGTCAGTATCTGCGTTATGATTCGGGCGAGATCGGCAATACCGGCCTTCGCATGTTCGCATCATTCTCGAACCTGACCAGCCGCGCATGGCGCGGGCCGGGCCGCAACAACCGCCGTCACATGGATTTCAAGGCTATCAAGGACTGGGCACCCGAGAGCAGCACCAGCCTCTCCTTCACCTATAACAACGAAAATACGGCCTGGTACAGCACACCGACGCTCTCGGACTGGAACAAGTACGGCCTTGGCGGAGGGATCAACCTCAATGGCGTCTACAAGTTCGGAGATGCCAATTACTACAAAGGTTTCCAGACGGACTGGACGAACTATTTCCTGAGTAGCCAGTCGCATTTCAAGCTGAACCAGGAATGGTCGCTCGACGTCACGCCGTATTTCTATCATGGCTCCGGCAACTATCCGCTGGGCATCAACACGCTCCCGACGAGCGGCACCTATTATAACGGCACACAGGCCGTAAACGGATCGCTCGCCGGGAACAACTATTCCGAAGATGGCAATGTCGCTGCAAAATGGGATTGGTACGGACGCGAAAACTATACCGGCATCAACGCGGCTGCCCATTATGACACCGCGTTCAACCATCTCGTGTTCGGTGCCTGGTACGGCTACACCGACATGCATGTCAGCGAGCCGTTCTCCGCGCTCGACGGCGCCGGAAACGTTTCAAGCTCCCTGCTGTCACTTCAGGACGGAACCGTTCTCAACGGCTGGATCTACCATACGATCACCCAGATGGTGGGACTTTATGTCGGGGACGAGGTGCGCCTTCTGAACGACAGACTGCGGATCAATGCCGGTTTCAAGGAAGTCATGACGGCACGTGACGGCACGCTGAACCAGCCCGGCCCGCAATATGGCGCGAGCTATAACTCGGCCCAGCCGCTGCCGCGTTTCTCGATCAGCTACAAGGTCAATGACCAGATCCAGCTCTTCGCCAACGCCACAACGAGTTTCCGTGTTCCCATGGGCTCGGCGTTCTACAACCAGTATAACAGCCCTTATGATGCGAGCCTCTACCAGACGGCGAACACCCATTTGAAGGACGAGTACAGCATCGCCGAAGAAGTCGGCGCCCGGTATCACAACAACTGGGTGACGGGCTCGGTCACGCTGTTCAATTACAACTTCGTGCATCACGCCATCAATGAATACATCAACGCCGTACCCTACTTCCTGGATGCAGGCGGCATGACCTCCCGTGGTGTGGATGCCGAGCTTGGTCTGCGTCCGTGGCATCATTTCTCGCCCTACGTGTCCGGCGAATATCTCTACGCCACGAACGACAACAACATCACGCTGGACGGCGTGACCTACAGGACGAAAGGCAAAATTGCGACGTCCGCCCCGCGCTGGATGGCCGCGATCGGAGTGCAGTATGATGACGGCACGTTCTTCGGCAGCGTCTCGATGAAATATGTCGACAAAGAATACGGCACGTTCATGAACGACGAGCGGATTCCGGGCCACAAGCAGGTGGACCTGATGCTGGGCGCGCGCGCTCCGGATATCGGGTTCATGAAGAAGCCCAGCATCCGCCTGAACATCGTCAATCTGAACGACTCCCACTACCTGTCCGGCGTCTACAGCACCGGCCCCACAGCAGGAACCTCGACCTATTACGTCGCGCCGACATTCGCGGCTCTCGCAACGGTCTCAACGGGGTTCTGACGCCATGCAGGACGCGGCGCGCCAGCCCCCAATCCAGACCCAACGCCCGTCTACGGGAATGGGCATCGACGGGAATGAAGACGCGGTGTTCGACTTCATCGTCGTCGGCGCAGGCTCGGCGGGCTGCGTGGTCGCGAACCGGCTGAGTGCGGACGGGCGTTTTCGCGTCTGTCTGATCGAGGCCGGTGGCGACGACCGCACCCCCCGCATCCGGATCCCCGCCGGAACGCTGACCCTCTACAAAAGCCGCACCCTCGCCTACCAGTTCGCCTCCACGCCGCAGCAGTTTCTGGACAACCGCTGCATTCATGTTCCCCGCGGTAGAGCGCTCGGCGGCTCTACCGTGATGAACAGCATGATCTATATCCGGGGCGACCGGAGCGACTATGATCACTGGGCCTCCCTCGGCTGCGAGGGTTGGGGATGGGACAGTGTTCTGCCGGAATTCAAGGCTCTCGAACACTGCCAGCGCCAGCTCGACCCGGAGTTTCATGGTTTTGACGGCGAACTGGACGTCGCCACGCCCCGCGACGTCAATCCGCTTTCGCACAGCTTTGTCGAGGCCGGGATCGCTGCCGGCATTCCCGAAAACCGCGACTTCAACGGAGCCACACTGGAAGGTGTCGGTATTTATGACGTCACGCAAAGGAACGGCTACAGGCTCAGCGCATATCGGGCCTTCATCCATCCGATCCGGGGCCGGGCCAATCTTTCGGTTCTGACGAAAGCACAGGTCCGCAACCTCATCATCGAAGACAGGACTGTCCGGGGGGTTACGATTCTGCAGGACGGGCAGGCGCGTGTCCTGCACGCCCGGCGTGAAGTGGTGCTCTGCGCGGGTGCCATCGGCTCCCCCCAGATCCTGATGGCGTCGGGCATCGGCCCGGGCGCGACGCTTGTCCGCGCGGGGATCTCCCCGCTCCATGATCTCTCCGGCGTCGGCGGCAATCTTCAGGATCATCTGGATGGCCTGGTCACAGTGCGATCGCGCGATCCGCGCACGCTGGGGTTCTCGGCACGCTCCCTGCCTGCGGTCCTTCCCTCGCCTCTCCGCTTCCTGTTCGGACGCAAAGGCTGGCTGACCACGAATTACGTCGAAGCCGGAGGGTTCGCTCATACGTCCCTGTCCGACGGGCGCGTCCCCGACATCCAGTTCCACTTCGTACCAGGCTATCGCAGCCCACGCGGCAGGCTGTTCGAATGGGGGCACGGCATTGCGATCCACACCTGCGTTCTGCGCCCACGAAGCCGGGGCAAGATCAGCCTTGCGACGGACGGGTCGAACGCGCCGGTCATCGACTTCAGTTTCGGCTCCGATCCGCAGGACCTCAGAGTGCTCTGCGAAGGAATCAAAGTCGCGCGCAATATCCTCTCCCAGACCGCTTTCGACGGTACGCGCGGCATTGAGCAAGCTCCAGGCAAGACGGTCGTGAGCGATCAGGACATCCTCAACTATCTGCGCAGAAGCGCGGCCACGGTGTTTCATCCCGCCGGAACCTGCCGCATGGGCAGCGATGCCGGTGCAGTGGTGACACCGCGCCTCAGTGTGGTGGGTCTGAGTGGGCTGCGGGTCGCGGATGCGTCCATCATGCCGACCCTCATCAGCGGCAACACCAGCGCCCCGAGCATGATGATCGGCGCAAAGGCCGCACGGATGATCCTCGAAGACGCCTGAGGACTATGGCTTGGACAGTGGCCAAAACCGCCGCACGTTATCATGCGCGTTCCTTTAACCCGTTCCTTTAAAGCGGCAACTGCTCTAGTCTTGCACGATGCGTTATACCCTGCGTCAGCTCGAATATTTTGTCGCCGCCGGTGAAGCGGGATCGATCCGCCACGCCTCCGAACGGCTGTCCATTTCCCAGCCATCCATCTCGACGGCGATCTCGCATCTCGAGCTCGAACTGAACGTCCAGCTTTTCGTGCGGCATCACGCGCAGGGGCTGTCGCTGACGAGCGTGGGCCGTACTTTGCTACGGGAAGCAAAGAACATTCTGGCGATGGCGGAAAGCCTGCACTCAGTGGCGGCGGAAGAAACGGATCAGGTGCGGGGCCGCCTCTCAGTGGGTGCGATGATCACGCTTGCCCCCATGGTCATGCCCGCCCTTGCCTACAGTTTCCGGCTCGACTATCCGTCCGTCGACATCCGGCAGTTCGCCTCAAATCACGAATGGCTGACCGAGAAACTCAAACAGGCCGAGCTTGATCTCGCCATCACCTACGACCTTGAGATGCCACCGGGCATCGAGTTCGTTCCGCTGGCGAGCCTGCCGCCACATGTGGTCGTCAGCACCGATCATCCTCTGGCCGGACGCTCCAGCGTGAGTCTGGCCGAGATCGCGCATGAACCAATGATTTTTCTCGATCTCCCCCTCAGCCGCCAGTATTTCAACGGTCTTTACGAACGGGAGGGCCTTCAGCCAAACATCTATGCCCGCAGCGCGGAACAGGCCGTCGTACGGACAATGGTCGCAAACGGCTACGGATATTCGCTGGCCAATGTGCGGCCCAGATCGAACATGGCAATGGACGGCAAGACGGTGGTGCGCGTCAAACTGTCAGGCGATCATCGGCCGATGGTGATGGGGATGGCGATGCGACAGGAGACGCGCAAATCCCGCTTGCTCGAACATTTCTGCGACCATTGCCGCGCCTCGATTTCCGACCATGACATTCCGGGCATGAGTCCGCTGGAATAGACCCCCGGCCCGGTTCAGGTCCCGGATCGGGTCCCGGGACCGCGTTTCTTCAGTCAGTGTAATCAGGCTCTTCGCGGTCGAGGATCAACTTCATTTCCTCGAAATGGCGGATGGAGAAAGCCGTGATTTTTTCCCAGTCCCGCGCTGTCCGCTCCGCTACGTCGTCCGACAGGACTGAGATCTCGCGGCCCGTCGCATAAGCCGTCACGAGGATCTGGCAGGCCCGCTCGATCGTATACATGTCGTCATACGCCTCTCCCACCGTGGGCGCGACGACCATGACGCCATGGTTGCCCATCATGAGACGTGTCTTGCCATTCAGAAGAGATGCCAAACGCGCGCCTTCTGCCTCGCTATCCGCCATGCCGCCATACTGCGTATCGACCGCGACGCGACGGAAGTACCGCGCGGTGTTCTGGTCGATCGGGAGGATCGTCGGATCGGCCAGCGTCGAGATGGTCGTACAGTAGATTGGATGCAGGTGCATCGCCACGACAGCATCGGGATGCAGGCGATGAAGCTGGGCGTGGATCGACCACGCCGTCGGGTCCAGATCCTGTTTGGCGGTGCTCGCGGGATCGTTCGTATCGACAAGCACCAGATCGCTCGCACGGATGCGCGAAAAATGCTGCCACTTGGGGTTGATCAGGAAGCGTGAGCCATCCGGCGAGACGGACATGCTGAAATGATTGGCCACGGCTTCATGCATGCCCAGACGGGCTGCCAGCCGAAAGGCGGCCGCAAGATCGATCCTGGCTTTCTTTTCGTTCTCGACCATGATTTTAAGGCTTCCTGAACAGGAGTTTTTTGAAACAATCGGAATAATGCCTGTCTAAAGTCCGGTCATCGGAAGGGAAAGACAGATTTCGTGAATGCCGGGTGCGGTTTTTCCGATGCAGCTGCTTAAGACAGAACCGGCACGGTAAATCTCTTAGGAAAAGACTAAGCAAAGATAATCAATTCGATTGTTTCTCGCATCATGTCGTTTCCATACAAGAATGGTAAGGCCTTCCCGAAACGAGGAAGCAGTCTTCTGTCAGTCCAGCGGAAAGTGTCCAGCATGACTATGGAAAACGTCGATACCCTGATCATCGGTGGTGGCCAGGCGGGTGTGGCGATGAGCGAGCATCTTGGCCAGCGCGGCATTCCTCATCTCGTGGTCGAGCGCGGCCAGATCGCCGAACGGTGGCGCAATGAACGCTGGGATTCGCTCGTCGCGAACGGCCCGGCATGGCATGACCGTTTTCCTAACAAAACGTTCCCCAATCTCGATCCGGATGCCTTCGCGCCCCGCGCGCAGATCGTTTCCTATTTCGAAGCCTATGCAAAGCAGATCGACATGCCGATCCGCTGCGGCGTGGAAATCAGCGCACTGCGCAAAAGTGCTGACGGTCTGGGCTTTGAAGCTGACGGGCCGGACGGGACGATCAAGGCCAGAAACGTGATCGTGGCGACCGGACCGTTCCAGAAGCCGTCCTTTCCGGACATCGTCCCTCAGGACAGCGGCATCCTTCAGATGCACTCCAATGCCTACAAGAACCCGGCACAGCTTCCCGAAGGTGGCGTTCTGGTAATTGGCGCCGGGTCATCCGGTGCCCAGATCGCGGACGAACTGCGCGCCTCGGGCCGCGACGTTTGGCTGTCCGTAGGGCCGCATGACCGCCCGCCCCGCGCCTATCGCGGACGCGATTTCGTCTGGTGGCTGGGCGTTCTGGGTATGTGGAACATGAAGGTTCCGAGCCCGGATGTCGAACATGTCACGATCGCCGTCAGCGGCGCGCATGGCGGTCATACGGTCGATTTCCGCAACCTCGCGGCAAGCGGAATGACGCTGGTGGGACGTACGGAAAGCTACCAGGACGGCAGCCTGACATTCGCCCCCGATCTCGCCAAAAACATCGAAGGGGGAGATGCGAACTATCTCGCCATGCTCGATGCGGCCGACGCCTATGTTCTCGAACATGGCCTCGATCTTCCGGAGGAGCCCGATGCCCGCAAAATCGGGCCTCTGCCGGCCTGCGCCACTGATCCGGTCCTGAGCCTCGATCTGGCCAAAGCCGGGATCAAAACGATCATCTGGGCCACGGGTTACAGGCTCGATTTCGGATGGATCGACCTCGATATTTTCGACAACCGCGGCGCGCCGCGTCATGACCGGGGCGTCTCGGTCGAGCCGGGGCTGTATTTTATCGGACTGGCATGGCTGTCGCGCCGGGCTTCCCCGTTCATCTGGGGTTGCTGGCATGACGCCGACTATCTGGGGGACTATATTGCCAAAGAGCGTCTGGCCAAAGCAGGCTGAACAGAGGGCTGGGGATCATGTCTGACATCGAACAGGTTCTTGCATCGCTGGTCGGCTTTCCGAGTGTCTGCGGGCTGCCGAACGGCGACATCATGGACTGGATCGAGGCGTTTCTGCGCTCCTGCGGAGCAGACGTCCAGCGTATCCCCGGCGAGGCTTCCGGCCGGTCCAGCCTGTTTGCCCGGATCGGGCCAGCCGCCACGCCGGGCGGCATCATCCTCTCGGCCCATGCGGATGTCGTCCCGGTGACGGGGCAGGACTGGTCTTCGGATCCTTTTATCCTGACCCGCCGGGAAGACCGGCTGTATGGTCGCGGCAGCAGCGACATGAAAGGCTTTCTGGCCTGCATGCTCCGCCTGGCGGAGCGAAATGCCTCTTCCGACAATCCAGATCACGCGCCTCTCAAGCGCCCGCTTTATCTGGCGATTTCCCATGACGAGGAAATCGGCTGCGTTGGCGTCCGCTCGCTTCTTACTGACGTGGAAGGCGATCAGGCCGTCCGGGCGGCATCCTGCATCATCGGCGAACCCACCGGTCTTCAGGTTGCTGTCGCGCACAAGGGAAAGATCGCGTTTGAAATCCGTTGCCACGGGCAGGCCGCGCATTCCGCAAACCCGTTCCTGGGCAAAAGCGCGATTTCACTCGCAGGCTACATGCTTGAAGCCCTTGAACGCCTTCAGACCCATATCCGCACGACAGAACAGCATGACACCCGGTTTGGCGTTCCCTTCTCGACCGTTCAGGCCGGACTGATCTCCGGTGGGGCGGCTCTGAACATCGTCCCCGATCTGTGTACGATTACCGCTGAAATCCGTCTGCTGCCCGGATATGAGGGCGCTCCATACCTCAAATGGCTGGAAAATGCGGGAGTTGATGCCGTAAAGCGGCTCGATGGCGGTGAGGTGGAAATCACTGTGACCAACGCCTATCCCGACCTTAACGCCAGCCCGCTCAGCGATCTGTGTTCGCTGGCCCTACATGAGGCCGGGCGCAACCAGGTTTCGGTCATCGACTTCGGAACGGAAGCAGGTCTGTTCAGCGAAAAACTGGGCGTGGACTGTATCGTCTGCGGTCCGGGTTCGATCGGTCGGGCGCACAAGGCGGACGAATACATTACCGATTCCGAACTTGCGGATGCGGAACGCTTCCTCGATGGCGTCGTCGCGTCCCTGAGATCATGACTTCGGCGATAAGCCGCAATAGGCTTCTCCCTTCCCAGCAGGAAAGACCCAGTCGATGACCTTTTCCATCGTCGCGCGCTGTTCAAGAACCGGCCAGTTTGGAATGGCCGTTTCCTCCTCGTCGCCCGCGGTTGCAAGCCGCTGTGCGTTTGCGCGTGCAGGTGTGGGCGTCGTCGCAACGCAGAACGTCACCGACCCCCGCCTTGGCCCGTCGGGACTGGACCTTCTGGAACGCGGCGCCACAGCGTCGGAATGTCGCGACATTCTCGTGCGGGGGAACGAATTCCGGGCATTCAGACAGCTCGTCGTTCTCGACAGGAACGGTGAGACGGCGTTGTGGGCCGGAGATCGTATTCTGGGCTGTCATGCCTCGGCTGGCGGCACGAATGTCGCAGCGGCGGGAAACATGCTGGCCCATGCCGGCGTACCGGAAGCCATGAAAACGGCGTTCGAAAATTCGGACCCCGCCCTGGAACTGGGAGAGCGTCTGCTTCTGGCGATGGAGGCCGGCCTTGCCGCAGGGGGAGAAGCCGGACCGGTGCATTCAGCGGGAATGATCGTGGTCGAAGAACAGAGCTGGCCTCTGGTTGATCTCCGTGTGGACTGGAGCGAAAATCCCTTGTCCGATCTTCGTCAGCTTTGGGCCCTCTGGAAACCGCAGATGCACGATTACGTCACGCGTGGTCTCAATCCGCTTTCGGCTCCGTCCTATGGTGTGCCCGGCGACGAGTGAAAACCGTCTTTCCTTGAAACTTCCAGACTGATCCGCCTCAAGGATTTTGACTGACGAACGTCACATCCGCACTTCAAATGTCGTGCTCCACTGTGCCTCTTCGTCAGTCGTGGCGAGGATCAGCTTGCCGCCATGGCCTCTGACAATCTGTCTGGCCAGTGGCAGCCCAATGCCGTTTCCCCCCGCCTTGAAAGAGACGAAAGGCTCGAAAATCTGCTCCTGCAGAGCCATGTCTATGCCCGGCCCGTTATCGCGGACCCTGATGATGATTGCATCATTTGCGGCCTCGACAGCCAGTTGAACGCGGGGAGCGGGCTGTTCCAGAGCCGCTTCCGCGCCATTGTTGAGCAGATTGACCAGAGCCTGCTCCATCTGCGCCACATCGAGGCGCACCATGATCTTTCCTGATGGCAGCACAACCTCAAGTGCCACGCGCTCCGTCCAGCGGGCTTTGAAAAGCCTCACGATTTCGCGGATCAGCGGCGCAAGCTCGGTCAGCTTCAGGTCCGGCTCCGGCAGCCGGGCAAGATCGCGATATCCTCGAACGAAACGATCCAGCCCCTCGGCCCTGCGACGGATGGTGCCGAGTGCTTCCGTAATCAGAAGTCCGGTGTCATGCGGACTTCCCCCCACATTTTCGAAAAACAGTTCCTCGGCCGTTGCCGACAGGGACACGATGGGGGTCAGAGAATTCATGATTTCATGGCTCAGGACCTGAAGCAGGTCCCGCAATGCCTGGGCTTCCGCTGCATTCAATCCGGCTTCGACATCGGTCAGCGCCACATAGGCCACGATGCCGCCAACGCCGCCACCTTTTCCAACCGAAAGCGCATAAACCCTGCTCGCTCCGTCTTTTAAAAACAATCGGATCAGGCGCTTTCCGGGTGCAGACGCGTCATTTTTTAGCGCATCGATCAGGGATGTCGGGGGCTCGCGAAGAATGCCATCCGTCATGAAAAGGCGCCTAGCCGCACGATTGGCGGCATGAAGCGTCCCGTCCACCTGCTGGATCAGCAGAGGCACGGGCGCATGATCGAGTAACGCACGATTGCGCAGCTTTTCCCGGTCCAGCGGACGCACGACGGACGGTTCATGGCGTTTCAGACGCTGCGTGATTCGGATCTGCGCCGCGACGAGCGAAGCCGCGCACAGCACTCCGAGACAGACGAACAGGAGGGAGGTCGCGTAAAAACCCCGGTGCCACATCGGTGCCGTGATCAGGCATGCGGCAACGACTCCCGACAGCCGGAGGAGTGTTTCAAACGCCGCGCGCATCCTAGAGCCCGTATCGGGCCATACGGCGGTAAAGTGCCGGACGGGTCAGGCCCAGTTCCCGTGCGGCCTGCGTAACGTTGAAGCCATGCCTGCGCAGCGCCGTTTCGATTAAAGAACGTTCTGTATCACGCAGCGTCGGAGTACCTTGCGTGGCTGTCTCCGACGCATCGGAAGAAGTACCCCATGTTCCGGTCAGAACAGCGCGCTCAAGAACCGCGCGAAGGCCTCGGACATTCTGCGGCCAGCTTTCCCTGCACAGGATCCGACTTCGCTCTTCATCCAGCACAGGCTCTGCGAGACCATGGCGGATTGAAAAATACCGCAGAAAATGGGCGCTCAGGGCCATAACGTCGTCGGGCCGCTCACAAAGAGGCGGCAGACTCAGCACCACCATGCCCAGATGAAGCAGGAGTCTGGGATCGAGGACAGCTTCCAGAGCCGGTTGCTCCAGAGATGACAGCGCGATGATCCGTGGCGCCACGCGCTCGTCCAGCCTGTCCGCCAGACGGCGCTGCATGGGGACGGACAGGGCGTCGATATTGCGGAAGATCCATGTGCCACTTTCCTGCGGCAGCGCCTCACACTCCTCCGCACGGATAATCGTCACAGGATCGCTTTCCTGCGACAGGGCATGAATACGCCGGGCCAGAAGCATTTTCCCTGCACCCGCCGCTCCGGTAATGATCAGCGGCGCGCGCGTGACGGCCAGACGGTCCGCCTCGGCGACGAGGCACCGCAGCTCGCCCGATGCCACGATCATGGCTGGCTCGGCCTCCAGCGCTTCTGCGGTCTGACGCCGTTTGAGCGTTCCCTCGACGAGTGCGAGAAGACGTTCGTTGTTCCAGGGCTTCATGACGAAATCGGTGGCCCCGGCCCGCATCGCCGCGACCGCGATCGTCACACCGCTATGACCTGTCACGACGATAACCGGCAGATCCTGACGCAGGACGAGCATGTCACGCAGCAGAGCCAGTCCTTCCGCGCCGGTCGTCATGCCTTTGGTATAATTAAGGTCCAGCAGCACAAGGTCCACGGAAGAAGACGCAAGCTGCGTCAGGGCTTCCTCCGTTCCGCAGGCGGACAGCATGTCGATCCCGCGGCGACGGAAGAGCAGACGTGCAGCGACCTGCACGTCCGGATCGTCGTCGACGAAGAGAATGCAGGGCGCGGAAGGCGTGGCTTCACCCGATTCGTTGCGGAACATGTTCATTTCAGTCTTGACGGGCCTCCTAGGGGTGTCCGGTTCCGGACACTCCGTTCAAAAGCGGACACATCCATAAAATCATCGGTTTTTTATCGTTATATATCAATGAGATAACTTCATTTTTTCCCATGATACACTGTTTGCCAACAGGAGAAACAGTGCATGGACCGACCCGTTCCCAAAGCCACGTCAGGTACCACGATCCGTCCGGCATCCGGCGCGGTCATGGACCGGGCCGTCGCCCCCTCCCGGCGGCGGATTTTTGTGCGGCGTGCGCTGCGATATGGCGCGCCCGTCGCGGTTGCGGGGCTACTCTGGGCCGGATGGCGTCTCGTGCCCGCGTCGGGAACGCTTTCGGTGTCGCGGGACCAGTTGACGGTGGCGACCGTCCGCTCCGCGCCCTTTCTCGACTACCTTCCCGTCCGCGCCACCGTGGCCCCGCTCAACGTGACCTTCATCGACGCCATTCAGGGCGGCGAAGTGGCGCAAGTCGTGGCGAAGGATGGGGCGCTCGTGAAAAAAGGAGACATTCTGGCGCATCTGACCAACCCACAGCTCCAGCTCGACGTCACCTCCCGCGAGGCACAGATCGCAAGCCAGCTTGGGGCCGTCAGCGCCCAGCGCCTGACCCTGCAACAGACCCGCACGACCGAAGAAACGCAGCGCGCGGAGGCCCGCTACAATCTCCTCAAGGCCCAGCGCGAACTCTCCATCCGCCAGCAGCTTCACGATCAGGGCTTTGAATCCGACGCCAACGTCCAGTCCTATCGTGACGAGGCAGACTATTACGCCCAGCGCCTGAAACGCCTTGAAAGCGCCCTGACACAGGATCTGAAGGTCGCGGATCGGCAGGGTGGCGAAATCGACGAGGAAGCCCAGCGCCTGCGCTCCAATCTGGACGTAGTAGAGGCCAGTCTCGGGGCGCTCGACCTCCGTGCGCCGCTGGATGGACGTCTGACCAATTTCGATCTCCAGCCAGGCCAGTCTCTCAAGGCCGGAGACAAGATCGGCCAGATCGACAGCGAAGGCCAGTACAGGCTCGATGCGGATATCGATGAATTCTATCTCGGCCGTGTTGCTGTCGGCGAGCGCGCCGAAGCCGATCTGGGCGACACGAAACTGCCCATGACCGTCTCACGGGTTCACCCGCAGGTCACGAACGGTCAGTTCCGCGCGGAACTCACATTCGACAGGCCGCCGCCGGCCGGACTGCGGCGCGGAGAAAGCATCGATCTGCGCATCACGCTGGGAGAAACCCATCGCGCGCTCGTCCTGCCGAACGGGGCGTGGCTGGAGGCCAGCGGCGGCTCTTCGGCCTTCGTCATGGCCTCGGGCGAGCATAGCGCAGACCGCGTGTCGATCACATCAGGCCGCCGCAATCCCGAGCAGGTCGAGATCACCGGCGGCCTGCATGACGGCGATCGGGTGATCGTCTCTTCATACAATTCCTACAAGAATTTCAGCCATCTCGCGATTCACTGACGCAACATATTGCAGGACCGGACATCATGCTGATCGAACTCTCGCACATCCAGCGCCTCTACCGCTCCGACGAAGTGGAGACGACCGCTCTGCACGACATCGAACTCCAGATCGAAAAAGGCGAATTCGTCGCGATCATGGGGCCGTCGGGCTGCGGCAAATCCACGCTGCTGAACATCCTCGGCACGATCGACCGGCCAACCGGTGGCTCATATCGCTTCGGCGAGCATGAACTGACGGCGATGAACGAGGCAGAACTGGCGAAATTCCGCCGCGAGCATCTGGGCTATGTGTTCCAGAGCTTCAACCTGATCGACGAACTGACGATCGAGGAGAACATCGAACTCGCCCTGATCTATCGCAACATGCCCAAGGCCGAACGCCAGAGCCGTGTGTCCCATGCCATGGACCATGTCGGCATTGCGCATCGGGCGCGGCATTACCCGTCCCAGCTTTCCGGCGGTCAGCAGCAGCGCGCGGCCATCGCCCGCGCCATCGTAGGCGAGCCAAGCCTGATCCTCGCCGACGAACCGACCGGCAATCTCGACACCGAAAACGGCGCACAGGTGATGGACATCCTCCAGCGCCTCAACGACGAGGGCGCTACCATCATCATGGTCACGCACTCCCCCAGCCACGCCGACCTCGCCCGCCGCCGCATAGACATGCTCGACGGACAGGTCGTGGTCTCCGTCCGCAACGCAATCTGAAGCGACAGCAAGGGAGGAACGAGGGCCATGATGACGATGGTGTCGGATTTCTGGCGGCTGGCCGTGCGTTACAGGCTCTATACCGCCCTGAACGTGATCGGGCTCGGGCTGGGCGTGGCCACGTTTCTCACCCTGGCGCTGGTGGCGCGTTACGAACTGGGCTGGGACGGCTTTTACCAGCAGTCGGCGTCGCTCTACGAACTTCAGGCTGATTTCGTGATCGGCAGCGGCACATTTCATATGGCCGAGGTCCATGACCCTGTGCTTCCGGCAGTCCAGACCCGTATGCCCGGTCTGCAAGGCACGCGCCTTGAACACATATCCGCAGACATCGTGGCGCCTTCGGACATCAGCAGAACGGTGCATTACGACCAGACGATCAGCTTCGTCGATCCGAATTTCTTCGACCTTTTCGATCTGAAATTCACAGCCGGTTCGCCAGCCGTTCTCTCATCGCCGGGAAATATCATCCTCTCGGCGACCATGGCGCGACGGCTGTTCGGAGAAAAACCCGCACTCGGCCAGACACTTGAGGTCACGCGTCATGGCAAGACGTCCGTCTATCGTGTCGCGGGAGTGCTCCGCGACCATCCGTCCAACACCACGATCACGACAGATCTGATTGCCGCAATCCCGAAGACCGGTGCGGACCGCCCGTGCGACGGCTGGAACACGATGTGCGCACAAACCTACGCGGTGCTGCCCACAGCCGCATTGCGCCAGTCCTTTCTTCAAAACGCCCATGACGTCCTGATGACCTCCCCGTTGTCTCGTGCCATCGAACAGAAAGATCCGGGGGGCGAAAAAATGACCCTCAGGATTGTTCCTCTGCCGTCCGTTCATTTCGGCTCCGATGGCGTGGCAGAGGACGGAGCATCGCGCAGCGTGCTGTTCGCACTCATCGCAATCGGCACCCTGTCCCTGCTCGCGGGAGCGATGAATTACGTCAATCTCGCCACAGCGCAGTCTCTGGGTCGGGCGCGGGAAGTGGCTATCCGCAAGGTTCTCGGCGCCTCCCACACCCGACTGATGATCCGCTTTCTCGGGGAAGCCCTCGTGCTGACGACGCTGGCGGCCATGCTGGGGCTGATCCTGACGGAAATCGCCGTCCCGACGGTCGCCAGCCTGTCAGGTTGGTCCGTGACGCTGGATTACGGCTGGACGCTCCCTCTTCTGGGCGCCGTCATCGTCGTCCTCACGCTGGGCGCCGGCTTTTACCCCGCCTTCATGCTCTCCTCCTTTTCACCCGCACCGGTCCTCGCCTCCGCCCGCCTTCCGGCACAGGGGCGCTTCGGTGCACGCATCCGGCTCTTTCTGGTGGGGATCCAGTTCGCATTCGCCGTGACGCTGGGGATCTGCACCCTCGTCGTCAACGCGCAGGCGCTGCATCTGCGTCATCTGGACCGGGGTATGACGATCCCCGGCCTCGCCATTATCGCCACGGAAAACCTCAACGCGCTGGACAGGCAGCAGACCGCCGTTGTGAACCTCCTACGGGCCATGCCGGACGTCACCGACCTGTCCGTCTCGGCGGGAGGGACCCTCGGGCGCTACGAGGTCGGGAGCGTCCACCGCGCGCCCGGCCAAAAAGCCTTCATGGCGCAGGCCATCGCCCATGACGAAGCGTTCTTCAGGACGTTCCGGCTGCACCTGCTCGCAGGACGCCTGACAACATCCGAACGCGCGACAGATGTCACACACACGAAAAACGGCAATCCGGACGCGCTGGCGCAGAACTTTGTCCTTAGTCGCGAAGCGACGCGCAAGCTCGGTTTTTCCTCGCCGCAGGCTGCTCTGGGACAGACCTTCATGTTTGGCGACAACGATGCCGCCGAGAAACGCACGATTGTCGGTGTCGTCGAGGACGTCATTCTCAATTCCGGACAGGACACCTTGCCTCCCCCGATCTACGAACTGGAAACAAGCCCGATCGAGCAAGGGATCATTGCGTTCCGGACCGCACCGGGTGCGATGCCCCATGTTCTGAACGCATTGCGCAAGGCATGGCCGACACTGGCGCCCGGCGTTCCGTTCGAGCCACAGACCATGACCGAAATCATCGCGGAATCAACCCAAAGCGATATCGCACGCGGTCGTCTGTTCAGCATCGGCGCGGCCGTCGCCATCGCCATCGCCTGCCTTGGTCTGTACGGACTGGCGGCTTTCAACGCCGAACGCCGGATGCACGAAGTCGGCATCCGCAAGACGCTGGGCGCCACGACCGCGCAGATCATGCGCCTGCTGCTGGGGCAGTTCCTGCGTCCCGTCCTGTACGCCAGCCTGATCGCCTGGCCAGTGGCGTGGGTGTTCATGCGAAACTGGCTCACAGGCTTCGACAACCCGGTTGCACTTACGCCTCTTTATTTCGTGCTCACCACGCTGCTCGCCGCACTGCTATGCGCGCTGACAATCTTCAGCCGAACCTTCGGCCTCGCCCGGGCCGAGCCCGCCCGTGCCCTTCGTGCGGAGTGACCGCCATGCTCTCCCGGTACGTCTCTCCTGTTTTCACGGCGTTCTTTCGCCAGATGCGCCATCATCGGCTCTATACGGCCATCAACATCTCGGGCCTGGCCCTGGGGCTTGCGACCTGCCTCACCTTTGGGCTGATCGTCCGCTACGAATTCACGTTCGACCGGTGGCTCACCGATGCAGGCAACATCTATCGACTGGATGCGGTGAATGCGTCCGGCGGGAAACCGGCGGAAATCGCGGATGCCCCTTTCCGGGTTTACGACGCGCTCCGGACAGCTTTCCCCGAAATCACACATGCCACGCGCATCCGCCCCGACAATATTTCCATTATCACACCGGACGATATCCACGCCTCCAACGCCCTTTATGTCGATCCCGATTTCTTCGCGACGCTGCCCTATCCCCTCATCCGCGGCAATGCAGCCTCCGCGCTGTCGGCACCAAACAGCATCGTCCTTTCGCAGGAACGAGCACTGGTCTATTTCCATACGATCGACGTGATCGGGCGCAGGCTGACGGTCGATCACGACGGGCGCAAGGCGGACCTCACCGTAACCGGCATTCTCGGCCCGGTTCCGGGCAATACGACGCTCAGACCCGACATGCTGATCCCGATCGACAGTGCAATGCTGGCCTCCCCGGCCTTCATGCAGTGGGGGATCGAGGGCGGATATCTCTTCTTTCGTCTCCGCAGCCCCACCGACGCCAGACACATGCAGAATGCGATGGTGCAGTTTTCCAACGACCATGTGCCCATCCAGGTGCGGCAGAACGGAGAATTACGGGACTGGCGGGTCCGCGAACTGCCGTCCCTGCATTTCCTTGACGGAACGCTGGGCGCGTCGGACGCCAGCCGCACCGGCGTCATCATGCTGGGACTCATCGGCGTTCTGGCGCTCCTCTCCGCCCTTATCAACACGATCAACCTGTCTACCGCCCGTGGTCTACTCCGCGCCCGCGAAGTGGCGATGCGCAAGACGCTGGGTGCCACACGACGCGATCTGATCGTCCAGTTCATGGGCGAAGCGATGCTGCTTGTCCTGTGCGCAGCCATCCCGGCCCTGGCCCTGATTGAAATCGCCATCCCGACGGTCAACGCGTTGGGCGGCTGGGATATCGTCATTCCCTATGGCCTTGTGCTGCCGGCACTCCTGGCGCTAACGGTCGTCGTGGGCCTGCTGGCCGGCGCCTATCCGGCTTTGTGGCTTTCGTCCTACCAGCCCGCAAGAGTGCTTGCCGCCTCGCGCATGGCGACGATGGGCCGCCTTGGCGCCATCGTCCGTCTCGGACTTGTGGTCGTGCAGTTCGGCTTTGCGATCGGGCTGAGTGCCTCAAGCGTGGTGATCCTGCGCCAGTCCGTTTTCGTGCGGGACATGGATCGCGGGTTTGAAAGCAGCGGGCTGGCCTTCATTCCGTTCATCGACAATGTCGGCCCATCGGCCACACAACTGTCGCTCATGGATGCTTTCCGCGGCATTCCGGGTGTGACGACGGTGTCCTATTTCTACACGATGCCGGGTAATTACGGCTTTTTCGCAGGTGATTATTTCTCGCCCGCAACCATGCCGGATCACCGCCCGCGCCTCGAATGGCAGGATATCGGACGCGACTACTTTCAGCTCTTCGGAATGCACCTGATAGCGGGACGTCTGTTCGACGACGCCCGTGGCGAAGATGACCAGCAGAAAGGAAGCGGCATCCACTCAGCCATCATTGACGTCAGTTCCGCACGCGCACTGGGCTACACAACGCCAGAAGCCGCGTTGGGCCAGACGATCCGCAAAAATACTGATCGTGCGTCATGGCGCATCATCGGCGTGGTGAATGATATCCGCCTGAAATCGGCACGCGAACAAAGCGTTCCGCATGTTTATTTCTACACGTCCTCCCCGTACCGTTTCACAAGCGCCGGAATCCGTTTTGAAAACCGTTCGAAGCAGGACGTCAAAACCGCTCTTCAGGCGATCTGGCGGCAAAGAGCACCTGGTCTCGCATTTAACGCCGTTCTGGCTACCGATCTGCTGTCCAGCGACTATCGCGACGA
Organism: Gluconobacter kanchanaburiensis NBRC 103587; assembly: GCF_007988905.1. GTDB lineage: Bacteria > Pseudomonadota > Alphaproteobacteria > Acetobacterales > Acetobacteraceae > Gluconobacter > Gluconobacter kanchanaburiensis. Next base: position 314,086 of record NZ_BJVA01000002.1, read on the forward strand.
CGAACGGCGCGGCGAGCTTCTGGCCATCGGCGCGGGCGTTGCCATCTTCATCGCGGTGATGGGCATGTACGCTCTCGCGTCCTTCACCGTCGCCCGCCGCATGCTTGAAGTCGGTATCCGCAAGACACTGGGCGCGACGACCGGCCGGGTTCTCGGCCTGCTGATGGGACAGTTTCTCAAGCCGGTTGTGGGGGCCGGGCTGATCGGCTGTGCCCTGGCCTGGATGATGATGCGGAACTGGCTGTCGGGCTTCGACGCACGGATTGCGCTCTCTCCGATTTATTTCGCCTCGGTTTTCGCGGCGGCGCTGTTTGTGGCCGCCCTGACCGTCCTGTTCCAGACCTTGCGCGTCGCCCGGGCCGAACCCGCCCGTGCCCTTCGTGCGGAGTGACCGCCATGCTCTTCACCATTCTGCGCAGCATCTTCCGTCAGGCCCGGCGTCAGCCGCTCTATATGACGCTCAACATCCTCGGGCTGGGGCTCGGCATGGCGGTCTGCCTCGTGTTGACCCTCCAGGTCCGTTACGAATACAGCTTCAACGCGACCATTCCCGACGCGGCGCATGTCCTGCGACTGGACTCCCACCTCATGCTTCCGGGAAGCGCACCGCAGGAATATGGCGATGTGCCATTCATCGCCTTTCCGTTCCTGCACACCGATTTCCCGCAGATTGTCGATACGACGCGCTACGAGGCAGACGATTACCAGCTCCATAACGGCGACAAAAGCATCTCCGCCGATGCCGCCATGGTGGACCCGTCCTTTTTCAACGTCATCGCCCTCCCGCTTGAACACGGCGACCCGCGTTCGGCCCTAAGCAGACCTGACGCCATCGTTCTGTCCGCCGATACGGCACAGGCCCTGTTTGGCACGACCGACGTGCTGGGCCGCACGATCACAACCGATCATGAAGGGCACCGAAGCAGTCAGACGGTTACAGGCGTACTGGCTCGTGCCGCAGGTCCAGTCACGATCGCACCGGGCGCCATCACGCCATTCCCGTCCGATGAAATACAGAAACCACAGTTCACACGCTGGGGTTCAAGCTCGGGTAATATTTTCCTGCGCGTGCGAAACGAAGCCGATCGTACCGCCATCGCACGAAACCTGACCCGCTTCGTGATCGACCATGCGTCTGGCACGGCGAATGACGACGTCAGCGAAGGCCTCCACCCCGAACGCCGTTTTGCCCTGTCCCTTGTCAGCCTGCGCGAGACGCATTTCAATGACCTGCATGTCGTCGCAGGCGATGACGCGACCGATCGTTCGATGGTGAATATTCTCGCACTGATCGGCGCGCTCGCGCTTCTCCTTGCAGTACTTAACGCCATCAATCTCGCCACGGCCCGCTCTGGCCTTCGGGCGCGGGAAGTCGCCATCCGCAAGACGCTCGGCGCCACACGAAAGGCGCTGTTTGTCCAGTTCGTCGGCGAAGCGGTCGCCAGTACCGCCATTGGCGGGGCACTCGCGCTTGCGCTGTGCGAGATCGCCCTGCCCTTCACGGCCGCCCTCACGGGCACGGCCCTGCACATGGATTACGGCTTCACGCTTCCTTTCCTCCTCGGCGTCGTGCTGCTGACGGGGCTTGCGTGCGGGATCTACCCCGCGCTCGTCCTGTCTTCCTACCAGCCCGCGCATGTTCTGGCGGCCACGCGCATGCCATCTGGTGGACGCGGCACGGCGCGGCTGCGGAACGGTCTCGTCATCGTGCAGTTCGCCTTCGCAGTGGCCTTCGCCATCTGCACACTGGTAGTGAACCGGCAGGCCCATTTCATGCAGTCACAGGACCTGGGGTTCGCACGTGACGGCATTCTCATCAGCTCCGACATCATGACGAGCGACATCGGAAAGCAGCGAGCAATTCTCGAAGCCCTGCGCCATACGCCGGGCGTCGTCTCCGCTTCGCTGTCCGAACTGACCCCGCATATCGACAACCACCACCGCTTCAACGTGACGCCTGTCGGCCCGCATCGCGAAGACATTCATGTCCTCGGCGATACGGTCTTCGGAGACTACGCCGCGACCTATCGCCCCCGCATACTTGCAGGCCGCTGGTTCGACAGCAGTCACGGCGAAGACGACAGCCCCGGCGACGAAGCGTTCCACAAGTCGTCCGGAAAAACATGGAACGTCGTCCTCAACCGCACGGCCGTGTCCCGGTTGGGCTTTGCTTCACCCGAAAGCGCCATAGGCACGCCTCTCAAAAGCGGTCCCGTCACGCTGCGAGTCATCGGCGTCATGGAAGACATGCGCTTCGTCTCCGCCCGCGATGACGTCTCGCCACAGGTCACGTTTAACTCAACCGCCGCCCTCGACTACCCCCATGCGTCGGTCCGCTTCTCGGGCGTGCCTGAAAACATCATGAAAACACGCCTCAAATCGGCCTGGGACCCGGTTTCCCCTGATGATCCGACCAGTTTCCGCACGGTGCAGGACCGTATGTCCACGTTCTACATCACGGAGCAGCGCCGGGGATGGATGTTCTCCATCGCGTCAGGCATCGCGATCGTCATCGCCTGTCTGGGTCTGTACGGTCTGGCGTCTTTCACGGCCCTGCGACGGACCCATGAAGTCGGAATCCGCAAGGCGCTCGGGGCCACGACGCACAACGTACTGACCCTCATGTTGGGCGATTTCCTGCGCCCTGTCCTGCTGGCCTGCGTCATGGCGGCCTTTCCGGCGCTGTTCGTGATGCGCTCCTGGCTGTCCGGCTTCCACCAACGCATCGCGCTCTCGTGGCTCGATTTCGCAGCCGTGGTCCTTGTGACCCTGCTTATCGCCGCCCTCACCGTCCTCGGACAGACCCTGCGCCTCGCCCGTGCCGAACCGGCCCGCGCGCTCAGAGCGGAGTAAACGCCATGCTTTCCCACATCGCCCTCGTTTTCTGGCGCGGCATTCTCCAGCGCCGCCTGTTCACAACGCTAAACGTGCTGGGCATGGCGCTCGGCATGGCGACGTTCCTGACGCTTGCGCTGATCGTGCGTTACGAATTCACCTTCGATCGCTGGATCCCCAATGCCGGACACATCTACCGGCTGGATGCCTTCGACGACAAGGAAGCCTCGGTCTCCAGCATCCGGCTGATCGATGCACTCCGCGCAGAGCATCCGGACTGGAACGCGACCGCAATCCTACGTGGCTTCTCCGGAGCGACCGTCCGCGTCAACGACAATGCCTGGGACGTCTTCATCGCCCGGACCGATGCCCATCTGTTCGACGTCTTCGCGCTCCCGCTGGCGGAGGGCGATCCGCGCACGGCCCTTGTACCGAACGGCGTGGTGCTGACACGGACGCAGGCGCGGCGGTTCTTCGGTCAGGATCATAATGTTCTGGGGAAGACGCTGGACATCACGCAGAAAGGCCGGACCGAACGGCTCCATGTCACCGGCGTTCTGAAGGACCTGCCGCCGAATACCACGCCACAATTCGATCTTCTCGTTCCGACTTCCGCCGCCGCAATGCAGGCCGGGTCCTCGTGGGAAATGAGCACGGCCGAGACCTGGGTGCGAGTTGCACCAGCTATTGCATCCCGACTGCCCGATCTTCTCAGTGGTCTCGTACAGCGTCATGCCGCCGGACTATCCTCGGAAGATGCCAGGGCATTCAAAATTAGCGCACGCTCCCTCACGACGCTCCATTTCTTCGACGCGACCATTGGCTGGGGCGGAGCAGATGAACGCCTGCCGATCATTCTCGGTGTCGTCGGGCTGCTCGCACTCGGAGCAGGACTGGTCAATTTCGTCACGCTCTCCACAGCCCTTGCCGCGACCCGCGCGCGGGAAGTCGCGATGCGCAAGGTGCTGGGCGCCACAGTCCTGACACTCGGACTGTCTTTCACGGCGGAGGCCATCGGTCTGGCCCTGATCGCGGCCGTCATCGCGCTCGTCCTGACCGAACTGACGCTGCCCTGGATCAGTACCTTAAGCGGCTGGCCGGTCGGCCTCGATTTCGGTTTCGCCCTCCCCCTGCTGCTGGCTTCCGCAATCATCGGCGGGGCCTGCGCGGGGGCCTATCCGTCCTGGATGCTCTCACGCTTCCGCCCGGCGGCCGTGCTGGCCTCGGCCCGGATGCCGGGAAGCGGGCGTCTTGGCAGCCGTCTGCGTGAGGGGCTGACCGTCGTGCAGTTCGCCTTCGCCGTGACGCTGACGATCTGTACACTGGTCATCTCGCGCCAGACACATCTGCTCCAGACGATGGATCGCGGCTTTCACCAGTCCGGCCTCCTGATGAGCTATCTGCCGAACGAACAGGCCGAGCGCCTGCGGCAGCAACGCCTGAGCGATCTCGTCCGCGGCCTTCCCGGCGTCACCGGCGTTACGGTTGCGGACGACGCACCCGGCGGCGGCACCGCAGGCATGACATTCGATACGACCCGTCCGGGACGTTCAGCTCCGCCTCCCCTGCTGGCCGTAATCGCGATGCAACCTTCCACGCTGCCTGTCTGGGGCGCGCATCTTCTTGCCGGTCGCCTGTTCGACACGAGCCACGACTATGACAGCCGCGCCATGCCGGTCGCACCGTTCGACAGTTTTCTGACCGGACAGAGCTGGACATTCGGCGCCCATAACGTCGTCCTTAACGAGTCCGCCATCCGCGCGCTCGGCTTTACGGACGCCGCCAGTGCCATCGGAACGCCCATCACGCTGCACGGCAAGGACGTTCAGACGATCATCGGTGTCGTCGCCGACATGCGGTTCAAAAACAGCCGCGCCAGTGTCACGCCCGCACTGTATTACGCCGTGTCCGGCCCGATCGGTTACGGCGTGCTCTCCGTCCGCTTTGACCATGCTCCCGAAAATGCCGTCCGGACTGCGATCGCCACGGTGTGGAAGCAGGTCTATCCGGAAAGCGCGCTGAATCTGCGCAGTGTCGGCGACATCATCGACGACGATACGCGGCCGGAAAAACAGCGCGGGACGCTGATGATCGTCGCATCCTTCGTGACGCTGTCGATTTCCTGCATCGGTCTGTACGGCATCGCCGTGTTCAACGTGCGCCGCCGCCTGTTCGAAATCGGCGTCCGCAAGGTGCTGGGCGCGACGGCGCAACAGGTCACGCGGCTTCTGGTGCTGCAATTCCTGCGCCCCGTCCTGATCGCAAACCTCATTGCCTGGCCGGTCGCCTGGTGGGTGATGCGGGGCTGGCTGTCCGGGTTCGACCGGCGCATCAACCTCTCCCCGCTCTATTTCGCCCTGACCGCACTGATCGTGCTGACGCTCGCCACACTCACCACCCTGCTCCAGATCCGCCGCGGCGCCCGAAGCGCCCCCGCCATCGCCCTCGGCTCCCAGTAACAAGCCCAGTAACCGCCCCCATACCCCTTGCTTCTTCCGGACCCGATATGACCATGACCCACCGCAAAGCCCTTTTCCTCGCCCTAATGGCATCGGTTCCTGCCCTTCTGCCTGCACCGGCGGAAGCCCTGACGCTTCAGGAGGCGCTGGCCCTCGCCTATCGCAGCAATCCGACATTGCGCGGGGAGCAGGCCAACCAGCGCGCCGTCACCGAAAATTCGGCGCAGGCACGATCCGGCTGGCGACCGACCGTTCAAGTCAACATGGACGCCTCCTATCAACAGGGGCCTTACACGAGTGCCTTCGCACTGGGCTCCTATACGTCCAATTCCGCTGAAGGATATGTTTCGGCGAAACAGACGCTCTATTCGTTTGGACATGTTGCCAATCAGGTACGCGCGGCGGATGCCCGTTCCCGGGCGGAGCTTCACCAGTTACGACTGACCGAGGCGCAGGTCTTCACCGGCGTGGTAACGGCCTATATGAATGTGTTACGTGATCAGAACATTCTCGATGTTCGGCGCGCCGATCTGGACATGCTCACACGTCAGGTGCAGCTCACAACCTCCCGCTACACTCTGGGCGGACAGCCCTCCGAACAGGTCACACGCACGGATGTCGAACAGGCGGAAACGCGGCGTCGTTCGGCGGAAGTCGCCGTCACGCAGGCTCAGGCCACGCTTGCGGCCTCGGTCGCACAATTCCGCGCGGTCATCGGGACGGAACCGGATACACTGACGATGCCGGAGGGGCTGCCCGGCCTGCCCGCGACACTGGATCAGGCGCTGAGAACCGCACTGGCGCTCAATCCGCAACTGATCCAGATGCAGGAAACCAAGAAAGCCACCGCCGCCGATATCGACACCGCGCGCTCGCAATGGGGGCCTCAAATTCAGGTGCAGGGCACATTCGGAACGATCGGCCCGGCCTCTCCCTTCCACGGCGACCAGTATGGCGAGCAGGTGACGGGCCTCGTCCAGCTCGTGCAGCCGATCTACAATGGCGATCTGTATAATTCGCAGATCCGTCAGGCCCGCAATAAAGACGAACAGGCCCGCGAAAGCGTTGAACTCGCCCGGCGCACCGCCTTACAGGACGTGGCGACCAACTGGCACGCGGTCGAAAACGGGTTGCAGGCCATCCGCGCAGGAACGGCAGAAGTCCGCTCCGGCGAGACCTCCCTCAAAGGTTATCAGATCGAATATGGCTACGGCCTGCGCAGCACCACCGACGTGCTCTATGCCGATCAGAATCTGCGCTCGGCGCAGGTGGAACTCGCAGGAAGCCGCCATGATACCATCGTTGCGGAAGCCACACTTCTCGCCTCAATGGGCCGGTTGCAGGCCGACGACGTGCTGCCCCACCTTCCGCATTACGACGCGGCGGCGAAGTTCCAGCGCGCCCGCACGCGCGGCTGGGAGCCGCTTCAGGCGCCGATTTCCGCCCTCGACAAAGCTGGCTGGTAAGGAAAAATCCGATGTTCGCAGAGATCTTCCGGGCCACCTGGCGCACCCTTACCGCCCAGAAACGCTATACGCTTCTCAATCTGGCGGGTCTTGCGCTCGGCATCGCCGTGTTCCTGACGATGGCGCTGATCGTGCGATACGAGACCAGCTATGATTCCAGCGTTCCCAACGTCTCGCATCTCTATGCCGTGGACGAAGCCTTCCGCCCGGCGGGACACGCCCCGGCCGACAGCGATTTCATCAGCTTCGTGCCTTTCCCGTTCCTGAAGCAGGATTTTCCCGAAATCAGCAGCGCCATACGGGTTTTACAGGAAACGCTCGTGGTGCGGGGCGGGACGATCCTTGCGCAGGAACAGGTGACGATGACGGACCCGGAATTCTTTTCCGTCTTCGCATTGCCCCTGCTCGCCGGAGACCGCGCCACCGCGCTGGATGGCCCCGGGAAGGTCGTGATTTCCGCCGATATGGCGCGAAAATACTTTGGAACCGAACAAGCGCTGGGCAAGCGGCTGCGGATCGATAATGGCCAGACGGACGCGATCGTAACCGGTATTCTCGCCCCCCAGCCACCGAACCAGACGATGAAATTCGATCTGATCGAGGTTATTCCGACGAACTGGCTCTCCCGCTACGCCTTCACGAACTGGGGCTCGCTCTGGGGCACGATCTGGCTCCGTATCGATGACCCGCGCGCCATCCCGCGTATCCGCGCCGGTCTTGCGCACTATCCCTACACCCATCCCGGAAACTGGACGAAAGCTCTGCTTGAGGAAATGTTCGGGACCGGCGGACTGGACCTGCTGCCGCTGAAAGATTTTCATTTTCATGCGGCGGCCATCGGGGAAGGCGGCAACAGCCGGGCTCTCATCCGCATTCTGGGTCTGATCGGACTGGCTGGTCTGGCCACGGCGATCATCAACTACGTCAATCTGGCGACGGCACGCTCCGCCCTGCGCGCGCGTGAAGTGGCAGTGCGCAAGGTCCTGGGCGCGACACGTCAGCGCCTGATCGCGCAGTTCATGAGTGAAGCCTATCTGATAGTCGTGATCGCCGCCGCTCTTGGCACGGCTCTGACGGAGCTCGCCCTGCGGTGGGTCAATCTCTGGGGCGGCTGGAGCCTGTCGATAGACTGGGGATTTGTTCTGTCGGTTGATGCGCTGGTCGTGCTGGGTGCCGGAACACTGGCGGGCTTCTATCCCGCTCTGGTCATTTCCGGCTTTCGTCCCGCTGCCGTCCTCGCCGCCAGCAAGACCCCCGCAGGCGGACGGATCGAGAGCGGACTACGTTCCCTTCTGGTCGTGCTTCAGTTCAGCTTCGCCATGACGCTCGCGATCTGCAGTCTCGTCATGGGGTTGCAGGCCCATCATGTCCGAACACTGGATCGCGGCCTGACGCAGGACGGGCTGATCGTCATCCCCGCGCTCGACGATTCCTCCCTCCTCAGTCGCCAGCGCGACATCATGGCGCGTCTGGCCCAGGTACCAGGTGTGCGGATCGCAACGCGGTCGGACATCTATCCCTATAACGCCGTCAACAACGAAGACTGGCTGCGCGTCGGCCACTCCGAAAAACACTCGATGAACTGGGGACGCGCGACCGAGGGGTATTTCAATGCGATCGGCGCGCATCTTCTGGCGGGGCGCTTTTTCGATCCCCATCATGGGCAGGACTATCCCGCCAACCCGTTTACCGCCGGAAACGGCAGCAGCGTTATCCTGACACGCCTTGCCGCCGAGCGCTTCGGTTTTGCATCACCGCAGGAGGCCATCGGAAAGGATATTCAGGAATCAGGGGCACCGCAGACCTATCGCGTCGTCGGCGTGATCGGCGATATCCGGATCCATTCCGCCAGTGCGCCCATGAAGCCACTGCTTTTCATGGGCGCCTCAGGGTCGTTCCCCTATGTGGGTGGGCTGATCCGCTACAGCGGGGCCTCCGCGCAGGTCGAAATGGATCGCCTCGCAAAAGCATGGGCTGAAATCGCACCGGACGTGGCCTTCTCCGCGCAGACCGCGTCCAGCCTCTTCGCGGACGATTACCGGCAGGACGAAAGCCATGGCACCCTGTTCGCCATCGGCTCGGCCGTCGCCATCGGGATCGCGTGTCTGGGGCTTTACGGCCTTTCCGCCTTCAACGTGTCACGCCGCAGGCAGGAAATCGGGATTCGCAAGGTCTTGGGCGCCCGGACGCACGATGTGCTGTGGCTTCTTCTGATCCAGTTTCTCCGGCCCGTCGCCCTGGCCAGCCTGCTCGCGTGGCCGGTCGCCTGGGGCCTCATGCGGGTCTGGCTGTCCTCATTCGACGACCGCATCAGCCTGACCCCCATGCCTTTCATCGCAGTCACGACTGTTGCGCTCGCCATCGCCGTCCTGACCGTCATCGCCCAAACCCGACGGATCGCAACGCTTCCCCCGGCCATTGCCCTGCATCAGAATGGATAATGGCAGGAGGGACTGACCTCTCCGCTCAGTGGCGCATCATAATCAAGAGTTTCGACAGGCTGCGACTGAAATGGCTGACCCTGTACGGGCATAGATGCGGCCAATGACCAAAGCAACATAAAGCTGATGATCTTCCGGCAGATCCAGACCCGGGAGCGCGGTCAGAAGGAGTTGTCACGCAAAAGACACCCTCTACAGAAAAACGTTCTCAGGAAGTATGAACCCCCAGGGCATCAAGGAGCAGTGTCCGCAGCCTTTCAAATTCAGGATCTGAATGCCGCCTCGGGCGCGGCAGTGGGATGGGCACATCAACACGAATTTGCCCCCGCTCCAGTACGACGGCGCGATCTGCCAGCAACAGCGCCTCATCGACGTCATGGGTGACAAGCAGAACTGCACAACGATGTTTTTTCCAGAGATCTGCCACCAGTTGCTGCATTTTCAGGCGCGTCAGGGCATCCAGAGCCGCAAAGGGCTCATCCAGCATCAGAAAAGCCGGTTCCCGCACCAGTGCCCGTGCAAGCGCCGCACGCTGGGCCTCTCCTCCAGAGAGTGTCAGCGGCCATGCGGACTTGCGATGGGAAAGCCCGACTTCTTCAAGAACTGCCTCGGCCCGTTGCCGGATGCCTTTGTCTTCCTGCCCCAAAACCACATTCTTCCACACACGCTTCCAAGGCAGGAGGCGATGTTCCTGGAAAACAACCGAGACATCCCGGGGCCGAGTCACCGCCCCTTCCGTCACCGGATCAAGACCTGCCAGCGTTCTCAGAAGGGTGGATTTTCCTGACCCGCTATGCCCCAGCAAGGCGACGAATTCTCCCGGCGCGATGGCCAGATCCAGCGCGTCCAGCACCGGAGGGCCACCATTGAAGCGCCGCGTCAACTGCTCCACGATGACAGCAGTACCACTTTCCACTTCGGCGCGGCGCCCCGTCATACCGTCTGTCCTTTTCTTCTGTCCGGGCGCCATGCGAGCAACGTGGATTCAAGAAAGCGGACGATCTGGTCGGACAGCAGTCCAAGCACTCCATAAACCAGCAGACCAACGAGAATGATATCTGTCCGGAGGAAATCCTCCGCATCCATCATCATGTGACCGATTCCGCTTTCCGCATTGACCTGCTCGGCCACAACAAGCATCAGCCACGAAACGCCAACGGCGTAGCGCAGCCCCGTCAGGAAGTCCGGCAGAGCACCGGGAAGGAATACATCCCTGATCGTCTGCCAGCGCGAAAAACCCAGCGTCGAAGTCATTTCCAACAGCTTGGGATCAATGGTCCGGATACCCTTGTGAAGATTTAGATAGATCGGGAATGTCGCGCCCAGGGCGACAAGCAGGATCTTCGGGGCCTCACCAATGCCGAACCACAGGATGAACAGAGGAACAAGGGCGAGGGCCGGTAGTGTCCGCAAGATCTGTAGCGGCGCATCGACAATGTCTTCCCCCAGCCGGGACAGGCCAGAGATGAGAGCGAGAACAACACCCACACTGATGGCAATCCCCAGCCCACTTGCCGCCCTCAGAAGAGAGACGCCCAGATTGTAGGGCAGCGTGCCATCCCGCACCAGCGTCCAGCCCGTCACGGCAATCTGTGCGGGCGAAGCCAACAGTCTCGTTGAAAGCAGCCCTGAGGAACAGGCCAGTTGCCAGAGACTGACAAGCAAAATCGGAGAAGCATAGCGCCGTGCAAAAACGAGCTTTTCCAGAGTGAAATTCTTTCTCCGGGTATCACCCGTCTTGTTCGTTCCTGTCAGGATGATGGTGTCTGACATCGGGCTTAACTCCCACAGGCCGCATTTGAAATGACAGTTTTCCAACTTCCAGCCCCGAATGTCAGGTGAGTATTATCAATGCCATTGTTTGACGTGATTTGATTGTTCATGGCGGAGCGGGCCAGCATGATGAGGCTGGTCTCGTCATCTTCCGGGAGGCTCTGGTGTCAGCTCTGCTTTTCTCATGATTTCCGCAACAAGATCCCTGATGCTCTTTAGTGTCCTGCTTCTGGGCACATCCCTGATGCAGGCCCGGCTGGCATGTGCCGATGACGACCTGACCGTCGCGGATCAGAAAGGTCAGAGCAGGGCCCTGCTCGCAGCAGCAGGACAGGACCATGACCTACCTTATCACTTGCACTGGACGGAATTCGAGGCAGCGGCCCCTCTGCTTCAGGCCTTGGCAGCGAATGCGGTCGATACCGGAATTGCCGGGGACGGACCCTTCCTTTTTGCCTGGGGCGCCCATCTTCCAATCAAGGCCGCCTTTCTCGTGCCCCCAAGGAGCGGCGGCAAGTCTACTGCGGTCATCACTACCGCATCTTCCCCTATCCATAACGCGGCAGACCTGTCCGGAAAGAAAATCGGAACCGGCAAAGGCTCCATCGGGCATCTTCTGCTTCTGCGCCTTTTGGCCACAGGAGCCATTCCTGCTCCTGCCCCGCGTATTGTTTACCTTGCTCCGGCTCAGGCGAAAGCCGCGCTGGATACAGGACAGATTGATGCCTGGTCGACGTGGGAGCCCTATATTTCTCTAGCCGTCATCCAGAACCATGCCCGCGTCATTACCGACGGCCGCAATATGATGCCGAACAACAGTTTCTTTGTCGCCACCACAACGGCCCTGAACACCAAACACGCGCTTCTCGCTGATTTCTATCGACGCATGGCCGCAGCTTATGCGTGGGGAATACAGCATCAGGCGGCATATGCCGATCTTCTTGCGCGCCAGACCGGACTTCCGCTGCCCGTGGCAACCGCCGTGGCCAGACAGCTTATCGCTTCTCCTGCTCCTCTGACCTCGAAGATCGTTCATCAGGAACAGACCACCCTTGATGCCTACAGGTCAGCCGGCTTCCTGAGAGACAGTGGAAAACTGGACAATGCTTTTGACCTGACGGTTTTCATCCCCTGACCAACAGCTACAACAGTTCCCAGATTGAAAGACCGGAGATCCGCTGTGGGTGACAGTTCTTTTTCAAAACCAGCCAATTCTTCTTTCCCGGGGCATGGGCTCGAAAACCTTGTGAAGCTCTTTGCGGAGCGTGCCCCGCGATATGATCGCAGCGGCAACATCTCAACAGAAAACCTGCATGATCTTTATGATGCAGGTTTTCTTGTCCTCGCCCTTCCGAAATCCGCGGGAGGGCAGGAAATCTCCCTTCGTACCATGATCCAGATCATCAGCCAGGTGGCACAGGGAGACCCATCCACAGCCCTCATTCTGGCCATGCAGTATCTCCAGTCCGGATCATTCGCACACTCGTCACTCTGGTCGGACGCCGTGAAGCAGGAATTCTTCGAGAGCGTCCGACAGGAAGGCGCACTTATCAACGCCCTCAGGGTGGAACCGGAACTGGGAACCCCCTCACGCGGTGGCCTGCCTGCGACGACAGTCACCCAACAGGGCAACACATGGCGCCTGAACGGACGCAAGATCTTTTCAACAGGCTCGACCGCGCTGCAATGGGGCCTTGTCTGGGCCAGGACAGACGAGACAGATCCGCGGGTCGGTTCGGTGCTGGTGCCACTGGATCTGCGGGGGGTGCGGATCGAGAAAAGCTGGCATCAGCTCGGCATGCGCGCCACAGGCAGCCACACGATCATTTTCGAGAATGTGGAAATTCCAGAACGTTATCTGGGCCTGCTGGCCACGCCCGCGGATTCTGAAAACAATCCCATTGCGATTGCAAGCTGGCATGCCATCGTGGTGGCTGCCCTTTATGATGGTATTGCGCAGGCGGCACGGGACTGGCTGGTGACATTCCTTCATCAGCGGGTCCCTACGAATCTTGGTGCGCCACTTGCGACCCTGCCGCGCTTTCAGATCCTGGTCGGAGAAATAGACGCGCTCCTTTTCTCCAATGCCGCCCTGATTGAACAGACCGTCCGGCTGTTGGAGGAGGGAACAGAAATCGACACAAAGGCCGGACTGGCCAAGCAGGTTATTACAGAAAACGCCATTACGGCAGTTGGCAAAGCCGTCGCAGCCATCGGCAATCCCGGTCTCAGTCAGGACAACCCGCTGGAACGCCATTACCGGAACGTTCTGTGCGGAAGAGTGCATACTCCACAGGGAGACAGCGCTTTTCTTGCGGCGGGACAGAAAACCCTGCAGGTCTAAAACGGAGAAAACCCAGGCATTTCAAAAGAAATGACCGGGTTTCTGTATCTTTACGACAGGGGAAGGATTCAGACCTTCTCCAGAACCCTGAACCCGTGCGTCCCGTCTTTCTCAAGCTGGGCGATCAGTCCGAACTCCCAGTCAAGGTAGGCCTGCATGGCCTCCGCCGCGTTATCCGTTCCTTCATAAGGGCGCTTGTAGACGTCATTCGGAACAGAAAGAGCTGTTGCCTCGTCAAGACCTGTTTCAACCGGATACCCCGCGGCCTTCCAGGCATCTGTGCCGCCTTTCAGGACACGCACGCGCGCTCCCGTTCCTGCGAGATCCGGCGCGGCGAGATGAGCGGCGATACCGTCAGGAGACACCAGAATGATCTCCTTTGCCGTCTGGATGGCCGGCTGAGACGCCAGATCCGATCGGATCACGAAACAGGCCCCGACAATATGGCCTTTTCTGAAAACCGGGCTGCTCGCCAGATCCAGAATGGCTATCTGCCTGTCCGGCGTCAGAGCTGCCAGTTTTTCAACAGATATGGTTTCTACCACAGGCAATGGCCGTGCAAGCTGCGGCGCTTCCTGGCCTGTCTCGATCGGAAGACCGGACCAGGAGGTAAGAACATACACCTCATTCCAGCCAAGTTGTCTGAGCCAGTGAGCAGTCATACGGGCGCGGACCCCATCATCGTCAGTCAGGACAACGGTTCCATGGCGTACCCCGATCCATTCATCCGTGGCCTGTACAAGCTGGCCTCCAGGTGCAGACCGGAAGCCAGCCAGGTGCCCTTCCACGTACTCTTCGGGTGAACGCACATCCAGCCGGTAGACCGTCCTGCGACGATGGGACAAAAACTGCCCCAGAGTAACGGCGTCAACGTAACGGACCCCCGCCTTCCCGGCGAGGTGCTCTGCGCGGCTTCGGGCAGCTTCGAGGTTTGGTGCCGAAATATCTGCTCCTTTCCTGTCTGCCCCATGTTCCAGCGAAAGTCCTTCCAGTGTCCATCCAATGGTCCCGTTTCGCAGGGCGTAGACAGGATTGGGAATTCCGGCGTTGATCAGAGACTGCGTGCCGATGATGGAACGGGTCCGCCCCGCGCAGTTCACCACGACCGTTGTCGCGGGGGAGGGCGCGATATCCCTCACGCGGAGTGCCAGTTCCCCGCCCGGAACCGAACGGCCGCCCGGAATGGACATCACATTGTATTCGATGAAACGACGCGCATCGAGAATGACCAGATCGTCCCCCCGTTCAATCCTTTCATGCAGTTCCCGGGCCGGAAGCGAGGGTGTGTGACGGACATGTTCCACCAGCTCGCCAAAAGCCTTGGAAGGAACATTGACGTCGATGAAAATTTCTCCGCCCGAACGACGCCAGCCTTCAAGGCCGCCGGCCAGAGCAGAAACATCCGTGTAGCCGAGCGTCCGAAGCAGGCGGATGGCCTGTGCCGTCCGCCCTTCCCCATTGTCATACACGACAACAGGAACATCCAGGCGTGGAACCAGTGCTGCAACCCGTTCCTCGATACGTCCCAAAGGAAGATTGACGGCAAAAAGCGGATGGGCGGAGGCAAAAGGGTCTTCTTCCCGCACATCCAGCAGGGCGATTTCCACCCCGTTCCTCAATTGCGCCCTGACATCCTCAGAGGTTGTCAGGGGCTGGAGACTCGTGATGCTGTTCATGCGGCTCTGCTCCTGGAGCGGTCCCAGAGATTTGGAACATCGTCACTCGAATATCCTGAAATGAAAGTCTTCTCGACGCCACTGGCCTCATCATAAACAGCACGCGAAACGCCGCCGATATTGGCCCCATAGACATGAATGGAGATGGAGGTCTGATCCGCAAGAGCATTGGCCACGAGGTGATAGTCATTCACGCCCGGCGCCAGGAATGCGACCTCGCCGGGTTCAAGGAAGTCTGTTTCCCCCTTCACGAACGTCCCGTCTTCGCGGCGGATGAACTGCGTTTCGCTCTCCTTACCCCGGAGCATTCCGATCAACCCCCAGACACGATGATCGTGCAGCGGCGTCTTCTGCCCAGGCCCCCAGACGAAACTCACGACCGAAAAACGCTCCAGTGGATCACAATGGAGAAGATA
The DNA here is from genome assembly GCF_007988905.1 of Gluconobacter kanchanaburiensis NBRC 103587. Classification (GTDB taxonomy): domain Bacteria; phylum Pseudomonadota; class Alphaproteobacteria; order Acetobacterales; family Acetobacteraceae; genus Gluconobacter; species Gluconobacter kanchanaburiensis. The sequence goes on from NZ_BJVA01000002.1 coordinate 329,496, forward strand.
CTGGCTATAACGTTCCGGATGCGGCCGCGTATAAGGCTCTGGCAGCCAGTCATCACGCGACACAAGCGTTTTCAGCAGTCCAGCTCCCGCCGTCTGGATTTCGTCCGGCGTAAAATGTTCGTCGAACAGGCGTGTGAAGCGGGTTACAAATTCACGCAGGGGTTCAATGGTCGCCATGGATCGCTGGCTCCTCAGTCAAGAAAATCGGGTTCAAGAGCAACGATCCAGTCCCAGAGAGGCTGGAACGAATAATAAGCACCCTGTGCCGTCCCGACCTGACTGGCTGTCAGACGGGCAATATCTGGCGCGATAGGCTTCAAGGGGCCGGCAGCCTGCGCCAGCAGCTGTGTATGCGCTGCGTTGTCCATGGCCAGAAACCACCAGGCCACGGCTTCCACTGTCGGCCCGGCCGTCAACAGGCCATGATTCTGCAAAATCAGGGCCTTCCGGTTCCCCAGCGTTTTGGCAAGGCGGTCACCTTCGCCGTCATCCAGCACAACCCCACTGAAAGGATCAAAAACGGCATGATCCTCATAAAAGGAGCAGGAATCCTGACTAATGGGCAATAACTCCGTTCCAAGAGCTGAAAAGGCCTTCCCATATGTCGAATGTGTGTGAGCCGCCGCAATGACATCCGGGCGAGCCCGATGCAGGGCGGAATGAATGGTGAAACCGGCCGTGTTGATAGGGCGCTCACCAATCAGGATGTTGCCTTCATGGTCCACAAGCTGAAGATCCGACACGCGGATCTGAGAAAAATGTACTGCCAACGGGTTGATCCAGTAGCGGTCCGGAAATTCCGGATCCCGTGCCGTCACATGACCAGCAAGCCCCTGGTCGAAACCGTACCGGCCGAAGAGCCGGAATGTCGCGGCCAGGCGCTGCTTGCGGTGCAGCCGCTCCTCTTCAAAAGTCGCGGCAGGTTTCCTGGGCTGAAGACGGCGGGTCCGGGCAGGAGGAGCCTGTAGGGAGGAAATGTTCTGTAGTGTGGCACTCATGACGATCTTCCTTGAAGTCAGTATCCGCGGCGCGGATCCAGAAGGGATTCCAGCGGCCGTCCATGAAGGAAATTCTCGATATTTCGGGTGATGCGCTCGCGCAGATGGGCTGCCACACTCGGGCCAGACCAGGAGACATGCGGCGTCAGTCGTATTCCGGGATGCGTATAAAACCGGTGGCCGGCAGGCGGTGGTTCCGGCGACGTGACATCCAGCGTCGCAGCGGCAAGAAGCCCACGATCCAGACTTTCCAGCAACGCGTCGTCGTCAATCAGCGCCCCCCGGGCCACATTGACAAGATGCAACCCCGGCCTGGACCGGGACAGGACGTCGCGATCAACAATCCTGTTTGTTTCATCAGTCAGTGGCAGGGCCAGAACCAGATGATTTGCCTCCCCAAACAGGGTTCCCAGATCACGAACGGCCTGAACGCCCTCCCGCGCCTCTTCCCCGTCCAGCCAAGGACTGCGACGCCAGACACGAACCTCCATGCCGAAACTCCGGGCCAAACGGGCCACCTCCCGGCCAATGGCGCCGTACCCCGCGAGCCCCAGCGTCTGTCCGGACAACGTCGGAAGCGGAGCATCGTATTTGACAGCGCTCCCCTGCTGGCTCCACTCCTGCGGAGACGAGACGCGGAAGATCTCAAAGCGCCTGGCATGAGCCAGCATGGCCAGCAGAACATATTCCGCAATCGGCACGGCCGCATTGCCTCGCCCAGTGCTGACGGGCTGCGCCTCCAGAAACCACTGCGGGAAACCGTCCGTCCCAGCAGACGCGATCTGCACCCATCTGGCCGGGCGCCAGGTCGCGGGAGGCGTTGCAGGCGCGTTCTTCCAGGCCGTTGACGGACCCGTCAGAAGAATATCGGCTCCTTCCGTTTTCCAGGGTTCCGATACATCCCGGGCCTGATTTACAACTCTGATCCGGCTATCCACCTGCGCGATCAGGGGGCCGATCGCAGGCTCGATCTGGTTAACGACCGTAAGTGGAAAAGACGCCCCGCCCATGGTTCAGGCGGCTTGCTGGCCGGTGCGCTGATCTTCTTCCGCAACCAAGGCACGGACACGCGGGAGAAGATCCCGTCCGTAGTCATAAGCATCCACGAGCGGATCAAACCCACGAACAAGAAACGTCGAAATTCCAATCCGGTAATAGTCCAGTAGCGCTTCAGCCACCTGATCCGGCGTGCCGACAAGAGAGGTTGAATTGCCTTTGGCCCCCGTCAGCTCGGCGATCCCTGTCCACAGTCGTTTATCCAGACGCGAGCCCTGCTTCGCTGCCGCCAGCAGGCGACGAGATCCCTCGTTAGGGATAATGGAAGACCGGCTATATCCGGTCTTATCCTGAAGCTGCCTGGCCTGTTCAAGAATCTCGTCCGCCTTCGCCCAGGCCGCCTCTTCCGTCTCGGCCAGAATGGGACGCAGGGAAAGCGAGAAACGCGGCGATGGACGCCCGGCTTTTTCCGCTGCGGCCCGGACGCGGGCGATGGTTTCACGCACCTGTTCGTAAGTTTCACCCCACAGGGCATAAATATCGGCCTGCTCACCCGCCACCGTAATGGCTTCCTCGGACGATCCTCCGAAATAGACCGGAATGGCCTTTCCCCTATAAGGCTTGACCAGGGAGCTCGCTCCTTTCACGGTATAAAACCGCCCCGCATAGTCAAACGGCTCCTGACTACCCCATTCTTTGCGCAGGATCTCGAGATATTCGCGCGTACGAGCGTAGCGCTCGGCCTTGGTAGTATGATCACCATCCGCCTGAAGCTCGATATCGCTTCCACCCGTGATGATATGCACCGCAGCACGTCCGCGAGAAATCTGATCAAGGGTTGCAAGTTGACGCGCCGCCAGTGTGGGAGCGGTGAAGCCGGGGCGATGCGCCACCATCAGCCCCAGATCCCTGGTACTCGCCGCGACATGCTGCGCCAGCAGAATGCTTTCAGGCGTGTTGGAATGGAAAGCAATCAACACGCGGTCGAAGCGGCCATTCTCGTGAATTTTAGCGGCTGTCTCGATGTGATCGAGATCAATGACAGGACCTGAAGGCGGAATGATTTCAGAATGGTTCCGGCTGCTTACAAAGCCGATGAATTCCACTGGCATGGCTGTACACCCCAAAAACACGATTGACTGTTGTGCTCTCAGGATAGAACTATTTATACGTCATATTTCAAACAAGAATCACAAAACATACACTTTTATATAGTTAAATATAACTATTTCGTTTCACCTTGGAGTGCCTGCCATGTCACATTCCTCTCTCCCGCAACGCATGGCCCGCAATGTCCCAACCGAGCTCCTGCGTTCTTTCGTCGCGATCGTAGAAGCCGGTTCAATGGCCCAGGCGACAGAAACCATTTTTCTGACCCAGTCCGCCCTGAGCCTCCAGATGAAAAGACTGGAAGACGTCCTTCAGCAGAAACTGTTCCGGCGTGACGGACGAAAATTGGTCCTAACCCCGGCGGGCGAGGAACTGGTGGCGTATGCGCGTCAGCTCCTCGCGCTCAATGACCGGATCATGCACAAGCTGGGCCACGTTTCCGAACCAGAACCCATCACCATCGGGATGGTTCAGGACTTTGCCGATACCCTCCTGCCGGATGTCCTTGCCCGTTTCCGGCTTGAACATCCCCGCTGCCGCCTGACTGTCCGCGTTGGCGGGTCGGCGGAACTTCTGGAAATGTTCGACCGTTCCCGGCTGGATATCGTCCTGTGCCTCGGGCAGCACGGCGACCGCCCCAACGCAACCTGGCGCATCGTCGGACACGACCGGATGGCATGGCTCGGAGATCCGAGTACGCTGGATCAGCCGGAGATTCCTCTCGTACTTCTGGAGCCGCCCTGCCGCTTTCGGGAAGCTGCTCTCAGGACTCTTGCCAAAGCCCGCCGCGATTACCGGATTGTGCTGGAAACACCTCACCTTCCCGCCATGCGGGCAGGTGTTCGCAGCGGACTGGGAGCCAGTTGCCGCACCCGGCGTTTTGCCGCCGCCGAGGGGCTTTCGATCCTGCCACCGGGCATTCTTCCAGAAGTCCCGGAAATCGAAACCATCCTCGTTCAGAGGAACGGTCTTCCCGACGCAGCCGTTGATCTTGCGCAACTTCTTGAGCAGGCAGCAGCCGATCAATAACCGGCGGTAAACTGTTCCATAAAGAAAACTCCCTGGCACTCACGCTACATCATCACCCATGCTGAGTGAGTTTAGTGACCATCAGGGTACATCCAGCATGAGCATTCTTTCCTCTCCCTCCCTGCAAAGCCGATATGACACCCTCGATGCGGAACGACGCCAGACATGGTCCCCCGAAGCCGTATCCCGCAATATCGCCCAGAGACAGGCACTCGTACGCGATCACGCCCAGACGCCTCATGTAGAAGCCGGCGATATTCTGCCGCCCCATTTTTTCTCTGACGTGAATGGTGCACAGGTATCTCTGGACGATCTGACGGCCTCTGGGCCGGCGGTGCTCCTGTTTTTCAGATTTGCAGACTGTGCAGCCTGTAATATCGCTCTTCCCTATTACGCTGAAAGCCTTGCCCCCACCCTGAAATCCGCGGGCATTCCTCTGGTCGCGGTCTCCGCACAGCCTTTCCCTGTACTGGACCACATCAGAGCCCGCCACGATCTGCCCTTTCCCGTCCTGAATGACGCGGGGCTGACGCTCGCGCGTATTCTGGGCATCACCTATATTTTCGATGACATCTCGCGTGAGGCCGCCATAGCCAAAGGGGAACGTAGCGAAGCCCTGAACGGCACCGAGAACTGGGAACTCCCCAAACCGACCGTCCTTGTCCTGACACCGGGCCGTGTCGTCAGCTTTGTCGAGATTTCGCCCGACTGGATGAGCCGTCCCGAGACTGACACGATCCTGAAAGCCCTTGGCCTCTCAAAAAAAAAGAGCGTTCCTGATGCCGCATGACACTACCGCCAAAGCCCCCCTCCGAACAGAGAAAGCGCAGTCCGTCAGTCAGGAAGATTTCCGTGATGCCATGAGCCTTCTGGGGGCGCCGGTTGTTCTCGTCACGACCGACGGCCCCGGCGGCCGGCAAGGCCTTACCGTTTCAGCGATCAGCAGCGTCAGCGATACACCACCGACCGTGCTGGTCTGCCTCAACCGCGGCAACAGGTCCCATCAGTCTTTCCTACAGAATGGGGTCGTGGGAATCAGTATTCTCTCCCCCGCCCATAGCCAGCTTGCCTATTCTTTTGCCAGCCGTTCAGCCAGCGCAGAAGACAGGTTCTCCAATGCCACTTGGATTACCGGGCAAACAGGTTCGCCACTGCTGTCAGATGCTCTCGTCACGCTTGACTGCACCATCGAGGCCGTCCGCAGCACAGGAACCCATGACGTCCTGTTCTGTGGTGTCAAAGCCATTACTACCAACCCCGAAGCAGAACACGGCCTCGCCTGGTTCTCCCGTGGCTTTCATCACCTTCCGGTCAAGCGCGCTTGACGCTCCTGCAGGATCAATTCTGATGCCTTCCATTCACTCCCCATCCCGTCGCACTGTCCTGGCGGGAAGTCTGGCCGGTATCGTTGCATCGGGCCTCTACTCAAAGGCATCTGCCCAGGCCGGAGAGCAGATGGGCATGGGAGACCAGTGCCAGGCTGCCGGTCCGGCGATAGTCGAACCCCTTCCCGGACCGGCCCGCAACCTGACAATCGCCTGGAACGAAGCCTCGATCTGCACGGCGGCTGTCCCGGTCGCAAAAGCCAAGGGATTTTTCAAAAAATATAATCTCAATATCGATTACATCAATTTTGCCGGAGCCACGGACCAGCTTCTTGAAGCCCTGTCCACCGGAAAAGCGGACGGCGCACCCGGCATGGCGCTCCGCTGGCTGAAGCCCCTCCAGCAGGGGTTCGACGTCAAGCTTGTGGCCGGATTACATGCTGGGTGCATGTATCTCATGACGACCCCCGCCGCGGGTATCAAAACCCTGACCGACCTGAAAGGCAAGACCATCGGCGTCACGGATATCGGCGGTCCTGATCGTAATTTTTTCAGCATCCGCATCCAGGAAGCCGGTCTCGATCCTGAAACCGATGTGCAGTGGAGACAGTTCCCGGCCGATCTTCTGCCACTCGCACTCCAGCGCGGTGATATTCAGGCCTTTTCTGATGCTGACCCGTTTTCCTACCCACAGCGACGCCAGTTCGGCCTTATCGATATCGACAACAATATGAAAGGCGAATGGGCTCATCTGTCCTGCTGCGTCATAGGTTTGCGCGGCAGTCTGATCCGGAATGAGCCCAAGGTCGCGGCGGCCGTGACGCGCGCCATTCTGGAGGCAGGCGCATGGGTCGCCTGCAACCCGGAAGAAGCCGCCACCATTTTCCAGCCCTACGCCCCCAAGGCAAACGCCGGGGACCTCGCGGCAATGCTGAGGATGCAGGGCCATCACCATCAGACACTGACACAGGATTTCAGGCAGGAAATCGTCCGTTATGCCCATGCCCTGAAACAGGTGGGCATTTTCCGCTCCTCCCTCGACAGTGAACGTTACGCAAAACGCGTCACGCAGGATCTCTTCACCTGATGAGCAACAGCCAGACGATCCCTGCATCCGCCAGCCCCACTGCCAGCAGCGCCACAACCGGACATCTGGCCTTTGCGCCAGCAGTGTTCTGGCAATGGCTGGCTGGCCCCGTCTGGCTGCTGGCCGCGCTGGTGACATGGAAACTGCCTGACCGAGATGATTTTCCCGATACCGGTCAGTTCGCATTCCTGCTTTTTGCCGTCGGCCTCTGCCTGCTGGCCCTGACAGCTATCGGGCGTCTGAGGGAGCGAGCCCCGTGGGCCCTCGTGCTAGGCCTTGGGTTAGGCGCATGGGAAGTGATGCAGGCCAAGTTTCTCCTGCTTCCGCGGCCGTTTTTCGGCACACCACAGGATCTACTGGATGTTTTCCTGACTGACTGGAAGCGCCTTGGAGACAGTCTCCTCCATTCCCTGCTCCTGCTTGTCATCGGATATGTTTCCGGCTCTGTTCTCGGTATTATCACAGGTGTTGCCCTGGGCAGATCCCACCACATTCGGTACTGGGTGCGGCCCATCATGCGACTGATCGGCCCTCTGCCGCCCGTCGCCCTTCTTCCCCTGACATTCGTGATCTTTCCCTCCACACGCCTTGCCGGTGAAGTCCTTATGGCGCTGGCCGCCGGCTTTCCGGTGGCGGTTCTGACGTGGTCTGGCGTTTCGGCTGTAGATCACGCCTATTATGACGTCGCCAGAACGATGGGTGCCGGCGACCGTTTCCTTGTCCTGCGCGTCGCACTTCCTGCTGCCACGCCACAGATCTTCGTCGGGCTTTTCATGGGGCTGGGCGCCTCTTTCGCCATGCTGGTCGTAGCGGAAATGCTGGGCGTTAAATCAGGCTTAGGCTTCTACATGCAATGGGCACAGGGATGGGCGGCTTATCCCAACATGTATGCTGCGCTGATCGTCATGTCCCTGATGTGCACCACTCTCATGACACTTCTCTTCAAACTGCGTGATCATTGTCTCAAATGGCAGAAGAACGGCCTCAAATGGTAACCTCATCCCAACCCGTTCCCCCCCTTGGCCTCACCCTTTCACACCTCAGCCACAGCTACGAGATGCCATCTGGGGCCCGCTCCGTTCTGGATGATGTCAGCCTCGACGTGGAACCTGGCGAGTTCATCGCTCTGATCGGTCCCTCGGGCTGTGGAAAATCCACTCTCCTGCGTCTGGTCGCAGGTCTGGAGACGCCCGACACAGGCACATTGCTGGCAGATGGTGCGTCCATCACCGGACCTGATCCCAGTCGTATCATCATGTTTCAGGACCCGACGCTCTATCCCTGGCGGACCGTCCACAGCAACATATCCCTCGGACTGGATATTCGTGGAGAAAAAAATCCCGAAGCTGTCGCCGCAGCCATCCGCCTTGTCGGCCTCGAAGAATTCTCCAGAGCATGGCCTCATCAGTTGTCTGGCGGCATGGCCCAGCGTGTGGCGCTGGCACGTGCCCTGATCAACAGCCCCCGTATGCTCCTTCTTGACGAACCTCTTGGCAAACTCGACAGCCTGACCCGCCTCGCCATGCAAACGAAACTGTACCGTCTCTGGAAGAGCCAGGGCTTCACGGCCCTGATGGTCACCCATGACGTGGAAGAAGCCCTGCTTCTGGCCTCGCGCGTCATCGTCTTCAGTCCGAGACCCGCCCGCATTCTGGCCGACATCCATGTGGACTGGCCGGAACCACGGCATCGTGAAGATCCTCGCCTTCAGAGCCTGCGCGCCCATATCCTGGAGCAGCTTGAAACCGGCATTTCTCCCTTGGCCACTGCCTGACCTGACGCCCCGGGAGGGATCAGCCCAGAGACCCGCTGACCACCCCACTTCCGGCGCGTTGCGAAGGGCGTGTCCTGTTACTGCCGGACGAGCATGCAGTCACACCCATTCGGATGTCCCGAAACATCAAATAATTTCAAATACATTGATAAAACTATCTCATTTTGCGTTGCCTGTTTTCCCTGTTGAGATCGGATATTCTGTTTTTGACAAGGATTTCCAATGCCTTTCAGCCGTCGTGTCTTTCTCGCGGGCCTTTCCTCGGCGACAGGCGCGCATCTGCTGTCCCGCTCCCGGGCGCTTGCAGCTACCCCCCTGCATGTCGGCGACCAGAAAGGCGGGGCACAGGCCCTCCTCACCGCAGCAGGTCTGACAACCCGATCTCCTGTCCCGCTTCAATGGAGCCTGTTTGCGGGTGCTCCCATGCTGATTCAGGCCCTGACGGCAGGGGCTGTGGATGTCGGCGTGATCGGTGATGCGCCACTCGTTTTCGCACAGGCTGGCGGTAGCCCGATCAAGGCCGTCGCCGCAATTCAGACCGATGGCACGATGACGGCGATCGTGGTGCGTAAGGATAGTCCCATCCGCAGCGTACAGGATCTCAAGGGACGTTCCGTCGCCACACTGAAAAGCCAGACCGGACATTATCTGACGCTCGCGGCGCTGCGGGATGCCGGAATGCATGATGACGACGTCCGCTTTGTCTTTGTTCCTCCCACAGCGGCAAAAATGGCGCTCCAGAATGGCAGCGTCGATGCCTGGGCAACGTGGGGGCCTTATATCGCAGATGCCAAAATAGATGACGGAGCGCGGGAAATCGTGAACGGTGGCCGACTGATGAGCGGTCTGAGCTACGTCATTGCAACAGACGAGGCACTTCAGAGCCAGCGGAACGCCATCATTGCCTATAACCGGCTTCTGCGTGACGGCCATCAGTGGATGCTGACCCATGCAGAAGACTACGCCATGGCATGGAGTAGGGAAACAGGCCTCTCCCTCCCTGTCGCGCGCGAAGTTGTCCGGACTTCCATGGCGTCCGTTGTGCCCATCACTCCAGACATCGTCCGGAAACAGCAGAGCGTTTCCGACTTCATGACTGCAACAAAAATGATTCCGGGCTCATGGGACGCCAAAGCCGTGACCGATCCAACCCTCGCATTCTAGGATATTTTTTTCATGACCGCCTCACGCATTACGCGCGTTCCCTTTGCCCTTGGAGCCTATTTCACGGGTTCAGCCACAAACGGGGACGCCTGGCGCGCGCCGGAAGATGATACAGACGCCGACCTGACATTCGAACGCTACCGTGACTATGTCCTCACTCTGGAAAAAGGGCGCTTCGACGCCATTTTCCTCTATGACAATGTCCTGCCCGTTCCCGACCCTTCGCGCATCGCACGTACGCCTGCCCTTGCACGCTGGGATACCTTCACCCTGCTTGCCGCCCTCGCCGTCACATCTTCTCACATCGGCCTGATCGGCACCGCCTCAACAACTTTCAATGAACCCTATAATATCGCACGGCGTGTTGCTTCGCTCGATGTGCTGAGCGGCGGACGTGCGGGATGGAATGTTGTCACCGCCACCGGAGGCGGCGAGAACTTCAATCTCGTTTCCCATGTCGATCACGCCCTACGCTACGAACGTGCTCATGAATTTGTCGATGTCGTCAAAGGATTGTGGAACAGCATCGAGCCAGAGGCTTTCACACGTAACAAGAACAGTGGCGTGTGGCTCGATCCTTCCCGCGTTCATCCCCTCAATCATAAAGGGCGTTTTTTTCAGGTGGCAGGGCCGCTCAATTCGCCGCCTCCCATTCAACATCCCCCCATTCTTGCGCAGGCGGGTGCCTCCGGCGCCGGAAAGGAACTGGCCGCACGCATAGGCGAGATCATCTATACAGCCGAATATGATATTAACGCTGCCCGCACCTACCGTTCCGATGTTCTTGAAAGAGCGGCCCGCTATGGGCGCGATGATCGGCATATCCGTATCCTGCCGGGTCTCGCTCCGATCGTCGGGAGAACAGACAGCGAGGCCCGGGAAAAATTCGAACGCTATCAGAGCTATCTCGACAAAGCTGATGTTCTGCGGGCCATTTCCCTCTATTCCAGCCTCGGAACAGATCTTTCACAGTGGCCTGAAGACAGACCGATCGAACTAAGCTCCGTCGAGGAAACAAACAGCCATAAAAGCCGCCAGTCACTGATCGTGGACTGGATCCGAAAGACCCGCCCTACGGTCAAAGACATTCTCCATAATTTCACGCGCGGCGGTCATCGTCTCCTGATTGGCACACCGGCCTCCATCGTTGATGAGATTGAGGAATGGTACCATACAGGCGCCTGCGACGGCTTCAACATCATGTTCACATCCGCACCTGGCGGCATAAATGATTTCGTTGAACTGGTCATTCCTGAATTGCAACGAAGAGGTTTGACGCGCAAATTCTATGAAAGCCGTATTCTCAGGAAAAATCTAAGAATTCCTCCCACATGAAACAAGCATCAGCAAACTGTATTCTTTGAAAATCTCATTTGTTGTTTCGGAACGAAACCAACATCTTCACATGATACCTTTATAAAATCCGGAAACATACAATGAGAATTTCTTCGTCCATCATACAATGGAACAGACGTGTGGGCGTGCCGTTAAGCATCGTCTCGGGTATACTTCCTCCCCTGACCGGCTGGGCGCAGACAACCCGCGGCACAATTGCGCAGACACCTGAAGCGGTTATCGTTACGGGCACCCGCTCATCCGTCAAGGCGTCGAAAAGCATGTCGCCCATCGCTATTTTCACAGCGGCTGACCTGAAGAGAACTGGTCAGACCAGCCTGAAGAACGCCATTGTTGCGCTTGATCCTTCAGCAAACAATACGCCGGGATATCCAGGCCAGCTTGGTTTCACTACAAAAACGATGTCACTACGCGGCCTTGGTGCAAATGAAACGCTTGTACTGGTCAACGGGAAACGCCGGCATACCATGTCGTCTGTTTTCTATGGGGGCGCCATGCAGGGCCAGTCTCCCGTCGATCTCGATATGATTCCGATGAGCGCCGTAGATCACATCGAAATCCTGAAAGACGGAGCAGCTGCACAGTATGGTTCCGACGCCATCGCTGGTGTCGTCAACATCATTCTCAAATCCGCAGACCATGGAGGTTCTGTCGATGTCGGATATAACCAGTATGGTTCAAGCGTTGGTCCACTCGGAGATTATGGCAAGGGTGGTAACCTGAATTACAATCAGGGTTTCCGGATAGGACGAGACGGCTTCCTGAACCTGACGGCTGAATTTGTCGGCAACCAGTCCACGAATTATGGCGGTTATGTTCCGAAGACCCAGGGCGGCAGCCCGGTGCTGCTGTATCCATTACTCGCCGACGGTTCGCAAGATCCAAGAGAAAATGGCAACCGTTATCGTCAGATTTCAGGCAGCCCGGAATCTGAACGGCAGAGCGTTGCATATAATCTCGAAATTCCGCTGAACGAAAAGATCCGATTTTACTCCTACGCCACTTATTCACACCGCACGTCCTTCGTCGCGGCTTGGTACAGACCGTCGAACTCGCAGCAAAACATCATGAGCGTTTATCCAGACGGATATCTGCCAACCGATACGACGGAAGACAATGATTTCCAATTCACGAGCGGCTTGAAGGGGGACAACTTCTTCGGCTGGCACTGGGATGGCAGCATCAATTACGGACGCGACGACAGCAGCATCGGCATCCAGAACACCATCAACAATTCTCTCGGCCCAGACAGTCCACACAATTTTCACCTGCAATCTCTGGCAAACTCCGAGCTGACAGCGGATTTCGATATCCGTCATTCATTCCGGACAGGCCTTTTCAAGGATCCTCTTCAGGTCGCGGCCGGTATCGAATATCGCTACCAGCAATACGAGGTGGACGCAGGCGAGCGATCAGCCTGGGCCGATGGCGGTTACGTTAATCCCGCCAGTTACGTCTTCCCCAATGCCACACCCGCGCTTCCCTTCGCGTCCGGCCTAGGCGCAACCTCTCCCTCGCAAGCCGGTACCCATGCACGGATGAATGGCGCGTTCTATCTTGATCTGACGCAGAAAGTGACCGACAAGATAACAGTTGCCCTCTCGGGCCGTGATGAGCAGTACAGCGATTTTGGGAATGCCCTGAGCGGAAAAGCGTCCTTGCGTTATCAGGTCACACCCTGGATCGCCCTGCGGGGATCAGCCAGCAATGGCTTCCATGCTCCCACGCTCCAGCAAGAATATTTCCAGAGCACCGCCCTGTATTATTCCATTCTACCCAGCACGAACCAGCTCGTGCAGTCCTATACAAACTATGCCTCTGTCACGAACGCTGGCGCCCGCGCCCTTGGTGCCACGCCCCTTAAACCCGAAACCTCTCACAACTTCAGCGCAGGCTTTGTTCTCACGCCCCTGAAACGGCTCGATATATCCGTCGACGCCTATCGTATCGACATTTTCAACCAGATTGTTCCCATCTCTGTCTCCGGTGCAGGTGTTTCCGGAGCAACCGTGCTGAATATCCTTCATCAGGACGGCATCGTTCCTAATGACGGCCGTTATTATGGCTACACTTATGAGCGGAACGCAGCCCATACCCGCGCCATGGGGCTCGATCTTCAGGCGCATTACCTCAGCAGGTTCGGACAGGCAGGAAACGTCCTGTGGACCGTCATGATGAACCAGCAGCAGCACCAGATCATGAGAGTCAACCCGCTGAACGTGAATCTCGGCTCAGGCGTCACGGCACTTTATCGCAGTCAGATTGGCAATATCACGGCGATTTATCCCCGAAATACTCTCCGTCTTAGTGGCACGTGGAACATAGACAACTGGAGTACAACCGTCAGGATCTCGCGTTATTCAAAAACCCAGCTCTGGAGTGATCGTGGCGCTGCATACGACCAGACGGTTGCCCCCGCCTGGCTGATGGACTTCGATGTTTCCTATACCTTCCCAAACCGTATCCGGGTTTCAGCGGGCGGCAACAATGTTTTCAATCACCGCCCGCAGACCCTCAGCAAACTGGCACAGGGCGCCCAGTCCCTCCTTCAGGTCAATCCGAACTACAGCTACGCATCGGCTTACGGGCTAGACGGGAGCTATTTCTATGGCCGTGTCAGCTATTCATGGTGACCTAGAACACAGAGACCCTTAAGACACTGACGTTTGCACAGCGGCAGTGCGAGAATAAAGGAAAGATAGCAGCGAATGGACCTTGCAATTCCATGCTTTATTTCAACACCCATACCTGGAAGGTTCGAAAAAACATTAATTGATGTCCCTTGGTTCTGATTTTATTTTTTTGGCGATTCAATTGACGGTTTTCGGGGGAGCTTTTGATCTGTATTTTGAACAGATCAGAGATTATCCCCCGTTAATGACTACGCGCCTGCGCTTAACTTTTCGAGGAATCGGCGCATATTATAGACGATATTGGCGAGGCCGATCCTCATAGTGGCCCCGGTTATGTCCACGGTTCGGATGAACAATCCCGTCTGTGATTTCTGGCCGGCAAAGACATGCTCGACACGTGACCGGATCACGGGCTTTCCAACATTCAATTTCTGGATATGCCAAGGCATAGGTCTGAGATACGCCTTTTTTCTGTGAGCCTTCGAGACAAAGCCCGGCTTTTTCATGAAGGCTTCGTTGGCTTTGGAGCGATCGGCCGTGTCTGCCCATACCCTTACAGGCGCGCTGGTTTTATCCAGCAGCCCATCGATCGCACCCGCTTGTATCATACGCTCGCGGAACAGCCAGATCGTTTTGGCATCCGGCACCCGATCTGAAAGCCCCAATCCCAGAAAGCGCATCTAGGCTCAGGACTCATAGGC
>NZ_BJVA01000003.1 GCF_007988905.1 Gluconobacter kanchanaburiensis NBRC 103587
CGGGGGGCTAAGGAAGCGGTCAACAAAGAAATTGCATTTTTGTGAAAAAATCAGATTTCGTGGAACTGTTTGAACCAGACACAGAATTTCTCCATCCCTTCTTCGAAAGAGACTTCAGGCCTCCACCCACAAAAATCGGATACGCTTTCCAAAGAAGCCCACGTTGATTCCATATCGGCAACAGGCCTCGGCCGCTTCTCTATGATCGCCGTTTTCCCGAGATGACGTTCCAGAAGCTCAATCATCCGAACTACCCGCTCCGGCCTGTCTCCCCCCAAATTGTACACTTGGGACGTACTCGATTGAGGGGGCTTTTCCAGGATCGCCAGCACGCCACGAACAATATCGTCGATATAGGTAAAATCGCGCGAAAGATGTTGCCCTTCGTAAAGAGTGAGGGGGCGATCTTCGACGATGGCTTTGGCAAAACCATAATACGCCATATCAGGCCGTCCCCAAGGTCCATAGACCGTGAAAAATCTCAAGCCTGTCTGTGGAATACCATAGAGATAGGCGTAGGATTCCGACGTTAGCTCAGCCGCTCTTTTCGTTACGGCATACAGGGAGCTTGGATGATCAACCCGATCATGCTCACAAAAAGGGCTACGCTCATTACGGCCATATACAGACGAAGATGACGCATAAACGACGTGCTTCAGTCTCTTCAGCCGCCTACAAGCCTCTAGAACAGTGACCTGCCCCATGACATTGGCTGTGACATAGGAATAGGGATCTACCATGGAGTAGCGGACGCCGGCCTGAGCCGCGAGGTGGATCACACCTTCCAGATCATTATACGTGTCTGTCAAAGACTGCATGGACTCGCGATCAGCAACATCAGCTTTCACGAATGCAAACTTCGCGTAGAGTTCCAGTCGGGCAAGACGAGCGGCTTTCAGGGCCGGGTCGTAATATACATTGAGGTTATCAATACCTACGACTTCCACGCCTGCCCTCAGAAGGGCATCAGCAACATGAAACCCGATAAATCCGGCGACTCCGGTGACCAGGACCTTCACAGGACATTCAGTGCTTGAGAACGGGGCTTGCCACAAGATCCCCCACACGAATTCCCAGCTTGGCGGTTACGCCTCCAGCCAGCTCAAGAGTGTTGGCAACAACCCCGTCACTTCTCAAGATTGCTTCGCTCAGAGGGACCGCATTCTCTGCAATCGCGTGGATATGATTGGTCGAATCAATAAAAACGATATCCAGCGGAACGAGCGTATTGCGCATCCACATGTCCGAAACCTGAGGCGTTGGCCACATGAAAAGCATACCCTCGTTTTCGGGAAGGTGCCTGCGAAACATTTCACCGACTTCCTGCTGTCGGTAGGTTTTGGCAAGTTCTACCGTAAATCCGTGTTTCTGCCCGTCACGTGTCGTAATCGTCAGGGTCTCCGTCGGTAGACGGGCCTGAGCCTGCGTAATGACCTCTTCTGCTGCGGCGGCACGCCCACCAGCAAGGGCCAACGTCATGACGAGCGCACAGCTTAGAATTCGCATGATAGAACTTTCAGATTCAGGAAATCAGGAATGGATTGGTCTGGCGCTCTTCGCCAATGGTGGTTGGCATTCCATGCCCGCACAACACCACGGTTTCATCAGGCAGACACAGAAGACGGCTCCGAATCCCGGCAATGAGAGCATGAGGATCGCCATAAGCGAAATCCGTACGGCCGACAGTTCCCCGAAACAACGTATCACCTGCCAGAACGCGCCCATTACCACGATCTATAAAGACCACATGTCCAGGCGTATGGCCCGGCAGATGAGCAACATGCAGTTCCTGCCCAAGCAAATGCAGAACCTCACCGTCTTCCACGAAACGGTCAGGGGTGACATTCTCCATACCCGGTATACCAAACGCGGCGGCCTGTTTTGTGATGCTCTGTAACAGAAAGTCATCGCGCCGATCGGGGCCCAGAACTGGCACCCCCTGATCCTGACGACTGTCCAGCACCCGCTTCAAGGCTGCCGCACCGCCCGCGTGATCCAGATGACCATGCGTCAGGAGAATGGCCTCAACCGCCATCCCATCCAACTGCTGGAGAATATCCTCAATATCCCCACCTGGATCAACGACGACCGCCTTCCCCAATTCATTTGAGAGAATGGTGCAGTTCTGTCGCAGAGGCGTCACCGGCACCCGCTTCGCATTCACAGGAGTCACAGCTCTCCCCTCCAGACGATCCGACATGATGTGCCGATACAGGCTCCGCCTCCGGACGACAAGCCGCTCATGCGACCGACGCACGCCCATCATTGACCCTCCGTCAAGGGATGGCCACTCTGCATACTTTCACATCACACAAGGTAAGATCATGAGCCGCATCATCCGCACAGAGCCCAACGCCATTCTCTCAAAGTCCGTCGAATATCATGGCTTCATCTTCACGCAGGGTGTTGTTGCCAGTGACCTTTCCCAGGGCATCGAAGAACAGACCCGCAGCGTTCTCGCCCAGCTTGACGACATCCTGGAAGGACATGGCACAGACAAAACGCGGATCCTCCAGGCCCAGATCTGGGTGAAGGACATTGCAGACCGTGCCGCCCTCAACACGATCTGGTCTGCATGGCTTCCGGAAAACATGGCGCCTGCCCGCGCCTGCGTTCAGGCAGTACTGGCTGATCCCAGGATCCTCGTCGAAATCATGCTCATCACGACGAAATAAACCCACTCAGGGAATTATGGCGAAATTGCAGCGGAGTGTGGTTGCAAAAAGATTTCCCCTGAAAACGAAAATTTAACCCACAGGTCTGCATTCTACTCTTGTCAGGGTTGCAGGAAGGTTGTTACCTCGCTGTAACCCGAACAACACACCACCAGTCAGGATCCCAAAGATCGTGAAGAACAAAAGTTGCCGGAAAACATTTCTCTCTGCTCTGGCGCTCTCTGCGATCGCACTCTTTTCGGGACAGGCTCAGGCCCGTCACATTTCGGGTCATCATCATGGAAGAACCATCTTCCATAACCATCGCTCCAGCACCCATCATCGTTCCTACGCTCATGTCATTCAGTGCGTGGCTTATGCAAAGTCCGCATCTGAAGTCGTTCTGCACGGAAATGCGCGTGACTGGTGGCACAATGCTGCTGGCGTCTATGCCCGTGGATCCGCTCCCCAAGCCGGTTCCGTTCTGAATTTTCGTGCCATCCGCCGTATGCCCCTCGGCCACGTCGCGGTGGTCCGTTCTGTGGAAGACAGCCGCACCATTTATATCGACCAGTCTCACTGGGCTTCCAACGGCATCGCACATAACGTCCGGGTCGTTGACGTCTCCCCCAACAACGACTGGAGCGCGGTTCGCGTTGCGCTCAATGACCGCAGCGGCCGACTGGGAAGCATCTATCCGACCTACGGTTTCATCTATCCGCACTCCGAAAGCGAAGACCACAGCCCGGCACCGCAGGTTGTTCTGGCCCGCGCTAGCGGTCCGTCCACCTTTCGCCATCGCGCGGTCATGAACGGATCCAGCCCCCTGAGCCACCCGATGAGCAGCACGGAAGTTGCCGAAGCTCCGGACGACGCCTTCACTTCGGACGCACCGAACCGTTCAATTCGCTGATACGGCTCCAAGGACCGTTCTAATCTGGTCGGGATTCCCTGTGATAAGGATGACCGGTATTGATAGCCTGAGCCCGAAAGACCTGCTCGGCGATCAACACCCTGACCAGCATATGCGGCCAGGTCAATTTCCCCAGAGAAATCACGGCGTCGGCCCGCTGGATCACGGTTGAATCCAACCCTTCCGCACCACCAATCAGAAAATGGATCGGGCGCCCCGATTCCTGCCAGCGAGACAGCATCTCCGCCAGACGCAGGCTGTCCGGGGTCTTTCCACCCTCATCCAGCGCCACGATCAGGGCATTATCAGGACAGACGCCCAAAAGTGCAGACGCATCCTTGCGCTTCTGCTCCTGGACGCTGCCTTTTGACGGCGCGAGTTCCGTCACCGTCAGAGCGGGCCTGATACGGCCCGCATAACGCTCGAACAGTTCGCGTTCCGGCCCGGCTTTGAGCCGGCCGATTGCGACCAGTTTCATTCAATCCTGCTCTTCGCCCTGTCCGACCGCGACTTCGTTTTCGCTGCCATCCAAATCGGTGCCCCACATCCGCTCCAGACCATAAAGCTCGCGGCTTTCCGGCTTGAAGAGATGGATAACAACGTCGCCTGCATCGATCAAAACCCAGTCGCTACCATTCGCGCCCTCGATCAGAATGCGCTTGATGCCGATCTCGTTGAGCTTCTTCTCGATATGATGCGCCATTGCGGAAATCTGGCGGTCGGCGAGGCCAGTCGCAATAACCATGCAATCAGCGAAGTTTGCACGCCCGACCAGGTCCAGCACAACGATGTCTTCACCCTTGTCTTCATCCAGACTCGTGGTGATGACATTCAGCATGCTGGTCAGAAGATCCGGCTGCACGGCCTCGCGCTTGACGGCGGTTTTCTTTGGTCCGGCAACCGCGGCCTTTTTGCGAGCCGTTCCGGGCACCTTGGCAGCCTCGGCCAGTGCCGCATCGGGGGAGCTGGTTTTCCGGCGCACAGGCTTCTTGGCCTGCGATTCGGGAGAGGTTGTCTTGGTGATGGTTTTTACTCCTGATCAGATTCCGGACAAAACTGACCGGACTTACGCAACGCTGTAGCCGATATATCGTTCTGCGGCGCAGAAAGGAACGTCCATGCGTTGCCTTTTCGCTCCGCAAGCACCGGAGATTCCCGCAAAGGCCGTCTCTGATGCCGCAAAACAGAGGCTGCAGCCCCTCTAAGCGCGGGCGAAACACTCCCCGGACGTGGCGCAACAGCGATAGGAACCATCGCCGCCAGTCGGCGCCAACGCTTCCATCGTGAAAGCTGCGCTAGCCCGTCCGCTCCCATCAGCCACACGAAACGGACATGCGGGAATCGCTGCTTCAGCAAGGCTACGGTTTTGGCAGTAAAGCGCTGCCCTAGACGGGATTCGATATCGGTCGCAACGATTCGCCGCCCATCCGCGATCCCCTTCGCAGAAGCAAGGCGCACCCTGAAGGGGGCCATCCCCTTGCCCGACTTAAGCGGATTCCCCGGCGAGACCATGAGCCACACCTGATCCAGCTGTAAAGCCCGCAAAGCCCGCCGCGCCACCATGAGATGACCGGCATGGGCCGGGTTGAACGAGCCCCCCAGCAGGCCGATCCGCATATTCCGGCCGTCGCCAGACGTCGGAATATGGCTCAGCCCCGCACCTGTCCGGTGCCGATCACCTCGTAGCGATAGCATGTGAGCTGTTCGAGTCCCACCGGACCGCGCGCATGCATCCGCCCTGTCGCAATGCCAATTTCTGCCCCGAATCCGAACTCCCCACCGTCACAGAACTGCGTGGAGGCATTCCACATCACAACCGCACTGTCCGTTCCGTTAAGAAACTTAGCCGCAGCCTCTGCATCTTCAGCAATAATGGCCTCGGTATGCGAGCTTCCATGCCGGGCGATATGATCCAGAGCATCCTCAACGCCGTCCACGACGGCAATCGACAGCACTGAATCCAGCCATTCTGTTCCGAAATCCTCAGGCTTGGCCGCTGCAAGTGTCGGAACAATCGCACGAGCCCGGTCATCCGCCCGAAACGTACATCCTTTTGCACCCAGATCCTGAACCAGCGATGGCAGGAGCGTCGGCGCAATCACAACATCAATCAGCAGCGTTTCGGTCGCACCGCAGACGCCCGTCCGGCGCATTTTCGCGTCCAACAGCACCTTCCGGGCCATAACCGGGTCAGCGCTCGCATGAATATAAGTGTGATTTAGACCATCCGCATGAGCAAGAACCGGAACGCGGGCTTCACGCTGCACCCGCTCCACAAGGGATTTGCCACCACGCGGAATAATCAAGTCGATCAATCCCGAAGCCTGCAACATGGCCCCCACCAGTGCACGATCGGCAGACGGGAAAATCTGCACGCAGGCCTCGTCCAGCCCAGCAGCCCGAAGACCGTCTTCCATCGCAGCCTGAATCGCACGCGACGAATGCAAACTCTCCCCGCCCCCGCGCAAAATGACGGCATTGCCTGACTTGATGCACAGTGCCGCCGCATCCGCACCGACATTCGGGCGGCTTTCGTAGATCATACCGATCACGCCAAGCGGTGCCGCAACCCGCCGAAAATGCAGACCATTCGGCCGATCCCATTCCGCCAGAATACGCCCCACGGGGTCCGGCAGACGTGCAACTTCTTCCAGACCACGCGCCATAGCCTCGATCCGCTCAAGCGTCAGGGTCAGACGGTCGCGGAACGCAGCATTCCGGTCTTCGGAAAGGGCAACCAAATCCTGCTGATTGGCCGCAACAATCGCGTCAGACCGCTCCCGCATCGCCTTTGCAGCCTCAAAAAGCGCAAGATTACGGGTGTCCTCACCGGCGCGTGCCAGAGTCCGACTGGCCCGACGGGCCTTCTCCACCAGACCACCCAGAATCCGGACGGCCCCGGAAGCAACCTCAGACATTGAACCGGAACAGGAGCACGTCACCATCCTGCACAACGTATTCCTTGCCTTCGATCCGCAACTTGCCAACTTCCTTGGCCCCGGCCTCGCCATTGCAGGCCACATAATCGTCGAACGCCACGGTTTCACAGGCGATGAAGCCACGTTCAAAGTCGTTGTGAATGACAGCAGCGGCCTGAGGTGCCTTCGTCCCGGCCGTAATCGTCCAGGCGCGGGATTCCTTCGGCCCAACCGTGAAATACGTCCGCAGACCGAGCAGCTTGTAACCAGCCGCAATCACTCGATCCAGCCCACTATCCGTCAGACCCAGACCATCCAGAAACTCCGTCCGGTCTTCATGCGGCAACTGGCTGACTTCCGCTTCAATCGCGGCCGACACCACGACAACGCCTGCACCCTCGGCTTCCGCGCGCTTGCGCACGGCTTCCGAAAACGCGTTACCGGTGGACGCAGAGGCTTCCTCGACATTGCAGACATACAGAACAGGCTTCGTCGTCAGAAGCTGAAGACGGGACGCCTCAACCTCCTGTCCCTTCGGAACAGCCGTCCGCGCCGGCTTGCCGTCACGCAGAGCTGCCAGCAATGGCTCCATCAGTTCAAGCTGGGCCTGAGCCTCACGATCGTTGCCACGAGCGCGCTTCTGAAGACCAATCTGGCGCTTTTCCAAGCTCTCCAGATCGGCCAGCATCAACTCCGTCTCAATAATGTCGGCATCACGGACTGGATCAACCCCACCCTCAACATGGGTGATGTCGTCATCCTCGAAACACCGCAGCACATGAACAATGGCATCGACTTCACGGATATTGGCAAGGAACTGGTTCCCAAGACCTTCACCCTTGGACGCACCCCGGACCAGACCGGCAATGTCCACGAATTCGAGGCTGGTCGGAACCTTGCGAATAGACTTGCCGATCCGCGCCAGTTCATCCAACCGCGCATCCGGCACGGCCACACGCCCCGTATTCGGCTCGATGGTGCAGAACGGGTAATTCGCAGCCTGTGCAGCAGCCGTTTCCGTCAGGGCATTGAACAGCGTGGACTTGCCGACATTGGGCAGACCAACGATGCCGCAATTGAAACCCATTCGTGCTCTCCATCATCACTAAAAGACCGCTCGAACGCGAACGACCCGTTCCAGAAAATTCCGTTGCCCTGTGTTCGCAGAAACGGAAGAGGCTCACAACCTCCCACCCTCACGAAACAGGCATTCAGCCCACGATTCCGGCTAGATCCTGCAAGGCTCGCACATGCGCCTTCAAAGCCGCACGCCCCTGTGCCGTCAGAACCAGCCAGGTTCGCTGCCGCCCCCCCAGAGGTGCCTTGCGCAACCGCACATAGCCCGCCTCCTGCATCTGCGCGAGATGCTTGGACAGGACCGAGTCACTTACACCCAGCAGATCCCGCGCCCGTCCAAATTCCATGTCGTTCACTTCCGACAGAGCCGCAGCAAGCTGCAAGCGGACCGGAGGGTGAATAACAGAATCGAATTGGAGAACAGACGTCACAACCCTGCCGTCATACCAGCCTGCCAGGCCCTTCGCCAGAGCAGCGCCACCCCATAGCCGATCGCAAAACTGCCCAGAGTCGCAATCCATGGCAGCCACATCAGATGCAGCACCCTCGCCCCCACTCCGGACAGCGCCATCATCGCATAAACCGCCAGGACCATGCCGATTGCAATCTTTCGGGTTCGTCCCCGGCGATACCCACTGACGAAATATCCCATACGCCGCCGCGCAATCGTAAAGAAAATACCCATCAATGCGACACACAGCCCTTCCAGAAGGAACATGAAAGGCGGATCCAGACTCATCGCAAAAGTCAGGAGCGCCAGAAGCCCACCTATGACCGGTGCATTCCACCACGGACAAACCAACTCTTTCGGAAGTCTGCCCCTGAAAGCGTCAAGCGCTTCCAGTTGCGCACGCGCATCGTCTCGCCTGCTCACATGCGTCGTTTCGAATCCATCCTGCTGCATGGCCTTGACTTTCCAATGCGGAAAATGATGATCTGACTTTCCAATATGGAAAGAGAACCCATTCATGACAATCCTGCACGGCATCTTCGCAGCAAGAATTCTGGCAATCCTCTGGCTCGCATTCCTGCTGGCCGCCTGCGTGCATCACAGCCGCAGGGGAATGCAGGACTGGAAAATCTTCCGCACAGCCCCCCATACTCAGGAAAGACGCCGCTTCTATCTGAAATGGCTGTTCCAAAGCGTCCTGCTTTTCGATTTTGGGGGCCTCGTGACGCTCTGGATTCTGCCTGAATCCGTGAAGCCCACACCCCTTGCCCAGCTACGCCTGTCCGCACCGGCGACACCGGCCAGCACGACGCCTCCTGAAATGTCACCCGCGTTTTTCGCAGGATTCACCTGCGGGCTCCTGATCCTCGCGGGCGTGTTCATTCTGCTCCGCAAACTGAAGCGGCCCGCGCTTCTCAACCCACTTGGCGATTTTTCCGCCCTCATCCCACGCACCCTGCCTGAAGCCGGACTGGCCTTTCTGCTCTGCCTGAATGCGGGTCTGGGGGAAGAGCTTTTCTTCCGTCTGGCACTTCCCCTGCTCGCAGGCCAGCTCACCGGCAGCCTGATTGCCGGAGCGGTGCTTTCAACGCTGCTATTCGGAGGCATGCACTGGTATCAGGGGCACAAAGGCGTGCTGATCACGACGATAATCGGCCTGATTTTCATGCTCCGCGCCCTCCACGGAACCCCCCTGATCTGGCTGATGGGATTTCACGCCCTGATGGACGTCATAGCCCTGTTTATCAGACCCGCCCTGACCGGCCATTTCAGCCGAAAGACCGTCAGGCAGCCAGCAGGGCAACCTTAGTCATGAAGGCTTCGTGCTCTTTCTTCGCAAGAAGAGGCGCTGCGTCCGCCATGGCCTCAAGCCAGCGCTCGAGCTCCGGCTCTTCCGCCTTGGCGAAATTACCCAGCACATGACCCGTCACACGGTCCTTGTGCCCCGGATGACCGATTCCCATTCGCACGCGCCAGTAATCCGGCCCCGCCAGACATTTGTCCATGGACCGCAGACCATTATGTCCCGCGGCACCACCGCCACGCTTGATGCGCAGCTTGCCGAACGCCAGATCGAGTTCGTCGTGAAATGCGGTGATATCGTCCGGCGCGATCTTGAAGAACTGCGC
This sequence comes from Gluconobacter kanchanaburiensis NBRC 103587, assembly GCF_007988905.1. Lineage (GTDB taxonomy): Bacteria > Pseudomonadota > Alphaproteobacteria > Acetobacterales > Acetobacteraceae > Gluconobacter > Gluconobacter kanchanaburiensis. The sequence goes on from NZ_BJVA01000003.1 coordinate 9,642, forward strand.
GGCCTGCTGAACGCTGTCACCTGACAGGTTCATATACGTCATCGGTTTGAGGAGCAGGATTTTCTGTCCCCCGATGACGCCTTCAGAGGTTTCCCCCCGGAAACGCTTGCGCCACGGCGAGAAGCCGTGGCGCCTGGCGATCTCGTCGACCGCCATGAAGCCGATATTATGTCGATGACGGCTCATCCCCGGCTCGGGGTTGCCGAGACCGGTCCAGAGCCTCATGACTTACTTCTTCTTTGCGCCGGGCTTTGCAGCAGCTTCGGCTTCAGCAGCGGCCTTGGCAGCGGCTTCGGCTTCCATTTCGGCATCAACCGTCGGTGCGGCGATGGAGGCAATGACCATGTCAGCAGCCTGGCCGCTTCCCAGAGTAACGCCTTCGGTGCCCTTAAGATCCGTCCAGCGCACGTTGTCGTGGATCTCCAGACCGCTCAGTTCGGCCGTGAAATGCTCCGGAATGTTGGCCGGATCAGCCTGCACGTCGACATAGTGACGGACAACGTTCAGAACGCCACCACGCTTGATGCCCGGGGACTTCTCTTCACCGATGAATGCGATGGAGACTTCAACATGGACCTTCGTACCGGCGGCAACGCGCTGGAAATCCACATGGATCGGGGCATCGGTGACCGGGTGAAGCTGCACGTCACGGATCAGGGCCGCAACCGGCTCCGCACCTTCGGCAGCCAGGTTATACACGCGCGAGGACCAGCCACCGCGATGCAGCTCCTTCATGATCACGCGCGGGTCGAGTGCGATGATGGAGGGTTCCTGCTTGCCACCGTAGATCACGGCCGGCACGAGGCCCTCACGTCTCGTAGCGCGCGCTGCCCCCTTACCAGCCTTCGCACGCGTCGAGACAGCAAGTGTCGTCAAATTAGCCACTGTTACGCTCCTGCGTATTGAATTTTATCCAACACAGACCTCCAGGGGTGCCTGTACGAGGCGCGGAGTAGCGGAAAACCGCCACCGGCACAACCATTTTCGGATTCAAACGCCCTGTCCCGCCCCTCTGGACCACTCCCTCACACGACCGCTACGATTGCGTTCCGCTTCCACAGTTTCCGGCCGTGACCCCCGCCCGATGAGCATTGCCGCCCGCATCGAACGCCTGCCCTTTACCCGCTTTCACTGGAAACTGCTGTTCCTCGGCGGCCTCGGCTACACGTTTGACGGCCTCGATTCCGCCATCGTGGCTTTCGCTCTACCCATGCTGAAAAGCCAGTGGCATCTCAGCGGCCCCGCACTCGGTCTGCTGGGAAGTGCCACCTATCTGGGCTACGGCCTCGGGTCGCTTCTCGCCGGATGGTGGGGCGACCGCTCTGGCCGACGACGCGTGATGATGAGCGCCCTTGCCATCTATGCCATCGGCTCGCTGCTCTCCGCAGGGTCTGCTTCCTTCACGGGCTTTTTCCTGTGCCGGCTGCTCTCGGGAATCGGCGCCGGCGCGGAAGCCACCATCATCGCGCCGTATCTCAGCGAATTCGTCGCCGCACGCTATCGGGGCGCCTTCACCGCAGCCCTGACCGGATTCTATTCCTTCGGCTATGTCACGGCGGCACTTCTGGGATTCATGCTTGTCCCCGCCCTGGCGGATGGCTGGCGCTGGGCTCTCGCGCTTACGGGCTTTCCGATCCTGATGCTGCTCTGGTGGCGACGTGCCCTGCCCGAATCCCCGCGCTGGCTCGACGAACGCGGACACACCACCGAAGCCTGCCGGATCGTGGGCGACATCGAGGAAAGCGCGGGCCTCGCCGTCGGCCTCACCACCACAACCGATCGTGGCGCGCCCTCCCTGCGCCCGGTCCGGGACCTCTTCACCCCCGGTCTTCGCCGCTCCACCTTCATGAGCTGGGCGATGTGGCTGGCCATCACCTTCAGTTTCTACGCCTTCTTCACCTGGATCCCGACCCTGATGATCGAACGCGGGATGACCGTCACCCGCAGCTTCGGCTACGCCATTTCAATCTATTTCGCCCAGCTTCCCGGCTATGCCACCTCCGCCATCCTGACCGAACGTCTTGGACGGCGCGCCACCGTCGCCAGCTTCATGATCGCAGGGGCCCTCAGTGCCATCGGCATGGCTGCAAGCCAAACCCCAACTCAAGTCCTGCTTTTCGGAATCCTGCTGTCCTTTTTCATGAACGGCACCTATGGCGGCATCTACGCCTATACGCCGGAACTCTTTCCAACCGCCCTCCGCGCCCGTGGGATGGGCCTCGCCTCCGCCGTCGCACGCATCGGGGCCATCGCCTCGCCGGTCCTGATTGGCTGGCTCTATCCCCGTACGGGCTTTCCGGGTGTCTTCGGCCTCACGACCCTGATCCTGCTGTCCGGTGCCACGGTGACGCTTATCTTCGGTCCCAGAACGGAAAAACGCCCGCTCGATGACGAGCAGGCCTTCGCACAATCCTGATCCAACGAACGTCTCAGATCACCGGAACACCGCCATTGACCGCCAAAAGAGCACCCGTGGTGTAGCTGTTCATCGGGTCGGCAAAATAAACATACGCCCCCGCCAGTTCGGCAGGCTGCCCCGGACGGCCCAGCGGCACATCCGCCCCCAGATGCTCCTGCTCCTCTTCCGGCATGCCCGTCACAATGAACGGCGTCCAAATCGGACCTGGCATCACGGCGTTGACGCGAATACCCCGCCCCGCGAGCTGCTGTGCCATGCTGGACGTAAAATTCGCAATCGCCGCCTTCGTCATCGAATAGGGCACAAGAAGTTCAGGAGCCGTCTTCAGATTAACCGAAGACGTGTTGATGATAGACGCCCCTGCCTGAAGATGAGGCAGTGCAGCTTTCGTCAGATGAAACAGCGCATCCGTATTTGTGGAAAAATGTCGCTTCCATTCTTCTTCAGAAATTTCTTCCAGCTTTGCCCGCGCCTTCTGGAAAGCTGCGTTGTTCACCAAAACGTCCAGCCGCCCGAACGTTTCGACGGTTTTGCGGATCATCTCCCGGCAGTGGCTACTATCCCGAATGTCACCCGGCAAAAGCAGACAGGTGCGTCCTTCAGCCTCGATCTGCGATGCAATCTCGCGCGCATCATCCGCTTCCGTCTCCAGATATGAAATCGCAACATCGGCACCCTCGCGCGCGAATGCCAGCGCAACAGCCCGCCCAATGCCGGAATCCCCCCCCGTAATCAACGTCGCCAGCCCCGCCAGCTTTCCGGAGCCCCTGTAAGTTTCCTCCCCGTAATCCGGCTTAGGAACCATCTTCTCGGACAGTCCGGGAAATTTCTGCGCCTGTCCTTTGAAAGGAGGACGCGGATAACATGTGCGGGGATCAGCAGGCATGGGAAACTTCCTCATGATGTCCGAAAACAGAGTTCTCCCTTAACGACGCGTGTTCTTCCGGGGTTCAGAAATTTTTCCCGGTTTTATTTCCGGAACATTTGGCCGGACACACGCTTTCTACACACACCTTACTATGGGTACGACTTTCCTGCGGGAGAGACACCCTCACCAGATTTTCCGGATTCCCCCCGGAGTTCCATCGGCGGAGGTTCCTTCAGATGAACACGGACAAACGCACAACTGTCACCATCAGCGACCAAACCTTCGAGCGTGGGCCGCAGGGCGCCACCCATCAGACGGCCACAGGCGACACACCCACCCTGACCACCCAGCAGGGCGTTCCCGTCTCCGATGACCAGAACTCCCAGAAAGCAGGCGCACATGGCGCAACCCTCCTTGAAGATTTCCACTTCCGCGAGAAAATCTTCCACTTCGATCATGAACGCATTCCCGAGCGCGTGGTCCACGCCCGCGGCTATGGCGCACACGGCTTTTTCGAACTGACGGATTCCCTCGCCGATTACACAACCGCCAGCGTGCTGGGCAAAATCGGCAAGCGCGTCCCGGCTTTTGTACGCTTCTCGACCGTCGCGGGCGCGCGCGGATCATCTGACATGGTGCGCGACGTCCGGGGTTTCGCCGTGAAGCTCTATACCGAGGAAGGCAATTGGGACCTCGTTGGCAACAACATACCCGTCTTCTTCATCCAGGACGCCATCAAGTTCCCGGACATGGTCCACGCCGTTAAGGAAGAGCCCGACAGCGGCTTCCCACAGGCCCAGTCCGCCCACGACAATTTCTGGGATTTCGCGTCCCTCTCCCCCGAAACCGTCCACATGCTCATGTGGGTCATGTCCGACCGCGCCATTCCGCGTTCTTTCCGCTTCATGGAAGGCTTCGGCGTCCATACCTTCCGCCTCGTCAATGCCGAGGGCAAATCCACCTATGTGAAGTTCCACTGGAAGCCGAAACAAGGTTTGCAGTCCGTCGTGTGGAACGAAGCCGTCAAGATCAACGGAGCCGATCCGGACTTCCACCGCCGCGACCTGTGGGACGCCATCAATTCCGGCGACTTCCCGGAATGGGAGCTCGGCGTGCAGCTCTTCGATGACGACTTCGCCGATAAATTCGATTTCGACATCTTGGACGCGACCAAGCTGATCCCGGAAGAACTCGTCCCCGTCCGGCGTATCGGACGCCTCGTACTGAACCGCACAGTAGACAACTTCTTCGCCGAAACCGAGCAAGTCGCCTTCTGCACCCAAAACGTCGTCCCCGGCATCGCCTTCACCAACGACCCGCTCCTTCAGGGCCGGAACTTTTCGTATCTGGACACCCAGACCAAACGCCTCGGCGGGCCGAACTTCACGCATATCCCCATAAACGCGCCGAAATGCCCGTTCCACAACTTCCAGCAGGACGGCCATATGGCCATGCACAACCCGAAGGGACGTGCGAACTACGAGCCCAATTCCTGGGGTATGGGGCCGCGTGAGAACCCGCAGACCGGCTACAAACCTTATGCTGAGGACGTGAACGGTCGGAAGACCCGGGAGCGGGGCGAGCTTTTCGCCGATCATTACAGTCAGGCGCGTCAGTTCTACGCCAGCCAGACCCCCACCGAGCAGGCGCATATCAAAAACGCCTTCGTCTTCGAACTCAGCAAATGCCTGACGCCCGCCATCCGCGCCCGCGTCGTCGCCCATCTGCTGAACGTTGATGAGACGCTGGCCAAAGGCGTGGCCGAGGGGCTGCGTCTGGAGAAAATGCCCAGCCCGGCCCCGGCGGCCCGTACTCCCCTCACGGATCTTCCGGCTTCCATGCCACTGAGCATCCTCAAAAACGGCCCCAACTCCTTCAAGGGCCGCAAACTTGGCGTGCTCGTCACCGACGGCACGGATGCGGACCTCCTCGCCGCCCTGATGAAAGCTACGGAAGCCGAAGGCACCGTCGTCGAACTGGTCGCCCCGGCGGTCGGTGGCGTGAAAACGACAGACGGCAGGCTCGTACCTGCGGGACAGAAAATCGTCGGCGCGCCCTCGGTCCTGTATGATGCGATTATCCTGCTTCCCTCCGCAGAAGGCGCGAAACTCCTGACCGGCGAAGCCACGATGCGGGACTTCGTGGCCGACGCCTTCACCCACGCCAAGTTCATAGGCTATGGCACGGATGCCAAACCCCTTCTCGCCAAAGGCGGCATCACCCCCGAAGACATGGATGACGGCACCGTTTCCCTTGAAGCGGCCGGTGATATCCCGAACTTTATCACGCTGTGCCGCAATCTGCGCTTCTGGGATCGCGAAGCCAGAACCCAGGCTGTCTGAAACCATGAAAAGGCCGGAGACATCTCTCCGGCCTTTTTTATATCCGCCGTATTCCGAACGGAATCATGCCTGATTTCCATTGCAGAAGCGTTTCGCTTTTACAGATGGAATTTCAGAGTGCAGACAATGACGACTGGCGCGCAGCGCAATCCGGGGATCGACCTGCTCAGGGGCCTCTCCATCATTCTGGTCGTCATCCATCATCTCGCTCTGCGCATCCCCCTGATGCACACCGGTCTCTCCGCCGTCTTTCCCGCTTTTCTTCTGAAAGCCCTGACCTGGGACGGCGCCAAAGGCGTGAAGATTTTCTTCGTCATTTCCGGATTTCTGATCACCGATCACACCTTACGCCGCTGGGGCAGTCTGGGCCGCGTCAACATCTTCGCCTTCTCCGGACGCCGCGCCTGCCGGATCCTGCCATGCCTGCTGGTCCTGTTGGGAGTGCTCACTGCTCTCAATCTCACGGGAGCGCCTGACTTCCTCTTCCACCATGAGGGCCAGACCCTGCCCGGCGCCATTTTCGCCGCCCTGTTCATGCATCTGAACCTCTATGAAGCCCGGACGAACTACCTCCCGGCCAACTGGGACGTATTGTGGTCGCTATCAGTCGAGGAACTGTTCTACCTCGCCTTCCCGATCCTCTGCCTCCTGAGTGGGCGCTTTCCAAAACTCATCGGCTCCAGACTGCTCGTCTGCGTTTTCGTCCTTCTGGCCCTCTCCCTGCCTTTCGCGGAATGGCAGATCCGGGACGCTTCGGACATCTGGCAGGACGAAGCCTATGGGCCGGGCATTTCCGCAATCGCCATGGGCGTTTGCACAGCCCTGCTGGCACACCGGATGTCTCCGTTCACATTGACGCGTCTCACACCCTGGCTGGGCTGGGGCGGAGCGTTCGGCGTCGGGCTCTATCTGCTGGACAGCCATATTCTCTGGCAGACCCTGAATTACGGTGCCCCGCTATACTTTACGCTCTCCTGCGCGGCCCTGCTGCTCGCCTTCTACAATGGCTGGGGCAAAGCAACCGCAAGTCGGTTTCTGGCATGGCCGCGCCAGTGGGGCAGGCTGAGCTACGAAATCTATCTCAGCCACATGTTCGTGGTGATGCCGATGGCCCACCTGTTCAAACACACAGGAGAGAACTGGAGGTTCGGCTGGGTCTGGTTCCTCCCGACCCTCGGTCTATCTTTCTACCTCGGCGCCCTCGTGGACCGTTTCCTCTCACGCCCCGCCGATCGCTGGCTGCTGGAGAAATCCGGCCTACGCCATCCTCAGCCCAGCGGGACATCCAGCGGGCGGATCGCCGAAATCTGATGTCCGATGTGCCCACCGCCCGCGAGGGTACGGCGGCGATGGCTGAAGAAACGCGGGTCTGTCAGCGTATCCACCCCAAGAATCTGCACATTCTGGACCCCGGCCTGTTCCAGGCGAAACCCGCAATAACCCGGCAGATCGAACAGAAAATGCCCGGCGCGAGGCGCTGAACGGAAAAAGATTTCCCCCACACTCCCGTAAGCCAGAACAGCATCGCGCATATCCGGCCCGACTTCATAACTCACCGGTGCAATACAAGGCCCGACAACAGCCCGAATCCCCACAGCCCCCAGCGCAACCATCTGCGCCACCACGGATTCGAGAATTCCACCCGCAGCCCCGCGCCAACCCGCATGGGCCGCACCCACGATCCGCCCATCCTCAGAAGACAGCAGCACCGGCCCGCAATCCGCCGTAATGACGCCCACGCCGATCTCCGGACAATCCGTCACCAGCGCATCGCCGACCTGTCCGCTCCCGGCCACCCAGAGCGGCGTTTCCGCCGTCACGGATACGGTGATGTCGCTATGCGTCTGTTTCAGACCCAGCAGGTGATCCGGTTCCACCTCGATCGCCCGAGCCACACGCGCCCGATTTTCCGTCACATTCACCGGATCGTCCTGCGAGGACAGCGAACAGTTCAGGCTGTCATACGGAGCCGGCGAGACGCCCCCGAGCCGCGTGAAGAACCCGTGTGGCCCCCTGAGAACCGATCCCGTCAGCACGGCCTCAGACATGTGCCGAAACCTGCGCCGGGCGCCGCATCGCATAAACCATGAGCCCCATTCCCGCGAGCGCCATCGGAATACACAGCAACTGCCCCATGGTGGTGCCGCCGGACAGAAACCCGATATTCGCATCCGGCTGGCGGAAGAACTCGCAAAAACTCCGTGCACAGGCATAACCGAACAGGAACAGCCCCGACAGGAACCCGAACCGTTCACGCGCCGCCGGACGGCTGGCCGCAAACAGCATGACACACAGCAGGAGCACACCTTCGGTCAGGGCTTCGTACAATTCGGACGGGTGACGCGGAATCGGCCCACCGGTCGGGAAGATCATCGCCCAGGGCAGATCTGGGGACGCCGGCCGCCCCCACAGCTCCCCGTTCACAAAATTCGCACAGCGCCCAAGCCCGAGTCCGATCGGCACCACCGGCACGATCCGGTCCGCAAAGGCCAGAAAGCTCAGACGGTTCTTCCAGCTGAAATACGCCAGCGCCAGAATGACGCCCAGCGCCCCACCATGGAACGACATCCCGCCATCCCATGTCTTGAAGATTTCCAGCGGGTGCGAAAAATAATCCATCGGCCGATAAAACAGGACATACCCCAGCCGCCCTCCAAGGAGCACGCCGAGGATGGCGTAAAACAGGAAGTCATCGACCTGCTCTTTCGTCGCCACTTCCGGCGCAAGACGGTTCAGCCGCTTCGCAATCGGCAGCGCAATGATGAACGACACCATGTAGGCGAGCGCATACCAACGCACCGCCAAAGGCCCGACATGAAAGGCAACCGGATCAAAATCAGGAAAGATCAGGGGATGGCTCACGGACACGGCTCTCAGAGATTTTGGGAAGGACGGGAAAGATAGTCGCGCACATACTGCCCGATTCCATCTTCAAGAGACGTAAACGGCGCATCATAGCCCGCAGCGCGAAGGCGGCTCATATCCGCACAGGTAAAGAACTGGTATTGCCCGCGTAGTTTCTCGGGCATGTCCACGAACTCAACATCCCTCGCCCGCTTCGCAGCGTCACAGACCGCATGCGCCAGATCGAGATAACTCCGCGCCACACCGGTCCCGCAGTTGAACAGCCCGCTGACCTGAGGATGATCGAACAGCCACAGCATGACGCTGACAACGTCCCCGACCCAGATGAAGTCCCGCTGCTGCTGCCCGTCGGCCAGTCCCGGCACATCTGAACGGAACAGCTTTGCCGCACGATCCTGTACAACCTCGTCGTATTTGACTTTCACGACCGAGATCATTGACCCCTTGTGGTATTCGTTCGGCCCATAGACATTGAAGAACTTGAGCCCGGCCCATTGTGGCGGCACAGGCGCTCCGTCTTCGATTTCCCGCTTCACCCACAGATCGAAAGCCTGCTTGGACCAACCATACAGGTTCAGCGGTCTCAGGCCCTCAATGCCATCCAACCCGTCACGGAACATCTCCGGCCGGTCCGCCGCCCCGTAGGTCGCGGCCGAGGACGCATAGATCATCCGCACGCCCCGCGCTGCGCACCAGCGCCACAGCACCTGCGACAGGGCCACATTGCTCGACCAGACAAGATCTCCGTCCCGCGCCGTTGTGGCGCTGATCGCCCCCATATGGAACACGGCTTCCACATCCGGTTCGGTCGCAAGGAAACCTTCCAGTTCATCAGGCGTGATGATGCGATCCGGCGCATGGGACGCCAGATTGCGCCACTTCACCCCATCCCTGAGCCGGTCAACCACAACCGTCCGCAAACCCCGGCGACGCAAAGCGGCATGGAGACACGAACCAATGAATCCGGCCCCGCCGGTGACGATAATCATCCTTCCTGTATAGTCTGCCCCCGACAACGATCCAAGCGACGCGCCCTATACGACACGCCGCAGAACAGCAGGACCCTCACCATGGCTGACAGACCCCGCTTTTTCGACGACCTCGCTGGCCTTGCCGGTAACGCATTTTCCGCCGTGACCGGCGCCCGCGAAGAACTTCACGCCATCGTCCGCACCCGCGTGGACGAAATCCTCAACAGCCTCGACCTCGTGCGTCGTGACGAATTCGACGCGGTACAGGAAATGGCAACCCGTGCGCGCATGGCACAGGACGCAACAGAACAGCGTCTGACGGAAATCGAATCGCGTCTGGCGGCTGTGGAGGAGCTTGCAACCGAAGAAAAAGGCGGCCCACAGGGCTGATCTGCAACAGTCCTCGAAATCAGTGTGACTTTTGCAACGCGTAATGCTTGCACCTGAGGCCAAGGCTCCATAACGTAACTGATGTCGGGAGCGGATTTTCCGCTTCCGGCCGCAGACATCTGGAGCGCCGCACCGGCGCCAGGCCGGTGCCAGGCTCCACGGCCTTGGGAGACCCGCCATGCCTGCCCTGAGCACCTCACTCACCAATGAAACAGAATCCCATCCGCTCGACCTGATGGAACAGGTCATGGGCCTCTATGAATGGGAGTTCGAACGCCTCGGCCCCTCCGAAATGGCCGCCCAGGCCCCCGGACAATGGTGCGACTATTCCTTGTATTTCACATGGTCCGATGAACTCTCGGCCCTGCACCTGAACTGCATCATGGATCTGCGCTCCCCCGCAAAGCGCCGTCCGGCCGTCCACGAACTCGTTTCCCTTGCCAATAACCGTCTCTGGATCGGCCATTTCGCCGTCGATCCCGACACAGGCACCCCGTCCTACCGACATACGCTGCTGCTGCGCGGCGTGCAGACACTCCCCGGCGAAAGCATGGAAGACCTTGTGGAGATCGCGATGTCCGAATGCGAACGCTTTTATCCCGCCTTCCAGTTCGCGCTCTGGGGCGGAAAATCACCGCAAGAGGCCATAGACGCCGCCATGCTTGACTGTGTGGGAGACGCCTGACCGTGCCATCGTCCGTCCCTTCAATCCTTCTTGCAGGATGCGGCAAGATGGGAGGCGCGCTACTCGACGGGTGGCTCGCCTCCCCAACACCACCACGCCTTGTCATCCTCGACCGACACCGAAGCCGCTCGGACGATACGGTCACCATCGTCCGGACAGCTGCCGAAATCCCTGCCGATTTTCAACCCGACATCATCGTCCTCGCCGTCAAACCAAGCGCTGCCGAAATCGTGATCGATGCGCTTGGAAAGGCTCTGGGGCCGCGCCTGAACGGTGCAGCCATTCTCTCCGTCATGGCCGGACGCACCTGCGAGACACTTTCGGACTCTGTCCGGCGTGCTGGAGCCGACATTCCGGTTCTGCGCGCCATGCCCAATACACCCTCCTCGGTCGGTGCGGGAATCAGCGGTCTCTACGCCTCAACCGCCGCTACCCACGAGCAGAAATCCATCTGTCACGATCTGCTTTTTGCGGTCGGAGACGTCGTACCTGTCGAGAACGAAGACGATCTGTCGGTCGTCACAGCCATTTCCGGCTCCGGCCCCGCCTATGTGTTCCTTCTGACCGAACTGCTGGAAAAAGCCGGGCAGCAGCATGGTCTGGCACCAAATGTCGCCCGCCGCCTAGCTCGTGGGACAATCTATGGTGCAGGACGCATGCTCGACGATCTACCCGAAAGCGCCGAAGACCTCCGTAAGGCCGTCACCAGCCCCAACGGCACCACCGCCGCAGCGTTGGCCGTACTCATGAAACCCGATGCCTGGCCCCAGACGGTTCCAAAAGCTATTGACGCTGCTACAAAACGGGCCGACGAACTCGCTGGCTGACAGTTTCTTTATGGGAGAGAGCTTGTCGGCAGACCGCAATGCTCCCACCATAAAACCAGAAGCTTTCGACAGGAGACCCGTATGGACGGACGGCAGGACCCCTTTGAATCCGACGACATGGCACTGAGTGATTCGTCGGACATGGTGCAGGAAGCCTTCGACGCCGCCCTTCTCCAGTCCGCCCTGTCGCTCGCCGGAAACGAGGGATGGCACCGTTTTTCCCTCGTGGACGCGGCCCGCGAAGCCAGTCTTCCCATCGAAACCGTTCGCAGGCGCTATCCGGTCAAGGCCCTTCTGCTACTCCAGCTCGGGCGCCTTGCCGATGCCAGCGCCCTGCGTGACGACGGCGACGGCGGAACGCTGCGCGAATATCTTTTCGACCTGATCATGCGCCGCTTCGATATCTTCCAGGAATATCGTGAAGGCGTGCGCGCAGTCCTCCAGGCCGTGCCCTACGACCCGGCTCTGGCGGCTTTTCTGGCCGGCACCACCCTTGATTCCATGAAATGGCTCGCAGAAGCCGCAGGGATCGACTGCACGGGTTTCGGCGGCGTGATACGCATCAATGCCTTGGCCGGAGTCTGGGCCCACGCCATGCGGGCCTGGGAAAAGGACGAAAGTCCTGACCTCGCCGCCACCATGGCAGCCCTCGATACGGCCCTAGACCGCGCCGAACGTTACGGCATTCTCAAACCCTCAGCACGACGCAAAATGGACGAGGCCCTGAACACAACCGGCCTGCCCGATCACGATCTTGAACTGGAATCCTGACTTCGGACTTTACGAAGGCAACCGGTTCGGACTAGAAGGCCAAAAGCGTGCGCTTCCAAAGAGGCGCATCGATTGGGGTGTAGCCAAGCGGTAAGGCAGCGGATTTTGATTCCGCCATGCGGAGGTTCGAATCCTCCCACCCCAGCCAGGTCTTTCATGAAAATTGCTGCAACACCGGGCAAAGCGCCATCCGGCACGATATTCCGCCAAGAAATATTGACGGCTTTTTATGGAGCCCCTCGGGGAAACAGCTTTATATTGCCGACTGGGCCTTTCTTTCTTCAAGAGGATCGACCGTGTCAGCGTCTGTCTGCCTTTTTGCCTACTACAGCACCGAAGCAACGCTGGCTCCCCACACGCGTCACCTGCTCGCACAAATCGCTGCCTGTGGCTTTGCGATACACATTGCAGCTTCAGGCCTTTCGGAAGCGGCAGCAACCCTCTTGCAGTCCACTCTCCTGACCGGCCCCGTTCCAGTGACCTCCAAAGTTTATTCCCGGGCCAATACAGGACTAGACTTTGGAGCCTGGCAGTTTCTGCTTTCGCAGGGATGCGCCAGGGACGCCACCGAGGTTCTGTTCGCCAATGACAGCATTTTCGGTCCTCTTCTTCCCCTGGCTCCGATTGTCGAGACGATGCGGCAGGAAAATTTCCAGATCTGGGGTATGGTGCGCTCGGAGGCTGTCGTGCCCCATTTGCAGTCATGGTTCCTGTGTATGACACGCGAAGCTCTGGACCAGCCAGCCATTCAGCGTATTTTCAGCCAGCCATTCAGCGAAATGAGCAAAGACGAAATTGTTCTTCACGGAGAACTGGGCCTTGGACTGGCTATCAAGACTGCTGGTCTGTCTTCTGGCGCGGCCTGGAGTAGTGAAAGGGGCCTCGCACGGCTTCTAGCCCTCAACCCCATGCATACCGACTGGCGCACGGTCCTACGCTCTGGATCCGCTCCATTCATCAAGACTGAACTGTTGCGCGACAATCCCAGCGGGATCGCTTCTACCCATCTGTGGAGAAAAGAAATTCCCGACCCCGGTTTCTTCAATCCAGACTGGATCTCAGCCTATCTGGCGTCCACCCCACCCCGCAACCGCTCGAAACCTGCGGGGTTCCGGGCCAGACTGGTTCAGGCTCTTGCCAGTGAAGACCGCTTTCACGCAGTCATTGCGCTATTTCTCGGGCGCTAGAGCCCCGACCACTGACCTGTTCCAGAAAATGATACAGTTCCTCTGCCTGACTGTCATAGGTCGCCAGAGTATCCCTGTATGGATTGACATAATCATCAAACTGCTCCGGGCGATCCAGAAGTGCTGAAACCGCCGCAGCCAGTGTCTGCGGTCGGCCATCCAGTGGAAGACAAGTCCCGTTGATCCCGTCCATTACATCCTCGGACTGTCCCCCCGGAGCCGTAGTCACGACCCAGACATTTCGCGCCAGAGCTTCGCGAACCGTCAGGCCGTAACTTTCCTTCCACTGTGATGGAAACAGAAGCACGTCTATCTGGTCATAGAACGCATCAAGTTCTGACTGGCTATAAGCCGGGATAATCCGCAAACGCCCCTTCACAGACCAGTCTTCAAGAAAAATAGACTGGAAACCTAGGTTGAGCTTGTTATCGACCAGAACAAGTTCCCAGTCTTCCCGATCAAGAGACTGCATTGCCTCTTTCAGCAGACCATATCCTTTGACGGCTTCCGTCCCCCCCACAAAACCAAATCTCAGGACGGAGCCTGCAATTCTGTTCCGCCGGGGCCGATCCGGCCAGCGGAATCCATTCCGATTGACGACAATCCGTTCAGGCGCAACACCGTTAGCCAGATAGAGACTTCGATGTGCTTCCGAAGGGCTGACAAGAAGCGCCGCCGCCGCCAGAGCCTGACGCATCAGCACTTCCCGATCCTTCAGGTGACGCGCTTCGGGAACACAGGCCTGACAGATGGCAGGATCGATTTTGGTCTGGAAACAGTACCGTCCGTCAGAGCGAACCATGAACTGCCGCTCGCACAGCCACCAGGCATCATGAAGCGTCAGCACGTAGGGAATCCCACGCTCCTGACAGGCCCTCAACAGCCCCGTTCCCAACCCCTGCGCCGCATGGATATGCACCACATCCGGCTGACAGGCCTCGAGAACTTCCTCAAATCGGGAGGCCATGGCCGGATTGTCGATCTGTCCCAGCGCGTCCTGATCATCAGGCAATACCGATGCGTAGACCGTCATTCCATCGATATCGTAACGGATATCGCCATCAGGACTATTCGCTACAGAGGGTCGGGACGTCATAACGCTGACCCGGGCACCTTTCTGTACGAAACGACGGCCCATTTCTTCAGCCACGATCGTAGCGCCCCCAAAGGAACGAGGCGCAAAATAGACATTCGCCATGAGAATGTTCAGCCCCGGAACGTGCTCCGGCGCCGGATATTCGGGCGGCACACCAAAAAGCGCACGCACCTGCGTCTGCGCGATTGCTTCAGGGGAATATCGTGCCATTACATCGCGATAGGCAGCCTCAGCCAGTTGTCGGCGGGAGATATCGTCCCGCGCAAGAGACAACAGCCCTTCTCGCCAGGCCTCTGCATCCGCCGCAAGGATTCCGTTCTCCTGATCGCGTATGATTGTCCGGAACGCCGCACACGGAGAACACACGGCCGCAACTCGCACCGTAGCCGCTTCAAGAAACTTGATATTGCTTTTACAGTCGTTGAACAGCGTCCGTTCCAGAGGAGCAATCGCAATATCCGTCTGTGACAGAGCCTTCAGATAATCGGCGTAAGACAGTTCTGTCAGCCGCTCGACCCGATCTCCGAAACGGTCAAAGGCCGCTGATAGATGAAGCTGCCCGATCACCCGCAGACACAGTCGAGGCTCCTCTTCCATCGCGGCGAGCAAACCCTTCTCTGCCTGCCGGAAATCGGCATCATGCGTATTGGTGCCCGAGCCGTAAGAAACCCAGATGCGATGCTCGCGATTTCGCTCCGAAAGGATAGCAGCAATCCGGAGCGTCTCAGCGTCCAGAGCATTCTCCACAACACAGACATCCGACAGGCCCTCCCGACGCATGGCATCAGCCAGAGCTTCGGTAGAGGCAATTCCCCGTCCACAGGCCAACATACATTTACGAAACAGCACCACGCCGGACATC
Source organism: Gluconobacter kanchanaburiensis NBRC 103587 (assembly GCF_007988905.1). Lineage (GTDB taxonomy): Bacteria > Pseudomonadota > Alphaproteobacteria > Acetobacterales > Acetobacteraceae > Gluconobacter > Gluconobacter kanchanaburiensis. The sequence continues at coordinate 24,925 of NZ_BJVA01000003.1, forward strand.
AACAGGTCCCGTTCTTCCCTAGGGAGCGTGTCAATATTTCCGTTCTGCCGATACTCAGCTTCGTCAAAGATCAGATCATCGACCTCCCAGAACGGCGCGAGGCTCAACCGGTGGGATTCCGCGACCATTTCCAAGACATCGTCGAAACCGGGAACACGATAAAAAATAACATGAGTACAAAATTGTAGAGCAGACATACATTGAGAAATATCGCGCCAGTCCATAACCTGAACTGTCCATCCCAATATTTCGAGCGCGGCTTTCTTCTGCCAAACACGGTATTTTGAACATTGCCTCAAGGTAAGTTCCGCAATAATCAGAACTCTGGGCTTCAGAGTCTCCTTCACTAGCGCGGACACAGCTTTGTAAGGATGGTCCGCAGAATTTGCTGCAGCCCCCATCTCGGAATGGTCAAAAGATGCAGCCCGTTTCCTTTTCAGCTTACCGAGTCTGCGGGCCATGGCCTGCCTGATCCCCGAGACTCCATCATGTTTATAAAGTCGCAGAAACCGAGCAGAAATGTCGCTGACGGGTCGTCCGTTAAGCAGTTCGCCGCGCATCAGAGCCCGGATAGCGCGCAGCGGAAGCGTCAAACGCCAGGATAATGAAGTCTGGATGAGGAAGAGCTGACGCGTAAGTTGTTGATTTCGCAGTTGTAACTGTTCAGCTCTCAACCCGTTCAGCCGCGCTGCGCTCTTGTAGCTTTCCGCCAGGATGTCACGCGGGTCATCCCGCATCAGTCAAACCTTCACAACCATTAAAACAGACACAGAAACAAGAAAGGCCGGACCCTTTCGGGGCCGGCCTTCCTGAACCAGTCGTCTCTGTCAGATGACAGATCCGATTATCAGCTCAGGGTAAAGTTCGAGGCATTCAGATCAGTGACGCCAACGAACGTGATCTTAGAGTTGTCAGACAGCTCGATTGTGGTGTTGCCACCGGCAACCGTAGCGTTTGCGAGAACACTGGCCAGACCATTGTCGTTCTGCAGACCGTACTGGTACAGAGCCATCAGGTTGCCAGCAGCGCTGCCGAAGTCGGTGATCGTGTAGTCACCACCAGCAGCACCCTTGGTCAGGGCGAACAGGTTGGCTGCACCCGAACCACCCGTAAGGGTAGCAGAGCCCGAACCGCCGACCAGCGTGTCAGCACCGGAACCGCCCGTGATGGTCTCGTCACCCGTGCCAGCAAAAGCGTGCAGAGTGCCGTTGGAGGAAGCGGCCGAAACCGTTTCGCTGCCGTCACCACCGACATACAGGTTGGTGGAGCTGGCGGAGCCGCCGACCAGCATCAGGTCAAGACCCGAAGCACCAAACAACGTGGACGTACCAGCGGAAACCGTCGTTGCACCCGTGCCGTTCAGGAACGTCAGAGCGCCGGAAGCCGTGATGGAGTTGGACGTACCACGGATCTGCCAGATATCGGTGGAAGCCGAAATGGTATCGTTCATACCACCCGAAACAGTGCTCATAGCACCGGTCGAGAAGTACGTGCTGGAGCTGCCGCCCGTGATGAAGGTGTTGTTGCCGCCGGAAACGGTGTTGTGCGACGTCGTGTCGTAAACCGTGCCGTTGGCGCCCAGCGTAACAACCGAGCTACCGCCCAGCAGGGTCACCGTATCAGTACCGGAGGTACCGTCGATGGTGTCCTGGCCTTCGGAACGAACAACATTCGTACCGCTACCCAGTACGATCTTGTTGTTACCAAGACCGGCGCTGATGGTGTCGTTACCGCTCGTGCCCGTAATGGTGTCGTTACCGTCACCCGTGGCAATGGTCCAGTTCCCGGAGGAGCTGCCGCCATTGAATGTGTTGTCGCCCACGCCACCAATGAAGGTGCCGTCCTGGTTACCAGCCGTCAGGCTCACGCCTGCCCAGTCACCTGCGAGAATGCTGACATTCTTTGCGGCGCTGCCCGACAGGTCGAGGCTCACGGCGGAGTTCAGGGTATCCTGGCCCGTCGTGGAGTAGCTGCCGATGGAGATGTACTGCGTGGTGCTGTCCGTAAGGGAGAACTGGCCACCCTCGCTAATCAGACCATGACCAACATACGAACCAGACGTGGCATTGCTGCCCGGAGCCAGATCGTAAGAATCAAGGTTACCACTGTTATGAAGGGTGGAAACAGCAGCTTGATACTGCTGTGCCAGAAGTTGGGTTTGCCCACCAGTGACCGTGACCGCGAAGGTCTGGCCGGAGGCGCCAACCACTGTAGTAATGGCCATTACCATGCACTCCTAAAAAAAGGTTGCCTCGCACCGGCGGCCCTCGGACCACCCAAATGATCGAGCGACGAGTCTTACATATATCAGAGCCAGATTAGCAAAAGCAATCCACTTTGGACACGATACAGGGAATCAGCGTACGTCATCTGAGAGTTCAGGAAACCATACCGACAGGAAGTTTTCCGTTTTCATTTCATGAGAACGGAAAAGAGCGGATAATCCGACTCTACAATCAAATCCTTTTATACCAAAAAAGTTCCCTCAATGTTAATTTCACAGGAAATAAACATTCGCAGCACTACTCCAGTCCCTCTCCTCCGGACAGGCTTTTTCGCACCAAGTTCCTCTCCATAGACCCCTCGATCCTGGCAGGCCCATTCGTGAACGTCCCAATCTCCCCGTCCTCCACCTTTCTGAAGGCGGACCATTACGTCTCAAGCCTCGCGCTTCTGCTAGCCTCCGGAAGCAACGTCCTCGACCCTTCCTCCCTGTCACAGGACCAGTCGGACCACATTCACTTAATAGTGTGGCTGACCATGATCGTAATAGACGAAAGCCCTACGCCCACAGCCCGCGTTGAATGTTCACCCGAGTTGCGTACCCGGATTGGCCCTGCTGTCCACAGGATACTAGAAGCCCGCCTTTCGGGATGCGACGTCAGACTTGTTGCACCGGCAGATCAGATCTCTGACGCCTCTTCCGCCTGCGTCCTCCGCGTACTTGACACCGCTGCCACGCCCCCTTCGCTTCAATCTCCTTCCCAAATCCCCATCCTTCACATCGGGAACTCGCTCCCAGGAAAGGGCTTGACGCTCTCCCCCGAAGTCACCGTGACCGATAGCGGCAACTCATCCTTTCTGACCTTCCTGATCTCCGGCACGCCAGAGAGCTTCAGGGTCCGGGAGCAGATCAGGCTTCTTCTGGACAGCCATCGCGACACACGTCGCCTAAAGGATCGTGTCACGTCTCTGACGGAGAGTTCGGAAATCAAGACGCAGACAATCCAGCAGCTTCGCGTCTCATTGCGAATGAAATCTGCCGCCGACAGATCCTCGCAGGTGACAGCGGTTCCTTCAGGTCAGACGGATGGATCACCTCATCCCAAGCTAGAGCTCACAGCATCCACGCCCTGTTCCGCCGAACCAGAGAGTACCCCACCAAGCTCCCTTTGGCATCGCATAGGTCGCAAACTGAAACATACGCTCACTCCACAGAGGCCTACTGTATCGGCGTCTGCTCCAGTGTCTAACTCGGAAACTGAAGCCCCTGAAAACAGGCACTCTTTGCAAACCTCACGACCCAAAGTGCAACGCGTACTCTTCGTCGCAGGGGAGCCGGATACGCCTGGCGTTCTCTATCGCTGTTATCGCAATGCCGCAGCCGCCCGGGACGCGGGTTTCGATGCTCGTGTCGTGCCCTGCGCGTCGGTGGGATATGATGACATCCACGAGGCTGACGTCATGATTCTGTGGCGCGTGGAATACAGCGGTCACGTCAGCACCATTCTCGATCTCGCCAAGAGAGAGAATGTCATTACGGTCTTCGATGCGGACGACATCGTCTTCGTCCCACATTATGCCCGCGTCGACATGATTGATGGCATCCGTTCGATCGGCGCTACCGAAGAGCGGATCGAACGATGCTTTTCCGATATGCGCCGCACGTTCCTGCGCTGCGATCAGGGATCCGCCACCACGGCGGAGCTGGTCTTTGCGATGCACAGTCTGCGTCCGGTGGTTCATCTTCTACCCAACATCTATGATATGGAGTCCCTGCGGCGCGCCCGGCTGGCGCTGCGGATGCGGGGAGAGCCGGGCCGCATCAGTCCAGACGACGATCTGGTCCGGATCGGCTATGCAACCGGCTCCCGGACCCATCAGCGGGACTTCGCCCCGATTTGCGCCACGATCGCCGACGTCCTCAGACAACGTCCCCAGGCCCGTCTGGTCCTGTTCCGAGAACCGGAAAACCATCGCCCTGTCCTGATCATGGACGAATTTCCCAGCCTGACATCCGTGCAGGACCAGATCGAATGGCGCGACATGGTCCCGCTGGACAGACTTCAGGACGAATTTGCCCGTTTTGACATCTCGATTGCCCCACTGGAAACAGGAAACGTCTTCTGTGAGGCCAAAAGCGAGATCAAGTTTTTCGAAGCCGCCCTGTCGGGGGTCACGACAATCGCTTCTCCGACAGGTCCGTTCAGACGGATCATCCGCCACGGGGAAAACGGATTCCTCGCACAGACACCTTCGGAGTGGTTCGAGGCTCTGATCGAACTCATCGATAACCCGGAACGACGCGTCCGGATGGCACGCGACGCTTATCATTCTATCCTGTGGCCATTCGGTCCTCAGGCACAGGCGCGTCGCATGAAGCTCGCCCTCACCTCCATGTGCGGTGACGAGAACGCCGCGCTTGCGATGGAGCTTGCTCTTGGGCGCAACCATCTCACAAAGGCTGGAACGTTTTCCCGCACCCCGGTCATTCCGGAGAGCCACACACTCTTCCACCATGATGCGCTCGGCGAAGCCCCGGTCACGGTCGTGATCACGTCTTACAATTACGAAGCCCATCTTCTGGACGCACTCGAATCCGTTGCCGCACAGACGCTCCCCGTTCTAGACCTGATCGTTGTGGACGATGGCTCCTCCGACGGCTCCATCGCGCTTGCCAGAACGTGGATGGAACGGCACTGCGCACGCTTCAACCGTCTGATTCTACGACAGTCGGTGGTAAATGCCGGGCTGGGCGGTGCGCGTAACATCGGAATGGATGCTGCCGAGACCGTCCACGTCATGCAACTGGATGCAGACAATCTCCTGCATCCGGACGCCTGCGAAGTTCTCCTCGCTTCAATGAGCGAAGGTACGGCCTACGCCTATCCGCTCATTGCGTGCTTTAACGAGGATGGCCCCCTTCTGACGGATCTGAGCGCTGATCCCCATCAGCAACCCGGCACTCCTAAACTTCTGGGCGACCTGCCATTCAATCCGCTCTCCCTTGTCTCAGGCAATCGTATCGACGCCATGGCCATGATCACGAAATGGGCCTGGGCTGCTGCAGGCGGCTATTATGTTTCACGTGAAGCAATGGGCTGGGAAGATTTCGATCTGTGGTGTTCTCTGGCGGAGCTGGGTCTCCCAGGCCACCATGTCCCGCAGGTGCTTGCCGATTACCGGCAGCATGAAACATCCATGACCAACGCCTCGACGGAGAAGGAAGCACACAAGGCGCGGGTCGTTGCCTTCGTTCAGCAACGTCATCCCTGGATCCGCTTGAGCGCCGAACGCGCAAAGCCCCGCACGAACTAAGACCTGGATTTCCATAAAAAAAACCCGCTTCCGGCATTGGCCGGAAGCGGGTTTTTCAGAACGCCCTGTCTGAAAAATCAGAACGGTGCGTCGATATCCACAACGTCGATCAGCTTATGATTGACGAATTCCTTGATGCCCAGACCGATCAGCTCACGACCATAACCCGAACGGGCCACGCCACCGAACGGCAAATCAGCCTTCACCATCGTTGGATGGTTGATATAGACCATGCCCGTATAAATCTGCTCGGCAACCTTCACGCCGCGCTTCGTGTCTTTCGTAAAGACCGAACCACCCAGACCGAACGGCGAATCATTGGCAATACGGATAGCGTCCGCATCGTCCTTGGCCCGATAGAGCTGCGTCACCGGCCCAAAGAACTCCCACAGACGGGCTTCGTTGTTCTCGTGCAGATTGGTCATCAGCAGCGGCTGGAAGAACGCACCCTTCTCCGGAACCGACGGGCCGATCGCCTCGACGACCGCACCATGCTTCTTGGCTTCTTCAACCTGCGCCTTCAGATCATCGGCAGCCTTCTGGGAAGACAGCGGTGCCAGCGTGGTCTTCGGATCCATCGGATCACCCGGAATCAGCTTGGCGACTTCAGCCTTGTACAGCTCCAGAAAGCGGTCATAGACAGCATCCGCCACGATCAGACGCTTGGCAGACACGCAGACCTGTCCGGCATTCCAGTGACGGCCGAACGCCGCCCATTTCGCAGTCTTCTCCAGGTCCGCATCGTCCAGAACGACGAAAGCATCGGAACCGCCCAGCTCCATCGTGGACTTTTTCAGGGCCTGCGCTGCAATCCCGGCAACGATGGCGCCGGCGCCTTCGGACCCCGTCAGAGCCACGCCACAGACGCGCGGATCCTTGAGGATCGTCTCGGTATGATGACGGGCAGCATACAGGTTGCGGAAGCCGCCTTTCGGCAGCCCGGCTTCCTTCATCAGGTCATCAAACGCAGCCGCGCACTGCGGCACATTGGATGCGTGCTTGAGAATGACCGTGTTACCAGCAGAGAGCTGCGGCGCAATGATACGGGCGATCTGGTAGAACGGGAAGTTCCACGGCTCGATCGCAAAGACGATGCCCTGCGGCTGGTGGATCAGAACGGCATCGCCCGAATTCGGGTCCGCAACCGGCAGCTTTTCGGATTTGAGAAGCTCTTCGGCATGCTTGGCATAATATTCGAAGATTTCAGCCGACAGGACCGTCTCTGCCTTGGCTTCGGCGTAGATCTTACCCATTTCCAGCGTCAGAAGACGGGAATACTTGTCGATATCGCGGCGAAGGATGTTCGCCGCTGCCGTCATGATCTTCGCACGCTCGGCGAACGACGTATGACGCCAGCTCTTGAACGCATCATAGGCCTCGGTCAGCGCGGTCTGAACGTCCTGGTCAGTCGCATCCGGAAAGGTTTTGAGCGTCTCACCGGTATAGGGATTGATCGTAGCGTAAGCCATGACGGGTCATGTTCCTGTTTGATGACGGGTTCGCGATATATTGGCACGAATACCGTCAGACAAAACCCCCAACATCCTGATAGCAGAAAACTTCACAAATCTGTGTTCGTTTGAGGCAGATTATCCCATAGCTCCTGAAGCCATGCATCCGCCGAACCATCCGACGGGGCCCGCCAGTCTCCGCGGGGAGACAGCGAGCCGCCGTAAACCAATTTCGGACCATTAGGCATGGCCGAGCGCTTGAACTGGCTCGTCCCGAAAAACCGCCGAAGAAAAATTTCCAGCCAATGGCGGATCTGCGACAGATCGTAGGAGGTTTTACGGTCCTCGGGATAATGGGCCGGCCACTCTCCCCGGGAAACGTCCCCCCAGGCCTTCTCCGCCAGAAACGCGATCCGAGACGGACGAAACCCATGACGCAGAACATGATAGAGTGTGAAATCCTGAAGAGGGTATGGCCCGATCGTCTGCTCCGTACTCTGCACGCCCTGCCCGGTATCGGGCACCAGTTCCGGCGTAATCTCCGCACTGACAATCCGCTCCAGAACGGGGGCCACACCGTCGCCCAGCTTTCCCTCACGCGCCAGCCAGCGGATGACGTGCTGGATCAGCGTCTTCGGCATCCCGGCATTGACGTTATAGTGGGACATCTGGTCCCCCACGCCGTAGGTGCACCAGCCCAGCGCCAGTTCCGACAGATCGCCTGTCCCGATCACAATCCCATTGCGGTAATTGGCGATCCGGAACAGGAAATCGGTCCGCAACCCCGCCTGCACGTTCTCGAACGTGATGTCATGAACCGGCTTCCCTGCCACAAAGGGATGGCCGATCCCCGCCAACATGGTCTGCGCCGTGGGCCGGATATCCAGCTCGTTCACTTCAACACCCAGCGCCTTCATGAGCGCATGAGCCAGAGAGCGGCTTTCACTTCCCGTCGCAAATCCGGGCATCGTGTAGGCCAGAACATGCGTCCGCGGCCAGCCAATCTCGTCCGCCGCCCGCACCGCCACCAGCAGCGCCAGCGTGCTGTCCAGCCCGCCCGAAACGCCAATCACGGCCCGCTGCGCGCCACTGGCCTGTAGCCGTCGTCGCAGGGCGCTGACCTGAATGGTCCAGCCCTCGTAACAGTCCCGCGCCAGCGTCCGCGCATCGGATGGCACGAACGGAAACCGCACAACATCGCGCTTGAGTCCCAGATCCGTCATCGGAGGCTGGAGCGTGAACCCAACGGTCCGGAACTCCTGCCCCGCCTGTCCGAACTGTCCGGTCCGCATCCGCTCCTGCCGCAGCAGATCAAGATCCACATCCGCCACAACCAGCCGCTCGCCCTGCGGAAACCGGTCCGACTGCGCCAAAAGCCGTCCGGCCTCATGAAGCGAAACCTGACCGTCCCAGGCCAGATCGGTTGTGGACTCCCCTTCACCCGCCGCCGCATAGGCATAGGCCGTCAGCGTCCGCATGGACTGAGCCTGACACAGCAAAGACCGGTCATCCGTCCGCCCGATCGTCACCGGAGAGGCAGACGGGTTGAGAATGACCGTCGCGCCCGCCTCCGCCAGCTTGCCACTCGGAGGAGACGCCACCCAAAGATCCTCGCAGATCTCCACGCCCAGCGTCAGCCCGCGCACGTCCTCCGCCTGGAACAGCAGGTCCGCACCGAACGGCACGTCGTCACCCAATAGCCGGATCGTGCCAGACGTCCGAAGCCCGGACGTAAAATGCCGGGGCTCATAGAACTCCCTGTAGCGCGGCAGATGCGATTTCGGCACCACGCCCAGAATACGCCCCTGATGAATGACTGCGGCACAGTTGTAGAGCAGCCCCTCCCGCACCAGCGGCACCCCCACCACGGCAACCGGCATAAGGGTTCGTGTTCCCTCGACAACCCGTATCAGCGCAGAAAGTGCGCCATCAAGGATGACGTCCTGAAACCGCAGGTCGTCCAGCGTGTATCCCGTCAGTCCAAGCTCGGGGAAAACCACAGCCGCAACACCCTGCCGGTCACACTCTCGCAGGACGTCGAGCGCCTGCCGCGCGTTCCGCTCCGGATTGGCGATGGTGACCGGCAGCGTACAGGCCGCAATGCGGGCAAATCCCTGATGATACAGAGAGTGAAACAGGGTCATGGCAGGCCTCCGGCAGAATGGCGGGTCATCATGTCCGTTACAGGGCATCCACGCAGGAAGGAAAAGCCCGACCCCGTATCAATACCGTGCCACACGGATCGGACGTTACGAAAATGAACCTGTTCACCCCAGAGTCGTTCAGCATTTTCAAACCTGCTTCTCCGCCGGAGAGCACAACCGACATAGGAGACCTTTCCATGGACCTGCTGCGCTGGACCATAGCTTTCCTGATCCTCGCCCTATGTGCCGCAGCGCTCGGCTTTGGCGGAATTTCGGCGGACTTCGCCTATATCGGCAAGATCCTTTTCTTCATCTTTCTGGTCCTTCTGGTCGTCAGCCTCATTTTCGGACGGGGTCGCGGCCCGCGTCTCTGATCCGACCTCTCAGCGCCGGGAGCGCCCCATGCGGACGCTCCCGACCAGAGCGATCAGGAACACAGCCATAGCATACAGCCCCCCCAGCTCCGTCATGGAGACAGGAAGCCCAAACAGGTAATCCGGCGAGTCACAGGGCTTGTTCGGCCTTGCGGGCATTGCGGACATCCAGTCCTTGAAACTGCCCCCGTGAAAGGCAGGCGCACGGCACTCGGGCGCCGGACTGGGCCAGAACTTGTGCTCCACGCCCGCATGCAGCACGGCAAGACCGATGCTCGTCATCAGGCACAGCAGGCCCAGGTAAGCCCCGTACCGGGCGTAGCGCCGGGGCAGAAGCAGCGTGAAGACTCCGAGCGCGATCAGCACCCACCACGGCCGGCGTTCCCAGAGGCACAGCTCGCAGGGCGCAAGTTTCAGCCAGTGCTCGGCAAACCAGACCACTCCCAGAGCGAGCAGCCCCGCAAGCACATACAGACCGCCTATTGCCGCCCCTGAAACAGGGCGCCTCATTCTACTCACTGGCACGGGCAGACAGCCTCCAGACTATCAAGAAACTGTTTGGACCAACTTCCAGCCGTATTGCGGGACACCTCTTCATACATTGCCGACCACGCCGCATGACGAGCCTGAACATCCATGGTCAGGCCAATATGCAGCGCATCTGCCATCCCCTCTGCATCCAGTGGATTGATCAAAAGCGCCTCGGGCATTTCCGGAGCCGCGCCGGCAAAGCGCGACAGCACCAGCACGCCGGGATCTTCCTCATCCTGTGCCGCAATGAATTCCTTCGCGACGAGATTCATTCCATCGCGAAGGGGGGTGACGAAACCCACATCGGCCATCCGGTACAGACCGGCCAGAATATGCCGTCCGATCGGCCATGTCGTATACCGGATCGGCACCCAGTCCGGCGTGCCATAGGCCCCGTTGATGGTGCCGACCAGACCGTCCAACTCCTCCTTGAGCAGCCGGTAACTTTCCACTCCACCACGCGACACAGGTGTCACCTGAAGGAACGTCACCTGCCCCCGATGCTCAGGATAGTTTTTCAGGAGAGCCTCGAACCCCTTCATCCGTTCCGGCAGGCCTTTGGAATAATCCAGCCGGTCCACACCGATGATGAGGCGCGTCCCCTCCAATGTATCAACGATTTTCGTCACATCTTCAGAGACAGCGCTTTCAATCGCCTGCTGACGGAAACTGACAGGATCGATCCCGATGGGAACAGCCTCGACGGCAGCCTTCAGCCCATAAGCCTCGAAACACCCTTTCAGATTGGCTTCGTCCTCCGGAGTCTGCACGCCGATCAGGTCACAGGCCGCCAGTCCGGTCAGCAGCATGTCCAGCTTGGGCAGCAAACGCGCCACACTCCAGGGCGGGAAAGGAATATGGAGGAAGAAGCCGATCCGCCCCCCGACGCCCCGGTCCCGAAGCATCTGCGCAAGTGGAAAAAGATGGTAGTCGTGGATCCAGATCGTATCGCCCGGCTCCAGAAGTCTGATCAGCCGGTCCGCAAAAACCTCGTTGGCTTCATAATATGCCTCGCAGTCCTCACGCGTATAGCGGATAAGGTTGGTGCGATAGTGACACAGCGGCCACAGAACCCCATTGGAAAAATTCAGATAGAAACGGTCGTACTGTTTCTGGGTCAGGTCAAAAGTCACATAATCGACATTGCCGACATGCTCGCGCTGGACAGGCCGCGAGGCAGCATCCGCGTGCTGATGCCCCGACCATCCGAACCAGAGTGTCTCCTGGGTCTGAACCGCATCATACAGACCGACCGTCAACCCTCCGGCAGGCTGCGTCCGCTCACCCGGGGCGGGTGTCCGGTTGGAGACAATAATCAGGCGGCCCATCCGCGTCCCTCCGACAGATCGTGCAGCCAGCGGCGGAACGTGGCTGCATCTGGAAAATCATCAGGGATCAGCCAGCCCGCGCCACCCATCCGGCGCGCTGCCCTGACCCCGTCCCGGTCGGTGACATCATCACCGGCAAAAACCGGAAGCCGCCCAGCAAAGGGCGCCTCGGCCATCAGTTCTTCAAGCGCCTTGCCCTTGTCGATGCCCAGCGGCCGGAGTTCAATGGCCATCTGTGCGTCCTGAAGATGAAACCCGTGCTGGTCCACGGGCCATACCGAGATCAGCGCCCGAAAGTCCGCTTCTGCTTCGGGAGCGCGACGATAATGCAGTACCATTCCAGCTTTTTTGTGTTCGATCCCAACACCAGGATGCTCTGCGGCAATTTTTTCCACAGCGTCGGCCCAGTCCTTCGGCACACGGGGCAGATCGCGTTCACGGATGCGCTGATCAGGCGCATGACGCACCACCACACCGTGTTCTCCGGCCACGGCATACGGAACGCCAGGCAGAAAATGATCGATCTGTATGATGGGACGCCCCGTGATGATCGCAAGCGCACCATCGAGCATATCCCGCAGGCGCAGGAGATCGGCGATCAGTCCTTCCGGAACCCGGACACTGTCGGGCGTGGGAGCAATATCGACGAGCGTTCCGTCAAAATCGAGCAGCAGCGCCGCCCGCGAGGGAGAGAAGGGAACCTGAATCATGAAGCTGTCATTTCTTCCTGTTTCTGGGTCATTCCGCCCCGTCCGCCCTTATTCGAGACCCGGATCGGCTGTCGGCGGTGGCAGAGCCTGCTGTCCCTGAAGTTGTCCCTGCGGCGGAACCGGCGCACTCGGGGCAAGCGACGGAGGCGCTACACCGGGAGGGGCGAGCGGAATGGGGTTATGACTGTCCGGAGCAAGCGGCACCGGGCCACCTGCGGCAGATTCAGGAAGGGACGTCTGCGCCTCCCCACCCTCTTCCACCGGAACATCCGAACTTGCGAGCACAGGAACTTTCACCACAGGCAACGGCCCTGCCTGTGGCGCTGTAAGCACTCCCGCACATGAGACAACGCGCACATCGTACAAAGGGCTGCCATACGTCGCAACAGAAGGCTCCTGCGCCAACATCCATCCGTCGAATGGCGCGCGCGCGGGATCACTGCTGTCCTTCAGATGCAGAAGCGCACCGGAATCCGCCGACAGCGTCTGGGGACGACTGACACACGCCTCAACCCCGACCGAAAGACTGTGGTAGGTCGCACTGCCTCCAACCGGTACCGTCAGCAACTCGATATGAGAGTCCAGCCGGTCCAGAACGCGTACTACGGCCTGGGACTGCCCCTGCCAGGTCGTGGCGGGATACATCGCCGGAGGCGCAACACCGGTCGCAGCCCGCGCATCCGGAATTCCAGAGGGAATGACACCCATCACTGCGCCCAGCAGAGTGGCGCCCGCAACCCTCCGAAGCGAAACGCAAGCAGTCCGACGTTTCATCATGACTCTTTCTCCTGAACGCCACCCTGAAGCGGGCTCTTCAGATCGGACAGCATGACCTGGAACGTCCGCAACATCGCCTGAGGCGTAACGCCCATCAGCACCCCGTCATCAAACGCGTCCTGAAGGGCCTGACGCAATTCGGTATCGTTTTCGCGCAGAATCTGGACCTTCTCCACACACGAAACAGGGTTACCCTCATGATCAACCCAGGGAAACGCACCCGTAGCGGTCATCGTTCAGGGTTCGTCCACCAGACTGCCCGAACCACCGCCCGCCCCCTTGCCGGCATTAGCCTTCTGGCTTTTCTGCAAAGAATCCGTCACCGAGAAAATAAACTTGCTCAGAAGCTGCTCCAGACTGATTGCCCCCTGCGTCTCAGTCATGACCCCTCCCGGCTTCACCAGCGAGTCAGCCCCCCCCGGAGACAGCGCGATGTATTTCCCGCCAAGCAGACTGTCAGACGTCACAATCGCCGCGGAATCCGTAGGAAGCTTCACATCTGGGGCGAGCGTGAACGTGACCTGCGCCTGAAAAGTCTTCGGATCGACAGTCGCCTCGATCACATGCCCCACGGTAATGCCCGCAAGCCGCACGTCCGACCCGACGTTCAGACCGTCAATCTGGCTGAACGACGCATGTACGGGATAACCGCCATCGTTACTCCGATGGTGTCCAACCATCGCCGCGACCAGTAGACCTGCCAGACAGACAAGGACTGCGAATCCGGCCAGAAGCTCCAGCCGGTCATGGCGGACCGTGACAGCGGTCATGACGATACCCTCGTGAAAATCATCCTTCCTGCACTACCCGACTCCACGTCCCGCGTCCAATCCCTCCACCGGATATCCGCCAAACGGGGGCAGAAAAAATGTTATCCCCCATATCCCCATGTTCCCGTCCATTAGCGCCCGTCCGGAAGCTCTTTTCCGACTTACGACGCCCGGATCCGCAGGCGTAGATTAAGGACATGACAGCTCGCCTTCACTGGACCGGCGTTCGCATGAGAACGCTTCAGGTCATGACCGACCCGGACGAGAACGCCCTGCGCTCCGTCACCCTGCCTGCCGCCTGGGACGACGGTACCGCACAGGCGCTCGCCGCGATCACCCTGAACGGTGGGCCGGTCAGACTAGCCACGGAGGCCGCCCGATGGGTGGACACGATTGACGCCTGCCCGCCCCTGCCCGGCACACCTACCAGCACTCCCGCCCCGGGCCGAAGCCTGTCCTATCTTCTGCTGATGCAGCAGATGGCCCCGAATGCTGCCCTGTGGCAGTGCCAGCCTGACGAAACGCCCGGCTTCACTCTTCGCCTGTCCAGCTTCGTACAGGACACCGGATTCGCCACCGAACATTTCGTCGCCTGCCTGCGTCTGGCCTGCGACTCCCTGCGCCGCCTTCATGCCGCGACCCGGATCGAACGCACAGGCGAGCTGCCCCTGTTCGACCTTCCTGCGAAGCCTGAAGACGAAGCGGCCGGTCTTGTCCTTCTGACGGATCTCGACGCCTGCCTGGCGACTCTGGGTCTCGATTATGACAGCGACGAAGCCCGCAGCACCGCCCACGCCCTCGCAGCGCTAGCCACGACGGTCGCCCGCGCGGGGACGAAGCTGCCTCCGCCCCCGATTCCGGAATCTCCACTTCGGGATCTGCGGATGGTGGCTTCCTCGGTTCATGCTGCGGAAGAGAAGCGGCATTTCTGCCCGGTCGAAACAGGATTTTCGTCCCCTGGTCCTACGGAAGCCCTGCTGGGGGTCGAGACCTGCGGTTTCGCTCCGGCGTTCTCCCCCCTGCGCGAAGACGGCCATCTCCGCGCCTCGACGCTGGCGCGGCTGGCCTGCCGCGGCCTGACGCCCGAATCTGCGCTAGCTCTGGCTCTGGCAGGCGAAACACCGCTGCCTCCGGTGCGCCCGCAAGCTCATGCCGCCATGCATGCGGCCCTGAAAGGCACGGTGGATTTTCTTCCCTCCGTCCCGGAGCCGGATCTGGCCGACCTTCAGGCAAGACTGGCGCGCGGTGTGCGCCGTACCCTGCCCATGCGCCAGACCGGCTTCACACAGCGTGCCGCCGTGGGCGGCCACAGCCTGTTCATGCGGACCAGCGAATTCGAAGACGGGACGCTCGGGGAAATCAGCATCACTCCCCCCCGCGAAAGCCCCATGGCCCGGGGCCTAATGGACTGCCTCGGTCAGGCGGTCAGCATCGGGCTGCAATATGGTGCGCCACTGGAGGCCTTTGTGGAACGATTCGCCTATACCCGCTTCGGACCCGCCGGAACCGTGGAGGGCGATCCGTCCACTGCCTACGCAACATCACTTCTTGATTATGCCTTCCGCACCCTGTCCGAAGCCTACCTAGGTGAACCCATGCCAGACGCTCCCCGGATCGAGCCCAGTGCAGAGGATCCGGCGCCCATGTTGCCGTTCGGGCGCGACACAGGAGAAACCCCGGAATGGAAGGACCGCGGGCGGCGCCTGAAACTGGTCAGCTAGTCCGAAAGCAGGTTTCAGACCTTCCGACGAGCAGAATACATTGACAGTCAACGGACTCGCCGGTAGCTAGCGCCTGCGCTGAAAAGGAATCCGGTTGAAATGACCGGACAAGAAGGATGCGTACAGGGTAAGGGATCAGATCTCATGGGACACGCCCCTGCCGGTAACGACGGAAACTTCGACGAACGCCTCAGGCGTGCCCGTCAGAAGCTTGATCCCCACTCAGGGGAGTTCGCTGTGACCGATGCAGACAATGGCGACGGCTCCATGTCTTCCCTTGGACTGGCGATCCGCGTGGGAACCGACCTTGTGGCCGGTCTCGCGGTTGGTGTGGCCATAGGCTACGCCCTGGGTCACTGGTTCGGGTACAGGGCTTTGTTCCTGTCCGTTTTCGCCCTGGCAGGATGTGGTGCCGGCATGTTGAATGTCTGGCGGGTTTTGAAAGATTCGGACATGGTGTCCGGACCGAAAGATGACGGGAGAAGCCAGCGTGGCAGCCGGATCGACGATTGACGCGCTCGGACAGTTCGAGCTCCATCCGGTTCTTGGACATCTGGGAGAAGCCCTGCGGTTCTCGCAGTCGCCGCTGTTCATGCTGATCGCTGCCGCCATCGTTCTCGTCTTCCTGTATGTCGGGATGCGCCCCGCCGCTGTCGTGCCTGGCCGTCTTCAGGCCGCTGCCGAGATCAGCTACGACTTCGTGCATGACCTTGCCGTCAGCACGATCGGCGAGAACGGTGCGACGTTCTTCCCGTTCGTCTTTGCGATCTTCTTCTTCATTCTGGCTGGCAACTATCTTGGTCTGCTGCCCTTCTCCTTCACGTACACCAGCCATATCGCCGTGACCTTCGGCTTGGCCATCATGGTGTTCGTCATCTCGATCCTTGCTTCCATCCGTTTTCAGGGTGTCGGCTTCCTCAAGCACTTCCTGCCCGCTGGAACGCCTGTCTGGCTTGCTCCGCTGCTGGTGCCGATCGAGCTCATCTCTTTCCTTTCGCGTCCGGTCAGCCTGTCGATCCGACTTTTCGCCAACATGGTGGCGGGTCACGTGCTTCTGGAAGTGTTTGCCGGCTTCACGATCATGCTCGCCGGTCTGGGTGCATTCGGCCATATCCTGGCCATCGCCCCGATCGCGATCAATGTCGCGCTGACGGCCCTCGAACTGCTGGTGGGTGTGTTGCAGGCCTATGTGTTCGCCATCCTCACCTGCATCTATCTGCGTGAGGCCGTCGCTCACTGAGCCACATCAGCTTCGCACTAACCCTTTTAATCGACCCAACAAGGAACCTGACAATGGACGTTCAAGCCGCTCACGAATTCGGCATCAGCATCGCCCAGGCCGCCCGTGACCTCGGTGCCGGTATTGCCGTTTTCGCCCTCGCCGGCGTTGGCATGGGTCTCGGTAACATCTTTTCCACGCTGATCAGCTCGGTTGCCCGCAACCCGGCTTCGCGTCCGCATGTCTTCGGCATCGGCATGCTGGGCTTCGCGCTGACGGAAGCCGTCGCGCTCTTCGCCCTGCTGATCGCGTTCCTGATCCTGTTCGCCTGAGGTCGAACATGTACCGTACGCCACGCCTCTTCCTGTTCGCCGCCCCGCTTGCGGCCGTGCCGGGCCGTGCCGTGGCTGCGGGCATGCCACAGCTGAACTTCCACGATCCGCTGCTGATCGGACAGGTCGTCTGGGGAGCCGTCATTTTCGGTGGCTTCTATCTCGCCCTGAGCCGCTTCGCACTGCCGCGGGTCGAACGGGTCCTGACCGACCGTCGGACCCGGATCCAGAGCGATCTGGATGTTGCCCGCAAGGCAAAAGCCGAGGCTGACCGTGCCAGCGCGGAACTCCTTAGCGCCCGTCATGAAGCAGCCGAGCAGGCCCGCGCCCACGTGGAGCGGATCCAGAGCGAAGCCCGCGCCAGCGCGGATGCTCACGCTGCCGAAACGGCCAAGCGCCTCGAAACCGAGATCGCAAACGCCGAGACCCGAATCACCCAGTCCCGCGAACAGGCCCTGTCCAGCCTGCCCGAGATCGCCACCAGCACCACACAGGATCTGGTCGCGCGTCTAATTGGCCCCCAGGACGAGCAGGCTGTCGCCAGCGCCGTCAAACGCGTCAGCGCCTAAGGAGACGACGATGTTCCACGATCCCCGGTTCTGGACCGCCCTCGCCTTCGTCCTGTTCTTCATCATTTTCGGACGCAAGCTCTGGATTGCCATTACAGGTCATCTGGATGCCCGCGCCGAAACTGTTCGGCATGATCTCGACGAAGCGGCCCGTCTGCGTCGCGAAGCCGAACAGATGCTGGAAGACGCCACCCGCGAGCGTGAAAAGACTCTGGCCGAAACACAGGCCATGCTTGCCCGCTCCGAGGTCGAAGCCGCTGCTCTGGCAGAACGGGCCCGCAAGGATGCCGAAGCCGCCGCAGCCCGCTTCGAGAAGATGGCGCAGGATCGCATTCACGCAGCCGAACGTTCGGCCATCCGTGAAATTCAGGATCGCGCCGCTCGGATCGCTGTTGCTGCAGCCCGCGATGTGGTGGCAGCCCGCCTGACGGAAAGCCCCGACATCGCATCGAGCCTGATCAACAAAGGCATCGACAGCCTGCCGGAAGCCCTTCGGCGCTCTGCTGCCTGATCCGATGCCCCCGTCCAAGGTGCAAGGTTCCCTTCATGACGACGGACAGCCCACAAAGCTCTCCGTCGTCATGGCCGTTCTGAACGAGGCGGAGAACATTCTTCCCGTCTGTCAGGAACTGGCTGAAAATTTCGGTGCCGACTCTTCAGTCGAAATTCTGGCCATTGATGATGGCAGCACTGACGCCACCGTCAAAAAGCTTCTCGAAGCCCGCCAGACTCTTCTGCCGCTCCTGCGCATCATCAGTCATCCGAAACGTCTCGGAAAATCAGCCGCCCTCCGGACAGGAATTACAGCCGCCAAGGGAAAATGGATCGCCACCATCGACGGCGATGGGCAGGATGATCCTTCCGCCATCCTGAAAATGCTGGATTGTGCGACATCCGCTACTGGTGCGCCGCCACTGGTGGTCGGTGTCCGCCGCAAGCGGAACGACCGTCTGTCCCGCCGCATTGCCACCCGTCTTGCCAATGGTCTGCGGCGCCGCCTTCTGAACGATGGCTGCCCGGACACTGGTGCTCCTCTCAAGCTATTCCCGCGCGATCTTTTCCTTCAGATCCCGCAATTCGAAGGCGTCCACCGCTTCCTGCCTGCACTGCTTGGGCATTACGGTGCTCCTCTGATCTGCATTGAGGTCCAGCACCGCGCCCGTCTGCATGGCACGTCGAAATATACGAATCTCAATCGGGCCCTCGTGGGAATCCGTGACCTTCTGGGCGTTATCTGGCTTCAGAACCGCACACATCTGCCCGATCATCTGACCGAACACTAAAAGCCGTCACCGGATCCGGACATTTCCGGATCCTGCCGCACGTCCGGCCTAACAGAACGGCGCGGAGAGGCCCCATGACTCTGAACCTCCGGCATTATTCTCTTCTGGCGCTTGTGGCCTTTCTGCTCGCCCTGCCCGGCCGCATGATGCTCCCCCCGCTCGACCGCGACGAACCGCGCTACATGGAAGCATCGGAACAGATGCTCCTGTCGCACAATTTCATCGACGTCCGCTTTCAGGACAAACCGCGTTATCTCCAGCCTGCCGGAATTTACTGGCTGGAGGCCGCATCAACATCCGCGACAGAAAAACTCTTCGGCCCCTCGATCCTGCGGAAAACATGGCCTTACCGAATTCCCAGCCTGCTGGCGGCCACGATCATCGTCCCGATGACAGCCTGGATCGGGGCCACCCTTTTCGGTGGAACAACCGGCCTGATGGCTGCCGGCCTCCTGATGGTCTCGACCCTGTTCGTCGCGGAAAGCCACATGGCGACGATCGACACCGTTCTGCTGCTGGACATTCTGTCGATCGAAGCCGCTCTTCTGCGTGCATTCATGGATCGTCTGAAGAATCGCCCGACGCCTTTACGTGTTGCCGTGGCCTACTGGCTCGCGCTGGGAGTCGGTCTCATGCTCAAGGGACCGGTCGTTTTCATTCCGGGCTTCGGCACCCCACTGGCCCTGTGGCTCATGGAAAGGGACCGGTCATGGTGGACTCGTCTACGCCCGCGCTGGGGCTGGCTCATCATGCTTGCCGTTGTGATTCCATGGTGTCTCGCAATTGAAATCATCAGTGGCGGCGATTTTTTCGCCCGGGCGGTCGGACGAAATTTTCTCGGAAAAGTGGCACACGGCCAGGAAGCCCACGGTCTTCCTCCCGGTTTTCACCTGCTGGTCTTTGGACTGGCTTTCTGGCCAGGCTCCCTGTTCGCCGTCCTCGCCATTCCTTCGATATGGCAAAACCGCAAACTTCCTCAGGTGCGTTTCCTGTTGAGCTGGATCGTGCCCCACTGGCTGGTTTTCGAACTCATCGCCACGAAGCTTCCGCATTATGTCCTGCCGACATATCCTGCCATCGCTATTCTCGCGGCGGCGGGTCTCATGGCATGGCCGTCCTATAGTGCTCCGAGATGGGCAAAAATCCTTTTCGGCCTCTATGGCGTCCTATGGGCTCTTATCGGCCTCGTGCTTTGTCTGGGCGGAAGTGTCACCCTCTACAAACTGGAACATAGCTTTTCTCTCTCCGGCCTTCTTGCGCTTGGCGGCTCTCTGCCACTGCTCCTCTGCAGCATCTTCATGCTAATGAAACAGCAACGCCGGCAGGCGGCTTTCTGCGCCATGGGAGCCGCCGTCATTGCTCATGCAGGCCTCTTCCTTGGCATCATTCCCCAGTTGCAGACTATCCGTCTCAGCCCCCGTATTGCAGAGCTCTTCGAGGACGTACGGCCCTGCACGAACAGCATTCTGGTTTCGTCATCATATTCGGAGCCCAGCCTGGTTTTCCTTGTCGGTCCGGACACGCAACTAATCGGACCCGCCGAAGCCGCAGACTACCTTCATGCGCATTCACAATGCAGCCTGGCCCTGATTGACCGCAAGGATGAGATCCGTTTCAGGAACCGTCTCCTGAAATACGGACTTGAAGTTGTGGAATATGGTCGCGTCCAGGGCGTGAACTATTCCAACGGCCATCACCTCGATCTCGGTCTCTTTGCACCTCGCTGAAGATTTCATCTTCGGCAATCCCTGACCCTTTCAGCAGACCAATGAAAATTTCTTCATTCAGGAAAGGTTTTTTTCTTTCCCGACTGAGGGAATTTAAGGAGATTCTTATGCTTTTGCAGGTAACCTGAAGGCGTGGAATACTCGTTCCAGAGATTTTGTAGAAATTACTTTTTGTCATATGTTTGCAGTGCTGTGCGTGGCCTGAAGATCTGATGGCGTCAGCAGGAGGAAGTTGATGATAGTTTGCCAGATCGACGAGTTTTCCGTTAATGGGATACGGGGTTGGGCGACGGATACTGAAAATCCCTCACAGCCGGTTTTCCTTCATGCTCTGGCAGACGGTCAGGAATTTCTTCAGTTCTACTGTACCGATCTTCGTGAGGACGTACATAAGGCCGGGATAAAATCCAAAAATACGGGATTCCATATCCCCATGCCTCCCGCCCTGCTGGACGGCGAAACACATCACATCACATTCAAGAACCGCCTCAAGCAGATCGAAATCTACTCCCAGAACGAGAAGCTGGAGTACATCTCCTTTGCCGGCATCCTGCCTGTGGAAACACGTTCTTTCGTGGACGGCCTCAAACAGGGTGTTCTGAGCGGCTGGGTCATTTCCGGAAATGACGTGAAAGGCTGGAAAGGAAACCAGCAGCTCGTTGTCACCTGTGATGGCCAGAAAATCGCCCAGATCGAAGCCAACAGATATCGTGGCGACGTTGGAAAGGCATTGTCCTGCGACCCCTATTGCGGTTTTCAGTTCTCCCCTCCCGAACTGTACCGCAAACCTTATTCGCAGGAATTCCGCTTCTACGTTCTTCCTGACATGATTGAAGTCACCAACAGCCCGTGCAACACGAGTTTTGTGACAGACGCTCATGAGGCACTCGTTATCGACGTCATTGACAGGATCGACTCCCTGCACGTCGAACTGACCCGTCTTCGTCGTCAGGTTCGCGAAATCCTGCCCCAGCCAGGTTTCACGATCGCAGATTATCATTCCTGGGCAACCGCGTACTTCCCGGTTCTGCGCAAATATGTGGACAGGACACGCGACGACAGTCTCATCAAGGGTAATCCGCTCGTCAGTATTATCTGTCCGGTCTGGAATCCGGATCTTACGGATTTCAGGGCCGCTATTCAGAGCGTCATGGCCCAGACATGGCAGAACTGGGAACTTATTCTCGTCGATGACTGTAGCGGAAACGCCGAGCTGCGCACTGTTATCGAAAATTTCGCAAAAACCGACTCCCGTATCCGCCCAATCTTTCAGCAGAAAAACGGTGGCATCAGCATTGCCACCAATGCAGGTCTGGCAGCAGCACAAGGAGAGTGGGTTGCCTTTTTCGATCATGACGACCTTCTGGCCGATGTTGCCGTCGAATACATGCTGCGCGAAGGGCAGAGAAGTCATGCCGATCTGATATATTCCGATGAGGACAAGATTGATGCCAGCGGTTACTATCGCGAACCCGCTTTCAAAACGGACTGGAACTACAGACTTCTTTTAGGCGTCAACTACGTCTGTCACTTCGTCATGATCCGGCAGTCGGCTCTGAAGATCGTGGGCGGCCTGAACAAGGAATATGACGGCGCACAGGATCATGATTTTCTGCTTCGGGCGTCTGAACACATCCCTGCGGAAAAAATTCACCACGTCCCGGAAATTCTCTATCACTGGCGTATTACCGCCAATTCAACCGCTTCCGATATTGGCAACAAACGATATGCCATTGATGCAGGCATCAAGGCCGTCAACGATCATCTGACGCGCAGAAATCTACCCGCAACTGTCAGTTCCCAGATGGGCATGACTCTCTACACAGTCAACTGGGACTTCAACCAGACACCGTCCGTCACGATCATCATTCCCTACAAGGACGAGATCACAACAACCGCCCGCTGTCTGGATGCAATCCGCAAATACACCCGGTATCCGAACTACAAGGTTATCCTGATCGATAACTGGTCGATCACTCGGGAAGCCAAGCAATTTGCGCAGACGGTCGAAAAAATCCCGAATGTCGAAATCCTGACGATCAAGGAACCTTTCAACTATTCGCGGCTTAACAATCTGGCGGCAAAAGACGAACAGTCCGATTTTCTGCTGTTCCTGAACAACGACGTTTTCGTTGAGCAGGAAAACTGGCTGGAAATTCTCGTCAACGAAGCGTTGGCAGACCCACTCGTTGCCATTGTCGGTGGAAAATTCGTCTACCCTAACCAGACGGTCCAACACGCGGGCGTGCTTCTGGGCATTGGAGATGTGGCTGGGCACGCGCATGTCGGTATCCCGCGCGACGAAGGTGGATACGCAGGCCGAGCCTATTTCCCCCAGGAAATTTCAGCGGTAACGGCTGCCGGTATGCTGATCCGGCGCCCCGCTTTCGAACTGGTCGGCGGCTTTGACGAAGAGCATCTCAAGGTCGCGTTCAATGATATCGATCTGTGCCTCAAAGTCCGGGACGCGGGCTATAAGGTCATCTGGACGCCAGATTTCTGCGCTGAACATCATGAAAGCCTCAGTCGTGGCAGCGATGACCGCCCGTCCACGGAACGACGTTTCTTCCACGAAACACAGTTCATGATTGAAAAATGGGGACAGACTCTCCAGACGGACCCCTTTTACAATCCCCACTTCACGCTTGACCGACAGGTCTTCTTCGACCTTACTCTTCCTGGCGTTGACGAAACGCGATATCCCCCCCTTGCCTCGACAAGGAAGAAAATCCGTCCATTGTGGCCCCTGCCCGTTTTTACGATCGAACCTGGGAAAACAGATGCTCTTGCCAAAGAGCGGGCGCGTAAACCTTCAAAACCGCGCCAGAAAAAACCATCGACCACATCATCCACTAACTGAAGAACGGGCATTCCAGACAGACCAAAGCTGCGGGCATCAAGATAAGAAATCACGATGCCTGCAATGCCGAATTTTCTGTAAATCTACAGATTTTCTGCAGTCAGCGGCCCCATCACTACGCAGCTGCCACACGTTCAAAGAACGGCTTTCGTGATCAGGGCAATCCGTGAGAATACCGTGGTGGAGCTGAGGGGAATCGAACCCCTGACCTCCTCATTGCGAACGAGGCGCTCTCCCATCTGAGCTACAGCCCCACGGTGAGGCGATAGTTCTCCTGTTCGCCCATACTGTCAAGCGCCCCTGCACGGCACAGCATATTGTGTTATGATACGGCCGCATTCCAAGCCCCTGTGGCTCTTTTTTTGACCTATAATGAGGTTTTACATGGTTGTCCTGCATGCCATTATCCTGATGCTGATCCAGGCTTTCGTGTGGATCCTTCTGGCCTACTGCATTCTTTCGATGCTGCTGGGTTTTGGCATTCTCGATGTCGGCAACCGCTTTTTCTACTCCGTTTTCAACGCACTTGCCCGGATCGTCGAGCCGGTCATGACGCCTATCCGCAACATTATGCCCAATACAGGCGGCGTTGATTTCACCCCCATGATCGTCCTGCTGCTGATTCAGTTTCTCGTCTATCCGGCGGTCAACAGGATTTTCTTCATACTCGCGACCCACAACAGCTTCTGAAGTTCACCGCAGAGCGCGCCAGACCTCTTCCAGCGCGTCCACAAGAACAGGAGCGGCAATCTGCTGCTCCATCCCGTCTGGACGCTTCATCCAGACGTGCCAGTCCGCCCCATCCAGACGCTCCATCCTGACACCCCAGTCAGAGGGAAGACGCGACAGAATCCGTTCCATCCGCGCCTCGACCGTCAGCGGTTTCGCGTAATTATGCCCCATTCCGCCGTCCTTCTCGAACAGAAACAGGCCATTAGCCGGTTCCCCCGACAGTCAGGCCCGAAATTTTCAGTGTTGGTTGCCCCACACCTACCGGCACGCCCTGGCCAGCCTTGCCGCAGGTTCCAATACCCGGATCAAGCGCTACATCCGAACCGATCATGGAAATCTGGTTCATGGCATCCGCCCCGTTTCCGATCAGTGTCGCCCCTTTCACCGGATGGAGAATCTTTCCATCCTCCACCAGATAAGCCTCTGACGCGGCGAACACGAACTTCCCGGACGTGATATCAACCTGACCCCCTCCAAAATTCACAGCATACAGACCCCGTTTTATGGAGCGGATCATGTCGTCTGTTGTGGCGTCACCTTCGAGCATGAGAGTGTTGGTCATGCGCGGCATCGGCGCATGCGCGTAGGACTCCCGCCGCCCATTCCCCGTCGATTTCGTCCCCATCAGCCGGGCATTCAGGCGATCCTGAAGATAGCCCGTCAGGATACCATCCTCGATCAGCACGGTTCGTGACGTCGGTGTTCCTTCATCATCGACACTGAGCGAACCACGACATTCCGGCAACGTTCCGTCATCAACGACCGTCACCCCCGGTGACGCGACCCGCTTGCCTACCATTCCGGAAAAAGACGACGTACCTTTGCGATTGAAATCGCCCTCCAGACCATGCCCGACCGCTTCATGAAGCAGAATCCCCGGCCAGCCTGGTCCAAGAACGACATCCATCTCCCCGGCCGGCGCGGGGGCTGCCTCAAGCGTGATCAGCGCCTGCTTCAGGGCTTTGTCTACAGCTTCACGCCACGTTTCCGGAGCCAGCAGACGGTCCAGCTCGTAGCGTCCGCCCAAGCCGCAGCTCCCACTTTCCCGCTGCCCATCCTTTTCAACAACAACCGATACATTCATCCGCACCAGTGGACGCAGATCCGCAACATCCCCACCAGAATCCGCCCGCCGCATGATCTGCACGGCCTGCCATTCGGAACTGAGAACAGCACTGACCTGCACGACACGCGAATCCAGACCCCGCGCATAGGCATCAATTTCGCTCAGGACCGCGGCACGGGCAGCAAAATCTGTTCCTTCAAGCGGACGCGAGTCCCCGTAAAGCCGCTGGTTCGTTGCCTGTGGTCCCGGCGCCATGACCCCGCTGCGCCCCTGCCGGACCGCGCCGACCGTACTGACTGCCCGCGCAAGAGCATCACGACTGATGTCATCGGCATGCGCAAAGGCTGTCTCCGTTCCCAGAACGGCGCGCAACCCGAATCCCGATGACGTATTGAAGCTGGCAGAACGGATCGTACCATCGTCGAAACTGATGCTTTCGTTCTCCCTGTACTCCAGAAAGAGTTCACCATCATCAACGCCCTCAAGCCCCCGATCGACGAGCGCCCGGGCGTCGTCACGGGTCAGCTTCGAGTCAGATCGACCGAAAAACAGGGCATCGGTCGTCGCAAGAGCGCCCAGAGCATCAGCGGCAACAGACATGAAACATCTCCAGACAGGAACGGACCGGTTTTTCCGGCATACGAAATGATTGAGACCAGAACGACGATGCGTCGTTTTAAGAAAGGGCGCTTTCCAGCCTTTTCAAGGCCTCGCGCAAGATCTCGGGCTTTTTGCAGAAGGCAAAGCGGATCAAGTTCTGCGGCGGGACAGCCCCTTCCGGATCATAGAAAGCCGAGACCGGGATTGTCGCCACACCGGCATGCTCGATCAGCCAGCGGGCGAATTCCACATCTCCACGCCCTTCAGCATGGCGCGAAATGTCCGCGACAATGAAATAGCTGCCATCCGCCGGCAATGTCTGAAAGCCGAGACGCTCCAAACCGTCACGCAGAAGATCACGCTGCGATTCCATCTGGGCTGACAGGGACAGATAATAATCGTCATCCTTGTTCAGGCCATATGCAACAGCACACTGGAGATTGGGAGCCGTTGCAAAAACCAGCACCTGATGGGCCTTCGCCACCACAGATGCAAGTGACGCTGGCGCCGTGACGTAGCCCACTTTCCAGCCGGTCAGGGAGAAGCTTTTCCCCGCGCTCCCGATCCGCATGCACCGTTCGCGCATTCCCGGAAGCGTCATGAGGGGAATGTGTTTCACGTGAAACGTCAGATGTTCGTAAACTTCGTCACAGATTGCATAGACATCATGCTCCTGCACCAGCGTCGCAATCAGCTCCAGTTCTTCGCGCGTGAAAACCTTTCCTGAAGGATTCATGGGCGAGTTGAGCATGATGGCCTTCGTCTTCGGGCCGAACGCTGCCCGCAGTTCGGCTTCAGGCAAAGACCAGTGCGGGGGCTGCAACCGCACACAGCGTGGCACGGCTCCCAACAGTCTCAGCGCAGGAAGATAGGTATCGTAAAGTGGCTCGATCACGACAACTTCATCGCCTGGCTCAACAACTGCCATCAGACAGGCCGCGAGAGCCTCGGTCGCACCAGACGTGACCACGACCTCCGTCGCAGGATCGACGTCAATTCCATAAAAACGCCGGTTCGAGGAGGCCACAGCTTCTCGAAGTTCCGGCAGTCCTGTCAGCGGCGCATACTGGTTGCGCCCGTCCTGTAACGCTTCTGCCGCCTTGTCGATGATGTCCTGCGGCCCTTCAGTATCCGGGAACCCCTGTCCGAGATTGATGGCTCCATGTTTGACAGCAAGCTGTGACATGATCGTGAAGATCGTGGTGGGCAGACCGGAAAGATAGGAATTGGGTGTTTTCATCAACGCATTCCACAACACTCAGAACAGGACGTTCCGCACCATTGCAGGCTGGCGCAGGACTGAAAAGCCTCTCAGGCACTCCCCGTCGTCCTGATCCTTAAATCTACTTTTGAACAGGTCTCACAGGCATCAGTGTCCTACAGCGCATGTTACGCATCAGGGCCTGTCCCAACCCGCACATCAGAAGCATCGCCAGCATGATCAGAACCACGCCGATACTGCAACACGATAGCCAGATATCCACCCACAAACGTCAGCGCACTTCCTGCCAGCAGCCCCAGAAGAACCTAGAACAACGCAGCCAGCTTCAACTGCTGCACACCGACGGACAGTTCATGCCGAATGGTAAAGCATGCCGCGAGCCGGTCCGAGCGCTCAACCTGTAAAGGAAGGAGGTCGCTGTCTTTCCAGTCGTCCCGGAGAGCAGATGCAGGGGTCATGAGGATATTTCCCAAAAAGAGTCTCGGTACCCTCTTTTCATGCAAGTTCCGGACCAGTTCAGGAAAACTTGGGCGCATTCACGGAACAATCCATCACAAATCCGCAGAATGGCGTAATTTCCCATACTCGACAGACAGGCATTTGTCGCTTAATCGTTTTGAAGCCGTTTACACGATGCAAGGCGACAGATCGATGGCCAAAAAAGCCCCCACTTCCTCTACCGCGAAACCAAAGGCCGCTCCGGCGCGCCGTACCTCGAAGGCCGCAGCGCCCAAAGCTGCCCCCGCAGCTTCAAGCAAGCCGCCCGCTCCGAACCCGCAGGCAGTTGCCCGCGTTTTCGAGATGATCCAGGAGCACGCGGCGGAATTCGTCGATCTGCGCTTCACCGACCCTAAGGGCAAGTGGCATCATACGACCCAGACGGTCTCGACCATGGAAGACGACACTTTCGTCGAAGGCTTCATGTTCGACGGCTCGTCCATCCAGGGCTGGAAAGCCATCAACGAGTCCGACATGGTCCTGCTTCCAGATCCGGAAACGGCCGTCATGGACCCGTTCTCCGCCAAGCCGCAGCTGATCTTGTTCTGCGACATCATTGATCCGAAGACGGGCAATTTCTACAACCGCGATCCGCGCTCGACCGCCAAGCTCGCAGAAGCCTATCTTAAGTCAGCCGGCTTCGGCGACACGGCGTTCTTCGGCCCGGAAGCCGAATTCTTCATCTTCGACAACGTGCAGTTCGGCACGGGCCCGAATTTCGGCACGTATCAGCTCGACAGCATCGAAGGCCCCGGCGCCTCCATGAAGGCCTATCCGGAAGGCAACATGGGCCATCGCCCGGTCGTCAAGGGTGGCTACTTCCCAGTCCCGCCTGTGGACAGCGAGCATGACCTGCGCGCCGAAATGCTCTCGACGATGGGAGAAATGGGCCTGCCGATCGAAAAGCATCACCACGAAGTCGCACAGTCGCAGCACGAGCTCGGCACGAAGTTCGACACGCTCGTGAAGTCCGCAGACTTCATGCAGATCTACAAATATTGCGTGCACAACGTTGCCCACTCCTACGGCAAAACGGCCACGTTCATGCCGAAGCCGATCTCGGGCGACAATGGCTCTGGCATGCATGTCCACCAGTCCATCTGGAAGGACGGCAAGCCGACTTTCGCAGGTGACAAGTATGCAGACCTGTCCGAAGACGCGCTGTTCTACATCGGTGGCATCATCAAGCACGCGAAGGCTCTGAACGCCTTCACGAACCCGTCCACCAACTCCTACAAGCGCCTGATCCCAGGCTTCGAAGCTCCCGTGCTTCTGGCCTATTCCGCTGCGAACCGTTCGGCTTCGTGTCGTATCCCGCATGCGACAAACCCGAAGGCCAAGCGCGTTGAAGTCCGCTTCCCGGACCCGACCGCCAACCCGTATCTCGCATTCGCCGCCATGCTGATGGCCGGCCTCGACGGTATCCGCAACAAGATCCATCCGGGCGACGCCATGGACAAGGACCTGTACGAGCTGCCAAAGGAAGAACTGGCCCAGATCCCGACGGTCTGCGGTTCGCTCCGTGAAGCTCTCGAAGCCCTCAAGGAAGACCACGCATTCCTTCTCGAAGGCGGCGTCTTCACCAAGGACCAGATCGAAAGCTACATCGACATCAAGTGGCCGGAAGTTTACAAGTTCGAACACACGCCGCATCCGGTAGAGTTCGAGATGTACTACTCGGTCTGATCCGGGTCAGAACATCTCTTCTACGGAAAGCCCGGCCTTCGTGCCGGGCTTTTCTGTTTTCAACACACCACTTCAAAACGGCCCGATGATCCCTCCCGCCCTTCAGGCCTTCTCCTCCTCCGCCCTGCCCGTCCTCGACATCGCAGGCACGATCGTGTTCGCGATTTCCGGCGCGATCGAAGCCGCCCGTGCACGCCTGACCATCGTGACGTTCATGTTCTTTGCCGCAATTACAGGCGTTGGCGGCGGAACGGTACGGGACCTGCTAATTGGCGCGCCGGTCTTCTGGATGCACACCTCCGTCCCGATTACAGCCTGCCTGCTATCCGCCATTGCCGTCTGGTTTACCCCGACCCGCTTCTGGCCAGCCCGCGCAGTGGAATGGTTTGACGGTCTCGGGATCGCCGCCTATGGCGTCTTCGGCTCAGCCAAGGCGCTGGCTTACGGCATCCCGTTGATCCCAGCGGCTCTCATGGGGATCGTCAGTGCCTGCATGGGCGGCATTTTTCGGGATATGCTGGCAGGCGTGCCATCCATCATCATCCGGCCGGAGCTGTACATCACAGCCGTCGCCCTGGCGTCAGGAACCTATGTGTCCCTGACGGCGCTGGGTCTCAATACAAGTCTTGCGGCCATGATTGCCGTCGTGGCTGGCTTCAGCCTGCGCGCCGTAGCCCTCATCAAAGGACTAGGCCTGCCGCATTACAAACGATAGGCGGCAGGCGCGTTCAAACGCTTGTCAGGCGATAACGTCGAACCCGACATCTTCGACAACATGCTGTAACGCCACTGGCGTCACTTTGTGCTCATCGTACTGAATGGCAGCCTGCCCCGGATCGAGCGTTACCTCCGCCGACGATACCCCCGGAACATTGGACAGCGCAGACTGCAGCTTTCCCGAACATCCGTTGCACGACATCCCGTCAACCTTGAACGTCACCATCGAAACCATAAGAGACTCTCCTGTTTTCAAAGGCTGCTCCGCAAAGCAGTCGATCCCCGAAATGGGGCATATTCCCGCAGAAATGAAAACCGTCTTTTCAGACTGCGTCCGCAGCATCGTCCAGCGGCTGGACTTTCATGATGTCGAGCTGCGCATCCAGTTTTCCAAGTGCTTCCCCCAGAGCCTTGAAATGCGGTGACGCCAGATGCGCCTCGAACCCGGTTTCCGAAGTCCAAACTTCGGAAACCACCAGCCGGCCAGTCTTTTCGATATCCCTGCTGACAACGTACTGGCGGCAGGCTTCTTCCTTGCGTGAAGACACGATACAGGCCGCAAAAGCGTGTTCTGCCGCTGCGGCATGGTCCGCCGCGACCGTGACAACAGCCGTGATGTGAACCGTCTGACTCATCGGGAACTTCCTCATCAAGAATGACACCTACCCGACCACGACCTTTCCGCAGACGGGCAGTGTTTCACGTGAAACCATACCGCACACCTTTGCGAGAAAGAACCCATACCGGGTATCCGATCCGAAAGAAGCAGACAGCAAAAAGGCGCCTCCCCGAAGGAAGGCGCCTGTTCCCCAACATCAGACTGAAAAAACCGTTCAGTCTTCCGCGTAGGTCGAAATATCCGGGCAGGAACAGACGAGGTTCCGGTCCCCCCAGGCATTGTCCAGACGCCCGACCGGCGACCAGTATTTCGACGTGTTCACACCACCGGGGAAGCATCCTTCCTCGCGGCTGTAAGACCGGTCCCATGTGCCCGCCAGATCCGCCGTGGTATGCGGCGCAAAGCGCAGCGGGCTGGCCTCCATCACCACATGCCCGGCTTCGACTTCGGCAATCTCCGCCCGAATGGCGATCATCGCATCGCAGAAGCGATCCAACTCGCCCTTCCCCTCGGATTCCGTCGGCTCGATCATGAACGTCCCCGCCACTGGGAAGCTGACGGTCGGTGCATGGAAGCCATGGTCGATCAGACGCTTGGCGATATCGTCCACCGTCACACCGACCGCATCCTTCAGCGGGCGCAGATCCACGATGCATTCATGCGCAGTAAAGCCATTCGTGCCGCGATACAGAACCGGGTAGTGCCCTTCCAGACGCGATGCGATGTAGTTCGCATTCAGGATCGCCATCGTCGTCGCCTGACGCAAGCCCTCGTCGCCCATCATCATGATATAAGCTGCGGAAATCGGCAGAATGGATGCCGATCCGAAAGGCGCAGCGGACACCGCAATGCCATGCTGTCCCGGCAGATACGGCGCAAGGTGCTTACCCACTCCGATCGGCCCCATGCCCGGACCGCCACCGCCATGCGGAATGCAGAACGTCTTGTGCAGATTGAAATGCGAGACATCGGCGCCATACAGACCCGGACGCGCCAGACCGACCTGCGCATTGAGGTTTGCACCATCCAGATAGACCTGACCGCCGGCTGCATGAACCAGCTCGCAGATCTCGACAATCCGCTCCTCGAACACGCCATGCGTGGACGGATAGGTGATCATGATGGCTGCCACGCGCCCGTCATGCTGCGCAATCTTCGCCTTCAGATCCTCGACATCGACATTGCCGTTCTCGTCGCAGGCCACGACGACAACCCGCATCCCAACCATCTGCGCCGAAGCCGGATTGGTCCCATGCGCGGACGCCGGAATCAGGCAGACGTCGCGGTTCTCGTCCCCACGCGCCCGGTGATAGCCACGGATCGCCAGAAGCCCGGCATACTCACCCTGCGCGCCGGAATTCGGCTGAAGCGAGACAGCGTCATACCCCGAGATCGCACAGAGCGTACGCTCCAGATACGCAAACAGCTCGGCATAACCCTGAACCTGATCGGCAGGTGCGAACGGATGAATCCGCGAGAACTCCGGCCAGGTGATGGGGATCATCTCCGCCGTCGCATTGAGCTTCATCGTGCAGGAGCCCAGCGGGATCATCGTCCGGTCCAGCGCCAGATCCTTGTCCGCCAGCGCGCGCATATAGCGCAGCAGATCCGTCTCGGAACGATGCGCATGGAACACGGGATGCGTCAGCAGCGGAGCCGTCCGGGACAGGCTCTCCGGCAGCGCATCCGTCACATCGAGCGACTGTTCGACAGATGCGAGATCTGCGCCTTCACCCGCGAACGCCGCCCAGACCGCACGGATTGTTTCCGGCGTCGTGGTCTCGTCACAGGACACGCCGATCCGGCCATTCCCCGCATCACGCAGATTGATGCCGGATACCACGGCCAGCGCCAGAACCTGCGGTGCAGCAGCACCCACCTGAACGGTGATCGTATCGAAGAATACGTCCGTCTCGACGCTCGCGCCCAGAGCCTTCAGCCCCGCGGACAGGATCGCCGCCATCCGGTGTGCGCGCGCAGCAATCGCCTTCAGCCCTTCCGGACCATGATAGACCGCATACATGGACGCGATGAT
Organism: Gluconobacter kanchanaburiensis NBRC 103587; assembly: GCF_007988905.1. Taxonomy (GTDB): domain Bacteria; phylum Pseudomonadota; class Alphaproteobacteria; order Acetobacterales; family Acetobacteraceae; genus Gluconobacter; species Gluconobacter kanchanaburiensis. Next base: position 57,434 of record NZ_BJVA01000003.1, read on the forward strand.
CGCCAGAAGCGCCTGCGCCGTGCAGATGTTGGACGTCGCCTTCTCGCGGCGGATATGCTGCTCGCGCGTCTGAAGTGCCAGACGATAAGCGGGCTTGCCCGCACTGTCGCGCGACACTCCAACCAGACGCCCCGGCATGTGCCGCTTGAACGCATCGCGTGTCGCCATGAACCCCGCATGCGGGCCACCAGCCCCCATCGGCACGCCATAACGCTGCATCGAGCCGATCGCGATATCCGCGCCCAGCGCACCAGGGCTTTCCAGCACCACGAGCGCCAGCGGATCACAGGCCAGAGCCGCAATCGCACCCTTCTCATGCAGCGCCGCAATCACGCCGCGCAGATCCCGCACCTGCCCCGAAGACCCCGGATAGGACAGCAGCGCGCCAAACACGGAGGACGCATCCAGATCCGTCTCTGGATCACCCAGGACAACATCCCAGCCCAGCGGCTCAGCCCGCGTGCGGATCACGGCAACCGTCTGCGGGTGCGTGTCGGCATCCACAAAGAACGCCGTCGCCTTCGACTTGCCCACGCGCTGCGCCAGCGCCATGGCTTCCGCACAGGCCGTGCCCTCGTCCAGCAGGGACGCATTGGCAATGTCCAGCCCCGTCAGATCCGCCACCAGCGTCTGGAAGTTCAGCAGCGCCTCAAGACGGCCCTGGCTGATTTCGGGCTGATACGGCGTATAGGCCGTGTACCAGGCCGGATTTTCCAGAATGTTCCGCTGGATGACCGGCGGCAGAACCGTGTCGTAATAACCCTGCCCGATCATGGACGTCAGAACCTGATTGCGCGACGCAATCTGACGCAGACGCGCGAGCGCATCCTGCTCGGTCAGGGCCGCACCGATCCCGTGATCCCCGCGATCGAGAATGGCGGCCGGAATGGTCCGGTCGATCAAGTCATCGAGACTGGACGCCCCAACGACCCGCAGCATCTCCCCGATTTCGGAAGGACGCGGGCCGATATGGCGGGAACTAAAATCTTCGGTCTGGGCAGGCCACAAGGTCGTCACAGGCAGGTTCTCTGGCATTTTCATGAAAAGCGGAGGCAGGAATTCGGGGTAGGCCGAAAGAAAAACGGGGCCTGCCAGCGCAGACCCCGCAAGCCTCAGAGGCTCTTGTACTGCTCGGCCGTCAGCAGGCCCTTGAGGTCGTCCGGGTTGGAAACCGTCATGCGGAAGATCCAGCCCTCGCCTTCCGCATCGCGGCCCACCAGCGTCGGATCATCGGACAGCGCTTCGTTAAAGCCCGCCAGCGTCCCCGCAACCGGCGCATAGATGTCGGACGCCGCCTTCACGGACTCGACAACCGCAGCCGCATCACCGGCGGCAACTTCCGTGCCCTCGTCCTTGGCTTCAACGAACACCAGTTCGCCCAGCTCTTCGGAGGCATGCGTCGTGATACCAACAATCGCCTGCTCGCCATCGACGCGGATCCATTCATGGGACTTCGTGTAATAGGTCGTCATTGCTACTTTTTCCTGATCTGAAATTCGACTGTAAATTCAGCGCTTGAAGCCGGGTGCCACGAACGGCATCGCCCGCACATGCAGTGGCACATACTTGCCCCGCAGTTCCGCAAAAACGGGTGTGTCCAGCGCCGCATAGTCCGACGCGACATAGCCCATCGCAACAGGAGCCTTCACGCTCGGGCCAAACGCCCCAGACGTGACCACCCCAATTTCCTTCTGCCCCTCCGCATCGGCAAAGAGCTTCGCCCCCGCCCGCACCGGAGCCCGACCTTCCGCCAGCAGACCCACGCGTTTGCGCGGCACGCCATCGTGCACCTGCTTCAGCACGACCTCAGCACCCGGGTAGCCACCCTCACGGGAACCGCCCTCACGGCGCGCCTTCTGGATCGCCCAGCCCAGCGAGGCTTCAACCGGCGTGGTCGTGACATCAATGTCATTGCCATACAGGCACAGCCCGGCCTCAAGACGCAGCGAGTCCCGCGCGCCCAGACCAATCGGCAACACATCCGGCTGCGCCAGAATCGCACGCGCGACCTTCTCGGAATCCGCGCCCGCACAGCCGATCTCGAACCCGTCCTCGCCCGTATAGCCGGACCGCGACACCGTCACCTTCACGGGCCCAGTCGCAGTGGCCAGCTCTGTCTCGATCACATCCATGAAGCGCATATCCTTCACGGCCGGGCAAAGCGGCGCCAGAGCCGCTTCCGCAGCCGGCCCCTGAAGCGCCATAAGCCCACGATCAAACTGGCGCGTCACAACACACCGATCAGACAGCGCCTTCTCGATCCGGTCCGCGTCCTGAACCTTGCAACCCGCGTTCACGACCACCAGAAGATCATGGCCCATATTGGCGACCATCAAATCGTCCAGAATGCCACCCTCTTCATTGGTCAGCAGTCCATAACGCTGACGCCCGGCGGCAAGGCCGACATAATCCGCGGGGACCAGCGTCTCCAGAGCCGCAGCAGCCTCCTTCACGTCGCCGCTTTTCGCAGCAATGCGGATCTGCCCCATATGAGACACGTCGAACAGACCGACCTTCTCACGCGTATGCAGATGCTCCGCCATCAGCCCCGCAGGGAACTGGATCGGCATTTCAAAGCCTGCGAATGGCACCATCTTCGCGCCAAGTTCCAGATTCAGATCATAAAGGGGAGTACGCTGGAGGGAATCGCTCATACGAAAAAGCCCGGTCCATTCTATCTCAAGACGTGAAGATGCAGACGCCCCCAGCTCCACGCAGAACGCGGCCGGAAACACGTCGCCCCTTCTGTCCTTTCGCCTGAGATCGCTATCCCGTCGGCGGATGCGTCACGCGCACCTCTCTCCAGAATGTCCTGACCGCCTCGGTCCTTTAGCCTGAGAGTTTCCGGGGCGGTTGCTCCTTCGGCGCCAGCCTTTCGGCTGGTCTCTCCCGTGTCGGTCCTTCCAATCCTGCCAGTTTCCGAAAAACTCCGCAATCGTTACGATTGCTCATGCGTTGTGTCTTCTGACCCTAAAAACATGAAGGAGAATTCCATGGCTGGCGAACTGACGGTTATTGCCGAATTCGAGACCACACCCGCGACCTACGAGAAATTTCTCGAAGCCTGTGCTTATGACAGCGAACGCTCCGTCGCCGACGAATCCGGCTGCCACAGCTTCACGGTCCTCTCTCCCGAAACGGAAGCCGACACCGTCATCCTGGTGGAAGTCTATACCGACCGCGCCGCTTTCGAGGCCCATCTCAAAACCACACATTTCGGGGTCTTTGCAAACGCTGTAAAAGAACTGGACATTAAGGAACGCGGCGTCCGCTTCCTGAAGAAAAGGGCTCCCTGAGCAATGCATCTTTCAAGCACGAAACGCCTCCTCGCCATCACACTCCTGTGCGGCACGGTTTCCGCCTGTGCTTCACACCCGCAGCACAATCCCCGCCAGCGCCTGATCGGGATCCCCAACCCTGCCAGCGTCTATTGCACGCAGCAGGGCGGCCGACACGGCGACGTCCGGACGCGCGGCGGCGAAACCGGCACCTGCACTTTCCCCCCAAACCAGATCTGCGACGAGTGGACGCTCTACCGCGAACACCGCTGCGTCGCTCCCCTGGCCAAGATGAAGCCCTGATTTTCCAGCCCGGTCAGGCCTGAACAGGGCCGCCGGGTTTTTAACAATCCATATACATAACATGTTATGTATTCTATCCACACAATACCCGGAATCCGCATGACCACCCCTTCCCCGCTAAGTGCCCTGACCACGCGTAACACCAGGCTCTTCACGCTCCTGCTGGAACGCGAACTCAAAAAGACAGGCCTACGGATCGGTCAGCTTCCTGTGCTTCAGGCTTTGCAGGACGGGAAAACCCTCAATCAGAAAGCGCTCGCGGATTTTGCAGATATCGAACAGCCGGGCATGACGACACTTCTCGTCCGGATGGAACGCGACGGCCTGATCCAGCGCGAACCAGACCCGACAGACCGCCGCAGCACACTGGTCACACTGACATCGGACGGACAGCGGAAAAGCCGGAATATCGTTCCCATTATGGAACATTTAACCGACATAGCACTCAAGGGGTTTACACCCCTCGAACGCGATATTCTCGTAACACTTCTGGAACGGATCAACAGCAGTCTGAAAGAACAGCTGTAACCGCCCGCCCCTTCAGTCAAAGAGGCAGGCGCACGATCATTTTCCGGTTTTGGGAAGATGCTCGGCAATATAGGGCGGCAGGTTGAACGAGCCGACATGGATTTCCGGCGTCCAGTAGCGTGTCGTGCCCACAATCTTCGCAGCCTCCGCACGGGTACGGATCTGCTCGACCGTCTGCGTGTTCGGTGCCTGTCCCTTGGAGGCCACACCCAGCGTCATGAACCCACCGACATAGGTCGGAACAGCGGCCACATACGCTCCCACATGCGGGAAGAACTTCGCACGACGCAGACTCGTCTCATGCAGTTCGTCCGCCTGCATGAACGGAACACCGCACTGGTTCACGATCAGACCTTCGTCCGAAAGAATGCGCGCGCAGTTGCTGTAGAACTCGTCCGTGAACAGCACTTCACCCACACCGATCGGATCGGTGCTGTCGACGATAATCACATCAAACGAGCCGTCTGCCGCCTTCAGGACGTAGTCGATGCCATCGCCAACGATGACCTCGGCCCGCGGATCGTTCCACGCATCACCGGCAATATTCGGCAGATACTGCTTGGACAGTTCAATCACCGCGCCGTCGATCTCGACCATGACAGCCTTCTCGACCGTGTCATGCTGCAGGACGCGACGCAGAACACCGCCGTCACCCGCACCGATGATCAGCACGCGCTTTGCACAGGGATGCGCCAGAAGCGGCACATGCGTCAGCATTTCCTGATAGACGAACTCGTCACGTTCGGTGATCTGGATGACACCATCCAGCACCAGCACACGACCATGGCTGGAGCTTTCAAACACCACCACATCCTGGAAGTCGGATTTTACCCGTGCGAGCTCACGCGTAACGAGAAAGCGCTGTCCCCAGTCCGGGTACAGGGTCTCGTTGAGCCATGTTTCAGCCATGGATCATCGTTTCCTTGTCGGATTGTATTGAAAAAGGGCCGGTTTCATCCGGCCCTTTGGTCAGTTCAGGCAGCCTTGACGGCCTTGTCCTGCACACGGCCACGCCGTACGGCGTCAACCTCGATCCGGCCGGCCTGGAACAGGCGCTGCATCACCGGGATCGACAGATTCGGATCACACACGCCGCACATGAACACGTCCACGGCTGCATAATTCCGTTCCGGCCACGTATGGATCGAGATGTGGCTTTCCGCCAGCACGATCACGCCGGATACGCCACCATTGGGCGTGAAGTGATGGAAATGGCTGTGCAGGATCGTCGCACCAGCCGCCACGGCGGCTTCGCACAGCGTCTCGTCGATCCGCATCGGATCATCGAGATTCCGAGCGTCCCAGAAATCGATCAGCAGGTGATTGCCAGCAAAACGCTCGCCATCACGCTCAATGAAGTAATCCTTGCGCTCATCTTCAACAAAGTGAGCGTCGCTGTTCTGGATATCTCTCGGGAGTTCCGATACCATCCCCAGTTGAGCAAGTGCGTTCATCACGTACCCCCAAACCAGTAGACAGCCTGTTGGGCAAAAAATGCCCCCTTGGGCCAAGAAGCGCGCTAGTTACCGGCCCCTCCCCCCCGATGCAAGCACTTTATGGGGCGATTCCCCAATATGTCATATATCTTCTCCGGCCCATGTCCCTATTGCATGAGAAAGAGGTTTTCCCTTTCCTAGACACAGGGCTGAGACCGAAAATTTCATACCCCCCCAAGCCCCAGAAACAGTTCGGGCGTCGGGATCTGCGGGAAACGACTCCCCAAATCCCGACGCCCGACAGACGCTGATACATCCCGTTTTCGGGAGGCAGCATCCAGCCTCCCGAACCTGCCTGATCAGTTCTTGGTTTTGTCGACCAGCTTGCCCTTGGCAATCCACGGCATCATCGCACGCAGCTTCTCACCGGTCTTTTCGATCTGGTGCGCGTCGTTGCGGGCGCGAATGGCCTTGAAGCCAACGCCACCGGACTGGTTCTCAAGGATGAAGTTACGAACGAACGTGCCGTCCTGAATGTCCGTCAGGACACGCTTCATCTCAGCCTTGGTTTCCGGCGTGATGATGCGCGGACCCGTCACGTACTCACCATACTCCGCTGTGTTGGAGATGGAGTAGTTCATGTTGGAGATGCCACCTTCGTAGATCAGATCCACGATCAGCTTCATCTCGTGCAGGCACTCGAAATAGGCCATTTCCGGTGCATATCCGCCTTCGACCAGCGTCTCGAAACCAGCGCGGATCAGATCGACAACGCCACCACACAGGACAGCCTGCTCACCGAACAGATCGGTTTCGACTTCTTCCTTGAAGGTCGTCTCGATGATGCCTGCACGGCCGCCACCATTGGCGCTGGCATAGGACAGGGCGATTTCGAGCGCATTGCCCGAAGCATTCTGCGCCACAGCCACGAGGGACGGAACACCACCACCACGCTGGTATTCGGAACGGACCGTGTGCCCCGGGCCCTTCGGCGCGATCAGGAACACGTCCAGATCCGGACGGGCTTCGATGATGCGGAAGTGGATGGACAGACCATGCGCGAAGGCAAGGGCCGCGCCCTGCTTCATATTCTTTTCAAGGCTATCCTTGTACAGGGCGCCCTGGCCTTCATCCGGCGTCAAAACCATGACCACATCGGCCCATGCGGCTGCATCTTCCGGGGACATGACCTTGAAACCAGCCTCTTCCGCCTTCTTGACGGCAGAAGACGTCGGACGCAGGCCAATGACGATGTCCGTCAGGCCACTATCCTTAAGGTTGTTGGCATGCGCGTGACCCTGGCTGCCATAGCCGATGATCGCGACTTTCTTGCTCTTGATCAGATTCAGATCGGCATCGCGATCATAATATACCCGCATCAGACAGGCTCCTTGTTAAGGTGAAAGACAGAAGGACCACGCCCGATGGCGGCAATCCCGGTGCGCGAAACCTCGGCCAGACCAAGGGGGCGCATCAACTCGATGAACGCGTCGATCTTCTCGGGCGATCCCGTCAGTTCGAACACGAAACTCGTGGCCGTCGTATCCACAGGCCGCGCGCGGAACGAATCCGCAATGCGCAGGGCCTCCGTCCGGTGCTCGCCGGACGAGACGATCTTCACCAGCGCAAGCTCGCGACCCACATACGGACCTTCTTCCGTCAGGTCGCAGACGTCATGCACCGGAATCAGACGCTTGAGCTGCGCCTTGATCTGCTGGATCACCATCGGCGTGCCCGACGTCAGCACCGTGATGCGCGAGAGCTTCTGCTCCGCATCCACCAGCGCCACCGTCAGGCTCTCAATGTTGTAGCCACGGCCGGAAAACAGACCCACTACGCGGGCCAGCGCGCCACTTTCGTCCTCGATCAGGACTGAAATGACCGAATTCTGGATCGTCTCCGTCATCAGACCAGCATCTTCCCTTCTTCGGTCAGTCCCGCCGCTTCGGAATCCTGATCCGGACCCAGCAGCATCTGGTTATGCGCCGCACCCGACGGGATCATCGGATAGCAATTCTCGCCCTCGGCCACGCAGATATCCGCCACGACCGGCCCGTCATGCTCCAGCATCCGGCGGATCACGTCATCAAGCTCACCCACATGCGTTGCCCGCATTCCAGTAGCGTGGAAGGCTTCGGCCAGCTTCACGAAGTCCGGCAGCGCTTCGCTGTAGGACTGCGAATAGCGTGACCCGTGAAGCAATTCCTGCCACTGACGAACCATGCCCATATAGTGGTTGTTCAGGATGAAGATCTTCACCGGCAGGCGATACTGCGCGATCGTCCCCAGCTCCTGGATGTTCATGAGCGTGGACGCCTCACCGGCGATATCGATCACCAGCGCATCCGGATGCGCCACCTGTGCGCCCACAGCAGCCGGCAGACCATAGCCCATCGTCCCCAGACCACCGGATGTCAGCCACCGGTTCGGCTTGTCGAACTGGAAGTGCTGGGCCGCCCACATCTGGTGCTGCCCAACTTCGGTGGACACGAACGTATCGCGGCCCGTTTCCTTCGCCAGCTCATACAGACGGCGAACCGCATGCTGCGGACGGATGACGGCAGACGGCGTCATATCTTGCGTGAAGCCGAACCCATCCACACTCCGCCAGGACGCAATCTGGTTCCACCAGGTCGACAGATCCGGCGCAGGCGTATCACCCCAGGCTTCCAGAAGCGCTTCGAGCGTATCACGCACATCGCCTTCGATCCGCACATCCACCGGCACGATCTTGTCGATCTGGCTCGGATCGATATCAGCATGAACCTTGAACGAATTGGGCGAGAACGCATCCACACGCCCCGTCACACGGTCATCGAAGCGCGATCCCAGAGCGATCAGCAGATCACAGCCATGCGTGGCCATGTTTGCCTCAACCGAACCGTGCATGCCCAGCATACCCAGAAACTGCGGATCGGGAGACGGAAACGCCCCCAGCCCCATCAGCGTGGACGTCACCGGAAAGCCGGTCTTGCGCGCCAGACGACGCAGCAGGTCCGACGCTTCCGGCCCTGAATTGATGATACCCCCGCCCGTATAGAAGAGCGGGCGCTTCGCCGTCTTCATGGCTTCGAGGGTCCGGGCGATCGCCTCCGCATCCGGACCGCCCTGATGACGCAGCCGCTGGAGGCGCGACAGTGCCGGCTTCGTCAGCGGCGCCTTGCCGACCGTGATGTCCTTGGGCAGATCCACCAGAACCGGCCCCGGACGGCCCGAACGCGCAACCTCGAACGCCTCACGCACGGTCTGTGCCAGCGTGCCCGGCTCGCGCACGAGATAGTTGTGCTTGGTCGCAGGGCGCGTGATGCCCGTCGTGTCGGCTTCCTGAAACGCATCATTGCCGATCAGCTTGGTCGGCACCTGACCCGACAGGCAAACGAGCGGGATGGAATCCATCAGTGCATCCACCAGCCCGGTCACGGCATTCGTCGCACCAGGCCCCGACGTCACCAGCACCACGCCCACCTTGCCCGTCGAACGCGCATAGGCTTCTGCCGCATGAACGGCAGCCTGCTCATGGCGGACAAGCACATGGCGAATTCGGTCCTGCTGGAAAAGAGCATCGTAAATCGGAAGGACAGCCCCACCCGGATATCCGAATATGACCTCCACACCCTCTTCGTCGAGAACGCGCAGAAGCACTTCCGCGCCATTCAGCGCCTCGTTGCCTGTTCCTGCGTCTCTTTCAGCAGCCGTCACCGTTCCCTCCCAAGGTATGAGCCGCCGGATTTAGGACGACACCGCGACGGCGTCAACTCGTTCCGATATAAAGTTCTCTATTTTTTCATAATGACTTTCCGAATCTTGCGCATAATGGGTATATCTACGCAACGAAATCATCGCATCACCCTCTTTCCCCAATGCATGATGCCGGAACCACGTCGCCTGCCGCCGCGTATAGCGCCCGATCGAAAGAACTGCAGATTTCTGGGCCTCCTCAATCGATTCCTCCCCCCGCAAAACAGCAGTCAGTTCGGGCACACCATGCGCCCGCATGGCAGGCAGAACCGGATCGAGCCCCCGTTCCAGCAAAGAGGACACTTCTTCAAGAGCCCCGGCTTCCAGCATCTGTCCGAATCTGAAATCGATCGCCCGGCGCAACCCCTCACGCTCCGGATCAAGCTGCACGGACACGAACCGGCACGGCGCAGGTGGCAGACCCGGCTGCGACCGCCACCACGCCAGCCCATGCCCCGTCCCCGTCCAGACCTCCCAGGCCCGCGAAATCCGCTGCGTATCGTTCGGACGCAAACCAGACGCTGTTTCCGGATCAACTTCCGTGAGCCGCGCGTGCAGCGCCTCCGGCCCTATCTCTTCCGCCAGCCCCCGCGCTTCGGTCCGCGCAGCGTCTCCGGGATCCGGCACCTCCACCAGACCATCCGTCAGTGCCCGCAGATACATCCCCGTCCCACCACACAGGATCGGTATACGCCCCACGGCCCACGCTTCTTCCATTTCCCGCAAGGCTTCGGACCGCCACCACGCCACACTGCCCGGCACAGCCGCATCCAGAACCCCGTAAAGCCGGTGCGGGGCGGCAGCCTCATCCGCGTCGTCAGGACGGGCCGTCAGAATCCGCAAATCGCGGTAAACCTGCATGGAATCCGCGTTGATGATCGTACCGTTAAAGCGTCGGGCAAGGTCGAGCGCCAGTGCCGACTTGCCGGAGCACGTCGGTCCAGCCACAATGATCGCAGTTTTTATTGTCTTCGGGGCGTTCATTCTCCCCTCCTGCCACACGTGCCGGACCGTTACGAGATCTCATGTCCCTTCCTGCTGTCCTGACCCTCATCGCAGACCGGAAATCCGGTCCCCTCAAGCCAGAAGCGATCGACATCGCCCGCACGCTCGTCAAGGGCAATGCCCCGATCGTCCTGTCTCCGGGCGAAGCGGTAGATATTCCCTGCCCGCCGCCGCGTCCCGGCTCGGCCAGCATCGCCACAATCCGCGCAACCCTTGCGCCCTGTCGTGTCGATGCGCTGCTTCTCAAAACCCGTGGTCGCCGCCGGGCCGTCCTCGTCGCGGACATGGACAGCACCATCGTCACCGGCGAAACGCTGGACGAACTGGCGGACCTTCTGGGCTGCGGCGAAGAGGTCGCGGCCATCACCCGCGCCTCCATGAACGGCGAGCTGGATTTCGACACTGCGCTCGAACAGCGCGTGGCCCTTCTGGCCGGAAAACCGGCATCAGTTCTCGAACAGGTCTGGGAGTCCGTCACACTGACAGAAGGGGCCCGCGAACTCGTGCAGACCATGCGCAGGCATAATGGCCGGACGGCCCTCGTCTCGGGCGGCTTTACATGGTTCACCCAGCGCGTCGCCGAGCTTTGCGGATTCGACGAGAATTACGGCAATGAACTGGAAATCGCAGACGGCAAAATTACCGGCCGTCTCGCTGGCCCGATCCTCGGCCCCGACGCCAAGCGCGACCATCTCGAACGCCTGACCTCAGAACGCGGCGTTCAACTCCGTGCAGCCCTGACGACCGGCGACGGCGCCAATGACATTCCGATGCTCGCCAGCGCGGGACTTGGTCTAGCCTTCCACGCCAAACCCAATGTCCGCCGCATCATTCCCACTCAGATCAACTTCGCCAACCTGCGCGCGCATCTTTTCGCACAGGGCTATCATGCGAAAGACTTCGTCACGGACTGAGCGGACCTCAAACCCGCAGAAACGAAAAAGCCGCCGGACACTCTCTCCAGCGGCTTTTTTCGATCAGTATCCCCAGGTGTAAGGCGGCACACCCGAATAGGACGGCGCGGCGTAATAGCCAGGAGCATAGCCCGGCGCGTACCCATAGCCACCGCCATAACCTCCGTAACCGTATGGAGTGCTGCTTTCGATCGCCATGCCCGCAGCCATCCCGAGACCAACGCCAAGGCCCCAGCCACCCCAGCCCCAGCCGCCGCCCCAGCCCGGCATCCCCCAGCCGTAACCGAACCAGCCAGGACCGCCCCAGCCATTCCAGCCACCCCAGCCCGGATATCCCCAGCCAGCAAAGCGGGGGCCACCCCAGCCGCCGCCCCATGCATATCCCGGACGAAATCCCCAGCCCGGGCGTCCACCGCCCCAGCCACCGCGATATCCGCCGCCGGGTCCACCTCCGGGACCAAAGCCGGGACCGCCCCGGAAACCGCCACCTCCCATACCGCCGCGGACGCCTCCGCCCATGCCGCCGGGGCCCATGCCGCCTCCACGGAAACCGCCTCCCCCCGGCCCACCGCCACCATGAAAGCCCCCGCCGCCACCTGGTCCACCGCCACCTCCGCCATGCTGGGCCAGAGCGGAAGAGGAGAATGTGGAGGCCAGAAACGCCATCGACAGGACCATCATCGGTCTGCGTACGCGAGAGACCACAGGCCACACGGCGAATGTTGAGGCGAGAGTCATGGGAAGTCTCCTGTAGGAAAGCCCGTTCATTCTATCCATATCGGCATTGCCTGATCGCGCGCAAAGGTGGCTTTCCGATGACGAAACAACTTGTTTCACGTGAAACACTTCCGTCACCTTTTCTTGCGCCGCGCCCCCAGATGCCCCCCTAGACTTTCGAGCGCCAGCCGGAGTTCCTCGTCCTCAATATCCGGAACCTCGATCTGAAGCGGCCTGGGCCGTTTCGGGGATGGCCTTTCAAAGGCCACCAGATCCTGAACAATCTTGAGGCGCTCAATTCCGTATTCTCCCCGCAGGCCGCAAGCCACATTGATGCGCTCGATGATCTGCGGTGCCAGATGCTGAAGCTCCATGGCGATCGGCCCGGAACAGGCAAGCGTCAGTGTTCCCGCCGAAAGCCGTCGCGGTTCGGTCTGCTTACCCAGACGTGGCCCCACGAAATCAACCCAATCCATCATCAGGCGCGCCAGAACCGGGGGTTTCTTCCTGAAAACAGGCTGCGTCAGACCGTGAACGAAAGATCCGATCTGCTTCGCTCCCGACCGTCGCGGCGTCCAGTTCCGCTCCGATGGAATCCATCCATCCGGCTGGGGCAGCGCTTTCGCGCGGGAGGTCTTTCGTGTGGGCCGCTTGTCCGAAGCGTGATCCTTCGTCATATCCGTCCCTGTGACTCCTGATGCATCCGCCCTGCTCCGCTGGTACGACCACCACCGCCGCGTCCTGCCCTGGCGCAGCCTCCCCGGCCATCGCCCGGATCCCTATGCCGTCTGGCTAAGCGAGATCATGCTCCAGCAAACGACCGTCAAGGCTGTCATAGCCTATTACGAGCGTTTTCTCACACATTACCCGACCGTGCAGGATCTTGCGGCGGCCCCGCTCGAAGACGTCCTGCATCTCTGGGCTGGCCTCGGGTATTATGCCCGTGCCCGCAATCTCCATGCCTGTGCGAAACGCGTCTCCGAACGCGGCGGTTTCCCAGACACTGTCGAAGAGCTTCTAACCCTTCCCGGAATCGGGGCCTACACAGCCCGCGCCATCGCCGCGATTGCTTTCGGGCGCCCCGTCGTCCCCGTTGACGGCAATGTCGAGCGCGTCACGGCCCGGCTCAACGCCACCGAAGAGCCACTGCCAGCCTCACGCCCACTCCTCGCCCGACAGGCCGCGCTCCTCAACGACGACCCTGTGGCCCAGGGCCGCCCGTCAGATTTCGCACAAGCCCTCTTCGACCTTGGTGCAACGATCTGCACACCCCGCAATCCGGCCTGCCTGACCTGCCCCTGGCAGAGCAGCTGCATTGCCCATGCCCGTGGCATTGCGGCCCGGCTTCCCGCAAAGCAGCCAAAACAGGCACGCCCCGAACGCTATGGTGTCCATTTCCTCCTCCATGACGGCAATGGACAGATTCTCCTGCGCACCCGCCCTCCCACAGGCCTGCTCGGCGGCATGGACGAACTTCCCGGCACTGAATGGCGAAGCGCACCGTGGACCGGGGATGAGGCCCTCCTGCATGCCCCTGTCCTGACGAACTGGACCCACCGGGGACAGATCCGGCATGTCTTCACCCATTTCACCCTGCATCTGACGGTCTATGAAGCTTGCCTTCCAGAAGGCCATAATGCAGGGATCGATTCCTCTTTCGGCACGTTTCGTCCAGCGCAACGCGCCGCACTGCCCGGCGTCATGAAGAAATGCCTGGCCCTTACCAAGCACCCTTCGGAGACATGATGACTGAATCTTCCCCGAATATCCGCCTGTGGTTCATGGACTGGTACGGCTGGATGCTCGACCACGATCCCCTGAAAGACACCCCGACCCGCACGCCGTTCCAACCCGGACGCCTGCCGGGACTTTCCGCAGTCGTTCCCGCGCCGCTTTCATTTCCATGCTCTCCTGTCATGGAAAAGCGGGTGTCCATGCCGCGTCCTTTTCCGGAACTCGAAATGCAGGAACTGTCCAACAATCGTGTTGCTTTTTTCGTCCCCCGGTCCGGGACCTATCTGAGAAGCGTTCCCGTGCCGACCCCTTATGTCGATTACACAGGCTCGACTCCACTCGGATGGGAAAGTTTTCTGCCCCTGACCCTCAACATGCTGCGCGGCCTCTCTCTGATCATGACACCCGGGGCCCTCCGGATAGAAAACGGGACCGGCGACCTTCTCACCGCCCCCTCTTTCGAAGAGGAAATGACCCTTCGCTTCGGTGACCGGACCTTCCCGCTCTTCCTGAATCCGGCGGCCCTTTCGCAACTCGGGCAGCTCGCCGCCGGGCAGAGCGCATCACTCTCCGTGACCTGGGAAAACGGCGCAGAACCCGACATCCTCAAGGCACAACGCCAGACAGAGTAACGCCCAATCCCGCCATTGTCATGAAGGGGTCGTGTATCGGTAGGCAATCCGGTGCAATCTCATCCCCCTCATGAGAAAATTTTTTGAATTAATTGTAATATTTGATTGATGTCCTTCACAGACAGGATTTTTGTTTTAAACATTCCCGTGTCTGGAACAGGAAAATATTTCATACAAGGCCGGTCTTCTTTCCGGCTGTTATGGGAAGATATGTTACCATCAGGTTATTTTCTTGCCGAATGTGGAGACCTTCTTAAAAAATTGGTCTGTTTACTCGATTATACTCTCCGTTATTTAACGAAATACAATCGCTATCCCGAAAAATCCGGTCTTTCATGCCCCACTGACAGCGTGATTTTTCTCTCTCTCCTGTTCCAGACATCCGTTCCCTTCATGCAGACCGCATCCCGCGTCTTTTCCGGCATGAGAACGGATCATTACTCCGTTTCACATCACAGATTTTCCTATTGGCCGCGAGGGTCCGAAAGACTCGCCGGCGACTTTGCGTCCGGATCCATCAGGCGCACGGCCCCGGTTCCGTATCCCCGTGACCTCCCACCCGCCTCCTCCGGTCGGATGACTGCATGGTCCTGTCAGCACGGCAGATCATCCAGTCATCCGATCGTTCCCATGGCTCCTGAGGTACTGAAATCATGACTTACACTGTCGGACATTATCTTTCAGAACGACTTTCGCAGATCGGACTAAAGCATCACTTCGCCGTAGCGGGTGACTACAACCTCGTGCTGCTCGACCAGATGATCGAGCAGGGCGGCACCAAGCAGATCTATGACTGTAACGAGCTGAACTGCTCTTTCGCTGCCGAAGGCTACGCCCGCGCCAATGGTGCCGCTGCGGCGATCATCACCTTCAGCGTCGGCGCGATTTCCGCCATGAACGGTCTGGGCGGTGCTTACGCCGAAAACCTGCCAATTCTTGTGATTTCCGGCGCGCCGAACACCAACGATCACGGTTCGGGCCATGTTCTGCACCACACGATCGGCACGACCGAATACAGCTACCAGATGGAAATGGCGAAGCACGTTACCTGTGCCGCCGAAAGCATCACCTCCGCCGAAACGGCCCCCGCGAAGATCGATCATGTCATCCGCACGATGCTGCGCGAAAAGAAGCCCGCCTATCTCGAAATCGCCTGCAACATCTCGGCCGCGCCCTGCGTCCGTCCGGGCCCCGTCTCGTCCCTTCACGCCCATCCACGTCCTGACGAAGCCAGCCTCAAGGCTGCTCTGGACGAGAGCCTGAGTTTCCTCGACAAGGCCACCAAGGTTGCCATCCTCGTCGGCACCAAGCTCCGCGCTTCGGAAGCCCTCAAGGAAACGGTCGAACTGGCCGACAAGCTTGGCTGTCCCGTCACGGTCATGGCTGCTGCCAAGAGCTACTTCCCCGAGACGCATCCCGGCTTCCGTGGCGTCTACTGGGGCGATGTCAGCAGCCCGGGCGCCCAGGAGATCATCGAAGGCGCCGACGCCGTGATCTCTCTGGCTCCGGTCTGGAACGACTACTCGTCGGAAGGTTGGACGAGCGTTATCAAAGGCGAGAAGGTTCTCGAAGTCGATCCCGACCGCGTCACCGTCAACGGCAAGACCTTCGACGGCTTCCGCCTGAAGGAATTCGTCAAGGCCCTGACCGAGAAGGCCCCGAAGAAGTCCGCAGCCCTGACCGGCGAATACAAGCCCGTCATCCTGCCCAAGGCCGATCCGGCAAAGCCGCTGACCAACGACGAAATGACCCGCCAGATCAACGATCTGATCGACGGCAACACCACCCTTTTCGCCGAGACCGGCGACTCATGGTTCAACGCCATGCGCATGCATCTTCCCGAAGGTGCGAAGGTCGAGACGGAAATGCAGTGGGGCCATATCGGCTGGTCCGTTCCGTCCATGTTCGGCAACGCCACCGGCTCGCCGGAGCGCAAGCATGTGCTGATGGTCGGTGACGGTTCTTTCCAGCTCACCGCGCAGGAAGTGGCTCAGATGGTCCGCTACGAACTGCCGGTCATCATCTTCCTGGTGAACAACCACGGCTATGTCATCGAAATCGCCATCCATGACGGCCCGTACAACTACATCCAGAACTGGGATTACGCCGCTCTGATGCAGTGCTTTAACCAGGGCGTCCCCGGCAAGGAAAGCGGCAAATACGGTCTCGGCCTGCATGCCACGACGGGTGAGGAACTGGCCGAAGCCATCGCCCAAGCCAAGAAGAATACCCGTGGCCCGACGCTTATCGAGTGCAAGCTCGACCGGGCGGACTGCACCAAGACACTGGTCCAGTGGGGCAAAGCTGTTGCAGCTGCAAACTCCCGCAAGCCCCAGAACACTTGATCAACGCCTGACCACAAACAGGTCTCCAAAGAAAAACCCCCGTGTCAAACACGGGGGTTTTTCTTTTGTCGCACATGAAAACCTGACGATCGTCAGAGCAGACGCGCGACCTTCATGAACAGAAACGTCACGCTCATGAAGACGAAACAGACAATGCCTGCCTCCACGGTCCCCAGCGATCCCTGAGCCAGAAACATCCCGCCGGTATTCATGCCGAAGAACCCGGTTACGAATGTCGCGGGCAGCATCAACGTGGTCCCGACGGAAACGATATACAGCCGCCGGTTGGTCTCTTCCGCCTGATTGGACCCGAGTTCGTCCTGCAACGACCGCGCACGGTCCTGAAGCGCGATCAGATCGTCCAGAGCCGCATGAACCTGCCGTTCCGCCCGGTCCCGCAGTTCATCTTCCGCCCAGTCCGGAAGGTCCAGGTCCTCGTCTTTCAGAACACGATCGATCGGCGTCACAACCCGGCGCAGCTCGGTCGCACGACGGCGCACCTTGCCCACGATACTACCCAGATGCCCCAGATCGGAGCGATGCTCGATCAGCAGAAGCACGTCCTCGGCCCTGTCCAGCTCGTCATCAAGATGTCCGAGCTGCCGACGCACGGTTCCCGTAAATTCCCGCAATGCCCGATCGATGATTCCCGCGGGCGTCCGGGGAATCTGATCCGGTCTGAGAGAGCGATAGGCCGCTCCCAGAACAGGAATGGGGTTGCGTCGTGTCGTGATCAACAGATCCGGACGCATCGCAAACCGCCAGGCGCAGATCTCCCGGTCCTCTTCGGACAAAGCATCATCGAACGCTGGCAGCGCGCCCCAGATTAGATCGCCGAATGCTTCCAGAGCGATGCCGTATTCCGTCTCTGCCAGCATGGCGCAGACGTCCTCGGGCAGATCAGGCAGATGCGCGACATATCCGCGCGCCGAACTGTGGACCGTATCGAAATGCAGCCAGTACCAGCCATCATCCGAAACCGAACGCCCTGCCGCCAGAAGTGCTTCGACCTCGGCTGACCCAAGGGTGCGCAGCTCCTGCCCCGGAACGGCATGAACAGCCCAGACAAGACCATTCGCAAAAGCAGGAGCGCCGGTCTCCTGATGTTCGGGATCCAGAACCGTGAAAGGGAAGTTGTAGGCAGTGCTCTCTGACACGACATCCTCCTGTTCTCAGGGGGTTCAGGACCGATAGGCGATTTTCACAGAAACAATCCGAAAAAGGACTGGGAACAAGCCCTGTCCGGCTTCTCGCATGCCCGGTGAAGGGACGCAATACACCTGTCCGGACCAAAAATGTGAGGCCCGGCAGATGCAACTCCCACCCATTGGGGCTGTTATGGTTCTGCTCCGCAATGAGTCAGCCCCTGACCTAAGAGGCTTCCCTCCGGAAAGGAATATTCATGTCCCTCCGCACTTCTTTTTTCGTTGCCAGCCTTATGCTCGGCACCGCAGCACTTGCGCCTTCCGCAATGGCGCAGGCCGTTAGTGCTCCCAGCAATGATCAGACACAGACCTCCACATCAGCGATCCAGAAAGCCCAGAATTCTACGATCAGCCAGCCCAATAACGCTCTGCCGACCAATCCGCGTACGATCACGGAACAGCCTGACCAACCACCACCGAGTTCTCCGGGCGCCATGACCAGAAGCACGAGCGAAACTGGGCCCGTGCCGCCGAACCAGAAAAACCCCCGTAAGCTTGATCGCCGGCACACCCATTCTCACAAAAAGGCGTCGACGCCTGCCGAAACATCCCCACAGACCACGGCACCCCAATAAGGCTAGGCATCCAGACTGACGGTAAGACTGAAAAGTCCTGTCGGGGGAAGCCGCAGACAGGGACCCGGTAAGGGCGCCCTTTGCGCGGCTTCCCCAAGCCTTTATACAGGCACCCATCCAAAGATGGGCAGCAAGGGCCATTTCATGACGACGCAGGATTACAAGGTTCGCGACATTACTCTGGCAGACTGGGGCCGCAAGGAAATCTCCATCGCCGAAGGCGAAATGCCGGGCCTGATGGCTCTTCGCGAAGAGTACAAGGATACACAGCCGCTCAAGGGCGCCCGCATCGCAGGCTGCCTGCACATGACCATCCAGACCGCCGTTCTGATCGAGACGCTGATCGACCTCGGCGCCACGGTCCGCTGGTCCTCATGCAACATCTTCTCCACGCAGGATCATGCCGCCGCCGCCATCGCAGCAGCGAACATCCCCGTCTTCGCCTGGAAGGGCCTGACGGAAGAGGAGTTCAACTGGTGCATCGAACAGACCATCCACGGTCCCGATGGCTGGACGCCGAACATGATCCTCGATGATGGTGGTGATCTCACCATCATGATGCACGACAAGTACCCCGAAATGCTCAAGGACGTGCGCGGCATCTCCGAAGAGACGACAACGGGCGTGCATCGTCTGTGGGAAATGTCAAAGAAGGGCACGCTGAAGGTTCCGGCCATCAACGTGAACGACAGCGTCACGAAGTCGAAGTTCGACAACCTGTATGGCTGCCGTGAGAGCCTCGTGGACGCGATCCGTCGCGGCACGGACGTCATGATGGCGGGCAAGGTCGCCGTGGTTGCCGGTTATGGTGACGTGGGCAAGGGCTCCGCTGCTTCCCTGCGCAACGCAGGCTGCCGCGTTCTCGTGACCGAAGTCGATCCGATCTGCGCCCTTCAGGCCGCCATGGAAGGCTATGAAGTCGTCACGATGGAAAACGCAGCCCCGCGCGGCGATATTTTCGTCACCTGCACCGGCAACGTGGACATCATCACGATCGACCATGTACGCGAGATGAAGGACCGTGCGATCGTCTGCAACATCGGTCACTTCGACAGCGAAATCCAGGTCGAAGCCCTGCGCAACTACCGCTGGAACAACATCAAGCCGCAGGTTGACGAAATCGAGCTGGCTCCGAACCGCCGCATCATCCTTCTGTCCGAAGGCCGTCTGGTAAACCTTGGCAACGCAACGGGCCACCCGTCCTTCGTAATGTCTGCATCCTTCACCAACCAAACCCTGGCACAGATCGAACTGTGGACGGCAAAGCCCGGCCAGTACGAAGTCAAAGTCTACACCCTGCCGAAATCTCTGGACGAGAAAGTCGCTGCCCTGCACCTCGCAAAGGTCGGTGCAGAACTTTCCAAAATGTCACAGAAACAGGCGGACTATATCGACGTTCCAGTCAACGGTCCGTTCAAGCACGAAGAATACCGCTACTAAGACGAGGCGGATCAGGAAGGGCGGAATCCCGGTTGCACCCTTCCGGATTTCCTTAACCAACAGGAGTTACACTCATGGGTCTTTTCAGCACGATCATGTCCAAGATCTTCGGACATGCAGAAGCCGCCACACCGTCCACCACAGCCGCTCCGGCTGAAGCAGCCGCAGCTCCAGCAGCAGCAGCCCCGGCCGCAGCGCCCGTGGATGTGGACGCCGTCCTGTCCGGTCTGGCCGCAAATGCAGGCCAGCCGCTGAACTACAAGACTTCCATCGTGGACCTCCTGAAGCTGCTCGGCCTCGACAGCTCGCTCCAGTCCCGCAAGGAACTGGCCGGCGAACTGCATTATTCGGGCAGCACGGACGACACCGCAACGATGAACGTCTGGCTCATCAAGCAGGTCTACGCCGAGCTGGCCAAGAATGGTGGCAAGGTTCCGGCTGACTGGACGCACTAATCCGCGCCCCGTTCCTACGGACATCATGAAAAAAGCCTGGCTGTTACCAGCCAGGCTTTTTTTACGTCTGATCGCGGAAACTGGCCCTCAAGGAAGAATGGGGTTATGCGGCTCCAGCGTCTGCATCGACGCCTCAACACCGGCCGCCTGCCCTGTCCGGAGTTCTTCAAGGGACTGATGGAAAACCCGGACTCTGACCTCCACATGCCGGTCAGGATAACGCCACCGCTCGAACGCCAGAACCGTATCCGGCGCGGTGCTGTCCGGCTGGTCATCGAACGTCCAGGACAATCCGAAAATTGCCGCCATGGCATCCTGGTTCGTATCATGTCCCGCCAGAACCAGAAGACGTGTGGAGGGCGTGACACCGGGAATATCCGCAACCGGACGATCCGCCAGAAAAGCACGGATACTCTGCGCCATCACACCATTTCGCGCCCGTGCCACGACAGGCAAACGACGCAACAGCAGACTTTCCGCCTCATGAACCGGCATCACGGTTTTCAGGAGCGCCGGAACATCCGCTTTCCCGGATCCGAAAACCTCCGCGGGAAAACCCTGCGCATAAAGAAGCAGCAGACTTTCCGCCGCCATGCCGCCCCGTGCCACGGCACCCGCAAGATGCGGTTCGGTTTTTTTCCATTCCAGAACCGGTTTATCGCGCAGACACCATGCTTTGCGGCCGGTCTCCTGACAGGCCTTCGGCGCCATCAGCGCCTGCAAAGCCTGTAATCCACGCTGCACCTCAAGCGTGCGGGCCACGGGTTGCACGGAAGCAAATGCCTGTTCCGTCTCCTGTTTCTGCGGCGCTTCCCGCCCCGCGGCGATGGCATTGTACACAGGATCAGCCCCCTGCTCCTGCCATTGAGCCGAAACATGGCAGTCCGGAGCCAGACCCCGCGCCCAGACCTGTCCGGTCTGCTGCGTCCTGTGATCCGCGCCATCAGCCCAGATCCGGACCATATTGGAACAGGACCCCAGCGGACTGAAACCAAGGTTCTGGTAATGCATGCGCACGACCTGAATCATGGCCCCCAGTGCCTCCGCGCCATGCGGCGTCATCTCACCCGGCGCTACAGACCATTGAGGCCAGTCAAAGCCGGTCTTGTCCCGCAACGCCGCCGGGGACGCTGTCGGACTCCGGATGCCATGACGCGACAGAAGCACGACTTTTTCGAGTACAGGCCCGGACGAAACAATCCTGTCTTCCGAACAGCCTGTCAGGAACAGGGTCGGAGCCAGAGCAAGAATAAACGCATAGCCGCTTTTTTTCATGGGAATGTCGCCGTCATGTTGAAGAAGACGCTCCGACCTGCGAGCCGCCAGTAAAGCGGCGCATCACCATAAGACTGGTTACCCGCGAAATCGCTGATGGAGCGGTTGTTGAAAAGGTTGGAAATCTTGAGGCTCGGCGTCACGTCACGCATAAAACCGCCGATATTGTGAATGCGCCACCCCAGTGCCAGATCCGCCGTCACATTGCTGTGGATTTTGTACTGGTTTTCAAACACCGTATTTCCGGCCGCGTTCGTGGTGCTATCCAGCCCCCAGTGATGCCCGACATATTTCCCCATCAGCGAGAAATACGGCCCCTTCGGATTTTCATAAAGCAGACCGAACGACGCCAGTGAATCCGGCGTCGTCGCAACGCGCACGGTGCTATGTTTGTAGCGCGCATCATTCACGCTGTAATTGCCGTAAAGCGAGAAGCCATATCCAATGACATACTGCCCCTCAAGCTCGATTCCCTTATAAATCGCGCCGCCACTGTTCACATAAGTGGATGTCGTCCCGATCCCATCGACCTTGATCTGTGCGGATGCGATATAATTGGAAAAATCGATGTAATATCCATCCAGTGACAGCATCCAGTTCTTGCCGTGATAAACCGATCCAACCTGATAATTCAGCGTCGTTTCGGGCTTCACGTTCCCAACCGATTTTACCTGAAAAACCGACATTGGAGGCGCCAGAAAACCACGTGCGATCTGCGCATAAGCGCTCCAGTTTTTCATAATTCGTTGGTTAATCGCAATAGAAGGCTGCCACGAACTATAATGCTGGGTATCCTTCAGCGGTACTTTCGTGGACTTATTGATGGCCGCATCATAATCCCTCGTGAACATTGAATATTTCACACCCGGTTTGATAACGGCACCTTTCCAGGGATGAATATCAAACTCAAGATAGGGCTGGATCGTCGTGTTCAGATCGGAAATATCATAGCTGTAAGCCGACCCGGTTTTGGACGGAACCGAAACGGAGTTTTTACTCAGATCCAGCGCATAGGTATAGCGACGATCCTTCTGTACATCGGCCCATACACCAAACAGAATATCAGCATAGGACATATGCGCCTTGAATCGTAACGTATCGCCATAAGAACGGAATTTGGCGTCCGCATATTTCCCGGGAATATCATTGGCATAGGTCGCCACCTTCTTTCCGGCCGTATTATAGAACGTCACCCCGTTCGCAGCCGTGCTCGTCTGGCTGGCATCCGTGCTTTCCGTATAATCATGCTCAAACCCGCTCGTATAAAGCTGGTTCTCCATCGTCAGCCACGACGCAAGACGGCTTTTCAGACTGACGTAATCAAAATCCGACGTGTAGGTGCTGGGATTATATCCATAATAACACTGCGCGGCCGGGTCGTTGCACAGACCATAATTTTTGCCGTATTTCGCATATTCTGCGAGCGTCGCACCCTGCGTCGTAAACTGCCATTCCTTGTTATACGTCGTCTCGAATGTCAGCGTTGTCTCTGGCGCAAGATCGACCACGTCCTTGAACATCAGATTGCTCCGGCGCTCCGCCGAATTGGTCAGATACCCATTTGTCTCTTCATGCTGCATATCAAGAAATGCACGACCAAACCGCGTCTTTCCACTGTCAAATTCGACACCGCCCGCGCGCGTATTGAAACTTCCATAAGTCCCGTACAGCGACACACCGCTCCTGGCCGATGGTATTTTGGATATGAATCCCATCGTTCCACCGAACGTCGCATTTCCAATCGTAGAGCCCGTTCCGGGACCGCGATCAATCTGCGCCTCACCCAGAAAATGCGAAATAAACAGCGATGATGTTGTGTGGTGCAGGTCACTGGCATCACCAAACGGAATGCCATCGAATGTCATGTTGTATTGCCCGTCCTGAAAGCCACGAAGACTCATCGCCTCAGCCTTACCCATTCCGGGACCGTTTGGATTTTGCGAATAAACACTCGGCTGAAATCGGATAATATCGTCAACGCTGGCAAGCGGAATAATGTTGTTACTCAGAAAGCCGGACTGAATTTTTGATGTCGGCTCCGTAATATCCAGTGGTACCGTCGCCGGCGCAATCCGCGCGGCATGCCCCAGAACGGTCAGGTTTTCCACACTGGGTGTGGTGTCTTTTATTTTTTTGGCTTTATGCTCTTCATGTTTTTTCTGTTTTGAATCAGGAACATCAGCCTGCGCGCCTCCTCCCAGAAACAGGGCGCCAGCAAAGCACCCAGAAAGCAGGATATGGTTACGCATTTTAAACGTCATGGGGAGTGGGCTCCAGTGAATGGCGCGCACTCCATACGGAAAGCTTCAGGTCAGGAAAACTGCTTTACCGTTCCTGAAATAAAACATTCACAAGTATTACCTCAAACCTTCATACTTATTTTGAAATATTTTCAATTCTTTACCTATGGCAACGGTCTTTTATCCGCAATTGGATCAATCCTGGGTTCCGTCAATGGTCCAGAATCGACCACAACGACCAGATCGCCCGCGATCCGCGTCGGCTGCCGATCTTTCGGCAGGAGTGCCTGAAAACGCGGATCGTAGCTCGCCGCCTGTTCATACAGCGCATCAATTAGCCCGTAATGGTCCATGAATTTGTTCATGGTCGCCGGAATACGAATGCACCCTTCCGAAGCCGGATGCCCCAGCCGCCATTCCAGAAACTGCGGGTCTGTCGCATGGATCTCCAGCCGGATCTGGCCGGTCTCATGACGCGGCAGCCAGCCTTTCATCGCAGTCTGCCAGCCCATGTCCCACACACGCGATCCCTTGGCTCCGATTCCGCGGATCCCGTATTTGTTCTTCGTGCCTTCCGCCCGATACCCCAGACGGTCCGCCGTATTCTGAAAAACCCCGGTTGGCGTGATGTAATAATATTTACGTCCCGTCGTTCCGGTCGAAACCGGCGTTCCACCCAGAGATTCCCAAGGAGCATCCGGCAGCGCCAGCACGTAGTCCAGATGCTGGACATGCTCATTGCGATCCACAACCATAATCAACTGAGGCCGTGAAACAGGCATGGCAGCCTGCGTCACCTGGTCTTTCGCAAGTGTAAGAAAGGCCTTGCGACGTTCAGGTGTGTAGGTCGTAAATCCCTTGACCGTGTGTTTCATCAGGACCACGAGGCGAGACGCTTCTTCCCGCGCTTCATCATCAGGAACGACTGGAAGATCCGGAATGACGAGGGCTGGCGGTACCAGATCCGGACGTGGCGGCGTATCGGTCGGCGGATTGCTGGCAGGAGGAGGCACGGACGCGCCCAGCGACGGTATCGTATCCGGCTGATGCGTGGACAGTTCCGGCGTAGCCCCGTCCGGCCTTGCGCAGGCCGCCAGCGGCGCCACGCCTGCGATCATCGCCGTGGACGCACATAAGAAAGCGGCAAACCGCGTCAATCTGGAAACATCACGCATATTCTACGACACCATCCCCGAGCTCAGAACAACACATGGAACGCGAGGAAACAGAAGCCTGTCCGGCGTTCGGCATGACTGGAATGTCTACAACGCACCAGCCACGCAAAAGGCATCACAGATCCAGAAGCAAACGCCTCGGATCTTCCACAAGCTGCTTGATCCGGACTAGAAAGCTCACCGCTTCCCGCCCGTCCACGATCCGGTGATCGTAAGACAGCGCAACATACATCATCGGCCGGATCACGATCTGCCCATCCCGCACGACCGGACGATCCTGAATGGCATGCATCCCCAAAATGCCCGACTGCGGCGTATTCAGGATCGGCGTGGAGAGCAGAGATCCAAAAATCCCACCATTCGTGATGGAGAACGTCCCGTGCGACAGTTCCTCCAGCTTCAGACCGCCCGTCCGCGCCCGCTTGCCGTAATCGGCGATGCGACGCTCCAGCTCGGCAAAGCTCATCTGATCGGCATCATGCAGCACCGGCACCACCAGCCCGCGCTCCGTGCCCACCGCAATGCCCAGATTGACGAAATCGCGATAGACGATCTCATCACCCTCGATCTGCGCGTTGATCGCCGGATAATCCTTCAGCGCACCAACGACTGCGCGCGCAAAGAACGACATGAATCCCAGACGCGCACCATCATGCTTCTTCTCGAACTCGTCCTTGTATTCCGCCCGCAGCGCCTTGGCGGCGGACATGTCAATTTCGTTAAACGTCGTCAGAATGGCCGCCGTGTTTTGTGCCGCCTTCAGATTCCGCGCGATCGTCTGACGCAGACGGCTCATGGGAACCCGGCGCTCCCGCACCTCATGCGCAGACAGCTTGGGGACCGGTGCGGCAGAAACGGGCTTCGGCGCTTCCGGAGCGGGAGGCGTGACGCGCGCGGGGGATGTAACAGATTCCAGAGCCGCAGTCTTGAGAGCAGGAGCCGGTTCAGCCGCGACAGGTTCAGGCGCAGCCGGTGCCTCCGCCGTCTCGTCCACAGCCCCGAGCAACCCACCAATCTCGACTTCTGTGCCCACCGCCACACAGCCTTCCAGACGCCCGGCGGACGGCGCGGTCACTTCAACGCTGACCTTATCCGTCTCCAGTTCCACGATGGTCTCGTCGTGCTGCACATAGTCGCCGGAGTTTTTAAGCCACCGCGCGACAATCGCAGTCGTCAGGCTTTCTCCAAGCGCCGGAACCCTGATTTCGACCGTCATGCTGCTTCCCTGTCTTGCGTCCCGCCGCGAAGCGGGGAAATGTCTGTGCCGTACCCGGCACTCTGTCCGGAAAAGGTTAAGAATGCAGAATACTGCATCTTCGTTCCCAGCGGGAGGCGGAACCCTCCCCGTCGCCGGACTTTGAAACCAAAACACAGGAGGCCGCAATGTCCCGCCCGCCCGACCGTCCTGAAATTCTGGACTCCGACCACCTCTCTGCCCGCACCCGCGAGATCCTGACGTCTCGGCTTTTGATTCCCACCGTACAGCCGCACACCCTATCGCTTCAGGCTTATGCCGTCCTCGACGCACTGCTGCCCGTCCTTCTCCCGCTGGACGAGATCCTGCCTCCCGGCACTGACATTGCCATCACAGCCCGGATCGATTCCGCGCTTTCCGGCCCACGCGACGGCTGGCGATTTGCGGACCTTCCGCCCGATGCCCAAGCGTGGGAATCCGCCCTCCTGACGCTCGACGACGTGACATTCGAGCAGCACGGACTCCGCTTTATCCATCTAGCTCACGACCTGCGCGGCACCCTGCTCGACGCCGTCATGGAGGGACAGATCGGTCTCGAGCGCGAAGGCCGGCTCACGGCATCCCAGATGAAACGCTGGTCCGGAGACCTGCGTGGCGAGGTCGTAGACTGCATCATGAGTGACCCGCGCATCCAACAGGCACTCGGCATTTCCTCCAGCCTCACCGGCGGCGACACGGTCTTTCAGGGCTTTACACAGGTCGGCTCCGACAGCCGCGAAGACTTCGAACCCAAAGCCACCGCCCCCCTTCTCCAGATGGCAGAGTCCAGCGAATGAGCAGCAGCACCCTCATGAAAACATTCGCCGAAACGGACATCGTCGATACCCTCATCGTCGGCAGCGGTGCCGGTGGCGCGCCCCTGGCCGCAGAACTCGCCCGCAACGGCAAAACCGTCGTCGTGCTCGAAGCCGGCCCCGCCTTCCCCGCCACGGGACATACGCCTGACGAAATAGCCGCCCGCGAACTGTACTGGCTGCACGAACGCCTCTCAGCAGGCACAAACCCGCAGGCTTTCGGCGGCAACAACAGCGGCACCGGCCTTGGCGGCTCCATGCTTCATTACGGCGCCTTCATGCCGCGCATGGACGCCCGCGACTTCCACCTGCACACCGAAACCGGCAAGGGCGTGGACTGGCCCTTCGGCCTGGACGAACTGCTCCCCTATATCGAGCGCGTAGAATCCTTTATCGGCGTCTCCGGCCCCGCCCATTACCCGTGGGACCCGGACCGCCGCTACGCCTACGCGCCCCCGCCGGCCAACTCCGCCGCGCTGAAAATGCGTGAAGGCTGTGACGCGCTCGGCCTGCGCCACGCAGACGGCCCCGCCGCCCTCATCACCCGCGATATCGAACAGCCACATTTCGGCACCCGCCATGCCTGCGCCAACTGTGGGGCCTGCCATCAGGGCTGCCGCAATGGCGCCAAGTCGGGCACGGACAACACATGGCTCCCCATGGCCGTCGCCTATGGCGCGGAACTCCGCCCCGGCTGCTTCGCCCACACGATCGAACGCGACAGTTCAGGCCGCGTGACCGGCGTGGTCTATCGCCAGAACGGCGTCGAACACCGCCAGAAATGCGCGACCCTCGTCCTCGCCGCCGGTGCCGTCGAAACCCCGCGCCTGCTCTTGACCAATGGTCTTGCCAACAGCTCCGGTCAGGTCGGCCAGAACTACATGACCCATGTCTCCACCCAGGTCTGGGGCGAGTTCGACGAAGACATCCGCCCCAATCGCGGCTACCCGTCCCTGACCATCACCGAAGACATGATGCGCCCAAAAGATGCGGATTTCGTCGGCGGCTACCTCGTGCAATCGCTAGGCATGATGCCCGCAACCTGGGGCCAGAACCTCGCCCGCAGCACCACGACACGCGGTCCGGCCTTCGCCCGCGCGCTCGCCGGATATAACCGCTCCGCAGGCATGGGCATCAACGGCGAATGCCTGCCCCGCCCCGAAAACCGCGTGACACTTTCAGACGAGAAGGACGCCTTCGGCATCCCCAAGCCCCTGATCGAACATTCCTATGGTCCCAATGAATGGGCCATGCATCATCACGCCGCGCGCCTGATGACACAGATGTGGGAAACCGTCGGTGCAAAGGACATCCGCGTCATCGACCGCGCTGCCCACATGATCGGCACCTGTCGCATGGGCGCCGATGCCGGAAGCAATGTCGTCAATCCGGTCGGCCGCAGTTTTGATATCGACAATCTGTGGGTCTCCGACCACTCAATCTTCCCCAGCGCCGCCGCCGCCAACCCGGCTCTGGCCATCATGGCCCTCTCCCTCCGCACAGCAGAAGCCATGCTGAGGACCTGACCTAAAAGAAACTGACATAGATCAAAGTGATCCGGAGCCTGCGCAGGAGTCTTGACACTGCTTCGCGCGCTCCGGTAAGCGATGGACGACTTTCCGGTGGCGTCCTGTCACCCGGTCTCCCTTTCCTTACGGATGCTTCCTGCTTCCCCCGTCCTGCGAAATCCTCACAGATAACCGCCTGACACAAGCAGTTCCCGTTCAGTAGCTCCGCCTTCTGTACGGTCGCGCATCCCTCCCCTATCAGGTCTGCCACTACCGGCACATCAAGGCGCGTCTTTCATGCATCTTGCCGAACTCAAGAAAAAATCCCCAGCCGACCTTCTGGATTACGCAGAGGAACTGGAGATCGAGAACGTCTCGTCCATGCGCAAGCAGGACATCATGTTCGCCATTCTCAAGACCCTTGCCGAACGCGATCAGGCGATCTACGGCGAAGGCACGCTCGAAATCCTGCCAGACGGCTTCGGTTTCCTGCGGAGCCCGGAAGCCAACTACCTTCCCGGCCCCGACGACATTTACATCTCCCCCACGCAGGTCCGCCGTTTCGGCCTGCGCCCGGGCGACACAGTTGAAGGCCAGATCCGCGCCCCGCGCGACGGCGAGCGCTATTTTGCGCTGCTGAAGGTCAACACCATCAATTTCGAGGCCCCGGAAACCGTCCGGACCCGCATCAACTTCGATAACCTCACGCCGCTCTACCCCGAGCGTCGCCTGAAGATGGAAGTCGAACAGTCCGAACCCGCCGTCACGGAATCCTCTCCGCGCGGCCGGGGCAAGAAAGACCAGCGCGACTACACCCCGCGCGTGATCGATCTCGTGACGCCGATCGGCATGGGCCAGCGCGCCCTGATCGTCGCCCCCCCCCGCACCGGCAAGACCGTGATGCTCCAGAGCATCGCAGCCTCCATCTCCGCCAACCACCCCGAAGTGTTCCTGATCGTCCTTCTGATCGACGAACGCCCGGAAGAAGTGACAGACATGGCCCGCTCAGTCCGTGGCGAAGTCGTCTCCTCCACCTTCGACGAACCAGCGACCCGCCACGTCCAGGTGACGGAAATGGTGCTGGAAAAGGCCAAAAGGCTCGTCGAGCACAAACGCGACGTGGTCATCCTGCTGGATTCCATCACCCGTCTCGCCCGCGCCTACAACACTGTCGTTCCCTCCTCGGGCAAGGTGCTAACCGGCGGTGTGGACGCCAACGCCCTGCAGCGCCCCAAGCGCTTCTTCGGCGCCGCGCGTAACATCGAGGAAGGCGGCTCGCTGACAATCATCGCAACCGCCCTGATCGACACGGGCTCGCGCATGGACGAAGTCATCTTCGAAGAGTTCAAAGGCACCGGTAATGCCGAACTCATTCTGGACCGCAAGCTGGCCGACAAGCGCACCTTCCCTGCCATCGACATCACCAAGTCGGGCACGCGTAAGGAGGAACTGCTGGTCGATCGCGCCGAACTGTCCAAGATGTGGGTTCTGCGCCGCATCCTCGCCCCGATGGGCACGATGGACGCCATGGACTTCCTGCTGGACAAGCTCAAGTACAGCAAATCCAATCAGGACTTCTTCGACGCCATGAACAACTGATCCCGGATCAGCACACGAAAAAGGGGAGCTTCGGCTCTCCTTTTTTTGGCCTTCACCCGCAGACGAGGGGGAAGTGGGGCCCCTAGAGAACGCCTTCCAGATGCAGCATGGCATGCTTGTCCGCGATGCCACCGAGCCCCGAATACCCGCCAAGTCCCGCCCGGCCAACAACCCGGTGACAAGGGATCAGGATCGGAATCGGATTCGCCCCAACTGCTCCACCGACCGATCTCGCAGACCCGCCGACCTCAGCCGCGATATCCGCGTAAGTCCGGGTCTTGCCATAGGGAATCCGCCGCAGCGCATCCCAGACCTTCTGGCGATACGGAGTCCCGTAGGGGCGATAGGGTAGCGTGTCGAAGTCGACTGATTCCCCGTCAAAATAGCGCTCCAGAAGATCGCGAGCCTTCAGAAGGAGTGGAGTCTCCTCCTGATCGCGTCCCCACCCCCAGTCGAGAGCGACAATCTCGCCCTCGTCTTCACTGATGGTAAGGGCCCCGAAAGGTGAGTGGCAGGATAGCTGTGGCATGAACAACACGGTGCCCGAGTGGCTCAAAACCGTCAATCCGGCGAAACTGCATCATACCGAGACTTTTTAGCCATGCGATATTCGCATACCGGCACATAGAAATATACCGAAAACACATATGGTACCGCTTATGTAGGCTTTCCAGCAATGTTCTGTAATGTGTTGGAAAACTGCCATTTTTCGTATCGAAAATGCCATACCAGGTTTTCCGAAACGCGAGTGTAATCATTTGGTGAAGCCTGTCACAGGCACTCTATCCCTCTCCTGCACAACTTCCTCACGGAAACGTCAGAAGCCGTGTTTGTCTTAGGTAATAAAATAGGGGCAGTAAGTTCTCATGCTGCGGGTGTCCGGTACTAATTGTCGGCTTGAGGGGACAGGGATTTTCATCTCGACCTTTCAAGACTTCACGGGTCCAGAATATCACAGCGGAAACAGTCTTTACAAAAAGGACAGTTGGATCATGACTTCTGGTCTACTGACGCCGATCAAGGTTACGAAAAAGCGCCTCCTCAGCTGCGCCGCCGCACTGGCGTTCTCGGCAGCTGTGCCCGTCGCTTTCGCCCAGGAAGATACCGGCGCAGCAATCACAAGCGCCGATAATGGCGGCCATGCCGGGGACTGGATGTCCTATGGCCGTTCCTATTCCGAGCAGCGTTACAGCCCGCTCGATCAGATCAACACGGACAATGTCGGCAAGCTGAAGCTCGCCTGGCACTATGATCTGGACACGAACCGCGGCCAGGAAGGCACCCCCCTGATCGTCAATGGCGTCATGTACGCCACGACCAACTGGAGCAAGATGAAGGCGCTGGATGCAGCGACCGGCAAGCTACTGTGGTCCTACGATCCGAAGGTTCCGGGCAACATCGCCGACCGTGGCTGCTGTGACACGGTCAGCCGTGGTGCTGCCTACTGGAACGGCAAGGTTTATTTCGGCACGTTCGACGGCCGTCTGATCGCGCTCGACGCCAAGACCGGCAAGCTGGTCTGGAGCGTCTACACGATCCCCAAGGAGGCCCAGCTCGGCCACCAGCGCTCCTACACGGTTGACGGTGCTCCCCGTATCGCCAAAGGCAAAGTCCTGATCGGCAACGGTGGTGCAGAATTCGGTGCCCGTGGCTTCGTCTCTGCCTTCGACGCAGAAACCGGCAAGCTCGACTGGCGCTTCTTCACTGTTCCGAACCCCGAGAACAAGCCTGACGGCGCAGCCTCCGACGACATCCTAATGTCCAAGGCTTACCCGACCTGGGGCAAGAACGGCGCCTGGAAGCAGCAGGGCGGCGGCGGTACCGTCTGGGATTCGCTCGTCTATGACCCGGTGACGGACCTCGTCTATCTGGCCGTCGGCAACGGTTCGCCTTGGAACTACAAGTTCCGTTCCGAAGGCAAGGGCGACAACCTCTTCCTCGGCAGCATTGTCGCGATCAATCCTGATACCGGCAAGTACGTCTGGCATTTCCAGGAAACGCCGATGGACCAGTGGGATTACACTTCGGTCCAGCAGATCATGACGCTCGACATGCCGGTCAACGGCGAAATGCGCCATGTGATCGTTCATGCTCCGAAGAACGGCTTCTTCTACATCATCGATGCCAAGACGGGTAAGTTCATCACCGGCAAGCCCTACACCTACGAGAACTGGGCCAACGGTCTGGATCCTGTTACGGGTCGTCCGAACTACGTGCCTGATGCTCTGTGGACGCTGACGGGCAAGCCCTGGCTCGGCCTTCCGGGTGAGCTGGGTGGCCATAACTTCGCCGCCATGGCCTACAGCCCGAAGACGAAGCTGGTCTACATCCCGGCACAGCAGATCCCGCTCCTGTACGATGGCCAGAAAGGCGGCTTCAAGGCGTATCATGACGCCTGGAACCTCGGCCTCGACATGAACAAGATCGGCCTCTTCGACGACAAAGATCCAGCACACGTCGCCGCCAAGCAGGACTTCCTGAAGGTTCTCAAGGGCTGGACGCTGGCCTGGGATCCCGTGAAGATGGCACCGGCCTTCACGATCAACCACAAGGGTCCGTGGAACGGTGGTATCGTTGCCACGGCCGGTAACGTGATCTTCCAGGGTCTGGCAAACGGCGAATTCCACGCCTACGACGCTACGAACGGCAACGATCTCTATTCCTTCCCCGCACAGAGCGCGATCATTGCTCCGCCCGTGACCTATATGGCCAACGGCAAGCAGTATGTCGCAGTTGAAGTGGGCTGGGGCGGCATTTATCCGTTCCTGTATGGCGGCGTTGCCCGCACTTCAGGCTGGACGGTCAACCACTCCCGCGTGATCGCCTTCTCGCTCGACGGCAAGGACAACCTGCCTGCGAAGAACGAACTGGGCTTCACCCCGGTCAAGCCGGTTCCGACCTATGACGAAGCCCGTCAGAAGAACGGATACTTCCTGTATCAGACGTTCTGCTCGGCCTGCCATGGCGACAACGGAATCTCCGGTGGCGTTCTGCCTGACCTCCGCTGGTCCGGCGCGCCGCGCGGCAAGGAAAGCTTCTACAAGCTCGTTGGTCGCGGTGCTCTGACAGCCTACGGCATGGACCGCTTCGATACGTCCCTGACGCCTGACCAGATCGAGGACATCCGCAACTTCATCGTGAAGCGTGCAAACGAATCCTATGATGAGGAAGTCAAGGCACGTCAGAACTCAACAGGCGTTCCGAACGATCAGTTCCTGAATGTCCCGCAGTCCACGGCCGATATCCCGACCGCGGATCACCCCTGAGGCAGCGGTTTGCATAAGGAACACGTGACATGCTGAACGCATTAACTCGGGACAGGCTGGTATCTGAGATGAAACAGGGATGGAAATTCGCGGCCGCTATCGGCCTCATGGCGGTGTCTTTTGGCGCCGCCCATGCCCAGGACGCCGATGACGCCCTGATCAAGCGCGGCGAATACGTCGCCCGCTTGTCGGACTGCATTGCCTGCCATACGGCCCTGCACGGACAGCCCTATGCGGGCGGTCTGGAGATCAAGAGCCCGATCGGCACGATCTATTCGACCAACATCACACCCGACCCGGAACACGGCATCGGCAACTACACCCTTGAGGACTTCACGAAAGCCCTCCGCAAGGGCATCCGTAAGGATGGTGCAACGGTCTATCCGGCCATGCCCTATCCGGAATTCGCACGTCTGTCCGATGACGACATTCGCGCGATGTATGCCTTCTTCATGCACGGCGTGAAGCCGGTCGCCCAGCAGAACAAGGCTCCGGATATCAGCTGGCCTCTGTCCATGCGCTGGCCGCTGGCCATCTGGCGCGCCATGTTCGTCCCGAGCATGACGCCGGGCGTAGACAAGAGCATCAGTGATCCGGAAGTCGCCCGCGGCGAATACCTCGTCGACGGCCCTGGCCATTGCGGCGAATGCCACACGCCCCGCGGTTTCGGAATGCAGGTCAAGGCCTACGGTACAGCTGGCGGCAACGCCTATCTGTCCGGTGGTGCTCCGATCGACAACTGGATTGCGCCGAGCCTTCGCAGCAACGCCGATACGGGTTTGGGTCGCTGGTCTGAAGATGACATCGTTACGTTCCTCAAGAGCGGCCGCATCGACCACTCCGCCGTCTTCGGTGGCATGGCTGACGTGGTGGCCTACAGCACGCAGCACTGGTCCGACGATGATCTGCGCGCCACAGCCAAGTACCTCAAGAGCATGCCGGCCGTACCGGAAGGCAAGAACCTTGGCCAGGATGACGGCCAGACGGTCGCTCTGCTGAACAAGGGTGGTCAGGGCAACGCCGGTGCGGAAGTCTATCTGCACAACTGCGCCATCTGCCACATGAATGATGGTTCGGGCGTCAATCGCATGTTCCCGCCGCTGGCAGGCAACCCGGTCGTCATTACCGACGATCCGACGTCGCTCGCCAATGTCGTGGCCTTCGGTGGCATCCTGCCCCCAACCAACACGGCACCGTCCGCAGTTGCCATGCCCGGCTTCAAGAATCACCTCTCCGACCAGCAAATGGCCGATGTCGTGAACTTCATGCGCAAGGGCTGGGGCAACAACGCACCAGGCACCGTGTCCGCTGCTGATATCCAGAAGCTGCGTACGACGGGCGCTCCGGTCTCCACAGCTGGCTGGAACGTCTCCAGTCAGGGTTGGATGGCCTATATGCCGCAGCCTTATGGCACAGGCTGGACCTTCTCCCCGCAGACCCACACCGGCGTGGACGACGCACAGTAAGCGTCCCCACTCCTGTCAGTCTGAGAGAAAGGGCGGATCGGAAACGGTCCGCCCTTTTTTCGTGCCTGCGCGCGGGGCATTTCACTGCGGAGCCACCTGCACTACATAGAAACCTATGATGCGCTCATCCCTTCCGGACGTCCCTGACAATACGCCACAGGTCATTTTTGCCCTAGCCACAGGTCCCTCCCGCGCTGCCATCGCGATCATGCGCGCCAGCGGTCCAGGCTGTGATACGATCCTGAAGACGCTCTGTAACGGACGCCTGCCCGAACCACGGCGCATCAGCCTGCGCACCCTGCGCCATAACGGAGAGGTGCTCGATCACGCCGTCGCCCTCTGGCTTCCCGGCCCCAATTCCTACACCGGGGAAGACGGCTTCGAGCTGCACCTCCATGCTGGCCCCGCCATCATCGCCCGCGTAGCCGACGCCCTCACCGATCTAGGAGCCCGCCCCGCCGAACCCGGCGAATTCACACGTCGCGCCGTGCAGAAAGGAAGACTGGATCTCCTTCAGGCCGAAGCCATTGCCGACCTCGTGGACGCTGAAACCGAAAGCCAGCGCAAACAGGCCCTGCGTCAGGCCGACGGTGCCCTGAGCCGCCTGTATGATGACTGGGCACAGCGCCTGCGTCTCGTCCTTGCCCATCAGGAAGCCCTGATTGACTTCCCGGACGAAGACCTTCCGCAGGACGTGGAAGACGGGCTGGTCGAGGAACTCTCGAAACTCCAGACCGAAATGTCCGCCCATCTTCAGGACAATCGCGGCGAACTCATGCGGCAGGGCCTGACCGTGGTGATCGCAGGCTCGCCCAATGTCGGAAAATCCAGCCTTCTCAATACGTTATCCGGAACAGACTCTGCTATCGTCACCCATCGCGCAGGCACCACACGGGACGCCATAGCAATAGACTGGACTCTGGACGGCGTCCGCCTGCGTCTGATCGACACGGCAGGCCTGCGCGAGACGGAAGACGAAATCGAGGCCGAAGGCATCCGCCGCGCGCTGTTTCACGTGAAACAGGCAGATGTCCTCCTCCATCTGATCGGCCCGGACGAGAGCCTCGACACCCTTTCCGGACAGGAAATTTCCATCCGGACGAAAATCGACATCGCACCAGCCCCGCCCGGCATGTTAGGGATCAGCACGCAGTCGGGCGAAGGACTGGATGCGCTGCGTCAGGTCCTATCCGAACGGGTATCCGAACTCATGGCCGGTTCTGCCGCACCCCCGCTGACCCGCGCCAGACACCGCGCCGGAATCCAGGAGGCCGCAACCCATCTGGACCGTGCCCAAACTGCGACATGGCCAGAACTGCGGGGCGAAGAACTCCGGCTGTCCATGCTGGCTCTCGGGCGTCTGACCGGACGTGTTGATGTTGAATCCCTGCTCGATGCGATTTTCGGGCAGTTCTGTATCGGGAAGTAGGTTGTGAGCGATTTCGACGTCATCGTGATCGGCGGCGGTCATGCCGGATGTGAAGCTGCAGCGGCATCGGCCCGTTTCGGCGCGCGCACCCTGCTGCTCACCCATCGGCTTGAGACGATCGGCGCCATGTCCTGCAACCCTGCTATCGGCGGGATCGGCAAAGGCCATCTCGTGCGCGAAATTGACGCGCTCGATGGCCTGATGGGCAAAGCCGCAGACCGCGCAGGCATCCACTTCAAACTGCTCAACCGCTCCAAGGGTCCGGCTGTTCACGGCCCCCGCGCGCAAGCCGACCGCTCCCTCTACCGCGCGGCCATCCAGGATCTGCTCGCCGCCACACCCAATCTGACGATCCTCGAAGGCGCCGCCGGAGACCTGATCGAAGAGAACGGCCACATCACAGGCGTCATCTGCGAAGACGGCCGCACCTTCCGCTGCGGCGCTGTCGTCCTGACCGCCGGAACCTTCCTGCGCGGCGTCATTCATGTCGGCCACACCCAGACAGACGCCGGACGCATCGGCGAGGCTCCAGCCAAACGTCTGGGCGAACGGCTCTATGCGCTTGGCCTCCAAATGGGCCGCCTCAAGACCGGCACGCCCCCCCGTCTGGCCAAAGACAGCATCGACTGGGAAAACCTCCCGGCCGACCCCGGCGATGCCGAGCCTGAAGCCTTCAGCCCCATGACAACGGCCATCACTAATCCGCAGGTCGTCTGCCGCATTACCCAGACCACCGCCGAGACCCACAGGATCATCAACGAAAACCTGCACC
Organism: Gluconobacter kanchanaburiensis NBRC 103587; assembly: GCF_007988905.1. GTDB lineage: Bacteria > Pseudomonadota > Alphaproteobacteria > Acetobacterales > Acetobacteraceae > Gluconobacter > Gluconobacter kanchanaburiensis. The sequence continues at coordinate 94,518 of NZ_BJVA01000003.1, forward strand.
GCTCGGCCATGTATGGCGGCGCCATCGCCGGTCGTGGCCCGCGCTACTGCCCGTCCATCGAAGACAAGGTCGTCCGTTTCGCCGACCGCAGTTCGCATCAGGTCTTTCTCGAACCCGAAGCCCTGCCCGGCAATCCGGGCGGCGATCTGGTCTATCCCAACGGTATCAGCACCAGCCTGCCTGCCGACGTGCAGGCCGCCATGATCACGACCATGCCCGGTCTGGAAAACGCCCGCATCGTCACCGCAGGCTATGCTGTCGAATATGATTACGTGGACCCTCGCGAGCTTCTGCCGTCCCTGCAACTGCGTCGCCTGCCGGGCCTATATCTGGCCGGACAGATCAACGGCACGACCGGCTATGAAGAAGCAGGCGCACAGGGCCTCCTCGCAGGACTGAACGCCGCCCGCGCCACGGCTGGCAACGAGGCCCTCACGCTGGATCGCAGCGACGCCTATCTCGGCGTCATGATCGACGACCTGACACTGCACGGCATCAGCGAACCCTATCGCATGTTCACGTCCCGCGCCGAGTATCGTCTCACCCTGCGCGCCGATAACGCCGACCTGCGCCTGACGCCCAAAGGCATCGCCGCAGGCTGCGTCCTGTCCGAACGCGAAACTGCTTTCACCGCCCAGAAGGCCGAACTCGACGCCGCCATGGCCCGCGCCGCCGGAACAACCTTCCTGCCGCAGGCCCTCCGCGACGTGGGTTTCGAAGTCTCTCTGGACGGTCGTCGGCGCACGGTTCTGGACGTCCTCGCCAGCAACGGCGACCACACGATCCTGAACGCTCTGGCGCCGTGGTTCGCCGAACTCCCCCTGCGTGTTCGCCGCCACGTCGAGACGGAAGCCCGCTATGGCGGATACCTTCACCGGCAGGATCGTGAAATTCGACAGCTTGCATCGGAAAGTGCCATCGCCCTTCCGGCCGATCTGGATTACACTACCATCGGCGGCCTGAGCAGCGAAATGCGCGAGCGTTTTTCCCAGGCCCGCCCCACCAGTTTCGCCGCAGCACAGCGCGTGCGCGGGGTTACACCCGCCGCGCTGGTCGCCCTGCTGGCCCATGTAAGGACCCTGTCATGACCACCGTTTCACGTGAAACACACGAAAGGCTGGAGCGCTTCGCCGACCTGCTCGTGCAGTGGAACGCAAAGATCAATCTCGTCAGCCCGCGGGACATCGCACAACTCTGGCCGCGCCATATCGAGGACAGCCTCCAGCTTGCCGAGCTGATCCCCGAAGGTGCCACCATCACCGATTTGGGGTCGGGCGGCGGTTTTCCAGGCATCATTCTGGCCATCGCCACAGGCAACCCCGTCACCCTGATCGAATCGGACCAGCGCAAATGCGCCTTCCTGCGGGAAGCCGGGCGCATCTGCGAGGCAAAGGTCACGGTCATCGCCAAACGTATCGAAGCCGCCAGCCCCCCTCCGGCCGACATCATCACGGCCCGAGCGCTGGCCCCCCTTAACAGGCTCCTGGACTGGGCACGGCCATTGCTGAAAGAAGACGGGTTCTGCCTGTTCCTGAAGGGTCAAAAAGCACAGGCCGAGTTGACCGAGGCAAGCAGCGACTGGCACATGAGCCACAGCATTATTTCCAGCCGCACCGACCCCGGCGGAGCCATCATCAAGGTCAGTGATTTCAAGCGTGTCGTCTAAAACCGAATCCCCCACCACCCGGATCATTGCCGTCACCAACCAGAAGGGAGGCGTCGGCAAGACCACCACCACCATCAATCTGGCAGCCGGTCTGGCCCGGCAGGGGCAGCGCGTCCTGCTCGTGGATCTGGACCCGCAAGGCAACGCCTCCACCGGACTTGGCATCGACTACGACCAGCGCAATACCGGCACCTATGCCGCGCTGATGGTCGAAGCCGAACCCCATGCCCTGCCCCAGCCGACCGCGTTCGACAATCTCGCGATCATCACGGCCAATAACGAACTGGCCGGCGCAGAGCTTGAAATGATCGGGGACGAGCGCCGCGAATACCGTCTGCGCGACGCCCTGCACGCGCTGCAAGGCGATTACGACACGATCCTGATCGACTGTCCGCCGAGCCTCGGCCTGCTAACGCTTAACGCACTGGTCGCGTCCGACAGCGTCATCGTGCCGCTGCAATGCGAGTTCTTTGCGCTCGAAGGCATCAGCCAGCTCGTCCGCACCATCGACCGCGTCCGCCGCGCCTTCAACGCAGACCTGCATCTCGAAGGCATTATCCTGACGATGTATGACCGGCGCAACAACCTGTCCGAACTCGTGGCGCAGGATGCGCGCGGCTTCTTCGGCGATCAGGTGTTCGAGACGATCATTCCGCGCAACATCCGCATTTCCGAAGCCCAGAGCCATGGCTCTCCGGTGCTGGATTACGACGCCCGCTCCACAGGCGCCATCGCCTATCTGGCGCTGGCGGACGAGCTGATCAAACGCAACAAGAACAAAACAAAGGCGTAACCGGCGATGGCCAAAAAGGACAGTTCCCCGCGTCTTGGTCGCGGCCTCGCAGCCCTTCTGGGCGATCAGGCGCCGCAACTGGCCCGCGCCACACGCACAAATGCCCAACCGCAGCAGCTTTCGTCCCTTTCGGTGGATGTTCTGGCCCCAAGCCTCTTCCAGCCGCGACAGGACATGAACCCCGAGCGCCTGTCCGAACTGGCCGACTCCATTCGCTCACGGGGCGTCCTGCAACCCCTGCTCGTCCGTCCCGATCCTGAAAAATCGGGCCATTACCAGATCATCGCCGGTGAACGTCGCTGGCGCGCCTCACAACTCGCAGGCCTGCACAGCGTCCCCGTTCATATCCGCGAACTGGATGACACGGACGCGATGGCCGCAGCCCTGGTCGAGAACCTCCAGCGCGCAGATCTCAACCCGATCGAAGAAGCCGAAGGCCTGCAACGCCTCGTCACGGACTACACTCTGACACAGGAAGAACTGGCCGGTGCCGTCGGCAAGTCCCGCCCGCACATCACCAACACCATGCGCCTGCTGAACCTGCCGCCGGAAGTCCGCTCGCATGTCCGCAACGGCGACCTCACAGCCGGTCACGCCCGCGCCCTGCTCACACATCCCGATCCGATCGCTGCCGCCAAACTCGTCATCGCCCGCGGCCTGAATGTCCGCCAGACGGAAGCCCTCACCAGCGGCAAAGAAACCACGACCCCGGCTAAAAAAGCGCGAGACGCTGAAATTCTCCAGATCGAAAACGACCTCTCTTCCCGCCTCGGCCTGAAAGTCCATATTTCCTATAACGGCAAAAAAGGCGGCTCCCTGAAGATCGACTATACGTCACTGGAGCAGTTCGAGAGCGTCATGCGCCTCCTCAACCGTAAATAACACGCTCAAAAACAAGGTTTTTCTTCTTTTTGAGACCAGACAGGAAGAAAAGAAGAAAAACCGCTTGCAGCCTCCCGACGAATCCCGCTATAAGCCGCTCCACCGGTAGACGGGCCATGGGCACATAGCTCAGTTGGTAGAGCAGCTGACTCTTAATCAGCGGGTCCAAGGTTCGAGCCCTTGTGTGCCCACCATGCCCGTCTCCGGTTATTTCCATAAAATTTATTTCCTGTCTTTTCTGACAGACGTTTTAATTCTTTGCTTCTTTTAGAGCTGCAAACAGAGCTGCCTCCTGCCGTTTTACTGAAAATCTGGCAACCAGGTCGGCGGAACCGATCATCCGTTTCTCCTTGATCGAAACGGGATGAATTATTTCTGACACTTGTTCCGAACAAGACACGTTTCAGAGCGCCATCCCCGAAATTAAACTTGCTTTTCCATATTTCAATTTTTACAAAAAGAAACATAGAATGAAATAGATGAAATCGTGCGTAAAAATCTTTTTTCCCGCCAGTCTCCACGTCTTATTAACAAGACCTTAAAATATCGGTCGGCCCTCTACGTCGTCATGATGCTGGTGTTTTGGATCGTTTATAAATTTTTTGACCCTCTCTCTTTGGAGAGTGCAACAAAAAATTCATCTGCACAGTTTTTCTCAGCCATTACCGCACCATTCTACGGAATGTCTTCTCCACGATCGCATCAGAAGGTCGCGGTCGTTACGATCAATGATCTTACACTTAAACGCTTCGATGCTGACCTGCCACTGTCCTACCAGAGACAGGTTTTCGTTCTCCGGCAGATCCTGGAAGCCGATCCGGCTGCCATCTATGTCGATTTCCGTATGGCCTATGAGCATACGGATGAATCCCTGACGCAGTTCCAGAGCATTCTGGACGAGGCGAAATCGAAACATATTCCAATTTTCTTTGCCCGGGGCGAGGAAGGTCACGACCAAATCGATCTTCCTGCTCCGCTGACGGGCGTAGAGAGCTATAGCAACGCTCTGGAAACGTCCTCCGCCTATCCCCTTATGTTCGAAGAAGAGGGAGGCGAAAAAACGGAAAAGAGTCAGGCAAATGCTGCTTTTGATGTCTATCGCAGCCTGTGCACTTCCACCTGGTCAGGTCAGTGCGGGGTCTTTCGGGAAGATGATTTCCATAGCCCCATGATCATCCAATGGGGGCTACATGTGGACCCAGACCAGACACAGGTCACTTCGCTGGATAATTCGCCCCGCAATACATGCGCCGTACCGTTCACCGGTGGTATTTTGTGCAGAAGTATCGTTCAGTCCTTCACTCTGGGCTTCCGGGCATTCTGGGGAAGCTCGCGCGACTATGAAGTCGGACATGCCTACTATCCTCTGACCATCGGTGCGCAACAGCTTAACGAGCGTGGACGGGGCACGCCGCCGGGCAGCCCCCCTCTGTCCCATCTACTGAAAGGCCGGGCGGTCTTTTACGGAACCGACATCCGTGACCAGCATGACGACACTGTCATTCCCTTTCTCGGCCGCGTTCCGAACGTCGTGCTTCATGCCATGGCCTTCGACAATCTCGTTACCTATGGCAGCCGTTATTTTCAGGAACCCCCTGAACACGAGCTTGGCCGAGGGTTCAGTTTCGGCACGGCAGAGGTTTGTGAACTCGCCCTGTGGCTCATCTTCACCGGATGGATGGCCTTCAAGTTCTATTACAGCCACCCTCAGATTCCCGCCGGTCACGGAACAAGACTTCAGCGTGGTCTCCTGCGTAAAAGCCGGGACTTCCTCTCCCTGCCGCTGTTCGTCAGCGCCATTATCCCCGCCTGTTTCTGTGTCGCTCTCGCAGTCTTTGACCTCTCGCATCTGCCTTCTCTGCGTAACGGCATCGACGAAACGCTCCTGTATGTCTGCCTTTTTCTCCTCCTGCTGGGCACGCTGAGCCTGTTGCGCCTCTCGGCACGGCGGGCGGAAGCAGAGGAAACTGCTCCCGAAGATGACGAGTCCGAAGCCGAGAAAGCCGAGAAACTCCGGTTGGGCTTCTGGGCCCATCTTGCTCTGCTCACAAGCCTGACCGGCATCGTGTTCGCCCTGAACGAACTCTTCCTACATTGGCCAAACGCTGACTGGGTCGGATTCATCCTGCTCTGGCTGGCCGTTGGGGAGTCCTGTGAGTCAACTGGATTCGTTCTGACTTTCGTCAATTTTTTCAGCCGTCGGTCACAAGACCACACCAGAAAACATACGCCAAACCCAGAAAGCCTCTCTCAATGAAAAAGATCCTGTCTCTTGGCCTCCTATGTGGTCTCATCCTGGCTTCCCCGATCCGGGCGGCCACCACAACCACGATCAACGGCGTCTTCGAAAAAACGGTCCACGCCTTTTCCGAAACCTATGCGCCGCTCGGCCAGATTCCAGCTTCTGAACTGATGAACCAGCCTGTAGTTGGCATAGACGAAAATAGAGGACTCCTGAAGGTCCAGACCGCACGAGGCATCGTGCTGATCGCAGGTGCGGCTGTCACCACGACAAAGGCTGCCGCCGCCCCCCGCGAAACGGCGTGCAGTTATATTGCAACGCTGTCCGCTTCCAGCACAGGGTCCTCGGCCGGCTTCGCCGATAACTGCAAGCCGAGTGGACACTGACATGAAGAAACTTCTGGCACTGGCGGGAACCCTCTCCCTTCTTGGATGCAGCAGCACGAATCCCGGCATCCCGGCACAAGGCACCTATATTTCCCACATCACGCCGCTCGCCTCATATCCGCCGCGACCTCCACTGCAAAAGCTAATCTTTCCGGTTAATACCGGGATTGAAGGCATTGTCGTCGATCCAGCCGTCACCTCCTATATGGAGCAGATCCGCGACCGGCTTCTGGCCCAGTGGAGCGGCGTGCGCCCCGATGCACCCATCTTCCTGAGCGTTGATGAACATTTTTCATCGGATGTCTCGCCAGCAGGCGCGATGTTCATCAATGCGGGTATGATCCAGTATTTTTCTGATAATCCGGAAACACAGTCCGAGGACGCGTTCGCTTTCGTCATCGCTCACGAACTGTCCCATATCCTGCTGGGGCATGCCGCCAACAAGGCCGCAAATACGAAGCTCGAGCAAAGGTTTGCAGGTATTGGCGAGATCGGCACGATGGTCGCCGCAGCCGCGGGCGGAGGCGCCGTCGCCGGAAGTGCCAAGACAGCGCTTCTTGCGCTGTATGGCGCCCATGCCGTCGGTGAGTACGGTGGCTTTCCGAGCTGGAGCCGAAGCCAGGAAGAAGAAGCAGACACGCTTGCCGTCGATCTGATGGCAAAAGCGGGATATTCGGTTTCGATGGCGGAGACATCCCTGAATGCGCTCGATACCGCCGACAAACGCGATGCCGCTGAGGCTGCCCTGAAGCAGAAAGCAGTTCAGGAAAAAGCTCAGCAGGAAGCAGAAAAAACGCAGCAGAACAATCTCGCGACAGCGGTTCTGAATCCCCTTCTAACACCGGGCTTCTCGCTGCTCGGCACGGGCCTGGGCTATGTCGGAAAAGGCGTCACCTACGTCCATCTTGATCATCCGCACGCAGCGGAGCGTAGGGAAGAGCTATCCCATTACATCGATCGCAATTACGCCGATCTAATCCCAAGCCTGCACAAGGCTCCCTTCCAGAACTGGATCAGAAGCCACGACGTGCAGAAATTCCTGCAACAAAGTCAGGCCATCAACGATGTCAGCGCTGTCGCCCCAAAGAAGAACTGGCAGAAAACCCGGCAGCTTCTATCCAAGATTGGCGAGCCGGTCCGCTCAAGCCAGATCTGGCTTTATTTCAACATCCAGACGGAAGCGGGCCTGGGCCAAAACAAACAGGCCCTTGCGGACCTTACGACGGCCGCGCAGCGTGACGACGTCATCCTGAAAATCGTCACCATCTGGGCGAATTATCTCAACAGCCAGGGCAAAACGGATGATGCCCTTGCCTATCTGGCTCAGCAACAGAAACTGTTTGATGATCCGAGTACGCTTCCGCAGCAGATCATGATTGCGAAAAAGGCCAAGAAAACCGGCACGGTCGATGGACTGGTGATGGAGTGCCAGATGACGGGTATCGACAGCCTGCAACAGGCCTGTTCGGCCGCGTCCAAGTCCTGAAACCCGTCAGGGGGGGGAGAGACCAGAAGCGTCTCCCCCTCTTTTTCATCCCCGGAAATCCGGCAGTTCGTTAACCGTCACGACACGCCACAGACAGTCAATGCGTTCAAGAATCGTGATGGACAGGTTCTGGATTGAAAACCGCAGGGCCGTGTCCGGATGCACGCCCAGCGCATGCGCCAACGCCGCCCGAATGGCACCGCCATGACTGACGACAATCATGTCCTGCCCTTCATGAGCATTAGCCAGATCGTCAAGTCCGTGCGCCACCCGCGCGCAGACATCCAGCATGCTTTCTCCACCCGGTGGAAGTTCGCAGGCAGAAATGGACCAGAACGGATTGGGCGGCAGACGCAACAGGGACATGAACTCCGTATGCGGTGTGCCATGCCAGTCACCGATCGACTGTTCGATGAAACGCGCGTCAATCGTCACATCCCGCGAAAACGCGCCTGCCCTGCGGATCTCGGAGGCGGTATCCTGCGCCCGCTGCAACGGCGAACTATACCACAGGGCATCCTTGGGAAGACGCCGCGCCAGCGTGGCATAGCCTCCCTGCTGGTTCGCCATCGCTTCGCGGCACAATGGCACGTCGAGCGCGCCATACATCGTCTTGCGCGCACTGGCTTCCACAACGGCGTGGCGGATCAGCCAGAACCGCGTAACACCCGTCGGCAGCTCCGGCGTATCGAGAAAATGCCCGTGCGGGACCGCTTTATCTGTCTGGGTCATGACAACGGGGCGTAACGGGGGACGGGGTTCGCGTCCAGCAGAACATCCCAGTGCTTCAGGATCAGTTCCAGTTTTCCAAGCACCCGACGCGCATCCATGCATTCGCGCTGCAACCGGCGCTCTTCGTCCAGCCCTTCATGAGACGGCTCCCCGGAAACGAGCCGCGCACCCGCACACAGACGCAAGGCCCCTGCAGGCCCCTCGAGCAGAGGATGTGGCACCGGTACGGGCTGTCCCAGAACACACAGAAGACTGCCCTCCCCCTCCGCAACCCAAGGGGAGAGATCCGCATTCAGCCAGCGATGCAGGCGCCGCGCATCTTCGAGCGCAAGCGGGCGGCCCGGCGCATGGGGGGCATCAACCAGAAAGGAGAGAATGGTCGGAACCGCGTCCCAGCGCCCGTCATCGAAAGGCGTGCCCATCGGCAGCATGGTCAGCGCCGGACGCGCCTTCACCATAGCGACGGCTTCCGTCATGAACCGGGTCAGACGACTGCGAATGACAGGATCGGAGAGGGCGAACAGGGCATCCATTTCAGCCAGGGCAGCGTACCAGCGCAGCGCCAGACCGATATTGTGACCATCATTTAGGGCTGAGGCATCTGCGCCGTCAGGCCACTCATCCCGGTTGCCATAGGCCCGCAGTCCCCGAGGAAGAGACAGAAATGGAAGACGGCGACGGATTTCGGGGGGAAGCAGAATGGCCCCGCAGAAAGGGGGCCCGGTAAAGAACTTGGAGCCGGTAATCATGACGATGATTCCCCGCCCGACCCATTCCGCCACACGCGAAGGACTCAGCCGCGCCTGACAGACATCCACGACAATGCTGAGCTGATCGCCCAGCCGGCTACACAATTCTCCGACAAGATCCATGTCCGGCGCGGCCAGCCCCGTCTTTGACTGATCAAGCCGGTGCAGCAGAACATGACGTCCTTCAGCAACCTCACGTTCAGCGAGATCCCGACACTGCGCATTGATGGCCGCCACCGGACGCGCCGTACCGTCCGGTTCACGGATATCAACGCCGATCAGTCTGGTCTCAGGAGAAAACCCTTCGATCACCTCGCCTTTGCCCACAAGCGTCGCACACGCACTGTCTGTCGCGAAATGACGGCCACAGGCCGCGAGAGGAACACCGCTTCCGGTTTCATCCGGGGCCAGAAGAATGGACGTAACCGGACGGTCTGTTCCGGCGGCCACAAGCGCCAGCACCGCCAGTTCACAATCCGTGCCGGAGGCGGACAGCAACACCGCATCCTCCGGCAAGCCATAATGAGCCCCGATCGCTGCGCGCGCACGGCGCACGACCCCTTCCTGAACCAGATCCGGGTCCTGCTTGGCCAGCAGCGCATTCATCATCCCGCGCCTGGCGGCTTCCGCTCCGCCGAACCCACGCTCCGACAGGGAAGATGCTGTCGATGACCCAAATGTGATCGCCCAGGGACGGGGACGGTGCGAGCTGGAATACCGGTTCAGTCCCGTGCGGGGGTCCACCGCCAGCCGGGAATCCCCTCCACCGCTCATAAGGGTTTCGGCAGGGGCAAGAACAGGCCAGAGGCGGGCCAGAACCCCTTGCAGGCGCTCGGCTTCTTGAGAGGTGAATTCAGGAAGCTCGGGTAGGAACGCACTCAGCACCGTCCAGCAGGCGCAAAGGTCCGAGGCCTGTGGCACCTCATCGCTAAAAAGACCAAGCCACGCCGGAAGAGGCACGACCTCGTCTGTATCAAGGGCATGAAACAGGGCTGCCACCCGTGCGGCGGCGAAACTGGCCAGATAGGGGTTGGCCCCCGGCTCCAGAAGCCGCATCAGCTCGATCGCATGCCGGAGGAACGTCGGCGCGAGACGAGGGGCTTCAAGACACGGACCGCCCAGAGTCAGGGTTGCGGTCTGCATGGAAAAAGGAAGCCCGGGCTTCAGGGAACCCGTAATGCGGAACGGCAGGGACAGTGACACATCCAGAACGGGAACCACCCCGTCTGCAATTACCCGTAAGTCGGGCCGCTCCAGAACATCCGTCAGGGAACGTGTCAAAGTATCAGCCAGCATCCTGCCTCTCCTGTCTCCGCACGACAGTGGGATTAGCCCATCGGTCCGAACGGGGAAAGTGTCCGCTGAAGTCATATATCTTGCGTTTCGGGAAACGGGTGGACGTTATTTGCGCTGTTTCAACAACGCTGTAAGATAAAATGGCTCCATCGGGGTCAGACTCCTGACCTAATATCATGAGGTTCAAATGCGGATTTTGCTGACAGGCGGCTGTGGTTTCATAGGATCGGCAGTTGTACGCCATCTGATCCGGAACACCGAACATTCGGTTCTGAACGTCGACTGCATGACCTATGCAGCCTCGGAAGACACTGTCAGCGAGGTCGCGAACGATCCCCGATATTCCCATGCCCGTGCGAATATCGTGAACGGCGTGGAAATGCAGCGGCTGTTCGAGGAATACCGCCCGGACGCCGTCATGCATCTCGCGGCTGAAAGCCACGTGGACCGCTCGATCGACGGCCCCGGCGTCTTCATCCAGACGAACGTCGTCGGCACCTATTCGCTGCTCGAGGCCGCCCGGAAATACTGGAACACGCTGGGAGAGGCCGAAAAGAAGGCCTTCCGCTTCCATCACATTTCCACTGACGAGGTCTTCGGTCATCTGGAGCCGAACGACCCGCCATTCACCGAAACCACGCCCTACGATCCGCGCAGCCCGTATTCAGCCTCCAAGGCCTCGTCTGACCATCTGGTCCGTGCCTGGTTCCACACTTACGGCCTGCCGACCTTCGTCACCAACACCACCAACAACTACGGCATCTGGCATTTCCCCGAGAAGCTGATCCCGCTGGTCACGATCAACGCCATCGAAGGCCGCGAACTGCCGGTTTACGGCAAGGGCGAGAACGTCCGCGACTGGCTGTTCGTCGAAGACCATGCCGAAGCTCTGGTCAAGGCCGTCGAGACCGGAAAGCCCGGCGAAACATACGCCATCGGCGCCCGCCAGCCCCGCACCAACCTTGAAGTCGTCAAGAAGATCTGCGCTGTCCTCGACGAGCTTCAGCCGGACCCGGCTGGCCCGCGCGAGCGCCTGATCCGCTTCGTGACCGACCGCCCCGGCCATGATTTCCGCTACGAGATCGATCCGTCCCACGCCGAGAAAGAACTCGACTGGAAAGCGACGCATGATTTCGAAAGCGGCCTCCGCAAGACCGTTCAGTGGTATCTCGACAATCGCGCCTGGTGGGAAGGAATCCGCTCCAAGCGCTATACCGGCCAGAGACTGGGAGCCAGCAAGTGAGCACCATCGAAACCAAGCCCATGAAGGGCATCATCCTCGCCGGCGGGTCGGGCACACGCCTGTATCCTATGACGATGGCAGCCTCCAAGCAGCTGCTGCCCGTCTATGACAAGCCGATGATCTACTATCCCCTTTCCACGCTGATGCTGGCGGGAATCCGGGACATCATGATCATCACGACGCCCCATGACATGCCCCAGTTCCAGCGTCTTCTGGGCGATGGCTCGCAGTTTGGTGTGAGGTTCGAATACCGCGTTCAGCCTTCACCGGATGGTCTAGCACAGGCCTTCCTGATCGCAGAAGACTGGATTCAGGGCGCACCCTGTGCTCTGGCACTAGGCGACAACCTGATCTTCTCCGAGCATCTGGGCGTTCTGCTGCGTGCAGCCTCAAACCGTCCCGAAGGAGCGACCGTCTTCGCTTACCAGGTCCGCGATCCGGAGCGTTACGGTGTTGTTTCCTTCGATGAGAACGGTATAGCCCTCACCGTTGAAGAAAAGCCGGCCAACCCTGAGTCCCACTGGGCCATCACAGGGCTGTATTTCTACGATCACCGCGTCGTGGACTTCGCCAAGAAGGTAAAGCCCAGCCCCCGCGGCGAACTGGAGATCACCGATCTCAACCGCATGTATCTTGAAGAAGGCACCCTTCAGGTGGACCGTCTGGGCCGTGGCTGCGCCTGGCTCGACGCCGGAATGCCCGACAGCCTGATGCAGGCCGGAACGTTCGTGCAGACCATCCAGTCCCGTCAGGGCATGCTGGTCGGCTCCCCCGCAGAAGTGGCTTTCCGCAACAAGTTCATCACGGCCGACCAGCTTCGCGAGCATGCGAAGAAAATGGGCAAGACCGAACTTGGCCGTCTCCTTCTGGAACTGGCTGACAGCTGATTTTTTTCCAGCGGTTCCAGTTTTCTGCATCCCTTTGCAGCCGGAGCCGTTTTTTCCATGAGACATTTTCACGCCCCAACATTCAGGACAGGGATTTCAGAGCATGAAGGTCGAACGTCTTTCCATTCCAGAGGTCATTCTCGTCACGCCTCCCCGTTTTGGTGACAATCGCGGCTTCTTCTCCGAAACCTACAATGTGGACCGCATGGGCGAAGCCGGCATCAACCTGCCTTTCGTTCAGGACAACCAGAGCCTGTCCCGCCAGAAAGGCGTCGTCCGTGGCCTGCACTGCCAGCTCGCCCCTTACGAGCAGGGTAAACTCGTCCGCGTCACACGCGGCGCCATCTGGGATGTAGCTGTCGATGCCCGCACCGGATCACCGACCTACGGCAAGTGGTGCGCAGCCGAACTTTCGGCTGAAAACTGGTCGCAGCTCTGGATCCCGCCCGGCTTCCTGCACGGCTTCGTCACGCTCGAAGAAAACACCGAAGTACAGTACAAATGTACCTCGCTCTACAGTAAGGTTTCCGAGCGCGCGGTCATCTGGAACTGCCCCGAACTGAAGATCGACTGGCCCGTTTCCGAAGCTGACGCCGTTCTGTCCGACAAGGATCTGATCGCACCGCATTTCTCGGAAGCCAAAGGCTGGTTCCAGTACGAAAAGTGAGCATGACGATGTCCAGCACCCCAACGAGCAGCACAGGTCCCATTCTCGTCACGGGCGGCAACGGCCAGCTTGCGACGTCCCTCCAGAACCTCGGAACCGAACGCATCATCCGCGTCGGACGTCCGGAATTCGACTTCGACCACCCGGAGACGATTGCCGCGACGGTTGAGAAATACAAACCATCGGTCGTCGTGAACGCAGCGGCCTGGACGGCTGTCGATCTCGCCGAAACGGAAAAGGACGGTGCGGAACGCGCCAACAATTCCGGCCCGGCAACGCTCGCCGCAGCCTGCGCGAAGGCAGACATTCCGTTCATCCACGTCTCGACCGACTATGTCTTCTCCGGCGACAAGGGCACGCCCTATACCGAAGACGATGCCACCTCTCCCGAGACGGTGTATGGCAGCACCAAGGCCGACGGCGAACAGGCCGTCCTGACCGCCAACATCAAGAGCATCATCCTGCGTACGGCCTGGGTCTATTCGGCCCACGGCAAAAACTTCGTGCGTACGATGATCAATGCGGGCGCGAAAAATCCCGTGCTCAAGGTCGTGGGGGACCAGAAAGGCAATCCGACCAGTTCGGACGATCTGGCCGAAGCCATTCTTGCCATCATCGTCCTGATCGAGCGCGATGGCTGGAAGCCGGAATATCGCGGCATCTTCCATGCCAGCGGAACCGGCGAAACCACGTGGCACGGTCTGGCCGTCGCCGCGCTGGAAGAAGCTGCGAAACATGGCCAGGCCATGCCGCAAGTCAACGCTATCCGTACTGAGGACTGGCCCACGCCTGCCAAGCGTCCACAGGATTCCCGGATGGACAATTCAAAGCTGCATCGCGTTTTCGGCGTAAAGATGCCAGACTGGCGTCACAGCGTGACGACTATCGTTCACAGGCTGTTTTCCGAAGCCTGATCTTCTGCTGCCCTTCTCAAGCGAGAGGGCAGCCGACTGTCACCCTCTCTTTCGTTGCGTCCGAATGATCCCCTTTTCCCCTCTTTCGGCCTCAAGCCCCGGTGCCGAAACATGACACAGAAAAGGGCATCCTCTTCGCGTCAGGTCGCCATCCTCCTCTCCCTCTATAATGGTGAGAGCTATCTGGACGCGCAGCTTTCAAGCATTCTGACGCAGACCCATCAGGACTGGACTCTCTACTGGCGCGATGACGACTCCTCGGATGCATCCCGTGAGCGGATGCACGCTTTTGCAGGCGGCGCCGGCGCGGGCCGATGTGTCGAAATTACGAGCGCTAACGGACGGCTCGGGGTCGCGGGATCCTATGCCCACCTGCTTGATGCCGTGCCGGACACCCCCTATGTGGCCTTCGCGGATCAGGACGATATCTGGGAGCCGCAGAAACTGGAATGGGCCGTCGATATGCTCAGCCGTCATCCGGCCGATATCCCTGCCCTTTACTGCGCACGACAATATCTGACGGATGAGGATCTGGTCGTCTTTCAGGAATCTTCCGTTCTGCGCCGGAAGCCCGGCTTCCCGGCTTCCCTGACACAGAACATCGCAACGGGTCACACCGTTCTCCTGAACGCCGCCACCCACCGCCTCATGCAGAATAATCTGCCCCCGCCCTCAGTGCTGCATGACTGGTGGGCATATCTCCTGACCGCCGCGGCAGACGGATCCGTTATGTTCGACGACCGCTGCGTCAGCTATTACCGCCAGCATGCCCATAACACGGTCGGGGCTAGTGGTTCGTTCATCAAGCGCGGCTGGGCCGCCCTTCGTCGCGGCCCGCATGTGTTCATGACGATTTTCCATTCGAACGTGACCCATCTTCTGGCCCAGCCGGAGCATGTCTCCCCCTCAGCCCTGCGTCTTCTAAAGGAGATCGCAGCCGCCCGGACATTTGCCACCCGACTGCGCACACTCGTCATGCACCGCGATCTCAGGCGGCAGAGGTTCTCCGAAACAACGGTATTCCGGATCTGGTATCTATTTTCACGCTAGATTCAGGGCGCGCCGCATAGCCTGCATGAATGTTCCGTCCTGCTCCGCGCTGGATCGACGAGCCATATCATAATCATAGACCGTTCCCGCCGGGCGCGTGGCTTTTTCCGGATCTTCAGACGCATAGCGCGGCACGATATGAGTATGTAGGGACGGTGCCAGATTGCACCACGTCTCATAATTGATCCGCACTGCGTCAGTGACCGCCAGCAGCGCATCCCCGACCGCCGCCATATCGGCCAGATACTGCGCCCGCGCCTCGCCCTGAAGATCATTGATCGTCGGCACGACCGGATCGGCCAGGAGCTGACAGTATCCTGGCAGAGGCTGCGTCTCCCCGATCACCAGCCAGCCCGATTTCATCCGCCCGATAACAGAAGGGTTGCTGCCACATCGTGCGGCAGCAACCCTCTGTGCGATAACATCCGTCATGGTCGGTTCCCCTTCTGCGTGAAGGGGAAAGCGTATCATGCAGCGGCTTCGACGTCCTCGTCTTCGCTCTGCACGATCCGCGTATTCCCGCGCGTGGGGCGGAAACGCTTTTCAACCAGCGCCTCTTCAATATCTTCCAGAGACGCACCGGCCGTTTCCGGCACGAAGAAGAACACAAAGATGACAGACGCCAGATTGATGAACGCATAGAACCACATCGTCCAGCTCAACCCTATTGCTTCAGCCATGCTCAGCGCCGTGCTGGTCACCAGAAGATCAGCCCCCCACAGCGTCGCGGCATGAAGCGACGTCGCCTGTCCGCGCATCGAAAGCGGGAACATCTCGGCCCCCAAAAGCCAGCCACAAACCTGGATACCGCCGGAATTGAACATCATGAACAGCAGCAGGAACACCACAATCAGATAGGCCCCCGTGCTGCCCGGAGCCGGATGGCTCAGGAACATCACGCCAAGCCCTACGAGCGACAGCGCAGCCCCCGGCCCCATGATAAGCATCAGACGACGACGGCCGATCCGGTCTACGAACATGCAGCCCAGAAACGTCATGATGCAGTAAATCACCGCCACACCCAGCGACGCCAGAAGGGCGGAGGACGTGCCGAAACCCGCATCATTCAGGAAGGTCGGCGTATAGTAGATCATCATCTCCAGCCCGCCGCACTGCGTAAAGAACGCAACGCCGAGCGCCGCCACGAGCGCAGGCCGCACCCAAGGCTGGAACAGACCACGCCAGCCACGGTTCTGCGGTTCGATCCCTTCCGCATTCTCACGAATGGTCTGGACTTCCCGACGGATGGCGCGCTTGGTCGTGCGGATACGCCCAAGCTGGATGATGGCACTCTTCATGCCCTCGTTCTCAGCCACCCAGCGCGGGCTCTTGGGCATGAAGAACATGGAAACGAATACGATAGCAGCCGGAATGGCAGCAATCCCGACCATCGGACGCCAGCCCCAGTTCACACGCTCGGTGAAACCAATGATATTGGCAATCAAGATGCCAAGGCCGATGGCCACATTGAACATCGTGACCAGCGTGCCACGGCGCTCCTGCGGAGCCAGTTCGGAAATATACATCGGCACAACCTGCGTCGAACCACCAACAGCCAGCCCCAGAACGAAGCGCGCCGCGATCAGGCTCCAGACATCCGGCGCCAGAGAACAGGCAGTCGCCCCCGCCACGAACACACCGCTGACCAGACAGGTCGTGTTTCGCCGCCCGAATTTCTCCGACAGGCTGCCAGCCCCGAAAGCACCGAAGATGGCTCCCAGTAGAATAGCCGAAGCAACCCATTCTTTCATGGCCGCATTCAGGTGAAAATCATCACCAATCAGAGGCAGTGTGCCGGAGATGATGCCGGTATCATAACCGTAAAGACCGCCACAAATCGCAGCAACCACGGCAGCCAGAATCAGCATCAGCTTGGCATTGGGAGAAACTTCGATGGAAGCGGGATCAACTGACTCCCGTCCGGTTCGGACTGTTTTCGTATCGTTTTCCATGACGACATAACATATCACGAAACAGATGGTTTTTCAGCTGCACCGGAAAACCTTACAAAATGATCCGGGGATACGATCAGGATTGACGCAGCCACCCCAAGCCCGTCAGGATAAGCTCATGCAAACACCCGATACCACCAACGATGTTCCGGTCATTGGCACCAAGACCCTGATCATCATACATGTGATGCTGGTCGCCTTTATCCTGCTGGTACATTTCAAGCTGGCACATCTTACGCAGTTCTGAACCGGCCCCACAGATCGGCCAGAGCGTAGGACAGAGCGGCTCCAAGCCCGATCCAGAACGGAACAGGTGCGTCCGTTACCCAGGACAACATCAGTCCGCCCCATGACAGACCCAGCGCCAGCCCCACCGAAACAGTAATCCCGGAGAGCGGCCCAAGCCCGAGCTTCAGCGCCGTCGCGGCAGGCCCGATCATCAGGCTGAACGCCAGAAGCGCCCCAGCCACTTCCGCACAGGCCGCACAGGCCAGCGCCGCCACGGCCATGAACACCACCGACACCAGCCGCGCCGGAACACCCCGCGCCCGCGCCACTTCCGGCGCCAGACTGGCAAACAGCAGCCGACGCCCCAGAAACGCCAGCAGCCCCAGACACAGCACGGCCACTCCGCACAGCGCCTCCAGCGTCGGCATATCAATGCCCAGAACATCCCCGAACAGCAGCGTGGTCGCAAGGCTAGAGCCCCGGTTACTCATATGCAGAAACCACGCCCCAAGCCCCAGACTAGCCGCGAGCACAAGCCCGATCGTGCTGTCCCGCTGGGCGGGAACGCCACGCTCCCCCTCGCGCTCGGCCCCGATGACAAACCCCGCCATCAGACTGAACACCACCATCCCGGAAAGCGGCGGAAAGCCGAGCCAGACTGCTCCGGCCGCCCCACTGAACCCGATATGCGACAGCGCATGGGCCGCGAACGCCTGACGCCGCAGCATCAGGAACCAGCCCACCGTCCCTGCCAGAACCGACACAACCGCCGCACCCACAAAGGCATGGCGCATGAAATCAAACTCGAACATGCAGCCCCCCGTCCGCAAGCTGCACAACCCGCGTCACGGCCCCAGACAGAGCTTCAGTTTCATGAGACGTCAGAACAATCCCGATCCCCAGATTCTCCGTCAGATCCCGCAACAGACGCACCGTCCGCTCCTGCCCCGCCTGATCAAGCGCCGCCAGCGGCTCATCCAGCAACAGCAGATCCGGCTTCCCCGCCAAAGCCTGTGCCAGCCCGACCCGCTGCCGCTCCCCACCGGACAGCAGCCCCAGCGGGCGATACGCAAACGCCGAAGCCCCCGTCAGCGCCAGAAGCCGGTCCGCCTCTTCCCGCCTAGACCGCAGACGCAGCGGCAGCCCCCAGCGCACGCCGTCCACCGCCACCCGCACATGACTGACCGCCGGAAGCAGCAATGCTGCATCCGTCACACTCTGGGGCATGTAACCGATATGCTGCCGGGCCTGCGCCGGTGACAGACCATGCGTGAGAATTTCGCCCGCCTGAAGCGGGATCAAACCCAGCATGGCCCGCAGCAGCGTGGACTTCCCCGCCCCGTTCCGCCCCGACAGAAGCGTCATACCCGAAAGCGGCACCGTCAGCGAGGCCCCCCACAGCACGCAGGTCGAGCCCGCCATAAGCGTCACGTCCCGCAGGACCAGCCCGCGCTCCGGCTGACAGCAGACCCGTTTATTGTCGGCCATCACCCAGCGCCTGCTCCACCGTCTGAAGAATGCCATGAACCCAGCCCTGCCAGGATTGACCCGGTGGCAAAGTCTCCCCAATCGCCACGACCGGCAAGCCCACAGCCTGCGCCCGGTCCACCAGCCGATCGATCTGCGGGGAATGAATAGCGGGATTGGTAATCAGCATCCGGACCCGCCGTCCGTCGATCAGGGTATCGACTTCCGCCACATCCCGGGGCGAAGGTTCGGCATGGTTCATGATCGCCAGTGCAAAACTTTCATCCACAATATCCAGCCCTGCATCCCCCAGCAACGTCTGTCCGACCGGCTCCACGGCGGCGACGGAAACGACATCGTGACGCGCCTTCATCGCAGCCAATCCGGCCTTCACGCCGTCCAGCTCCTTCAGAAAGGCATTCAGCCGCCCGTCTACAGCAGAAGCGGAAACGCCGGGCTGATGCGAAAGCTTGTCCGCAAGAACCCGGGCAACCTTCTCTACCGCAGCCGGATCAAGAAAGAGATGGGGGTTGTCGCCCGGATGCCATCCGGCGATGGAGGCCACCACGATCCTGTCCGAAGCCGACGCTGCGAACGGAAGCGCCCAGTCATCGTAAGTCGCGCCATTCACCACCGCGAGACCTGATCCGGCCATGGCCCGGGCCATCGAAGGCGAAGGCGTCAGATCATGCGGGTCAATCCCCGGCGTCGAAAGCAGCGCCTGTGTCCGGACATCCGGCCCCCCGATCTGCGCCGCCACATCACACCATGCGGCTTCCGCACAGACGATATTCACAGGGATACGGGAGGATTCGGCCCGGACGACAGCAGGAATGCCCGAAATCAGGCCAGCCAGCAGAAGAGCCGGAAAGCAGCGCATCAGTGTCCTCGGGATCAACTCAGGGGAGGATGTTATAAAGTAACATTCCGCATCTGACCATCCCAGGATGGCCCTTAATTCCCCGCCCTGTTTTTGGGCCCTATCCTCGGCGCAGCAAAAGCGCGGCCGCCACGACCTTGCGCTGATACTCCAGATTGAGCGGCAACGTCCGGGAATGATAATCCCCAATAGCCCTCATCAGATTGCCATGCTCGTCATCGAGCGCCCTACGCAGGATCATGGCCGCCGCAGCGATATTGAAACACGGATCCAGCGCGAGCCGTGCCGCAACCTGCGAAACCGGCTGGTGCGTCATGGAGGCGATCGGCAGAATCCAGCGCGAATTGATCTGCATGAGCCCGATATCAACCGAGCCGTCCGCATTGGTGCTGACATGCCCCATCGTCCCGCCCTCGACCCGCTGGATCGCAGGAAGGATGCGCGGCGGCAGATGGTAATGCAAAGCCGAAGCCAGCATGCAGGCCAGCAGACCGCCAGCCATGATTATGAACGGACCACAGGGTGAATCATGCCCCGGACCCTAGCATCGGACGCACCTGCCTGCCATCCTGAACCCCTCGTGATGACCGCAAAGGACAGGAGGACAAGCGTGCAGGACACATCCGCGACCCTGACACTGGACGCGCTCGGCATTTCCTATGAACGCCACGTCTATGAGTATGATCCCTCAGCGGGGAAACTGGGCGTGGCTGCCGCCGCAGCGCTGGGCCTGTCGCCGGACCATGTCCTCAAGACCCTGATGGTCCAGATCGACGGACGCCCCGCCTGTGTGGTGTTGCCCGCGGATCGGGAACTGGATTTTGCCCGCGTGGCACAGGCTTTCGGAGGCCGCAAAGCCAAGATGCTCTCCCGCCCCGACGCCGAACAGCGCACCGGCTACCGCATCGGCGGCGTGAGCCCCTTCGGACAACGCAGCGCCGTCCCTACGGCTTTCGAACAGTCAGGCATGGACGGCCCACCCGTCGTCATCAACGGGGGCAGTCAGGGGCTGCTGATCGAACTTTCACCTGACGATGCCCTGACCGCCACCGGCGGCCTCGTAGCCGATCTGGTCAAACCGCTCTAACAGGATCCATAACCGTTCGGATGGTCCACACGCCAGCGCAGGGCCGTCTCGACAATATCGTCCAGACGGCTGAAACGCGGGCTCCATCCCGTTTCCCGACAGATTTCCAGGGAATCTGCGACCAGAACAGCCGGATCTCCCCCGCGACGTGGCGCCCATTCCCAGGGCACCTTCCGACCGCTCACACGCTCGACGCTCTGGATGACCTCCAGATTGGAAAACCCGACTCCGTTTCCGAGATTATAGGTCACCGAGCGTTCATCAAGCTGGCTCATGACACGGATATGGGCATCAGCCAGATCGCTGACATGCACATAGTCACGCACACAGGTGCCGTCCCGCGTGGGATAGTCGTTTCCGAACAGCTTCAGTCCGGGTCTGCGCCCGAGCGCCGCATCAATCGTGAGCGGTATCAGATGCGTCTCGGGACGGTGATCCTCGCCCAGTCGCCCGAGCGCATCCGCCCCGGCCGCGTTGAAATACCGCAGACAGGCACTCTTCATCCCGCAGATACGATCGGCCCAGACAAGAGCCCGTTCGATCAGATACTTGCTTTCACCATAAGGCGATCCCGGCTCGATCCGCGCTTCTGCCGGAATCCGGGGAAGTTGGCCTTCGCCACCGAACAGTGCTGCCGTCGACGGGAAAACAAAGCGCTTTACCCCATGTCGGGCGCAGGCCTCGATCAGGTTGAGGGACGTGATGAAGTTGCGCCGCAGATAGAGAAACGGCTCACGCATGCTCTCTGCGACGAGCGACACGGCGGCAAAATGCAGAACCGCATCCCACACCCCCGCCGCCACCGCCCGGTCCGTCACATCAGCATCCGACAGATCGGCGTGCACAAACCGCGCCCCCTCCGGGACGGCCGCACGGTGTCCCGTGCTCAGATTGTCCAGAACAACAACATCATGCCCGGCATCCACCAGAGCCTGCGCCAGATGACTGCCAACGAAACCGGCGCCACCCGTAACAAGATACTTCACTGACCCCACGGTCCTTTTGCAAAAGCATTGCAGCCACCCGTAACGAGCGGCCGCAATGCGAGCGTCAGATCAGAGCAGATTCTGCGCGCGATTAAGAATCATGTTGCAGACCTTCTGCTTCATCTGCCCCTTCAGGCTCGACAGCGAAAGCGAATTGGTGCCACCCGTCAGAAGCTGCCCCTGTTGCCCGGCCTTAAAGTCATTCGAAGATGTTACATCCTGTTTGCCTGTCAGGCTGCTCAGGGCCGAGGTGGCACCGCTGCCACTCAGATAGTTGTTCTGCACACAGTAGCCCAGAACACCAGCCACGTTGCCTGTGCTGGCCGAAGCCACATTCGGCACCATGCGGCTCATGATATTTCCAGCGCCCGTCATCCCGGTCATGCCCGACATGCCGCTCATTGCATCGCCAGTGCTGCCAACACCAGGAATGGACTGTGCCTGTGCCGGAATATGTGCCGCGGACATCACAAGACCGACCGCCGCAAGAACCGCGAATACACCGTTTGAATAACGCATCGTATTGCTCCTTCAGAGAACGTTCAGGACAGGACCAGACCAACCCCGTATGAGGACGCTACCATAGCCCGACCTCAGGTTCACCCTCACCGTTTCAGCGAAACTCCCGGGCGGCCCCGTAAATATGATAGAGCGAACTGGCTGGCACGTCGGTCACAGTAGCGTTTCCGGAGGCATCAAACCGGTCGATCCACAGGGCCGCGCCAGCCACGGCGTTCGGACCGGACATGAAGGTCGCGAAAAAATTGTCGCTCACCTGCCGCAACACCTCAGGCCGCTCGTTGCGACAGACCAGCAAACGACACAGTTCGGTCTGCGGCCAGATCCGCGTCCCATTCTCAAGCGGCCGCCCGTCATCCAGCACGGCATCACACACCGCAGAACCGGTCATTCCATGACGCATCCCGAACCCGAACAGCGCATCAGCCGATCGCAAAACGGCCTCGCCATCCCTCGCGGAAGGATTAAGCCGCAGATATTCTCCCAGCAGCCAGGACCATTCGAAAAGATGCCCCGGCTCCACCCGGTTTTTCCCGAACGCTTCAGCACTGCGCCAGTCAGCTTCAAATGTTTCGGGAAGTACACCCGTATCAGGCTGGATCAGCTTTTCCATCGCCAGACGCACTAAGGCGGTCGCCTCGTCCAGATAGAAACTGTCCCCGGAGACTTCGAACAGGAAAAGACATGCCTCAAGGAGATGCATGTGAGGATTCTGGTGACGAAACGCGCCGGAACGCGGCACTTCATCCGCGAACCCACCATGATCTGCCCGGAAAATCCGTCGGATCTCCAGCATCGTCTGCCGTGCGGTCTCCAGAAAAGCGGAACTGCCACTCAGACGATAGGCACAGCCATGAGCATAGAGAATGAAAGCATGGGCATAGAGATCCCGCTGCGTGCCGGATGGAGATCCATCCGGAGCAACAGAAAAGATCCACCCCGGCTGCCCGTCCGTATGCCGGTAGAGACGGGTCACTTCCTCCAGACAGATCAGGGCCTGCGCAGAAGCATCGTGCAGCCCGTCCAGCGCAGCCCGGCAGAAAGTCGCAATCTGCCGGGCCTGCACCATCAGCCGTGATGCTGGAAGAATAAGGGGTCTACCGTGGAAATCCAGCTTCTCATGATACAGACGCCGCCCGCTATCAAAACCGGCGCTACTCCACATCGGAAGAACTGACTGTTTCATCCAGCCGGCCCAGCGCGCACGCAGGTCAGCATCCATAATCAGCGACGAGGAAGCGGGTGGCATTACAGTCTGCATTCTGACTGCCGTATGAGAGCTGAACGCGCGCGTCAACAGAGACACATGCGTCAGCACTGAAGCTAAACCAGAATTTTGTTTTTCAGGAAATTAGAAAACTGGTGGAGCCAATCGGGATCGAACCGACGACCTCCTGAATGCCATTCAGGCGCTCTCCCAACTGAGCTATGGCCCCACATGTTTCAATCGGCCCCTTTGGGACGGAGCCGGATGAGGGCGGTATATCGTCATGATTTCGCCCTGACAAGTCTGAAAAACAGATTTTGACAGCAGTTTTTCACACAAAAATCGCCTTCAGCCTCCTCAGTTCCTCCAGTAGTGGAAGAAGCGGAAGCCCCAGAACGGCGTCCTGCGTCCCTTCGACAGCCGAAAAAAGTTGGATCCCGGGGCCTTCCAGCCGATACGCCCCTACACAGGACAAGATCGCAGCCCCTTCCCGCTCCAGATAGGCCTGAAGGAACGCCTCCGAAAACGCCCGCATCGTCAGACGCGGCGACGCCAGATGCTCCCAGACCTTCTCGCCTCCTTTATAGAGAACAACCGCCGTGCGCAGAACATGCGTCCGCCCCCGCAACCGACGCAGATGCTCTGCTGCTTCAGCAACAGAACCCGGCTTGGCAAAGGCCACCCCATCCAGATCGAGAATCTGGTCCGCTGCCACCGTCAAATCATCGAAGCTCACATCCCGTGTCGCGAGATTAGCCTTTGCATCTGCCAGAACGATCGCCGTTTTTGAAAGCGTATGCCCCTGCGCCTCGCAGGAGCGACGAAGCGCCTCCTCGTCAAGATCGACCGGTCTGGCCAGTACCGTAAGACCCGCATTTTCGAGCAGCATGCGCCGGGCTGATGAGCCGCTGGCAAGAATCAGGGAAGTACTGAAAGACATCATGATGTACGACTCCGTACTATCGACTGCGAAAAGAAGGACGAGTACTGCAAGAAACCCTGTGAAGGCATTGCGTCAGTACTGGGGTACATGGGGATAGTACCAGCTCTTCCGAAAGGAGTACCGAGTACCGTGGATTGTACGGTACACCAGCCGGAACTGGGGGTTGTACACAGCCTCTCTGTGGGCAATTCGGGATTGAATCCGCGACTCCCATGCAGACTGCGGCCTCCAGAGTTGTACACAGTGTGAACAAGATGGGGTACATTTTCAGAAAGCCGGGTACCCCGGTATCCACAGGGATCATCTTAACCTCCAGCATTTCTTTCTTTTTTCTTTTATGATTAGTGGGCGGCATGATTTCGGAAAACGCACCTTCCTCACCCTCATCAAAACCGCTTTTGCGGGCCCTCCGTGGTGAGGCCGTCTGGCCGCCTCCGGTCTGGCTCATGCGTCAGGCAGGCCGTTATCTCCCCGAATTCCGCGCCATGCGTGACAGGGCCGACTTTCTGACCAGGTGCATGACCCCGGACATGGCCACCGAGCTGACGATCCAGCCGATCCGCCGCTACGGCATGGACGGTGCGATCCTGTTTTCCGACATCCTGATCCTGCCCTGGGCCATGGGTCAGTCCCTTGAATTCATTGAGGGTCGCGGTCCCGTGCTTAGCGCCATCCGCTCCGAAGCCGACCTCGCCCGGCTCGATCCAAAACGCGTACAGGACGCCGTCGCACCAGTGCGCGAGACCTTGTCCCGCCTCGCCAAAGAGCTTCCCGACGTTACCACGCTTCTGGGCTTCGCAGGCAGCCCGTTCACGGTCGCCTGCTACATGGTCGAGGGCGGTGGATCGCGGGATTTCGCCGAAACCCGTCGCATGATGCAGACCAACCCAGGCCTGTTTGATCGCCTGATCGACACCCTGACCTCGAGTACCGCCGAGATGCTCTGCGGCCAGATCGAAGCCGGGGCGGAAGCTGTGATGCTATTCGATTCCTGGGCAGGGATTCTGCCGCCTTCCGCTTTCCGCCGCTACGTGATCGAGCCGACACGCCAGATCGTCGCGTACATCCGCGCCCGTCATCCCAAGACTCCGATCATCGGTTTCCCACGCCTCGGTGGCATCATGGTCCGTGAATACGCGCAGAAAACCGGCATCAACACGCTGGCGCTCGACACAGTCGCCGACCCGGCCCAGATTTCCGAACTCCTGTCCGAAGCCGTTCCGGGCCTCACCCTTCAGGGCAACATGGACCCGATGATCCTATTCTCCGGCGGTGAGACAATGATCCGCGAAGCTCAGGCCATCCGCGACGCAATGCGCGGAAAACCCCATGTTTTCAACCTCGGACACGGTGTCATGCAACATACGCCTCCTGAAAACGTGGCGGCCCTCGTCGAAGCGGTACGCGCGGTATGACAGGCCGTATGACAAAAGCCCTGGATCCGGCAGGCCAGTTGAAACTGGTTATTTTCGACTGTGATGGGGTTCTCGTGGATAGCGAAGGCCCCTCCTGCCGGGCCACGGCGGAATTCGCCCGATCCAAAGGGCTGTCCATGACGGACGAAGAGGCACATAGGCGTTTCGCAGGCATGGCGCTCCCTCAGGTTGTCAGCGAACTTGAAGCCGAACTGGGTCATTCCCTACCTGACGAAACGGCATTCATTCTGCGTGAAAATCTCGTACAGATGATGAAAAAAAGCGCAGAACCCGTAAGCGGAGCGCCTGAAATGCTGTCAGGAATCCGGTCCTTGGGACTGCCGGTTCGTGTCGGGTCGAATTCTTCCCTCCGGGAGATGGACGCCAAGTTCGAGCGAACCGGAATGACGCAGTTTTTTCCCGAAAACCGCATCCATTCCGCCAATGACATGGGCTGTCCCAAACCTGCTCCAGACGTGTATCTGTACGCAGCGAAGGCAGAGGGCGTTCTGCCAGAAAACTGTGTTGTGATCGAAGACAGCGATACTGGAGCAGAAGCCGCCTGGAAGGCTGGCATGGCCTGTGTGCTTCTTCGCTCTGAAGACATGCCTGCCCCGCCCTTCTGGCCCGTCGAAGGTTCGGTCCGTATCGCCCATCTGGACGAGCTGGTACCGCTGCTCCGCCGGACGCTGGAAAGCCAGAAACCCGCATGACTGACTTTCTCGCGACGTATCAGAGCTGGATCCTGTCCCTGCACATCATGGCGTTCATCGCCTGGATGGCCGGGACATTTTATCTCCCGCGTCTATATGTCTATCACTGTCAGGTGGTACCGGGTTCTGACGAGAGCGAGCGGTTCAAGGTCATGGAGCGCAAGCTTCTGCGCCAGATCATGACGCCCGCCATGATCGTGACATTCCTCGCAGGCGGTGCCCTGGCCTCCATTCCTGGTCTGATCGACTGGAATGCGGGCTGGTGGTGGGCAAAGCTGATCTGCGTCTTCGGTCTCGCAGGATTTCACGGTGCCTGCGGAACATGGCGTCGTGGTTTCGCCGAAGACCGCAACCAGCACCCGGAAAAATTCTACCGGATTGCCAACGAAGTCCCCACAATCCTGATGATGATCATCGTCATCATGATCATCGTCCGCCCCTGAAAGAACTCTTTGATAAAAGTTTTTGGGTGTCGCCTTTTTTCAAAAAGGTGACAGTCTTCGAAGCTTTTTGAAAAAAGCTTCACCAAAAACTTTTATGACTTTCAGATCAGGCCGTATTTTACGCCGGTCATCTGTTCCGAGACGGTCCACAGACGCGCGGCCAGTTCGGGTACATGCGCCAGAGCCGGCAGCCCCGCGATCCCCGGCACACCACGGCGTTCCCCCGGCCCCTGCGGACCATAATAGCTGCCGTCATGCGCCTGTGGACTGGCAAGAGCATAGAGCAGCGGCCACGCCCCCTCCTCGACCGTCTGCCCCATGGCATGAAACACCGGCCCGACGACACTGCGCGCCAGACCGCGCATGAACCGCGCGGCTTTGTTGGCGGACTGATCCAGATTGCCATTATTTGCGATGATATCACTCGCCGCCCAACCGGGATGCGCTGCACGGGAATGGATGGGCCAGGGCGCTTTCGTGGCCCGGCGGTTCAGTTCGAGTGCAAACAGCAGGTTGGACAGCTTGCTCTGACGATACCGCACCATCGGATTGTAGGAATGCCGCGCATTCAGATCGCCAAATGGGATCTCCCCTGTCAGCGCCGCCAGAGACGCCACCGTCATGACTGTCGCATTCCCCGCCGCCAGCAATGGCAGCAGCCGTCCCGTCAGAGCGAAATGCCCGAGATGGTTGGTGCCGAACTGCAATTCGAACCCGTCTTTCGTCGTCAGACGTGTCGCAGGCCCCATGACTCCGGCATTGTTCGCCAGAAGATGAATTGGCTCGCCCCGGCTGCGCATTGCGGATGCGAATGCCTCGATCCCGGCCAGAGATGCCAGATCCAGCAGTTCGAACCGCGCCTTGACGAACGGCACGCGCTCATGAAGCCGTGCCAGCGCCGCCTGTCCCTTGTCATGACTGCGACCGCTCAGCACGATTGCAGCGCCCTGTTTCGCCAGCCCGCAGGCGACCTCAAACCCCAGCCCCCCGGTTGATCCGGTGATGAGCGCCGTCTTTCCGTCCAGACGTTCAAGAGAGTCCGTGGACCATTCGGGAGCGGAGGGCTGTGTCATGAGGTCTGTCCTTCCAGTCTGTGTCAGCTCGTTTTTTTGTCCACACGCGATTCCTCGCGCTTTTCGTCTTCCTTGGCCTGCCGGAGTGCCTCATCCGTCAGGCGTTTCTCGTTTTTCTTGAGAAAAACGAGCGCCCCGACCAGACAGCAGACCCCCACGACCGCCATGGCGATTCCGACTGGCCCGGTGATTTTCTCGATCTGCTTGCCAAGCTCATAGGTCACAAAGGCATAGCCACCGGCCCAGCAGATGCCACCGAGTGCATTGAAAAATAGGAACGAATGCCAGGGCATCCGGTTGGCTCCTGCCAGCAATGCCACGAACACGCGCAGCACCGCGACGAAACGCCCCAGAAACACGACGATCCCGCCATGCCTGCGGAACAGATACCGCCCCAGCATCAGCCGCTCTTCGGTCAGACCGACTTTCTGGCCGTGCTTTTTCAGAATGCCGTAACCAAAGTGATGGCCAATCAGATAGCCGATATTGTCGCCCATGATGGCGCCAAGGACGGCCGCGAGCGCGATCCAGCGGATTTCCAGATGATGGGTGCTACCCGCGTAGAGCGAAGCGGCGATGATGACGCT
Organism: Gluconobacter kanchanaburiensis NBRC 103587; assembly: GCF_007988905.1. Lineage (GTDB taxonomy): Bacteria > Pseudomonadota > Alphaproteobacteria > Acetobacterales > Acetobacteraceae > Gluconobacter > Gluconobacter kanchanaburiensis. Next base: position 123,011 of record NZ_BJVA01000003.1, read on the forward strand.
TTCTGCCGGAAGAGGAAGGCCCATGCTCTCGAACATGACGGTGATGCCGACGACGCCATAGCCATACTGCACCAGCATGTGATCGAGAAAATGACTGAGATGAAACAGTGTCCTGGTCCTGTTCAAGCTGTGGCGGAAGAGAGTGCCACCGGCTACGATACTACGGCATCGGAGACAGGATGAGAAATGACGACATCGCCTTCCCCCATAGCCAACCCTTCTGTATCGGGAAACTGGCCGTCCTGGGTGACGCCCGAACTGGTGGCGGGTCGCACGCTGTCTTTCTCCGAACTCCGCACTGCTGGGAACTGGACCTTCTGGCTCGAAAGCCGCCCGGATGAACAGGGCCGCTCCGTCATCACGGGCCGTAATCCGGACGGAAAGATCCACGACCTGATCCCGCCTGGCTACTCGGTCGGCACCCGCGTGCATGAATATGGCGGCGGCGCATGGGATGTGCGCCTGAAGAAGGGTGTCCCGCAGGTCGTTTTCAGTGATCGCAAACGCGGTGGGGTCTGGTTCAGCGATGGCACCACCGCCACGCAATGGGCCGAAGCTGGCGAAATCCCTGAACATCGCTACGCTGATCTCACCTTCGATCTCACATCCGACGCCGTATTCTGCGTCCGTGAAACTCATGGTGAGGGCGTGCCCGTCGCAGCTCTCGTCCATGTTCATTCTGACGGACGCGAAACCGTTCTGGTGGAAGGGGCGGATTTCTACGCCGCCCCCCGCCCCTCACCCGACGGCTGTTTCCTCGCATGGTTCAGCTGGAACGACCCGGCCATGCCCTGGACCGTCACGACCCTCTGCGTCGCCCCCTTGGATCGCACAACCGGCACGCTCGGCCCCGTGACAAACCTTTCAGGCCCCGAACCATGCAGCATCATCGAACCCTGCTGGTCCCCTGACTGCACGCTCTACGCAACGTCCGACGCCTCGGGCCGCTGGACCCCCATCCGCTTTTCCCATGACGATACAGATTGGCACCCCCACTCCCTCAACGGCGCCAACGCAGAAATCGGTCTGCCGCACTGGGTCTTCGGTCAACGCAGTATGGTCCCGCTGCCCGGAAACAGATTGCTGGCCCTTGGTATCCGTCATGGCCTCAACCACGTCCTGCTGGAAGACAACGGACGGTGGACGGATGTCTCCCTCGGCACCCCCGTCAACGTCCCGCAACCGCTCGAAGACGGACGTTTCGCCTGGATCGACTCCCCCGCCGATGCCCCAGCCGCCATTGCTACAGGCCGCATTGGCGAGCCCTGCGACCGTTTCCGCAACAGCGTCACACTCCCGCCCGGCGTTACGAAAGCCGATATCGCAACTCCCACACCCCTGACCTTTCCGACCACCAACGGAGCAGAAGCCCACGCCCTGTTCTACGCCCCAGCCAGCAGCACCAGCGCGTTGCGGGAAGGAGAAAAACCCCCACTCGTCGTCATGGCGCATGGCGGCCCGACCGGCCGCGCCAATCCGTCCTTCGCCTTCAAGGTGCAGTGGTGGACCTCGCGCGGTTTCGCCGTCCTCGACGTCAATTATCGCGGCTCAACCGGCTTCGGCCGCGCTTATCGCGAAGCATTGGACAGGCAGTGGGGCGTCGCGGATATCGAAGACTGTCTCGCCGGCGTGAAGGCCGTTCTCGACCGCGGCCTCGCTGACCCAGCCCGCTGCGTCATCCGCGGTAGCAGCGCCGGCGGCCTGACTGTCCTGGGGGCTCTTGCACAGTCAGACCTCTTCGCTGCCGGAACGTCCCTCTATGGCGTCACGGATCTGCGCGCTCTCGCCGAAGAAACCCATAAATTCGAAGCCCGCTATCTGGACGGCCTGATCGGCCCCTATCCCGAAGACGAGGCGGTGTATCTGAAACGTTCTCCCATCACGCAGGCAGGCGGAATTTCCGTTCCCGTCCTGTTCCTGCATGGCGGCGCAGATAAGGTCGTCCCCCTGTCACAGGCGGAATCCATGCGCACAAAACTCGAACATTCCGCCCTGCACGTCTATCCGGAGGAAGCCCATGGCTTCCGCGCCCGCGAAACCATAGAAGACGCCCTGCAACGGGAACTCGCCTTCTATCAGCAGGTTTTCAATTCATAGATCCTCGGTCTCAGTCGTCGGAAAGTCCGAACTGGCTGGGATAGGGCATGGCGTTGCGGCTGAGCTTCTTCTTTTTCCAGTCTGCCAGCGCCCTGTCATATTCGACATGGCGCAGGGCGAACTGCAAAGCTTCCACATGCCGCTCGTCGGCCGGGTCCATCATGTTCTTGCGCCAACCCGCCGCAATCAGCCAGTATTCCCCGGCCAGCCGCCACTCCCCGGCTTCATGATGCTGCAGCGCCAGCCGCTCAAGCCCATGATATTTATTCTTCGGATTGGCGAGCGCGTCGGGCGTGAGGATGAAATCATCCCCTTTCCAGAGGAATGTCGATTTCATGTAGGGAAACTGCCGGGTCATCACACCCGGATCTCCGAAATGCTCCTTGATCAGCATCGGAACCAGCCTGTCGTAAGACCTACGCCATTCGCACTGCACAGACCGTTCCCCTGAAAAGCCGTATTGAAGAATGCCGCTTCTATAACGGGCGCTTCCATCAGAGTCGATTTCTGCACCTGAGCCAGAACCCACGCAAAGCAGAATCGAATGTCAATCAATAACATTTTTAGTGTTATATATAAATAAATAAATGTTACATTGAAGTGCGTAATAAATTAGGGAAGAAAATGTCCGCTATTCTGTAAACGGGTTTGAATTCCCATAATACTTCTTCTAAGAAGCCTCACCGAAATTACTGGTGCCCTGTTTCAGGCCTGCCTATTTCCTCTTCTCTTTAGAATCCCAGAGTCTCATGGACACCAAAACCCTCTTCTCCGGAATGGCGCTGGCCTTCGGAGCCTATTCCGCATTTGCCGTCAGCGACGCCTTCTCCAAACTGCTGGACGGGAGTCTCGATCCTTTCGAGGTTGCGTTTTTTGGCGGGGTGTTCGGGTTCCTCATTCTTCCCTTCATCCGCAAATCAAACGAATCCTATCTCGACATCGTACGCCCGAAGCTTCGTGGCATGTGGCTGCTGCGGGCCATCTGCGTCTTCGTTGCTACGGCGGCCAGCGTTGAAGCCTTCATGTTGCTTTCGATGCCCGAGGCCCTGTCGATCACCTTTCTGATGCCGCTGTTCGTCACGATCCTTTCCGTCGTGCTGCTCAAGGAGAAAGTGACATTCTGGGCGTGGCTTGCGGTCGCTTTGGGCTTTGCGGGCGTTCTTATCGTGCTGCGTCCGGGAATGCGCCCGCTCAATCTGGGCCATCTCTGCGCGCTTCTGGCAGCCTGCGCCAATGCGGGTAGCGTGATCGCCTACCGGATCGCCAGCAAGGAAACCGTGCGCCTGTCGCTCTTCGGGTCCAGCCTGATGGGCGCACTGGTCGGCAATGGTCTCCTCATGCTCGCCCATGCCACATGGCCCTCTAACACAAAGATCTGGTTCTACCTGTTCGGCTACGGCTCCCTGGCCGCCCTCGGACAACTCTGCATGATGCTCGCAACCGCCAGAGCACCGGCAAACCGTGTAGCTCTGCCACAATACAGCCAGATGGCCTGGGGTGTCGCGCTGAGCTACCTCCTCTTCAAACAGCCGCTCGACCGCTGGACCTTCGTCGGCATCGCGGTCCTGACAGCATCAGGCATGCTGAACTGGATCCGTCAGCGCATCCGCTACGAAAAAATGGCGATGAAAGAGCGTCTCGAACGCCTCAAGGCGCGCAAAGTCGCCAAGGGAAACCTCAAAGCCGCCAAGAAGAGCGCGCTCTCCACACGCTAAATACTCGTTCCGCTGCTGTGCATGCGGGTCAGAATGCTGACTTTCAGAGACGCGGCGGCACTTCTGATTATGGTTCTATAATTCCCGGCTCCAGCTTCCGGATCACCCGGAATGCCATCACGACCGCCAAACTGCCGAACAGCACCACGCCCAGCGACTGCCCAACCAAAATTCCGACTGGTCCATAAGCTGACCCGAACCAAACGAATGGAATGGTCCCCAGAGTCGCCCGCCCCCAGTTGAAACCGGTTGAATAAAACGGGTGTCCCAGATTGTTGAACGCCGTATTGGCCACGAACAGCAATCCGACGAACATGTAACTCAACACTAGCCAGCAGCAGAACAGCCGTACGATGTCGACGCCCACACCCTGAAGTTCGAAAAGCTGGATGATGGAATTATGTGCCACCGCCAGAACCAGCCAGGTCGCGCCTACACAGAGTGCCGTCAGCTTCAGCGCCGCCAGTAGCGCCTCCTGAACACGATGGATCTGCCGCGCGCCGAGGTTCTGGGCCATGATTGGCCCGACCGATCCTGTCAGTGCGAAAACCAGCGAAAACGCCACCGGCACGATCCGGTCAATGGTCGCCTGCCCCGAAACGGCATTGAGTCCGAACCGCGCCATCGCATGCGTCACGAACAGCGCGCCTGTCGGGGTTGCCAGATTGGTCGCAATCGCCGGAACCGCAATCCCGCCAATCAGCCGCGTGGATGGCCCGAAAGCGGAACGTCGGGGCCATTCCAGCATGGCATGGCCCCGAAGATTCAGAAATCCGCTCGCCGTAATGGCCAGCCGCGCCAGAAGTGTGCTGATCGCAGCTCCCTCAAGCCCCAGATGCAGTCCGAAAATCATGATCGGATCCAGACACGCGGACACAGCCGCCCCCGTCAGTGTCACTCGCATCGAGCGTTTGGCATCCCCCACCGCTCGCAATAGCGAAGACAGCGCCATCCCTAGACATACCAGCGGCAGTGCCGGTGAGACGATATGCAGGAACGTGGCGGCGTTCCGCTGCGCTTCGCCATGCGCGCCAAGCAGCCCGAGCAGAGGCATGGCAAATGTCGCCGTCAACAGGCCCAGAACGGTCGCAATCGCCACCATGACCACCAGAAACGCCGAGGCCATCCGCCGTGCCTCGGCATGCTGACATGCTCCGATCAGCCGCCCCGTGCAGGCCCCGAGCCCGATCGTCATCCCGATTGATACCGAGACCTGCACGTAACTGACCGCCGTCGCAAATGCGATAGCCGCCGTCAGCGTTTTGTCATGCAGATGCGAAATATATCCGTAATTGAGCAGATCGACGGCAAACACGGCCATCAGCCCGATCGCCCCGGTTCCGGCCATGGTCACGACATGACGCATGATGCTGCCATGAACGAATCTGGCCGGCCTTACCGGAGAATCGTCAGGAATACAGGGCTTTTTGGGATCGTCATCTGGCTCTGGCATGTCATTGTATCATGCCCGTTTCAGGGCGGGAGAACCAGAGGCCGGCAGCGTTTTTTCGCCTCCATCCTGGCTCTGTCTCTGTTCGTAACAGTAGGCGAATCCGTCCTTTTCGGGCTTGTAAGGACTTCTTTAATATCCGGTGTGGAATCTTCCCTGATGATGCTCGGGCATACGACCCGCAGCCTGTTCCATGTCCGGGAGTATGCCATGTCCTCGATCATCAACGCGGTTCAAACCGCCGTCAGTGGCCTGAACGCCCAGTCCCACGCCTTCACTGACCTCTCTAACAACATCGCCAACAGCCAGACCACGGGCTACAAAGCGAGCACCACCAGCTTCGAGGACTACGTCACCAATAACGACCTCGCCAGTGACGGCGAAGCTCTGAGCGACAGTGTCGTCGCCACGACCCGACAGCACAATGACAACCAGGGCATGGTGACAACCTCGACCAACAGTACGGCCCTTGCCATTTCCGGGAACGGCTTCTTCAACGTCGTGCAGGCCACCGGCCAGAGCAACGACAGCACGCCTGTTCTGGGTTCGCAGCAGTATTACACCCGTAACGGTGACTTTTCGCAGGACAAGAACGGCTATCTGGTCAACACGTCCGGCTATTATCTGGAAGGATACAACGTCAACGCCTCGACGGGCAGCCTGGGCACGTCTCTCAGCCCCATCCAGGTTCCTTCCACCATCAAGTTTCAGCCGACCGAGAGCACGAAGCTGACCATGACAGGCCAGATTGGCAGCAGTGCGACCAGCAGCGGTGGCAGCAGCACCACCTCGGCCACGGCCTATGACAGCAAGGGCAACGCTCAGACGGTCAGCCTGAACTGGACGCAGGTGAATGCTACGACCTGGACCGTCAGCAATGCGAGCGATCCGACCAACAGCGCGACCGTGACCTTCGATGCTTCGACCGGCGCCCTTGCCTCCGTCAACGGCCAGTCCCAGTCTTCGGGGTCGGCTGCGACCTTCGAATATGAGGGCTCGCCCCAGAACATGACAGTCAGTCTTGGCACTATCGGCAATACGAGTGGCGTCAGCATTGTAACCGATGGATCCACACCTACAGGTGTGACTACGGTCTCCGACAGTGTCACGAGTGGAACGTTCTCGGGAATTTCCATGCAGACCGATGGTTCCGTCATGGCGACCTTCGACAATGGCTATTCCCAGCTCGTCGCAAAGGTGCCATTGACCACTTTCGCCGATCCGAACAGCCTTTCTCCCGAGAACGGGCAGGCCTATACCGCAACGTCCCAGTCAGGCAGCCCGCAGATCAAGACGGTCGATACCAATGGTGCCGGCACCCTGACGACCGGCTCCATTGAGGAGTCTACATCCGATCTGACCGGCGATCTCAGCAAACTGATCGTGGCGCAGCAGGCCTATGGTGCAAACACCAAAGTGGTCTCCACGGCAGATCAGCTTCTTCAGACCACACTGGCAATGATCCAGTAAGATCATACTGAAGGGATCGCCTCATGGGACTGAGCAGCGCACTTTCGATCGCAACGTCTGGCCTGAATGCCGTTCAGAACGCCATGGCAGTTGCGTCCAACAATATCTCTAATGCCGGAACGAGTGGCTACATCAAGGAAAATGCCAACGTCCAGTCGAGTGTCTCGACCAACACAGGATCTGGCGTCCGCACCGCTGTCACGACTCTCGCAACCAACGAACAGGTCCAAAAGGCGCTCTACGCCCAGAATTCGGAAGTCGCGGCTTATACCGCCACCAGCAATTCCCTGTCTAACATCACGGCACTGCAGGGCTCCACCAGTGCCACGTCCGGTAGCAGCGGAACCCTGTCCGATCAGCTCGGAAATCTTCAGTCTGCCCTGACCTCTCTGACCTCGACCCCGGACAGTGCTTCGGCCCAGAGCACAGTGATTTCCGACGCCGCCAGTTTCGCGCAGTCGGTCAATAACCTCTCATCCGCCTATCAGACACAGCGCCAGACTGCTCAGAACGCCGTCGTCTCTTCGGTTTCGGACATCAATACCGACCTTACAACGATCGGCAGCCTGTCCACCAAGATCATGAACCTCAAGAGCACTGGCCAGGACACGGCCGCTCTGGAAAACCAGCGTTATACCGCCCTGTCGTCGCTTTCGTCCGAACTCTCGGTATCGTGGTCGGAATCGGCGAATGGTGACATGACCATTTCGACGGCAGATGGCGTCACACTGCCAACGCGCGATACCAGCGGTGCCAATGGTGCGACCATTTCCTCCACCTGGCCGCTCTCCACATCTTCAGCCCAGATTTCCGTCAGCACCACCTATCCCGGTACGTCTTCCAGCAATACAATTCCGGCCATTACTCTGAATGGTCGGGACATCACCACGCATCTGACGGGTGGCACGCTGGGCGCGAACATCACCCTGCGGGATACGACGCTTCCAACCATGCAGGCACAGCTGGACTCGCTGACCTCGACGGTCGCGACCCGTTTCAGCGATCAGGGCATGCCTCTCTTTACCTCAGGATCGGGGGGCGACGTGCCGGGAACGTCGCAGACAGATCTGACCCCTGCGGGCAGTGTCGGGTTCTCACAGGAGATGGGCGTCTCCAGCACCTATTCTGATGATCCCTCGAAGCTGCTTGATAACAGCACTTCCGGGACCCAGACGGTTCTCAACGTGCTGAACAACAGCTTCGGCAGTAGTGGGACGCCCGCTCCAAGCACAAATCTTGGCATGACCGGAAACCTGTCCACAGGATATACTGGCAATCAGGGAATTATCTCCCTGGCGACGTCCCTGACGGCCAATCAGGCAGCGACGGCGAGCAATGCCAGCAGCGGCCTGAGCCTGTCCCAAACGACGCAGACAAGCCTGACATCCAATCTTTCGGGAACGTCAACGGTCTCCGTCGATACGGAAATGGCCAATGTCGTTACCCTGCAGAATGCCTACGCTGCCAATGCCAAGGTCGTTTCGACCGTCCAGACAATGTTCAGCGCCCTGCTGAGCGCGATTGGAGTCTGATCATGACCGGAATTATTTCCAGCTTCGGTTTCGGCGGTGTCTCCGCTCAGCTTATTCTGGGCGTTCAGAATCTTTCCCACTCGCAAGATGCACTTCAGCTTGAGACCGCAACCGGCGTCCGGGCCAGCAGTTATGCCGATCTCGGGGCTTCCCGCACGCAGGCCCTCGCCCTTCAGCCCGCAATCACGCAAATCTCCGCATGGAAAAGTAACGTCACCAACGCCCAGAATACCCTGACCACAACCCAGACGGCCCTTACACAGATTTCCAGCATCGCGGAAAACCTGACAAGCTCGCTCTCTACTCTTGGAAGCACGCTGTCTTACTCGACCCTCACGACAGCCGCGACCGCAGCACAGTCCGCCCTGACTACATTGGGAAATCTCCTGAACACGAAGCAGGGGGACAGCTACGTCTTCGCCGGGCAGCAGAATACCGTCGCCCCTGTCAGTACGGATCTGGGAACTTCGGAGCTGTCCAGTCAGATCAGTCAGGCCGTCAGCCAGCTTGCCTCCACCAGCGCAGCGGATGTCCTCAGCACGACGCAGACCCTGGTCGATAATACCACGGCCGATCAGCCGTTTTCTGCTTCAGTCTCCTCCTCGCCTGATGAGGCTTACCAGCAGAAAACCCAGATCGTCGTGGGACAGGCCGAAACGGTGTCTGTAGGTATGGTCGCCACGCAGGGCGCCACCTCCACCTCCACCAGCTCTCCCATTCGCGATCTGATGCGGAATCTCATGGTTGTAGCTTCTCTCGGCTCATCCTCTACCAGCACCTCGGACTATCCCAATCTGATTGCAGGTCTTCAGAGTTCCATGGACAAGGTCACGACAGGTCTGGGAGACATGAGTGGTCTGATGGGTGTCCAGCAGAACAGCCTTACGGGCCAGAGTTCCATGCTGGCTCAGATGTCGTCTGCTTTGACCACTCAGCTCGGGCAGGTGAAAGATGCGGACCTGGCTCAGGTTTCAACACAGGTTACCGATACGAACAACCAGCTTCAGGCCTCCTATTCGCTCATCGCGGATATGAAGAGCATGACGCTTGCATCCTACCTCTGATCCCGGTTGAAAATCTTATCGTGACATCGCATATCCAGATCACTTTCCTTGACGGAGATTGATGATATGAGCGACGAAAATAACCAGAAGACCGCCGAAAAGCATGAGTTCAGCGCCGAAGTTGGCCGTCTTCTGGACCTGGTGGTCCACGCCCTTTATTCTGATCGTGAAATATTTCTGCGTGAGCTTGTCGCGAACGCTGCCGATGCGACTGACAAGCGTCGTTTCGAGGCTCTGACAGACAGTGCGCTGTCCTTGCCGGAAAATGCTTCCATCCGCATCAATCCGGACAAGAGTCAGAAAGAACTGACGATCTCCGATGACGGTGTGGGGATGACCCATGACGAACTGGCACAGAACCTCGGCACCATTGCCCGTTCCGGCACTCGTGCTTTTGGTGAAAAGCTGAATGCCGCCAAGCCGGAAGACCGCCCGAACCTGATTGGTCAGTTCGGCGTCGGTTTTTACGCGGCCTTCATGGTCGCGAACCGTGTGGATGTAACGTCACGGAAGGCAGGGGCCGAGGATGCCTGGACGTGGTCTTCCGACGGTAAGGGTGCTTTTACGTTGACGCCTGCTTCGCGTTCTACGCCGGGCACCGATATCGTCCTGCATATGAAGGATGATGCCGAAGAGTTTCTTGATAGCTGGCGCTTGCGGTCGATTATCCGCAAATGGGCGGATCATGTTTCCTGGCCGATTACCCTGCGGGAGACGAAGGAAGACGGCACAACGGAAGACCAGTCTGCCAATGAAGGTACGGCTCTGTGGAGCAAGCCAAAATCCGAGATTACACCCGAACAGTATGCCGAGTTCTATCGGCATGTCTCACATGCCTTTGACGAACCTTATGCCACGCTGCACTGGCGCGCTGAGGGTGTGACAGAGTTTACAGCATTGCTCTTTCTGCCCGGCGCGCGCCCGTTTGATTTCATGGAGCAGTCGCGTGAAAGCCGGATTCATCTTCATGTCCGGCGGATGTTCATTACCGACGAAGCCGAGCTGGTCCCGAACTGGATGCGTTTCGTTCAGGGTGTTGTGGACACCGAAGACTTGCCGCTGAATGTCTCGCGTGAAATGCTCCAGGCCACGCCGGTTCTGACCCGTATCCGCAAGGCGGTTACCAAACGCGTTCTGGCGGAAATCCGTAATCGCGCAAAAGATGCGGAAAGCGGTTTCAATACTTTCTGGGAAAACTTCGGCGCCGTCATCAAGGAAGGTTTGTGGGAAGACGCCGAGCATCGCACAGAAATTGCTGGCTTTGCCCGTTTTCATTCGACCAATGGCGAAGACCTTGTCACGCTGGATGATTATATCTCCCGTATGAAAGAAGGTCAGGACGCTATCTATTACCTGACCGGTGATAGTCTCGACGCTCTCAGATCTTCCGCCCAGCTTGAAGGGTTCCGGGCTCGGGGGCTTGAAGTCCTGCTGTTGTCGGATGCAGTGGATGGTTTCTGGCCAGAGCGGCTGTCCTCCTATCAGGATAAGCCTCTACGCTCCGTAACCCATTCTCACGGTGATCTGGAGAAATTTGAATCTGCGGAAGCCGACACGACGGAAGCTGCGGATGTCACGCAGCTTGTGCCAGCCCTTAAGGATGCTCTGGGTGACCAGGTTAAAGATGTTCGCAGCACCGTGCGCCTGACGGGCAGTGCTGTGGTCATCACCTCTGAAGGCGGTCCGGATCTGAGCATGCAGCGCTTGATGCGTCGCTCTGGTCAGTCCATGCCTGCCATGCCGCCAATTCTTGAGATCAATCCGAAGCATCCGCTCATCAAGGCCCTGGCCGAGCGGGTAGCAAAGGGCGAGGAAGTCAAGGATTATGCCAGTGTTCTGCTTGATCTTGCCCGCGTACAGGAGGGTGAACCGCTGCCCGATCCGACTGGTTTCGGGCGCTCGCTGGCCACTCTTCTCGCTGGCCCTGCGGCGGTTTGAAGCAGGTCTGGAAGACCGTAAGAACATATTTTAGGTGACTGAAAGGCGAGGGGATTATCCCTCGCCTTTTCTTTTTCTTTCGCTCCTGTGACATATGAAGTGCCGTGCATGACTGAAGGAGACGCAGGCCCGTGATCGACGATTTTCGCTTTGGCCGTATCACGGTGATCGGTGACCTGCTTCTGGATCAGTATATTTCCGGGGATGTCAGCAGAATTTCTCCTGAAGCGCCTGTGCCTGTGGTGCTGCATGATGGTCTTCGCTGTGTGCCTGGAGGCGCGGCCAACGTTGCCGTCAATGCGGCTGCGCTGGGTGCGGAGGTTCATCTGGTTGGTCTCGTGGGACATGATGAATCGGCGCAACGTCTGGAAGAGACGCTGAAGCTTTGGCCGACGATCCGGATCGGTGGAATTGTTTCGGCCCCTGACTGGACCACCATTACCAAGACCCGTGTTGTCAGTGGGCGTCAGCAGATTGTGCGGATCGATGTTGAAAAGCTTACCCCTCTCTCCAGGTCCTTACAGCAACGCATCATCGATGCCGCTACTCGCGCCATCGCGGTGTCCGATGTGCTGGTGTGCTCCGATTACGCCAAAGGAGTCCTGACGGATGAGGTCCTGCGGGCTGTTATCGCGGCCGGTCGGGAACGAGGCATTCCCGTCATAGTCGACCCTAAACGACGTACTCTGGAAGCTTATGCGGGTGCTACGCTCGTAACACCCAATCGCATCGAAGCCGAGCAGGCCAGCGGTCTTTCGGCCCGTACGGATGCTGAAGTCCTGAACGTCGCGGAAACCCTTTCAAAGCAGTTCGGGGGGGATGTGCTTGTGACACGCTCGGAAGACGGCATGACGCTTTGGCAGCGGGCTTCAAAACCGCTGCATGTCGCTAGCCGCAAGTCCGAGGTCTTCGACGTCTCCGGTGCGGGCGATACTGTGGTGGCAACGGTGGCGGCCGTGCTGTCAGCGGGGCAGCCACTGGAAACGGCCGTCGTCATCGCAACAGCCGCGGCCGCTCTCTCTGTCAGTAAATTTGGGACTGCCACGGTTTCGCGCGAGGAACTTTGCCGCGAACTCCTGCAGGAAATGCCCGAAACAGGTGCACTGGTTCCGGTGGAGCAGGCGGCTCGTATTGTGGAAAACTGGCACCGGCATGGCGCGAAAGTGGTTTTCACTAATGGCTGCTTTGATCTGGTGCATCCGGGGCATGTCAGCCTTCTCCAGGCGGCAGCCCGCGAAGGAGACCGTCTTGTCGTGGCGCTGAATACGGACAGATCAGTCAGCCGCCTCAAAGGACCCACGCGCCCCGTACAGAAGGAAGAGGCTCGGGCTCGCGTGATCGGAGCCCTGCGATCGGTAGATCTCGTTGTGCTGTTCGATGACGACACGCCGCTGGAGGTGATCCGGATGCTGAAGCCGGATATTCTCGTCAAAGGTGCCGATTACACGGAAGACCAGGTGGTTGGCGCCGATATGGTCAAAGCTTATGGCGGCAAAGTTGTTCTCGTGGATCTCGTTGAGGGACAATCTACGACCCGGCTGGTTCGCGGGATGCAGTTACCCTCGTCCTGACAGATGGGGTTTGTGGAGAACGCGCTGGCGGATCTCGCGCGGTGATGCACCGAATTTCTGACGGAAACGACGTGAGAAATGGGCAGCGTTGCGAAACCCGTGATTGAGCGCGATCTGTGCGATGGGGAGCGCGTCATGGGTCGGGTTCGTCAGGTCCGCATGAATCCGTTCCAGGCGGCGATTGAGAATCCAGCCCGCCACCGCGCCCGTTTCCCCATCGAAAAGCTGATAGAGTGCACGGGTTGAAATTCCGGACGCATCCGCAATGCGCTGTGGCGTCAGGTCAGGTTCGTGCAGGCGTGTTTCGATATAATGACGGATCTGTTTTTGCCGATGCCTGCGACGGCCTGCCACGCTGATTTCGAGATCCAGACAGTCCAAAATCGTCGTGATCAGAAGGTCCGTCAAGTGTTGCAGCAGACGCTGGCTGGTCTGTGGAACGGCATCTTCCAGACATCCGTCTTCCAACAGGCAGGCAAATGACAGGAGGAAAGCTCCTGGTCCCCTGTCGATGTCAAATTTCAAGGGAGGCAGTCCACTCAGCATGGGGAGATGCCGCAGAAGGGCAGGGCGCCTGACACTGAGCAGATAAACATCTGTTGTGGGTTCGATGGCGGGAGGTGCGGTTAGTGCCGCGAACTGCCTTTGGTCAAGATAGAGTGTTCCCTTTGATTCCCGTGACAGTACAAGAACGGCCCGATCCTGTTTGAGGGTCTCCAGAACAGCTGCAGAGAGCGCCGTGCTAAGACGTGCCACCACGGGATCCATCCCCCGGGGAGGGACGGCAAGTGTGGCAAGCGGTACGATACGCTGTGTATTCAGGTCACCGCGAGGGGTGTCGGTCACGGTCGGGCTCTGTGTGAAAAAAGAAAACACCGTTAAGCATCCTGTTCGGAGAATGATCTCCGGGGAGGCAGAAGACGGTTCAGGGGATATAGGAAAGATAGGATGAAATGAAAATAGAGGCGTTGTATTTCATTCTATGTCTGGAAAATCTTTACTCCTGAGACTCCGGATCATTGAACGTTATAAAAGTAAAAAATTTTTATAAATTTTCTATAGTTCTATAGTTTGAGAAGATAGTTTCGATTGATTTAGTATATACCCATGATGGGTAAAAAACAAAACCTGCGTTTTCTTTGAAATTTCGGAAAGTATATCAAGCCCGGCTGCTGTTCTTTCTTCGTCAAACGTGATGAACAGGTCATCGGCTAGGAACGGCAGCCGGATTCCACGTTCCAGCGCCTGTTCGACCGAGGCGAGACGCAGAGCCAGATAAAGCTGGTCCCGTGTGCCCTCGCTCATGGCGTTCACTGGTACGAGCGCTGTATTCCCCGGACGACGCCCGGCCAGCATGATACCCCCCGTGCTTTCCTCTTCTGTCGCGAGCCCGCAATATCGTCCCAGCGTCAGACGGGAGAACAGGTTTCCAGCCCGTGACAGGAGGGGGCCATGGGTTTTCTGCCGCTCCTGTTCGACCAGTCGCGAGAGCATCATCTGCTGGAGCCGGAGCGAGACATAACGATTGGCACGCTCGGCAATTTCCGCTTCGGTCTCCTGAATTTCTTCCGCTGTATCATGCACGCCGCGGGCGGTCTCCAGTTCGGACAGGGCGGCCCGTGCCTTGAAAAGACGTTCGTTCACTTCGGAGCGCCGGGCATCCAGCGTCGCGGTTTCGGCTTCAAGAGCTTCAAAATCCTGTTCAAGCCGCTGCGGGTCCGTTGTGCGCGCTTCCTCCAGAAGAGCGTCAAGCGGCCTGCCCTGTCCCGCCTGCAAAATCTGTGTCCTCAGTTCATCGCGCCTGTTACACAATGTCGCCCTGTGCTGCGCCCCGGAGAGCGCCTGACGCAGGTCTTCGTCCTGTGGTGCGCCGAGCCGGACACGCAAAGGAGCCAGTTGCGCCTCTAGTGCTGAAAGACGCAGCCCGGACTGCAGGATGTCATCTTCCAGAGCGGCCCGCTGTTGCAGAACGGTCTGTCGCTCCTGTTCGCGGGTCAGTTCGCGTTTCAGAAAAGCGTCAAGTTCCGTGGCATCCCGCTGTTCATAACGCTCAAGGAATACCGTCAGAGCAGCTTTGAACGATGCAATATCCTGCGCGTCGGACGCCTGCTCCCTGCTCTCGCTTTCAAGGCGCCCCCGGATCGTGCGTGCTTCGCGCATGTCCTGCACATCGACCCGTTCCGGCCGTCCGGGATAATGACAGGCCTGACATGCGACGCTCCAGTCCTTGTTCCATTGTGCCTGACTGCGATCCAGTTCAGACAGTCTCGTCCTGTCCTGTGTCAGGGTTTTTTCAAGACGCAGACGATCCGTCGCCAGAGTCTCATGACGTTTTGCCAGCGCTTCGTCATGCTCCAGAAGCGAGGATGCCTGCCGGATCTGAACTGCCAGCCGGTCGGATGTGAAGGTCTTGACGAACACTTCCAGTCGGCGGCGCATTTCATCCCGGCTGGCTTTTGCTGCATGAAGCTGCGTCCTTTCGGCATGCAGGGCATCTTCTGCCGACAGTGCGCCCTGTCGGCGCGTTATCCACGCCTGAACCAGCGCCGGAGGAAGAACCGGCAGCCCGAGCGTCTCCAGCGTCTTTTCCCAGTCCGCCTTTCGCCGATCGAGTTCCGCTGCGGCATGCTGTGCCCTGCGGTGTGCATCCTGTATCCGGAGTGACAGATCTTCTTCCTGCCGCACCAGTGCAGCCAGTTGCGCCGATTGTTCGGCATGAGCGTGTCGTCGGTCGGCCAGACTGTCCGCGTTATGGACCAGAATCCCGAACGCCGCGCGCATTTCGGCTGGCAGACACGTTCCTGACTCGGAATGGTTTTCCATCACCTGCCAGAGGCGGTCACGTTCCTGTCGGGCCGCGGAAAGCTGTTCCCGCGAAACAGCATGACCTTCTTCTTCCAGCCTTCTGCGTTCCAGCATCAGTTTTGCAGCGGTTTCTTCCCCGGCCTGAGCGTCTTCAAGCGCCATGCGTCGCTGATCGTCCAGAGAAGCCCAAAAGCGGCATTCCTCTTCGAGAACGGCGCTGTCCGGTAGGGCAATCTCCCTCAGATCCCCGCGTCGATCTGTCGTTTTCGGTCGCCAGGGTGCAAGTGCGCCATATGCTTCGGCGGTAAGGTTTTCGTGGCGTGAAACGGCCTCTTCAAGCGTATCGATCCTGTCGTCGATCGGTCCGAGGCTTCTTGCATCCTCGATTTCCAGCCTGAAAAGACGCAGCCGGTCTGGAGTAGGCGGTTCGACCGGAGCTGTTGCACCCTCTTCTCCGGCCGCCACAAAGGTTTCCAGCGCCCGCTCCGCATCCTGAATGCGGGCGCGAAGTTCCGTCTCCTGCGCGTGCAGCAGGGCACGGGCATCAAGCCGGCGGGTCAGATCATCCAGTGCCGAAACTTCTGGCAGGTTTCCCGGCTCCTGTCCCTTTTCATAGCCATGTCGTGCCCAGAACTGCTCAAGCCAGATCCCGTCCCGTGTCATGCGGGTTTCCCGGTCTGCGGAGGCCGCATTCAGACGCTCGACAAGCGTGCTTCTGGCCAGAAGGGCGCGGATATCGTCCTGATCCGCAAGAACGGGATGACGCTCTCCGAACGCGCCGGAATCTTTCAGAACGGCCGCGAGTTTTCCGTTCAGGATCGACAGGGCCTGTTTTTCGTGGCGCAGGTTTTCAAGCGTTTCGCTGATCCGGTCGCATTCCTGCATGGAAAGACCATGGTCGGGAAGCCTGCTGATTTCCTCTTCTGTCTCTCTGAGCTTCTGGTAGGGAACAGCCGTCATTTTCAGGCGCGAATTCTCCCGCCGACGCACGCCAAGACGGGCAGAGTCCTCGTCGCAGGTTGCCTTTCCCGTTTCTGAAAGAGAAAGTTCTTTTGTTGCAATGGAAAGCTGCCGTGCGGTTGTCGTCTGATTGCGCAGCGATTTCTGCAACTCGGTAAGTCTGGTTTGCGCCTGTTTCAGCCCCGATTTGGAAGATCGGAATTTCCACTCGGCACTGGCTTCGTCCTCCAGGGAACTGGAAAGCCTGCCGATCCCTTCCAGACCGAGCCCGGCCGCCAGAAGCTGAAGCCCTGCATCATCCTTCAGGCGTCGCATGTCTTCTCCGCCTTCGCGGAGCCGCGCATGATCCAGCGCCCATGCCGCTTCAAAGTCCTTCGCGTCCAGCCCCCCGAGCCATGTTTTCAGTGTCAGGTCATCCAGCGGTGTTTCATCATCAGGTGCGAAAAGCGTCTGGCTCCGCCCTCTGCGCCGGATTCCTTCAAGAAGCGTTCCATCCTGTTCCAGACAGGCGCCGACCCGCAGCAGCGATGCCGCTGTCCTCCAGTCTCCGGAAATATGATGTGGAAACCCGAACAGAAAATCCCGGATCGCGCAGAGCGTGGTCGATTTTCCGGCTTCGTTGGGACCATAAATGACATGCAGATCCCGCTCGCCTTTCGGAAAGGCCAGAGTGGTGTCCTGAAAGCCGCCGTAGCGCAGGAGGTCGAGCCGTTCGAAGCGCATCAGCCTGCATCCCCGACTAGCCGCGCCCGCAACGCCGCTTTGGCCTCTTCAAGTGGAAACTGCCCTTCGGCCATCAGGCTCTCCCGCTCCACGCAGGCGGGCAGGGCGGAGAAAAACCCTTCAAACGCACCCGGCAGGGAGTCCAGGAAGTCTTCGTCCCGCATCAGTCCTTCAAGCGCCAGATCCAGTTCCCGCGTCTCCGTCACGCCAGTCCGATGCTCCGGCGCGGAGGTCTCGTTCAGGATCTTTTCCAGACCGATCTGTGCTCCGCCTGATGTCATCGATGCCGCAATGACCCGCAGATCCTCTTTCCATATCTTCGAGGCGCACAGCTTGTCGTGAAGATGGCTCTGTCCCGTCAGCACCACCCTCGCAATCAGCGTTCGTCCCCCCGCTTCGGAGAGCGCGTTTTCCATCCTGCGCCGCGCGGTCCCCATGATAGCCTCCATGTCGTGCAGGTCGCTGACATCCAGTTCCAGCCGACACCAGCGCACGACGTCGCATTCCACGAACGTGACGGACCGGACAATCCCGTCTTCCACCGTCACCAGTTCGCAGCCACAGGCCCCGGTTTCCCGGGCATGCCGGCCCTGAAGCACACCAGGAAACACGATCCACGGATGCTCGCAGACGATCTCGCGTGCATGGACATGCCCCAGCGCCCAGTAATCATAACCTTTGGTAGAAAGCGTCTCGACGGAGCAGGGGGCATAGGTTTCATGCGCCCCATAACCGGATAACGACGTATGGAGCACACCAATATTGAAACACCCCGGCACCGGCGCAGGATAGGTGCGCGTCATATCCTGCGTGACATGCCGGTCCTGGAAACTCTGCCCGTGCAGCGCTACGCCCAGTTCGGGCCAGTGCAGCGTCTGGGGCGCATCATAGGAAAAATGATCGATCCCGGCTGGCAGAGGCAGGTCACGCGCAATGACTGACTGGGCATCATGATTGCCGGAAAGCGTCACGACCCGGATCCCGGCCTGAACCAGCCGACTGAGCGCCCGGACCATGTAAAGCCCGGTTCCCACGTCCTGCCAGGTGCCGTCATACAGATCACCGGCCAGCACGACGAAATCCACTTTCTCCGTCAGCGCCGTCTCGACCAGCCGGTCCAGCGCGCGACGTGTGGACCCCCGGATTTCCGCTTCCGGAAGACCGTCATAGCGGCTCAACCCCCTTAAGGGGCTGTCCAGATGAATGTCAGCAGCATGCAGAAAGCGGAATGAAGACATGCGGGAAGTTTACGCCCTCGCAGATGTCTTGCAAGCCGGTTCGCGGATCCCGGCTGATCTGTTTCGGAAGACGGATTTCGACGGAGAGCTATTTCAGGACGTCGCCTTCTGGCTCGCGGCCAGATATTGCGACGTGATTTCCGGCATCAGGCTTGCAAGAGCATCGGTGGCAGCCGTTTCCTCGTCCTTCAGGCAGTCCAGAACGGCCGCGTCCTGCGTAAAGCCAAGCTGGCGCGCCATCAGGATCAGAGACCGTAGGGAGGCGATCTGATGCGCGCGATACCCGCTCGCCGCCAGAACGTTTTTCAGCACATCATGATCCTCGCCGCCATGCAGCAGGCCCGAGACCGTGCTGAGAATGGACGACACCGTTTCGTGGGGCACCGGGGCAGGGTGGCCATGCCGGGACAGAAGCGTTGTGATTTCCCGCGCGTGGCTCCGGCTCATGGCCAGATCCTCTTCCATGCGGCGGCACAGCCCTGGATACTGCTCGCAGACAAACAGCTCCGACAGCGTCGTCTCGATCGCCTTGGACTCAATGGACAGGTGATCGCGAAGGGCGCCCAGATAGATGTCCGGCCCCGATCTGGCCGTCGTTCTCGTTCTGCCCACCGTGGATCCTTTTCATCTCTGGTGTAATGTAAATGGCCATATCGGCAGGGTGAGCGCAAGGGGCGGTCAGCGCTCCAGACGCGCCATGCAGACATGAAAAACCCCATGCCGGAGACCAGCATGGGGTATTCAGTTTCAGCAGGATCTGAAGGGATCAGAAACCGGCGCTGATTGAACCGGTTGCAGCGAACGGTGCTGCGATCATGTAAGTCGGAGCCGTTCCTTTGACGCTGTTTCCGAAGATGCCACGCTGTGTCTGTGCGTTGGTCTGAACTCCGGTCGGAAAACCGAGGTAATGGTTGTTGGTGATGTTGGTCAGGTTGAACTTGATGTTCGGTGCTTGCAGGAAGCCCAGATTCTTGAAGCGATAGCCGACCGAGATATTCATTTTGACGTAACCCGGAATATGCTGGTCGTCCATGAATGTCGAATACTGCTTGGCAACGTACTTCAGGCTGTAAGCGCCAAAGATATTACCGTCGTCATAGTCGAGGTTGAAGCCAACCTGGTATTTTGGGGTTTCAGGAGCAAATTTTCCGGCGGTATGCAGGTAGTCGCTTGATGCACCGCTACCAGCGCGCAGGTTACTGGTGGTGCGGGCGTCAACGTACTCGAAGGACGCATAGGGCCGCAGGTGATAGAAAATTGGACGCGTTCCGATTTCGGCATCCACACCGTTCGTGCTCTGACCACCGGCATTGATATTGGTCGTGGCGTAGTTGGTGCACGCTGAATTCAGACATTCGGTCTGAGAGAACAGACGGTTTGTGAAGTTATAGTGGAAGTATGTGATTGAGGCCATGACCGTTGGGCCAGTGTAACGCCAGCCGGCTTCTTCTGAAATGGAAATTTCAGGCTGCTGGTTTGCATTGGCCTGCGTGCTGTATCCGCCGTTTTTATAATATGTACCCGCGTCATAGAGCGAGTAGTTCATCGGGATACGGAAGTTCGTCGCGCCAGAGACGAAGACCTGCATTTCCGGATTGATCTGATAGCGGATCGATGCTGTCGGCAGAGGCTGATAGAATGTTTTGTTGATGTAAGGACCTGTTGACGTATCGGGCAGCATATTGTGAGCGTCGCGTGTGACGATTGCATACTTCAACCCGGCGTCGATGGTCAGCTTGTTGTTCAGCAGCGACAGGCTGTCACCAATAAACATGACGTGGGTGCGGGTCTGCGTCAGACTGGCGCGGTACTGATAGGTCGTGCCGTCATTGAAGATGAAATTCGGACCACTGCCCCAGATGTTCCAAGGTGTGCCGTTGGATGCGATGCCTGTTGCAGGCGCCGTCTGGATTTGCTTGGCATATTCAAACCAGTATCCGACCATCAGGCGGTTAACGCCGGTTGTCAGTGTCAGCTTTGTGACGGCACCCGGGCGATAGGTCGTGGTGAGCGAGGGTTCATACATCAACGTGCTGCTGGAGGGCTTTTTGCCGTTCAGTGTGCCAGTCATGCTCGTGGCGCCCCAACTTGTTGGTGTCGTGTAAGCACCGCCGCCGCTGCCGTCACCGTACCAGAAATAAGGCGTTTCTGTGAGAACAAGGTGATCCGTTAACTTGAAGGTCGAGGGGGCACTAGCGTAGATATTGGTAAACGGATTCTGATGGAGTTTATAGTAATTGCTATTATTTTCTTTGTATGTGCCATTATAAACTGTATTGTTTATTGTGGCATTGCTTGTGTTTTTAAAAGTAGTTCCATTCGGGCGAGTGCAAGTGGAACCAGCATAACACGGTGCAACGTAACCCGTTTTCTCGCCAAAACCATACGCATTCCACGATGGAAGATTTACGCTTGGTGACAGGTAGTTATAGAGTCGGTTTCCGACGATAGCGAGCGAGACGCGGTTGCCATCACCCCAGTCGTTTACGAATTTCGCTTCAGCATGGAGCTTGCGGTTCGTTGCTTCAGAGTGGATGGCGTCTTCTGTGGCATAGGAGCCAGAGAAGTAGGCGCGCAGATTGGTGTTGCCGATCTTTCCGGTGTCGAGGCGTAGGAAGCCACGCGTATAGGCATACGATCCGTAAGACACGTCGAACGCGCCACCCTTCTTCATTTTCGGGTCGATCATGTACATGTCGACCACGCCGCCGGTGGCGCTGAGATGGGGGCTATCAAGGTCAGAGGAACCCTGTGCAAGGCTGACCTTGCGGAGGTTCTCTGAGTCCGCGATTTCCTGTGAATAGACTGAGAAAGACCCGATATCGTTGATTGGGAAGCCTTCAAGCGTAAAGCCCATCTGCGACTGGTCGAGACCGCGGGTGCTCATGTGGCTGCCCGTTAGACCGGCTGGATCGGAAGACGTGACGTTCGCACCCGGAAGCAGAGCGATAAGCTGCATTGGGTCCTGACCCGGTGCCTGCTTTTCGATGTAGTCGCGGGAGATGGCGGAAACGGACTTGGCCGCATCCTGTTTCTGCATCAGTCCACCACCGACATCGCGACGTGTTACGCCATCGAAATAGGAGCGGTGACCGCTGACGGAAACATGTTCTTCGTGTTCGTCTGTTGGAGCCGTGTTGCCCATCATGGACGGGGCGGAGGCGGCAGCGACTTTCGTCGGACCCTTCTTGGTTGAAGGGGCCGTACTGTTTGCGGGTGCGGCAAAGGCCGACACCGTACCGAATGCAAACAGGGCCGAAGTCGAAAGCAGGCGAGCAAGGCGCATCGTATTTTCGGTCTTTCTCGGTCAGGGGAACTTTCAGCCGAGAAAAAGCATGAGTGGCAGCCTTATTTCAATCAGATGTGGACTGACATGATATGACATGCAGGAGATATGGCAATTTAGTCACATTTCATTGGCGTAACGGTGAAAAAACGGCAGGAAACCTCTTAATGATTGTGACATTTGAAAGACAGGCGTCGTTTTTCCGTCCCCGATCGTTACGGTTTCCTATCCCGCGGGTCTCAGCGCCTCGTCTGCACTGTAAAGTTGACGAATCCTTCTGGCCTGGGCGGCCGTAGGAACGAGGTCATGATGATTGCGGTTGAGGTGGGGTACCGTGCGGTTCCGAAATGCGGGGACGAGGTCAGGCAGGGATGAGATCTTCTCCATAGGAAACAGCTCATCAACGGCAAGTTTTCCGTCTCGGTCACAGACATAAAGTGTCTGGGGGCGAAAGACATGATCCATGTCGTAGACCGAGGCGCAGGACTCTACATGGTCGATCGCATCGTCCAGCGTGTGAAACGAGCGGTAGAGGGCATTGACGGACGCGTGGATCCGGACCCGCGATGTTCCGCCGCGCCGGGCAAAGGCCCAGGCGGAGACAAAGCGCTCCACCGGATCGCGCCAGATTGCGAAACTGGGAAGGGTCTGGCCCAGATCAGGTGCGACATGCTGATAGTAACGCCAAGTTTCATGCATCATGATACCGCCGTAAAGCAGTTCGCAGATCGATGTGCCGCCGTTTTTGGGAACATGGATGAACAGGACACCGGCTTGCCGGATCTTTTCGATCCGCAGGAGACGCTTGCGGCCCAGCGGCAGTCGCAGGTGCAGGTCGGCGGCCCGCGCATGGACATCATTATACTGGCGGACCCGGAACACCGTACACAGCAGGCGGTGGGGGAGGCCAATTGCCGCTGCGCTGCCCGTATTACAGTCGGCCTGAAGAGATGTGTCCGGCTGGGCAGTGGAGAGTGCAGCAGAAGGAGGCGTCATAACCGTGTCCTGATTCTGTATCCGGTGGCGCAACACTGGCGGTGGGAAAAGGTCAAGGCAAAGGACGGATTGTAACCGAATGAAATTCATGTTGCAGGGAGAGAATGTGTCAAATCCGTCACGGACGGTTTTTTGTATTTGACTCGCCGGGTCCGGAGCGCTTCATGACATCTGACGGTGCCCGGAGGACGGGTGAAAAGGGAACGCAGTGCAAGGCTGCGGCTGCCCCCGCAACTGTAAGTGCCCGCTGCTCTGTCCGGACGGACGGACGGCGCGGTTTCGGGACATGAACCCACTGGTGTCTCAGCCGGGAAGGGCCTGAAGCCTCAGGACGAGCCAGGAGACCTGCCGTCAGCATGAGTTGTCCGAAGGACGGTCCGGGCGGGGTGCATCGGAACGCCGGGTCAGGCCCTTTTGGCATGGGTCTGCCTCCTTCTTGAGGGCAACGCTGAACGACGAGACATTGCCATCACCATGCCCCGTATTTCCTGTCTTCTTCTTGCGAGCAGCATGCTTGTCGCCGTGCCTGCGCTGGCTGCGCCAGTCGCTCAACCGGCACAGGAACCGCTCCTGTCGCAGAAGCTCAAGGCACCCCCGGCACCATCTGCGCAGAAAGCTCCGGGTACTGCGATGCGCGCGCCAAATCAGGCTCCGACAGCAGTTTCATCGTCTTTTCCCGAGACCGTGACGGTGACTGCGAACCGTATGCCGCAGGATCTGAGTAGGGTCGGTTCGCAGGTTACGGTTGTGACCCAGCGTGACATTGAACTGCTTCAACGGCGCGATCTTGCGGACCTTCTGTCGCGCGAACCGGGCCTGAACATGGTGCGCACGGGCGGGCCCGGCGGTACGGGGTCGATCTTTATGCGCGGCACCAACGCCAATGAAGTGAAGGTGCGGCTGGACGGGATGGACATCAACGATCCGTCCACGCCGGCCGGTGCATTCGATACAGCGCAGTTTCTTACCGATGGGCTGGCCCGTGTGGAAATCCTGCGTGGACCGCAGAGTGGCCTGTACGGCGCGGATGCGATGGGCGGCGTCATCGACATGACGACCAAACAGGGGCAGGGACCGCTGCACGGTTTCGTCCGGCTCGAAGGCGGCAGCTACTCCACCAAGAACCAGACGGCCGGGTTCTCGGGATCGCTGCGCCGTTTCCATTACATGGTCGAAGTCTCGCACAATCATGTCGGCGACTATCAGGCCGTACCAAAAGCCATTCGCGCGCAGGTTCACGACCATGACGTTGCGTCCAACCGTAACGACAACCGCACAGCCAATGTGCGGCTCGGCTACGACGTGACGGACAATTTCGATCTCGGCTTCACGGCCCATCTCACGCAGGCGGATTACGAATACGTCGCTGACGATTACAGTTCCTACCCGACGCTGCCCTCAGCCCAGCAGAATGAAAGCGATCTCAAACAAGCAATTCTGCGCGGAACGGCCCATCTGAAATCCTTCAAGGGTGTGTTCGAGCAGACGCTCGGCGTCGGGTACGTCACCTATCGCCGCCATGACATCACGGCTGGAGAATCAGATATCGCGTCCAATCGTGGCGATCGTCTGAAGGTGGACTGGCAGGGCCTGACCCATCTTGGTCATAATGGCTCCTTCCTCGTGGGATATGATTATATCCGCGAACGGATCATGACCCCGGTCGCAGCTCAGACCACGACGAATGCCGCCTGGGGTCAGCTTGAAGGTCATTGGCACGATATTCTCTTCGGTTCGGCCAATATCCGTTACGACAACAATTCCCGTTACGGTAATTACGTGACCTGGCGTGTCGCCCCGGCGGTGAAGATCCCTGGTACCGGTCTGACACTGAAAGCCAGCGGTGGTTCGGGTTTCCATGGACCGTCTCTGAACCAGCTTTTCGTCAGCTATCCGGCCTATTACTCCCTTGCCAATCCGAACCTGCGAGCCGAGCGTCTTCTGGGCTTCGACGCTGGGTTTGAGGAACGTCTTCTGGGCGGCAAGCTGACCTTTGGTGCTGACTATTATGGCAACCATGTGCGGAACCTCATCAATTACGCACTGTCGGGCTACAACTACACCTATATCAACGTCGCCCGTGCGCAGACGCATGGTGTGGAAGCTTTTGTTGATTACCACATCATCAAGAGCGTAGATCTGCGCGGTACTTATACCTGGACGGACGCCACGGATCGCAGCACGGGTGCGGCCCTCGTTCGCCGTCCCCGCCACAAAGCCACGGCCAGCGTCATCTGGACGCCGACCAAGCGCCTGAGCATCACGCCAAGCCTGCTCTATGTCAGCGGCTGGCACGATCTCGACCGCTACACGTCCATGAACACGATCGGTCATGACTACGTCACAGTGAATATCGCTGCGGAATACAAGTTGGCTAATTTCGTAACCCTGTTCGCGCGTGGCGATAATCTTGGGAATCGATATTATGAAAACCCGGTCGGTTATCTCCAGCCAGGGCGTTCTTTCTACGGCGGTGTGACGTTTGGCCTCTAAGACGCTTTTTCACGTCTTTGCAGTCCCGATGGCAAGTTTCCTGCTGTGGGGCTGTTTTTCCGGATCGGCCTGTGCCGGTCCGGTGCGGACCCGTATCGTCTCGCTCAATCTGTGTACGGACGAACTGCTGCTTGAACTGGCGGACCCGTCTCATATCCTTGGTCTCAGCCCGTTGGCCACGGACTGCGCGGAATCCGTTCGCTGTGAGGCTGCAAGGGCTTATCCTGTCCAGCGGCCTGATGGCGAAAACCTTGTTGTCACCCATCCGGATGTTGTTCTGGACGGGACATGGCACCGTCCGACCGTTCCGCTCGTGACCGATGTGCTACATGTCCCCTTCGTGCAGCTTCCCTCCATTGCATCTCTAGCGGATATTCCCACCCAGATCCGCACAGTCGCCCACGCCATCGGCGAAGATGCACGCGGCGAGGACATGATCCGTGCGTTTGGTAAGCGTCTGGAAAGTCTCCATCCTGTTCATCCGGAGCAGATCCTGACGGCTACGGTCATCGGCGCGAACCTTGCCGGAGAAGAGGGCGGCTTGATTACCGATTTGCTGAAACGCGCGGGCTTCCGCCTGTCTGCGTCCGAGCGACCAGATGGCACCATCGCGCTGGAAACGCTGATTGCCCATCCGCCGGATCTTTTGGTGACGGGCATGATTTCGGAAGGCGTCTCTTTAGCGGAAGATGCCGTTCATCATCCTGCCCTGCGGGACCGTTTCACGGGCATGCATCTGTTAGCCCTTCCCGGTCGGCTGACCATGTGCGGCACGCCTGATACTCTCGATGCGCTGACCGCCCTGATCGCCGCGCATGACCGTCTGACCGGCGCGGAGTCTACACCATGAGCCGTTATGCCCTGACCGTTGCCATTCTTACCACGCTGGTTCTGGCTCTCGCCATTTTGTCATTGGCCGCAGGTCTGGCGGGGATCGGCGTCACTCAGGGCCTGTCCGACATGCTGCATGGCCGCGCGACGATCGCCGCGACCATCATCGGCCAGATCCGCCTGCCGCGTATGACCCTCGCTTTGCTGATCGGCGCAACGCTGGGTCTGTCGGGGGCGGCGCTTCAGGGACTGGTCCGTAATCCACTCGCTGATCCGGGCGTGCTGGGTATTTCGGGCTGTGGTGCTCTTGGGGCGGTATTAGTCTTCTATACTGGCGTCTCGGCAGTCTGGGCGCCCGCACTCCCGCTGGCGGCGTTGTCCGGCGCTGGGCTCGCGACACTCCTGCTTCTGGTCCTCACGCGCGGCGGTACGCTGGTTCTGGTACTCGCCGGTGCGGCGCTGGGCTCCATGAGTGCCGCGCTTCTGGCTTTGACGCTCAATCTCGTGCCAAGCCCTTATGCGTCTTATGAAATCATGCACTGGCTCATGGGCTCCCTGTCGCGTGCCAGCCAGCAGGATGTTCTGATTGCGATGCCTGGTCTGCTGATCGGCTCCGCGCTGCTTTTCAGCACGGGGCGGTCGCTGGATGCCCTGACCCTTGGTGAAGACGTTGCCCAGACGATGGGCTTCCCCCTGCGGGCCGTGCAGTGGCGCGTCGTGATCGGAACAGCGCTTGCGGTCGGCAGCGGGGTTGCCGTTGCGGGCGGGATCGGGTTTGTCGGGCTCGTCATGCCGCATCTCCTGCGCCCGCTCGCCGGAGCGCGCCCGTCACGTCTGCTGTTGCCCTCTGCCCTTGGTGGCGCGGCGCTCTTGCTGGCGGCTGACCTGTTTGTACGCCTGCCCGTCAGCGGGGCCGAACTGCAACTCGGTGTCGTCACGTCGCTGATCGGAACACCGGTCTTTTTCTGGCAGGTCTGGCGCCTGCGCGGCCGGCCGGTATGAGGAGTGCGTCATGATCCTCCAGACAGATACGATCAGCCTGACCCTTCAGGGCAATAGACTTCTCAATGATATTGCACTCGAGGTGCGTCCCGGCGAAGTCCTCGGCCTGATCGGCCCTAACGGTGCGGGCAAGAGTACGCTCCTGCGCGTTATGGCCGGACTGCTTCGCCCCGATACGGGCTGTGTTTTTCTGGATGGACGGGACCTGTTCACCATGCCGCCCGAAGAGCGCGGTCGCCATCTGGCCTATCTCCCGCAGGAAGCCCCGGCCTCAATCGGAATGAGCGTGCGGGACGTCGTGGCCCTCGGTCGTCTGCCCCATCGCCGTACGGCTTCAGCGCAACAGGACGCCGCCGCCGTGCGACAGGCGCTCGACGCGGTCGGGATGAGCGCCTTCGCCGACCGTTCTTCCGCCAGTCTGTCAGGCGGCGAACGCGCTCGCATTCTGCTCGCGCGTGCGCTTGCCGTTCAGGCTCCTGTGATGCTGGCGGACGAACCCGTCGCGGCCCTTGATCCCGCGCAGGCCCTGACTGTTATGAACCTTTTTGGCCAGTACGCCGCACAGGGCCAGGCCGTCGCTGTGGTTCTGCACGATCTGGCGCTCGCGGCCCGCTTCTGTACTCGCATTGCGGTCCTTTCGGAGGGACGTCTTGTCGGTATTGGGACGCCCGCCGAAGTGCTGACGGATGCTTTGTTTGCCGAAGTTTATGGTGTGGCAGTGCGACGCTGCGGTGAGGTCGCCGTGCCCTGGTCGCTGGTTGCGAGCACGCGACGACCATAACGCCGGGCCAGCAGCGTACAGGTGAAGAGCTGGATCTGGTGGTAGATCATCAGGGGCAGCACGATAATGCCGACCGACGCCGCCGGAAAAATGACGCTCGCCATAGGCACGCCTGACGCTAGTGATTTTTTCGAGCCACAGAACTGGAGCGCGATCTTGTTTTCCGTCGTCTGTTCCAGACCGTCGCCCATCAGATGGGACAGCACAAGAACCAGCGCTAGCATGAGACTGTCGAGTAGCGCGACTTCCAGTAGATGCGCGCCCGAAACCCGGTGCCAGATCCCTTCGACCACGGCCGAACTGAACGCCGTATAGACCACCACGATGATGGACCCACGATCGGTGAATGAGATCAGGATTTTGTGCCTGCGTACGATCGGCCCGACCCATTTTTGTAGGATCTGCCCCAGCGCAAATGGCAACAGCAACTCCTTGCTTACGTCGAGAATGGACTCCAGCGGCGAATGTCCCGCGCCCACATGCCCGAGCACTAGTCCCGTCAGTAGCGGTGTGAGCGCGATACCTGCGATGTTGGAAACCGTTGCCGCGCAGATCGCCGCCGGAACATTGCCCTTCGCGATGGAGGTCAGCGCGATGGAAGACTGCACGGTGGATGGCAGGCAGCACAGGAACAGAATGCCCGACCATAGATCCTCACCGAACAGGGCATCCGGAAAGACGCTTCGGAACAGCAGATGCAGTCCGATCCCCAGTAGCGGAAACAGCGCGAAGGTGCAGAGCAGCACGCTGCCCTGAAGTTTCCAGTCCTTCACGCTGTCCACGATGGCATGACGTTCGAGCTTTGCGCCCTGAAAGAAGAACATGAACGTGATGAGGATCGTCACAACATGCTGGAGGATATGCTCCATCTGCCCACGGCAGGGCAGAAAAGAGGCCAGTGCAATGGCGGCGATAAGAGACAGGAGAAAGGGGTCGAGACGCTTCATGCCGCACTATGTCCGGATCATTCGTGGACATGCAACGGTTCTGGAGGTCACATCCTGTTTGTTGCTAGGCGACGGAGAAGAGTCTGTGAAGCTGAAACCTTTTACCTGCGCTCAGCAATGGGGCGGGAGGTAGGTCAGATAGGTCGCTTCCGAAAATAATCCCATTTCGGCGCGCCGCCGGTCCAGTGTCTTTGGATCTTCTCCGCCCGCATCAAGCGAATAGGGCGCATAGTGATGGTTTTGGCACGAGAGCTGGGAGCCATAATGCTGTTTGCCTGTTGTCGCCAGCATGACCCGGTCTGTCAGAAGCGCAAAATCGGGTTTGTTGAATTCGCCTGCGCGCGCATATGGCGTAAGCTGACGCAGGGCTTTGGCCTGAAAAGCTGGGTCGTCATCCGCATGCTGCACCATAAGCCAGATCATTTTTGCGGTTCTTGGTCCCGTCTTTATGACTGCTGACCATCCCTTTGTTTCCAGCAAATGCCGCACCCAGTGACTGTTGTCCCAGTCTACATTCTCTATGCTCTGTTCAGTACGGTTCTTCAGCATCCTGAGCGTATCGGCATCAACTCCGGACAAATTGTCTAACGTTCCCATTCCAGGGGGCCCCCGCCAGGCCTGATCGGGAATAACGCGTGCTGTGGCCTCTTCTTCGAGTGTGTTCTCTTCTGCCCCGTGAATGGCATTGACTGAAGCCGTGATCCCGGCCTCGTAAGTCTGGAAATAGGGAATGCTGCGGGACAATGCTGTCCGGAATGCCTCCCAATTCGCAAAACCTTCCCGCGCAGAGGTGACGTCAAGGATCTGCGAACACAGCCGGTCCTGATAACCGCGATCTTTCGGGACGGATGCGATAATTCCGAGCTTTTTCAGCTCCGTGTCCTGCACGAGTGCCGCATCTTGCATGCAGGTCTTGCCGTAAGCTTCAATGGCCTTCCAGTCTGCCGCCTGCTGCGCTGTCGCGCCCGGAAAAGCACCACGGGCAAACCTGTAATCGCCGGGATTGAAACTGCCGTCATGAATAAAGGGCGCCAGAACGGCTGGTGGTGCAGGAGCCGCGGACGCTGTCGAAAACGCGCCCAGACCGGTCAGCAGAAAGATCATACGAAAACGGGCCATCATGACGACATCCTGTAAGGAAATATTTCGTCATGATGATCCGCATCAGAGGGTCAGATCAAGACCGTAACGGTCTCAGTCCCCTGTGATCTTGCTCTTGAGGTTATGAAGACTGGTCGAAACCTGCTTCTGCCATTCGTTCATGCGCTCGTGCCATTCATTGGAATGCTGCTGAACAAGAACGCGCTCGGCTTCTGCTGCCGCTGCGGCCTGTGCTTTCTGCTGGGCAAGAACTTCGCGTTCGACTGCCTCGATCGGGCGCCGCAGCACAAGGGAAGCGCCGAGAGAGGCCGCCACCTGGTCCACGACCTGCGGGACATATTCTTGTACTGTGGCGATGACCGCTGTCGTCCCTGCGGGAATAACGGATGCGATCTGCGCCAGAAGGCTGCTGCGGATTGCTGCGTCTTCGACCGACAGGCTCTCTCCCACCAGAGCGCCCATGGAGGCTCCGAGCAGGACGCCCAGCGGACCCAGCAACAGCCCTACAACCGATCCCAGCAGGGTACCGTTCAGAACCTGCTCTCCGGAAGAATTCTGTGCCCAGTTGTCGTGAATGACGAGCGTACCGTCCGGATTGCGTTCGACAATGGCTTCGTTGACGACAACCAACTTCTGGTCTTCAGCCTGTTCGCGCAGTTCGGAAAAGGCCTGGAAAGCTTTGCTCTGCTCGGTGAAGGAGAGAACAAGAATATTGGTGTCCATGATCTGTCATGCTCCGCTCCCCCGCAAAGGATGGCTGGAAGAGGCGGGCATGCGGGGGCTGTCCACCCTGTGACCGAGGCCTTTCTGGAAGGCCTCGGCAGGAGGACACCAGATTACCTGCTCAGCGTAAAGGTCAGACCCTGTGCCCCTGCAGCCAGGCGCGCGCCCTGGGTTGCGGTTTCAATCTTGATGCGCACGCCATTGCTGTTGGTCAGGACGGCTCCGCCCAGTCCCTTGTCCAGAGTTGCTTCTCCGGCGAGTGCGCCATAGCTGCCGTCGAAATCATGCAGATGCTTGAGATTATAGACGGTGCCTTCGGCCTTGAGGGCCGAATATCCAACGGCTGCGATGTTCGCGCCTGTTACCTTGAAATGGTAAGTCTGATGCCCGTAGGTCAGGGTTCCGTCACCCCAGGTATAGCCGATGCCGACATCGGCCGACCGTGCAGAAAGCGTGACGTGTCCAACTGGTGTTCCAAGAGTATCGGCGGCATGTACGGTGGGGGCGGCAGCCAGTCCCGTTCCGAACAGGAGTGCTGCGAGAGCGATACCACGGCGGTTGATACTGATGGACATTGTCTGGAACCTTTCATGCGTCTGAAGAACTGTGTCGTCCTGAGGACACCCGGCTGCGAGCCGGCATGGAGATCTGAACGTGTCAGAAGCTCTCCAGATGCATGAAAAGTGAGTGTTCCTTATTCCTGCATTGATTGCGGACCCTTTATTTCGTCAGCTGATTGAGCGCTTCCAAGCGCTCAAAGGCGAGCTTCTGCGCCTCCTGCAGCAGGACACGGGGGTCATTGAGTGCCGATTCCAGTTCGTGACTGTGAGTGTCGGCTTCCTGAAGCTTGTCCAGCCGCTCGGCCTCCGGAGCCTCCTCCCCGGGAGCGCTCTTCGGGCTCTGGTCGGATGGAGCGTTGTCGGTTGTTGCCGCTGGACTGAGAAAGTCTTCATAGGCCCAGGGAAGTAGCGGTTCGATCTGGGAACGATAATTTTCGAAACTATGCGCTGGAAAAGAAAAATAATGCAGTGTGAGTCCGAGCAGCAGATCTGCGCAGTCGAGTGATGAAATTTCTTCATTGTATTCGATCCAGATCAGGGAGTCTCCGGTCGCCACAAATTCCCGATCATCCTTGAGGATGGCATATTCCATACCTTCGGCGTCGATCTTGATGAGATCGAAGGGGCCGTTCTGCTTTCGCAGTTCAGTCAGGGGGAGTGTGGCTTTTACCGGAACATCATCTGGGACATTCGCCGTTGCTTCGTCATAAACGAAGGATGTGGATCCGAGATTTTCCTCCTGACCATAATGGCCATGCACCTCGTAACCCGAAGGGGCGACAATCGCATTGATAACAGAGGTTGTCGGGCATTGGGCAGCGAGGGAGATGTTCGCATTCAGAAAAGGAATGAGCTCGGGATTACCTTCCACGGCACACAGGCTCGTTAGCCGGCGCAGGGAGGCGACTCCCAGACCGAACGTTCCGATGAATGCCCCAATATCAAGAACCCTTGCGCCTTCTTTAAGAAGAGACGCACAGAACTTGACTTCGTTAAAAGCCCATTCACCACAATAATCAAGAAAACGTCCGATTAGATCATGCTTTAGGCTCAGGCCCCATTGATTTGATTGTAGAAATCGGATTCATGCCCTGCATTCCGGGGCGAAGATCCCGCGGAAAACCAGTCAAATACGACAAATGAAAATATAAACGCCGCAATCGCATCGAGATCATGTTCGGAAGGCTCAAGGACTGGCGGAGGGTAGCAATCCGCTACGACAGATGCCCCACCGTCATCTTCTGCCTATGAGTCCTGAGCTTAGGAGTAATCCAACGTCTTTGATTGTTCTGCTATTCATGCAGACCATAGATCATTTCAGCGCATGGCAGACAAAAAGACCAGAAGCACACGGCGAAACCGTGTTCTGTTGCGAAAAGCGCAGATCGCGCCAGAGATGCCGACGCGTTTTTAATTATTTTCGTGATTTATGGTTAATAATGGTGCCCAAGGGCGGAATCGAACCACCGACACTGCGATTTTCAGTCGCATGCTCTACCAACTGAGCTACTTGGGCACCGAAGCCACAGGGCGGACCCTGCTGCGGAATGGGGTTTAGCGGATGATTGAGGTGGGATCAACCCTCTCCGTCGTGATATTCGTTCTGCTCTTCGTCATTATCCTGCCGGAAGGACGGAACCCGGTATGATCCATTGAACCAACGGCCCAGATCCACGTCTGCACAGTGTCGGGAGCAGAACGGGCGGAACTGGGGATCTGTGGGGCGGTGGCAGATCGGACAGGTGGACTCGCTCATGACAGGCTCCAGCTTGCGGGTGGGGCATTGGGATCAAGGATAAGGTCCAGCGGCCGGGCGCGGCGGGACGTGAAATCAGCAAGCGCCT
This sequence comes from Gluconobacter kanchanaburiensis NBRC 103587, assembly GCF_007988905.1. Classification (GTDB taxonomy): domain Bacteria; phylum Pseudomonadota; class Alphaproteobacteria; order Acetobacterales; family Acetobacteraceae; genus Gluconobacter; species Gluconobacter kanchanaburiensis. Next base: position 156,138 of record NZ_BJVA01000003.1, read on the forward strand.
CGGGGTCACTTTCCAGTGCTTTGATAAGGCCGATCGAAGTTGTCAGCGTCTGGCCTGGGCGCTCTTCGCGCAGGATCGTCCGCAGGAGGGACAGAGCCAGACCTTGTGGGGAAGACAGAAGTTCATGCAAAGGAGGGCGACGGCGAGGGCGCGTCAGTTCCAGCAGGCCCGACGGTGTTGCGCCGAGAACATCTGGCTTGAGCGGATCGTCTGACAGGGCTTCGCGCAGGAATGCGACCAGCGCGGGGCGTTTGCGCGTCTTTACACCTGCCGGATCTACCAGAATCGTGCCTGAGAGGTTCCGCAGGCGGATCTGCCGCGCCAGTTCGGGAAAGGCCGCTACATTCCCCTTGAAGTCAGGAGTGCCAGTGCTGTCGAGGTCGACAGCGACAAGGGCGGGGGTCGGAAAAAAACTGGCGGTCAGCAGGCCCAGATCGGCATCGGAACTGCCAAGACTGTCGAAATCGGCCTCAAGCGCGCCATCGAATGCCTGCTGGCAACGCTGGAGGCGCGGACGCAGCCGGACAGGGAGTTTTGCGGCAATGCCCGGATCATCCACGAAAATCGGAGCCTCCGGATAGCGGTCCGCAAGTTCGTCGAGCGGGGTCGGGCCGCGTTCCAGGAGTTTTGGAGCGGAGGGGGCTTCGGTGGGCATGTCCGCCCGACGCAGGCGCAGACCCTTGTTGTTCTGGGCTGCGCGACTGACGCGCGCTGCGGTCAGAGCCCCTTCGATCAGGGTTTCACGTGTGGAGAGAAAGCCGCTCTGGCCGTCTTCGAGCAGGACGAACGCGCCACCCAGAGCGGAAGCGGCTTTCTGGACGCGGACAACATGCCAGTCTTCCAGACCATCCGGGCTGCCGGGGCGCCAGATCGCGGCATCCAGGAGCGTGTCATGATCTGTGACGGCAATCCGCACTTCACCTGGAGAACAGGCTGCGCGGATTTCGGTCATGCGATCCAGCCACCTGAGGGCTTGCCAACCGGCTGACCGCGCAGGAGCTGCGCGGTTTCAAACAGGGGTAGCCCTACAACGGCGGAGTAACTGCCGCCGATTTGGCGGATATGAGCAGCGGCGGCGCCCTGAATGGCATAACCGCCTGCCTTGCCCTTCCAGTCCCCCTGCGCGATCAGAGCGTCGATCTGAGCATCCGTCAGGCGATGGAAAATGACGGAGGTTTCCACCAACCGCTCGCAGGAATTGCCCTGCGGCCAGCTCGCGCTCGGGCGCAGGACAACAGCGGTCAGAACCTTGTGCCGACGGCCCGATAGCAGCTTCAGGCACGCGCGGGCTGTCTTTTCGTCTTCGACTTTCGGCAGGATGCGCCGACCGACCGACACCACGGTATCCGCGCCGAGGACCAATGCGGCGTCCGTGCGCTGCGCGGCCACATGCTCCGCCTTCTGGCGGGCGAGGCGCTGCGCGAGCGGGCGCGGCAATTCGCCGGGGCGCGGTTCTTCGTCGATATCGGCGCTGACGATGGCGTCAGGCACGATGCCGATCTGTTCCAGCAGGCTCAGGCGGCGCGGGGAGGCAGAGGCCAGAACGAGCTTCGGACGGTCCAAAAGGCCGGATGACCCTTCTGCGGAAGACGGGGATGCGGTCATGCGGCGGACTGTCTTACTTGAAGCGGAACGTGATCCGTCCCTTGGACAGGTCGTAGGGCGTCATTTCGACATTGACACGGTCACCGGCCAGAACGCGGATACGGTTCTTGCGCATCTTGCCGCTCGTATGGGCGAGGATGGTGTGCTCGTTGTCGAGCGTGACGCGGAACATGGCGTTAGGGAGCAGTTCCATGACGGTGCCGGTAAACTCGATCAGGTCTTCTTTTGACATGTGAATCCTTGCTTCAGGGACAGGGTAATGATCTGCACGTGGCAGTGGCCCCGGTGCGGAGCCAGAAAATCCAGCCCGCTATGTGCGGACTGTCAGCCCAAAGGTCAAGCATGGCCGGTCCCTGTCCGGGGATTCTTGCGGTTTTTTGGCACTCTGGCGTCGTGCCGCCCTCTCAGACAGCACGATAGGGTCCGTTCAGGACGTCTTGGCAGCAGCAGCCCGGGCGGCCATTTTTTCCTCTTCGGTCCAGACGCGGCGCTCGCGCACCTTCTGCGGCTTGACCTGCTTGACCGGACCACCGCCGAGGACGGGCGGACGCATGGTGGAGTTCCGGGCCTTTTCGCAGTGCCATTCATGGCTGTCATGAACGTCCAGAGTCCGGCCGATCTCACGCTCCACGGCATGGAGCCAGGCGCGCTGTTCGGCATCGCAGAGCGTGATGGCAAACCCGCTGCGGCCTGCACGGCCCGTGCGTCCGATCCGGTGCACATAGCTTTCCGGCAGGCTCGGCAGATCATGGTTGATGACATGCGTGACCGTATCGACGTCAATACCGCGCGCCGCGATGTCGGTCGCCACCAGAACCTGAACGTCGCCGTCGCGGAACGCATTCAGCGCCCGCTCGCGCTGACCCTGCGACCGGTTGCCGTGTAGCGCTTCCGCCGTGATACCGGACTCCGTCAGGAAGGTGCAGACCTCGTTGGCGATGTTCTTTTGCAATGTGAAGACGACGGCCTGACCGATCCCCGGCGTCTGAAGCTGGGACAGGAGGGCCGCTTTCTTGTTGGACGCATCGAGGAACATGACAGACTGCGCGATCCGGTCCACCGTGGTCGAAGGTGGTGCGATCTCGACCTTTGCCGGGTCGCGCAGGAGGCTCTCGACGAGGGCTGTAATGGATTTCGGCATGGTTGCGGAAAACAGCACTGTGTGACGGTCTGCTGGGAGTGTTGCGACAATGCGTTCGATCGGCTTGGCAAAGCCCATGTCCAGCATCTGGTCGGCTTCGTCCAGCACCAGCGTTTCAAGCTGCGACAGATCGCACAGGCCCTGCTCGATCAGGTCCAGCAGGCGGCCCGGTGCGGCCACAATGATGTCCATGCCCTCTTCAAGAGCCTTGACCTGGTGGACCTGACTGACGCCACCGAAAATCGTAGTGACACGCACGGGCTGGTGACGGCTGAAGCTCTCGAACCCGTCCGCAATCTGCGAAACCAGCTCGCGTGTGGGCGCCAGAACCAGAATGCGCGCGCCGTTTTTAGGGGCTGGGCGCGGGGTTTCGGCAAGCCGGTGCAGCAGGGGGAGTGCGAAAGAGGCCGTCTTGCCCGTGCCGGTTTGGGCCAGACCGAGCAGATCGCGGCCTTCCAGCAGAAACGGAATGGACTGGGCCTGAATGGGTGTGGGCTTGACGTAGCCTGCGTCGTCCAGAGCGCGAAGGATTGTGGGCGTAAGGCCGAGATCGGCAAAAGTCGTAGCGGAAGTCGGGGACATTATAAAGCGGCGCCTCCGGCGCTGAGTAAAGCTGCGCCTGATGGGGCTTCGCGGATTCAGAAAGCGGGCTTGTACGAATGATGCTTTCCGGCGTCAACGCGGCGGAAACATGTGCTGACTCAGCCCGTCAGGACAGTTTGGAAAGATCGCGCATGGCGACGACCAGATTCATGTGCGACGCCAGAAGTCTCTGCGGCAGGGAGGGAAGATAGATCCGGATGGCCTCAAGTCGTTTTGACTCCGGAAGGGCCGCAAATGGCGTGCGTGATCCCGGACCGTCACTTCCTGCGTCATAGCTTTTTGCAATCGCGGCAAGCAGCGCCGCGGGGACGGAGGCCAGAAGCGCTTTCTGTGCCGGATTTAGAAGACGGTCCCGTAGAGGGCCGGAGAGCGTGCGCTCCTCGGCTATTTTCGGAGCCTCATAGGGTTTGAGCTGGCTCAGAGGGAACTCGATCTCCACGCCATTGGCCTGCTCGATATAGCCAGTGGTGCCGTCGATATCGACCAGCCTGCCGTCATGCGTGCCCTTGAGGTCCGAAACACGGTCACCGATCGACAGGCGGGCCATTAATTTTTCTCCAGCCGGGCCGACAGGCTGAGGGCATGGGCGTCCAGTCCTTCGGCGGTCGCCAGTGCCACCCCGGCCGGGCCGATCCGGCGCAGGCCGGCTGCATCGGTTTCGATGGTGGTGGTGCGTTTGATGAAGTCGAACACCGACAGGCCGGAGGCGAACCGCGCCGTGCGGCTGGTCGGCAGAACGTGGTTCGGACCGCCGACATAATCGCCCACGGCTTCGGGGCAGTTGCGGCCCATGAAGATCGCACCCGCATGGCGGACCATCGCCGAGAAGTCGCGCGGGGCGTCGAGCATGACTTCCAGATGCTCGGGTGCCAGTGCGTTGACGATCTCGGCGGCTTCCTCAAGCGAGCGTACGACAATGACCGCGCCATGATCGTCCCAGCTTTTCGTGGCGATGGCAGTGCGGGGAAGGGTTTCCAGCTCTTTGCGGACGGCCTCGGCGGCACGTTCGGCAAAGGCGGCATCCGTCGTCACGAGAATGGCCTGAGCCTGTTCGTCATGCTCGGCCTGAGCGAGCAGATCAAGTGCGACAAGGCGCGGATCATTCTGTCCGTCGGCCACGACCACGACTTCGGATGGCCCGGCGATGCTGTCGATACCGACATGTCCGAAGACCTGCCGCTTGGCTTCCGCAACATATGCATTGCCCGGCCCGACGATGCGGTCCACCGGGGCGATTAGGTTCGTGCCGAATGCCATGGCGCCCACGGCCTGCGCGCCGCCAATTCGGTAGATCTCCGTAACGCCGCAAAGCTGTGCGGCTGCGAGAACCACCGGGTTCAGCACGCCGTCCGGGGCCGGAACACACATGGCCAGCCGCTTCACGCCCGCCACGCGGGCGGGCAGGGCGTTCATCAGCACGGAGGACGGATAGGCCGCCTTGCCACCCGGAACATAAAGCCCGACAGCATCCAGCGGCGTCCAGCGCATGCCAAGTCGAATGCCGTCTTCGTCCGTGAAGTCCAGATCCTTGGGCATCTGGGCGGCATGAAACGTCTCGATCCGGCGGGCGGCGGTTTGGAGGGCGTCCATCAGGTCCGCCGGGACGCGCGCGGCTTCGGACGCGATTTCTTCTGCGCTGATGCGCAGCCTGTCAGCGGGCAGGGTCAGACGATCGAACCGGGCGGTGTAGTCGCACAGGGCGTCGTCGCCCCGGCTGCGGACGTCTGCGAGGATCGCACGGACCGGTTCGGCCACGCTGCGTTCGTCGCTTCCACGCGCGGCGAGCAGCGTGGTGAAGTCTGTGGAAAAACTGGCTGCGGATGTATCGAGGCGTTTCATCAGACCGCACCCTCCGTGGCAAGGGCTGTGCGGAAACGCTCGATCAGGGCGCTGATTTCTTCAGGCCGGGTCTTGAGCGCGACGCGGTTGACGATCAGGCGGCTCGTGACATGGGCGATGGTTTCGGTTTCCATCAGGCCATTGGCACGCAGCGTGGATCCGGTATCGACCAGATCGACGATGACGCTTGCCAGATCCAGCGTCGGCGCGAGTTCCATCGCCCCATTCAGATGCACGATCTCGGCGTTGATGGCGCGGGAGGCGAAGTGGCGGCGGGCAATGGTCGGATACTTCGTGGCAACCCGCAGGCGGGACTGACCTGTTGCGGGGTCTTCGATCATGGTTTTGGGGCGCGCGACACAGATGCGGCAGCCCCCGATGCCCAGATCGAGCGGGGCATAGATGTCCGGATAGTCGAATTCCATCAGGACATCCGCGCCGCAGACGCCGATATCGGCGCCGCCATAGGCCACGAAGGTTGCGACATCGAAGGAACGGACCCGCACGACATCCAGATTCGGATCGGAGGTGCCAAAGCGCAGGCGGCGGCTGCTTTCGGTCAGGCAGTCCGGATCGGGTTCGATGCCCGTGCGCGTCAGAACCGGAGCCAGCGCCTTGAGGATGCGGCCTTTCGGAAGGGCAAGGATCAGCGGCGTATGATGATGCGCAGTCGTGTCCGTTCCGTTCCGGGTCATGATCGGGGGGTCGGTCTGGAGCGCTGTCATGCGACGTCTGGTCCTTGGCTGTCCGCAGTCACTGGGAACGGCAGCGCATATCACGAAGCCGAGGGTTTCCCAAGCTTTGCGCGGTTTCAAACGGCCCTAATGAGCCTTTGACGCCGAATCTTCTTGACGGATGTTCCGAAAACGGATCACTCTTGTATGCATGTCTGCTGACATAGAAACATATCTCTTCCCCACGCCGCTTTCGGATGCCAGCGCCCTGCCGCTGCGTGTTCAGATCCGCGAGCGCGTGCTGGCCGCCATCGGTGCGGGGTTGCTGAAGCCCGACGACCGCCTGCCGACCATGCGCGCGCTTGCCGTTCACTTGAGGGTAGATCTCAACACTGTTCAGCGGGCCTATGCGGAACTTGAACGGCTGGGCGCGATTCGGACGCTGCGGGCCCGGGGCAGTTTCGTCAGTGACACGCCGCCACACCCGGACGGTGCGCTCAAAGCCGCGGAAGCACGGGCGCTCGCGGCCTCCACCATCGCCCGCAGTCAGGCTGCGGGTCTTGATCCCGAAGCGGTCGTTATGGCCATGCGCGATCTTCTCAGTCTGCCTCTCCTCCCATCCGAGCCCGAGAGCGGCTCTGCCAAAGGCTGATGTCCATGCCGGATTTCCCCGTCCCTCCTTCCATGTCGCTGGTGCCATCCATGAAGCGGAAACTGCCTCTCAACACGATTTCTGCCTCCATTGTGGCGGCGTTACTTCTGCTCTCGGCCGGACTGACGGCCATGACACGGCAGCCCGGTTGGGTTATTGGCGGTGTTGTGCTCGCGGTGCTCGTGCATATGTCGCTTAAGATGTGCAATTCCTGGCAGCGTGTTCTCGTGCTGCGAGCGGGAAAGATTCAGGGTCTGCGTGGGCCGGGCCTGTTCCTGATCGTGCCTTTTCTCGATCAGATTGACGCCGTTGTGGACCAGCGCATCCGGACGGTGCCCGTGCATACGCGTCAGACCCTGACGCGCGATACGACGCCGGTGGATGTGGACGCGGTCGTGTTCTGGATGGTGCATGATCCGCTGCGGGCCATCACGGAACTGGACAACTACGAGGGTTCGGTCTCGATGGTTGCGCTCACGACGCTGCGCGAGGTTGTCGGTAGTTCGGATCTGGCGACGCTGCTGGAAGACCGCCGCCGCATTGACGGCGAACTGCGTGATCTCATCGAAAGCAAGACGCGGGAATGGGGCGTTACGGTTCAGGCCGTCGAAATCCGCGACGTGCAGCTCCCCGACAGCCTTCAGGACGCCATGAGCCGTCAGGCGCAGGCTGAGCGTGAGCGTTCTGCCCGCGTCACGCTGGCTTCGGCAGAGCGCGAAGTGGCGCATGAACTGGCGCAGGCCGCCAAGACTTACGAGGCTGCGCCGATCGCGCTCCAGATCCTTCAGATCAACCGTATTTTTGAAATGAACAAGAACCGCGGCACCACCATTCTGATGCCGACGACTATGGCGGATGCCATGACATCCGCAACGGCCTTCGCCGCCGCGATGCAAACCGTCCAGCCGGAGCCGGGTGCTCCAGCTGCGACCGGTGAGGTCAGCGGCTGAAGCTGGCGACCATGTCCAGCAGGTTGCGCTGCCGCCGCGTGGCAAGCCGCGCAGCTGTTAGCACGGAGCGAGCCTGAGAGATGGCGGTATCGAGGTCAGAATTGATGATCGTGTGATCGAATTCGGACCAGTGTGAAATCTCGTTCAGCGCCGCCTGCATGCGCTTGGCGATTTCTTCCGGATGGTCCGAAGCGCGCTTGTTCAGGCGGCGTTCCAGTTCTTCCAGCGACGGCGGCAGAACGAACAGGCTCACCACATCGTCCGGCAGGGCCGCGCGCAGAAGGCGGTGTCCCTGCCAGTCGATGTCGAACACCATGTCATGTCCGGCATCCAGCGCTTCCTCAACCGGCGCGCGTGGCGTGCCGTAGCCCCGACCGAAGACTTCCGCCCATTCCAGAAGCTCGCCCTCCGCAGCCATGCGGCGGAATTCTGCGATATCCCGGAAATGGTAATGCACACCCTCGACTTCGCCCGGGCGGGGCCCGCGTGTCGTGACCGAGACGGAATGGCGCAGGGTCGGCTCTGAAGCGCGCAGGGCATTGGCAATGGTGGACTTGCCTGCACCAGACGGGGCCGAGATCACCAGACAGACGCCACGGCGGGACAGTTGAGGCATGGGATCTCCTTGCGGTTCGGACTGTTGTTTTCCAGACGGGACGGAACTGTCCTTCGGGATTGTTCTTATGGACATATCCCTTGGGGGTGTTTCTGTCGAAGCGTCTAGCGTGAAAATGGTTCTTCTGACCAGTGATCCGAAACTCTGCAAGATTTGTGTTGCCGCTCTGTTTTGCGTCGTGAGATGGAAAGTCATGCAAGCATTTCAATGTCAGCGACCGGGTTCATGAATAACGACGAGCACCGTCACGGAGTCGCTCTGACAACCCAGGGTTCTCCGGATCAGCCTTCCCTGCAGGACCGTGAAGCGCTGAACGCGCGCGAGCCCCGGCACTGGGCCCAGACCCGGATCAGCGACCCGACACTTGAAAACAAAAGCAATGTCTTCTTTGCCGCGGTCGAGATGACACGGATGCCCATGATTCTGGCAGATCCGAGGCTTCCTGACTGTCCGATCGCGTTCGCCAACAACGCCTTCCTCGACCTGACGGGATATGAGTCCGGCGAGGTTGTCGGAAGGAACTGCCGCTTTCTCCAGGGGAGCGGTACCGATCCCAATGATGTCCGGCAGTTGCGGGAGGCGATAGCGGAATGCAAACCCGTCGCTCTCGAAATCCTCAACTACCGACGCAACGGGACCCCTTTCTGGAACGCGATTTTCATGGGCCCTGTCTTCGACGAAGACGGTGAACTGATCTATTTCTTCGCCAGCCAGCTTGATGTCTCAAAGCGGCGTGAGAGTGAAATGGCCCTGCGTCAGGGTCAGAAAATGGAAGCGATCGGGCAGCTTACGGCGGGGCTGGCCCATGATTTTAATAACCTCCTTCAGATCCTGAACAACAGTCTGGAAAGGATGAAGGAAAAACGGCTCGACCATCAGGCGTTCGAGCGACAGCACATGATCGCACAGCAGGCGGCGGAACGCGGCGCCAGGCTGACGCGGCAGCTTTTGTCCTTTGCCCGACGCACCCGTCTTGATCCGGTGGAAATCAATCTGAGTTCCTTGATCAATTCCTTTCGGGAACTGATCGAAATGTCAGTCGGAAACCAGATCGAACTGTATCTGAATCTCCGTCTACGCCTGCCCGATGTGAAGCTTGATACGAATTACTTCGAAATGGCGCTTCTGAACGTCATTGCCAATGCCCGGGACGCATCGATGCCGGGCAATGCGATTACGATCAAGACGGAACTTCTGCATCTGAACGGCAATGCGGAGGCGCGTCGTCTCAAGCCTGGCGATTATGTTGTCGTGACGGTATCGGACGAGGGGCAGGGCATGCTTCCCCATATCGTCATGCGTGCGACCGAACCGTTCTTCACCACAAAGCCGTCCGGACAGGGCACAGGGCTGGGTTTAGCTATGGTGCAGGGTTTCGTCCAACAGTCGGGCGGACGCCTTGAGGTCGAGAGCGAGTATCAGCGCGGCACCAGCATTCACATGATCTTTCCGGTACACGCGCCCCGGGATCCGATTGAAACTGGCACGAAAAATACGGGATATAAGGCCCATTTTGTGGAGGAAGGAGAACATTCTCCCCATATTCTGGTGGTCGAGGACAATTCCGATATTGCCCAGTATGCGTCGGACTCCCTCACGGAGATCGGCTATCAGGTCACGATCGCGCAGAATGGAACGGAGGCGCTGGAAGTCTTCGAAAGGGCTCTTGCTGCGAAGAAGCCTTTCCGTGCCGTCTTTTCGGACGTCATCATGCCGGGGGGCCTCAATGGCCTGGTTCTGGCGGATAAAATCAGTCGGCTTCATCCGCAGACCCCCGTCATTCTCACGACCGGCTATAATGATGAAATGTCGTTGAACGGACCTGAGAACAACAATTTCGAAGTTCTGGGAAAACCCTATCAGCGTTCCGAACTGATCGACCGGATTCAGGCCGCCCTGAAAAACGGCTCACGCAGCGGGGATGGCCGGCAGACCTCCGACTTCGGACATGTGGAAGAATAGTCGGCCCTGTTCCTCCCGTTCTCTTCAGTGCGTTGACGGACGTGTCGTTCGCGGGCGGAGCATGAACAGGACAATACATCCGACGAAAACGGCGTAATAGAGTTCCGACACGACTGTTTCCGTCATGAGGTCCGGCATGAGGAAGGCGGCGGCGAGAATCATGGCATTGCCGATCACGCATCCCACAACCCAGCCGGGGGTCAGTCGTCCCAGAATATGGGTGGCAAGACTGTCACGGGCGAAACCAGCGGCCTTTTCGCGCCGCCGCCGTGCATCCACCCAGAGGCGGTTGCCTGTATAGAACAGGGCAGCCCCCGCAAAACCCAGAACGACATAGCCCCACCGGATGGCGTTGCCTCCAAAGCTGCCGAAATGCAGCGCGAAGAAAACGGTCAGGATCGCGAAACCGGTTTTCTGGTGACCGGGGAGATAGTCTGCAGACAGGATTTTGCCGGTTCGCGGATCCATGGTTGTAAAACCTGCAACGGGGCCACGGGTACTGTACCGGCTGTCGTGACCCGTAACCCTCAGCGTCATGTCACCGCGCCCGTTATGACTGTAGAATAGTGTATCCGCCACAAACCCCGGTGCCTGCGTTTCGAGAGTGGCAAGGAGGTCGGTTGGGGCCAGAAGTGCGCTTTCGTCATGGCTGATGGCGGGGTGTGGTCCGGGATGTCCGTCTGCGATCTCGTGCATCGGACCCGGCGTCCCTGCGTGCATTGATCCGGGCATCGATCCGTCTACCGATGCGTGGCGGGCAGACGGTGAGGCGAAAAGACGGCTCTGCACGGCGAAAATGGGGTCATGAAACGCAAAGACGACCGAGGTTACCGCCATGACGATGTGAAAAGGCAGCGAGAAAAAGCCAAGCAGATTGTGAATGTCCAGCCAGAACTTGCGGGGGCCGTCTATCCTGCGGAAGGCAAAGAGGTTGCGGGCCAGCGTGGGGAGGAACACCAGCGTTCCGGAAATCAGGGCAAGTCCGTAAAGCAGTGCCACGACGCCCATAACCGGGCGGCTGATCGCAGGCGGTAGCGGCAGGCCCACCTTCTGATGGAGGGTATCGATGAAGGATGCAACCGGCGAGACCTGGGGCTGACGGACCACCAGCGCACCATCGGAGCCCAGCGTTGCGACATTCAGGACACTGGCACCGTGCCCCGGTGGATGGGAGCGCCAGGCCACACGGCCGGGCAGGCTCCGGTCGGGGGAGAGGACGACCGTGTAGCTCCGCCGGGCCTGCGGATAGGCCTTGAAGACCTGCTCCAGAAGAGCAGGCGTTTGTGACAGCGGGGTCGGCGGGGGCAGGTCGAGCGCCGGTGTGGTCAGGTTCTGGAGCGGGCGTTCGAACATGCTGATCGCACCGGCAAAAAATGCCACGAATAGCAGCAGCCCGGCGCAGATCCCGACCCAGCTATGGACCTCTCGATAGACGCGAAGGATATCGGGGCGGATTTTCATGACAGAATCGTTCGCAGCAGCAGAAAAAATCCCCAGAGAAGGACGCATCCCCCGCCGAGAACGGCCCAGGCCTGACGGGCCGAGGCGAACAGGAAACATGTTCCAAGAACCAGCAGCCACAGCGTCGCTGTCAGCCACATCAGCGCCTGTGCGGACAGTGTTCTGGGGTCGCCGGTCGTGCCACTCAGCAGTCCAAGAAGGCCCATGATGGCAAAAGCCAGTCCGCAGCCCGGAAAGACTGCCGCAAGCACTTTGGGCAACCACTGCCGGTTGTTGAGGCCGTGGCGGCGTGCTGTCTGCCGGGTGTTACTCATGATCGTGCTGATCGCGGCAGAAGGGAGCAATCAGTGGCAGCAGGGACCAGATGATCATGAGGAGGATCATGATCATCAGACATGCTGTGCACGCACTCGCCGCCGCCATGAGTACGGCGCCCCCCGCGATGATCAGCCCGGTGCCGACCAGCATCGGAAGCGGACCGCGCAGTGCGTGACGCAGAAGGATCTGGTTCGACGAGCAGGCATAGAGGAGGATGGCTCCCCCCGCGACAAGCAGGGTCGACAGCCCGTAAAATAGCGTTTCGCTCACCAGCGGTATTCCAGTCGGGCGGTGAGATTTCTGCCCTGCCCGTAATAGCAGGCGGCCACTGCCGTACAGGTTGCGACGAAGCGCTTGTTGGCGACGTTGCGCATGTTAAGCGAGAGCATCAGGCCCTTATAGGCGGGATGGGCATCGCCGATATCGTAGCGGAGGAAGGTATCGAATAGCGTGTAGTCGGGGATGGCCAGTTTGTTGGCCGTATCGCCGTAGCTTGTGCCAGTGTAGCGCACGCCGCCCCCGACCCCCAGACCGCGGAGGGCGCCGTAGCGGATGCGCTGATCGATGAAGAGCGAGGCCATCCATTTTGGCGCCTGCGGCAGGTAGTTGCCGATCTGCCCTGCCGTGTTGGACTGCCGGATGCGGGCGTCGCTGCGCGTTCCGGTGAAGATCACGGCCATGTCCCACGGAAGGGTGGCGCGTCCTTCGAGTTCGAGACCGCGGACGCGACCCTTGCCTGTCTGGATCAGGCAGGTTGCGGTGCCACAGGTTTCGCCGTCGGGGTCGGGGGTCGTCATGTTCTTCTGGGTGATCTGATAACCACCGAACGTGACATAGATGCTCTTGCCGTACTGGTAGCGGATGCCGGCTTCGTACTGGTCGCCGGTGGTCGGCTTGAAGGGCAGGCCGTTCTTGGCCGTGGATGGATCGGAGACGGTCGGCTGGAAGGACTGGGCATAGCTGAAATACGGTGCCAGTCCGTTATCGAACAGATAGACACCGCCCGCGCGCCAGGTGAAGGCCTGCGAGGGAGTGATGTATCGTTTGTGGGTCAGGATATTGTAGGTGTTGTCATTGGCCCAGTCCTGACGACCGCCGATCGTAACGCGCAGGCGCTCGAACTTGAGCTGATCCTGAAAATAGATTCCGTTCTGGCGGCTGACCGTGGACGTATAAACCTGCGGGGACAGGTTGCTTTCGTAACCCGCGCTGCCGCGGCTGACAGGATCGAAGATGTTTAGGAGTGGCTTGACCAGTGCCGAGCTGACGAGGTCGCGGTCGTGGTTCCAGTCCGTATAGAAATAGTCTGTCCCGGCAAGGAGGAGGTGACGTACGGGTCCGGTGCGGACATGGCCTTCGACCTGTGTGTCCATGGCGACGCCCTGTGACCGCCCCCGGCCTTCCACGGCGCGGCGGTTGACCGTCTCTCCCGCCACGCATCCCGCAATAGTGCTGGCGCATTTCGCAAGCGTATCGCCCGAGAGGACCGTGGAGCGGTAGAGCGTGTCGAGATAGGTATAGCGGACGTTGTTCCGAACCGTCAGGAAACGGTTGAAGCGATGTTCCAGGAACGATCCGAAAAGGGCCTGATTGCGGTCGAATGTGTTCCAGTCGGGTTCGCCGATATTGGCATCATTGGCGATGTAACGGCCTTTGGATGCGTAAAGCGTGCCTGTTGCGGGCAGGAACTGGAACGTCGAGCCGCCGACATCGCGCTGGTATTGCGCAAGCAGTGTCCATGTCGAATGGGGGGCAAATTTCCATGTCAGACTGGGCGAGACATAATAGCGGCCTGCCGTGACATCATTGACCTGCGTACCGCCGTATTTGGCCAAGGCTACCATGCGCCCCATAACCGTTCCACTGTGGTTCAGCTTTCCTGACACATCGCCAGAAGCCTGTCCCTGCCAGTTTTCCAGATCTGTATAGCCACTGCTCTGAAGGAAGAATTCGCCTTCACTTTTCTCGGTCGGACGTTTTGTCACGAGATTGACGACGCCGCCGGGGGCCGTCTGCCCGTAAAGTGCGCCTGAGGGGCCTTTCAGAACATCGATCTGTTGTAGAGCGAACGGATCGAAAGACGTGCGCGTCCACTGTCCACCAGCGGGAAGACGCAGACCATCGACGAAGTTGTTGTTGGACGAGAAACCGCCAGCGCCGAACCCACGAACTGAAACTTCGTCGACACGGTTGTCGATGCCCTGAGGCTCCGCCTGTACACCGGCCGTATAGGCGAGGGCGTCCGCAATGGTGGGAGATGAGCGCAGCTCGATCTCTTCACGGCTGACGATGGAAATCGTCTGCGGCGATTCAATAATGGGCGTCCGTGTTTTGGTTGAGGCACCTGCCTGCGACAGTCCCGTTGCCGTCACGGTGATGATTTCCGCCGGGGTTGCCGCATCTGTGCTGCGCGGTTTCGTAACCTGCGTCGTGGCCGGTTTGGCTGTCTGTTTTTTCTGCGGATCGAGGGACGACGCAGAGGCGATCTGCGTGCTTAGGGCAAGGCAGGAGGCCGTGCCGCAGATGATCCGGGGAAAACTCATGGAGTGCTCTCATTAAATGAAAATTTATTCTCCTATTTCGATAATGAGAATCATTGTCAACTAGATTCTGGAAAGCCGGATGCCCCGAAAGACGTGGAAATCTCGTGTGAAGGTCAGGGGTCCGACTGGAGCTGTGCGACGATGGCGCTGCTGATCGTGCGTCTTGTAGGGCCACCGAGGACATGTCCCAGTGGAGCCAGCACTTCAATATGGTCGCAGACGATCTTGAAGACGGCTAGCATTGGCACTGACAAAAACGCGCCAGAAATGCCCCACATCCAGTCCCAGAACAGCAGCGATCCCATGACGAAAACGGGATTGAGCGTAAAGCGCCGGGCCAGCAGCATGGGCGTGATGGTTTCGCCTTCCAACACATGGATCAGCAGATAGATCGATGGCGGCAGGAGTGCGTAAAGCAGGGATGGGAAGCTGAACAGACCGACCACGAAATAGACCACGACACCCGTCAGTGGTCCGATGATGGGAATGTAGTTCAGCAGGAACGCCAGCACGCCCCACAGAAGCGGGTTGGGCATGCCGGTCGCCCAGCACTGGATCATGTTTACCAGCCCGACACCCAGATTCATCATCGTGATCGTCACGAGATAGAGCGACACGTTCTGCTCGATCTGTGTCGCCATTTCCACGAGGCGGCGCTTCTTGGCGTAGGTTGGCATGATTTCGACGCAGCGGCGTAGTAGCGTGTCGCCTTCCGTCATGAGGAAGAACAGCATCAGCAGCATCGAGAAAAAACCGCCAGCCAGTTCCCGCGTCCCTGCTAGGACGGAGGACCCAAGCCGTGACAGCGCGGTCTCTCCCCCAATCGTTCCCGCTACACCATGACTGGCATGGGTCGCTCCCGAATGACCGCTGAACATGGCTGACAGGCGCATGTAATCCCGCTGCATGACGTCGATCGGGCCGCTCAGGACCGCCAGCTTGCTCTGGAGTGCCGGCAGAGTTTGCGGTGCCCGCGTGATCCATCCGGCTGCGGGCACCGAGATGGTTGTGGCAATCCCTCCTACGACTCCGAACATCATGACAATTAAAAGCAGACCCGCCAGATGCCGGGGCAGCCGCAGCCGCTGCGTCAGGAATCGCATGGGGGTGATCATCAGCAGGTTCAGAACCAGCGCGAAGACAAACGGCAGAAGGATGGGCGCTGTGAAATACAGCGAGTAGAACACTGCAAGAATCGTCAGGATCAGGACACACATGTCCCGGATATTGAGATGGTCGCGCAGCAGGTTGCGATCGAGCGTCGGATCCGGAAAATCATCATCGGGAAGTAGTTTTTCGCCGTTTTCTTCGGGTGACGCTGTCCGGGGAGGGCAGGCAGTGTCGGCGGAAGAGTCAATGGGACGACCGGACATGTTTTCTGCCTGAAACGGAAGACGGAGCGCGCGGATCAAACGAGGCGCAACAGGACACAGTTGCGTGTTCTGCCCAAAAACCCCCTTGAACTCCAGTGCCATCCGGTCACTAAATCATGAGGCGCGCCTGTGAATGCAAATGGATCATTGCCTGTTGCACTCGCCGGTTGTCGGAAACCAAGGAGAAGAAACATGGCCTGGAACACGCCGAAAGTTACCGAAATCCCGCTGGGCGCAGAAATTAACTCGTATGTCTGCGGCGAGAAGAAATAAGCCACTTTCCCGAGGCTTCGTCCTTGAGGAATAAGGCACGGCCGCTCCCCCTGGAGCGGCCGTTTTCATTCATGGGTGCCACAGGGCGCCCCAGTCAGACGGTTTGTGAAAAATGATTGATGTCATCGTGCTCGGCGCGGCGGCAGGGGGTGGATTCCCGCAATGGAACTCCGCAGCGCCCGGCTGTGTGGCGGCCCGCACGCGACAGGGCGCCAAAGCCCGGACCCAGGCCTCCATTGCCGTCAGCGCCGATGGAAAACGTTGGTTCATTCTCAACGCCTCTCCCGACCTGCGCCAGCAGATTATCGAAACACCTGCCCTCCATCATCAGGACAGCCTGCGAGGCACGCCCATTCAGGGCGTCGTGCTGACATGTGGGGAAATCGACGCCATTACGGGGCTTCTCACGCTGCGCGAGCGTGAACCCTTCACGTTGATGGGAAGTGCGTCCACCCTTCACCAGCTTGCAGAGAATCCGATTTTCGGTGCGATTGATCCGGACATCGTGCCGCGCATTCCCCTGATCCTCGACGAGCCCACATCCCTGATGAACAAGGACGGTATTCCCTCCGGTCTTCTGCTCACGGCGTTTGCCGTGCCGGGCAAGGCTCCTCTTTATGCGGAGGCATCGGGGTCAAAGCCGGATGAAACGCTCGGCCTTTCCATCACCGACGGAAAGAAAACGATGCTGTTCATCCCCGGCTGCGCCCATATCACGCCTTCGATTGTGGAGCGTGTGGCAAAAGCCGATCTGGTTTTCTTCGACGGAACGCTGTGGCGGGACGATGAAATGATTCGCGCCGGGCTGAGCCCCAAAAGCGGGCAGCGGATGGGGCATGTGTCGGTCAATGATGCGTGTGGCCCCGTAGAATCTTTCACGACATGCGAAAAACCCTGTAAGGTGTTGATTCATATCAACAACTCGAATCCAATTTTGTTCGAAGACAGTCCCGAACGCAAAAGCGTCGAACGCGCCGGCTGGATGGTTGCGGAAGACGGCATGACTTTCAGACTGGATACACCATGACGCTCCTTACTCCTGATCAGCTTGAAGCAGCGCTTCGCCAGATCGGTGCCGAGCGGTACCACAACCGGCATCCGTTTCATCGCAAACTGCATGACGGCAAGCTCGACAGGGCACAGGTTCAGGCCTGGGCGCTGAACCGCTATTATTATCAGGCGCGCATTCCCGCCAAGGATGCAACATTGCTGGCCCGCCTGCCTACGGCCGAGCTGCGCCGTGAATGGCGTCGCAGGATCGAGGATCACGACGGCACGGAACCGGGAACGGGTGGTGTCGCGCGTTGGCTGATGCTGACGGATGGTTTGGGGTTGGGTCGCGACTATGTGGAGAGTCTCGACGGCCTGCTTCCGGCCACACGCTTCTCGGTTGATGCCTATGTGAACTTCGTACGGGATCAATCGATTCTCGCCGCTATTGCGTCCTCCCTGACGGAACTGTTCTCGCCAACGATCATCAGTGAACGTGTTTCGGGCATGTTGCGACATTACGATTTCGTGTCGGAAGAAACGCTGGCGTATTTCACGCCGCGTTTGACGCAGGCTCCCCGGGATTCCGATTTCGCCCTTGCCTATGTACGCGAAAACGCCCGCACGCCCGAGCAGCAGAAAGAGGTTCTGGGAGCGCTCGAGTTCAAGTGTTCCGTGCTGTGGACCATGCTGGATGCGCTCGACTACGCTTATGTGGACGGCCATATCCCGCCGGGCGCCTTCGTTCCATGACAGTAGCCCCTCCAGGTATCGCGGAGGAGACAGTGCTCTCCTTCGCCCGTGGCCACCGGCTCCAGCATGATCGCGTGCGGGACCTATGGATTGTGCAGGCCCCCGAAAAAGCATTTGTGATTGAGGGCTCCGCGCCGCATATTCTGCGGCAGCTGGATGGGAAACGCAGCGTCGGCGATATCATTCAGCAGCTTACAAACGAGTTTTCCGCCCCGCGTGAGGTCATTGCGAAGGATGTCCTCGCGCTTCTTTCTGAACTGACAGAAAAGAACGTCCTGCATATATGACACTTCCTTCGCCGCCGATGAGCCTTCTGGCTGAATTGACGCATCGATGCCCGCTTTCCTGCCCCTATTGTTCCAATCCGCTTGAACTTGAACGAAAGACGGCAGAACTCGATACTGCCGGCTGGCGTTCCGTACTGGAACAGGCGGCGGATCTGGGAGTTCTTCAGGTTCATTTTTCCGGCGGTGAACCCATGAGTCGGCCTGATCTGGTCGAACTGGTCTCCGTTGCGCAGAAACTGAATCTCTATTCGAACCTCATTACGTCCGGTGTACTCTTGGATGAGCCACAGCTTGAGGCACTAGACAAAGCAGGGCTCGACCACATCCAGCTTTCCTTTCAGGATGTTACGGAAGACGGAGCCGAGCGTATCGGCGGCCTGAAAGGTGCGCAGGCACGAAAGATCCGGGCGGCGCGTCTCATTCGTGCCTCCGGAATTCCGATGACGCTTAATTTTGTTGTGCACAGGGAAAACGTAGCCCGGATCCCGCAGATGTTTGCGCTGGCCCGCGATCTGGGGGCCGCGAGAGTCGAGATCGCTCACACGCAGTATTATGGGTGGGGGCTGAAAAATCGTGGAGCCCTTTTGCCCAGCCGTGAACAGCTGGAAGCCTCAACGCGCGCTGTCGAAGAAGAACGTGCAAAAGGAGGTCTATCCATTGATTACGTCACACCGGATTATCACGCCGACCGTCCCAAGCCCTGCATGGGAGGCTGGGGCCAGCGTTTCGTGAACGTCACGCCGTCCGGGCGGGTGTTGCCGTGTCATGCGGCGGAAATCATTCCCGATGTCGATTTTCCGAATGTAAAGAATGCGACCCTGTCGGAAATCTGGAACGCCTCTCCCCTCTTCAACATGTTCCGCGGAACTGATTGGATGCCTGAGCCCTGCCGTTCCTGTGAGCGTAAGGAACGGGACTGGGGTGGATGCCGCTGTCAGGCTCTGGCTCTGACCGGAAAGGCCGAAAACACCGATCCGGTCTGTGAGCTGTCTCCATTCCACGGACAGGTAAAACAAGCCGTGGAAGAGAGTTCTTCGAAGGGAGAGGAGCTGGTCTACAGGCGTTACAGATAGGTGCCGTAGACATTCACTTTGCTGAGGTGAAGAAAGGACGTGCCATCCAGCACGATCCGGATATGCCGGGTGACGAGGTCTGTCTCGATCTGCAGGGGTTCACCGAATTCTCCGCCGATATATTCGGTGCTGGTTTTTTGATAGAATTCTTCCCAGTAGAGGCCATCGTCGGATTTGAGCAGCGAAAAACGACTCAGTCTGCGGGCATATTCCTCATTGTCGCAGCGATTGAAAATAATGATCTGCCGGACATGGGAGAGCTGCCGCAGTTCAAGGCTCCACCAAGGATTTTTCTCGAAACCGGTATGGAAGGCCGGGATCATTCGCAGTGGTTCGGAAATGGCCCGCTGGGCCTCCGCTTCCGTATTGATCCTTTCGAAAGAATATTCGCAGACGCTGCTCTGGGTGGCGCGTCCTTCCTCTGAAATCAGGGGAAGATCAGGAAGATCGATAAAAATATCGTACCGGAATGTCTGGTTCCCAATCCATTTCACAAAGGCTTTTGGATTGGGTTCAACAATATTACACAGAAGATTCGAGAATAATTTTTCTGAAAAATCCACTTTCATATTGTAAAAAGTATTCAGAACAATGTTTAGATAATTTATATCGTAGTCTTTTTTGAGGTGACGGGCAATATCGTGATGGGTTGTATTCAGGACTACGACTTCAAAATTTTCAGATTTGAAAAATTTTGCGTGAAGATTGTCTTCATAGGAACAGGAAGGATAAATCAGAACGGCTTTGGAGGCCGCACTTTCGGGAGCATAATCGCTGAAAGCGAAAGTGCCGATCGCTCCGTCTAAAGGAGAGAGTGGCCCATACCATTTGCAGAACGAGGGCAGGGCCGAATATTGCGGACTGAATGCCAGAATGCGGGTAATTTTTGAGCAGTACTTTGAAAAAAGCAGTGCACCGGATCCACCCAGGCTTTCCCCCATGGAATAAATATACTGGTATCTGCGACAGAAGGCATCAAGAAAACGAAACATCCTGACGGCATTGGGATTATTGTACCAGTCCAGATGCTTTGATCTTACGAAAACATAAGACGTATTGAATTTGCTGATCGTGTTTCGGAATTCCTCGACCGGCTGTGCTAACGCTAGGGCACCCGCGCTTGAGAAAACTACGGTGACATTATTGGTTTTTCGGTTCCAGTATGAAATTTCGTAGTTATCATCATCATGGATAATTTCGGACATGCACGGATCCCTTTTCAGAGGCCTCTCGAGACTGGACATATTGCTTAAACGAGATCTAGCGCTATCCGTAGAATGGTCAACAATCAAAATACATTGAAAAGCCGGCGTCGGGTGCCTATCCAGAAAATTCAGTTTGAGAGTGTATTATTCTGACTGTCAGTCCACTCTGCCGCACTGGCGTGCCAATAGACTTCTACACCAGAGATGTTGTTCAATTTGCAATCCGAACACCAGAGATGATTGCCGTCGGTTTCATTCTTGGTCGGAAGAGCGGCAAGAGTGTAGGACGCCTGCCTCATAGCTCCGCCAGTTGCGGTATCTGTCGTTGTATTCCAGTTGCCGTGGCCATCGGCATGAAAGCCGGAAATGTTTCCGTCCGTCATCGTGGACGAAGATGTTCCGCCGGTGCTCTCGAAATCTCCCGATACCTTTACGAAGATTGTGGCTGCCGTATTGGAGCATGTGGCCATCAGATAGCTCGTCGGAGCGCACCAACCACTATACAGACCGTTACTGGACGTCGTGGGGTCGATCCAGAATGTCTTTCCACCTTTGAGGTGCATGTCGGCTGTGAAGGACGCTGCTCCCGTGACATTGAGAGCGCCGCTGCCCAGAACCGACAGGCCGCAGGCGCTGCCGAAGCCGCAGAGTGAAATGCTGCCGTAACTGGCACCCACATTCCATTCGATGTCACCCTGTTTGGAGCCGCCTGGATTTCCTTCCGATACCGGATCGCCGTCAACGGTCGGGCCAAAATGGCTCACAGCCTGCTGCCAGCCCTGCGTGGCGCTGGGGTTCCCGTAGGAGTTCCACAGAAGGAAGCGAAGACGGTTTGCACCAGCGATCCACTGATCCCATTCCTGGTAAATCTGTGCCGTGTTCTGTGCCGTCAGTGACTGGTTTTTCAGGGACGGGACATAGATGTTGTCGCCATCAATAAGCCAGTTTCCTTCACCACCATCAAACAGGAGGTGATGGTTGACGTTGCCGCCCAGAAAGATCTGTCGGCTGTCGGTCGTCAGCGCGGCGGGCTGATTGCCTGCATTCATGCTGATGCCTTGCCAGTCGACGGAGTTGGCGGGAGCGGTGCCATTTACGATGTTCAGGTCAACTTCAAGCGGCGTGATCTGGTGAATGAACGACCTGTTGGAGGTAGAAGGCGTCAGGTCCGTGGCCTGAAGATTGAAGAACCAGTTGTTGCCGAACGCACTTGAAGCCGCACCACCGCCGAGCAGAACCGTCGGAGAGGTGTACTGGCTCCAGACGGTATCCAGTGTGGTCGTCTGCGGGACCTGTCCGCTTGCTTTGGTGCCATAACCTGCCACGTCCCAGGCGTAGACACTGATCGATGTATCGCCTGCGGATGGGACTGTGCTGACGAAACCGGCATAGAGGTTTCTTTTTGGCAGGGTGCCGGCTGTATTCGTCAGGGAAAGGGCGGGATTGGGGCTGTTGGTTGTGATGTACATGTTGGGATGGATCTGCGCGGCCTGAGCTGCCGTCAGAGGACTGGCAAGCTGGACCGAAGTCGCCGTGTAGCCTGTGGCTGTCAGGATGAGGCGTGCCGGCAAATTCGATACCAGAACGCAGTTTGCAACAGTGTCGAAGCCTCCCACGCCCACAACCGCACTGGCCCCGTTATGCGGGTCCTGCTCCGAGACCGGATACTGGGAGTTGTAGATCGAACCCGTCATGGCGACACCCATCGCACATCCGGCTGAATAGGGGCCGTAAGGGTCGCTCTGGATCAGGACAGAGCGGGGCTGAAACGTATTGTTCCCTTCGTTCGTGCTGGTTTGGCCGCCAAAGAGCGCGCTTTCATACCCCTGTGCGAACATGTCCACCTTGGGCGCGTTTTTTTGCCAGGCTCCCAGCCAGTCCGTCCCGGACGTCAGGGGGTTGGTCAGATCCATATTGGCGTCTAGGGCCGCAACACCGTTGGCCGTATTCATGGAAGACTTCTGAACATAGTTCAGAAGGGTGCTGGCATTGGTACTGTCGGCACAGACAAGAGGATGATTGTCTGAATCCACGCCGCAGGCCTGCACTGAGACCGTTGTGTTGTGCCACTGTCCCTGCTGGTCCTTGTAAGATCCGACCACAGGTTTTCCCGAGGCATCGAGACCTGACGTGATGGTAACGGAACGATACTGGTTGTCGGAAGCCCGATAGGCCTGTGGGATCACGTCCGATGCCAGGGCCGGACTGGACAGCAATGCGCAAAAGAAAATAAATTTCTTCAACATTAAATTCCTCGATTTTCAGGAAGAAAATGTAATCGACCTTGGCCCGATGGCATCGGGAAGGAATATCTGATATATTTTCAGGAATGTTGCAAAGAGTTAAATGAATACTCTTCTGCATTCGGTAAATATACCAAAATCTGCGTTCAATTGCAAGTCTGACGGAATATTTAGTCTGTCATATGCTTTCGGGTGAAAACGTCTTGTCAGAAGATGGAGCCCGAACAGTCGCGAAAAACAGACCGCAACCGTCGGGCTACACGCTGTTCAGGGCTGGCCGGGAAGGCTGCGGAGAAAGGCTACGCTTTCCACACAGGCTGCCGCTGCTTCGCGGCCCTTGTTCTCTGCATCCGCCCGTGAACGGTCGACCGCCTGCTGTTCTGTGTAGGTCGTGAGGATTCCGAAAGCGATCGGCACTTCGGTGGCAAGCTGGGCCTGCATGATGCCGATGGTCGCGCCGAGCGAGATGAACTCGAAATGCGCCGTGTCGCCCTTGATGACGCAGCCAAGGCAGATCACGCCTTCATATTTGCCGGACTTCGCCAGACGCTGGGCCAGAAGCGGCAGTTCGAAAGCGCCAGGCGCGTCATAGACGTCCACATCCGTGATGCCGCGCTCTTCCAGCCATTCGAGCGAACCGTTTTTCAGGCCGCCCGTGATGTTCGTGTTGAAGCGGCTGACCACGATGGCCATTTTCGGCGCAGGCGAAAGACGCAGGTCGGGGGCGACGGGGATATGCTTGCTCATGCCGGCTGTTCCTGAAGGAAATGGCCCATCCGTGTGCGTTTTGTCGCAAGATAGGCGCGGTTGAAAGGGTTGGCTTCGATTTCCAGCCGTTCGCTGGACTGCACGTCAAAGCCGAAGCGGACGAGGTTAGATTCCTTGTCCGGATTGTTCGTCAGAAGGCGGAGCGAACTCACGCCCAGATGCCGCAGCAGGTCGGCGGCCGCATCCCATTCGCGGGCATCGGCGGGCAGGCCGAGAGCTTCGTTGGCCTCCACTGTATCCATACCGTGATCCTGAAGCTCGTAGGCGCGGATTTTGTTGGCCAGTCCGATCCCACGGCCTTCATGGCCCCGCAGATAGACCAGCACGCCGGATTCGGATGCCGAAATCCGCTCCAGAGCCTCGCGGAGCTGCGCGCCACAGTCGCAGCGCATGGAGCCGAGCGCATCGCCCGTCACACATTCCGAATGCAGACGCACCAGCGGCACGCCTTTGGATGGATCGCCCTTCACCAGCGCGACATGTTCTACGCCATCGACAGCGCGGAAGGCATGAATGCGCAGATCGTGGCCGCCGAAAATGCTGGGGAGGGCGGATTCGGCCACCATTTCGCCTGCAGCCGGAACGGGGGTGCAGATCAGGTCATGGTCTGCGACGGGCCCACGGCCATGCTCGCGGCACCACTCCTGAAGATCCGCGATGCTGACGATGGGCATGTTGTGGCGTGCGGCATATTTTCGCAGTTCGGGCAGGCGCATCATGCTGCCGTCATCGGCCATGATCTCGCAGATCACGCCTGCGGGCTCCAGCCCGGCCAGACGCGCGATGTCGATCGAACCTTCCGTATGACCGTTGCGGCCCAGAACGCCTTCAGGGTGTGCCCGAAGCGGGAAAATGTGACCGGGTGATACGACGTCTTCCGGTGTCGCAGTCGGATTGGCGGCGATGACGATCGTGCGGGCGCGGTCGGCGGCAGAAATGCCGGTCGTCACACCTGTTGCCGCTTCGATCGAAACCGTGAAGGCCGTGCCGCGCGGGTCGCGGTTGCGTGCCACCATCGGGGGCAGGGCCAGGCGGTCGGCCTGTTCGGCTTCCAGCGGCAGGCAGATCAGCCCGCGCGCCTCGCGGACCATGAAGTTGATGGCTTCCGGCGTGGCGAACTGTGCCGCCATGACCAGATCGCCCTCGTTCTCCCGGTTTTCGTCATCGACCATGACGACCATGCCACCGGCGCGGATGGCCTCGATGGCTGCTTTCAGGGACGGCTTCATGAGGCCACCTTTCCAAGGCTGGGGGAGAACCGCAGCAGGTTCTCGACATATTTGGAAAGCACATCGACCTCCACATCCATCCGGTCCCCGACCGACAGTGTGGAGAGGTTGGTGTGTTCCCAGGTGTGCGGGATGATCGTCAGGCCGACTTCGAAACCGGCCTGATTGCCGCGCGTGATGTCATCATGCAGATCGTTCACCGTCAGGCTGATGCCGTCGAAGGTGATGGAGCCCTTTTCCACGACATACTGGCGCAGTGCCTGCGGGACGAACACGCGGAGGGCATAGGAATCGCCCGCTTTTTCAACACTGGCGAGGGTCGCCACGCCATCCACATGACCCTGCACGATATGGCCTGAAAGACGCGTGCTGGCAGCAACGGCGCGTTCCAGATTGACGCGCGATCCGGCTTTGAGCTGATCCAGTGGTGTGCGGGAGAGCGTCTCGCCGCTGAGATGGAATGTCGCCACGCCCGCTGCATCGAAGGTCTCGACCGTCAGACACACGCCATTGACCGCCACGCTTTCGCCGAGTTCCAGATCGGGAAAGCCTGTCTCCACGGCCAGGTCCATGGCCTTGTCGCGGACGGATGCTGAGCGGACTGTGCCCAGACGCTCTATGATTCCAGAGAACATGCGTTTTCCCTCAGCAGTCGCAGCGGGCTCTCGTCCCGCGATTTCAGGTCGATGCGGTCAGCGCCCGCAGTTTTATGAATGGTGAGCCAGTCATCCCACAGCCCGGCTTCGGACACTGAGGCCAGCAGGGCAGGTCCCGCTTCGACCATCGCCCAGTTCACACCCCGCTCCGCCAGCATGGCGGGGACCGAGAGCAGATCATGGCTGGAAATGACGTCGAACCCGGCCTGCGTCATCTCGGCTGTCCAGTCTGCCGGAAGACGGCCGTGGCGGTCGCAGACGACGAGCAGGCGGGGTTTGCGGTCCTCATGGTCCGGAACATGTCGGACCGTGAAGCGTGGTCGGTCCGCCAGAACGGTGCCAATCCCGGTGATGATCGCATCCGTTGCCCGGCGCAGGCGATGCGCGAGGACGAGCGAGTCCGGAGATGTGAAGGTTTTCTGCCCCGGCGGCGGCACCATGGAGCCGTGTTCGTCCAGCGCCTGCTTTACGCTGATCCACGGGCGGTGCCGGACAACGCGGCTTGCGAAAGGCGCCAGAAGGGCTTGGCAGTCCCGTGCCAGATCGGCCATCTCCGGCCGGTCCGCCAGCATGATCACGCGTTTTGCACTGGGCTCTTCGCGCAGCCGGGCGGCTCCGCCAGAGGCCTGCGGGTTTGGGTCGGCTGCACCAATCCAGACCTCCTGAACCGGGCTGTTGCGAAGGGCTTCGCTGCACGGAGGGGTGCGCCCGGTGTGATTGCATGGCTCCAGCGTGACAAGAGCCACCCGTGCCTGATCCAGCACGCCTGCCGTCCGGGCCTGCGCCAGAGCCATCGCTTCGGCATGGGGTTGCCCTGTGCGTGGATGAGCGCCGATTGTCAGGATACGACCTTCCGCATCCAACAGCGCGCATCCGACGGATGGGTTGGGTGCTGTGGCACCAAAGGTCTCGACAGCCTGCGAGATGGTCGCACGAAACCCATTGCGAATGGCGCTTGGTGCTATGGTGTCGGAAAGGGTGGTCTGGTCAGGCAAGTTGCGTCTTCTGGTCCCGTTACGATCGGGACGTCCGCAAGGCGCACGCTGCCCTCAGCCGGAGCGAAAAACAGGCGGGACTGCAAGTGCCCAACCTGTCCGCGACCGGACAAGTGCTGCGTTCTCTTCCATCCGGACTATGACCGTCGGCTCCGGAGTCTCACCGGATCTGCTTGTCCCTTCCGGACCGAAATCCGGAAGGCGCTCGCGGGCTGAGGCGGGG
This sequence comes from Gluconobacter kanchanaburiensis NBRC 103587, assembly GCF_007988905.1. Taxonomy (GTDB): domain Bacteria; phylum Pseudomonadota; class Alphaproteobacteria; order Acetobacterales; family Acetobacteraceae; genus Gluconobacter; species Gluconobacter kanchanaburiensis. Next base: position 182,570 of record NZ_BJVA01000003.1, read on the forward strand.
AAAACCGCCAATACCGCCGGTGGGGAATTTCACCCCGCCCTGAGAACGTCTGTGTTCAGGAGGAACTATGGAACCGTCCGGACGGGAATGACAAGCAAAAATCCACTTTCGTCTTTCACCTGACAGAGAGGCGTCATGTCAGGTGAAAGGATAGATCAGCTCATAGATATAGAAAAACCGCCGATCACAAGACCGGCGGTTTCGAAATTTCTGTGCGGGACAGAAGTGTTCAGTGCGTGGATGCGTTGGTATTGCGCTGGATCGCATCCTGCGTCGCATTAGCGCCACGGGAGACATTGTGCCCGATGGAGCTTACGTCCTGCCCGGCGCCATGTACGGTATTGCAGGCTGAAAGCGAAACGCCCGCACCCGACAGCAGAGCCAGAGACAGGGCAAAACGGGAAAAGGACTTTGCAAAGGACTTGGTTGACATCGGTGGAAATCCTCTAAAGAGCGTTTTGCCTTGTAAACGACATGCACGGACAAAGGTTCACAGCAGCAAAAGAATTTTCTTCGACAGATCATCAGCCGCTTCAGGACAACCATGACCTGGACAGGTACGGTGCAACCTTTCTGAACGAACCCACCCTTCATGCGCTCTGTCAGTTGTTTTCCCCAGTTGTGAGAATCCATGCCCAGTTCCAGCCCCCTCCCTGCCATCGTCTGGTTTCGAGACGATCTGCGCATGGCAGACCATCCTGCTCTGCATGCAGCGGCAGATTCAGACCGGCCGCTGATCTGTCTCTATGTTCTTGATGACATTACGCCAGCCCTTCACCCTCTGGGAGCCGCTGCCCGCTGGTGGCTGCATGGAGCGCTGGCGGATCTGCGACGGGACCTGAAGAAACAGGGCGGAACGCTGCTGACATTGTTGGGGTCTGCCGAAAAGCTGCTTCCCCAACTCGCGAAGTTGACAGGCGCAACCTCGGTTTATTGGCATCATCGACTGCATGAAAAGGAGCGGGCGCAGGACGACCGTATCCGGACAGCACTGGAACAGCAGGGATGTGAGGTTCGTCCTCACTGGGGCACGGTTCTGGTGGACCCTGAAACCGTGCAGACGAAACAGGGTGGATTTTACAAGGTCTGCGGCTCGTTCTGGAAGGCGCTCCAGACTCATGCTGTCCCTGAACCGCTAGAGGCGCCCTCCCGTCTGTCCTTTCGTGTTGTTCCCTCCTCCATCCTGTCCGATGCAAGACTGAACGAGGATGATCTCTGCCCGCACGCTCCTGACTGGGCGGTGGATTTCAGAAAAACATGGGAGCCAGGAGAGTCTGAGGCGCAGGAACATCTTGAGGATTTCCTCAGACATTCCGTTGCCCACTACTCTACGGGGCGTGATCGGGTGGCGGAGGAGGGAACATCCCGCCTGTCGCCCTATCTCGCTTCGGGAGCCGTCTCGCCGCGGCAGGTCTGGGCAGCCATTCAGAAATATGGAGCCCATACAGAAGGTCCAAGAATTTTCCTGTCAGAACTCGGATGGCGGGAATTTGCGCGTTACACCCTGTATCATCTCTCGAAGCTTCCATTCGAAAACCTTAATCCGAAGTTTTCAGGACTGAAATGGCGCAGTAATGCAGCAGATCTCAAGGCATGGCAGCAGGGCCGGACCGGTGTGCCGATCGTGGACGCGGGGATGCGTCAGCTCTGGCAGACAGGCTGGATGCACAACCGGGCGCGCATGATTGTCGGTTCCTTCCTGACGAAGCACCTTCTGATTGACTGGAAAAAAGGGGACGCCTGGTTCCGTGACACGCTGGTGGACGCGGATTTCGCCAACAATGCCATGAACTGGCAATGGGTCGCGGGAACGGGGATCGAAGCCACGCCTTTTTTCAGGATTTTCAATCCGACCAGACAGGCTGAGAAATTCGATCCGGACGGAGATTACATCCGTCAGTGGGTGCCGGAACTGCGTGGGCTCTCAGGTCGCGCTCTGTTTGAGCCCTGGGCTGCGAAAGACGATGACCTGAGAAAAGGTCGTGTCCAGCTTGGCCGAACCTATCCGCATCCGATTGTCGACCTGAAAGAAGGGCGGGACCGGGCTCTTCAGGCTTTCAGGGAACTATGAGTCACTGAAAGCCTGAAGAAGTCTGAAATCCGCCCCGCCGGAGCAGGGCGGAAAAGCAGTTCAGAGGCCGCCGTTCAGGAAGTTGCTGACATCCCCACGGGCTTTGGTGCCCAGATTGTTAAGGCGGTCGCGCTGTTCCTTGGGAGCATTCTTCAACTGCTGAAGGCGCTGGCTCTGCTGGTCGCGCAGGTTCGTCAGTTTGCCCTGCTCATTGCTGATCTGCTTCTGCAGACGGGCCTTCTCGTTCGCAGGGGCATTCGTATATTTGTCCTTCAGGTCCTGAATCCGCTTTTCACGGGCCGCCTGTGCCTCTTTTGACTGCTTTTGGTAGTTCTGGACCTTGCTGTTGAGGCAGTCTTCCCGCTGTGCCAGACGGCCAATGACATCATTCTGGCCTGTCTGCTGGCAGGCTGTAGAGGCCTGCGTATCGGCTGCGCGGCTCTGTGGAGCAAAGGAAACCGCTCCGGCAATCAGTCCTGCAGCCAGCATCGAGCGGGAAAAAAGGGTGAAATTCATAACATCTCCTGTAAACGGATGGATGAATCAAAGCACGTTCTGATGGCGGGAATGTGGCCTTTATGAAGAAGGCCTTATTCCATGCCTTCAGCGATCATCGAGATCCGTTCCGGCATCAGAAGTGTAATATGTGTAATGCTTCTGATACTGATGAATTTCTCTTTTTTGAATGCACTGAGGATGCGGCTGACTGTTTCAATAGTCAGTCCGAGATAATCCGCGATATCGGTGCGGGGCATCGGAAGGTCCAGTTCGACGGGCTGCGACACATCGGATCCGTGCAGCGCACTGCACCGTTCGATCAGAAAGGTGGCGACCCGCTCGCGGGCCGTTTTACGCCCAAGCAGGGTCATGCGGGCTTGCATAAGAGCCAACTCGCGGGACGCTTCCTCCCGCAACCGGTGTTCGAGACTGGGAAAACGTTCCGTCAGACGCTGCATTCCCGCGTGGGGAAAGCGGCAGAGCGTAGCCCCCCCGAGTGCCTCTGCTCCGAATGCATAGCTGGTGGAGGCCGCGAGCCCCAGAAAATCTCCGCCTTCCGCAAATCCCGTAATCTGGCGACGTCCATCCGGCAGAAGAGTAAAGAGCTTGACCCTCCCTCCCGTCACGACAAAGAAATCATGAGCCGGCGCGCCCTCTTCTATAAAGGAGCGCCCGTCGGTGACCGTCATGCGCGAAGACTCGTTGGCCAGAATTGCCAGATCACAGTCGTCAATACTGTTACAGATACTCAGACGTCGCCCCACGCAGTGTGCACACCGATCATGAATCTCGTCTGAACCCTGTGACGCCGACATGATGAACCCCGTTTCCGTTGCGCTGAATGCGCCCTGATGACTTTCAGCCACACTACCACATAATTTACCAGACTTGATTCAGGTCAAGGTGATGGGGAGGAGGGAGTGCTTTGTGAGGCTCAACGAATGTTGATGGAACACTCAGATGAAATTTAACGCTCTCGCTCTGGCCGCCGCAGTCGGTGCCGTTGCAACCCCGGCGTTTGCCCAGACGGTGCCCCAGGCGGCCCCTGTCACTGCTCCCCAGGTCATGGTCAGCGCCCCGATGACGGCCGCTCCCGTCCCGACCGTAAACATCCATGCTCCTGCATCGGGTCACTGCGGCTTGTTCCAGACCTGCGCCAATACACGCATTGGTCTTGGCAAGGGCGATTTCATCGTCCGTCTGTCCGCTCTTGGTGTTCTGCCGGAGGACCGTGACAGCAGCCTCTCACTGAACGGCGCCCATCTTGGTGGTCGCGTGAAGGCGACGCGTCAGGTCATGCCGGAACTGACGTTTGAGTATTTCTTCACGGATAACGTATCTGTGGACCTGATTGCGGCCAGCACGCGTCATGAAATCGCTGCTGAAGGCGTTCCGGGTCTGGGTAAGGTCGATGTCGGTAGCGCCTGGGTTCTGCCACCGACGGTCACGTTCGCCTGGCATTTCCGTCCACACAAGCGTTTCAATCCGTATGTGGGTGTCGGCGCCACGCTGGCATGGTTTCACAACGTGTCTCCTGCAGGTGGCCCGCTGACCCAGAAGTTGAACCTCGGCGTGACCGGTGGCCCGTCCGTCAATGTCGGTTTCGACTATCAGGTTGTCGGCAACTGGTTCTTTAATTTCGATGTGAAGCAGATGTTTATGCGGGTCCATGCCTGGGCGCAGAACAATGCCGAGACCACAAAGATTACGGCTCATGATTCCCTTGACCCGACCGTTGTCGGCGCTGGTATCGAATACCGCTTCTGATTCTCAGGTCAGGATACGGATCTTGAAAAAAACGGCCCCTCTCCTGAGAGGGGCCGTTTTTTTTCATTTTTGTGGCAATCTCATAAAACTTTTGCAATGAGATCATTCGGGAAGTGCAAAAGTCCCTTCATTTCCTTATGTGACATCTGTCGTGCTACCATGGGCATGGTCAGGCCATCTGCCATGAAAATGTCTGACTGGTGGCAGATATATCATCTTTCAGACGTTCCGGACGAAACGGGTCGTCTGTTCTGACAGAGTTACGGGGTTTTCTATCAGCATGCGCGTTCCACGCGTCGGCGCGCTGGCCATAGGCCTGCTATGCCTGGCCATTCTTCTTGTCGTCGTCGTGCGGTTCCGCACCCCGCACTCATCCGTTGCCACGGCCGAAGCCCCAATGGTGATGCAGTCGCAGGGCAGACTTGTCGTGCGCGACGGCAGCCCTCTTGCCAAACGCCTGACCATTCAGCCGGTTGCCAGTGTTTCCCGGGGCCATGACCTCACCTTGCCCGCACAGGTCATGGCGGAGCCTGATCGTCAGGTGAATGTCTATGCGCCCGTCACCGGACGGATCACAGGTGTTCAGGTCCATCTGGGGGAGAAGGTCCATCGGGGACAGGTTCTCGCCACGATTGCCGCCAGTGATCTGGATCAGGCCTGGGCTGACGACAGCCGTGCCCGCGCGGCCCTCGATTTCGCTCGACGGGCCTATACCCGCGCACAAGGAGTTCAGGCGATCGGCGGTAACGCTGTGAAGGATCTCGAATCCGCCCGCAACGATCTGGCACAGGCTCAGGCAGAAGCCGAGCGGACGCAGCGCAGACTTCAGGTTCTTGGCGCACGGCCAGGCTATGCAGCACAGGGCGAAGCGCCGCTGGTTTCCCCGGTAGATGGCGTGGTGTCCATGACGACCATGGCCCCGGGCGAAAACATCACAGATGCGACAGCCATTCAGATGACGGTTCTGGATCTTTCGGAAGTCTGGATCGCAGCCGCCATTCCGCAGGACAACCTGTCCCAGATCAGCGATACGAACGTTTTGTCCGTCGGTTTCGACGCCTTCCCCGGTCGGACCTGTTCAGGACGCGTGGTGAGTTTTGATCCAACCCTTCACGCCGACACGCGTCGGGTCAACGCTTATGTTGCCTGTCCGAACACCGACGGTGCCCTGCGTCCCGGCATGTTCGTGAACGCGACCCTGAACGTGCCCCAAGGCAGTGACATCATCATCCCCAAGTCCGCTCTCCTGATGAACAACGATCAGGTCTCTGTTTTTGTTGAGACCGCCCCCCGCGCCTTCCAGAGGCGCGACATCGTCATCAGCTACGATGAGGGCGACAGTGTGCGTGTTCTCAATGGCCTTTCCGCAGGCGAACGCGTCGTGACGAGCGGTGCCATTCTCCTGAATGATGACTAATCCGGTGGCCCTGAGCTGATGATCGAACGTTTCATCTCCTGGTGCTTCAACCACCGGAATATCGTTTTCTTTTCCGCCCTGATCCTTGCCCTTCTTGGCGGACTTTCATGGAAGATCCTGCCGGTCGAGGCTTACCCGGATCTGGGCGCTGTCAGCGTGTCCATCACGACCCAGCAGGAGGGTCTGGCGGCTGAGGAAATGGAGCAGCAGGTCACGATCCCGCTCGAGCGGACGCTGGCCAGCGTTCCGGGTGTGACGGACAGCCGCTCGACCAGCACCTTCGGCCTGTCGCTGATCACACTGATCTTCCGTGAAGGCACGAATGTCTACGCGGCGCGTCAGCTCGTCGAGACGCAGCTCGCCAACAATCCATTGAGCAACGGCGCCATGCCGTCGCTGGGCCCGATTTCAGGACCGAGCGGCGAGATCTACCGCTACACGCTGGAATCCGACGACAAGAATCTTCTGGAACTGTCGGATCTTCAGCGCTGGACCGTCATCCCCGCGATCCAGCACGTTCCCGGTGTGGTCAGCGTGGATAATTTCGGCGGTCTGACGCGCGAATATCAGCTCGTTCTCGATCCCGCCTCCCTGATGCGCTACCACGTCGGCCTTGAAGACGTGCTGACGGCCATCCGCAACAGCAACGTCAATGCCGGTGGCGGCCGCGTCAGCCGGGGCGAGCAGTCCTATATTATCCGCGGGATCGGCATGATCCATACGCTGGATGATATGGGCAACGTCGTCGTTGCCAGCCATGGGGGCGTACCGGTCTTCGTCAAGGATCTGGGACAGGTCCAGTTCGGGCATCAGGTGCGGCAGGGTATTCTTGGCAAGGACAAGAACCCTGATACCATCGAAGGCGTGGTGACCATGCTGAGCGGGGAAAATCCCTCGCTCGTGCTCGACGGTCTCCACAGCACGGTGGCGAAGCTCCAGAAACAGCTTGCGCCAAGTCATGTCCGTATCGTGCCGTATATGGACCGTGACCATCTCGTCCTGTCCACGACCCACAAGGTCACGGAAACGATGATTGAGGGTATCGTCCTCGTCGGTGTGATCCTCACCCTGTTCCTTGGCAGCCCCCGCAGTGCCATCGTCACGGCCGTGACCATCCCGCTGGCGCTGTCGGTTGTGTTCGTGCTGATGCACAGCTTTGGGATGTCAGCGAACCTGTTCTCGCTGGGTGCCATCGATTTCGGCGTGATCGTGGATGGTGCGATCGTCATCACCGAGACGATTCTCCGCATCCGCGAGGAGCGCCCGACCGAGGCGCTCGATCCTGTTGAGGTCCTGCCGGTCGCGCAGCGTGCGGGACGGGCGATTTTTTCGTCCACGCTCGTCATCATTGTGGCCTACAGCCCGCTTTTCGCGTTCGAGGGCAGCGAGGGTAAGCTCTTTCGTCCGATGGCCTATACCGTCAGCTTCGCGCTGCTGGGTGCGCTGCTCTGCGCTCTGACACTCATTCCAGCTCTGACCTATCTGGCGCTGCGCAAGCCCAAGCATATCTGGCACAATCGACCACTTGAATGGCTGCATGCACGGTACACGCACTGGCTCGGCCATTTCATTGACCGTCCGCTGATCGCCTATGGCGCCGGTGTTGCGGCCACGGTCGCGGTCGTGATTCTGGGGGTCTCGATCGGGCGCGAGTTTCTGCCGGATCTGGATGAAGGCTCGCTCTGGCTTCAGGTCCAGATGCCAACCGGAATTTCGCTGGAGAAAGGCGAGTCTATTGCCAACGAACTGCGGCATGCCGTCCGCGAGTTCCCTGAAACCTCCTATGCTCTGACGCAGCTTGGCCGTTCCGACGACGGGACCGACCCCTGGACACCGTCCCATATCGAAATGCCGGTCGGTCTCAAACCCTATGACCAGTGGCCGTCCGGAGAGACGAAGGCGCAGTTCGTCGAACGTCTGCGCGCGCGTCTGTCCCGTATTCCGGGCATCGATTTTGGCATCAGCCAGCCGATTCAGGACAATATGAGCGATCTGGTCGGCGGTGCACACAGCCCGCTCGTCCTGCGCGTCTATGGTAATGACTTCCAGGAACTGCGCCGCATCGGCCAGCAGATCGTGGACATTCTCCATCATGTCCCGGGAACGGCGGAAGCGTCGATCTTCCAGGAGCCTCGCATTCCACAGATCGATGTGCAGGCCGACCGTCTGGCCGCGGCTCGCTACGGCATCAGCATTTCGAATATTTCTGATGTCGTGTCGAACGCGATCGGCGATGCCCCGATCACGACCGTCTATGTGGATGACCGTTTCTACAACGCGACACTCCATATCCGTCGCAAGGATCTGCAGGACATGCAGGCTCTGTCGCAGATCCCGCTTCTGGATGCGGAAGGCGCCTATATTCCGCTGTCTCAGGTCGCCCATGTCGGGCTGCATATGGGTGAGAGCAATATCGCCCATGAAATGAGCCATCGCCAGATCACCATCCGCGTGGACAACGGCAAGCGACCGCTCTCGCAGTATCTGGCGGAAGCGCAGACCCGCATCGACCAGCAACTGCACTACGACAAGGAAAAATATACGCTCGAATGGGCCGGTTCCTTCCAGCAGGAAGAACGGGCCCAGAAGCGCCTGATGATCGCGCTGGGCGTGATGTTCGCCGTCATGCTGGTCCTGCTCTTTGCCGAGTTCCGCAAGATCCGTCAGGCTCTGCTGATCCTCAGCGTCGTGCCGCTGGCGACGCTGGGTGGCCTGATCGCGCTGCATGTCCGGGGCGAGACGCTGAACATCGCCACCGCCGTGGGCTTCATCGCCCTGTTCGGGGTGGCGGTGCAGAACGGCATCATCATGATTGCCAGCATCAACCGTCACCGGGTGGAGGGACTTGCCGTAAGAGACGCGACCATTGCAGGTGCCGCCGAACGTTTTCGTCCCGTTCTCATGACAGCGACTGTGGCAACGGCCGGCATGTTGCCGGCAGCCCTCGCCACGGGTGTGGGCACGGACGTACAGCGCGGACTGGCGACGGTTGTGGTGGGCGGTCTGGGCATTGCCACGCTGCTGACGCTGTTCGCCCTGCCGGTTTATTTCAGTGAGCTTGAGATGTGGGTTGAACGCCGGGATGCGAAGAAGCGTCCGCAACCTGCCACAGAGGGAGTCGGATCATGAAGATGCGCTCCATGAAGTACGGTCATGCATCGCTTCTGCTGTGCCTGACAGCGCTTTCCGCCTGTGCGGTCGGGCCGGATTTCCACCGCCCGGACCTGCCGAAGAACGCGGCCTATCAAGGCCAGCCCCTGACCGCGACCGTCGGACACGGTGTCACAGGTGCGACCGTACCGCAGCAGTTCCAGTCGGGCGTGGATATTCCGGGACAGTGGTGGACGGTGTTCGGTAATTCGTCCCTGAATGCGCTCGTTGATCAGGCTCTTGCCAACAACCAGTCGCTGCGCGCTATGCAGCAGGGGCTGAAATCGGCCTGGGAACAGCGCCGGATCGAGGGCGCTGGCCTGTATCCGACGCTGTCCGCCTCGTTCAACCCGACACGCAACAAGACCTCGCGCGTTTATTCGCCGGTTCCGAACTCGAATGTGTGGCTCTATAACGTCCACACCGCGCAGTTGAATATCGGCTATGTGCCGGATCTCTGGGGCGGGACACGCCGTGCGATCGAGGCCGCCGGAGCGCAGGCGGACCTGCAGAAGTTCCAGCTTGAAGCCACAGCGCTGACCATGATTTCCGATCTCGTGAACGCGACGATCGAGGAAGCCACGATCCGGGCCGAGATCGACGCTACGAACGAACTCATCCGCAGCCAGCGAGCCGTGCTGAAGATCGTGACGGCCGAGCAGGGCATCGGCAACGCATCCCGACAGGACATGGTCCAGCAACTGGCGTCTGTGGCCCAGCTTGAGGCGACGCTGCCGGGCCTGAACCTGCAACTGGCCCAGACCCGGGACCAGATGGCGGTTCTGGTAGGCGTTACGCCTAACTCGCCGCTGCCAGAGTTCCGTCTGGAGCAGTTTACCCTTCCGAAGGTGCTCCCGGTCTCGCTCCCGTCTGACCTGCTGAACCAGCGCCCCGACATCCGCGCCGCGCAGGCGCAGATCCAGTCCGCTAGCGCCCAGATCGGCGTGGCCATCGCCAACCGTCTGCCGAACGTGCAGCTCAGCGCAACGCCGGCGCAAGCGGTCGGGGTTATGAGCGACTTTTTCAAGCCCGGCTATGGCAACTGGACGATTGCTGCGACCGTCATGCAGCCGATCTTCCAGGGTGGTTCGCTCCTGCATGCCGAGCGTCAGGCGCGCGACAACCTGCTTCAGGCCAACGAGACCTACAAGGCGACCGTCCTGTCCGCCATTCAGGACGTGGCGGACAGCCTGCATGCCGTCACGTTCGACGCCGATGCCCTGAAGGCCGACGAAGACCTTCTGAAGGCCACGACGCAGAGCATGACGATTGCGCGCGGGCAGTTGCGTCTGGGAGATGTCAGCGAGCTTGTGCTGCTGCAAGCCCAGCAGACGGATGCGCAGGCGCGTCTGGCCTATGTTCAGGCCGAGGGCGCGCGTTTCTCCGACAGCGTCGGGCTGTTCCAGTCTCTTGGTGGAGGATGGTGGAACCGCAATGACATGGGCATGACGCCAGCGGCCCAGAAAGCGCTCGGGAAGTCTCTGCTGCCTTGGTAAAATTCAGGTCTCTGCCCTGAAACCCGCCAAAGGCCGGGGGCCTTTGGAAACCGCTTTATTGGAATCGGGATCAAAGGGACCGCGTCCCTTTGCGGGGTTCCGGGGCAGCGCCCCGGCATAGTCAGTCTTACGGACGCGGAGCGTAAATCGCGCTCAGACGATCCGGCGTACCTGCGATGCGCTCCAGATGCGGGTAACGCAGACCGTCGTGATAGGGGATGGAGACCGTGGTGACATGGTCGCCGGACTTCACGATCAGACGGATATCCTGCTTCGGGTCCTTCTGCGCGTCCGTGACGGCATGAAGCAGACGCTGGGGCGTGAAGCTCATGTCGTTGACGGCCACGATCGTCATGCCGGGAACGACACCTGCCTTGAAGGCCGGGCTCATCCAGTGCTCACGTCCCACACGTCCGGCACCGTTCACAGTCAGTCCCAGAGAAAAGGACAGGTCGGTGGCGTGCCGTGCTGCTTCGCTGGCCTTGACGAAAGACGTCGGCTTGGACGTGTAGACCAGCTTGTAGCCACCATTGGTCAGACCGTTCAGCGGTGCATGCGGCTGGATCGTGTCGAGGCGCTCATGCAGGAACTTGGCCCAGTCATAGGGCTGAACGCTGTTGAGTGTGGCGACCACATCGTCGAACTGATAGGGGCTGACGACGAAGCTGCCGCTGTTCGTACCAAAAAAGGCCTTGGCGAAATCATCCAGCGACTTGTGGTCGTTGGACAGCTTGCGGATCAGCGCGTCCGCATCCAGCCAGACGAGCTGCCCCTCGACGTAATAATCTTCTGAACGCTGCCAGTCGCGCCATGACAGCGGCGCACGCTGGGCGATAACCGGATCGTTCGTCGTGTCTTCCAGCGGACGCCACTGACGGCCCGTCTGGTTGTCATAGGACGCCGCCATATAGGCTAGCGCCTCGAGGCCCTGATCCTTCGTCACCAGACCCGAACGTGCGGCCAGAACATTGCCCCAGTACTGCGTCTGCCCCTCATAGACCCACAGCATGGACCCGCGCTGCGCCGTGTTGAAGTTCGGCGCCCACAGATCGGCCGGGCGGCGATACTTGCCGTTCCAGGAATGAGTGTATTCGTGGGCCAGCAGATCACGCTCGGGGAATGTCTTGTCCCATTCCGTGAAATAACCCGGAGCCGCGCTGTTTTCGCTGGACTGGTGATGCTCGAGCCCGATGCTGCCAAGTTCTTCCGTCAGAGCCAGCAGGAAGTCGTAATGGTCATAGTGATGCGACCCGAACAGTGATGTCGCCTGACGCACGAGGTTCTGATGCGCAGCAATCTGCTGCGGCGTGGCGTCCAGTGAATCCGGATCATCAGCCACAACGTCCAGAGAGACTGGAACATGGTCCGGCCCGGTCAGATCGAACTTGCGGAAATAGCGCCCGGCATAGATCGGGGAGTCGACGAGCGTGTTGTAGGTCGTGGCGTTGAAATGCGTCTCGTCACCATAGGTTCCGGCCCGCAGCGCGGAACCAATCTGCCAGCCATGCGGCACGCGGACGGACGGCTGGACCGTGATGCCACGCGTAAAATAGCCAGCCGGGTAGAGGGAGACCTGATCCCACTGCACATTGACGATGGACGGCGTCATGACCATCCGTCCCTGACCTGGCGCAATAGGAGTCAGAAGCTGGAAATGCAGATCCAGCGTCGGCGTGCTGGTGGAAACAGGAATGTGGAAGGCCGCCACATTGACGGTGTCACGCTTCCACTCCAGCGTCCGACCGCCGCTCTGCACACGCAGGCTGGCGAGCTGCTCGAGTACGCCGGTCGGGGAATGATCGCCCGGGATCCACATGGGGTATAGAAGGATCATCTCACCCTTCTGTTGCGCCTCTTTTGGCACCGGCACCGTCTCGTGAATGGACATCACATGATGGACGGTATCCGTCGCATCGACCGAAACCGTCAGATTACCGGGAAACGGCCGGTCCTGCGGTTCGGGAATGGGGGCTGGCATGGGCAGCGGCATGGGCTGGGACTGCGCAAGTGCGGGAGAAACCAGACCGCTGAAAGCCGTCAGGGCAGCCAGAAGGCGCAGAGGAGGCATGAACAGATTCCATGAACAGAATAAAATCCTTTCACGCCTAACGGGCTTGATCCCTATTAACAAGAGGTTGCGGTAAAGATGGACGATCCTGAAACGTTTTCGAGGAAAAGCCGCGTCTCAGGATGCGAGTTTTCCAAAGAACTGGATCTGATCGAAATGCAGATAGGTCTGTCGGCCCGGGATCGTAATCCGGAGAAAACGTGCCTGGATGCCATCCTGATCAACCCATATGAAAGGAAAGCCGTCAGCCCCGCCGTAGAGAACGCCATCGTTCTTGCGCATGATCTGGAACCATTTCTGGGCATTCACCGAACCATGCAGCACAAAATTGGCAACGCGCTCCGGAACACCGTCCAGCCTGTTGAAGAGACGCATTTCATGAACGCGGCAGAGACTGCCCAGATCGACTGTCCACCAGGGATCGTTTTCAAGCGCGGTGTGGTTCTGGGATTTGCCGCAGATATTGCCTGACAGCACACGGGCCGCATCTTCCTCGACTGTTCCGGCGTGGGCCGTGGAGATCTGGGTGGCGCTTTTGTGCTGTGAAATATTGTCCCAACGGCAGCGCGGGAAAATACTGAAATCCCAAGCTGCTTCTCTCTGTCTCGTCCAGTAATCGTGAAGATAGAAGTCTGAAACCTGATTTGTCATTTCGTGATACGCGGTGCGCTGGTCTTGGGAATAGGTGCCCCAGACTTTCTCGCTGCCATAATCACCCTGTGTTCCACGCTGAACCCGCAGATCGAAATCGGCATCTGACTTCATGGTGAAATGTGCGACATAAGCTACGGAAAGCATTTTCTGCCTCCGGTCGTCACTATTCAGGATTTTCCACGGAGTATCAGGAAAGTTCTCATAATATTGTCCCATGTCCTCACCGAGAACATTAATCATGTTCAGGTTGGGATCGAGGCTGTTGTATTCGTGCATGATGGGAGAGCTGGATATTCGGTAAATTTCTTGATAGGGTATTTTTTTGCTACGAATTAGGACTTTTGTATAAGGCGTGACGCCGTTTTCACGTTTGGTATAGTTCGTAAGGACATGGCCGTCAGGGCGTTTCTGGTGCCCATTATTGCCGTAGCAGCACCAGTTGAAGTGCACACCGTCAACATCACTGGCTACATTCTGCATGAAGGCGGGTAGAAAATTTCCCGGTTTGATGCAGAGAAATTCATCAATATCCAGAAGCATCATCCACTCGGTTTCCGTGGAGAAGTTTCTCAGGAAATGGAAATACATCTGATACTGCTGGCCGGGAATGGGATAGTGACGGAATGTCACGAATGGATCATTTCCCAAAGTGTAAGGACGGATACGATCATAAATCGTGTCCGGACAATCATCGTTCGAATAGAGGTAGACATGGTCGAAGCCGATGGAGCGATGATAGTCGATCCACTCACAAATATATTTTTCTTCCCACCGTGCGCATGCCACAAGAGAGAATTTATATTTAGGCGCAGGCCGTATTCCCCTATTGCCTGCCGCAGCGAGCGGCTCGGTTGCATAACTTGCGATGGCATCGCTGTATTTCACAAATAACTCCACATTTAATAATATTTGTTAAAATAAATTATTTGTTTTCGGCGCGTTCTTTTCTCCAGGACAGGCAGAGATTTTGCCAGGCCTGCTTGGTATCCGGATCAACGCGATTGTCCGCGAGTATGCTGTGAAGGCTTTCTTCAACAAAAGTCACCGATGCCGTGCTGTATCGAAATGCGATGTTCTGCATGGCGTCCATAACGCCCGGAAGACTGGCCAACCGCCGGATTTCAGCCCTTACCTTCTCCGTCAGGCGGGCAGACTGCGACGTTCCCCGCACATCAAAGGTTTGCGTAAAGAGGTTGAAAATAGCGGGGCTATTGTACCTGAAATGTTTGTTTTTCACGACGCCATGACCATCATTTTCCCCACGGGAAAATTTCCAGACATATTCCTCAAAGGAGCGAAGATGATAATGGCAGACAGAGGCCCACTGTGTGGGTTTTTGACTGAAGTTAAGATCGTCGGTGAACGTGTTGCTTTTCGAATAATAGTTTCCGTCAACAGTGGCATATTCCCTGCTGGTATAAGAACATTCCGGGTGATGGGCGTATGAATAATTGAACAGACCTGTCCTGAAGATCGATTTTACCAGAGGATGTTTTTCACCTTCTATAAAACGTTCCGCAGAGAGCTCGTTTTTCCAGGTAAGGTGACCATTGGGATAATAAACGCGCCAGCTCAGGGAGAAACAGTCGACCCCTTGTGCATCTCGTGCCGCAATAACGGGCGCAATACTGTTGTCGACATTTTCAGAAGGTAGAATTGCTTCGTCAATATCCACGACAGCACACCAGCGGTAATCAAGAATTTCCGGTAATGTGGTCAAGGCATGGTTATAAGCCTTGAACTGCATATTGATTCCCGGTGTATGGTTCCCGGTATTATTGATCCATGTGATTTCGTTGTTTTCGGACAAAGCCTTGAGGATCAGGTCTGATCCATCCGTATTGTCATTTGTATAAATAAAGAAGTCTTTTATGCCTATAACTCTATGGTGTGCGATCCATTCCAGCAGGTAGATGCCCTCGTCACGTGCCGTGGCGAGAAGGGCGATGTCTTTTCTGCTTCTGATGGCTTCACGCACAACGCCGAGTAGAACCGCACCCCAGTAAATACCATTGCCCCGGTCCCGGATGTGACCATATCCCAGAAAATCGAACTCGCCTGATACATTTCTGAAGGAACGACTGGTTCTACGAATATTCCAGTGTGACAGCTCCAGAAGAGCTCTGTGTATCCAGTGTTTGTAAGGGATATGATTAATGATTTCTGAAATATTAAAATAATTATCATCAGGAAGGTTGAGAAAAGCATCTGTGACAATTTTTGAGAACTGTTTTCTCTGATCTGCATTCAGCGTGTGGCAGAACAGATTCAGAAGCTCGGCTCTCATATTCTGATGAGATTTGCTGATGGCGTGGAGTGATTGTTCAGGAGTATTTCTGGTTGAGAAAACTGAACAGATTTCGGTAAACAGACGGGAAGTTTTATCACTTACCAAGACATGGCTGGGATACAGGGAAAAGACTTCCCACTCCTGGCTTTCGTCCCTGTTGAAGGCGACATTTCCAAAAGGATCGGCGGAAAAAAATTTTTTTCCGTCAAGCGAGATCAGCGATACTGTGTCGTCATTATGGAAGCCGGTTGAGAAGAGAAAAAACCTGTCTCTGAAAACGCTGTTTTCCTCCGGACGGGTCTGCTCGACATCCTCGTCGAGATGAACCGGAGCAATCAGGAAAAAGCCAGGATCTTCCGGAAAAGGAACAAGGACGACATCAATATATGAAGGCTGTTTCTCAAGAGAATGTTTTAAAATCCGTTCTTCCGAGCAGAAAAATAGACTGGTTCCATGAAATGTTTTCAGATGGAACAGTTCCATTCCATTATTCTCCTCTGTAATCCCGCTCATAAGATCACCATTTACGGAGGCCTTCAAGGGGATTGCCATAGGAGCTGTTCTGGCAGGAATCTCTAGATCCGTGCGGCCTGAAGTGGGATGATTTCGATATCCCATCCCGTTTGCTTATTAGGGGTCAGGGCAAGAGGGACAGCATTCGGGAGGCGCACATCGACAGGGAGTTGCATGGCGGAGCGCAATCCTCTGAATAGTGCACCGTGAGCAACGATCAGGGGTGTTTCGGGGCTGTTCAGGATAGTATTGACAGCCCGGGCGGCTCTTGCAGTCAGTGCGTGAAAACTTTCTGCATCCTGCGGTACAAAACCCTCTTCGATCCAGGGTTTGTACCAGTCTCCCATCAGTGTGCCTTCCTGAACTCCGAAACAGACTTCCCGCAGCTCATCGTTCACCTCCAGAGGCACACGAAGGGCACAGGCTTCTTCGATCATTGCCTGGACCGTCTTTGCTGTCGTCAGCGCACGTGTCAGGGGTGAAGACAGGATACGGCTGAAAGGCTTTTGTCCGCTTCGAAAAAGGTCAGCCAGCGCCTTGCCTGCGAGGACGGCCTGCTGTTCGCCCGTCGCGTTAAGGGGAATATCCGTACTTCCCTGCGCCAGTCCCTGACGATTCCAATCGGTTTCGCCGTGCCGGAGGTACCAGTAGGGTCTGGAAATGAGTTGGGACATGATGGGTCCGTTCAGAAAGGCCAGACCAGGAAACCGTCCGTGAAAATCAGTCGAACAAAGAAGAGACTGAACTTTCATCGGCGACGGCGCTCATGGCCCGGGCCAGCAGGTTGGCTGTCGTGATCTGGCGGATATTCGGGGTCTCGAGGAGCTCCTCGGTCGCCGGAATACTGTCCGTCAGCGTCAGCATGTTGAGTGGACTGTCTTTCACGCGCTGGCAGGCATTGCCAGTCAGAACGCCGTGAGTGACATAGGCCTCCACGCCCTCCGCCCCACGGGCCATGAGGGCGTTGGCGGCATTGCACAGCGATCCGCCACTGTCGACGATGTCGTCCACCAGCACGCAGTAGCGGCCGGCGACGTCACCGATGACGTTCATGACCTCGGAAACACCAGCGCGTTCACGACGTTTGTCGATAATGGCCAGGTCCACATTCAGACGCTGTGCAAGCTGGCGGGCACGCACCACGCCACCCACATCGGGGGAGACGATAATGAGTTCACGGTCCGGCAGGCGTGTCTTGAGGTCACGCACGAACAGGGGGGCGGCGTAAAGGTTGTCTGTGGGGATGTCGAAAAACCCCTGGATCTGCATGGCGTGCAGATCCATCGTCAGGATGCGGTTGGCGCCGGCTTCAGTCAGCAGGTTCGCCACAAGCTTTGCACTGATCGGTGTGCGCGGGCCGGATTTGCGATCCTGCCGGGCGTAGCCGAAATAGGGCATGACGGCCGTGACGCGACGTGCAGATCCGCGGCGCAGCGCATCCAGCATGACCAGAAGTTCCATCAGATGGTCGTTCGTCGGCATGCAGGTGCTCTGCACGACGAAAACGTCCTCACCGCGGACATTCTCCTGAATTTCAACGAAAACCTCGCCATCGGCAAAGCGCTTCACAACGGTTTTGCACAGTGGCATCCGAAGTTCATGGGCGACCGCGCGGGCCAGCGGCAGGTTACTGTTGCAGGCTACGATCTTCATGAAAAACGGCCTCGTCCGGTGTCCGACAGGGAATTTGGTGGCCTTCTAACAGTGCTTCGCCCCCCTGTCATCCATCCTGTCTTATTCTTTATGCGTATCAGTCTCGCAGTCAGCGGATGGCTGAGCCGTCAGAATTGCCACGCCAGACCGGCATGTAGTTTCAGACCATTGCTCAGAGCGCTGGATGTGGACGAATAGGAAAATGTGCTTTCCCAATCATTGCCGTAGCCAGAGTCCCGGTTACGACCGTAGGAAATATAGGAATAGTCTCCTCCGGCCGTCAGATGCAGGCGCCGGGTCATCCGGTAATCCATGCCAAGACCCCCCTCCCACAGGGGACGGGGTTGGTGGGTGTATGAAATTCCGGAATTGAGGACTTCCGCCCATCCGAAGCGTCCACGCAGCACAAGACGGGAGGACAAGGCATAATCTGCCTTCAGGCCAGCACCCGCGAAATAGCGGCCGGAACCGTAACCAAAATCGCCGTCACCACCGCTCGTTATGTAGCCCCCCTGAATGAAGGGCGTCAGAAGGAATGTGTCGGAGAGCAGAAGGAAGCCCTTGCCGATTTCTCCGCGGTTATCCGTGCCGTTGGAAGTGTCGTTTCCGCCCGCTGAATATTCATACGAACCGGAAGTGCTGGAATATCCTCGGTGGCGGGACTTGTAGTTCCTCTGTCCGTCTTCGAGCGAGAAACGCAATGCACCATAAAGGTTCTCAATCCCGAACGCATTGAACATGGCTGAGGCATCCACCTGAAAGCCAGGAGTCCAGCCGATGGTCCGGTAGCGTGAGGAACTTGCGGTCGCTTCTGTAAAAGCATAACGGCCGAAACCGCCACTTTCCGCCGTGCGGGAATTGAAGCCTTCAACGCTGTTGCGAAACGTACCTGTCATCGAAAGGCCGATTTCACGGTTTACGGCAATGACAGGAGCCGGGTCCGCAAGGGCGGGGACAAGCGGCGCGATGCCTGCACAGAGACCCAGACTGGACAGCAACAGGCGGAATGAAAGACGCATCGAAAACTCCGGACGAAAAGACCGGAGTTATGTAACGAAGTGTACGGGTAAAAGATACACTGTGTTACATCTTTGGATCATGCTGCTTTTTGTGGAGTGTTTTTGCTGTCGGACCTGTTGTCTGGAAGCGGAGTATGTCCGCGGCCTGAGAAATTGGTGACAATCGTCCGCACCCCCTGAGCCGCCTCCTCGGCAGCCATATCCGCCGTATCTCCCCACGCCCCGTCGAGGGAATGGGGGGCAATATCGTGCAACTGTGTCGCGGCGCCAGCCTCTTTGCCGTCGGGTGTGAGGACATGCCAGACGATCTCGATGTGATCGACCGGATGACCGGTATTGCCTTCGGCGCCACGCTTCAGATCGACCGTTCCCCGGACAATGAAATCGGCGCCCTTGTCGGTTGTGGTCACGGTATTGGTCTTGTCGGGAAAGGCGGAATAAAAGGCCCGCGCCAGAGACACGTTGCCGTCTCCAGGGGCGCCGCTGACTCCCTTGAAGCAGATTTTTGCCGGTCGGTTCATGAGACTGTGCGGGTCCTGTTGCATCATGCTGGCCTGAATGCCCGTCAGAAGACTCGCCAGTTTTGGCGCTTCCTGAACAGCAGCTCCCTGAAGGGCAAGCCTGTCTCCTGCGCTCCATCCGGCCATATCCACAGCCGGACCGTCCGCCTCCGCCCGGACTTTGCCTTCCGGCGTCATGACGACGTAATGGGGAACAACCGCCCCATCACGGGTGGTGGCGCTCATTTTCAGCCACCAGTCTCCCTTTTTGCGCGGCTGCGCGATGGCAGGGACAGACTGTCCGACCATGGCCTGCGCCATGTCGTGCGCCCAGACCGCAGCCGCGTCATCCGTCAGCAGGGAGTCAGTGGGGGTCGGTACCGCCAGCCGGGCCGGGGGAAGATTGGCGGCTGTCAGATATCTGGCCTGCTGTCCGGGATCGGCGAAGGGGCGGGAAAGACTGAAACATCCGCCTAGCACAAGGGGGAAGCAGAGAGGCAGCAGGACAGGACAAAAGCGGCGCATCGGTGTTCCGGCAAGAGGACAGTGACCTGATGGACTGTATGGGATTGCGGCTCCGATGTCGAAGCCGCAGTCAGTCTTAGCGGCGGATCAGGATGTAGTTGATCGTTACGTCGATATCGAAATGGTCGCCTTTCATGTCCGGTGGCACCGGCGGAAGATGCGCGCCCTGGAACATGCCCGTCGTTGCTGCATCAAGCGAATACGACCCCGACTGACTGACCAGCCGGACCGACTTTACATGCCCCGAACGGTCCAGCACGACATGTACGGAGGACGGTCCGTCTTCGCCAGCCCGTGCCGCTTCTTCGGGATAGTACATATGCGACCTGATCCAGCGGTCGATTTCTCCGCCGTAATCCTCGCTGACGCCCTTGACGCTTGTCCGCGTCTGGTAGGGCGCATTGATCGCCCCGTTCATGCTGAGCGGCCCCAGTGACATGTCGATCGGACCACCCGAACCGGACGCACGCCCCCGATGGCGCCGGTAAGGCGAAGGCTGCTCGCCAAAAGACAGATCCATCGGATGCGCGAACGGGTTGTTCCGATCGGAGCGGACGGAATGCTGGGACCGGCGCGCCTGGGGGGATGTCTGATGGCTGCGCTGGCTCGGCGCGGCTCCCGGTGTCACGGGTGCGGGGCTGGGAGCCGTCTTGGGCAGTTCGGCCGAGGGCTCTTCAGGCACGTCAGGCGCAGAAGGTGTCTCCGGGGTGGGAACGGCAGGTGTCGGCGTGGCCTGTTCTTTTTCCGGCTGCTGCTGGTTTTCCTGCGTTTCCTGAGGGCTCTGGGCGGAGGGAGGGGGAGGTGCGCCTCCTTCCTCATGTGCCCGGGGGCCGCGCATGCTGCTTTTCGACGGCGGAGCATCGAAAACCATTTCGACCTGAGGCTGTTCCTGCCCGGCAGGCGTGCCATGCATGCCGTGATGCTGCATCAGCAGAAGCGCGAGGAGTGCGATATGAAGCCCGGCCGAGAAGATGAACGGGACGGTCGGCCCGTCCTCAACGACGGTCTCCGGCCGCATCATGGGCGTCAGGACCGGACGCACCGGAACCGATGCAGGGACATAATCCCTGAGTCTCGTGCGTGTTCCCGTCGGCAGATGGGGCGGATGCGGGGATACAGTTTTCACCCGTGGGGCGAAGAGCTGGGGCTCGCGTTTCTGCGGTTTCCCTGAGGTGGAAGCGATTGTTCCGCTCATATGCGGGACTGCCTGTCCGGAATAATCCCGGCCGGAATGATTCCGTCTGGGACGATGCCGGCGAGCAGAGTGCGGTCAGTAAAGGGAAGGTGGCGTCGCGTCATCGCCAGACCTTTTGCACCAGGGCGGTCGGGGTTGTCATCCGGCAGGCTGGTTATCCGGGGCTGGGGGTGGGCGTTTTGTCAGCGTATCATGACAGTAATGAGCCCCCCACGAAAGATGCAAAGAGTCATGCAAACCTTAACTTCCCGAAAGACGCGTTTCCGATGACGGATTCCCTGACCGTTCTTGGCGCCGATCCAGATCTCGCCGCTGTCATCGCCCGCATCGGCCCATGCACCCTGCGCGGAGACGATGGGCAGGAGCCCTATGACGCTCTTCTCAGAGCCATTGCCGGACAACAGCTTCACGGAGCCGCGGCCCGCAGGATTTTCGGGCGTCTGTGTCTGCTGGGAGAACAGGAAGACCCGGACGGTCCGCCTCCGTCTCCCGGTCGGCTTCTTGAACTGTCCGAAGAAACCCTGCGTGCCTGCGGACTGTCCGGAAACAAACTCCTTGCCATGCGTGGCGTCGCACAGGCGCGTCTGGACGGAAAGATTCCCAGCCGATCAGAGGCGCAAAGCATGACAGATGAGGACCTTATCGCACAGCTCGTGACCCTGAGGGGCGTTGGACGCTGGAGCGTCGAAATGCTGCTGATGTTTACGCTCAACCGTCCCGATATAATGCCGGTGGACGATTTTGGCGTCCGCGAAGGATGGCGCAGGATCCGCAGGCTGGAGCTGGCTCCGCGCCCGAAGGTCCTGAAAGAAGAGACTGCCCGTTTTTCTCCCTACCGCTCCACGCTGGCATGGTACTGCTGGCGTGTGGCGGAGGAAGGAAAGAAACAGGCTCCAAATCCCCTGACGGCCTGACATTCCGCTTCCCGGACTCAGGATGGCTCCATGATTACAGGCGGAGAGAGCATGAACTGGCGGGTGTCTTCAGGCGAAAGTGGGCGTGACAGAAGGTAGCCCTGCACTTCCGTGCAGCCCAGACGCTTGAGATAGGAAAGCTGTTCCTGGCTCTCCACACCTTCGGCAGTTACGGCAACCCCTAGGTCGATGGACAGGTCCACAACAGCCCGGACAATTGAAGCTGCGCGGGATTCGCGCAGCATGTCCCGCACAAACAGGCCATCCAGCTTGATTTTCGAAAACGGGAAAAACCGCAGATATCCGAGAGACGAAAAGCCCTTACCGAAATCGTCCAGAGCAATGGAAATACCTGCGTTCTGAAGTCGATTCAGTAGCGTGAATGTAGCGGCATCTGGCTCCATGAAGATGTTTTCCGTCATCTCGATCTGGAGGCAGCGGGCGGGAAAGCCCGTTTTTTCGAGAATGCGGAACGTATCTGTCAGGAACGCCGGAGCTTCAAGCTGACCGACCGACACATTGATGGACAGAACCAGTCCCGGCTCCCATTCATGCGCAAACTGACAGGCCCTTTCCATGACATAGACACCGAGCCGGTGGATCAGTCCGGCTTCCTCGGCCAACTGGATGATCCGTTCGGGGGGGACGCGCCCATATTCGGGGTGCGACCACCGGATTAATGCCTCAAATCCGCAGAGCTTCTGGCTCTGGATATTGAAAAAGGGCTGGTACATGATCCCCAGCTTCCCTTCTTCCAGTGCTTCGGGAAGGGCGCGGATCAGGTCCCTGTTCCGCTTTGCAACGGTACGCAGTTCCGGATTGTAGAAGCGATGCGTGTGACCCCCAAGACTCTTGGCTTCGTAAAGCGCCAGATCGCTGGCTTCCAGAAGGCTGCCAACACGCTCTGACCCTCCGACCGAAAGCACAAGGCCGACACTGAGGCCAACGGCGCATCGGACGCCCTCTCCCACGCGGATGGGAACATTCGTCAGTGCATTGATCAGCCCGGTCGCCGTAGCGGCCGCCTGGGTGGGCGTCGTCTGACGCTCGAGAAGCATGAATTCGTCGCCGCCAAATCGATAGAGTCGGTGCCGGTCACTGAGCGTACGGCTCAGAACGACCGTAACTTTTCGCAGCATCTCGTCGCCGGAAGAATGACCGTATCGGTCATTGATCTGTTTGAAGCCGTCCAGATCAAGGTTAAGCAGCGCAAAGGCCTCCCCCGTCCGCTCTGCCTCGATCAGATAGGTTTCCATATCGTCGAGGAACGCACCCCGGTTGGGCAGGCCGGTAAGAAGATCATGTCTGGCGCGGAAGGAGGCGCTTTCCTGCGCCCAGTGGGTCTGGGTGACGTCCGTCCCGACGCCACGATATCCAATGAAAATCCGCTCCCGAAAGATGGGGCGCCCGCTCAGGGACCAGAAACGCTTCTGGCCGTGCAATGTCCCCGAGACCACGATGTCCCGAAAGAAGATCCGGTTGTCGAAACACTGTTTCAGACGCCCGAGCCCTGTCCGTTCGTCGCCATCGAATGCTGCAGATCCTGCAAGATCGGAAAGAATGTCGGAAAAGCCACGGTTCTCCAGCCACTCCCGACTATAACCGAAAGCCGCTGCCAGACTGGCCGAAACATTACGCAGTGTTCCCGCCGCGCAGGTCTCCCAGAGCCAGTCGCCGGTATCGTCGTCGGCATTGCGCAACAGCAGCTGGACGATGCTGTTGCGCTGCTCAAGGGAATACCGGCTGACGAGAAACGCCGTAAACAGGGTGCGGACCGCCATCGTCAGGGATAGGACGAAGAACAGATAGATCGTCAGTTCGATGGCGATATAAAAATAGAAGAGGCTGTGATCGATCGTCCAAGCGCTGAAAAGCGCTCCGCAGCAGGAAAGGACCAACATGAAGGCGATAACTTCGCCAAGGCCGACCAATGGAATGAGTGTGATGGTCGTTGCAGTCAGCCCGACCATGATCCCAGCCACCAGAACTCGGTCATTGGCATCCCCGTGCGGAAAGACGACAGGTGGCAGCGTTACCCAGCACAGGGCAAAGGCAATGTTGATGCTTTTGAGAAGCCAGGACTGTCGGGTATCGACCAGTTTTTCCGCTGGGATCGCATAAAAGCAGAGATTGTAGATGACGAGCAGAAACAGGACTGAACTGCACAGGATTATGCCATAAGCGGGATAGTTCCGCATCAGGCAGAGTCCCGCGATAGGGGCACAACTGACCTGGGGGACGAAATGGAAAAAATTCAGGCCGCGGAGCACGCGGCATCGCGACAGCCGGATTTCCTCCTCGGCGCCAGCCGGTATTTCCGTCCGGAAAGCAAAGAGCCGGTTGAGCCGCAGCCGTCTCGCAAAGCCGGACATGACGGTCATTGGGCTGTGTCGGCCGCAGGGGTGGTTGCAGAGGTGATCGAGGGGGCGACCGCAGGATCCGATGAGACAGGCAGGGGCATCATGAACCTTCCCAATAGAGGAGGAGGGTGCCACGATGACAGGGATTTATGAAGTTTTTCTTTGCGCTGGACGAATCTGTTGCGGGCAATATCTCCGTGCGTCGATCATGACCCCTTGCGCACGGAGATAGCCGATAAAAGTTTAAGGTTTCGTCAATGCGCCATTTCATCTGTCGTGGCGTAAATTTCGATACCTGCTTTCTCAAACATCTCAATGCATTCGCGCATGTTGGTCGTCAGGGCCGCACGCGTGATTTCCGGATCGTTTGACGGATAATAGGCCCGCGCCAGATCCTCGTCGATCTCCAGATGGGAAGGACCGTGATGTTCATGTTCGTCATGAGCCAGCCCCCAGGTCCAGTGCTTCTTTGCAAACAGGTTCGTGAATTTCGGTGCGTGGCAGAGATAGGCCGCCAGTTCCTCGGCGATGTATTCCACCGCTGCCAGCCAGGAGAAGAAAATCACCGGATCTTCGCTGTCGGCATTGGCAATCAGCTTCTGTACTGTCGGGAGTGTCTCGTAATGGGTTCCGAACAGGTCGAGGCCGAATTCCCGGGCTCCGTCGGCCCACAGAATGGCGTGCGAGCCTTCCTCTTCCTTCATTTCCCGGACAGCTTCGCGGGCCTCGGAGAAGAATGCCTTGATCCGTGTCTGTCCGAAGCGCTGAACAAGTGGTTTGATCGGCAGATGGCCCACGCGCACGTCAATAGCGCGCTCGAAAGCCTGAATAAAAGGCCACCATCCAATCATCATGGCCCGAATAGTTTCCTCGTCGCCCTGGGCTGCACCCCGCGCCAGTGCGGAAGAATAGATTTTCTCCCGTGTAAAGACACGCATTTCGGCACGATTTACCAAAGGCTCGGAGAACAGTAGAGCGTACATCCGCCTAATCCTGATGAAGTTTATTGCATTCGCCGGTCTGGCAGGGATGTTTTAGTCGTTAATTTTTCGAAAAAGTAATATTTTTACTTTAATTTTAATTGAGTTTTATTAAATTATTAAAAAATTAATATATTATATTTTTATATGTTGCTTAATCGTAACTATTTAAGTGATGTGGATGGCTGCCTGTAAGGTTTGGTCCGTTTGTGTAACGTCTATAGTCAGTCCGACTGGTGGAGAAATGCCATCATTTCCCTCAGAAAGGGTCGGGGCTGTTCGGCATGGAGCCAGTGTCCGGCCTCAGGCAGGGAATGGATCAGGGCCTGCGGGAAAAGATCCCGGATCAGATCATGATGTTCGGGTCGAACATACGGCGATGCTCCCCCCCTCAGAAAGAGGACAGGTCCTTCATAAGGAGCGATCTGAAGATCGGGCCAGCCTTCGATTTCATGAATATCGCGGGCGATGTCATCAAAACCGATACTCCATCCCGGAGAATCGCCAAGCCGGATGTTTTGGAGCAGGAGTTCCGCGACGGCTCTGCTCCCGGCAACCGGCTCCAGAAGATCCAGTCCTTCGCGACGTTGTAGGGCAGAGGGAAACGAAAGCGCTCCGAGCCGGTCCAGCATGGCACCATGCCCATGACCGGTCCTGGCAGGAGCAATGTCTGCGACCAGAAGCCTGCTGACCCGTTCGGGTGCAGCAAGAGCGAGCATCATCCCGACTTTTCCACCCATCGAGTGCCCCACCACTGCAAAACGATCGATCTCCAGATGGTTCAGCGTTTCCAGAACATCCTGCGCCATGAGGGCGTAGCTGACCGGACCGTGCGGACTGTCACCGTGATTGCGAAGGTCGAGGGCGATGGTCCGGAAATCGGCGGCTGCCCCGCGCTGAAGGAAACCGAGATTCCGCGCCCGCCCGAACAGACCATGAAGAAACACGACAGTCTCCGGACCTTCGCCGCGTTCGATGACATGTAGTTTCATCAAAGATCCTTTCGTGACCGCTCTTGCCAGACCATGTGTTGACCGTGACATCTGTTGATCGTCGGCGCACTTGCCGTCAAACAGGATCACACCTGCCGCCCGGGAGATCTCTTGTCCACCAGCCCCGCCCTGCCCCCTGGCTCTGCTCATAGTTTGCCGGATGCTCCTTCTTCTGGCTCGAATCCGGGTAGAGAAGCTTACAGGGGCTACGGCAGTGACCCCGGCAAGGCCCACGCATTACGGCACCGGATGAACCGTTTTCAGGCCCGCCTGTTTCCTCACGCTCCACCGAATCTACGAAATCTTGTCCGTGGCAACGAGATCTGGCTGAGCGTACTGGCAGGATTCGTGGGGCTGGTGTCCGGTCTGTGCGTTTTTGTCATGACTCATCTGACCTTTCTGATGCACCGACTGCTGTTTGGTGTCTCGGGTCTGTCCGGTGGACATCTCTCGGGACTGACTGTCCTGCCGCCTGTGCGGACGGTTGCCGTTCTGACGGGAGGCGGTCTGATGATCGGCCTGTTCGGTGTCGCGATCTCGAAAATCATGCCACGCAGTCCCGTTGACCCCATCGAAGCGAATGCGCTGCATGGCGGGCGTATGTCTGTACGGGATAGTCTGGTCATCGTCTGTCAGACCGTTCTGTCCAACGGCGTTGGCGGCTCCATCGGGCTGGAAGCCGGTTTCACCCAGATCGCCGCGGCTTTTGGGTCCCGGATCGGGCGCTCCTTCCGGGTTCGTCGGGAGGATCTGCGCGTGCTGGTCGGGGCCGGAGCCGGGGCCGCGATCGGAGCCGCATTTGACGCCCCTGTTGCGGGAGCGTTTTACGCCTTTGAACTGGTGATCGGGTCGTATTCGCTGGGCAGTCTCTCCCCAGTCGCGGTCGCTGCTCTTTCAGGTGTGAGTGTGACCCGGTTTCTAGGCAGCGTTCCGCCCGGAATCATCATCCCTTCGCCGGGAAACCTGTCATGGGAAGGAACCGCAGGGGCGGTCCTCATCAGCGTTCTGACCGCCCTGACCGCCATCGGTCTGATGTTCTGCGTCACCCAGACGGAGTCGCTTTTCCGGCGTCTGCCTGGCCCTGTCTGGCTGCGACCCGCCGTGGGCGGCCTGATCGTAGGCGGACTTGCCACACTGCATCCCTCCGTCCTGTCCGCAGGGCACGAGGCGATGCGGGCGGTTTTTGCGGGCAATGTCACGGCCCGGGCAGCCGTGATCCTGCTTCTGCTCAAAGCTCTGGCCTCCTGTCTGTGCATCGGCTCGGGCTTTCGCGGAGGGCTGTTTTTCGCATCCCTTTATCTCGGTTCTCTGGCGGGCATGATCTACGGCACCCTGCTTGATCCGCTCGGGGTCGCACCGGATTCCGGGACAGCCTGCGCCCTGGTCGGAATGAGTGCCATGGCTGTGGCCGTTATAGGCAGTCCGATGACGATGATCTGCCTGATGCTGGAACTGACCGGCAGCGTGTCGATGACCGGGGCCACGCTGGTGGCCGCCGTTCTATCGCTCCTGACCGTTCGTCGCCTCTTCGGCTACAGCTTCGCGACCTGGAGGTTTCACCTGCGTGGTGAATCGATCCGCTCGGCTGTCGATATCGGCTGGATGCGGTCTCTCAATGTCCGGCGCATGATGCGCGGGCAGGTCCGCACGCTGCCGGCTGAAACGCCAGTCAACCGCGCGCAGGCCCTGTTTCCGCTCGGCTCCGCACAGCGGATCGTCCTGCTGGACGGAACAGGTCGGTATGATGGCATCGTCCATCTGGCGGAGCTGCACGCCGTGCCCTCATCGCAGACACCCATCGGCACGATGGCCCTGTTCCGCAACGCCATGCTGACACCGCTCATGAACATCCGCGAGGCGATCGAACTGTTCGAGAAAGCCGAGGCCGACGCCCTGGTAGTGGTCGAGGACCCGCAGTCCCGACAGGTGATCGGAACCCTGACCGAACAGCATGCTTTACGACGCTACGCCGAAGAACTGGAACGCAGTCGTAGAAATCTCGCGGGCGAGGAAAGCCTGCCCACCTGATCCGGTTCCGGCCTTACCCTCTTGGCAGTAGGCTGTTCCCGTTTCAACATGCGGCCCCATAGATGCCCGTTTCGGGTGCCCCAACCGGAGATTTTCCCTATGACTGCGACCCCAGATTCCCGCCTTGCCGCCCTCGACATCACGCTGCCGGTCGCAGCCGCTCCGGTTGCGAATTACGTCACGACCGTCCGGACGGGAAACCTGCTCGTCGTGTCCGGACAGCTCCCTCTGGTGGACGGCAAGCTGCTCATCACCGGCAAGCTCGGTGACGAAGTTTCGGCCCATGCTGGTGTGGCCTGTGCCCGCGCCTGCCTCATCAATGTTCTGGCACAGGCCAAGGCCGCGCTCGACGGCGATCTTTCCCGCATCACGCGCGTTGTGCGTCTGGGCGGCTTCATCGCCTGCACACCGGAATTCACCGATCATGCTACTGTCATGAACGGCGCTTCAGATCTGGCTGTCGAAGTGTTCGGCGATGCCGGACGTCATGCGCGCTCCACCATCGGCGTGCCGAGCCTGCCCGTGAATGCACCGGTCGAGGTCGAGGCCCTGTTCGAAATCGCCTGATACCCTGGATGGGAGAAACCGAATGGGAGAAGCGGAGAACCTACCGTCCTCCGACTGGAGCCTGAGCCTTCACGCCTCGATCCATGAGATCGGGGCGGAGGCCTGGGATGCCTGTGCGGGAGTGGACAATCCGTTCGTCTCTTTCGGTTTCCTGTCCGCTCTTGAAGATAGCGGTTCCGTCGCGGACCGCTCCGGTTGGCTGGTTCGTCATGCCGCCTTGCGCGCGCCGGACGGCACGATCGCGGCTCTCGCCCCACTTTACGGAAAAGCCCATTCCTGGGGCGAGTATGTCTTCGATCAGAGCTGGGCCCGTGCCTATGAGGCGGCGGGCGGCCGCTACTATCCCAAATTCGTCTGCGCCGTTCCGTTCTCGCCAGTTCCAGGACCGAGGCTGCTGCTGCGCCCCGATCTACCTGATGCACAGGGTGTGGCGCAGGCCCTTGCCGCCGCGCTCATTCAGGCCACGGCCCAGCTTGGCCTGTCCTCCCTGCATGCCAATTTCTGCGATGCGGCTTCGCTCGAGGCCTTCACCGGGGCCGGCTATCTGCCACGCACAGGCCTTCAGTATCACTGGCAGAATAACGGCTACACGACGTTCGACGATTTCCTGTCCGCCCTGTCTTCCCGCAAACGCAAATCCATCCGCAAGGAACGCAGCGCCGCCCAGTCCTGCGGTCTGACCTTCAGCACGCTCCGAGGAAATGACATCACGACAGAGGACTGGAAAGCATTCTATCGCTTCTACCAGTCCACGATCGACCGCAAATGGGGCAGTGCCTATCTGACTGAACGCTTCTTCTCCATGCTGTCCGAACGGCTCGGCAACCGTGTGGTCCTGATGATGGCCCACCATGACGGAAAAGCCGTTGCCGGTGCTCTGAACCTTATGGGGGCGGATGCGCTGTTCGGTCGCAACTGGGGTTGCGAGGGAGACTGGCCCTTCCTGCATTTCGAGCTGTGTTATTATCGTGCAATCGAGTTTGCCATCGAGAACCGTCTCGCCCGCGTTGAGGCCGGCGCGCAGGGCGAACACAAGATCCAGCGCGGCTATCTGCCAACGTTTACCCGTTCCGCCCATGCCATTCTCGATCCAGGCCTGCGGCAGGCCGTGGCCGCTTTCGTGGAAGAAGAGCGCGCTGCCATGGAGGCGGAAGCGGCGGAACTGCTGGCTCTTTCACCATATCGTCACGGCGAGTCGGGGTAACCCTGTTCGTTTAACGATTAGGAAAGCATTGCGGCGTTAGGTTGAGCTCCGAAATCGGGATTGACCGGAGCCTGTAAAGCCCATGGAGAACAGTACCTATATCGCGCTTTCGCGCATGGATGCCCAGCAGCGTGCCATGTCGGTGGTTGCGGCCAACATGTCGAACGCTTCAACCGTGGGCTACAAACGCGAGAGTGTTCTCTTCAGCGACTTTCTGTCCCACCAGCACGGTTCGAAACAGACACAGGGCGCGGACACGGAAGCCTATACGCAGGATCGCGCCACATATCGCGATTTCCAGCAGGGCGACATGCAGTCGACCGGCAACCCCCTTGATCTGGCGCTGGGCGGCGAGGGATATTTTCAGGTCCGTACCACCAATGGCGTCCGTCTGACCCGCGCCGGCCGTTTCGAGGAACAGCAGGACGGCGCGGTGGTGGATGAAAACGGCAATGCGCTTCTCGATCGTGATGGCCAGCCGATCGAAATTCCCCAGACCGATCACCGGATCACCGTTTCCGCAGATGGCGT
This sequence comes from Gluconobacter kanchanaburiensis NBRC 103587, assembly GCF_007988905.1. Classification (GTDB taxonomy): domain Bacteria; phylum Pseudomonadota; class Alphaproteobacteria; order Acetobacterales; family Acetobacteraceae; genus Gluconobacter; species Gluconobacter kanchanaburiensis. Next base: position 212,962 of record NZ_BJVA01000003.1, read on the forward strand.
GATTACGACCGAAACCGGCGAGCAGGGACAGATCGGTATCGTGACCGCGCAGGACAACAACAAACTCCAGGCCGAAGGTGGCAGGCTTCTGCGAACCGATCAGCCCACCACGGCTGTCGAGCGGCCCAACATCGTGCAGGGCATGGTGGAGGGCAGTAACGTCCAGATGATGACAGAAGTCACGCAGATGATGGAAATCCAGCGGAACTTCGACTTCATGGCACAGTTCGTCGACGCCGAAGCCACGCGCCAGAAAAACGCCATCGATAAGATCGTTCAGGTCTCGGCCTGATTGCTGATCCTGACGGGACAAGGATAATTTTTCATGCGCGCACTCGACATCGCCGGAACGGGCATGCAGGCCCAGCAGACCAACGTCGAAACCATTTCCAACAATATCGCGAACATGAGTACGACGGGCTACAAGCGCTCGCGTGCGGAATTTCAGGATCTGATCTACCAGAACATCCGTCGCGTGGGCGCCAGTTCGTCCGATACGGGCACGACCATTCCCGCCGGTGCACAGGTCGGTCTCGGCGTGAAGACGGCTGCAATCTATCGCATCAACGATCAGGGCAGTCTTGAGCAGACGAGCAACTCCCTCGATCTTGCCGTACAGGGAAGGGGTTATTTCCAGGTCCAGCTCCCCTCAGGGCAGCTTGCCTATACCCGCGACGGCACGTTTTCGATGGATAATAACGGTTCCCTCGTCACGGCGGATGGTTATCTCATCAGCCCGACCATTACGATTCCCAACAATGCCCAGAGTATTTCCATCGATCAGTCGGGACAGGTCAGCGTTCAGATCGCCGGGCAGAATAATACAACCCTCGTCGGACAGCTTCAGCTCGGGATCTTTACCAACGAAAACGGCCTCGCCGCGATGGGACAGAACCTGTTTACCCAGACCACGGCGTCTGGTGATGCCATGATGGGAAATCCCGAAGCCGTTGGTTACGGCAGCATCATGCAGGGGTACGTCGAGAACTCAAACGTCAATGTCGTGACGGAAATCACCGATCTCATCACGGCCCAGCGCGCCTACGAGATGAACAGCAAAGTCATTACGGCTTCTGACGACATGATGAAAACCGTAACCAATCTGGGTGGTGCCTGAGCATGATCCGTGTCCTGCGGACAGGCGGTATTCTCTTGCTGGCAGGATGGAGTGTCTTGTCGTCCGTATCGGCCGCAACCCTGCGGACGAACGTCAATGTCGATCATCCGCACGTGCGTCTTTCCGACCTCTTCGCCGATTTGGGCAAAGGACAGGATACGGAAATCGGCGACGCACCTGCGCTGGGTGCAAGTTATATCGTAGGCGGTCCCCAACTGACGGCCATTGCCGCGCAGTTCGGTGTAGACTGGCCTGACGCGTCGCCGCTGGTGTCCGCCGTTGTCACGCATGCAGCGCGTACGATTACGGTGGATGATGTCATTCCGGTCGTGCGTCAGAGTCTCGAACTTCCTTCGGAAGCCCGTGTGGAAGTAGCGCTGACAGGCTTCAAGCCTGTAGCCGTGCCTGTTGCGGACAAGAGCGCTCCGGTTGTTTTGCATATCGACCATCCGCCTCACGGCAGCGAGCATTTCACTGCCCGGCTTGAAGTGCCTTCCGCAAATGGCGGACAGGGAACCGCCTTCAATGTGAGCGGTACGGCGACTATGGAAGTCCGTGCGGTGACCCTGCGTCATACCATGCGACTGGGGCAGCCCATTCTTCCTGAAGACGTCGCTATGACGTTCGTGCGCGTGGGACTGGTACCGGATGATGCTCTTCAGTCGCCTGAGGATGCCGTGGGACTGGAAGTCCGTGGCGTGCTTGCGGCAGGACAGGTTCTGAGTGTCTCCCAGCTTGCACATCCCCAGCTTGTGCATCGCGGCTCACCCGTCGTCGCTACATTTTCCGGGCCAAGCCTCCATCTGACCGTCTCCGGTACGGTTTTGGAAGCTGGAGGGAAGGGAGATACTGTGCATGTCTACAATGCCAGCAGTCACATGGTCCTGACCGGGCGGGTGATGGACCGGACGGAAGTCGAAGTCATTCCCGGTATCATGCCGCTCTCCGCAGATACACGGGCGCGTCAGCAGACCACGGCTCTGCCATCCCTCTAACGGCGGGTGCAGAGCTGTCGCTGGCTGCTTTTACTTCATCAGGTAACGGCTGAACCAGCCGACTGTGCGCTGCACGGCGTCGTTCCAAGCTTGCGGATTATGCATCCCGTGCCCCTGTCCCGGATAGATGACCAGGGAACTCGGAACATGTAGCGTTTGGAGAGCGTGGAAAAACTCCTGACTCTGGGGCATCGGGCATTCTTCGTCGGCTGAGCCGACGAAAATGAAAGTCGGGGTGTGGACCTGTCGGACATACAGGATCGGCGATGAATGGGCGTAGATGTCCGGATCGTCGTAGACTGATTTCCCGAAGAACGGCAGCATCCAGCTATCAATGTTGTTCTCGCCATAATAGGAGAGCCAGTTCGCAATTCCGGCTCCGGCGACGGCTGCGTGAAAGCGGTCTGTCTGGGTGACGCTCCACATGGTCATGTAGCCGCCATAGGAAAAACCCGTCAGCCCGAGCCGACGGTCATCAACAGGCGCGCTTTTCTCTACGGCATCAATACCGCGCAGAATGTCACGCAGGTCTCCATGTCCGAAATCCCGGCGGTTTGCGAGAGTGAACGCTTCGCCCTGACCGTAACTTCCGCGGGGATTGGGCATGAACACGTCATATCCTGCATCCAGCAACGCCATTTCCATACGGTCATGATCGTGAAGATAGCGGGGGACAGAAGCGCTGGACGGGCCCCCATGGACGTAGACGATCATCGGAACTTTCCCATTCCGCTCCATGCCCTCTCTGCGTTTCAGAGGTTCCAGAAGCCATCCCTGTACGGAATATCCATCGCTTTTCCATGTCAGGCTTCTGGCCGTGAGGTGAGGCGGCTGCAGGGCATTGTCCCGGCTGACGGGTTTCCAGAGCGCAATGGGGCCCGCCGCGATTTCCGGGGCTTTTTCGAAGCTCTGCCGGACGATGGCGGTGTGATGCGCCGCGCAGGCCAGGCCGGGTTCGGACCGGCCATCCGAAATCGTTTCCGCAGCTTCCCAGACGGATCTCAGACCATCCTGCAAGGACCAGATGACGCTCCGGTCTCCCTTCAGACCCGTCGCCACCAGTCCCGGCCCGCAGTCCCAGGACAGATCCGTTACGGTAGCTTTCAGTCCCGCTGTCAGATTGACGGGCCGGGCGCCGGGCTTCGTCAGGTCCAGACTATAGGCGTCCCCACCAACTGCTCCGAAATCGCTCATCAGGCCCCCGATGAAGGAGAGCTGTTTTCCATCCGGAGAGAGGCGTGGCAGATTGATCTGCTGTTGCTGGGGTGGCGTGTAGAGAACCGTATCCGTGCCCCTGGAGAAAGCATGAAGTCTGGCAATCCACCAGTGATCGTCTCCATTTCCGGGTGCAGCAGTTGCGATGAAGCCCTGTCCGTCCGGTCGCCAGTCATATTCATAGACGTAAAGGTCTGCCGGAGATTGCCAGTTCAGGCGTCCGTTCTCGAGTGTTGCGATCCGCTGTTCGTCGACCTCCGCATTGATTTCGCCCGATGGAGGGGCGCCGGCTTCCAGTGCTCCGGGCTGGCGATGGGCATTTTCGATGGCCAGAACACCCAGCCGCCCGTCTGGTCCGTAGGAGAGAGACTGAAGCGTTCCCGTGAAGGTCAGGAGCTGCGTGGCATGATGGCCGTTCCGGTCCGTCTGCCAGACCGACAGGGTTTTCGCAGAGGGATCTTTCAGGACATACGCCATTGCCTGCCCGTCCCGTCGCCATGCGAAAGAGGTCGCCACGCAGTCGTGGCACAGGGTCAGTTCACTGCGGGAGCCGGAGGGAAGGGAATAGATGACGGGCTGGGATGGTACGGCCTGTCCCGGCGCGCCGGCCGGATGCTCCAGCGACAGAAGCCGCGTTCCGTCCGGCGATATGGCGAGATGGGTGTAGATCTGAACGGGCGCGGAGAGGGCCGTTGTCGGAAGGGCGGCGATCAGCAGGGCAAGGCGAAGGGAAAAGGGCATGAGGCGTTTTATCGTCCGGGTTCAGATTTCGACTCAGATTTCTGTGGCGGAATGCGCGGCTCTGTCATGGCGGCGCAGCAGGCCCAGAATCCGGTGGCAGAAACGTCGTGTTCCGGCGCCGATGGCGTCCATCCACAGATAGACGATCGGCGTGGTGTAAAGGGTCAGAAGCTGGCTGACGATCATGCCACCCAGAATGGAAACGCCGAGCGGACGACGCATTTCTGCTCCGTAACCGTTGCTGATGATCAGGGGGACGGCTCCCAGTGCAGCGGCAAGGGACGTCATCAGAATGGGACGGAACCGGGTGATCGAAGCCTTGAAGATTGCTTCTTTCGGAGAGAGTTTTTCAACGCGCTCGGCATGGATGGCGAAGTCGATGACGAGAATGGCGTTTTTCTTGACGATGCCTGTCAGCAGGATGATGCCGATCATCGCGATGATGCTGAACGACTCTCCTGCAATCCATAGTCCCAGAACTGCACCAATGCCCGCAGAAGGCAGGGTCGAGAGGATCGTAATGGGATGGATCAGGCTTTCGTAGAGGATTCCGAGCACGATATACATCACGGCAATCGCGGCCAGGAAGGCCAGCGCACCATTGATCATGAGCTTCTGCGTATCGCCGGCGGTTCCCGTGAAATCGCCAAGAACTCCATCCGGAGCATGCGTGTTCTGCATGGTCTGTTTGATAAGTTCGACGGCCTGATTGTAGCTCACGCCGGTCGCCAGATCGAAGGAGATGTTGGCGGAGTAGTAACCACCGCGGTGGGTGATATCGAGCGGCTGCGGCTTCCACAGAATGGATGCCACATTTGTCAGCGGGATCATGGTTTCCATCGAGGACGAGACTGCGGCACCGCTGGAGGTGTTGCCCGAAATCTGGTTGGCGAGGGAGTTCTGGATCGATGCCGTCGCAAGGGATGTGAAACTGTTCGCGGATGTGCTGCCAGTTGTGCGGACCCGGATAAGATTCGACGCTACGCCGCCTGCCGCCGTACCGGCAGATGTTGAAATCCAGACCTGACGGAGCGTTTCGGGATCCATGCGGTATTGAGGCGCCAGAACCATGATCACGCGATGTTCGGTGGTGGGCAGATGGATCGTGGAGGCGATCGCCTGTCCGTACGAATCATATAGTACGTTCTGGATAAGCTGCGGGGTGACGCCATACCGTGCCTCCGTGTCACGATCGACCGTGACGTAGGCGGCGACGGACTGACCTTCCGTCGTGGAGGACACATTGACCAGCTTGCCCGATGCCCGCAGGGCGCTCAGAAGAGTTGGAATATAGCCGAACAGATCGGAGACATTTTCTCCCCGCAGCACATACCGGTAACTGCCGGTATTCTTGGAGCTGCTGCCGCCCTGGCTGCTTCCTCCCACATTCCAGAACGAGACGTCGGCACCGGGCTCGTTCGGAAGGCGCTTGCGGATGCGGTCCAGAATGGTTTCGGCGGAGGCTCGCTGATCTTTCTCCTTTAAATGCAGGTATAGCTCACCGCTGTTCTTGTCGTTGCTGAAGATGGTGGTGGAGGTGACATCCGGATCCGTCTGGGCGATGGCCCCTACTTCCCTCAGACGCCGGTCGATTTCCTGAAAGGACATGGTGGCGTCGCCCTTGACGTGCCCCGCCAGCAGCGACATGTCCTGCGTGGGAATGAACTCCTTGGGCATCAGGACCACGGACCCGATTAGCACCACGAAACTGAGCGGAAGGGTCAGTCCCATCAGGATCGGATGGCGCAGGCACCAGTGCATGGAGCGGCCATACTGCTTGAGCGTCCAGTCCAGCGACGTTTCCGTAAGAACGGCGATACGGCCGATGATTCCTTTTCTCGGCTGCTCTCCATGATCGATTTCCAGAAGGTGGGCACACATCATTGGCGTCAGGGTCAGGGAAAGCCACATCGAGATCACGATGGCGGAAATCATCGTCATGCAGAACTCGAACATGATCGAGCCTGCTCCCCCCGGAAGGAACAGCAGCGGAATGAAGACCGCCACCAGAGAGGCACTGATGGACAGCACGGTAAAGCCGATTTCCGAAGCGCCGATAAGGCTGGCTTCGTAGCGGTCTTTTCCTTCCTCCATATGGCGGGCAATGTTTTCCAGAACCACGATGGCGTCATCGACCACGAAGCCCACAGCGATCGTCAGGGACATGAGCGACAGAACGTCGAGCGTGAAGTTGAAGGCCGACATCGCTGCCAGCGTGCCCGAGAGGGCGATCGGGACAGTGACGGCGGGAATGAGTGTCGTCACCATCTTGCGGAAGAACAGCAGGATGACGAGAACGACCAGTACGACCGACAGGATCAGGGTCAGCCGTGCGTCCGCCAGAGATGCTCGAATGGAGCGCGATGTATCAAGCCCCACGACCAGATTGACGTCAGCGGGAAGCGCATCCCGCAAATGCGTCAGGTTGGCGTTGATCCCGTCCACGATGGCCACTGTGTTGGCGTGCGGCTGCGCGGTGACGACGAGGGTCACGGCACGATGACCATTGATATAGCTGGCCTGGTAGACGTCCTGAACGCTGTCGGTGATGGTGGCGATATCGCTCAGCCGGACGGGATAGAAATCGTTCCGGTATCCGACGATCAGGTCCCGGTACTGGGCTGCGTTGATGGCCTGATCGTTGGTGGACAGCATCATCCGCTGGCCGTTGCTGTCGATGAAGCCCTTGGGCGTAAAGGCGTTGGCGGAGGCCAGCGCGGTACGGACGTCCTCAAGACCGATTCCCCATTTGTAGAGAGGGCCGGGATTGAGTTCGACGCGCACAGCGGGATTTGTTGATCCCACGACCTCCACGCGTCCCACGCCTTTGACCTCAGCCAGCAGCGGTTTGATGCGGATATTGGCGATGTCGTAAAGCTGGGCCTGTGTCTTTTGATCTCCGGTCAGACTCATGAGATAGACAGGAAAGCCGCCGCCATCCATTTTGAACGCCTGTGGATCGGCATCCATCGTCCCGGTCGGCAGGTCCGCTCGCGCCGCGCGCAGCGCTGCCTGTGTGTCGCGCAGGGCACCGTCGATGTTTCGCGACGACGAGAATTCGAGGAAAATCTGCGCCTGCCCCGCACTCGTGTCGGATTCGATGCTTTCCAGATCCGCGATGGACCCCAGCCTGCGCTCCAGAGGCGTGGTTACGGATGTCGCCATCTGCTGCGGGTCAGCGCCCGGCTGTGTCGCCACGACCATGATAGACGTCGTGGTCATATCCGGCATCGTTGCGACCGGTAGCAGCGGATAGCAGATGAGACCCGCCATGAAGATGGCAATGGACATCAGGGTCGTCGCAACGGGACGGTCTATGAACAGGCGGCAGAAATTCATGCGGGCAGTTTATCTACAAAACTGCGTTTCGGGTCATTACTGATAGGACACAAAATGTCAGCGCTCCGTCATGCGGGGGATCAGAAGTCGGGCATTCCTGCTGGTTGCGCGGAAGGCTGGGTTCCATAATACCGTTCCGCGAGCCGGGGCGGGAGCAGATCCATCAGGCGCGATCCCATAACCAGCCAGGCGGGAAAGATCACGCGCCGGGTTCGGCGGAGTGTTCCGCGCAGGATTTGCCGGACAGCTTCTTCCGTGGATACCAGACCAGGCATCGGAAAACGGTTCTGGCGCACCATGGGCGTATCGACGAAGCCGCAGCACACACTGGTCAGGCTGATGCCGGAACGTTCGAGACAGGATGCGTTAGCTACGATGAACCGGTCTAGCGCGGTCTTTGAGGCGGAATAGGATGGTGTGCCGGGATAACAGACAAATCCTGCCACCGACGCCATGACGCAGATCCGCCCGCGCAGATTGGCGCCGCTGTGGTCATGCCGCCGTTCCTGCTGGCGCATGGCCGTCACGACCGGAAAGAAGGTGTTGAGCGTTCCGGTCAGGTTGATGTCAATCATCTCCCGGACCCGCTCTTCGCGCTCCATGACCCATCCGTCATCAGATGCAGGCGGCAGACCTCCCGTAATGCCTGCGCACAGAAACGCCATGTCCAGCCGCTCTCCTGCTGCCCCCGAAACCCAGTCGGCCATTCCCTGCCTGTCGCGGATGTCCAGAACTGCCGGAAAAGTGCGCGCCCCTTTTTCAGTGCACAGGGCAGCAGTTTTCATCAGGTCGTCTTCCACGCGGTCACATAGATGCAGGGAGACGCCCGGACGGGCCAGTTTTAACGCAAGGCCGCGCCCGATGCCGGACGCGGCGCCTGTAATCAGGATATTCATGAAAAAGACTGTAACAGAGCGCTGTCCGGACGTGATCCCTTCATGAGCAAAAAGGATCATCCCGGCGCATTGCAGTCCGAACGCGGGGTGACGCCCTTAAGAAGCTGCCCCGCGAAGCCATGGGCGTCCGTAATCATGGCTGCGAGAGTACCGTTATGACTGGCGTCATGAATGCGGTGCGTCACGGCCGTTCCCGCCGCACAGAGCCGCGCAACAAGGCGTTTCTGCTGCCGCGTCGAGGTATGCAGATCCTGCGCGCCGGATTCAATCAGCACGGGAGACGGTAGGGAAAAGGCAGGATATTTCGCCCAGTCGAAAGCTGGCGCCAGCACACGGGCTGCATCGGGCTCAAGCAGAGTTGCAGGTGTCAGCCCGGAGCGTTTTGCGATCGGGAAAAAATCCGAGGCGCACATGGTGCCCGCGTCATGCAGTAGACGCTGGCCGCGTGGCGTGAAAGCTTCGTTGATGTCTGTGGAGGGATCGGCCTCGGTCAGAGACTGTCCTAAAGTCAGGAGTTCCGGCACGGCGGGAGAAAAACTGTGCGGACTGGCGGGGTGCAGCAGTTCCTGCACGGCTTCCTCGTCGAGATAGGGTGGAGCCGCGGCGATCGTGCCCAGAATCCGCAGATGGGGGGCATAGGTCGCGGCCATGCCCGCGGCCGCCAGAACCGCCTGTGCGCCCTGCGCATGTCCGTTCAGAACCACCCGTTCCGAGATGTCCGGCAGGCGCTCGCGGGCTGCACGAACGGAATCGAGCACGCTCATGCCTTCCGAGCGTGCGTTCAGCAGAAGGGGTGCGCCGGGTTCTCCCATGCCGGGATAGTCGGTCGCGACAATGGCGAAGCCCTGACGCAGCCAGCCGTCATAAAAACGGGCCTGGACGGTGCCGATCCCCATGACTGACGGGGCGCAGGTCAGATGCAGGCCGCTTTCGCCATGCGCCCAGGCCAGAACCGGCCAGCCTCCCGCCGGCGCATGACCGTGCGGGATCAGAACCTGGGCCGAAACGCGGACGAGCTGCTGCGGATTACGCGCATCCGTGCTGCGATAGGTCAGGCGATAAACGGAGGCCGGTTCATGGGATGGAACGGAATCCAGCCGGATCGCCTGCCCTGCAGAGACGGGAGCACTGACGGACCAGTTATCGCCATCATCATCCGAAGCACATCCGGACAGGACGGCGCCCGTTGCCAGAAGCATAACAAGGGAGGCCAGAGCGGTGAGCGGTCTATGACGAAAAGGGCGGTGCGGCATGGGCGGTCTGTCTCCGACAAGAAGCCCTCCTCATAGCAGTGCTCAGCTTCCTGTGGGAGCGGTCATGTCCTGCATCGGGTCATCCCCGGACTTGGAGAGCCGCCAATCCGGCGCTACAGAGAAAAGTTCTGACGGACCGGTCAGCCATGACCGGACCTGATAAAAGCGAGGATAACCCTGCCATGACCGACACCATTCCCGATCGTCTCTCCGCCAGCCCGGACAGCCCGTATTACAACGAAGAGCTGCTGTCGCGTGGCATTGGCGTCCGCTTCAAGGGCGAAGAGCGTACCACCGTCGAGGAATACTGCATCAGTGAAGGCTGGGTGCGTTTGGCCGTGGGCAAGTCCATGGACCGTCGCGGCCGCCCGATGACGATCAAGGTCACGGGACCGGTGGAAGTCTGGATCAAGGACTCCGAAGAAAACGCATGATGACGCAGGCCAGCCCCACCGGCTCCACACCGCGCCGCATCGTCATTGATACTGACCCCGGTCAGGACGATGCCGTGGCCATCCTGCTGGCGCTGGCCTCGCCTGAACTGAAAGTTGAGGCCATCACGACCGTCGCGGGTAATGTTCCCGTTGCCCTGACGACAAAAAATGCCTGCGCCCTGCTCGAATTGGCAGGCCGCCGCGATATTCCCGTATTCGAGGGCGCGGCCCGTCCGCTGCATCGTGCGCCCATCAGCGCCGAACATGTCCATGGTGAGACGGGAATGGCCGGTGCCAATCTCCCGCCTCCGAAACTGCGCCCGCAGGCGATCGATGCTGCGACCCATCTGATTGATTTGCTGCGGCGCGAACCGGCAGGGACGATCACGCTGGTCTGCCTTGGTCCGATGACGAACCTGGCGCTTGCTCTGACCCATGCACCGGATATTGTGTCCCGGATCGCGCAGATCGTGGCTATGGGCGGGGCGCAGCGCGAAGGTGGCAATATTACCCCGACCGCCGAATTCAATTTTTTTGTGGATCCGCATGCCGCCAGGATCGTCATGCGTTCGGGAGTTCCGATCACGCTTCTGCCGCTGGACGTAACGCACCGCGCCATTGCGACTCCTGCCCGCCTGAAGCCGATTGCGGCGATCGGTTCGCGCGTAACCGACATGGTGGTGCGGATGCTGGGTGCGGAAGACCGGTTCGAAAAGCTCAAATATGGCTGGGAGGGCGGTGCATTGCACGACCCCCTCACGATCGGTTTTCTGTTGCGGCCCGACTTGTTCTCAGGGCGGACCTGCAATGTGGACGTGGAGGTCGATGCGCCACTCTGTCTGGGGCAGAGTATTGTCGACCTGTGGGCCGTAACCGATCGGGTTCCGAACGCGCTATGGATAAATGACGTTCAGGCAGATGCCTTCTATTCCCTTCTGACGGAAAGACTTGCCCTTCTGGACTAGACTCTTTGCCGTCAGACAATGACGTAGGAGTAACCGAACATGGCAGACCCGATTACAGACCTAACCGGGAACGACCGCTTTTCAGTGGTTATCGTAGGCGGTGGTGCCGCCGGAATCACAATCGCAGCCCAGCTTCGGCGTGAACGCACCAACCTGTCGATCGCCATCATCGAGCCCTCCACGACCCACGCCTACCAGCCCGGCTGGACCCTTGTGGGCGCGGGCGTGATGACGTTGCCCGAGACCCTGCGTCAGGAAGGCGGCCTGATTCCCCGCAATGTCACTTGGCTGCGTGACAGCGTCGAAAGCTTCCAGCCCGAAGCCAATACCGTAATGCTGAAAAGCGGCCGCGTCGTCGAATATCGTCGTCTGGTCGTCTGCCCCGGCCTTCAACTCGACTGGGACAAGATCGAAGGTCTGCCCGAAACGCTGGGCCGCAATGGCGTGACGTCCAATTATTCACGCGAAACGGCCGCCTACACCTGGGAATGCATTCGTCATCTCGATGGCGGCAAGGCAATCTTCACGCAGCCGCCCATGCCCATCAAATGCGCCGGCGCTCCGCAGAAGATCGTCTATCTGGCCTGCGATCACTGGCGCCGGGAAGGGTCGCTCCATCGTACCGACGTCGATTTTTCGATGGCGGGCAATGCGCTGTTCGGCGTGTCCTATTACGTCCCGTCACTTCAGCGCCAGATCGACTATTACGGTGTGAACCTTCACAAGCAGGAAAATCTGATCAAGGTGGATGGCGAGAAGCGCGAAGCCACTTTCCAGATCGTTGGAACGGATCAGACCGTCGTGCGTCCGTTCGACATGCTGCATGTCGTGCCGCCGCAGAGTGCTCCGGATTTCGTCAAGAAAAGCCCCCTTGCCAATGAAGCCGGCTGGCTGGATGTCGATCCGACCGTCCTGCGTCACAAGACCTATGACAATATCTTCGGCGCGGGTGACGTTTTGGGCACCACCAATGCCAAGACAGCCGCCGCAGCCCGCGAACAGGCTCCGGTCGTTGTGGAAAACCTGCTGGCTTCGCTTGATGGCCGTCCGCAGACAGGCAGCTATGACGGTTACGGCGCCTGCCCGCTAACGGTGTCTTACGGCAAGGTCGTGTTGGCTGAGTTCCTGTATGGCGGCAAGGTCGCGCCGAGCTTCCCCTATGACCAGCGTAAGCCCAGCCGCTTTGCCTGGTTCCTCAAGACGGAAGTCTTTCCGAAACTCTACTGGTACGGAATGCTCAAAGGTTACAACATCAAGGTGAAGCACACGCCCAAAGAGACTGGTTGACCTTTGCCCTTACCGGGAGCTGGAACCGAAGATGGGGCGGATGAAAATCCGTCCCGTTTTTTTTGCCTGCGTTTGGGACGACAGACAAAAAAAGAGGGGCCGAAGCCCCTCTTTTCCAGTGTTCTAGCTGATCAGAGGATCAGAAATGAACGCCGAGGTTCATCTGGAACGAACGGCCGATGATCGCGTCGTAGTAGCGATTCAGGCTGACCGTACCGGGATACTTTGGCAGCGCATTGGTGATGTTGTCCACCATGAAGCTGGCGCTGAAATTTTTGGTAATTTCGTAACCAACCGTCAGGTTGAACATGGCAAAGGACGGACGTTTGTTGGCAAAGTACTGGGTGGCCGGCACCTGCACTGCGTAGTGCGAAGGACCATACCAGAGGGTCTGCCACTGCAGGCTGAACGGACCACGGATATAGTTCGCATTCAGCGTGAAGTTGTCGTTGGGTGCTGCTGTCGTACCGCTGAGCAGATAGGTGTTGCCCAGGTAGCTCTGCTGGCTCTTGAGATAGTGAACATAGGTGCCTGTCAGGCCGACCTCACCCGCAGATGATGGCAGACCAAAGCGCGACAGTGGGCTGTTATATTCGAGATGAGCTTGCAGAGCCTGTGTCTCGTAGTTGGCAATATTATAATAACCAGCTTGGAAGTTCGTGAGCTGGCCATCTGTTCCACGCGTAAAGCCGGCGCAATAGGCATTGCCTGGCCCGTAGGACGTCGAGTCGTAGCAACCGTCCATGATATCTTCAGCACCAAGATATGTGATCGCGTTGTTGATCTTTACGTCTACGAAGGAGCCCATAAAATCGAGGCCGCGAATAAAGTGCGGATGGAATTCAAGGTTGCCGGTATAGCTGGTGGAAACTTCGTTTTTCAGCTTGTTATTGCCACCTGCGGTGCCCTGAACAGTGAAGTTGTTGAAGTTTGACTCGAACGGCTGCTTGATCCCCGCTTTCGCGCAGTTGGCGGCACGCACAGCGGGATTCGGACCAGCATCAATACCAGCCGACGAGCAGGGGTCGATACCATCTTCGTAATCTGTGCTCTTGGGCGCGAACAGTTCGGTGACGGACGGATTACGGACCGAACGGGAATAGTTACCGCTCAGGCCGAAGTCTTGTGTCGGCCACCAGGCACCACCGAACATATAAGTCCAATAGCCACCGGTCATGCTGTTATTGATGTAACGACCGTTTGCTGAAGCAGACAGGTTATAGATGCCAGGCACATGCATGCTCGGTGAGACCAGCGGAACTTCAAGTTCCCCGAAGACTTCATGCGTGTGATAGGAGCCGCCTGTGGGCGGCAGTGAGGTTGAGTTGCCATACTGCAGATATGAACCGTCAGACTGTTCCCATCCGCGGGAGAATGCGCCTGGATTGAAGCGATATCCTTCCCGTCGATGTTCGTAACCGATATCCCAGCGGACATCGCCAGCGGGAAGGCGCATGACTGTGCTGGAAATTTCAGCCTGAATGTCGCGTTGTGCGTTGGCATTCTTCTGGTGGGCATCAGCCAGGATGTAATTCCGTGCTGCAGCTGTGGACTGACCGGTGCCGAACGGGTTGAACGGTGCGCAGGTGGAGCTGCGGGTCTTGATGGGGGCGCTGGTGTAGCCGGGGGCGCAGACGATATTGCCGCCGGCGTCCGTCGTGGCGTCAAGCGCGTTGATGAGGTTCTGTGTGACGATGGAAGGCTGCCATGTATCGTTCAGATAGCGGCTGTATTCCCCACGAACTTTCCAGTTGAAGTGACGACCGACGGCATCGAAGTCACCGTTCAGTCCTCCTTGAAAGCGATACATCTGCATCGTCGTTTGATACATGCCCGCATCCAGATCCTGATTTAGGCGCGACATGTAGAACGTATCGGTCGGTAGACCCGCTGCAGACAGGGCATTGACGATTGTCGTGCGTTCCGCGGAGGACAGATATGGGTTGTTGGTGCTCAGTGCGTAGGCACCGTTCACTTCAGCATTGTTGTGGTAGTTGTCCATCGTCAGCGGATCAGCAAAGAGCGGGGTGCTCCAGGTGCCCTGTCCAACTTCACTGGATGCTGTACCGCGTGCGTACCAGCCCTGCCATGTTGCGTGAATGTGATCGGTGATGTCGTAGTGGCCAAGAAGCGTCAGATTGAGCTTCTGGGTTGGGGTATAGAGCTGACCGTAATCCTGAAGTGCAGTTCCGTTACCGCCAACCACCGTTGTGGGGCTCTTGGTAGCATAGTTCCACGTCAATGGAACGAGAGACTGACCATTGCCGCTGAACATCAGGGGTTGACCGGCGGCATTGGAGATACCATCCAGAACCTGACCGCTATAGACGGGCGGATTTTCGCCTGTGAGCTGTGGAACACCTGTAACTGATGCTATGATGTTACGAGCGCCTTGCGCAAGATTGTAAGTGTATTTCCCTGTCCCGCCAATTGGCTGGCGAACATATGTTGTGGCGTTTCGACCAGTCAGATAAGGCCGGTCATTGTCGAGCATGCCGCCGTTATTTCGGTATTCAACATCGAATACCATGCCGCCTTTGCCGTGATCGAAGTCGTGACCAACTTTGAAGGTGATTTTCTCACCAGGGGCATCGAGCTTCTGGCTCCAGTTGCCCTGGGCATTGAAGTCTACGCCAGTGAAGTGATCGTCAAGTTGGTAGTTGACCACACCAGCCACAGCGTCCGCGCCATAGGCTGCGCCTGCGCCACCCAGCTTGGTTTCCACACCTTTTAGGAGTGAGGTCGGAATGGCGCTGATATCAACCTGCGACCCTGATCCCGCACCGTAAAGGGATGCCGTCGAGCCGCCGACCATGCGCATACCGTCGACCAGCGTCAGGGTTCGGTCACTGCCGAGATTGAGCAGGGAGGTGAAGGACTGACCTGCACCGAAGCTGCCCTGAGCACCGATCGGCGTATTGTCGCCGACACCGAAAGCGGGATTTTCACGCATCAGCGCGATACCGATATCGGTGTAGCCACGCTTCTTGATCTGGTCTGCACTGAGTGTTGTTCCAGCCATGACATTTGTCAGGCGCGTCTGGGACAGACGCGTACCGGTGACCGTGACAACTTCAGCTGCGTTTGAAGCTTCCGTGCCCTGCTGCAGCACCTTGCTGTTCGACTGGGTTGCGGGAGCCGTCGCCGTCGCGGTTGCAACCGGGGCTGCTGCAGTGGCTGCCGGAGTTGCGACGGGTGCAGTTCTGGCTGTCGTGGCAGCTTTTACCGGAGTCTTTTTCTTAGCTGCGCTCTTGTGAGCGGAAGCGTGTTTTGCGGGTGCGGTCGTGGTGCTCTGGGCATGAGCGTTCACGCAAGGCAGGACACTGTAGGAAATGCCGGCCATCAGGAACATCCGGACGACTGTCCGGGGCGCAGGAGTGCGCTTTTTCAATGAATGTAGCACAGAGGTGGTCATCGCGGCCGTTGTCCCTTCTCGATAAGGTCGCAAGAAAACATGTATCTCTGCGCTTACTTTCATCGGAAATCGAAACGGTGTGCAACGGTTTTGCTACGAGAATGCAACACTCCTGACATATGTCACCAAAGGCGTTGCGCTTATGTCACATTTCTCAGTTTTAATTGAATTGTGACAATATAATTCTTGAAATAATAAAACAATATAAGAAAAAACTTTTTGAACAATAGAAGATTTTTCAATAATAAAAATAACAATTAATGAAGATATTTTCGGTAAACGGACGCCGCCTTAATGATAAGGCTTTTCATGAAAATAAGTTAATTAAGTATATTTACGAAACAAATATTATAATTCAAAATTATCACATTCCGGAATTTAAATTTCTCTTATCTGAGGGCATTTTTGCACTATATAAATGTGCATTTTAGTTTAAAAAACTAAATAAAATAGTTTTATGTCTTTGTGGTGGGTTTCCTACTTATGAAATGGTTTTCCGGTCAGTCCACGATTCCATCCCGATATCTCTCCGACGTAGAGCGGGCGCCGCGATCCGAAAAATGAAACCGTCCGTCGCGCGTTTGCCCAATGACAGAGGCTGCCGGTTACAATCAGATTTGTTTCAGATGATTGTTTAACTCAATGAAAGCGGCAGGGCTGATTGACTGTCGGTTTTTCGTCTGTCTGGATGACCATCAGCGTGACCGGACCGTCACCGATATTGCCTGCGAAATGTCCGATATGACCCTTGGCATCCCGCCGGCTCATCTGGTCCTCTCCGAGAGAAACATCTCCGGGACCCATAACCGCTCGTTTCCCATCCATGGCCGTAACATACCAGGATCCTTTGAGCGGAATGATCCACTGGACTTTCGGATCAGGGTGCCAGGTCCCATCCCAGTGAGCGGGCTGGACGGTGGAAATGATCTCGGCATTTCCCTGATGGACATGGTCCTGCCATTGCGGCCCCGCGGGCTTGGACATGGTTTTCAGATCATAATTATGAAACGGGCAATGGGTCATGTGACTGATGCCGTCATTATCCGTCCAGTTGTGCCAGTACCAGGCCGTCGGTGGGGTGGGGTCGGCAGCATTGGCAACCCCGAATGTCGGGGTCGTGAGCAGCGCATAGGCCAAGGGAAGAAGGACTAAAGGAAAAGAGGCCCGTAGAGGAAAGCGGGTCATGCGTCTGATCCTTTGTTCGGGGAGGAAAGCGGTGGCGGCTGATAACGATCCATGGGCGCGATGTCGTTGAAGCGTTCCTGATGCGGGGTGCAGACGAGTTCCACGATCATGCCCCAGGGTGTGCGGCCATAGCAGAACATGTTGCCCGGTGCGGCTTCCAGCGAGGGCTGACCCTGTGGTTCGGTCAGGAGGGTGCCGCCCGCTTCACGGAAACGATGGCAGGCGGCATGGATGTCATCGACATAGACCGCGAAATGCTGAAGGCCCCAGTCGCAGGCGCGCGCGGCCTCGCGCTGGTCGGGGCCTTTCATTTCAAAGAGTTCGATACCCGGTCCATGCCCTAGTGCCATCATGCACATTTCGATAACGACGGTACCGCCCGGAAGACCGAGAATCTTTTCCGTCTCCGGGCCTTTCTGCGGCTTCGTGCGGGTGACGTTGCGATAGAGCGCGACAGCGCCGAAAGCTTCTTCAAGAAAGCGGACGGCGACGTTGATGTTCGGGACGGTGACGCCGACATGATCGATGCCACGCGGCAGGCCTGAGTGTTCTGTGGTCAAGGGGCGATCCTCCTTTGCAGAAGATCTCAACCCCTGAGGAAACGCACGGTTGCCGTAATGCGGGTCACATTGCCGCAAACCGTGTCAGTAGATGTCCGTCTCGGGGATATCCGGGAATCAGGCCTCGTCGATCGACCGTTTGGGAAGCAGGGCCGGAACAAAGACCATTGTGCAGAGCAGTGTGCAGCCGAGGGACATTAACAGCAGTCGGCCCATGCTCGCCGTGCCCGGATGCCCGGAGCGCGCCAGCGAGCCGAAAGCCGTGGCGGTCGTTAGGGCTGAAAACAGCACCGCGCGTGCTGTGGGAGAAGTCAGCGGACCCTTCACGCCCTCACGCCAGTTCATGACGAAATAGATGTTGAACGATACGCCCACACCCAGCAGCAGCGGCAGGGCGATGATGTTGGCGTAGTTCAGCGTCTCGGGAACGGTGACGACAAGGATGACGGTCAGCAGCGCCGACATCAGAAGCGGTGCCATGACAAGCGCCGCATCCAGCAGGCGGCGCAGAACCACGAGTAGGATGATGGCAATCATGATGAGTGCACAGATTGCCGCCACAGTGAAAGCGTGAACAATCGTATTGGCACTCTCTGTGATCTCCATCGCGGGGCCCGCGACATCCGGATTGACCGAGCGCAGTTCGCGGACGAAGCGGTGCAGCACCGGCGTTTCGGACATCTGGCCCTTGGGGTGGATCGTCAGGCGGGCGCGACCATCGGGCAGGACATAGTCCTGACGCACATCTTGCGGGATGCTGTCCATCGTGACCGACGTGGGCTGTAAAGCCGTACGCAGCATTGACAGTTCGTCCGGCAGGAACCGCGTCAGGGACGTGCTGGCCTGAAGAAGCGTGGTGTCGGAGGCTGTGGAGAGCGTGTGCAGCGCCTGGCGGATTTTTTCCAGAGGGGCAGGGAGCTGATCCTTCACGGCATCCAGCTTCTGTGCGGCCGTAACAGCTGCGGCGCGAATGGCTGCGGCGTCCGGTGCTGGCGCAGGATTAGCCACCGTAATGGTCGGCAGCAGGATGGAGGCCGTGTCCTCGATCATGGCCAGCTTGGTCTTCTGATCATCGGGGACCAGAGCGCCGAGCCAGAGCACGTCGTGTACGCTCGGCAGTTTCGAGAACGCTGCAGCCTGTCGGGCGGCGTCTGTCAGGTTCGGAGTCAGGACCTGCGCACTGTAAGGCGTGGTGAGCGGATTGGCTTCCAGCAGATGGAGCGCGCGCATACCCTCGGTGTTGGGGTCTTTGGTGTGCAGCGGATCGGCGTCGAATTTCAGGAGCGGCATGAGAGCCAGCCCCACGATACCCAGAAGTGCGAAGACACCGACGACCTTGTGGCGTTTATGGCGCAAGAAGGCGTCTGCGGGCGCCATGAAAGCAAATCCCGGTGTTCCGCTACCCAGCTTCGCGCGGAAGACGGACAGCAGGGCCGGAAGCAGCGTCATGGTGCAGAAGAAGGCGATCAGCATGCCGAAGCCCGCGATCAGCCCGAGCTGCGCCACGCCGATGAAACTTGTGGGATAGAACGCCAGAAAGCCCGCCGCCGTGGCAAGGGCTGCGACAAGAATTTGTGCTCCGCTTTCCTGACCCGTGAGGGTGATGGCGTCATGCAGGGAAGGGTGGGACCCGTCGTTATTGCGCTGTCCGCGCAGACGCACAGTATACTGAATGGCGAAATCGACCGCGATGCCGACGAACAGGATCGCGAAGGCTACCGAAATTAGATTCAGTTCGCCAACCGCCAGAGCTGCGAAACCCGTCGTCAGAAGAAGGCCGCCGATCAGGGTGAGCAGGATCGGAATGATGACGCGAGGAGAATGGACGGCAAGAATCAGCCAGACTGCAACCAGAATCAGCGAAATGATGAGCCCCAGCACCATGCCGTGCGCAACGGTGAAGAACTCTTCGTCCGACAGTTTCACTTCACCGGTAATGATGCCCGAAGCCTGTTTCGTCTTCACGAATTCAAGGTTGTTGATCGCCTGACGCATGGCGGTCGTGGCGCCTTCGCCGGGCTGGAAGGAGCTGTAATCGAGCTTCGGCTGCGTGACGACGAACTCATATTGCGTGCCCAGTTCAGCCAGCTTGCCGATCAGCAGGTTCTGCCACGACATATCCTGCGGATGGCCGTTTGCCGCCGCCGTCAGGGAGTTGGCGAAACCGTCCAGCGCCCCATTGAAGCCGCTGGGGATGCCTTGTCCGGCTTTGATGCCTTCACCAATCAGGCCAAGAGCGCCGAACAGGCCGCGGGCGGACGGATCGGCGGCCAGCGTACCAAGGAAAGGCTGGGCGGAGACGATCGAGTCTAGCAGCGGCTCCAGATCCTTTGTGTCGAGGAACAGGAAGCCGTGACTGTTATAGAAGGCATTGTCTCCGGGCAGGCTGACTGTCTTGAAATGCGTATGGTCCTGACTAAGCGCCGCGGCGAGTTCCCGTGCGGCCACACGCCCCTGTTCAGGGATGCGGCTGTCGATGATGGCGACGAGCTGGTTGCTGTCCTGCGGGAACAGGCGCGTCAGTTCCATGCTTCGTTTTTTCCAGGGCAGACTGTTGGCAAACATCTTGCTGGTGTCCGTTGTCACGCTGATACGTGTGACACTCAGGGCGATGGAGCCGGCACAGAGCAGTGCGAACAGGGCCAGGACGAGGGGCGCACGACGCGCGCAGACGGCATTGAGCCGACCGGTCAGATCCGAAAACATGGGGCCTACCCTTAACAGAACGGGCAGCGTTTCCCTACCCCATCCTGACATTTCAGCGATCCTGATGCAGAAGGAAAGCCATGACATGGACTCTGCCCGGCCTCGCGACCTACGAAAGTATGATTAAGAACAGTGTTTTCCGGGCTTCCGCAGCTCCTGTGGAAGACGAGGCCGCCGCCATGGCCTTCTTCCGTGAGGTCGCCGTTCTGGAGGCGACGCATAACTGCTGGGCTTTCAAAACCGGCCAGCGCTTCCGATGCAGTGACGACGGAGAACCCGGCGGCACGGCAGGACGGCCGATTCTGTCCGCCATTGAGGGGCAGGACTTTGATAACGTCATGATCGTCGTGACGCGGTGGTATGGCGGTGTGCAGCTTGGCGCTGGAGGGCTGGTGCGGGCTTATGGCGGCGCGGCGTCGGCCTGTCTGCGCGAGGCGGAGCGGATTGAGCGGATTGAAACAGTATCCCTGCGTTTTCACTGCCCGTTCTCCAGCTTTGCGATGGTGGAATCGAAGATCGAAAGCTGGCGTGCGAACCGGACGGAATGTGACTTCGATGCCGAGGGTGCCTGGATGACACTGGCTGTACCGGCCGAGGACGCTGAGGCCATCACGGACTGGCTGCGGGATCTGACGCGAGGGCAGATGGAGATTACCCGATGGGATTAAAAACTATATAAAATAGTATTTTTTATTTAAAACTATGGAGATTGATGTTTTTGGATCTCTGAATAATGTTCTGCGAACCCCGTCTGGAGTTTTCAGGGCATGTCGCGTCATCTTTCATACCGCAACCGGTCCTTTTTTGTCCTGATGGCAGTGGAAATCTGCATGCCGTACAGGGGCATGGCCGCTGAGACCACAGTGCCCGTGACTGCTCCGCAAATCTCCGCTGCGCCTCAACCTCTTAAAACAGAAGAATGGATCCGGGTGCCTTCCACGGAGCGGCCGCCCATCCAGAATTATCCCCACGCCGGTGTCGTAGGGCAGCCGCGTCGTGTGGTTGCCAGTCAGAACCACGCGCCGCAGGGTCGGCAGGGGCCATGGGGCGCCTTCAGCTATGGTAACGGCGAAGCAGCGGGTTTTGGGCCAGTCGGCCGCTATGGTGTGGCGCCTTGGGCGGAGGACTGGAGTTTCCTGCGCGATAAAAGTCGTCGGGATGATCCGTTCGACCCGCTCAAATTCATTGCCTTGAACGATGCGGGAACAATCTGGTTGTCCTTTTCCGGCGAGACGCGTCTGCGGAACTGGTATGAGGAAGCACCTTTTCTCGGAAAGAAGGGCAATAGCAATTCCGGCCGGTTCGGTGTGCGAAATCTCTACGGCGCAGACCTGCATCTGGGCGAGCACGTCCGACTGTTTGGACAGCTTATCAACGCGGATGCCGGGGGCTGGAAAGGCTTTGGCTACAACACCACCTATCGCAAGCGGCTGGACCTCCAGCAGGCTTTCATTGAGTTCAAGGGCAAGCTCGCAGGGGCGCAGACCGGCTTCATGTTCGGGCGACAGCAGTTCCTCGATGCCCCGTCTTACGTGCTGTACAATCGCGAGACGCCCAATGTGCCGTTGTCGTGGAATGGCGGGCGCATTTATGCGATCTGGCCCAATATCCGCGTGGATGCGTTTGATTTCGTCCAGACCAAAACGGACGCGACCCTGATGTTCCACGACACGGAAGATTACGGAACCCGCCTGTATGGCGGGGACATTACGGCTCTGGTGCCGCAGTTCTCGATTGGCGGTGAGACGGTCCATTCGTTTCTGGACATTTTCTATTATGGCTACCGCTATGGCGGCAGTCTGTCCGTCGTGCCGCTTGCCTCGGGTGCAATGAAAGGCACGTCTTCACGCGGAAATGTTGGTTTCCGCTGGTACGGCACGGCTGCGTCGTTCGAATATTCGTTTGGTGGTCTGTATCAGGACGGGACGTTCCAGAAATCGGGAAGCGAACGCAAATTTTCGGTTCAGGCCTATTCGGTCAATACAATCGTGGGATACCGGCATACGCCCTCACCACTGCACCCGTTCATCGGCGTTCAGGCAGATCTGTATTCCGGCGGTGCCAACGGAACGGACGGCCCGGTCAGGACCTATATGGCGCCCTTCAACCCGCAGACGAACTATCTGGACACCACGACCTATATCCAGCCGTCCAATCTCGTGAGCCTCTCCCCGGTTCTCAGCATCACACCGTGGAAAGGCTTTGCGAGTATCCAGTTCAAGGTGCCGTTCATGTGG
Source organism: Gluconobacter kanchanaburiensis NBRC 103587 (assembly GCF_007988905.1). Lineage (GTDB taxonomy): Bacteria > Pseudomonadota > Alphaproteobacteria > Acetobacterales > Acetobacteraceae > Gluconobacter > Gluconobacter kanchanaburiensis. The sequence continues at coordinate 235,307 of NZ_BJVA01000003.1, forward strand.
CGGGAGAACGCGGACGGAGCGATCTGGAATTCGTCGGGCCCCTACACATTCTCGAAAACCTATCACGGCGGCTATATCGGCGTGGTGCCGCAGGCGTCCCTCAAACTCCAGCTCAACCGGCACTTGACCTGGCAGATCTATGGCGCGCGGTTCATGGCCTCGAACGGCCTTCACGCGGCAGGCGGGAAAAGCGGCAGCTATGCCCAGTCCAATGTGATTTTCAGGTTCTGAGGCGCGTCAGTTCAGAAGGGCGGGGTCTTCATGCTCCGTGCCCTGAAGAACAGGTGGCACAAGCGGCGAAAGAGCCGAAAGGACAGCCTCCCGTGAAAAGCGCGTTCTAAGCAGTTTTCGTCCAGCCGTAACCTGTTTGCGGGCGGTGGCCGGGTCCAGACATGCGACAATCCGTTCCACGAATGCAGAGGGCGTATCGGCAATGCTGTCCCGCCATGTCTTGTCGTCCGGGTTCACCAGTCCTTCGGCGGCGATAGTGGTCATGACGACGGGCAGACCGGCAGCCCAGGATTCAAGAACCTTGCCCTTGATCCCCGCGCCGAAACGCAGCGGCGCCACGCAGAGGGCAATATTTGTCAGTGCATCGGCCAGGTCCGGGACGGCGCCCACGATTTCCACATCCTCCGCTGCCAGCGTATGAACGGCATGAGGCATGGCGCTCCCGATCAGGCGGCACCGAAGCCCCGGAACAGCCTCCCGCAGAAGCGGCATGATCGTTAGAACCAGCCATTTCGCCGCATCCAGATTGGGCTCATGCGCGAAGTGTCCGATAAAGGCGATGACAGGGGCCTGCGGGCGCACGCGTCTGCGGGACGATACTGGCACATCCCACGGAACGACATGGATGTTGGCGGTGGGAACCGTCCGGCCAAGGCGCCCAGCCTCTACGGAAGAATGGGTCAGTACGAAATCCGCCAGCCAGGCGCACATATTTTCCCGGACTTCAAGGCGGCTGGCAAAGCGTTCAAGTTCCGGGCGTGATTCGACGGCGGCCTGCCGGTGAAGGCGCAGGGATGTCAGGTCCGCAACGCTCCAGATCAGCGTTGCGGCGGGAGCAAATGCCCGCGTAAGCGCCGCATAGCTTTCCGCGTTGTTGAGGCGGTGCAGATAGACCACCTCAAGTCCTTCGCCCAGTCGCCGGAGTGCTTCTTCGGGGCAGGGGAAAACCGGGGGCATCAGGCAGTCGATCCCCAGATGTTCCAGCCGTGCGCGATCCTGCTCGTCCGGCGGAAAGCGGGAGGCCATGAAACAGCACCTATAGCCAAGGTCACGGGCGGCCTGGATATGGGACAGGAAGGCGACCGAACCAGCATCGCGCGCCGGATCGGGTGCACGGTCATCGACAAACAGGGCCACCGGACGTGGCATCGGGACACCGACCGCTTCGGCTCTGGCCTCGGACGGTTCATGCCCCAGACGTCGCGCCCGCCGGATCTCCATGCGTTCACGAAGGGCCGTCACGTCCGCACCCTCCCGCGTTCGGAGCGCGCTGGCTTCCGAGACCAGAAAAGCCAGGGCTTCTGCTCGGGCATTCGGGGTGTCCAGTCCACACAGAATGCTGGAGACATGGTCTTTGAGTTCGGCGGACAATGCGCCCGTTCTGCGCAGCGTGTGCGGTGTGCCGAAGCGCTCCTCACCGTAGCGGAGTTCGATGACATGATCCGTCAGGGGATCGATCGCGGCTGTAAAGGCATGGTGAAATCCATGGCGCCCCGTACCAAAACCCGCGTCGCGCAGATCTGCGCGGAAACGGTTCGCCGCGATGCGTCCGGCGGGTCTGCCGTCCACCCAGACTGTCAGCCAGACAGTTCGGTCCGGGTTGTCGCTATCCCGGACCCAGCCCGCGATGTGATAGCGGTCTGCGACATCGATCGCCCCTTCAAGGGAAGCGGGCAGTGGAGGAATCCGAACCGGAGAGCCATTCAGGGGGCGGTCTTCCCGCGTATCCGTGAATTCGATCAGCGCTCCTTCATGCGGTAGCGGAAAAGGCCATGTCCTGCTGAAGGCGCAGCACCCCTGTCGTGCCGTGCCATCAAGATCGGCACGGAAGGTGTCGGCATCCGTTTCATCCACCAGTTCGCCATCGACCCGTACCTGAATCCGCACGGGCATGTCCGGTGTGGCGAGATCAACCGCCCATCCGGCAAAACGTTCACGGTCGCAGACGTCGACATAGCCGACAAGAGGAGCTGTCAAGGCGAAGGATATCCCCGGGTTCAGGCCGCGCTGATCTCTGCGATCCCATCTTCCAGACGTCCGGCCCGGAGACATAGCCGGCGGTAAATGGCCTCAAGCTCTGCACCCTCTTCGAGGCGCGGGGCGCAGTAGCGTGGCGGCTGGGGAGGAGAGTCGGGGTAAAGGGCCGCGTAATCATCAGCATTATGGAACATTCCACGGGAGCCGTCATCAAGGAAACTTTCAGACGGCGCGCCTTCCGCCAGCAGCAGATCGTGGCTTTCAAGCTCGACATGGATGTAGCGGATCGTCTCTGGACGCAGGATCTGAAGAATGGATGTTCCGTTTACGAGATGAAGGGCCGGGATCAGGAAACCATCGATGAACATGGCGTGCAGTGGCGAAACCATCAGATCGCGCCTTGGCAGCCCTTCTTCCAGTGCTCCCGCCCGGATGAGAACCGGCAGGATATCCCGGTTGCCGTAAGCGAACAGGGGATCGTAGGCGCGGCGTCCAATCCAGTGTACGGTCCGGATCTTGCCGTTGGCCGTTAGGATGGCGTCTCCGATCTCCAGATTTTCTACCGGCCGCTCTCCGTCTGGCGTCGCGATCAGCGTTCCCGGGCAGTAACAGGGCGTTCCAAAACCCATTTCGAGATAATTTCCGCTGGCCGCCTGCGTAAAATAGAGCGGCGAGGTAAAGTCACCCTGAATGGCGATGTCCTTAACCATCGTCGTTCCGGAAAAGACTTCCAGTCTCCCGCTTGTCCCGTCTTCATCAGGGATGACAGTTGCCCTGACTGTTCCTCCTGAGGGACTGATATCGGTGAAAACGAGGGCTGCGGATGTCTGGATCGTTACGGGGTTTTCCAGGGATACGCCTGAATCGAGTTGGAGCACCCCACCGCTGCTGACCGAGATATCAGACAGTATGGCCCCACTATGGGCGATTACCATGCCGCCACTGGACACCGTGGCATTCCGGACTGTGCCGTCAACCACAAGCACGCCATCGGATTGAACGGTTACATTCTCGCTCGTCCCCTCCACATCCTGCTCTGCCTGGAAGTGGAGTGTCTCATAGTGCCAGTCATTCCCGCCGCTCCCGAGGAAGAAAATTGCAGACGAACCCTTAAGAACCGTGTCAGTGGCGGAGCCGCCTGCCTCGATTGTGGAAAGGGCGTCATTCTCCACATGAACGCCGCTGACATACCCGCCGCTTTCGACCGTCTGGTAAGCTTTTATTTCCTGATCATAGTATTTGCCAACACCGACATAGGCATTCACGGCCGATCCCTGGACGGTCGTGTCAAAGGCGCTACCCCCATTTTGAATGATCTGGTTGGCAGGAGCGTCCAGCGCGGTCCAGCCATTAGCTTGATAATAGAATTCGGACAGGATCTGAGTGTGATCAGCGACGCCACCAGATTGCACAATCTGAGTACCTGCTGAGGTAGGAATATATTCGCCGTAGCTGCTACTATCTTCATAGCCGTGCACGATCGTATCGACTGCCGAGCCGAGCACATATTCCGTTACGCCATTGATGGTCAGTCCCGAGACCGTGGCGCCCGCGACAACGGTGATGGAGCCATCGGTCCCGGTTTCAGTTCCGGACGAAGCCTGAGAGGAAGAAGACATGGCGCATGTATTCCTTTATCGGGAAAGGACAATACTTACGCCGCGGCAGGTGCGAGCGGATGTCCGGATTCCAAGATGGTTGCTGTGTAACCATAAACAATCCGGTTCTGGAGATCGCGCAAATAAATCGTTAAAATCGATCAACGCAAATGGAATAAAATAAAGATCAATTCAACGTTATTTACTGTATTTTGACTCAGTTATTCACGATTCTGTTTTTTCAGTGAAAAGTCCGACTAGATCCGTCAGATGCCCGATTTCGCGCAGTTTCAGCCCAACGGGCGGTTTAACACGGGCAGACGCCGCAGAGACGCGTCGCGGTAGGATTGCCTCGCCAAAGCCCAACTTGGCTACTTCTTTCAGGCGCAGATCGGCCTGACTAACCTGCCGGATTTCGCCTGACAGGCCCACCTCGCCGAAATAGGCGGCGTTGGGTGAGGTGGGGGTGCCGGTTGCCGCCGAGACGAGCGCTGCTGCGACGGCCATATCGGCGGCAGGTTCGTTCACGCGCAGACCACCGGCGATGTTCAAATAGACGTCCATATTCGCCAAATTGAGGCCGCAGCGGGAATCCAGAACAGCCATGAGCATGTTCAGTCGCGACGTGTCCCAGCCCACGACAGCCCGGCGCGGCGCCCCGTCCCCTGCCTTGGGTGACAGCAGCGCCTGGATTTCGAGCAGAACGGGGCGTGTGCCCTCCAGACCGGCAAAGACTGCCGAACCCGCGATATTGCCGCGACGTTCTGCCAGAAACAGCGCGGAAGGATTGGGCACTTCGGTGAGGCCAATATCGGTCATGGCAAAGACGCCGATTTCGTCGGTCGCACCAAAGCGGTTTTTGGCCGCGCGCAGGATGCGGAACTGGTGCCCGCGATCACCTTCGAAATACATGACCGCATCGACCATGTGTTCCAGCACACGCGGCCCGGCGAGGGAACCTTCCTTCGTGACATGCCCGATCAGGATCAGTGCAAAACCGAGTGTCTTGGCCAGCCGGATCAACTCAAACGCACTTGCCCGCACCTGCGAAACCGACCCCGGCGAGCTTTCCACGCTTTCCAGCCACATCGTCTGGATGGAATCGATGACCACGACCGTATGCGCCCGGTCCTGCTCCAGAGAGCCCACGATCTCGCCGACATTGATCGAAGCGGCAAGATCCAGAGAGTCCAGCATTTTGGGATCGCGGTCCAGACCCAGCCGCTGGGCGCGGATGCGGATCTGGTCCACCGATTCTTCGCCCGAAACATACAGGACGCGATGCCCCGAACGCGCCAGAGCGCAGGTCGTCTGCAGCATGAGCGTGGATTTGCCGATGCCCGGATCACCGCCGACCAGCACGACCGACGCCGGAACAAGCCCGCCACCCAGAACACGGTCCAGTTCGGTAATGCTGGTCGTGATGCGCGGGGGCGGGCGGGTTTCGCCATCCAGCCGGACGGTCTGCAAACGCCCTGAACTCAGCTTGCCGGTTTTGCGGGCTGTCGGTTCGGGAGTTTCCTCAGTCAGCGTATTCCATTCGCCGCAGGCTTCGCACTTCCCGTTCCATTTCGGATAGGTAGCGCCGCAGTTCTGGCAGACGTAACGGGTGGTCGGCTTTTTGGCCAAGGCTGGGTCTCATGGGTCGGAAGGGGGGGGAACAAACCCAGTATATAGGGGGTGCTTAGCCGTTGATCCAGCCGGGGCTTTACCCCGGCCCCCACCAAAGGTTGTGACCTCTGCAAACCTTTAGAATCAGGGTGCAGGGATCGCGATCCCTGCCGGGCCCGGGCAGAGCCCGGAATCCCTACTCCCGTGTCCGCAGGATCAGCCGCGCCAGAAGCCGCGAGACCACAATAATCAGCAGAAATCCGAGAAGCTGAAGCACCATGTTTGGATGGGCGGGCTGACGGCGGAACATGATGAACAGAAGCGGCAGAGCGATCAGATAGCTCAGCCCGATGCGCTTCCAGATGATGGGATCGGTTTTCGGAAAACGGGGCAGAAGGCTCATTTGCGCAACTCCATGCTAATGGGACCTTCGCGCCGTCCATGGGTGAACTGATCGACCATGGCGTTGCCTGAATTCATGAGTTCGGATGCCTCGCCCTGCCAGATCAGCTGCCCGCGATAGAGCATGGCCGCACGGTTCCCGATCCGCTGGGCCGAGGCCATGTCATGGGTGATGGCAATGGCGGTCGAGCCGAGCTTCTGTACGCAGTCCACGATCAGCCCGTCGATGACGGCGCCCATGATCGGGTCCAGTCCGGTCGTGGGTTCGTCGAAGAACATGATGTTGGGATTGCCCGCAATGGCACGCGCCAGACCAACGCGTTTCTGCATGCCACCCGAAAGTTCGGATGGGCTCAGATCGCCAACGGACGGGTCCAGCCCGACCTGTTTGAGCAGGTCACCAGCCATCTGGAGCGCCTGCGCGCGGGATGGGGTGGCGCCATTACGGTCGGAATGTTTGGCGCGGATGCCGAAAGCCACGTTCTCGCCGACGCTCATGCTGTCGAACAGGGCAGCGTTCTGGAACAGCATCCCGATCTGCCGGCGCAGGGCGTCCTGTCGGGAGCGCGAAGCCGTCAGGAGGTTTTCACCATCGATCTCGATGCTACCGGCGTCAGGTTCGATCAGGCCGAGGATGCAGCGCAGCAGGACGGATTTGCCTGAGCCGGACCCGCCAATGATGACCATGGACGTGCCGGCCTCGACATCAAGGTCCACGCCATCGAGCACGATCTTGGAGCCGAAAGCCTTGTGCAGACCCCGGATGCGGATCTTCGGGGTGCCCAAGGGAGTGCTTGGGGAAGTGCTTACGGGGGGAGTGCTCATTGTGAGAAGAACAGGTCCGTCAGGAGGTAATCGAACAGCAGCAGCAGGATGGACGCGCCGACGACGGCGGCCGTCGTGGCCGAGCCCACGCCTTCCGCCCCGCCCCGGCTGTTATAGCCGTTATAGCAGCCCAGCAGAGCGATCAGGAATCCGAACACTGCTGCTTTGACGAGGCCCACAACGACATCCATCGTCTTGAGCGAGTCCAGCGTGGCGGTGATGTAGGTCGAGGGCGAGAAGCCGAGTTTGGCGACCGAAACAGTGAAACCACCCATCACGCCCAGAATATCCGCGACCAGCACGAGGCAGGGCAGCGCGATCGTCCCGGCTAGAAGGCGCGGCGTCACGAGATATTTCATCGGATCGGTGGAGAGCGTGGTGAGCGCGTCGATCTGGTCGGTCACGCGCATGGTGCCGATCTGCGCAGACATAGCCGCGCCCACACGTCCGGCCACCATCAGTCCGGCCAGAACCGGGCCAAGCTCGCGGGTTACGGCCAGCACAACGATCCCGGCAATGGCGCTCTGAACGTGATACTGCCCGAAGCCCACATAGGACTGAAGCGCAATTACGGCCCCAGAGAACAGGGCGGTGAGGGCCACGACGGGCAGGGAGAAAAACCCCGTCTCGATCAGGCTGGAGAAGAAAATCCGCCAGTAAAAAGGCGGTCGCACCAGATGCGACAGAGCCTCCAGCGCGAACAGGGCCAGAGCACCTGCCTGCTTGATAAGGCCGAGAGCGGCGCGGCCAAGGGCCGCTATGGGGTCAAGAACGGCATTCACTCTTCAGCCCCTACCCTGCCAGCCTCCGGACGTCAAAGTTTCCGTCGTGCGCAGTCTCTGTGTGGAGTAGTTCAGGCGCGGCGTCCGTTAGTTCGCTCCAGATCCCGGAACTGCCGTTCCAGACTGAAATTGGGCGATGTGACGAACTGCTCCATCAGGCCCAGCCGACGCTCCATCCGGGCCAGACGGTCCTGAAGGCGGGCCAGCGGATGGCCAGGGGGAACCGAACGGGAGAAATCCTCTGTCGGTTCAGAAGGCTGCCGGAAACCCGAAAGGACATCTTTCACCACAGCGCTCGCGCTCGCGGCTGGTGTTTCCCGCCAAGCCGCGCGGTGTTGCGACCAGCTTCGTACGCCCTCGGCATATCCCGCGGCAGCTTTGTCCAGCGTGGCCCTGAACGGCAGGACGCCCGTCCGGCGATAGCGCCGGAAGAGACGCACGGCCCAGACGATCAGGGCGATTTTCAGTAGAAGTCCAATCAGGCCGTGGCCACCTGAATGATGGCTGCCGCCACGGGAATGCGTCTGCGATGACGCGGCGGATGCGGCCTCCGGGTTATCTATCTGCACATGCAGCCGCCCGAGGATTTTCTGCGTGGCATCGGAAAGAATGGCCGACCCGTCCGGTGCGCTGGTGGTCGTCACCCGTGCCCCGGAAGTTTCCCCTACGGAAAGCGTTCCGGATCCGAGGGGGCGTTTCCTGAGGGCCTCACTCACTTTCTTGATGGTAATGTCGCCGCTGCCCAGTAGCGTTACATCTGCATCCCGGGCGGTGGCGTTCAGCTCGATATCGGACGAGCCGTAATCGCGGACCGTAAGGACGTCCGTATTGCCTTGCCTGACATCAATGTCACCCGAGGACATGGATATGAAACTGGCGCTGGATGTGGCGAGATTACCGATGTCCAGATCGCCGCTCGCGAAACTCTGTACTGCCAGCCGCCCGGTCACGAGACCGACAGAGACGTTTCCGTCTCCTTCCATGTTCAGGGTCAGGCTGTTCGCCTGATCGATGTCCAGATCGCCGCTCCCGCTGGTGGCTGTGATGTCACCGCTGATGCCGCTGACCCGATATGCCGTGGCATGGCTGTGCGGGGGCTGGATCTTGATGTTTGTCTGGGCTGGTACCATCAGGACCGCACTGTCCTGAGCCGCGCAGTTTTGTGCGGATGTCGTGAAGGTCAGCCGATCTTCCTGCATGTCTAGTGTTCCGTGCCCAGCGACGATCCGGGCATCCGTTCCGCCGGTGACAGTCAGATGGTCCAGGCAGGTTTCCGGGATGACAAGGGTTGCGGCAGCGGTCCGGGTTTCAACGGGTGGAAGCGGTGAGCGTGGCGCGGGAGGGGCCGGGGGCACCGGAGGGACAGGTGGCACCGGGATAGCTGATGGTGCCGCGACCGGTGCAGCCAGAGCGCTCCCTGCCATTCCGGCGCTTCCCAGTAGAAATGTACAGAGGGCAAGGCGTGAGGCACGGCGTCGGATCGGTCGAGGGGACATGTCTTATTCTCCCTTCGAACTGTCGCTGGTCGTTGGAGCAGAGTTGGAAGTTGCGGTATTTGCCGAGGGGGAGGCAGTGTGCGGCGTTCCGCTGTCGGCCGTCGTCGTCTGCTCCGTCTTCGGTACCGAAGCGTTCGGCCGCGAAGCAGGCTGGACGGCTGCCTGTTGTTCTGTCTGTGCCTGATTCTGAATTGTGGTCTGTGAAGTAGGCTGCCCGGCAGACCGTGCTGGCGCGGAAGCTGTGTTTTCCGGCGTAGTGTTGGCTTCCTGCGTGACTGACGGACCTGATGTCCCCGGAGAAACCGGCGCGGCGGGCAGCGCGGCTGGCTGCTGACGATCTGTGGAGTGGTTCGACGGCGCGTCCGGCTGTGACGGTGCCGACGGGGCAGGGACGTCGTGTGGCTGAGGAACGGAAGGATTAATAGGAGCCGCCGGAGCCACGGGGGCTGGAACAGGCGGAGGAGCCGTCGTCACGGGAGTGGTGGGAGTAACGTCTGTCACAGGCGGCTGAACCGGCGTGGCCGGCAAAGGTGCTGGTGTGGCTGCTGCCGGAGGGGCAACGGGAGGCGGTGGCGTCTGGCGATAGATTACGCCGTTCTGGGCACCGACGCGGACCGTGCCTTTTCCCGATCGGACCATTGGCCCCGATACGGACTCGATATTGACGTCGCCCGTGCCATTGGCCGCGACCGTCGCAACTGTTGCCTGCCCAAGAATGGTGGCGCTCGCCTGATCGGCCGTAATCAGCGTCAGCGCATCAATGGTGCCACCAGAAAGCGTCATGCCCGCATTCTGGGTCAACTGTGCGGAAAGGGCCGCAAGCTGCGCGGTATCGGCGGTCAGGGTCGAGGTCCCAGACGCCACGATCTGAGCCGCGCGCTCGAGGGATTTGATGTGGACGGTGGAGGCACCCTGCATGTCCAGATCCAGAGACTGGGTATTTTCGATGTCCATGGTCGTGGAATTGAGGCTGGCGTCCAGTGAGGCGAGCTTTCCCGTGATGATGAAATGGGTGTCGTGGCTGTCGTGGATCGTCAGGCCGGTACTGGGGGAGATGCTGATCGTCAGCTTTCCGTTGGGGGCGCAGGACTTCGTGGCGATGGAGATGCGGCTTTGCGCTTCTTCCTTGCCAGTATGCATGGAGACCTGTGCAAGGCTGCTTGAATCAAGCGTTGCCCCGTCCTTCATGCCGGGATCGACCACGACCCTGACCTGTCCGGTGCAGGGGATCGACAGGTCCAGATCTTCTCCGGACAGGGTCATGCGCGCGGCGTGGGCTGCGGGCGACAGCAGGACGGTACCCGCCAGCAGGGCCAGAAGCGCCGGGCGACGGCCGGAAAAGGGGACGGGGCGGCGTGTCATCGTGCGTTCCTTGCTCTCCAGCCCGGGATATCCTCGTCGAGGATGCGTTCGAGCTGGTCGATCCTTTCTTCCAGACGCGTAGCATGGGCTTCGGCCTGTGTCAGGGCGGCCTGAAGCATGGGGTCCTGCTGTGGTCCGCCTTTCGGCGTGCCATTGGCATGTTTGACCATGCTGACGATGGACCAGCAGATAATGGCCGTGATGGGAACAAGGAAGGGAAAGATGGACGAATTCATGCCTTGGGCCTTTCGGTCAGCCTTTTCTCAGCCTGCGTTTTTCTTTTCGGCCACACGGCGCTTGAGGGCTTCGAACTCGTTTTCCACGACGGCATCGGTTTCCAGCGCCGCGAGTTCTTCCTGAAGCGTCGGGTGGCCGGTGCGGCGGCCCAGATCATAAGCCTCCGCCTTGCCTTCGAGTTCATCAAGAGCGCGTTCCACCTGATCGAAACGGTTGAGCGTGTCGTCGATGCGGCTGTCGTAGAGCTTTTCGCGGGTTTTCAGGCGGCCCTGTGCGGTGCGGGCGCGGATGGAGAGCGCCTTTTCGCGGGATTTGGCGTCGGCGATCTTGGCCTGAAGTTTGGAGATGTCGTCGTTCTGCTGGTCCAGGCCGTCCGAGATCTGGGCGATCTGCTGTTCGAGTGCCTCACGGGACTGCTCGACGCTGTGGCGGGCAGCGAGGGCGGCCTTCGCCAGATCGTCACGGTCACGTTCGATGGCGAGGCCGGCCTTGCGGTGCCATTCGTCTTCTTCGTGCATCATGGTGCGGACGCGGCGTTCGAGCTGCTTGCGCTCCGCGATCGTCCGGACGGCCTGACTGCGGACTTCAACCAGCGTGTCTTCCATTTCCTGAATGACCAGGCGGATCATTTTCTGCGGGTCCTCGGCATTGGCGAGAATCGCATTCAGATTGGAGTTCACGATATCGGCGAGACGAGAAAAAATACCCATGATGCTTTCCTTCCTGCTGGAGAGATTTAGGACAGAATGCCCACACTTGTCAGCGAGGCTGTTTTGAGGGTGTTATGAACTTAAGACCGAAACAGGGGCGTGAGAGACCATAAAATGGCGAGAAGCACCGATATGGACGAGGTGCCGACCCCGATCGGGCGGGCTCCGGCATTTCTGGGGATGCTGGATCAGGTCTCCCGTCTGGCGCCCCTGCGACGTCCGGTTCTGGTGATCGGGGAGCGCGGGACCGGCAAGGAACTGGTGGCGGCGCGTCTGGCCCTGCTGTCGGAGCGCTGGGACCGGCCGCTGGTGAAGCTCAACTGCGCGGCGCTCCCCGAAGCGCTGCTGGATAGCGAACTGTTCGGCCATGAGGCGGGCGCTTTCACCGGGGCGCAGAAGCGTCGTCTGTCGCGCTTTGAGCGGGCGGACGGGGGCACGATGTTTCTGGATGAGATCGGCACCGCATCTCAGGCTGTGCAGGAAAAGCTGCTGCGGGTGATTGAATACGGCAGCTTCGAGCGTGTGGGCGGCAGCGAGACCATCCGGGTGGATGTGCGGTTGATCGGGGCGACCAATGCGGACCTGCCAGCCATGGCGCGGGAGGGACGTTTCCGGGCGGATCTGCTGGACCGGCTGGCCTTTGATGTTGTGAACATTCCGCCGCTGCGGGCGCGTCCGGAAGATATTTCCCTGCTGGCCGAGCATTTCGCCACCCGTATGAGTGCGGAGCTGGGGCGGAAGATGTTTGCGGGGTTCACGGAGCGCGCGCTGGTGCGGTTGCAGGCCTATGACTGGCCCGGCAATGTCCGCGAGTTGCGTAATGTGGTGGAGCGCAGCGTTTACAGGATGGATCGGCCCGAAAAGGCGCTGGACGAGATTGTGCTGGACCCGTTCGTAGCGCCGGACTGGCCGAGCGTTCAGGGTTCGCACGCGGTGGCGCCCCGGGCGGCTCCGGCGGCGAGAGAGGTGCTGAGTTTTCCCCGTGACTTTGAGGCTGATGTCCGGACGCATGAGCGCAGTTTGCTGGAAGCGGCTCTGCGCGAGGCGCAGTTCAGCCAGCGGCGCGCGGCAGAGCTGCTGGGCCTGACTTATTACCAGTTCCGCCACCATCTGCGGTTGCATGGTCTGGCGGACAAGGAGGCTCGCAAGGCGCTGGGTGGGAAGGGGTGATGGCATATCCATGAAAATGGATGATGCATGAACCGTGCCAAATTTGAGAGGACAAGATTTTTGTAAAGAAGGTTACGTTCTGTAGGGGGTCAGATTGGTTTGTGGCACCATTTTATGGGTTGATACACCATGTGTTGCGGAGGGTGCTTCTTCAATTGGACGAATTTTTCTTTACAAAGACGTAATATGAACTAAAAATAAAAGTTATATCAAACAAAATAGTTTATTTTCCCAATTGATGCGCCTATGTCTCGGGTCGTGTCGCGAGGGCGGCATGACCGATCTGGACACGGACAGGTGCAGCTTATGTCGCTTTCACAGATGGAACTGGACCGTCTTCGCCGAATCCCTGAAGAGCGGGTTCTGGAGGAGACGCTGGATCTGTTGCAGGGGCGTGTGGCCGTCATTTCGTCATTCGGAGCGGAGTCGGCTGTCCTGCTGGACCTGGTGGCACGGGTTGATCCCTCCGTTCCTGTCTTCTTTCTGGATACGAAGCGGCATTTTCCTGAAACGCTGGAGTATCGCGACAGACTGGCCCGCAGGCTGGGTCTGACGGATGTCCGGACGCTGTCGCCGACGCCCAAGATGCTGCACGACCGTGATCCACAGGATCAGCTTGCGGATTTCGATCCGGATGCGTGCTGTGCGCTGCGCAAGGTCGAACCTTTGGAGCTGGTGCTGCCGGATTTCGATGTCTGGATCACGGGGCGTAAGCGCAGTCAGGCTGCGACGCGTGCTGCTTTGCCTCTGGTTGATCCCCAGCCTGATGGCAGCGTGAAGCTTAACCCGCTTGCGGGGTGGGGGCCGGAGAAGATCGAGGCGCAGATGCAGCGCCGGGATCTGCCGCGGCATCCCCTGGTTGCAAAAGGTTACACCTCGATCGGTTGTGCTCCGTGCACAAGGGCGGTCAAGGATGGTGAAGATGGACGGGCGGGCCGATGGGCCGGTCTGGCCAAGACGGAATGCGGCATTCACAGGCCGGCATGACTACGGAGCGGATAATGACGCAGACACCGATCCTGTCCCGGGATCAGTCCTCCACCCCAAGCTTGGCGCAACCGCGTATCATGGATGATCTGGACCAGCTTGAGGCCCAGAGCATTTTCATTCTGCGCGAGGCCTATCGCAAGCTGAAGCCCCTGTCCCTGCTGTGGTCGCTGGGCAAGGACAGCAACGTGATGGTGTGGCTGGCGCGCAAGGCGTTCATGGGGCACGTTCCGTTCCCGGTCATGCATGTCGATACCGAGAAGAAATTCCCGGAAATGTATGCGTTCCGCGACGAATATACGAAGAAATGGAACCTCGACCTGCTGCTGGGCTACTGCCCGCCGGTTGAGGAAATTGACCCGTCGCTTCCCCCTGCCGCCCGGTCTGCTGCGCGCAAGACGGCTGGTCTGGCCGCGATGATCGACAAGCACAAGTTCCGGGGCGTTATCGCCGGTATCCGCCGTGACGAGCAGGCGACGCGGGCGAAAGAGCGCGTGTTCAGCCCGCGCGGGGCCGGGCATCGCTGGGACGTGCGCAACCAGCCGCCCGAGTTCTGGGACCAGTATGCGACGCCGTATGAAGACGGCATGCATATCCGTGTTCATCCGCTGCTGTCGTGGCGCGAGATCGACATCTGGCGCTACATCGAGCGCGAGAACATCCCGCTGGTGGATCTGTATTTTGCTAAAGACGGCAAGCGGTATCGCTCGCTGGGCGATCAGGACATCACCAGTCCGGTCGAAAGCAATGCCTCCACAGTGGCGGAAGTGATTGCGGAACTGGAAACCAGCCGGACGTCCGAGCGTGCGGGGCGTGCGATGGATCATGAATCCGAAGACGTGTTCGAGCGTCTGCGTGTGGCGGGGTATCTGTGACAATGGGCGACAATATCGTGACCGGACAGTATTCTGAGACCCATCGTGCTGCGGCAACGCCCATCGTCATCGTCGGGCATGTCGATCACGGTAAGTCCTCGCTGATCGGGCGTCTGCTGTATGACACGGACAGCCTTCAGGACGGCAAGCTGGCGCAGATCGTCGAGAGCAGCCGCAAGCGTGGTCTGGCGGTGGAGTGGAGCTTCCTGCTCGATTCCCTTCAGATCGAGCGTGACCAGGGTGTGACTGTTGATTCCACGCGGATTCCGTTCCGTCTGGGGTCGCGGGAATTCGTGATCGTCGATGCGCCGGGCCATCGTCAGTTTCTGCGCAACATGATTACCGGGGCCGCCGATGCGGAAGCGGCTGTGCTGGTTGTCGATGCCAAGGAAGGCGCGCAGGAGCAGACACGGCGTCATGCCATGTTGCTGCGGCTGATCGGCATCCGCCATGTGATCGTGCTGCTCAACAAATCCGATCTGCTGGAATTCGACGAAGCGAAAATCGTCAAGGTCGAGTCTGACGTGCGCCAGCTTCTGGGGCGTCTGGAAATCGAGGTTGAGGCGGTTGTTCCGGCCTCGGCGCGCGATGGTGATAATATTGCCAGCCGCTCCGAGCGGGCGCTCTGGTACAAGGGGCCGACGCTGGTGGAGGCTCTGGCCAATGTGCCGCCGCCGGCCTCGCGGGCTGCGCTGCCATTCCGGATGCCGGTGCAGGACGTCTATCGCTTTGATGGCGTCCGCTATGTGGCGGGGCGGATCGAACGCGGGACGGTTCGCGCGGGCGATCGTCTGAGCATTGGGGCACAGGGGCAGGTTGCGACCGTGGCAGAGGTCTGCCGCTGGCATGCGCCGGAACTTCCGGTTGCAGGTGCGGGTGAGTCCATCGCGCTGCGTCTGGAGCCGGATCTGGTGCCGGATCGTGGCGATCTGCTGTTTCCGGCGGATGACAAGGCTGCGGCGCCTGAGCGTTCGGCCCGGATTCGCACGCGTCTGTTCTGGCTGCGGGGCGAGCCGCTTCGGGTGGGTGAAAGCTTCACGCTGCGTCTGGCAACGGCCGAGCATGATGTGACGGTGGCCTCCATTGATGCCGTGGTCGATCTGGAAGACCTGACCCTGCGTGAGGGCGACAGCGTGCCGCCGGACGGGTTTGCGGAAATCACGCTGGCTGCGTCTCATGCCGTGCTGTTCGATCCGTTTGCGCCGGGCTTTGGTGACGGGCGTGGTGTTCTGGTGGATCGTTACCAGCGTATTGTTGGTGGCGCGCCGCTGATTGGTCCGGCTGAACTGGCAGACGGCGAACACGCCATTCATCCGACGGCCAGCCGTGTGTCTGCAGCCCGGCAGGTTCAGACCCGCGGTCACAAGAGTGGCGTGTTCTGGCTGACGGGCCTGCCGGGTTCGGGCAAGAGCACGGTGGCACGGGCGGCCGAACTCGCATTGTCCGAGCAGGCGATCAATGCGACCGTTCTGGATGGGGATACGCTGCGGGCCGGGCTGTGCAGCGATCTTGGATTCTCGCCGGAAGACCGTCGCGAAAACATCCGTCGTGCAGCGCATGTGGCGAAGATTCTGGCCGAGAGCGGGCAGGTCGTGATCGTGGCGCTGGTGTCTCCGCTTGAAGCTGACCGGGCGCAGGCGCGGCAGATCGTGGGCGAGAACTTCCATGAAGTCTTCGTTGATACACCGCTGGAGACTTGCGAAAAGCGGGACCCCAAGGGGCTGTATGCGGCGGCGCGTTCAGGGAAAATCCCGGAATTTACGGGTGTTTCCGCGCCGTACGAGTCTCCTGTAGCCCCGGAACTCCGGCTGCCTGCCGACCGTCCGGAACAGGAAGCCGTCAGTGCCCTGGCGGCTTTCATCCTCAGGCTTGTCCAACCGTAAGACTCATTTTTGTATGAGCGGATTGTGTTGCCCCCTTTCCTTGCGGAAAGGGGGTTTTTTTTAATCTGAGGTGTCTTTGCAGGAGGACACGAAAAATTTCACGGGAAAAACGAAAACCGTCACTTTTTTGATGTTACTTTCTCTGTTCCGGACGTTAGGTATGTGAGTTGTCTTGCGAAAAACGGCGTACGGCTGCCGTAGTGGAAGGGTTCACGATGCAGAACAGGAACAGGTCCGGAAGGCTGAGCGGAAATGCTCTGACGAATTTCATCGCGACCATCTCGGCGACGGGCGGACTGTTGTTTGGATATGATACCGGTATCATATCCTCTGCTCTGCTTCAGCTGCGCGAAGAGTTTCATCTCGACACGTTCGGTGCGGAAGTCGTGACTTCGGCCATTATTCTGGGGGCGCTGCTGGGGTGTCTCGGGGCGGGGAGTATTTCTGATCGGATCGGCCGTCGGCGGACGGTGATGATTGCGGCTGCTCTGTTCCTTGTGGGAACTGTCATCGTGGCAGCGGCGCAGAGTGTGGCTGTTCTGATTATTGCCCGTCTGATTCTCGGGCTGGCTATTGGCGCAGCGTCGCAGATCGTGCCGATCTATATTGCGGAAATTTCACCCCCTGAGCGCCGTGGCCGTCTTGTCGTAGGCTTTCAGCTTGCGGTGGTGTTCGGCGTGACGTTTTCCTTCATCACCGGCTATCTCCTGCGAGATTCAAGTTGGCGTATGATGTTTGGGATCGGGATGCTGCCGGCGTTGATCCTGTTTGTGGGCATGGCGTTCCTGCCGAACAGCCCGCGATGGCTGGCCCTGAACGGTCAGACCGAAGAGGCGCGAATGGTTCTGCGCCGGGTGCGGGTATCCGATGAGGCCGCGGACCGGGAACTGGATGAGATCATCGAGAACCACGATGTGCAGGCGCCTTGGTCCGAGCTGGCAAAGCCTTGGGTGAGGCCTGCGCTGATGGCCTCTGTCGGCATTGCGCTTCTATGTCAGTTCACGGGCATTAATGCGGTCATGTATTATGCACCGACGATCTTTGCGGATGCAGGTTTTGGACAGGATTCCGCGCTTCTGACCTCGGTGGCTGTGGGTGTGGGTATGGTTTTTGCCACGGTGTTCGGAGGATGGGCGGTCGATACCTGGGGGCGGCGTACACTGCTGCTGCGGTTGCTCCCGGGGGCCGTGGTGGCGCTCGCGGTTCTGGGAACGGCGTTTGCGATGCACCTGACCGGAGGACTGGGCGCATGGATTACGGTTGTCGCCGTGATGGCCTATACGATTTTCAACACGGGTAGCCTGTCGGTCGCCATCTGGCTTGTGGGGGCGGAGGTCTACCCGCTGTCGTGCCGTGGCAAGGGTATGAGTCTGGTGGCGGGCAGTCACTGGGGGGCGGATCTGATCATTTCTCTGACCACGCTCTCACTGGTGCGGATACTGGGGGCGGGATGGACGTTCTGGATGTTCGCCGCCGTCAATGCGTTCGCGTTCTGGTTCGTGCTGCGCTACGTGCCCGAGACCAAGGGGCAGTCGCTTGAAGAACTGGAGCGGCGTCTGAAGAACGGGACGTTTGCGCCGGTGGATCGCGCGGCGGCCCGGGCTGAAGCTCAGGCCCGCTAAGTCAGGTTTCTGGGGCCGCCCTTCAGGGGCGGCCGATGGACTGGTAATTGAATCCGGCCTCACGCATGAGGTCGGGGCTCCAGATATTCCGCAGATCCGCGATAGCGTTGCCGCGCATGGCGTCGCGCAGGCGGAGGGGATCGAGGGCGCGGAACATGTTCCATTCCGTCAGGACGACCACGACATCTGCATCCTGCGCGGCTGACAAAGCATCTTCGCAGTAGCGCACGCCGTCCGGCAGGAGCGAGCGGGCGGCGGCCATGCCTTCGGGATCGAAGACCTGAAGGATTGCCCCCGCGTCGTGCAGGCGGGCGAGGATGGGCAGGGACGCCGCTTCGCGCATGTCATCCGTGTCTGGCTTGAACGTCAGGCCGAGGATGCCGACGGTCTTGCCGACAAGGCTTCCGCCTGCCTGTGTGATGATGCGCTCGGCCATGCCGGTTTTGCGGGCTTCGTTGATAGCGACCGTGGCTTCCACCAGTTGTGTGGGGGCGCCGGCATCCTGGGCGATCGCGGTCAGGGCGCGGGTGTCCTTGGGGAAGCATGAGCCGCCATAGCCTGGTCCGGGGCTGAGGAAACGGCTGCCGATCCGCTGGTCGAGGCCCATGCCACGGGCGACGTCATGGATATTGCCGCCGACTTTTTCGCACAGATCGGCCATTTCGTTGATGAAGGTGACTTTCATCGCGAGGAAGGCATTGGCGGCGTATTTGGTCAGTTCCGCCGTTTCCAGATCCGTCAGGACGATCGGGGCCTGAATGGCCGTGAGTGGTCGGTAGAGCTGTTCGATCAGACTCTGCGCGCGGCTGCCGCCATCCGGGCCGGAGCGGTCGATGCCGACGATGACGCGGTCCGGGCGCATGAAATCGTCGATCGCGTTGCCTTCGCGCAGGAATTCGGGGTTCGAGGCCACGTCGAAGGTCAGGTCCGGGCGGGTCTGGCGCAGGATGCGGGCGACTTCGCGACCCGTGCCGACGGGGACGGTCGATTTGGTGACGACCAGCAGGTCCGTCCGGGCGGCACGGGCGATTTCTTCGGCGGCCGCATAGACATAGGTCAGATCGGCGTGTCCATCGCCGCGCCGGGTGGGGGTGCCGACCGCGATGAACACGGCATCGGCGTTTTCCATGGCTGCGCCGAGGTCGTCTCCGAAGGTCAGGCGGCCTGCGGCGACGTTGCTGCTGACGAGGGCGTCCAGTCCGGGTTCGTAGATGGGGATGCGCCCGTCATGGAGGGCCGCGAGCTTTTTCGGGTCCCGTTCCACGATGGCGACGTCCGCTCCGAACTCGGCGAAGCAGGCACCTGAGACGAGACCGACATATCCGCCACCGACCATTGCAATACGCATCTCTGGACCCTCTCCTTTACGGTCCGACGTGCATAGCCGGGGGCAGGATGGGGTGCAAATCCCGGGGACCCACCGTCTAGCGCGTGGGGCGGGCGCAGGCGTTCGAGGCTGCGAAACCCTGAAGGGCGGGGGGCAGGTTCGTCACTTCGTTCGAGTCTGCTAGCATGTTGCGGCCCTCTTTCGACCATTTGGCGAGGGATAGGCTTGGGGCATCGAAGCGGCCACTGACGCGGATGGGAACATCCAGCGCGAAGAAGCTGGTGGAGAAGGGGCGGCTGGCGAAGACGAGATCGAGCCATCTGCGGTTAAGGTTGAAATTCGCCTTTGCTGCGATGGTCCCGGCTCCTGTCCGCAGGCGGAGTGGAACGACCGTGCCGACACCCTGATTCATCTGAAGCACGCCAAGCAGACATGTGATGGGCGTGACGCCCTTGGCGTGGCGGAACAGCAGGCGCAGATCCATCGAGGCAGCTTCGACGATCTCGCGGGCGATTTCGCCTTTTTCCATACTGACGGCGGCAGTCATGTTGGCGCGGCTCATGGCTTCGTTGAGGGTGTGAACCCTGTTCGCGCTGGCGATCACGCGGAAGCTCAGGCTGCCCTTGACCGGAACGGGTGCGAGGCCCGCGACGCGGCGCAGACGGTCAATATCACCATGGGTCAGCGCGACTTCGGCGGCGATGCGTGAGGATGGGCCGTCGGCTTCGATATGTCCGTTGGCACTGAGGGACGCGCCGATATAGCCGAGACGCAGCAGGGGGACATCAATCCGGTTGGGGATCTGTGCTGCCTGGATTCTGAGATTCGTGAAATCGAGTTTGTTGTAGACAAGCTGGCGGGCGGACAGATCGAAATGGACCAGCGGGTCCGGATCGGGGGGCGTCAGTAGCACCAGGTCGGCATGTAGCGTGGAGGGGCTTTTTTTGCTGCCTCTGGAGCCGGACGGGGCGAGAATGGGCATGAGACCGTTGATGTCGAGGCGGCCAAAGCCGATTTTGGCTGTCACGTCATCGGGTTTGCCATGACTGCCCTCGATCAGGGTGAAGTCACCGTCCTGCATTGTACTGGTCTGGATGGTGCCGCGCGCCTTGCTGAAATGCCAGTCATTGCCGGAATGGCTGAAATCGCCGGACAGATCCAGCTTGACCGGGGCATGATCGCCCGTCATCCCGGCCATGCTGAACAGCGCGTCAGAGCTGGGCGTTGTGACGGTGGTATGGCCTTCCACGCCGTCGAAATTCAGTGGATCTGTCAGGGTGCCGGTGAAATCGGAGGTCATGTCTCCGGAAGTGACATGGGCGGTGGTGCCGTAGGGGCGTTCGGGCGTTTTGCGCAGGTCGTTCAGGGGTTCCATCTCGGCGGAAATGGTTACCGGCGTCTCGTTATAGGCTCCTGTGAGCGTCATGGTGAACGGACTGTTGTCGCTGCTTGATGCGAACTCGACCTTCGTCAGTGTGGTCTTGTAGGAGGCACCATTGGCCGAACGATAGGTGACGTCGCTGTCGAGGATCGTTGCGTTGCGCAGGCCTGGCGCGTCATGCAGGTCGGGCGGGGTGTTGGCTTTGGCCTGCTGCTCGGGAGACATCGGCGGCCGTGGGTCGTTCTGATGCGGGCCAAAGCGCCAGTTGGCCAGATGCGCGGGCGTGCGCTCGAATAGGCCGGAAAACTTCGAGATGACGATATTGCGGGCTTCTGGTGGCCCCCAGATCAGGGACGTCAGTC
The DNA here is from genome assembly GCF_007988905.1 of Gluconobacter kanchanaburiensis NBRC 103587. Taxonomy (GTDB): domain Bacteria; phylum Pseudomonadota; class Alphaproteobacteria; order Acetobacterales; family Acetobacteraceae; genus Gluconobacter; species Gluconobacter kanchanaburiensis. Next base: position 256,145 of record NZ_BJVA01000003.1, read on the forward strand.
GGATCTGCGCGCCCAGATGGCTGAGCGTCATCATCTGTGGGCGGGAGCCGCTGGTGATGTTGGCGACGGAGATGTCGTCTGCGTCGATGGTCAGCCATGCGCCCGGATGGACGTGCAGGGCGCCGATATGGACGGTGCGGCCGAGCTTTTTCTCCAGCCGGGGCGTGGCGAAGGCGGCGAAGTCCCGGTGGTCGATCCAGATCCACCCTGCCCCGAGCAGAGCCAGGAGGAGGACGGTAAGGGACAGGAGGGAAACCAGAAACCAGCGCAGCAAGAGGACTGTCTTTCAGGACGTATTCAATGAGGTCGGACAATACCGGGAAGTTCTGTGAAGGGAAACTCCACGGTACAGGCTGGAGGATACACGGAATATTTCCGAAAACTCCGCAGCAATAAAAAGACCGTGGTTTTTTGATTGAAATAAATGCCGCAGCGTTACTGGAGGGAGTTTCGGAATTTTTCGACGGCGTGCAGGGCGCAGGCTTCGTCTTTGTCGCCGCCGGGTGCGCCGGAGACGCCCAGACCGCCGAGAATGGTATGGCTGGTGCTGCTGCGCAGGGTGACGCCGCCGGGGACGAACAGGACTTCGGGGATGGTGTTCAGGGCGCCGTTTGCGGGGCCGGTGACACCTGCGGCGATCAGTTCGCTGGTTGTGTTTTTATTGAAGGCCAGACCGTAAGAATAGGCCGTATAGGCCTTGCGGTAGGAGACGGAGAGCGATTGCAGCGGCACCGTGTCGCCCTTGACGACGGCCTGTTCATGGCCGGTCGTGTCCACGACGGCGGCGGTGACGGAATAGCCCTGTGCGGCGCAGAGGCGCACGGCTTCGGTGGCGAGAGCGGCGGCAGTTTCCCAGTCGAGTTTCTGGCTCGTGACGATATGGGAGGGTGTTTGCGCGCGGGCGGTGGGGCTCAGAAGGGCTGCGATGAGCGCTGCTGCGGGCAGAACTGTTTTTGCGTTGGGGAGCATCAGCCGGCTCTCTCGTTGTGGAACGGGCAGCATGCTGTCTGCGGGGTGTGGGTCGCAATCGGGAAAGCGGGGGTGCACGTAATGGTGTTTGATGGGGGGCTGGGGTCTCTCCCGGACCGGGGTCCGGGAGAGGGGAACGGGTCTGTTTTAGAACGCGGCCTGAATACGGGCTGCGAAGGAGTTGCCAGAGCGACCGGAAACGTTGGTGGCAGAGGCTACGCTGCGAGACGTGACGAAGTGGCTGTAGTCCACCATGAAGCGGAAATGGCGGTTCGGGTACCAGTTCAGGCCGCCGGTATAGACATTCTGCATGCCGCCCCGGACGTAGCTGACGCCGTTCTGGCTTGTGATCCCGGCCGTTGCGGCATTGATGTTGCTGTTCAGGTCCAGGCCGCTGTACTGGGCCACGGCTTCGAGGGCACCCCAGTGGTTGAGCGCGGGGTTGAATTCCTGATCAGCGCCGACACCAGGCGCACCGAAAGCGCCTTCCTTGATGTTATACATGCGGGGCTTGCCGAAAATCGTGTAGGCAGCGGCACCATACCACCCCTGGAAGTTGAACGCGGGCAGGTTGGCCTGCGAACGCTGAACGCCAACGTGATAGTATTCACCCTTCACGAGGAGGCGATCCCAGCGGAACCCGAGTTCCGGACCTGCGGCCCAGACCTGGGCAGCCTTGGTGATTGAGCCGGTTGCCACGAGGCTGGCTTCACCAACGTCAAATTCAGGACGCTGCCCAAAGGACGTCGTGCGGGAGCAGTAATTGGCGTTGGCTCCGGTGTTGCAGGCGAGGCGGAAGGCCGCTATCGCCGATACACCGACGTGAAGATCCACATCCTTGGTTGCGATTGGACGGCCGGCCGCGCGGAGCATTCCGCCTGTCTGGCTGTCGATTGTGGACCCGCTGCCACCACCGTAATAGGTGGAGCTCATGTCAGACGCGTTGCGGTGACCCCATTCCTGACCGGTGAAGTAACCTGCAACCCACCAGCGCTTCTCGTAATGCAGGCCGCCGACCACGAAGCGAGCGTCACCCGCTGCAATGTTGCGTACCATATCCGTGATGCTGGGACGTTCCAGCGTCATGAAGTCGTTGGAGCTTTCAGCATCCTCTTCCGTTACACGCGGCTGGAAATAGCCGACCGTCAGGATGGTATTGTGGAAGCCGGTGTAGTTCAGGTTGCCTTCATAGAGGCCCACATAACCGTCATTATGGTTGGCGCCGAAATCAGGTGTGACGGCTGCGACCCAGTTCTTGTAGCGGAACATGAATGGAATACGCAGGCGGCGTTGGTTGGTGGTGAAACTGTTGAAGGCACCACGGGTGTCATTGCCGCGAGGTCCAGAATTGAAGAAGCCGCCGAAGTCTTCATGATAGGCGAGGCCGATCGAGAGAGCGTAGGCGCCGTCTGAAGACTGGATCGTCGGACGACCGCCCGGGAAGCCGACCTTGATGCCGCCGACGCTGACTTCTTCGTCCTGCGCGGTGGCACGCTGGAAGTCGGCCCACGAGGAGACGTCAGCGCGGTCTGACGGTGGACGGCCGTCATCGGCGCCCGGCTTGGCCGGACGCACGCTGATCAGCGGCTGTGTAGCCGGACGCGGCTGTCCAATATAGCGGCCACGCTGTGCGTAGGGATTGTTTTCAGCTTCTTCCCGCTGGCGGGCCAGAACGGCGCGCGCGCGCTTCACTTCTTCAGCATGCTCTTTCTTCATGCTGGTGAGCTGGGCCTGCATGGCCTGGATCTGCCGTTCCATGATCTGCATCTGGTCGGCGGCGCGGGCCTGATGACAGAACGGAAGAAGAGACATCAGGGTCGTCGTGGCCAAAAGGGCCGTGGGACGGGCCTTGGTTCGGCGGGAAAGGAAAGCCATTGCTGCGGTGCGTCCTTCTGGGGAGGGCGTGTGGTCCGCAGTTCAGGTATCTGATTCGTATTTTGAAATAATGGGAAGGTTTCGTGACGGGAGCATGACAGTTCCATGACACTCCCCTCTGGAATCCGCGGGAAACCGGGAGTTCGCGTTTTTGTATGTCAGTTTTGTTGCGAAACCGGAGCGTGGGAGGCAGCTGAGAGCAGGAAGGTGTGACATTTCCGCACCGGCGGTCCTGGCCGGGTCTCTCCAGGCGGGTTGCGAAGGGTGTCATGAAACTATCACGCATGGACGACTGTTTCTGTGGGCATGTCGGCGTTACTAAGGACGCAGTTTTCACGCCCTACAAGGGATTCCCATGATCAAGAGCAGAGCTCCGCTATTCGGTCTTCTCGTCGCTACGGCCCTTGGCACTGTCGCCATGATGCCGTTTGCGTCGTCGGCGCAGGCTGCGGATATTACAGGCGCAGGTTCCAGCTTCGCCGCCCCGATCTATGGTGCATGGGGGACGGGCGCCAAGAATCAGGCTGGTATTTCCGTGAACTACCAGAGCGTGGGCTCCAGCGCCGGTCAGGATCAGGTGATCGCGCGTACGGTTGATTTTGGTGCGTCCGACAAGCCGATGAGCGGCGAGCGTCTGGCCAAGGAAAAGCTGTATCAGTTCCCGACTGTCATGAGCGGCATCGTGGTTGTGGCGAATGTTCCGGGCATCGCGCCGGGCCAGCTTCACCTCGATGGCCCGACGCTGGCTGCGCTTTATGATGGCGAAATTACGTCCTGGGACGATGACCGTATTAAAGCGCTCAACCCGGGTCTGAAACTGCCGGAAACGGATGTGGCGCCGATCCATCGCGCCGACGGATCCGGCACGAGCTATGTTTTTACATCCTATCTGTCGCAGGTCTCTCCGACCTGGAAGCAGAAGCTGGGTGCCGGCACGTCCATTGCCTGGCCGGGCGGTTCGGGTGCGCGTGGCAATGACGGCATTGCCGCTATGGTTCGCCAGACCGAAGGTGGCGTGGGTTACGTCGAGTATTCCTACGCGGCGCAGAACCACCTGAACATCGCTCAGATGAAGAATCACAGCGGTGCGTTCGTCGCCCCGACGCTGGCCAGCTTCACCGAGGCCGCCAAGGCTGCGGACTGGACGCATGCCGATCACTATGCCGTGAATCTGCTGGATACGGATGGTGCCGGGTCCTGGCCGATCGTGACGGCCACGTTCGTTCTCGTGCCCGTCGATGCCGCGCAGAAGGCTTCCGGCAAGGCTGTCCGGGACTTCTTTACATGGGGTTTCCAGAACGGCGACGCGGATAACACCCGTCTCGACTATGTCGGTCTGCCGCAGAGCGTGAAGTCGGACATTCTGGCCAACTGGCCGAAATAAGTCCTGCCTTCCCTGTCCGAAATGAGGGGACAGACCTGAATTCGGGGCTGGTCAGTCAGGACAAAAAGGCGTTGAGTATGAAAACGGGCTTCTCCAGCAGGGGAAGCCCGTTTTCAGTTTTCTGCTTTGTCCTGTCATGGTGCCTGCGTGTCCGTTACGTCACTTTCTGAACAGCCCTCCCCTCCGCCGATGAATGCTCTTACCCGCGTCCTGATCGGACTGATCTTCATTCTGGGGCCCGTTTCGACGGATATGTATCTTCCGGCGTTTCCGGCGCTCGAGCATGATCTGGGGCACGGGGCGGGATCGGCTCAGCTCACGTTGACGGCCTGGCTGGCAGGGCTTGCGATCGGACAGTTCACGCTTGGGCCTTTGTGTGACCGGTATGGGCGCAAACTGCCGTTGCTCTGTGGGCTAGTGGTCTATGCGGCCGCATCGGTGGGGCTGGCTCTGACGAACAGTTTCCACGCATTCTGCATCCTGCGTTTCGTGGCTGCGCTGGGTGGAGCGATCAGTTCGGTCGCGCCCAGGGCGATGGTCCGTGACGTGGCGACCGGCTCGGCAGGCGTCAAGCTGATGTCGCAGCTTATGCTGATCTTCGGTCTGGGGCCTCTGTTGGCACCGTCGATCGGGAGCTTCCTGCTCGATCTGGGCGACTGGAGGCTGATTTTCTGGGCCAATGTGATCTTCGGACTTGCCATGTTTTTGGGGACGCTGTGCTTTCTGCCCGAGACGTTGCCCATGGAGCGGCGTTTCGCTCTGCCGGTCAGTGGCATGGTGGCGCGTTACCGGGATCTCTCACGGGAGCCGCTGTTCTGTTCTGCGGTGATGGTCGTGAGTTTCGCGACGTTCACCATGTTCGCCTATCTATCGAACGCGCCTGCGCTGTTTGAGGGAATCCTGCATTTTTCGCCCCACATGTTCGCGATTTTCTTTGGACTGAACGGTATGGGGTTCATTCTGGGATCACAGATCAATGCGCGGCTTGCCAATCGCTTCCTGTTCACGAGGGTGATGGAAACGGGCATGCTGTCGGTGCTGGTGTTCTGCGTGCTGGGGGTGCTGGTCTGTCTGACGGGATTTGCCGGGCCGGGTGATCCGTGGATCCTGTGTGTCCTGATCTGGTGCACGACATTTTCTCTGGGCTTCATCGGTCCGAACGCAGGCATTCTTGCGCTGACGCATCATGGGCATCAGGCGGGGGCGGCGTCTGCTCTGATGGGGACGATGAACTGGACGATCGCAGGTCTGGCTGGCGTCATGATGTCGTTTCTGCCGACACACTGGGTCGGGTCGACATCGGTCGGAATGTTGGTGGGAATCAGCGGATGCTGGCTGTGCGATCTGTGGCGTCGCAGGCTGGATCCGGAGTCCTATCTCTCTGTTCGTCACTGAACGCGGAACGTGCCTGACGGGAGAGGCAGGAGCGGGACGCCCGGCACGAAGGCCGGGCTTGTCCCGAGAAGACTGTGATCAGCTCTCGGAAACGCGGTCGGAAGCAACCGTGGCGATCATCAGGGCGCCGATCATCGGAACGAAGGCAACCATCGAGAACTGGGCGAGAAGGCTGGTGGGAAGGCCGATCAGGTGGATCAGGGTCATGGACGTCATTTGGAAAATCTCCGTTGGTTCTGTTTGCCGACTTGCGGCGTGCAGCGGGAGAAACTCCAGAATCGGAGGGTAAAGCAACAAATACAGATGCAGGGTCAGCCCTGCATTCCGTGCATAAAGGCTTTTTAAACTTTTGCGCCTTCCGTCATTCCTGCGTCTTTGTTTTCCAGAAGGGATTATTGCGCTTTTGGTAAAGTAAAGTGTAGGAACTGCTTCAACCTGGGTTTTTGTCTTGAAACAGTACCGTCCCGGGTGGTTTTTGAAATAAAATTGCGTTCTGGCTTATTCCGCGTCCAGCGTCAGGTTGGTGTCGCGTCGCAATCCGTGCCAGCTCAACAGCGTGTCGGCGAGGAAGAACATGAGCGATCCGACCGTGCAGGCGAGAGCTATGCCAAAAAGTGCAAGCAGCCATGCTGAGGTCGAAGCGTCCCGGATCGAGCCCACGAACAGTGCCATGGCCGCGCCGCAGGTGGAGGCACCCCCGATGGCGTTTAGCAGAATCGCGGCGTCCAGAACGAAAACGCGCCGGTGCAGACGTTTCTGCTGGCTGTGGAGGCGTTCGGGCGTGTTGAGCGGATCTGCGGGCGTATCGTCCGAAGGAGGTGCGCTCAGTTTTTTCCGGACATCTTCGAGATGATCAGCGACGCGGGCGAGGCGCGTGTTGAAGACGTTAATGAGCGTGCCGATGCCCGACAGCATGAAGACGGGGGTCAGGGCGACCTGGATCAGATGGGCGGCGCTGTCGACGGGATCGGGATCGTAGGAAATCGGAAAAGGCATAGTGTCTTATACTGCATCATGCTTTTGCGGGAAGAGTACCTGAAAAGGGTACCTTCCGGGCCTGTCTGGGAGGCAGCCCCTGGCAAAAGGGGGGAGAGATGGAGTAGGGAAGAGCAGCCATTGCAAGAGACCCTCCGGCCCAGATGCTGTTTTCCTTCCGCCTGTCCTGTCGTATCGCGTTGATTGGGATAGGATTGGCCCTGTCCGTTTCCGTGGTTTCCGTTTCGACAGTCCATGCACAAGGTATCACGGAGACGCCGCCGCATTGCGCTGATTTGGCGTTTCAGGCGGAATTTGCGTGTCGGAGCTGGACCGAAGTGGCGCGGGATGTGAAGGCGGGGACCGATACCGTCATTATTCCTGTTGGCGGAACCGAGCAGAGTGGGCCATATATTGCGGTCGGCAAGCATAATGTGCGGGCGCAGGTTCTGGCGGATATGATTGCGGTTCAGGCCGGACATACGCTGGTGGCGCCTGTTGTGGCCTATGTGCCGGAGGGCTCGACCAGCCCGCGCACGTCTCACATGAAGTTTCCGGGCACGATTTCCGTGCCCCCTGCCGTGTTCGAAGGGCTGCTCAAGGGCGCGGCGGAGAGTTTCCGCGTTCAGGGCTTCAAGCGGATCGTGCTGCTGGGCGACCATGGGGGATACCAGTCTTTCATGGCGCAGGTGGCACAGGAGCTGAACCGGGCCTGGAAGGGGCAGGCGGCTGTGCTTTATCTGCGTGATTATTATGAAGTCGTTCCTCACCAGTATGCCGAGGCCCTGCGGGCGCAGGGGCATGCGGCGGAGGTGGGGCTTCATGCGGAGCTGAGCGATACGTCGCTGATGCTGGCGGTTGATCCGTCACTTGTGCGTCAGGATGCGTTGCGCGCGGCTCCGAAACCGGGTGCGGCCGAGGGCGTCTATGGTGGCGATCCGCGGCGCGCATCGGCCGGGCTCGGCCGGATCGGCACGGACATGCAGATCCGGACCGCGGTTGCGGCAATCCAGTCTTTCCAAAGGAGCCATCCATGACCTTCAAGACTCCTCTTCTGGTGGCGATGACGCTGCTGGGAGCTGCCGCGGCCCATGCGCAGGAATATTCTCCGAGTGCCCCGATGGTGCCGGTTCCGGCCGATGCGTCCGCTCCGGTCACGGCTCCGGCGCCCGCAGCAGTGCCTGCATCCGGTATTCAGACGATCCCGGGCATGCCGCCTGTGATTGATCCGAAGAACATCTACAGCGAGACGACCCCGTCCCACATCTCGCCGGCAATTGCGCAGGACCCGGCGCGCGTTTATGTGCCGAACCTGCGTGGGGACAGTGTTTCCGTTATTGATCCGGCGTCGTTTCAGGTCGTGGACACGTTCCCGGTTGGGCATTCGCCGCAGCATGTGGTGCCGTCCTGGGATCTGCGGACGCTGTGGGTGACGAATAATAGCGAAGGCCGTCCGGACGGATCGCTCACGCCGATCAATCCGGCGACGGCCAAGCCGGGCCCGTCCATTGCCGTGGATGATCCGTATAACATGTATTTCACGCCGGACGGCCGATACGCGATTACGGTGGCCGAGGCGCACAAACGTCTGGATTTCCGCGATCCGCATACGATGGAGCTGAAGGGCTCGGTCGAGACGCCGGAATGCAAGGGCGTCAATCACGCTGATTTCTCCATTGACGGCAAGTACGCGATCTTCACCTGCGAGTTTGGTGGTTATGTCGCCAAGGTCGATACGGTGAATCTGAAGATGATCGGGATGCTGAAGCTGTCCAAGGGGGGCATGCCGCAGGACATTCTGACGGCGCCGGATGGTCACAAATTCTATGTCGCGGACATGATGGCGGACGGCGTGTTCGTTGTGGATGGGGATTCCTTCAAGGAAACCGGCTTCATCCCGACGGGTATTGGCACGCATGGCCTGTATCCGAGCCGTGACGGCAAGGTGATGTATGTCGCCAATCGTGGCTCACACCGCATTCATGGTCCGAAGCACGGGCCGGGCGGGGTGTCGATTGTCGATTTTGCGACGGACAAGGTCGTCAAGACCTGGATGATCCCTGGTGGCGGTAGTCCGGACATGGGCAATGTCAGCGCGGACGGCAAGCTGCTGTGGCTGTCGGGGCGGTTTGACGATGTGGTCTATGCGATCGACACCGACACGGGTGCGATGCGCAAGATCCCGGTGGGTGCGGAGCCGCATGGCCTGACGGTCTGGCCGCAGCCGGGACGCTACAGCGTCGGGCATACGGGGATTTTGCGGTAAGGTTTGCAGGATTGATGGATCGGGAAAGGGAGGCAGGTATTCTGTCTCCCTTTTTTATTGGGTGCGGCTCTACAGATAGTTGGGGCGGCAGACGTCGAGGGCCCGTAGGGCGACTTCTCCGAACTCCTGATTGCTGGCATTGAACGAAGCGTGAAAGACTTTTCCTTCGTTTTCGTTCGTATACCAGGCTGAGTGACTGGTTCCTCGTCCCTTTGAAGCGGCAAACCGCACCTGATCTGTCTGTTCGCACTCCCAGTCTATAAAAACCAAGGCGGATTTGCATCGTGCGTCCCGCGCTTCCTTGAAACCATATTTCTCCCGGACCTTCTCCCAGAACTCATGGAAGAGCGGGCCGGACTTCTTGCTTTCCGCAGCCATCTTGTCTCGTGGAAGAGGATCTTCGTTCCATTCCATGACAAAATCACGACTTGTCTCAAGGGCTTTGCGGAGATTTTCTCCGATCCATTCCGGCGTGGCGTCCTTGCGGTCAATGAAGGTTGACCATCCGGTGACCGAGAAGAAACTTCCTCCCCGGTTATCCATTGAGGTCACCGCAACGTACTTCCGGGTCCGGATCAGGTGAGCATATCGTGTGATGCCGTTTGCACCTGGAGCAATCATGCTCGTCCTCCTGAAATCGGTGACGTTCCGAACTCAGAAACAGAGCTGTCTGAACAGCCGCTCCGGCCCGGCGTGCTTTACGGTCTGTTGGTGCTGGAGGATTTTCTGGAAAAAAAGCGATCGATCGCGGGGCCGATGAAATAGCCGATGATTCCGGTGATCAGGACGGAGGGCCAGGCCCAGCCGGCGTAATCCTTGAAGAAATCCTGATTTTCCAGATAGGTCATCACGGCGATGTCGATCAGGACGAGCGTCCATAATGTCGTGGACAGGAAGGGCTGGAGCCAGGTGTGGCGGACTGTGCGGGACATGAGGGGTGCTCCGGCTTACGAGATCGAGACGTGGAAGACGAAGATCATCCCGCAGATGAAGGCGCCGAGCAGTGGAAGCCAGCAGGTGTGCAGATGATTGAAATTGTCCATGTAGGAGTAGGCCAGCGCGAGCGCCACGTAGACATGCGCGAAGACGAGGCCGAGAACCATGCCGATGAAGCGTTTTTTGAGAACATGTTCTTCTTGGCGGTTCTTTTCGGCCAGAGCGGCTGGATCCGGCGGAGTTATGGATTGTGTCTGGGGGGTGATTTCCGGAGACGTGGGATCCGGGGTGGAGGAGGCTGACGTCATCAGGGTGAGAGACATCGCTGGATTCCTTGGCAGATCCTCACCGGTTGGCGGGCGATGCGAGGCCGGAGGAAGTCCTGGGCCGGGAAATCGTCTCGTGGAAACGGGAGGAAGATTTCTGATAATGTGGGTTCAGAATGAGCCTGCGCGCGCGATAATGCAAGACTTTATTTAATTGGTTAAGAGTTCTGTGTTGGATTCTGGCAGCGAAGGAGGAGTCATGGGCTTTCTGAGGGATGTCGTCGTTGCGCGTGCACGGCGCAGACTGAAGCGCGAGGGCGCGTCGAAACGGGAGCGTTTTGCGGTGTCGCCAATAATGCGTAATTCGCTGGCGGCTGATCGGGCCCTGATGCGCCGATGGGAAGCAGAAGGTCTTCCGCGCTGGAGGCGTGTGCTCAGGTTGATGCTGACGAAATGAAGATTTGGGTCGGCCCCAGAGCGGGGCCGACCGGGGTCAGGCAGGAGCGTGATCGTCGGGTTTGCTGTTTTCCGGAGCAGTTTTCCCGGCTGCGGGGTCTGAAGAGCCGTCATTGGCCGGCCTTGGCAGAGCGACATCCGCGGTGATGCGCATGGAATTGCCAGGGGGCGTCGTGAAGTAGGACGTGCCGGTGTAGAACTTGACGCTTTCAGCGGCGAGCAGGTTGGTGATGCGGCGGTAGAATTCGCGCTTGACCTTCCATTTCATCATGGGCGTCGTGCGGAAGCTGCCGAGGAGGGTGGCGCCGCCGCTGTCGCTGTTGTCCACGCCCAGATCGTTGTAGTCCGACAGGATCATGGGTCCAAAGATCGGATCGGCGCGCATCTCCTTGAGCGTTTTCGCCATGATGGCTGTCACGCGCGGCAGGTCTTCGGAGAGGTCGAGCTGCTGCTTGACGATCACCTGATTGTAGCCGCGGGCCGTGTTGGCGATCGAGGAGACGGACGAGAACGGGATGATGTGAAGGTCGCCGTTGATGTCGCGGACCTTCACGGTGCGGATCGAGAGGTTTTCCACCGTTCCGGAAACGCCGCCGGTCGTGACCCAGTCACCGACCTGAATGGCGTCTTCGACGAGCATGAAGAAGCCCGTGATGAAGTCCTTGACCAGACTTTGCGAACCGAAAGCGATGGCCGCACCCATGATGCCTGCGCCGGTGAGCAGCGGGGTGACGTTGATGCCGATCTGCGAGAGCGTTGTGACGGCGACGATGATGATGATGATGGCCAGCAGAACGGTGCGGATGATGGGCAGCACCGTGCGCAGGCGGGTTGCGCGGGACATCTGGTCCGATTTTTCGAACCGGGTGAGTTGCTGGCTGAGGAAGGCGTTGATGATTTCCCAGATCGTGACGGCCACGCTGAGCGCGACCAGCATCGTCATGATGGCGTCGAGCAGGTGGCGGCCGACGGCGTTGTACATGAAGAAGCCGAAAGTGGGCAGGCCCCAGGTTTCGGTCATGGCGATCAGGGTCAGAAATAGCAGCACGCCCGTGAGGATCTTGCGGGCAAACGGATAATAGCGGTCGGCGCGTTTCTGAAGATCGGGAAAGCGTTCCGTTAGGACCGGATTGATTCGGAAAAACCGGTCCTGAAGTCCGTAGGCCAGAACGGCCACGAGACGGGAGGCGACAAGGATGCCGATGGTGATGCTGGTGGTGTCGAGGATCCAGCGATAGCCGCCGGGCAGATGCGCCGCCCAGACGATCCAGAGTGAGATATCGAGGAACATGGCCGGGACCCACCATAGGCGGGTGAGGGCCACGAGGAACGTCCACATGGCCGTATCAGGAACCGCGCGTGGCTGGAGAGCCCGGCTGACGAGGTGCCGGATGCGCCAGATGAAAATGGCGATCAGGACGTGTTCGATCAGGACCACGCCGCGGATCATCGCGGTTGTACCGCGCGGCGAGAGGTTGAACTGTCCGCCCAGTGTGGAGAGACAGAAGACGATGGCGGGGGCTGCGACCAGCACGTTCCACCAGCGGGTCAGCAGAAAAGCCGTCGCATCCGTCGCGGGCAGAAGGCGGATGGTCGGCGAGCGGGGTGCGAAACCGGTTTCGACGAAGAGATAGAGGATCCGCGCTGCAGCATAGCAGTTGGCGAGCGTCATGATGACGTTGTCGGTTTTCTCGCTCCAAGGCAGAACCAGCACGGCGAGATAGGCGATGGCCAGGAAGGCCAGCACCGGAATGGCCTTCAGCGCGAAATGTCCCAGAGCGTAGGGAACGCGAGCGAGGAACCGCAGGGTCTCGACCTGTCGCCGCTGGTCGGCGGCGCGGGTCTGGCTCGAGTCGTCCACGATAGGCTCAGGCGGAACGGAGCTATCCGGTTCCGCTATTACGCGGTGCTCACGGTCTTCTGCGTTCTGGGTGAGCTGGAGAAGAGGTTTGTGCAGGCTGAGGGCGACAATCCGTTCAAGGGCGACACCGCAGAGCATGGTGATGAGCCCGCCTGCAAACGCATGCAGGATTGTGGTTCGGGTATCGGCGGATGCGAGGGTATGGCGTGCCCAGTGGCCGACAATGGCGAGGTCACTGAACAGGCTGAGGAAATTGTGCAGATATCCGAGGGTCTGAAGACGGATGCTGCTGAGGCCCGTATGGATGTCGGGCGGGACTTCCGCCACGGTTTTCGCCGGAGGGGCTTTGGCTGTGGGGGATGCAGGTGCCGGCGTCGTGTTTGCGGGCGTCTCGACCTGAAGGCCGCGTGCCATCAGGGAAAGCGTGTGGGTGAAAGCGTCTCGTTCTTTCGGATTGTTCAGGACATTGAGGAGTTGCTGCGCTTCCTGCTGGTTCAGCGGAGGGTTTGCGACCGTTGCGGTTTCGGCGGCCCGGAGCGTGGGGGCCGGAAGCAGAAATCCTATGACCAGAAAGAGGAAAATGCCGAGGGTGGCGCGTCCGGATCGTGGGGAAGAGGGTGGATATGGAGCGGGACGGGGTATCGACGGCATCGGTCTGGCAGGTCCTTCGAAATGCGTGTTGCTGGCGCAGCGGTCTGTTGGTGCAAACATGGCACAGGGTGGCGCCGCTGTCCTAGCCTGTTTGGCGCAGGCTCTTCATGGTGCTGCTCCGGCCGGAAGCGTGGGTATCAAGGCTGTCGAGGGCGTCCGTGTGGCGGATGGCCCAGTGATAGAGTATTTCGACCGGTTCCACGAAGGTCTGCCCCAGATCGGTTAGACTGTAATCGACATGGGGCGGCATGATCTGCCGGACGTTGCGGCGGATGAGGCCCTGCGTTTCGAGCTCGCGCAGGGTCTGGGTCATCATTTTTTTCGACAGGCCGGGAATGCTGCGCTGGAGCTTTCCGGGGCGTGAGGTGCCGCCCAGCAGATGCAGCGTGTGCAGGATCATGGTGGTCCATTTTCCGCTGAAAATCCTCAAGATCCGGCGGGGCGCGCAGTCTTCTGCAAAGGGCGCCTGACGGTAGTGTTCGGGCAGCGGCGGGGTCATGGAGTGGGCACCTTCTGGTCACCAGGGCACGAAAAGGTGCCGTCTGGCGGAAATGCGGATGGTCTTCCAGATGTGGAGCAGACCCTGTTTTCTGCAAAGGAAAAATCCCATGACATCTTCTGTTCCTGCCTCTGCCGGAGTTTCGGCCCGGATTGCGCTGGTCGTCGGGGCGACCGGTATTGTTGGTCAGAACATTGCGGCGCGTCTCGTGGCTGAAGGCTGGACCGTGCATGGTCTTGCGCGGAGGCCGCGTCATGACATGGCGGGCGTGCTGCCGGTCGAGGCCGATCTGCTGGATCTGCCGTCGCTGACCCATGCGCTGCGGGATCTGCGGCCGAGTCATGTGTTTTTCTGCTCCTGGCTGCGTCAGGACACGGAAGAAGAGAACTGCCGCGTCAATTCCGCGATGATCCGCAATGTGTTCGTCGCTCTGCCGGAGCCGGGACTGCTGGTTCATGCGGCGCTGACGACGGGCATGAAGCATTATCTTGGCCCGTTTGAATCCTATGCGTCCGGCGCGCCGCCGGTGACGCCGTTCCGTGAAGACGCGCCCCGGTTGGACCTGTTGAATTTTTATTATGATCAGGAAGACGCGCTTTATGAAGCCGCTGCCCAGCACGGGTTTTCGTGGAGTGTGCATCGTCCGCATACGGTGATCGGCTATGCGGTTGGCAATGCGATGAACATGGGCAGCACGTTGGCGGTCTATGCGACGATCTGCCGCGAGACCGGGCGGCCTTTCGTCTTTCCGGGATCTCCCGTGCAGTGGAACGCCCTGACGGATCTGACCGATGCGCGGCAACTGGCGCGGCAGCTTTTCTGGGCTTCGACCGAGGCCGGGGGACGGAATCAGGCGTTCAATATCGTGAACGGGGATGTGTTCCGCTGGAAATGGCTCTGGCCGCGTCTGGCGGAATGGTTCGGAATCGAGGCTGCGCCGTATCCCGGCCATGCGACGTCTCTTGAAGAGACGCTGGCGGGGGATGCGGAACTCTGGGAACGGATTTCCACGAAATACGGGCTTGCGGAAAGCCGAATCGAACGGCTGGCTTCGGCCTGGCATACGGATGCTGATCTGGGTCGGCCGGTCGAATGTGTGACGGATATCAGCAAAAGCCGCCTCGCGGGGTTTACGGGATATCAGTACACGCCGGACTCTTTCACCGATCTGTTTACGCGCCTGCGGGCTGAGAAGCTGATCCCGTAATATGGGGTTTGCAGGGCCTTTCGGTTTCACGACCGGAAGAGTCCTGCTTTTCGTTTCAGTCAGTGATATGATGAAGGCTGTCTTCTGAAAACGTGGAATGAGCCTGTCTTGCATCGAATGTTCAGCATGTCGGCCCTGCTCCTGGCAGGGGTTCTGGGTCTGGGTTCCGTCTCTGCACGGGCGGCCGAAAGTGCGCCTGTTGCGTCCGCGAACGATACCGCGACGCTTGTCACGGATCGCGATGCGGTCGGGCCGGACCAGCATCTGCGTGTCGGGCTGCGGCTTCAGCTCAAGCCAGGCTGGCATACCTACTGGATCAATCCGGGCGATGCCGGGGACACGCCAACGCTGGATGTGACGGCTGAGGGCGGTGCGACGGGCAAGGGGGGGGCGATCCACTGGCCAGTGCCGGTGCGGATCAGTGAGGGCGGCCTCATGTCCTACGCTTATATTAACGAAGTGACGCTGCCGGAGGATCTGGTTCTCAAGGGTTCCGGCGGGACGACACTTCACGCTCATGCGGAATGGCTTGCTTGTGCGCAGGTTTGTATTCCTGAGAGTGGTGATTTCACGCTGACGCTTCCGGCTTCCACGGCCGATGTGCCGGAAGGCGGGGCGCAGGCGAGCCTGTTCCGCAAAGCGGAAGCTGCCATGCCGGTGGCGTCGCCGTTTCCGGCCAGCGTGTCGGGCGGCGGCGTGTTGACCCTTTCGGGCAAGGGGCTGTCTGCGGCGTCCGTGTCGCAGGCATGGTTCCTGCCGCAGGATGGCGGTGTGATTGATCAGGTCGCGGAACAGCCGCTGCATGTCTCTGACGGCCAGCTGACACTCGGGCTGAAATTCCTGAAATCGGCGCATCGGGACAAGCCGTTGCTGGGCGTGGTCGTGCTCAAGGATGCGGCGGGGCAGGAAAGCCCGTTGCAGATTGAGGCGCGTCCGGCCGGGGGAGCGGCTTCGGCCCCGGGGCAGGCCCCTGGTCAGGAGGTGCCGACGGGCGCGGGCTGGCTGCGGGTTCTGTTGTTTGCTTTTGTGGGCGGTCTGATCCTGAACCTGATGCCGTGTGTGTTCCCGGTTCTCGCGATGAAGGCGCTGTCTCTGGCGAAGATGGGCGGTGCCGGACGGGGGGCACAGCTTCAGAGCGCGCTGTTTTACACGCTGGGCGTGACGGGAGCGTTCGCGGCGCTAGGTATTGTCATGATCGGGCTGCGTCTGGCCGGGTCTGCGGCAGGCTGGGGCTTTCAGTTCCAGTCGCCGGGATTTGTGGTCGGCGTGTGCTGGCTGCTGTTCCTGATGGGGCTGAATCTGCTTGGTGTGTTTGAAGTCAGCGCCGGGCGTTTGGGGCAGGTCCAGACCGGAAGCGGTCGGAGCGGGGACATGATGACGGGCCTGCTGGCGGTTATTGTGGCGACGCCCTGCACGGCGCCGTTCATGGGCGTTGCCATTGCCGGGGCTCTGGGTGGGCCGCCGGTGATGGGGGTTCTGGTATTCCTGTCGATGGGGCTTGGACTGGCATTTCCGTATATTCTCGTGGCCGGCGTTCCGGGTGTGGCATCGCGGATGCCGAAGCCGGGGGCCTGGATGGGTATTCTCAAGCAGGTTCTGGCGTTTCCGCTGTTTGCGACCTGTGTATGGCTGCTCTGGGTGGCGGCAATCCAGCGGGGCGTGACGTTTGTGGCGCTGACGGCCGGGGGTGTTGTGCTTCTGGGGTTTGCGGGCTGGATTTATGGTGTTGGGCAGCGTCGGTCCATGCTGGAGGGCGGCCGTGGGACGGTGGCGTTCTGCCGGATCGTGGCTGTGCTGTGTGTTGTGGTTTGTGGGGCCGCGTTGGCGCAGGGACTGCGGGCCGCGCCTGCTCCTGTGGTTACGGGCGCTTCGGAGGCCGGGATCGAGCCGTTCTCGGAGGCGCGTCTGGCCGAGCTTCGGGCGCAGGGCAAGCCGGTGTTCATCGACATGACGGCATCATGGTGCATCACCTGCATGGTCAATGAGCGTGTGGCGCTGGATGTGCCATCCGTTCAGCAGGCGTTCCGGGACCGAAAGATCGTGTTCCTCAAGGGGGACTGGACGAACCGCAATGCGGCGATCGGTGCGTTCCTCAAGGCGCATGGGCGCGATGGTGTGCCGTTCTATATCTATTATGCGCCGCATCAGGATGGCGTTGTGCTGCCGCAGATCCTGACGCCGGGCATCGTGCTCTCGACGATCGGAAAATGATGTCAGGGCAATGAGACAGGCTCGGGAGGAATGGTCATGAAAGCATGGGTGTTTCTTCCGGGACTGTTTCTGACTGCGCTGATGCCTGTCCTTAGTGTGGCGCAGATTCCTCCGACAAATCCGTTCAATGCCGTGAAGATCCTGCCGGGAAACCTCTTCGGGACGCAGGGCGTAGCAGGTTCGGGGACGGGTGAAGAAATTCGCGTCGTGGGACATCGCCGGGCGCCCTCGGTTTTCTTCGCCTCGCCGATCATGACGCGCTATTTTGAAGACGGTCATACGGAGAGCCGGGTCACCCTTTGGAAGGGTATGACGGCTCGTCTGAAATTTGGGCGAGATCTGGATCATGATCCCGTCACAGGCACCAATACGTCGCGGTTTGGCGAGGCCTATGGAATGTCCTCGCCGTTGTTGCCGTGATAGGGGTCAGCGGCCCGTGTTGCGCGGATCGTCCTGCGGATTGACGTAGGCCATGCTGAACGGCCCCGTTCCTGAGACCTGAAGCACGGCCCCTTGGCGTCCTGCCTTAATGGCGTGGGGTACGTTGACCGGCAAATGGACAAAGCCGCCTGGTCCAAGTGTGCGTTGCTGCGTCGCGTCGATGTTCTGCCCCACGAAATGCTGGATATTGCCGCTGATGACAGTCAGCATTTCATCCAGATTATGGGTGTGGGGCGGGATGAACGATCCTGCGGGCATCATGACGCGCAGGGTGAATGGGCCTGGCTTGCTGGTATCGCCGGTCAGGACGGCCATTTTTGTTCCATGCGGGAACATGACAGGAGCGGGTTGCCATTTCACGGCATCCGAGCTCGGAATGATGGTGGCGGCGGACTGGTCCGACGCGATTTCCGTCGGAACCGGGGCGCTGTGCGCGAGCGGTGTCACAATGAGCGTTGTGCAGAGCAGCAGGGCTGAGCTGGCGAAATACTTTTTTGAAATATTGCAGGGGGGCATAGGGATCTCCTCCGTTTCGTAGGGCGTATGCGTGCCGCCTTGCGGCAACGCATTGGAGGAGAGTCGGTTCGGAATGCAGGGACAGGAACCGGCGGTTTCCCGTCCCGCAGGATCAGAAGGCAGTGGAGACCGTTCCGGTCATGGTGAAGCGCGGGGCGACCATGAAGGAGTTTCCGTAGCCGGTATAGGACGCCATGTTGCCGCTGTAGACCGTGCTCGGGTCTTTGGCGCTGTAAACCGCGCCCATGGCGCCGGTACGGACGACAGAGCCCGTGAGGTTGGTGAAGTTCAGGCGGAATGTCGGGGATTGTGCGAACATGAAGGGCTTGAAGTGATAGCCCATCGAGAGCGTGTCGGTGACGTAGCCCGGAATGCGCTGGTCGCCCGCGATGCTGACGGATTGCGGGCCGGTATAGTGGACCGAGCCATTCGCGAAGAAGCCCTTATAGGTGTAGGTCAGGCCGAAATTCGCAATGACATGCGGGGCCATGACGGCCTGCGTGCCTTTGGAGTGCAGCATCGTGTTTAGATACGGATCGAAGACGTTGCTGTCCTGTGAGGCGTGCAGGTATTCAACCGAGGCGTACGGGCTGAAACCATGGATCGGGCGTGCGGCGACCATCACGTCAAAGCCACGCATCTGCTGGCTGCCAATATTGAACGGCTTGTAGCTGTTCATGCCGACATACTGGTCCACGATGCGGTTCGTGACGTTGTAGTTGAAGAAGGCGACGTCCGCGATGATATGGTCGTCGTGGTAGCGGTAGCCGAGTTCTTCCTTGATGGAATACTGGTTTTTGGGGATCGCAACACTGGTATACAGCCAGCCGAGATCGACAGCGCTGGGCTGACGGTAGTCGCCTTCGACGTTCAGGTAGATCTGGCTGTTGTTATTGATGCGATAGCCGATCGAAAGCTGCGGCAGCGGTGCGGTGCGGTTGGCTTCCTGATGGCCGTAATAGTCCTTGTTCCAGATGTTCGTCATGACAAATTTGAACCCGGCGTCCACCGTCAGGTGGTCGTTGAAATATTTGGCGGTGTCATGCACGAACAGCGAGTGGATTTCGTAACCGGCCGTCTGTTTGTCGCCAGCGGAAACCTGGTACGCGGCCCAGTTGGGGCTTGGTGCGTTGCCGTCCGCCATCTGGTAGCTGGTGGGGTAGGACTGGATCGTCTGGGTGTTTTCATACCAGTAGCCGACCGAGAACGTGTTGTGGCGGTCGATCTCCCAATTGAGTTTCGCAACCGTTCCGACCGAGCGGTATTCGTTCTGTAGGAAGTAGCTGGTCAGACCGCGTGTGGCGCCGCTTGAATCGGTTGTGGTGCCATCAGGCGACGCGTCCCAGCCTTGTCCGAAGCTGAAATAGGGATGGATATCGAGCGACAGGCGCGAAGGTAGCGCGATATGGACCGGAGCCGAGATGAAGATCTGGTTCCAGTGATCGTTGTTGTTGCCCCAATAGTTGTTGCTCTTACGATTATCCGTTCGGCCATAGCCCTGACCGGTGTGTTTGTAGCGGAAGAACTGGTCAGAGGTGGGGTAGTTGTCGATGATGAAATCGGCGGAGTTCCAGGAGAGGAAGAATTTGGCGTTGGAGCCGTTCTTCCAGTCTTTCTGCAAACCAAAATCGATATGTTTGCGCTGGTTGATGCCAGCGCCCATCCACGAGCGGGCATGCGTGTTGGAGAATGAGAAATAGCCGCGGACGCCGCTATGTCCGATCTCGCCGGATTCGAGGCGGATGAACTCGCGCGACAGGTTATTGGTGCCGTAGGAGAAGTCGATCAGGCCGCCGCGCTTCTGCGACGGGGTGCGGGTTTCCTCGGCCATGACGCCACCGGCTGCCGACATGACGGGAAGATCCGTTGCGGAAGAACCTGGCGTGACACTGACGCTCTCGAGGTTCTCGGAATCGACGTTTTCGCTCAGATATTTGGCTGCTGCTGCGGGGGCGCCGTCCACCATCAACCCCATGTCGAGATCGGTGAGACCACGGGACTGGATCTGTCCGCCTTCCATGCCTGACGAATCCGGTGTCGTAACATTGAGGCTCGGCAGGTTCTGGATCAGGTCGAGCGCCGTGCTGGTCGGCGCGCGCATGTTGATGAATTCTTTAGTGACGGTCTGCACGGCGTGTGGCGCGGTTTCGACGCGCATCATGCCGCCACCACCGTTCAGGGCGCGGCGCGAGGATGTGACGGAGACCGTTTCGGTAGCGGAGGCATTCAGGGCGTGTGGCACTACATGCGCGCCCGCCGAGGTCGCATGGGAGGGAGCTGACGGTGCGTGAGAACGGAGACGGGAGGAGGCGCGAGAGGGAGCATGGTGACGCGGCAGGGGATGTTTTGTGGCCTGTGCGGCGCGGGCCGTGGTGCCAAGGACTCCAAGCATGCTGCCTGCAAGGCAGGTGAGTGCGAGGAGCTGACGTCGATAACCCGATGACGAACGAATGTCTTTCATGCGGCCGCGCTCCTGTCCTGTCGAAACGAATGGTTCACGTTAGAAACGGTATTTATTCGAAACGTGGATGTAAAACGGATGGCCTATCTGCATCAAAGATAAAATGAGGGGCAATGCATTGCCGTTTTTAGGGTGGTGCAAAAATGTGACAGTTCATGTCTGGTGCGGGGGTTAGCCGCGCCAGGTCTGCAAAGGGCTACTGTGCAGGAGGAGACAGGAACTCTTTTTCGAGTTCGGAAATTACCAGTCGCGCTGCGCCGGAGAGCTGCCGGGAATGGTCGACACACAGTGCCAGTGTCAGGGGGGCGAGGTCGTGATTTGAGATCGGAATGAAGGCCAGTTCTCCGCGCGTAACTTCGTCCATGACGTCTAGGGCGCTCAGGATTCCCAGGCCGATCCCCTCGCGGATCAGAGACTTGATCATCTGAATGTTGTCTGAGGCGGCAGCAGCATGGATGTCGAGATTGCTGTCGATTTCAAGAATTTCGATCTGTCGATGAAGTGCGAGCGGGGGTTCCGGCATGATCATGGGGTAATCCATCGCCAGACTGAAACGGGCGCTTTTCCGGTCTGCGACGGGATGATTGGGCAGACATACGAAGCCGAGCGGAAAATCCTTGTGGGCGCGGACGAGAAGGCCCTTGGCATGTGTCGGGTTGAGGAGGAGTGCTACATCGACCGAGCCGTCGATCAGGGTGCTCTGGATGCGGCTGTTGTCGAGAACATGAGTCGATATCGTAATGCCGGGATGGGTCGTGCGCATGGCGCGCAGCAGACGGGGGAGAAAGCCCCGCGTCAGGGCGTCGGGGATTGCAATATCCACTTGTCCGCGACGCAGTCCGCGCATGTCCTCGATTTGAACGCACATATTGGTCAGGTCCCGCGACCATTGCTTTCCGTGCGCATAGAGTAGTTCACCTGTGGCGGTGAGGCGCAGGCCGGTGGGGAGGCGTTCGAACAGCGGTGTGCCGAGGGATTCCTCACCTTGCAGGATCTGCCGGTCGATGGCGGATGCTGCAATGCGTAGATGTTCCGAAGCCCGGCGGATGGAGCCATGCTGGGCAACGGCGAGGAAGTAGCGCAGGAAGCGTGAGAAGACAGGCATGGAGTACTGCTCTCTTTTTGCGAACGGAAGATACGTTTTTCTGGAGTATACGCCCTCATGGCGGTGTGAAACTATCCCGCCAGACAGGGGTATTGTCATTTTGTTGCGAAAAATGAGGACAGCGCTGTCCTGATGATGCCGTTTTCTGCCGTATTTTGGGATTCTATCACATGACGTCCACCGTTTCTTCTGTCGAGGCTCTGGACGCGCTTTCGGAGCGCGTGCGGGAGGATCTGGCGAAAATCCGTTATGCGACGGGCAACTGGAGCCTGACGCAGGACCGGGACGGGGAAGCGGTTCTGGATGTGGCGATCATCGGTGCGGGGCAGGGGGGCATTACGTCGTGCTTCGGGCTGCGGCGGCAGGGTGTGACCAATGTGCAGGTCTTTGAAAAAGCGGCGAAAGGCGGCGAAGGTCCGTGGGTGACGTTTGCGCGTATGATCACGCTGCGTACGCCCCGGCACGTCACGGGGCCGGATCTGGGTATTCCCAGCCTTACGCCGCAATCCTGGTTCGAAGCGCGTTACGGGGCGCAGGCCTGGGAGGATCTGGACAAGATTTCCCGTCATGACTGGCAGGCCTATCTGGATTGGGTGCGGCAGACGCTCGACATCCCGGTCGTGAACGATCAGGAGCTTGTGCATGTTGGCTGGGACGAGGGGCTGCTGCGGCTGACATTCCGCAATGCGGCCGGTCAGGAAACGGTGCGTCTGGCGCGGCGGATGGTGCTGGCGACGGGTATCGACGGCGGCGGGACATGGTATGTGCCGTCCTTTATTTCCGAGACGCTACCGAAATCCGTTTATGCCCATACGCATGAAGACATTGATTTTGAAGCCCTGAAGGGCAAGCGGATTGGTGTTCTGGGGGCCGGGGCCTCCGCGTTCGATAATGCGGCGACGGCGCTGGAAAAGGGCGCGGGTCGGGTGGATCTGTGCCTGCGTCGGGCGAAGATCCCGGCGATCAATCCGTATCGCTGGATGGAAAATGCGGGCTTTCTCGCGCATTTCTCGGAACTGCCGGACCTGACGCGCTGGCGTTTCATGCTGCAGATTTACAGCCTGAACCAGCCGCCGCCGCAGGACACGTTCTGGCGCTGCCGCCGTCATGAGAATTTTGCTTTCCATCCCGGAACGCCCTGGACGGCAACGCGGATGGACGGCGACGAGATCGTGGTGACGACGCCGCAGGGCGTGATGCGCTTCGATTTCCTGATTATCGGGACGGGGTTCACGATTGACCTGTCGCAGCGTCCGGAAACGCGGGATTTTGCGTCTTCGGTGATGCTGTGGCGCGATCATTTCACGCCGCCTGCGGGGGAAGATAGTGCACTTCTGGGGAGCCATCCCTATCTGGGGGCGCGGTTCCAGTTCGTGCCGAAAGACAAGGCCGATCCGAAGGCACCGATGCTGGCGAAGATCTACAATTTCACGTTCGGAGCCATGCCGAGCATGGGGCTTTCGGGCGCGTCCATCAGCGGGATGCGTTTCGGTGTGGAGAAACTGGCGCGGGGCATTGCGCGCGATCTGTTCGTCGAGGATGGCGACAGGCATCTGGAAAGCCTGCTGGCTTACGACACGGAAGAACTTGTCAGTCTCGATCCGCCGGTGCTTTAAGAAGGGAAACGCCCATGACGCAGGACAGCTATCCGCGGGACATGATCGGCTATGGCCGCACGCCGCCTGACCCTAAATGGCCGAATGGCGCGCGTATCGCTGTGCAGTTCGTCATCAATTACGAGGAAGGGGCGGAGAATTCGGTTCTGCATGGGGATGCGGGATCGGAAGCGTTTCTGTCCGAAATGGTGGGCACGAAATCCATCATTGGCGCGCGCTGTGCGCAGATGGAGAGCCTGTACGAATATGGCAGCCGGGCCGGGTTCTGGCGTCTGCGGCGGCTGTTTGATGACGCCGGGATGCCGGTGACGGTGTTTGGTGTGGCGAAGGCGCTGGCCCGTAATCCGGATGCGGTGGCGGCCATGAAGGAGAGCGGCTGGGAGATTGCGTCTCACGGTCTGCGCTGGATTGATTATCAGGATTTTCCCGAAGATGTGGAGCGGGCGCATATCCGCGAGGCGATTGCGCTGCATACCGAAGTGACAGGTGAGCGGCCTCTGGGCTGGTATCAGGGGCGTACGAGCCCGAATACGGCGCGTCTGGTCGCGGAGGAAGGCGGGTTTGTTTATGACGCCGATTCCTATGCGGATGATCTGCCGTATTATGATCGGACCAATGGTCGGGCGCAGTTGATCGTGCCCTATACGCTAGACGCGAATGACATGAAGTTCGCGGCGCTGAACGGTTTTACGGAAGGTGAGCAGTTTTTTACCTATCTGCGCGATGCGTTCGACATGCTGTATCGTGAGGGCGGACGGATGATGTCGGTCGGGCTGCACTGTCGTCTGGCGGGCAAGCCGGCGCGGGCGATGGGACTGCTGAAATTTCTGGAGCATATTCAGAAGCGCGAAGGCGTGTGGGTGGCGACGCGGCTGGACATTGCGCGGCACTGGCAGTCTGTGCATCCGGCATGAAGATTTCTGACGTCAATGCGCTGTCGGATGAGGCGTTCGTTGCCCGGCTCGGTGGACTCTACGAACATTCGCCCTGGGTGGCGGAAGGGGCGCTGAAGGCACGGCCTTTTGCGGATGTGGGTGCGATGCTGTCCGCGTTTGCGGAGGTTGTGCGGTCTGCGGGCGTGGAGGCGCAGCTTGCGCTAGTGCGGGCCCATCCGGAGCTTGGACACCGGGCGGGGATTGATCCGGATCTGACGGAACATTCCGCCTCGGAACAGGCTTCGGCCGGGCTGGATCGGCTGACGCCTGCGGAGTATGAGCGGTTTCGGGGGCTGAATGACGCGTATCGCGCGCGGTTTTCCATGCCGTTCGTGATCTGCGTGCGCAAGGTCGCCGCACCCGGAAAAGCTGCGAAGACCGTGATTATGGATGAAATGGAGCGCCGTCTTTCTGGCACTCCCGAACAGGAACTGACCGAGGCGTTGACGCAGATTGATGCGATTGCAGGGCTTCGTCTGAAAGATCTGGTGACGGCATGAGTTCTCTGTCCACGCATGTTCTCGATACGGTGTCCGGAAAGCCTGCCGCGGGTGTGAGCCTGCGTCTGTTGCAGGGGGATCGGGTTCTGTTTGAAGGCCAGACCAATGCGGACGGGCGTTGTCCGGAGCTTCGGGATGTTACGGTTTCGAAAGGGGCGTATTGTCTGGAATTCCGGATTGGCGATTACTTCCGCCAAAGCGGCCAGGTTCTGTCTGATCCGCCGTTTCTGGATGTGGTGCCGATCGTGTTCGGGCTGGCGGCGGAGGCCCATGCGCATGTGCCCCTGCTGGCGGCTCCGTTCGGATATTCCACCTATCGCGGAAGCTGAGGGCTTTTCATGACTGCCGAGAATGCCGCGATGACCGGTCTGCATCCCGTTGACGAAAAACTGCCGGTCTGGCGGCTTGGGGCCTATGGGTTGCAGCATGTGCTGGCGTTCTATTCGGCGGCGGTCATTGTCCCGATCCTTGTGGCGGGGGCGCTGCACCTGCCGCGCGAGACGCTGATCCATCTGATTGATGCGGATCTGTTCACCTGCGGGATTGCGTCGCTACTTCAGGCAGTGGGGTTCGGGCCGGTCGGGGTTCGGCTGCCGCTGTTGCAGGGTGTGACGTTCACTGCCGTGGGGCCGATGATCGCCATTGGCTCTGCCGTGGGGGGCGGGACGCCGGGGCTTTTGTCCATCTACGGGTCCGTCATCGTGGCGGGATTCGTGACGTTGCTGATGGCGCGGCATTTTGCCGGGCTGGTGCGGTTTTTTCCGCCGGTCGTGACGGGTTCCATCATTCTCATTATCGGTCTGGCGTTGTTGCCCGTGGCGGCGAACGACATTGTTTCGGGTGCCAGCCCGTCCGTCATGCAGGATCATGTTCCGCTGCGGAGCATCTGGTACGGGCTTGGGACACTGGCGTCCATTCTGGTGATCCAGCGGTTGTTTCGCGGGTTTATTGCCACGATTGCCGTGCTGATCGGACTTGTGCTGGGAACGCTGGTGGCATGGGTTCTGGGGGATGCGAATTTCGGGGGTGTGGCGTCCGCGCCGCTTCTGTCCATCACGCATCCCTTCTATTTCGGAATGCCGACGTTTCATCCGGTTTCGATCCTGTCGATGGTGATCGTCATGACGATTTCCATGATCGAAACGATCGGGAACGTCTATGCGACGGGTGAAATTGTGGACAAGCCGATCACGTCCGAAGACATCGCCCGCACACTTCGGGCCGATGGAATCGCGACCATGCTGGGTGGCGTGCTCAACTCCTTCCCCTATACGTGTTTCGCTGAAAACGTTGGTCTGGTGCGGATGACGGCGGTGAAAAGTCGCTGGGTCGTGGCAGCCGCGGCGATCATTATGATGATGCTTGGTTGTCTGCCCCGTCTGGGGGCGCTGGTGGCTGCGGTGCCATTACCCGTTCTGGGTGGGGCGGCGCTGGCGATGTTCGCAACTGTGGCTGTAGTCGGTGTACAGACCCTTTCACGGGTGGATTTCAACCGGCAGAGCAATGTGATCATCGTGGGCACCAGCATCGGACTGAGCATGCTGGCGACGGCCCAGCCCCATATCTCCGACACGTTTCCGATGTGGGCGAAGATCGTCTTTGGAAGCGGGATTACGCTTGGATCGCTATCGGCGATTTCGCTGCATCTGATTTTCAATGTGAAGCGGACGATTCATGAGGCGACTCATGCGACGGATGTGCCGCGTGAGTCTTTGATCGACGAGCGTATCCGCGAAGGGTGAGAGATCCGGGCTCTGCCAGGTCCGGGCAGAACCCGGATTGTCATGTCAAAATCCCGTCTGGGCGGAAAAATAGAAACCCGTCTGATTTTTATACGTCGCAATCGTTCCCAGCGACACATAGGCCAGCGTGACGTTCAGGTGTTTGTTGACGAAATAGCTGGTGTAGACGTCGAACCAGTTACTTTCGTCGGTGAAGCGCTGGTTGCGCGGTTTGGTGCGGTATTCGACGCCGACGACCAGGCCGGGAATGAAAGACGGCAGATAGCCGAGTGAGCCCTCGAACTGGGCGTGATAGTTGTTATCCTTGTCGCCGCCGAAACCGAGGATGCCCCACTGGTTGCCTTTGGTGAAGCGGACGGTGGTGTCGATCAGGATGCCGATTTTCGGAAACAGCTTGGTTACGGCGAGATAGGCATCTCCACCATCTGTATGCATTGAGCCGACTTCGTGAATGACTTTGCCGTCACTGTCATGCTTGTACATGCCTCCGATGGCGACTTGTGGGATCAGGGTGTTGTCCGCGACATGACCGAAGAGGCGGACCTTCGCACCTGCGACGTCGAGATCGAACTGGTAGCCATTGCCGATACCGAGTTTTGCGCCGGTGCCGCGGGTCTGAAAGAAGTTGTGGGTGTAGGAAATTTCGACGCGGTCGAAGAAACCCATCGACGCACCGACATTCTGGTCCCAGTAGCTGGTGAGGTTCACGTAGCTGTAGTGCAGGGCCATGCCGGCGCTCTTGTTGGAGCCATAGCCGCCGATTGTGGCCCAGCTTGCGATGCCGCCGCCGCTTGCACCTTCGAGCGAAGAAAGGCCGCTGGTGCCGAGGGCCCGCTGGCCGTCGAAAAGCGTCCGGAACATGGAGTGTCCGGTGCTGGTTCCATCATTGCCAAGCGTCACGCTGGGGGGGGTGTCTGTACTTTCGGCGGCATGAGCTTCCCCTGAAAAGCGGGCAGTGGCGAAGGACAGGCTCGCCACAAGAGAAAGCAGGGAGTGGTAGAGGAATGTACTACGGGACGAACGGTGCATGGTGCCTGCTTTTAAGTCGCGAGCCCGATGATGAGCCGGAGTATTCTCGCAGAGGGAATACTACGATCCGTTCTATCGCCGCGACGCTGAAAAATTCTTAAGAGAATCTTAGAAGTCAAAAATTTTTCAGCCTGTCAAAGGAAAAAGGCACTGAGTGCCATTTTATGGGGTCGTCTTCACCCTTCCCTGCGCTTATGACGGAGTTCCCCGGCGACATAGGTGGCGGCGATGCTGCGGTCGTCGCCCAGCATGGTGAGGGCGAACAGGCGGTCGGCAAGAGTTTCGGCTGTCTGCGCGCGGATCCGGCCCAGAGGCGTAGCGGCGGGATCGAAGACGCAGAGATCGGCGTAGAGGCCGGGCCGGATGCTGCCGATCCTGTCCTGAAGGCCGAGGGACTGCGCACCTCCCGCCGTGGCAAGCCAGAGCCCCTGCGCGGGATGGAGTTTCGTCTGGAGCCCTTGCGCGACCTTGTAGGCGTCGGACAGGACCTGAAGCAGCGACAGGGACGGTCCGGCGCCGATGTCGCTGCCGATGCCGACGCGCACGCGGCGTTCGGGTTTGAGGGCTTCAAAAAGCGGAAAGGAGCCGCTGCCGAGGAACTGGTTTGAGCCGGGACAGTGCGCGATGGAGCAGCCGGTGTCGTGACAGCGCTGGAAATCGGCTTCTTCGGCATGGACGGCGTGGGCGAGGATGGCGCGGGGGCGCAGGAGACCGGCCTTGTCGTACACGTCCAGATAGGAGCTGCGGTCGGGGAACAGTTCGCGGACCCAGGCGATTTCGGAGCGGTTTTCGAGCAGATGCGTCTGCATGAACAGGTCGGGCTTTGTGGCGAGAAGGGCGCCTGCGAGATCGAGCTGTTCGGGGGTGCTGGTGGGGGCAAAGCGGGGGGTGACGGCGTAAAGCTGGCGTCCGCGATTGTGCCACCGCGCGATGAGCTCCGCAGACTGATCGTAGCCGCTCTGGGCTGTGTCGCGCAGGTTTTTCGGGGCGTTGCGGTCCATCAGGACCTTGCCTGCGATCATGCAGGTGTTGAGGCGTTCGGATTCTTCGAAGAAGGCATCCACGGACTGGGGGT
This sequence comes from Gluconobacter kanchanaburiensis NBRC 103587, assembly GCF_007988905.1. Classification (GTDB taxonomy): domain Bacteria; phylum Pseudomonadota; class Alphaproteobacteria; order Acetobacterales; family Acetobacteraceae; genus Gluconobacter; species Gluconobacter kanchanaburiensis. Next base: position 284,516 of record NZ_BJVA01000003.1, read on the forward strand.
GGACCGTGCAGTATACGGCGGCCGTCGTGGTGCCGACGCGCAGGAGTTCGTTCAGGAACTGCCGGGCAACAGTGCGGGCATAGGTGATGTCGGCGTATCGGGCTTCGGCGGGGAAGACGTAGTTTTCCAGCCATTGCAAAAGCTGTTCGCCATAGGAGGCGATGACCGGGAGCTGCGGGTAATGGACATGGGTGTCGATCATGCCGGCGGAAATTAGCATGTCGGGGTAGTGGTCGAGGTGCGTTCCGGCGGGGATGGTGTCGCGCAGGATGTCCCAGGGACCGGCAGCGGTGATGCAGCCGTTTTCAGTCAGGATCAGGCCATCGGGCTCGTGATGCAGGGCGTCCATGGGATCGGTGGTGAAGGGATCGGCATGGAAGGTCAGAAAGGGGCCGCGGATGGCCCGGCGGGAAATGGTGTGGGAACTGGCGTGGGAAGTGCTGCTCTGGGTCATGGAAAATACTTTATCGCAGGAAACGTGCCTGTGTCTGTGTCAGGAAGGTGTGGATCAGGCCGCAGGTATAGAGGAGCAGCGTCAGGTCCAGCACGAGGAGGATGCGATGGCTGGAAGCGTAGATTGTGGGGGACAGGCCCGTCAGGATCGTGATGATGAACCCTCCGGTCAGGAAGGACAGGAGGGTGGCGGCGTTTTTCAGGGACAGGGCGCACCACAGGATCGAGACGAACAGGCACAGCGTGAGGAAAAACGCGACATAGGTGTTGAGAGAGACCCAGTTCAGATCATAGAGGAACCGGTCGCAGCGCAGGGCCCCGAGCAGGTGTGTGGGAAGCATGAGCAGGAGACCCAGCAGCATCACGCCCATGGCGGCCTTATCCTGAAAGCCCCGGTTCTTTTTGACGAACGTCAGAAAATAGATGGATAGCACGAGGGCTGCGAGAAGGATGTGGTTGTCCGGGCTGATGCTGGTGCGGTGGATGCGGTCGAGGGCGAGGGAGAGTTTTTGAAGGGTGTCGTATTGGGGGAATTCCGGCAGCCAGTTGCCGATTTCCGCGACATAGCGGCGCCCGTTTCCGGGGGCGGCGAGGACGATGGCCGAGAAGATGGCGGCGAGCGTCAGATAGAGGGCCCTGTAAAGAGAAATCGTTCGGCGCCCCAGGGCGGACAGAGCTGTGGAAATAACTGTGCAGAACAGCAGGAGCAGGGAGGACTGTTCGATCGAGCAGCCGATGGGCAGGGCTGCAAGCGACAGGAAACGCATCGTGTTTTCAGCCTCGTTCTGCCGCAGAAACACGCTGATCGAGAAAAAGGCGAAGGAGACCGGGAGCAGGTAATTGTAGAAGCCTGAGAGCCAGTAAACGGACTCTTCCGTGACCTCGTGCGGGAGGAGCAGGAAGAGCCCCATGACGAGCGGGATTCCGAAAGCGGGTTTCAGGGATGACCGCAGGGTGCAGGACCAGATGGCATAGGCCAGAAGAACCGCGCAGAACGGGATGAGGAGTTTCCAGAAGAGCGCATAGCGGATGGTTTCAGCCAGTGTGGCCTCGATGACGACCCTGCCGGACCATGTCATGTAGCGCATGTGCAGGAAGGATAGCAGGCTCCGGTGATCGAGGGCATGGCGGAACATGTCGTTGTCGATGAAGATCGACTGGTTGATGTGGGCGTCGATCCAGAAAGTTGCGATCAGGAGGAAGGCGATGAAGGCGCCGTTGCGCAGGAGCGTCGTCTTAAGAGTGGCAGACATGCGACATCCTGTAGAGCGTGTGTCCTGTGGTGATGTTCAGATGGATGTGTGGCGTTATCCCGGCCGGGATGCGGGCGATGGCGGTGAAGCCGTACCGGTTATGAAACGCATTGCCGTCCTTATGGGCGGCGTATGCGATGTCGGGTCGTTCCTGAAGCCTGTAGGGAATGGACACTTCCTGTGCTCCGTCTCCGGCCGTTAGGAGGAAAGACGCTTTGGGGCCGGGCCAGAGATCTGACAGGACCCAGCCGGAAACGGAGATGAATTTAGGGGTGATGTGACAGGTCTCCACGCGGGCTTTCATGGAGGGGTCGTCTGCGGAGGTGAAACTGTCCGGACTGAAGGGTCTGTGTGCTGTCCAGGCATGGCAGATGGCCAGCGTCAGAAGAAGGGAGAGGCTTATCCCGAGCACAAAGGCATGGTTCTTCAGAAGCACGAGGCTCTGATGCAGTGCATCGGGTATCTTCATCGGTCTGCTTTGGCCGTTCGGGAGATGTCCTGTCTGCCATCCGGGCAGCAGCCTGTCCATGCAGCCTTTCGGGCTGGCATCGAGGCTTTGGCCCTGATATTTCCCGGGCTGTCTCTTTCATCTGATCGCGGCTGTGTCTGCGGTCCTGGTCGCCGGATCCCTGCCCCATGTCCGATAGTTTCGAGCCGATCCGTATTGTCGCGCTGTATCATTTCACGTCGTTCGCCGACCCAGCAGCCTTGCGGGAGCCGTTGCTGGAGCTGTGCGAGCGTGAGGGGATCAGAGGGATTCTGCTTCTGGCGCGCGAAGGGATTAACGGCACGATTGCCGGCACGGATGAGGGTATGGAGCGCGTGATGGCGCATATCCGCGCGCTTCCGGGCTGTGCGGACTTGGAAAGCAAGGATTCCCGCGCGCCTGAACTGCCGTTTCGCCGCATGAAGGTGCGGCTGAAAAAGGAAATCGTCACGATGGGCGAGCCGGATATCGACCCGCTTCAGGGCGTGGGGCGGTATGTGGCGCCAGAAGACTGGAACGCGCTGATTTCCGATCCCGATACGATCCTGATTGATACGCGCAACGATTATGAAGTCGCGATAGGGACGTTCAAAGGCGCGGAAGACCCGAAGACGAAATCCTTCCGGGAATTTCCCGAATGGTTCCGCAAACGGCGGCAGGAACTGGAAGCGGAAGGTCGTCTGCCGAAGATTGCCATGTTCTGCACGGGCGGCATCCGTTGTGAAAAATCAACGTCCTTTGCGCGGGCGGAGGGAGTGGACGAGGTCTATCATCTCAAGGGCGGTATTCTGAAATATCTGGAGACCGTTCCGGAAGAAGAGAGCCTTTGGGAAGGCGAGTGCTTCGTGTTTGACCAGCGTGTGTCGGTGAAGCACGGGCTTGAGATCGGGACTTATGACGTGTGCCATGCCTGTCGTCGTCCATTGAGTGACAAGGACAAGGCTTCGGCTCTGTTCGTACAGGGTGTGTCGTGCCCGCATTGCCATAACGAACGCACGGAAGAGCAGCGCCACCGTTATGCCGAGCGTGAGCGGCAGGAAGCGCTGGCTCAGGCGCGGCAGGTTGGGCATCTGGGGGGTCGGCAGAAGTAAGTGAGAAGAAAAGATACTTCTCTATACTCAGCTTGATTGCCGTTCCCGATTAGGGGAACGGCTTGATGTTCTGTGCCCAAATCATTATCGGCTTCTTTCGCCGTCATCTTGGCCACGCACGGAATTGGAATGGTTTTTTTTGAAAGCTGACCTTTGTTAGCAGTCAGCCTTTAAAACCTCATTCAGAGTGTCCAGCGGCATGGAGGCACTTTGTGCACTGGTTGGGAATGCGCCGGCGCGAACATCCTCTGCATATTCCCTAACCGTTTTTTCAATGGCTGCACCAATCTCGGCAAAGCGCTTGGCGTGTCGAGGCGTCTTGTTGTCATAGAGCCCAAGAATGTCGTGCCAGACTTGTACCTCTCCATCACAATGTGGTCCTGCGCCAATGCCAATGACGGGAATAGACAGACGTTTTGTAATGACTTCAGCCAGAGGGGCCGGCACGACTTCGAGGACAATCGCAAATGCGCCAGCCTGCTCCAGAGCCAGAGCATCATCCAGAAGTTGCCGTGCCGCTGAGGCTTCGCGTGCCTGAACTTTTAGCCCGATCTGATGCTGTGCCTGAGGCGTCAGACCAAGATGTCCCATGACAGGTACACCCATTGCGGTCAGGCGATGCACCATGGGGAGGATTTCTTGACCACCTTCAAGCTTGATCGCCTGTCCTCCACCTTCCTGCATGACGCGGCGGGCCGAAGATATGGCATCCGGCACAGTCGCATAACTCATGAACGGGAGATCAACCACGACGAGTGCTGACCGACTGGCGCGTGTCACCATTTTTGCATGAAGAATCATGTCATCCACGGTCATCGGTAATGTGGTGTCATAACCATGCACCACCATTCCGGCGGAATCTCCGACCAATAGCATCGGAATACCCGCCCGTTCGGCGATCAGAGCAGAAGGGTAGTCATAGACGGTCAGCATCGGAATTCTTTCCCCCGCGACCTTCATCTTGCGGATACCATCAACTGTCTGCCGTTTGATCACGATTTATCCTTCTGCCTTCAAAAGTTTTTATGATAGCCGGCATGTCGGCACGGTTATATCTCGAATCTCCAGTGCCTTGCAGAATAACCTGGCAGATTGAAATCATCGGTGCTGCCATACCGGCGATGCCTCCCTCATCCCCGATAAAAAGCATAGGTTAAAGAAGGCGAGGCCTGTTCTTCGTCTGAACCGTTCTGCTCTGGCGTTATGATCCGTTGCTTGAGTTGAGTATGCTCTGAGGGACTTGAGCGGGTTTAAGTTTTGGCTTTGTTGCGGGAACCGATAGGGCGACCTTTGGGTTTCTTTTCGGTGTCGGTTTTTTCGGCTGTCTTTTCCTTGGTGGCTTGGGCCTTTTTCGCGGCTGTGCGTTCGGCCTTTGGGGGCGGCAGGCTGGCGGCGAGCATGGCTTGCGTGACCTTTGTGGCTGTGACCTTGCGAGGCTGTCTCACGCCCGGTGCGTTCAGAAGGGGGGCGAGAAAGCGGCCCGTATGGCTGGCTTTGCACGCTGTGATATCCTCTGGTGTTCCGGCTGCGACGACCTGACCGCCGCCGTCTCCACCTTCGGGCCCGATATCGATCAGCCAGTCTGCTGTCTTGATGACTTCGAGATTATGCTCGATCACCAGCACCGTATTCCCCTGATCCACGAGGGTGTGCAGCACTTCGAGCAGCTTACGGACGTCTTCGGTATGCAGGCCGGTTGTGGGTTCGTCGAGAATATAGACCGTGCGGCCGGTGGCGCGTTTGGCCAGTTCTTTCGACAGCTTGACGCGCTGGGCCTCGCCCCCCGAGAGGGTGGTGGCTTGTTGGCCGAGGGCAACATATCCCAGTCCAACCTGTTGAAGGATGGCGAGGCGGTCGCGGATTTTGGGGGCAGCCTGAAAGAACGGAAGGGCCTCATCCACGGTCATGGCAAGAATATCCGCGATGGATTTGCCGCGGAACTTCACTTCCAGCGTTTCGCGGTTGTAGCGTGCGCCTTTGCAGGTGTCGCAGGTCACGTACACGTCCGGTAGGAAGTGCATCTCGATCTTGAGAACGCCGTCGCCCTGACAGGCTTCGCAGCGACCGCCCTTCACGTTGAAGGAGAAGCGGCCAGGCTTGTAGCCGCGCGCCTTGGACTCGGGGAGTTCGGCGAACCAGTCGCGGATCGGGGCGAACAGGTCCGTATAGGTCGCGGGGTTGGAGCGCGGAGTGCGGCCGATCGGGGACTGGTCGATCTCGATGATTTTGTCGAGATTGTCCACGCCTTCCAGACGGTCATAGGGCAGCGGTGTCTGGCTCGATTTCATGAGCTGGCGGGACAGCGCCTTATACAGCGTGTCGATGACCAGCGTGGATTTGCCGCCACCCGAAACACCCGTGACGGCGATGAAGGTGCCGAGCGGGAAATCGACCGTCAGATCCTTGAGGTTGTTCCCGCGTGCGCCGTGCAGGGTAAGCATCCCGCTGGGCTTGCGGCGTTCCGTCGGGACGGGAATGACCTTGCGGCCTGACAGATAGGCGCCGGTAATGCTGTTGGGGTTTTGGGCGACCTCTGCGGGAGTGCCGACGGCGATGACCTGTCCGCCCAGCTTGCCTGCGCCCGGTCCCATATCAATCAGGTAGTCGGCGGCGCGGATGGCGTCCTCGTCATGTTCGACGACGATGACGGTGTTGCCGAGGCGCTTGAGGCGTTCGAGCGTGCCGAGCAGGCGTTCATTGTCGCGCTGGTGCAGACCGATGGAAGGTTCGTCCAGCACATACAGAACGCCCGTCAGGCCTGAACCGATCTGCGATGCCAGACGGATGCGCTGGCTCTCGCCGCCCGACAGGGTTGCGGAGCCGCGCGAGAGGGTGAGGTAATCCAGCCCGACATCGTCGAGGAAGTGCAGGCGGTCCGTGATTTCACGCAGGATGCGGCGGGCGATTTCGGCGCGCTGGGGCGTGAGGGTGGCTTCCACGCCGGAGAACCAGTCGAGCGCCTTGCGGATCGGCATGTCCGAGGCTTCGGCGATGTTGAGGTCCTTGACCTTCACGCACAGAGCTTCGGGTTTGAGGCGTGCGCCATGGCAGGCGTGGCAGGGTTTTTCGGACTGATAGCGCGACAGTTCTTCGCGCACCCACATGCTGTCTGTCTGGGCCATGCGGCGGCGCAGGTTCTTCAGCACGCCTTCGAACGGCTTGGTGACGATGTGGACCTTCCCGCCGTCGGTATAGGGAATGTCGATCGGCTCTTTCGAGCCGTTGATGATGAGGTCGCGTGTGGCGGGTTGGAGGTCGGACCAGGGCGTGTGCATGTCATCGCCGCAATGGCGGGCGAGGGCGGCGAGCGTCTGGTCGTACCAGTCCGTGCTCGCACCCTTCCATGGAGCGATGGCGCCTTCGGCCAGGGTCAGGCTGTCATCCGGGACAATCAGGTTTTCGTCGAAATGGGTTTCGGTGCCGATACCGTCACAGACCGGGCAGGCGCCCATCGGGGCGTTGAAGGAGAACAGACGCGGCTCGATCTCCTCGATCGTGAATCCGGAAACAGGACAGGCAAAGCGCGACGAGAAGACGACATGCGCCGGGGCCTCCTTTTCGCCTGCACGTTTCACTTCCTCGGCGTAGGCCAGGCCGTCCGAGAGTTCGAGTGCGGTCTCGAAGCTATCGGCGAGACGGGATTCGAGTCCTTCCTTGACGACGATCCGGTCCACCACGACTTCGACGGTGTGGCGCGTCTTGCGGTTCAGCTCCGGGGCTTCGGCGATTTCGTAGAGTTCGCCGTCGATCTTCACGCGGGTGAAGCCCTTGCGGGTCAGTTCGGCGAGTTCGCGCTTGCAGTCGCCTTTACGGTCTTTCACGACGGGTGCGAGCAGCATCAGGCGCATGCCGTCACCCATGGCCATGATGCGGTCTACCATCTGGCTGATGGTTTGCGCCTCGATCGGCAGGCCGGTGGCGGGGGAATAGGGAATGCCGGCACGCGCCCAGAGCAGGCGCATGTAGTCATGGATTTCCGTGATCGTACCCACGGTCGAGCGGGGGTTTTTGGACGTGGTTTTTTGCTCAATCGAGATGGCCGGAGAGAGGCCCTCAATGGAATCCACATCCGGTTTGCCCATCAGTTCAAGGAACTGGCGGGCATAGGCGGAGAGGCTTTCCACATACCGCCTCTGGCCTTCGGCATAGATCGTGTCGAAAGCCAGCGAGGATTTTCCGGAGCCTGAGAGGCCTGTGATGATCGTCAGGGAATCCCGAGGGATCGTGGCGTCGATATTCTTGAGATTATGGGCGCGGGCCCCACGGACGCGGATCGAATGATTGTCTGGAAAGCTCACGGAGACCCCAAATTCAAAGAATAGCGATTGTGCAATGGGAACGTACGATAAGGGATGCTAGATCACTTTATAGATGGGTTTTTGCGACCTATATGAAAAGAACAATTCGAGAAAATTGGTTGGGACGGGAATGGCAGGCAGCGTCAACAAGGTGATTCTGGTCGGAAATCTGGGCAAGGACCCGGAAGTCCGCAACACGCAGTCGGGGTCTAAGATCGTCAACCTGACCGTTGCGACGTCGGACACCTGGAACGATCGTCAGTCCGGAGAGCGCAAGGAGCGCACCGAATGGCATCGCGTGGTGATCTTCAATGAGCGGACGGCGGATGTGGCCGAACGGTTCCTGCGTAAGGGGCGCAAGGTCTATATCGAGGGTGAACTCCGTACCCGGAAATGGACCGATCAGTCCGGTCAGGAAAAATACACGACCGAAGTCGTGATCGACCGCTTCCGGGGCGATCTGGTGCTGATCGACAGCAATCGCAGCGGTGGTGGCGATGATGGCGGTTTTGACAACGGTGGCGGCTATGGCGGGGGCAATGGCGGTGGCTTCGGTGGTGGCAGCCGTGGTGGCTCCGCTGGCGGTTCGGGCGGCGGCTTTGGCGGCGGCGGTGCGC
>NZ_BJVA01000004.1 GCF_007988905.1 Gluconobacter kanchanaburiensis NBRC 103587
CGATGAACCCTGAGCCTAGTTGACTGGTGTTAAGACTTTTCCTTCATTGAAATAAGTAATGATATTATCCGCTACAAGATTTGCCATGGCGGCTCTGGTTTCAATGGTGGCAGATGCTTGATGCGCTTGCAGAACAACATTGGAAAGAGAAAAAAAATCATGATTAATCTGAGGTTCGTTTTGAAAGACATCCAGACCCGCGCCGGCAATCTCATTTTGACGTAAATATTTAATTAAGGCAGTTTCGTCTACTACAGTGCCACGAGCAATGTTGACCAGTACGCCGTTCTTGCCGAGTGCATCAAGGATTTCAGCGTTAACCATATTGGTTGACCGAGGCCCACCTGAAACGGCGAGAATGAGGACATCACACCACCCGGCAAGTGCTTTCAGATCAGGTTCGTATCTATATCTGCTTTCCGGGCGAGCACGGGAATTGAAATAAGCAACTTCCATATTGAAAGCTGAAACACGTTTGGCAATCGCTTGTCCAATATGTCCAAAGCCAGCTATTCCAACACGTTTTCCCGTGAGACTATGACCCATCGGGAGTGGAGCACTGGGCCATTTGCCTGCACGTACGAATTGATCATTTGTGATAATTCCTCGCATGACAGTCATCATGAGCACGATTGCCATATCTGCCACATCGTCAGTCAAAGTATTCTGGGTCGTGGCAACGCGGATATTGCGTCGGCTGGCTTCATTCAGGTCAATGCGGTCCGTACCGACACCATTGACGGAAATTACCTCGAGATTGGGAAGCATATCCATAATTTCTGTTGATACGCCTGATCCGCCACCTGTTGTAACTCCGCGTATGCGGGTTGAGATGGCCTTTAGATTTTCAAGCGAAGTAAATGGATGGATTGTAAAAATTTTCTCAAGTCTTTCACGCATCACGTCAGGCATGGGATCAATTGCCAGAATATCGGGATATGATGACATCGAACTTTCCTTTTTGATTTTTGTGCAAAAAAAATGAATTAAGGCCGCGGGCCTAACACGCTTTGTGCCAGTGCCTTGCAGCCGGCTTCCACATCTGCCCACGTTGTGAGGAAACCTTCGTCTGTTCCGTAATAGGGATCAATCACATCCTGGCCTGCTCGGGTAGAAACATGATCCAGCATCAGGGAAACTTGGGCTCTTGCGTTTTTAGGCTGCATTTGTTTGAGAGCTATCAGATGCGAGTGGTCCAGCGCGATAATGTGATCAAACCGGAAAAAGTCGTCTTTTGTGACAAGTCTGGCGCGGTGGCTTGTAGCATCAAGACCTTGTTGGGCTGCGACTGCTTGTGCACGCGGATCTGGTGCTTCTCCAAGATTCCAGTGTCCGGTACCAGCAGAATCTATATCGAGGGTGAGACCGCGATTATCAGCTTCCCGCCGCATGGCCAGTTCAGCGAGAGGAGAGCGGCAGATATTGCCTGTGCATACGAAAAGGAAACTGGTCATGCGCCTGTCAGCCATATGAAGAATGCCATAGTGACAATTGAGCTTAACGTTCCGAAAAACAGAACGGATGCAATTTCACGTTCAAGCACATGATATCTCATAGCGAGGATTACGTTGATGGAGGCGCTGGGAATAGCCATTGTCAGCACGCTTTCTTGTAGCGCGGGCATCGGAAGGTGCCATATTCTGGCTATGACGTACACGATGCTTGGAATCACGAGGTTCCTGATGGTGACGACGACGCCGACGAGGGGGCTGAATTTCACTTGACGGGTGAACAACACGACGCCTGAGGCGAAAAGTGCTGCACCGCCCGTGGTTCTTCCAAGAAGAAGAAGGGAGCCTTTCAGAAACTGTGGCAGTGACGCTCCGATGCTGACGAGGATGAGAGCCATCATTGGAACCCACACGACGGGCTCACGGCATGAGTGCATCAGGTGGCCGCAGAGCTCCCGAAATTCATTGCGAGAGCTTCCGGCCGTTTCAAGACGGTGGCGTGTTCCACGGTCATGTCCCATCAGAATGAGAGTAATGGGTAACTGCACCAGATTCATGGCAAGGGACGCGATGGAAATTGGCACTGAGCTGGCTGGACCGAAAATCTGACCCAGCACTGGAATGCCGATAAACGGAACTGATGGACCGGTGATCGTCATTGCAATCAGGGCGGCCTCGCCCAAGCGCCGCCCAAGCAGAGCTCGCAAAATGGTGAAGATAATTCCGTAGCCGCCGATCATGGCCAGAAGAATCAGCGCTGCGACTGGTCCTGCTGCGAGGACTTCATTTCTCGGAGTGCTGAGGATGGAGGCAAGCAACTCTAGAGGGAGAGCATACAACATGACCAGACGCGTGAGGACGCCCGCCTGCTGAGCGTCAAAATCCTTTCGAAATGCCGCAAAATATCCCAGCCCGAGTGTGACAAGAATCGGGAGAATGGACTGAACGATCGTCAGCAGCAGGGCAGGCGAGTTCGTCATAGATGATCCATCAGAAGAAAAATCCGGTCAGGAAAGGATCATCTTTCGTAATGGTCGGTCTGACATTCGTCTATCCCTGAGACAGATGACAGTTGACCGCGGGCCTAGAGAATGGCTTTGTGGAGTGATATTGTCCTCTTTCGATCGGTGTCAGATCACGTCATGCAATCCATACTCGATACATTGTGGGGTCTGATTCTGGGGCTGTTGGGTGTGGTGGTCGCAGGCGTGGCCATCATTGAAGTGATGGCACGAAGCGTGCTGTCCGGGCTGGGGATCCAGGGAACCTCACAGACCGTTCTGCTGTTTCTGCTCCTGGGCGGCCTGATCGTGGCGGCGTTCAGGCTTTTTGGCCGACTGTTCGCAGTCCTGCTGGTCGCGGCTTTTTGCGTGTATTTTCTGCACGTTGTTTTCGGGTTTCTGAGCGGCGCCCTTATTCCTGTTCAGACGCCGGCCGGAACGACCGACATCTGAGACGTGAGATGTCAGCTCTTTGTGGACTGGACAAGCTCAACCAGAGCCACAACGATTTCCGGGTTGGCGAGCGTAGACAGGTCTCCAAAGCCCTCGGTCTCACCACAGGCGATCTTGCGGAGAAGGCGTCGGACATTCTTGCCAGAACGTGTTTTGGGAAGATCCGGTACGATATGAATATGCTCTGGTGCCGCGTAACGCCCTACCTTTGAGGTAATGGCTTTCACTGCCCTTATATGAAGATCTTCTGGCGCTTCGGCGCGCGGAACGACATAGACGACGATCCCTTGGCCCTTCAGGTCGTGAGGAACACCGATTGCTGCGCTTTCTGCAATGGTAGGTTCTGTGGCCAGAGCGTCTTCGATTTCTGCCGAGCCGATACGGTGTCCCGAGACATTGATGACGTCATCTACACGTCCCGTGATCCAGTAATAGCCGTCTTCGTCCCGTCGGGCGCCGTCGCCAGTAAAGTAAAAGCCGGGGTAAGGTTGTAGATAGGTGCGTTCGAAGAGGGTTGCGTCTTTCCAGATGGAGATTGCCCGTCCGGGCCAGGACCCGCGCAGACACAGCACACCTTCAGTCGCGCCCGCCTTTGGAACCCCCTGTTCGTCAAGCAGAACAGGATGGATGCCGGGAAGGGGAAGTGTAGCCGATGCCGGTTTTTCCGTGACAGCGCCAGGCACTGGAGAAATCATGATCCCGCCGCTTTCTGTCTGCCACCAGGTGTCCACAAAAGCGCACCGTCCGCCTCCGACATGGTTGTTAAACCACGACCAGGCTTCCTGACTGATAGGCTCGCCTACTGTTCCAAGAACCCGAAGAGACGACAGATCGTAACGTTGTACAACGTCATCGCCCTCGCGCATGAGTGCGCGGATGGCAGTAGGGGATGTATAGAACGTCGTGACTTTATGGTCTTGGATAACGTTCCACCAGCGTCCGGGGCTGGGATGGGACGGCATGCCTTCGAACAGCAGCACGGTCCCGCCATTCAGTAGTGGCCCGTAAACGCCATACGTATGACCGGTGATCCAGCCGATATCGGCTGTGCACCAGAAAATATCACCGTCCTGATGGTCGAAAACCAGGTCATGAGTATAGGACGCCCAGACCAGATAGCCCCCTGTGCCATGAACAATTCCCTTCGGCTTGCCTGTGCTGCCCGACGTATAAAGCAGAAAGAGTGGAGCACAGGACGGCATGTGCTGCGGCGTACAGTCAGACGACGCCGCGTCCAGAAGTGGTGAAAGCCACTGGTCACGTCCTGCGTCCATGCTCACGTCATCTTCCGTGACGCTCACCACCAGAACATGGCGGATGGAGTGTGCATCAGGATGAAGGGCAAGGGCAGCATCGAGGGTTGTTTTGAATGGAATGCGTTTGGCGCCCCGACGTCCCACGTTTGCCGTAACGGCAACAACTGCGCCGCTATCTGCCAATCTATCGGCAATGGCTTCTGGGGAGAACCCTCCGAACAGAACGACGTGAATGGCGCCAATGCGCGCGCAGGCGAGCATTGCGATGGGGCCTTCGGGGACGGAAGGAAGATGGATGGCGACTCGGTCGCCTATTTTCACCCCAAGGCTGCGCAGCACATTCGCCATACGACAGACGCGTTCGTGAAGCGCCTTATAGGTAAGGCGGAGAACGTTACCTGTATCTTCGGCCTGCCAGATCAGGGCATTCTGATTTCCGCGTTTCTCAAGATGCCGGTCCAGGCAGTTGACGCTCGCATTGAGAGCGCCATCCGCGAACCACCCCTTTTCTTTACAATATGCCGCGCTTGGTTCGGCAGTCCACGTCAGGCGTCTGCCTTCACGTTCCCAGTAGAGCTCCGGTTGGGCTGCGGCATTTGTTGTCAGGGCGTTGTAATCCGCCGGTGATAGACGAAATGTGTGAGGGTGAGAGGAAAGAGACATGGACCTGAAACCTTACGCACAGAAAACAAACGCCATGAAGCGAGCGTGCTGTTATATTGGGCTTACGGGCCCGTAAACAGAGAGAATTTCAAATCCAGGAGCATATCAAAGAAAATCGTCCGGATGTGTCTCCGGCCGCAGATGCCTGTCGTTCAGTAAAACTGTCAGGGTAGGTAGGGCTTTTTTTGTTCGTATGGTGTCCGCGAGAGGATTCGAACCTCCGGCCCCAGGATTCTTACCACTTCGGTTTTCACCGCCACGCTATCAAGCGTGTTCGTGGTCTGGACTGTCTCTTCACCACGGTCACAAACGGGACCAAGGTGTCGCCCGTACAGTCTCTACACCTTCTTTCCGGCGAACCGGAGAGCTTGGCTCGGGATTGGCACGATCAAGACGATCAGAGCGTTCCCCGAATTTGAGCGAATCCACCATGCAGTTTCCGGACATGGCGCCCAATTCATACCTTAGGAATCCTGTGCTCTATCCTGCTGAGCTACGCGGACGAACCGCTACTTCTTATCTCTGCTTGAATATTTCCGCAACCTTGATGCACTGTTTCAGTGTCCTGAGCGTTCTGGGAGGGGCTGCTTACAGGGAAATCAGGGCAGGGTGTTTCGGCTCTTTCAACGTTTTTTGGATACGTTAAGTGTCAGGGGCATCGTTACGGCCTTGCAAGGCGCCTTTTTTCCATCAAAAAGGTGTTCTGTTTTCTGGTAGCACCAAATCCTGAGTAGGATCGATCGCGTTTGCGTCCGGATATCCTACACAATACCTCTCATGTAGGGGGTTTTGCAGGTTTGACCGGGTTGAGAATTGCCATGATCTGCACTGTTGACGACCAAACCGCCAAAAGGCGCGAACGCCTCATACCCTCTCTGAGCTGGGGCTGATGGTGGAAGTGACCAAGATGACTGATTCTTCATCCAGTCACGTCCGCGAGACTGATCCTACGCTTCTGCGTTTGAAACTGATTGGGCAGATGGAGGCAAAAACGCTTACTGGAGAGAGCGTTCTTCCGGTTGGCGGTAAGACACGGGCTCTCCTTGCTGTTCTTGCACTGTCTGACCGGAAGCCGGTTCTGCGGTCGCGGCTCGCTGAGCTGCTGTGGAGCCAGCGTCCGGAAGAAATGGCCCGTGCTTCCCTTAGGCAGGAAATTCACAGACTTCTGGACGCCTTGAGCCCACTGGGTGTGGATGTCATTGACGTTCAGCGGCACTCTCTTACGCTGAAGCCGGCGCTCACCTCGGTAGATGCGGAGAGACTGCTGACTGCCAGCTCGCGGACGATCGACGGCATTACCGTGCTCGAAGAGCCTCTTCTTGGTGAACTCGCGGGTGTGGATCCGGCGTTGGATGACTGGCTTTTTCAGCAAAGGGAGCGGCTTTGCGTCCATCTTCGGAATGTCTACGAGAATGCTGTCCTGGAGCTGACAGATCCTGATCAGGTCGACGAGGTGGCGGAACGTCTGTTGAAATTCGATAACCTCAATGAAACGGCCTGGCGTGCAAAAATCCAGACGGCGCTCCATCGAGGTGACCATACGCGCGCCGCAGGGCTGGCAGAACAGCTGACACAGCTTTTTAACACGTTCGATGGACATTCCATGGCGCCTGCAACGCAATCGTTGATTGCGGGTATTTCCATGGAACAGGGAGGTACTGAGGCGCACCGCGACTTTCCGGGGGCGTCAACATCTTCTGCAGGAGATGCGTCATTAGGTTTTGCGGGACGGCCGGATCCCATGCTCGCACTGCCTCTCCATTATACGACCATGGAGGGTTCCGCCGCGGAGCCAAGAAGAATCGCTTTGGTTTTTCTTCCGCCTCTTTGTGCGGATGAAACGTTGATGGATCACGGGCAGGCGGTTCGCGATCACCTCGAACTCATCTTCGTCCACATGGGAACCTTTGATATTCTGGCTGCCCCGGTCGTCCCGCTGCCGGATCCCGTACAGGCTTCCGCTGTTTGTCGGGGGATGGGAGCGGATTACATCATATCCGGCATGCTGCGGCGCAGTCCGGACCACGCGAATAACCGTCTGATCCTACGTGTGTTGGATGCCCGGCGTCATGGTGTTATTGTCTGGGGCACACATTACGACTTTCCCGGAGCGGGTCCTGAAACGGCGGAAAGCAGCCTGCTGACCCCAGCGCAGGCGATGCAATGGAACCTCTTTGTTGCCGAGGCGCGGCGTATTACCGGACGTCCTGACGCGGAGCTTTCGGCCTTGGGCATGGGGCTCAGGGCATTCATGCTTCTTCTGCGTCATGACGTATCTTTTTTTGAAAGGGTAGGGGGGCTGCTTGAAGGTGCCTTCAACCTTGATGCCGATGACGGTGCAATCGCACTTATTGATGCGCTCTATTGTTATATCTGGTATCTGAATGACTGGAGTGAGGATGCTGATGCCATCCTTGAGCGGGGGCTGAAAAAAGTCCGGGACGCTATTTCCCTGCTGCCGGATCTGCACGCCGTTGAAGTGCTTCTTGCCACCTATCTTATGCATGATCCGGCTCGCCACACTACCGCGCTCTCTGTCGCTCGTGCCGCCGAAGCGGGAATCCTGAAAAACGATCGCAATCACAGGGATTCACCGGATTATCTTCTGGTCCGGATCGTTCTGGATCTGCTGGAAGGAAACCCGAGATCGGCAGCGAAAACCGTCAGGGTTCTTACGGAAAATACCTGCCGTTCCCAGTTTCTGGAACTGCTGAGGCCTGTATTCATGATGGTCCTGCTGATCGGGGACGACTATCAGGAAGTGATTGCGATGGGCCGACTGTTCTGTGGTATTTTCCCGGCCTGCCCAAGTGTCTTGGTCTATTACCTCGTGGCGCTCGTAGAACTCGGGGATTTCCCGGAAGAGGCAGCGCGGGTCCGTCGACATCTGATGCGACTGGCTCCTGACCTGACAGTAGCGAAAATCATGTCGCGTTTTTCTTTTGTGTCACAGTCCCGTCGCGAGACCCTGGCTGACGCTCTTCAGAAGGCCGGATTGCCTGTCAGCTAGGAACATCTTGCGCAGGTGCTTGGCCTTGTGACGCCAGCGCGATATGAACAGTCAAACGGAAGTTGCCGGTTACAGACCTCGCCAGTCTGTATCCTTGCTTGTGACCGGCCCTGGCGCGGCCCGCAGGACCACACATGATGTCTCGCACCCAGTTGACTGTTCATCGTCCCCATCCTCGATCCGCTCGTATAGTTCTTGGTCTTCTGACGCTTGGTGCGCTTGCTGCCTGTGGTGGAGGACGTGACCCCAGCACGCTGACGGCGCCCCGCAATCATCTTCTGGGTGTTGATCGTGGCGCAGAAGGTGGCGCAGATGAGCTTCGGGGAGGGGTCAACGCCTATCTCTGGCGTGGCGCGATCGATACCCTGTCCTTTATGCCTCTTGCTTCTGCGGATGCCGTCGGTGGTGTGATCCTGACGGACTGGTATCAGCCATCGGCGAGTCAGAACGAACGCTTCAAGATTGCGGCTTACGTCCTTGATCGACGCCTTCGCTCCGATGCGCTCCGGGTTTCAGTCTTCCGGCAGGTGCTGCAGGATGGACAGTGGGAAGACACGCCCGTTTCCGCCACAACGACATCCGACATTACAACCCGTATCCTGACGCGTGCTCGTCAGTTGCGTGCCGAAAACGGTGAGCGGGACAACTGAGATAAACATGACCGACACTCCAGTCCCCGCTTTCGATTTCAGGCATCGCGAACCTTACTGGCAAAACGAATGGGCACGCCGGAACAGTTTCTCTGTGCCGGATGTTCCTCCCGCTGATCGTCCCAAATATTATGTTCTGGAGATGTTCCCTTATCCATCGGGGCAGCTTCATGTCGGGCATGTCCGTAATTATACGCTCGGAGATGTCGTCGCGCGCTACAAGCGGGCCCGGGGTTTCGCCGTCATGCACCCCATGGGCTGGGACGCGTTTGGACTTCCGGCTGAAAATGCCGCTCGTGAGCGGAATGTGCATCCCGGGGCGTGGACGATGGACAATATCGCCACAATGCGGGCGACGTTGCAGCGGCTGGGCTTTTCGCTCGACTGGGATCGTGAAATTGCGACCTGTCTGCCGGAATATTACGGAAAGCAGCAGAAGCTTTTCATCGACATGATGGGAGCAGGGTTGGTCGAACGACGTGATTCCCTGGTGAACTGGGACCCGGTCGATGAAACTGTGCTTGCGAACGAACAGGTCGTCGAAGGGCGGGGATGGCGTTCGGGAGCCCTGATCGAAAAAAAGAAGCTTTCACAGTGGTTCCTGAAGATCACGAAGTTTGCCCAGCCTCTGCTGGATGATCTCGGAACACTGGATCGCTGGCCCGAACGCGTTCGGACAATGCAGGAGCGCTGGATCGGGCGGTCCGAAGGCGCTCGCGTGCGTTTTGCCCTTCACAACCCTCCGGCCGGTTATGAGGAGGATCTGGACAGTGTGGAAGTCTTCACGACACGTCCGGATACGCTTTTTGGTCTGAGTTTCATCGGGATCTCAGCCGAGCATCCTCTGGCGCTCAAGGTTGCGGCAGGCAATCCGGACGCGGCAGCCTTCATTGAAGAATGTCGACGTCTCGGGACATCCGAGGAAGTCATCGAGGCAGCTGAAAAACGCGGTTTCGATACAGGTCTGCGTGTTGCCAATCCGCTTGATCCGGAGAAAACGGCACCGATCTGGATCGCCAATTTCGTTCTGATGGATTATGGTACGGGGGCTGTTTTCGGCTGCCCGTGCGGTGATCAGCGCGATCTCGATTTTGCCCGTAAATACGATCTGCCCGTTCCGCAGGTTCTTCTGCCTTCCGGACAGGACGCAGGAAGCTTTGTGCTCGGTAAAAAGGCTGTGTCAGGCGACGCGACCCTTTTTAATTCGGGTTTTCTGGACGGTCTGGATCCGGCCACAGCCCGCACAAAGGTTATCGAGCGCCTTGAGGGACTGGGAGCTGGTAAAGGCGTTGTGAACTGGCGCCTGCGTGACTGGGGCATTTCCCGTCAGCGATACTGGGGCTGCCCGATTCCGGTAATCCATTGCTCTGACTGTGGGCCTGTAGCGGTGCCTGACGATCAGCTTCCGGTTGTGCTGCCGGAAGATGTCACATTTGATCGTCCGGGAAATCCGCTGGACCATCACCCGACATGGAAGCACGTCGCCTGTCCGAGCTGTGGTAAACCCGCGACGCGCGAAACAGATACGTTCGACACTTTTGTCGACAGTTCCTGGTATTTCGCACGTTTTACAAGCCCTCATGCCGATGCTCCGACTGTTCCGGCAGCGGCTAACGGATGGCTTCCGGTCGACCAGTATATCGGCGGGATCGAACATGCGATTCTTCATTTGCTTTATGCTCGCTTCTTCACGCGGGCGATGCATGAGACCGGCCATCTGGACGTGGACGAACCGTTTGCGGGTCTTTTCACTCAAGGCATGGTGACACACGAGAGCTATCGGGATGAGGGCGGCTGGCTTTATCCTGAAGAAGTGGAGCGTCGTGGAGAGCAGGTTGTCCGGCGTGATTCCGGAACGCCGGTTCAGGTTGGACGCTCGGAGAAAATGTCCAAGTCCAAGCGCAACACGGTTTCACCAGTGGACATTATCGAGCGTTATGGCGCTGATACGGCGCGCTGGTTTGTTCTCTCGGACAGTCCGCCCGAACGTGACATGGAATGGACGGCTGCTGGCGTTGCTGCTGCTGCCCGCTTCGGACAGAGGTTGCACCGGATCATCTCTTCCGTCGCGGCGCGGGATGCCGCCGACAGTCCGCACGGGGCTGCCGGGGATGATCTCCGTCGTGTAACGCACCGTACCATCGCGGCTATAGAAGAGGCGCTGGAAGCCTTTACGCCGAACGTCGCAGTGGCGCGTCTACATGAACTTACGTCTGCTCTCGCAGAGGCTGAGCGTGTCGAGGGAGAAGGCATGGCCGCTGCACGCCGGGAGGCGGCACAGGTTCTGTGTCTGCTGACCGCGCCGATGATGCCGCATCTCGCGGAAGACATGATGGCAGTTCTGGAACCGGGTAAGCCTCTGGTCGTGGAACGGCCGTGGCCTGCGGTCGAAGAAAAGTGGCTTGCGGTTCAGAGTGTGACAATCGGGGTCCAGATCCTGGGCAAGCTTCGCGGAACCATCGAGGTTCCTCCTGATGCCGCACGGGAAGACGTTCTTGCCGCCGCCAGAAACGAGCCGAATGTCGCACGTCTTCTGGAAGGTAAGCGCGTGGTGAAGGAAATCCATGTGCCGAACCGGATTGTCAATTTCGTGGTGGCTGGCTGATGAGAGACCGCCGCGGCGTGCTTTTCCTGGCAGGCTGTCTCTTTCTGGGAGGGTGTGGTTTCTCACCCCTCTACGGAAAGCTGACACCCAGAACCGACATGTCGGGAGAACTCGCCCAGATTTATGTCGACAATATTCCCGGCCGGTATGGTCAGCTGCTGCGGCTGGCTCTCCAGAAGAACCTTGCGGGTGCGGGACCGGAAGATCCTCATAAATATATCCTGAAAGTCTATTCCGGGATGAATGAGGAAGCAGTCGACATTCATCAGGATAACACGTCGGGTCGTACGCGAAGCACGGCCTCCGCGCACTGGGTGCTGATTACGGTCGAACAGAATCCGCGTCTTCTGGCGCAGGGGGATGCGACGACGCTTGATGGCTTCAATACCAGCTTCGAGCAGTATTTTGCCCAGACACTGAACGACGAAACTCTTCAGGCCCGTGTGTCGGATACGCTGGCACAGACCGTGACCCAGCAGGTCGCCATCTGGTTCCGCAGTCATACAACGCCGGAAAAGGCTGCTCCCGACGAGCTTCCCCGTTATCTGAATACGGATCGTATGCCTGACGATAATGGGAATGCGGCCACTGACAGAACCGGCGTGGATGGTTTCCCGGCTTCCGCAACGGGACGTCTGTCCCGTGGAACCACAAGCGCTACTCCGCAGTAAGGCCGGGGACGCGCGTGAAGATTGACGCACGGAATATTGCCCGCAGTCTGTCGGAGGCCGGGTCATGGCGGGCCATCGTTCTGCATGGTGAGGATACAGGTCTTATTCGCGAGCGTGCCGCGCAGGCGGTCAGGCTTGTGGCGGGTACTCTGGATGACCCTTTCCAGATTGCGCAACTGGATCGTGAAACGCAGGACAGGCTGGAAGAAGAGGCAACGGCGCTCTCCCTGACAGGGGGGCGTCGTGTCGTGTGGGTTCGGGATGGACAGGACAGCCTGACGCCTCTGTTCAGGCGTGTGTTGGAGACCGATACGGATACGCTCGTCGTGATTGAGGCGCCTGGCGCTGCGGCGCGCTCCAAATTGCGGATGCTTGCGGAAACGCACAAAAATGTGGCCTCGATTGCCTGTTATCCTGAGGAAGGTCGCGCCCTGTCTCAGACGGTGACGGATGCCTTGGCGAAGGAAGGGGTGTCGATCGACCGGGATGCCCTGACCTGGCTTCTGGGTGTCCTTGGCGCCGACCGCAGTGGTGTGCGGGGTGAGATCGAAAAACTGGTTTTGTATGCTGGAGCGAACGGTCGTCTCGATCTTCAGGCCGTGCAGGATTGTGTCGGCGATGCCGGGGGCAACTCCCTCGAAGATGCTGCTTACGCCGCATTGTCCGGAAACAGGATGGTGGCGGATGTGGCGCTGGAACGGGCGCTGGCCGATGGCGCCAATCCCGTCGCCGTAGCCCGGACGATACTGGGCGTTCTGGTACGACTTCAGAAGGTCGCGGACGCGGTAGGACTGGGACACGGGCGTGCGGAAGCCATGAAAATGCTGAAGCCGCCTGTCTTTTTCAAACGTACTGCTGCATTCGGGCAGGCGCTCGACCGCTGGCCTCCAGGGGCTCTTGATCTCGCGGCCAGGGAAACACAGGCTTTCGAACTTGCTTGCAAGCAGAGTGCATCGCCTGATCTTGCCCTGTGCAGGCGCCATATCGCCTCTCTCTGCACAGTTCGGAAGGTCTGAGAAACGTAGCGGAGCGTGTTTCCGTTTTGTGAATAATCAGTGGTCTTCGACAGGTCAGCGGTGCTCTGTCAGCCCCCAAGGGTTCGGCTCGACAGTTCCGTTGCAGCGTCCGGGGCGCCTGCCGAGATTGTCCCCCCCCTTTATGTTCAGCTTGCGAGCGCGGACGGACGTTATCTGACATCTGATGGGGCAGATTTTCGAAGCAACCAGTGGAACCGGCATTCCAGGCTAAGCCTGAGCCTGCGAACGGAGTGTTCGTTTCGCTCAATTGAAAAACCGGCGCTTGGCGATCACATTTCGTAATGGTGCATGGCTTTGGACGCCCGGATCGGGCGTTATGAAAATCATGTATCCTGTAAAGATGTTTCGGGAGAATGTGGAATGAGCATGAAGCGTCGTCTTTTTCTGAGGAGCGCTTCAGCAGCTCCCGTGTCTCTGGCCGTATCAAGCGCTCTGCCTCTGGCGTCCGCAAAGGCTGCTGGAAACGTGGATCGTGGGACTGCCCCTTACGGAGCTCTCGATATCGTCGCAGAATTCGACGGACCGGGGCCTTCTGGGATTGTGGTGTTGCCTAATGGACGGACATTCGTAGGCTTCCCCCGGCATGCCATTGATCACAAGGGGGCTACTCTTGGTGAGCTGATCGATGGAAAGGTCGTCCCCTATCCATCCGTCAGCATGAGTATGCCTGGCGCCCGCCCTACGGATTGTCTGGTGTCTGTGCATGGAATGACCATGGACCGGCAGGGCAGGCTCTGGATGATTGATGACGGAAAGAGGGCAGGGCACCCTCTTCAGCCGGGTGCGGCGAAGATTGTCTGTGTCGATCCGCAGACGAACCGTGTGGTTCACAAAATCATTCTCAAAGCCCCTGTGCTCTTGAATGATAGCCACATGAATGACCTGCGCGTGTCGCTGTCACATGGTGCTCAGGGTACGGTGTTTGTGACGGACTCGTCTTTCGGGAACAGCCCCGGTCTGGTGATTGTTGATGTTGCGACTCAGCAGGCGCGACGCGTCCTGACTACGCATCCTGCCATTCTTCCTGAAGAGGGATTCATGGCTATCGTCGAGGGGGAACCCCGTCGCTACATCGCCGGTCACCCGCAACTCGTGTCCGGTGGCGTGGATGGTATTGCCCTGACAAAAGACGAAAAACGTCTGTATTTCGCCCCCCTTACCAGCCGTCGGCTTTACAGTATTTCCGTCGATCTGCTAGCGGATCCGGCGTCCGATGATGCCGTTCTGGGGCCTGCCATCCAGAACGAAGGGGAAAAAGGTGTGGCGGACGGCCTGGCTCTGGATGATCACGGCAGGCTTTACACAACGAACTACGAGCACGACTGTATTCTGCGACGGGACCCGGATGGCTCTTTTCACATGATGCTGCGGGATCCGCGTGCCCTGTCTCCGGACGGAATTTTTGCGACAGCGGATCATGTCTATTGCACGTTCGGTCAATGGAACAGGCTGGCATCGTTTAATGAAGGTGTTGATCGGCGTGCTCCGCCCTATCTCCTGATCCGCTTCCCCATAGAGCAGCCCAAACCCTATGACGCGCTGCCTCATGATCCGGATCAGGGCAAAAGTCCGGGGCAGGGAGCCTGATTGAGCAATAAAAAAGCGCCCAAGGATCTCTCCCTGGGCGCTTTTCGCAAGCTTTGGATTTCGGTCTCGAAAACTCGCTCTGAAGACTGACCCGGATGTCAGACTGTGGTTGTGGGCGCCTCACCTTCAGGGGTGTGCTTGTCCACGGCAGCGGGAAGAAGCTGTGCCAGAGCAGGCAGG
This sequence comes from Gluconobacter kanchanaburiensis NBRC 103587, assembly GCF_007988905.1. Lineage (GTDB taxonomy): Bacteria > Pseudomonadota > Alphaproteobacteria > Acetobacterales > Acetobacteraceae > Gluconobacter > Gluconobacter kanchanaburiensis. Next base: position 14,565 of record NZ_BJVA01000004.1, read on the forward strand.
ATCGTTCCAGCGGGAAGGCCAGTCTTGGCGACGATGGTCTGGATTTGCTGGTCCGTCAGAAGACTGCGCAGCTCGTCTGTGGTGATGGGCAGGTTTTCGCCGTGGCCGATCCAGGACTGGATCTTATCCGCCAGGCCCGCACTCTGCGCCTGGCTTACGAGCATGTTCAGCCCGTCTCCTTTAAGGAAATCGCCGATGCTGCCACTGAACTTTTCACCAAGCTGACCGCCAATGGCACCCACAGCCTGGTTCATGAGGTTTCCGAGAAAGCCGCTCATCCGTAATGCTCCGTTCTGTCAGAGACGGCTCCTGCCGCCAGTTGTTATCGTGTTATCAGGACGACGAGACGCGTTTGCCACTCAATTCCTGAGGGACCTCGACATCGATTTCGAGCATGGAACAACCGCTACCACGGTCAACCTTGATCTGGACCTTGTCCTGATCCACAGCGACATGGCGCGCAATCACTTCCATGATTTCCTTGTGAAGCTGCCGGATCAGGTCGGACTCTCCTGTGTCAGATCCTGTGCTGCGTTCATGGGCCAGCAGGATCTGAAGACGGTCCTTGGCAACGCTGCTGGACTGCTGACGCCGGGCGAAGATGTTAGCGAGAAAACTCATGAATTCATGCGTCCCTCTTAAAGAGCCAGTCGAAGAAACCACGCTTCTCGGTCGGTACCGAGACATCAAGTTTCTCGCCATTCAGCCGTCTGGCGGCCTCGAAATAGGCGCGGGCAGGGAGGCTGGAAGGCGCGGCGAGAGTGACGGGCGCGCCAACGTTGGAAGACTTCAGCACGTCCTCGCTCTCGGGAACGATCCCAAGAAGGGGAATTGAAAGGATTTCGAGAACGTCTTCGACGCTCAGCATTTCCTTGCGCGCCGCCCGGGCCGGATCGTAGCGGGTCAGCAGCAGGTGTTTGTCCACCTTTTCGCCGCGCTCGGCCTTCTGCGTCTTGCTGTCTAGCAGGCCGATGATGCGGTCAGAGTCACGCACGGAGCTGACTTCGGGATTGGTAACGATCACGGCCATATCGGCGTGATACATGGCGAGCTGCGCGCCACGCTCAATACCTGCCGGACTATCGCAGATGACCCAGTCGAACTTCTCACGAAGCTCGTCCATGACGCGGGCTACGCCTTCGGATGTGAGCGCGTCCTTGTCGCGGGTCTGGGACGCGGGAAGGATGGAGAGTGTCTCGCAGCGCTTGTCGCGGATCAGAGCCTGTGACAGACGGGCATCGCCCTGAACCACGTTGATGAGATCGAAGACGACCCTGCGTTCGGCGCCCATGACCAGGTCGAGGTTGCGCAGCCCGACATCGAAATCAACCACTACCACATTCTGTCCGCTCTGAGCGAGAGCGGCGCCGAGCGCGGCGGTCGATGTCGTCTTGCCGACGCCACCCTTGCCGGAAGTGACAACCAGAACCTTGGCCATGAATACTCCAAAATAACGTCTCTGCGGTTCCGCGGCCGACTTTGCCGGAATACCGTAACCGATTTCGCATTCTATGAAAGTTTTATCCCCTGCGGCAACCTAGGAATAAGGGTACTTTCGTGGCGAATGAAGACAGCGCTGTTTATGGTTCAAGCTGGCAGCGAGGTCACCCTGACCCTGTCTTCATTGAGGGCGGCCTGTGCGGCCTGACCAAGAAGCGCCGGGTCAATGTCCTCTGTTACGGCGTAGTACCCGTCCAGCGCCAGAAGTTCGGCCTGCATCCTGCTGGCGAAAATACGGCTCTGGGCCTGGCCACCCACGCCTGCTATCGCCCGTCCGCGCAGGGTCCCATAGACGTGGATTGAGCCGGCGGCCACGATTTCCGCTCCAGAGGAAACCGAACCCAGAATAATAACATCCCCCTGCATGTGCTGGATGCTTTGGCCGGAGCGCACCGTCTGGTCGATGATCAGGGTGCCGCCCCCGGAAACCGGGCCTGTCGCGCTGGTGGACGGATCTTCCGGGATTTCCACCTCGCCGGCCGGGCGGCCACCATCCAGTGTTTCGGGCCAGTCCCAGTGCGCTGTGGCAGGCCAGTGACGGCTGCCACCTTCAATCCCGATGATCCGCACGCCACGGCTGCGGATGTCGTCCATAAGCGTTGCAAGCCCGGGAGTGGTTTCCGCTAGAAGGCCGAGATCAAGAATGACCGGTTTCCCGGTAAAGAGTCCGCCTGAACGGGCGATCTGATAGTCGAGCCCTTCCAGCCACAGCGGAAGAGGTGCCTCGGGCGACAGGACGAGCGCAAGGAAAGAGCGGCCTCGTGCGCGGATACGCATGGGAGCGGGCGGGGCGTTGGAAACGGGATCGGGCATCTGAAAATCGTCGGACCTGTGTCGGGCAGTCGGTGAGGCTCTTGTGAGCGGATATCGGCTGACTTAGAAAGTGGTAATGCGTATCCTGCATCACCTTCCACTTTCTCCGCAATGCCGTCTTGTCCGGCTCGCTCTCAGCGAGAAGCGCCTTCCTTTCGAACCGGTTATCGAACGGGTCTGGGAGCAGCGCGAGGAGTTCTTGCATCTCAATCCGGCAGGCGAAGTGCCTGTGCTGGTTGAGGAAAACGGTCTGGCCGTGCCCGGCGGCCGTGTCATCTGCGAATATCTGGACGAAGCGTATCCCGATACGCCACTTCTCGGACGAACCCTTTCCGATCGTGTCGAAACACGGCGCCTCGTGGACTGGTTCGACACGCGGTTCGCACAGGAAGTCACCCGCAATCTTTTGGGCGAGAAAGTCGACAAGCGTCAATTCGGCCGCGGCCATCCCGACGGGAATGCGCTCCGGGCCGGGTATGCGAATATGCGTTTTCATCTCGACTATATCGGCTGGCTTGCGGAAACGCGCTCCTGGCTGGCGGGCCCTGCGTTGTCTCTGGCGGATTTCGCGGCCGCGGCTCATCTGTCAGCGCTGGACTTCATCGGGGATATCAACTGGTCCAAGGCTCCCGCCGCGAAGGACTGGTATGCCCGGGTCAAATCTCGCCCCTGTTTCAGGGGGGTGCTGTCTGATAAAGTCAGCGGCATTACGCCGCCTGCCCATTACGCCAATCTGGATTTCTGAGGCGTGCTATGGTGAACCCTGCCGCAATGAACCCCGATGTGATTGTGCTCGGAGCCGGCGCGGCGGGGCTGATGGCGGCCGCGACTGCGGGGCAGAACGGCGCACGGGTGCTAATTCTGGACCATGGGCCTGAGCCGGGGCGCAAAATCCTGATTTCCGGTGGCGGCCGGTGCAATTTTACACATCTTGAAACTGGGCCGAACTGTTTCATTTCGCAGAACCGGCATTTCGCTCGTTCGGCTTTGGCACGATACACGCCTCAGGATTTTCTTCGGCTGGTGAACCGCTACGGTATTGCATGGCACGAGAAGGCCCGGGGACAACTCTTCTGTGACGGGTCCGCCGGGCAGATCGTGGGCATGCTGGTCGCCGAATGTCGGGCCGCGGGCTGCGAAATCAGGATGCAGACGCGTATTCTCGATGTGCGTCAGGCTGAACATGGATTCATTGTCTCGACCGACGGGGGGGAAATTCGCACGGGGGCCGTGATCCTTGCGACGGGTGGCCTGTCCATTCCCAAGCTCGGAGCGTCGGATCTTTCCCTGCGTCTGGCCCGCCGGTTCGGGCTGCGTCTTGTGCCGACCGCGCCGGCGCTGGTGCCGCTTGTTCTGGCGGACGCGGATCCGGAACTGGCCGGCGTATCGCTGCCAATCGTGGCGCGTGTTGGAAAGAAGGGGCCGCGTTTCGAGGACGGGATGGTCTTCACCCATCGTGGTGTCTCCGGACCGGCCATTCTTCAGATTTCGTCCTATCTGGAGGCAGGCGAGACTGCCCAGATCGATCTCCTGCCTGGGCGAAATGCTCTGGAGAATTTTCTGAAAATCAAGAAGGAGCGCCCAAAGGCTCTCCCGCCAAGTCTGCTGGAAGCGCTTCCTCAGCGTCTCGCGCGTGTTCTTGCTGCCGGGTTGGGGGATACAATGCTGGCCAATCAGCCTGACCGTGTCATCAGGGCGCTCGCCGACCGGATCTCGAACTGGCAGCTGCGTCCCGCGGGCACCGAAGGATACGCCAAGGCTGAAGTCATGCGGGGTGGAATTGATACGCGGGATCTGTCGTCGCAGACTCTCGAAGCACGGGATATTCCGGGGCTTTATGCGATTGGTGAGGCCGTGGACGTAACGGGCTGGCTGGGTGGCCACAATTTCCAGTGGGCCTGGGCGAGCGGGGTTGCCGCCGGGAAAGCCGCGGCTGGGCATCGTTAGCCGCTCTTATGGTCCGTCCTGTGAAATGGCCGCCACAGGATTGCCATTCTCGCATCCGATGACGCGGCAACCGGAAGGGCAGGAAATCGTTTCCGCTGTTCTGGACATTCGTATTGTGCAACTGGCCGACAAGGACACCCCCCTCAAATGTCTCCTTCCCTCATTCGTCACGCCCTTCGTGCCGCCGCCGGTCTGTCCCTGCTGGGACTCGGAGCCTGTGTTGGCACGGCAGCGTCGGGTCCGGTTGCTCCGGGAACACCGGTTGCGGGATACGGCTACACCTGCAAGGCGGGAATCTATACCTGCAAGATGCCAACGCAGGTTCCTCTTGGAGCGCCGTGTTCCTGTCCCGGACTGGGTGCGGCGTCGTACGGCAATATTCATCAGCCATAGACCGGAGGGCATTGGCCCGGAGGATCTGACGGGATAGGACAGCGCCATGCAGGAGAATTTTTCTGGAATGGCGCTGTTTCTTCCCTGGATCGTGGCCGCTGTTGCGCTGCTTGTTGCTCTCGTAAGCGTTCTGAGGGGCGGCGGTGGACGCTTTGAGCGATTGCTGGAGCGGGAAGCGCAGGAGCGGGCGCAGGATGTGGAATATCATCGGGCGCATCTCTCAGAAGTGGAGCGTGTTCTTTCGGGACGGCTGGATCAGTTCCGCCTGGAAACAAGCGAGCGTCTCAGTCTTCTCGCCCGGAGCCTTGGACAGGATCAGGCAGAAGGACGACTCCTGTTGTCCGACGCATTGCGCGATATGGCGCAGAGTCAGAACGAGCAGATCGAGCGCATTCGCGCCACCGTGAACGAACAGCTTCACGGTGCTGTGGAAAAGCAGATGCAAACGAGCTTCCAGCGCGTGGTGGAGCAGTTCAGTGCCATGCAGAAGGCGCTGGGTGAAGTTACGAGTGTCACTGCACAGATCGGTGATCTCAAACGGCTGTTCTCCAACGTCAAGACCCGTGGGGGGTGGGGGGAGGCCCAGTGCCGGAGCATTCTGGACGATATCCTTCCTGAAGGGAGCTACGAGACGAATTTTCGTTTGGGGACAGGTGGAGAGAATGTTGAGTTTGCAGTCAAAATGCCTGTGCGGGGTTCAGACGTTCCGCCCCGGCTTGCAATCGACAGCAAGTTTCCGACCGAAGCTTATGAACGTCTGCTGAACGCATTCGAAGCCGGGGATGCAACCGCGGAGCGTCAGGCGCGCAAAGAGCTGGAAAATGCCGTTCGGTTCGAAGCGAAGAAGATTGCTTCCAAATACATTCTTCCGCCAGTGACGGTGGAGTTCGCAGTGCTCTATCTGCCGACTGATGGCCTCTATACGGAAATTGCCCGGATGCCGGGCGTGATTGATGAAATCGGGCGTTTGTATCGGGTGATGGTGATGGGGCCGTCGCTCCTTCCTGCGATGCTGAGGACGGTGCATCTCGGGTACGTTACGCTGACGCTTGAAGAGCGGACGGAGGCTATTGCGGGACTTCTGGGAGCAACCCGGCAGGAAATGTTGCGGATGGATCAGGTTCTCGAAAAGCTTCATCGCAATGCGGGCACGATGGGCAATACGATTGAGGAGGCGAGGCAGCGAACCCGGGTCCTGGGACGCCGTCTGCGTGCTTTGGACGGGACTAACGAAGATATGGAAGAGTCCCTGCGCGCGACCGGTTCAGATGTCTCTGGCAAACTAGGCTCGGGTTGACGCCTGAGATTGATCGGTCGGTTTAGATCTGGCTCAGGAAAATCGGGTGTAAAGGCTTTTTCCCTCCCCGGATATGTGAGCGAAAGTCTGGAGTGCTGGCTCCGTTTTTGTCCAAGACATGATGGAGCTAATCCCCTTTCGCATGCCTATGGATTGAACGCTGGAACGGATTTGCGCGGATTTGACTCTCTCCTGTATTGAGGCGAGCCGCGGTGAGTCTTTCCCAAATTTCAGTCGATGAATTTTTTCTGGCTCAAGCGTTGATGGAGAAGGGCGTGGATGAAAAGGACGACGTCCTCACCGTCCGGATAGTCTGCAGGAGCGAGGAAAGCATCCGCACCTGCACTGAGGAAGCTCGTTGCGAACGAGGCGGTTCCGGCTGCGCAGGCTGTTATCAGGACAAGGCGGCTTTTCATACAGTCTGGCGGGAGGCGCAGATGTCTGGCCGGGAAGCTGCCAGCGAGCAGTTGCCTCGTATCAACTTCAGGTGAGAATTCACCGAAAACGAGGCCTGTTTCATCCCCATGGGCACAGATGACAACCATCTGGCTCGTTGGAGGACGGGCAGCAAGGGGGGCCAGAAAATCTACTGGATTGCCGGATGGAGAATAATCGGTTTTGCAGCCGAGGCTTTCAAAATGAGATGCAAGGTCTGTGCTTTGCTGATGCTGTCACCAATTGCAATGATGGTCGCGTCCGGTTGATAAGGAATTGGATGTTTTCTGGATGTAGCTTGAAGACTGAGGTGGGCCAATCGCCTTGACATGCACGCTTTAGCCTTAAGAGCAATTTTAATTGGATGACAGGCCGTGCGGCCTCATGTGAGGATTATGACCATGACGTCCGGACATGAACATGCGGCACCCGAGCGTGGTGCCATCCTCTCCCCACGGGTTCTCCTGATTGAGGATGACGACAGCATTGCCGCTGAGGTCGTGGAAGAGCTCACGATCCGTGGCTATGAGGTCACGCGGGCTTCGACTGGGATCGAAGGACTGGATCATGCCTGCACCGGACAGTTCGATCTGATGATTGTGGACCGGATGCTTCCGGAACTTGACGGGCTGACCGTCATTGAAAGCGTGCGCGCACAGCGGATCAACATTCCGGTTCTGGTGCTTTCTGCGCTGTCGGCAGTGGATGATCGGGTCAGTGGCCTCAAGGCCGGCGGCGACGACTATCTGACTAAGCCTTTTGCCATGGAGGAGCTTGCGGCACGGCTTGAGGCACTCTTGCGGCGGCCAACGGACAGCCGGGTGACGACACTGCGCGTTGGGCCGCTTGAAATGGACCTGATTGATCGCAAGGTCTTCCGGAGTGGTCAGGAAATCGAACTGCTCCCGCGTGAATTCCGGCTTCTGGAGTACATGATGCGTCGTCCGGATACGGTGCTGACGCGGACCATGCTTCTGGAAGATGTTTGGAACTATCGTTTCGTGCCGCAGACGAATCTGGTGGATGTTCACATCGGAAAGCTGCGTCGTAAGATTGACCAGCCGGGGGAACCTCCGCTGATTCACAGTATTCGCGGCGCGGGGTTCAGTCTGCGTGTCCCGACCTGACCTGCGGCTTTCCGAACTGTTTAGGGCCGATCTTTTCCGGACGGTCACTTTCCGGCTGACACTGGCGTTCGTCGTCGCGATCATAGCGGGAATGGCGCTTCAGTTTGGGCTCGTTTATGGGCAGATGAACGGGTACGAGCAGCAGCGTTCCACGGATCTGCTTCAGCGTGAGGCCGCCCTGCTGGTCCGGGAAACCCCCGCCCAGCTCGAATATGAAGTGCGCGAGCGCAGCAAGACCGATCTGCGCGTAATTCTGAACGGTGCGGCCTTGTTTGACATGAGCCGCAACCTAATTGCGGGCGACATCAAGAAATGGCCGGTCGGCCTGGAAGTCTCGCCCCGGACGCAACGTTTGTGGGACGCGCCGCCGGGGGATACTCCTTACGAGATGCGTTATCTGGCAGTCGAGGTTGAGGGCGTTCAGGGTAACCGGGACCGCATTCTCGTTCTCGCCCGCTCCCTGCACATGGCTAACGAGTTACGTTACATCACAAAGCGCGCAGCGCTCATGTCGGTTGTACCAGTCGTGGCGTTTGCGCTGATGGCAGGAATTTTTCTCAGTCATCGTGCATTGCGGCGGGTCAAGGAGATGCACGAGGCGATCGACCGTATTATGGATGGCGATCTACATGAGCGATTGCCGGCCGGGCGTGAGCGCGACGATATCGAGCGGCTTGCAGTTTCGGTTAACCGAATGTTGGATCGGCTGGAACATTTGCTGGACGAGATCCGGGATGTCGGCAACGATATTGCCCACGATCTGAGGACGCCTCTTGCGCGGGTCAAGGCCAGGCTCGAGCGTGTCTCGGCGATCACGAACGATCCGACGGCCCTCCACGGCGCGATTGAGCGGGCTACGCAGGATCTTGAACAGTGCTTTTCCGTCATTACCGCTCTGTTGCGGATTGGAGAAATCGAAAACGGCCGGCGCCGGGCAGGATTTGCAATGCTAGATCTGCGAGAGCTTCTGGTCGGGGTTGTGGATCTTTATGAGCCGATTGCCGAGACGCAGGATGTGCTCCTCCGGATCGCAGAATCTAACCGTCCTGTGCCGCTGTTCGGAGACAAGGATCTTCTGAACGAGGTTCTGGTCAATCTCGTGGACAATGCCATCAAGTTCACGCCCGCTCCAGGCAGTGTGGACCTGAGTGTCGGGCAGGAGCCAAACGGGGCGAGCTGGCTTCGGGTCGCGGATACCGGAATCGGCATAGCAGAAGAAGAGCGCCGGGCGGTCATGGGGCGCTTTTATCGTTCGGACAAGAGCCGGCATGTTCCGGGAAGCGGGCTGGGTCTTAGTCTTGTTTCCGCTATTCTGAGGCTTCATGGAGCATCGCTGGAAATTGGCGCGGCGCGGACCAATCATGCCCTTCCAGGCGCGGTCTTCACCATTCATTTTCCAGTCGCTGCAACCGCCTGACGACAGTTGTGTTGCGACGAACTGTTTCAATTCTTTCTGTGTGTCTTGATATTTAAACAGAATTTTCCTTGTCGTGCGGGTCTCGATCGATATGACTTGGAGTAATTTGCAAGGGGGCACCCGTTGAGAATGACCGGACCAGGAAGAGCCCGAAGGGGTAGTCTGACCGCATGAATGCCATCGTCGTTACCGCGCTGAAGCGGCCTTACACCTTCGTTGTTCTTTCGATCATGATCCTGATTTTCGGAGTCAGGGCAATCGTTTCCACGCCGACGGACGTGTTCCCTTCGATCAAGATCCCGATCGTCGCTGTCATCTGGTCCTATACTGGCCTGATGCCAGAGGACATGTCGGGTCGTATCGTCTATTATTACGAGCGTGCCCTGACCGCGACTGTGAGTAACGTCGAGCATATCGAAAGCTCGTCTTATTACGGACGCGGCATTGTCAAGGTTTTCTTCCAGCCGGGGACCAATACGGCGGTCGCGCAGACGCAGATCACGTCCGTATCGCAGACGGTCATCAAGCAGCTTCCAAACGGAGCGACGCCGCCTTTGATTCTGGCGATGGATGCCTCTTCGGTTCCTGTTTTGACGCTTCAGGTTAACAATCCGACCATGTCAGGGTCGGAAATCTACAATATGGCGTCCAACCTGATTCGACCGGAACTGATTTCGGTTCCCGGTGCGGCCATCCCCAACCCTTATGGTGGGTTGGCGCCTGATATCATGGTCGATATCGACCCCATCAAGCTCCTCGCGCACAGGCTTTCGCCTGAAGATGTTGCGACAGCGCTGAACCTTCAGAATATCGTTCTCCCTGCAGGCGATCAGCGCATCGGTCAGCTTGACTGGATGGTCAAGACCAATTCCACTCCCATGGATATCGATGTCTTCAACAGGATGCCCATCAAACAGGTGGGCAACTCGGTAATCTATCTGCGCGATGTCGCCTGGGTACATAGGGGAGGGCCGCCTCAGATCAATGCCGTTCTCGTTAAGGGAAAGCAGGCGGTTCTGATCGTCGTCCTTAAAAGTGGTGACGCTTCTACCCTTTCCGTTGTGAGTGGTATCAAGAAGCTTCTTCCTCAGGTTCAGGCGACCCTGCCGGCGGGGACAACAGTGAACGTCCTGACCGACGCGTCCAGTTTTGTGAAGGAATCGGTCGTCGATGTGGTCCGTGAAATGATCACGGCGGCCATTCTGACCAGCTTGACGGTCATGCTGTTTCTGGGATCCTGGCGTTCGACGGTGATCGTTGCGACGTCTATTCCACTCGCCATGCTGTGCTCGCTGATCGGTCTAAGTATTGCCGGTCAGTCGATCAATGTGATGACACTGGGCGGACTTGCGCTGGCCGTGGGTATTCTCGTGGACGACGCTACCGTCATGATCGAGAATATCGACGCACATCTTGAGACCGGCAAGGACCTTGAAGACGCCATCATTGATGCGGCGAACCAGATCGTTATTCCGACTTTTGTGTCCACGACCTGTATTTGCATCGTGTGGCTGCCGCTGTTCGAATTGACGGGCATTTCCGGCTGGCTGTTCATGCCGATGGCCGAGGCGATCATCTTTGCCATGATCGCTTCGTTTATCCTGTCGCGGACGCTGGTCCCGACCATGGCGAACTGGATGCTGGCGGCTCAGGTGCGGATGCATCGTGATCCTGAATGGCACAATCGCAAACTCAGTATCTTTGGTCGTTTCCAGCGGGGGTTCGAAGCGCGCTTCACGAGTTTCCGTGAGCACTACAAGTCCATTCTTGAGACCCTGATTTCGATCCGTGGACGCTTTGTAACGCTGTTCCTGCTCGCGGCCATTTCGTCCATGGCGCTTCTGCTGTTCATCGGTCAGGACTTCTTCCCCGAGATCAGATCCGGCACATTGCAGATGCATATGCGCGCGCCTGTCGGAAGCCGTCTCGAGGAGACCGGAAAGATCGCCGGGCTGGCGGAGCGCAGAATCCGCAGTCTGTTGCCCGGAGAAGTGGTCAACGTCGTGCACAACTGTGGTCTACCGTTCAGTCAGTTGAACCAGGCAATGATCCCGTCTCCCACAGTCGGCTCGCAGGACTGCGACATCACAATCCAGCTTCGTGACTCTGAAAGCCCGATCCAGGAATACCGTCGGCGCCTTCGCAAGGGACTGACCAATGATTTCCCGGGAACGGTCTTTACGTTCCAGCCTGGCGACCTGACCGCCAAGATCCTGAATTTCGGTCTGCCTTCGCCCATCGATGTGCAGGTTGTCGGACGTGATCTGCGAGGAAACTTCAGTTTTGCGACCCGCCTTGCAAAGAAGCTGCGCCACATTCCCGGAATTGCGGATGTGTCCATTCAGGAGCCGATGACGCAGCCGACCATTCTCGTCAACAACCGCCGTAGCTTCGCGCTCGGGACGGGTATTACGGAACGTGACGTTGCCCTCAATGCGCTTGTAACGCTTTCCGGCAGCGGGCAGGTGGGGCAGACCTATTACCTCAATGCCCAGGGCACTTCCCAGCTGATCGATGTTCAGGCTCCTGCGAATTATCTTCAGACCATGAATGATCTGGAGATTCTGCCCATTGACAAGGGCGACGGCAATCCGACGAACCAGACGCCGCAGCTCCTCGGGGGGCTGAGCGAATTGGTCCAGACGGGGACGCCATCGGAGATCGCGCATTACAACATCATGCCGGTTTTCGATATTTATGCCGCTCCGGAAGACATGGATCTGGGAACGGTCTCGCGGGAAGTGAACCGGATTGTTGATCATGAGCGCAAGCTGTTGCCACATGGTTCAAGTCTTGTCGTCCGGGGGCAAGCGGTGACGATGAACGATGCCTATGTCCAGCTTATTGGCGGGCTCGCGCTGTCGATCATACTGGTCTATCTGATCATCGTCGTGAACTTTCAGTCTTGGCTCGATCCGTTTGTCATCATTACCGCGCTGCCGGGGGCGCTCGGTGGAATATCGTGGAGTCTGTTCCTGACCCATACGGCCATGTCGGTACCGGCACTGACGGGCGCAATCATGTGCATGGGAACGGCAACGGCTAACGCCATTCTTGTGGTGTCCTTTGCTCGTGAGCGGATGGACCATCATGGCGATGCTGTGCTGGCGGCCCTTGAGGCGGGATATGAACGTATCCGGCCAGTGCTTATGACGGCGCTGGCGATGATGATCGGTATGATTCCGATGTCCATCAGCAATTCTGACAACGCACCACTGGGCAAGGCCGTAATCGGCGGCCTACTGGTTGCGACGGTTGCGACCCTGCTTTTTGTACCCTGTGTTTTTGCCCTGATTCATTACAGGCGGCCTGCCGGGCCTGAAGGAGACCACGCGTGAGCCATTCCACGGACGGGGGGCGCGTGCCTCCGACAGATCATCCGTCCCAGAAGCGCTCGGGGGCACGAGGGCGGATCATCCTGCTGGTCGTGGTTGTGCTGGCCATTGCGCTGGCGGCCTGGGGCATCGTGCAGCGGGGGGCGCATTATCACTCCCTGGCGGGCGTGACAGAAGAAGCAGCAATTCCGCCCGTCACTCTCATAAAACCGCAGCCCGGTCCCGCAACACGACAGGTGGACCTGCCGGCCAATCTTGCCGCGTGGTATGAAGCGCCGATCTATGCGCAGGTCTCAGGCTATGTGAAGATGTGGTACAAGGACTACGGTGCGCATGTGAAGCGCGGCGATGTTCTGGCTGAAATCAGTACGCCGAGCATTGATGCGCAGTTCGAGGCTGCCAAGGCGCACTACAATGTTATTCTCGCGCGCTACAATCTGGCTGTCATCACGACCCAGCGCTGGACGGCCCTGAAGGGCACACAGGCGGTCTCACGTCAGGAAGTGGACGTGCAAGCTGCGAATGCCGCTGCACAGAAAGCCGAGCTGGAAGCAGCCCGCCACGACGTCGACCGGTTTCAGGCTCTCGAGGATTTCAAGAAGATCGTGGCGCCTTTTGATGGCATCGTGACATCCCGTCTGGTTAATGTAGGAGACTATGTGAACGCGGGAGGAGGCAATCTCAATTCGCGCGGGACTGCGTCCGAACTCTTTTCTGTCGCCGACGTGCATAGAATGCGCGTGTTCGTATCGGTGCCGCAGGATTTCGCGAGCGTCATTTCTCCCAAAATCGAAGCGGAACTGACCGTTCCGCAATATCCGGGTAGCCGGTTCCGGGCGACCTTCCTTGCGACGGCAAACGCTTTCAACGCATCTACCCGCACGGTTACGACCGAATTGACGCTGGATAACAGCAACAATCTTCTTTGGCCAAATTCCTATGCCACAGCCCATATTTCAGCACCTGGGAATCCGGATATCCTGATCTTGCCGGAAGGGGCGATTATCTTCCGGGCAGAGGGGACACAGGTTGCCAAGGTCATCAACAATCATGCTCATTTGGTCAATGTGAAGGTGGGCATCAATTTCGGGACGACAGTTCAGATCCTCAGCGGTATTACAAAAGACGACCGTGTTGTTGCTAACCCGACGGCTGATCTGCTGGATGGAGATGAGGTCAGGATTGTCCCGACCACGCCGGGATACAATACGCCAAGCAAGGCGCAGCAGGATGCGGGCCAGCAGCCTGCCCATCTGCACGACGCAACCCCCGAGGAGGCCGGATCTCACTGATGAAACCGGAAAGTTCCCCGTCATCCCCGACTGTTTCGCCTCCCTCCGCACGCAGGCGGGGCCGCTGGCGGATGACCACGGCGCTCGCGGGCGTTTTATCGATTGGACTGGCTTCTTGCGATCTGGCTCCTAATTACCATCCCCAGAAATTTCTCTATCCCGAGGGATGGGAAGGGAAGGGCCCCATGGTCAATGCCAGTCCTGCAGATGGGGCGGTTCGCAGCGACTGGTGGACGATGTTCAGCGACCCTGTCCTGAACGGGCTGGAACAGCGCATGCTGACTGCGAATCCGGATCTACAGGCTGCAGCCGAGGCCTTCACGCAGGCCCGTGACGTGGCCCGTGAAACCGAAAGTCGGCTGTACCCGCAGGTGACTGGCGCAGCCCATATGAGTGACAACAAGGGCTCGATTGGTCGCCTATATAACAATCCGGCGCGAAGCAGTAGTCTCGTTTATGAGTCCAATCAGGCCTATAGCGGTGCCGCGACCTGGGAGCCGGATTTCTGGGATTCTATCCGCAACACCACCCGGATGCAGAAAAACCTCGCTCAGGCTTCGGCGGCAGAATATGCCGTGGCGCGGCTGGGGCTCGAGGCCGAACTGGCATCCGATTATATCGCTCTGCGCGGCTTGGATGCACAGAATGCCGTGTATGATGATTCCATCCGCTATTTCCGGGCGGCAGTCGAGATTACCGAGCTGCGTCAGGCTGGATCGATCGGCGCCGGGCTGGACGTCTCTCGTGCGGAAACGCAGCTTTATTCGGCACAAGCGGGCAAGAGCAATCTGATTGCCCGTCGTGACGTCATGGAACATGCGATCGCGGTTCTGCTTAATACGGCTCCCGCGAGCTTTCACATTGCGCCTGTCAAAGACGTAAAAATGCACTTCGGGGTCGTGAAAATCGACGCAGGGCTGCCCTCCGTGTTGCTCGAAAGGCGGCCTGACATAGCGAGCTCCGAGCGCCAGATGGCCGCTGCTGCACGCGCGATCGGCGTATCACGTGCCGCATTCTATCCTCATATCACTTTCAGTGCGCAGGGTGGTTTCGAGGACGGCGGTTTCGATCTTGCCAGTATTTCCCGCGCTTTCTGGAAAATCGCTGTGCAGGCTGTCGAACCTGCTTTCACCGGAGGCCTGAGGCGTGCAGCCTTGCAGCGCTCCTGGTCGCAGTATCGGGAGATGGTGGATAATTACAGATCCGTGGTCCTCTCGGCATTTCAGGATGTCGAAGACGGTCTGACACAGACCCGCCAGTTCAAGATTGCTCAGGACCAGCAGCAGAAAGCTGTCGAGGCGGCACTCCGGACCCAGAGCATGACGATGGCGCTTTATACTGGCGGACTGTCGAACTATCTCGACGCTCTTGTGGCTCAGCAGGATGCCCTTCAGGCAAGACTGTCAGAAGTGGAAGTCCAAACGGCGCAGGTTCAGTCCTCCGTTCGGCTGGTCCGTGCGCTGGGCGGCGGCTGGAGCACGGCGGATCTGCCCGGTATCAAACAGATCGATCCTTTTGGACCCCTGCAATACAGAGATCTCAGAACGCCCAAGTCAGTCAGCGGAATCGATAGCCATATTTCTACCCTTGATAATGATCTGCGAGGCAATCAGGCGTCAGTATCAGGGGTAAAAGGCTTGACGGGTCGTCCCTGACTGGTCTAGGGGTCCGCCTCACTTCGAACGCGGGAGGAGGCGGCATGGCCGACTCCGTTGAACCGCGGTTCGGGAACGACAAACAGGGGAGTCCCGGATATGGCCAAAAAAATCGTTGGCTACATCAAGCTTCAGATCCCGGCTGGTAAAGCCAATCCTTCTCCGCCGGTTGGTCCGGCTCTGGGTCAGCGCGGCCTGAACATCATGCAGTTCTGCAAGGAGTTCAACGCCAAGACCCAGCAGCTCGAGCCCGGCATGCCGATCCCGGTGGTTATCACCGCCTATGCGGATCGCACCTTCTCCTTCGTGACGAAGACGCCGCCGAACACGTACTTCCTGCTGAAGGCCGCCAAGATTTCCAAGGGTAGCCAGACGGTTGGCAAGTCCGCCGCAGTCGGTTCCGTGACGACGGCTCAGCTGCGCGAAATCGCTGCCGAGAAGTTCAAGGACATGAATGCCAACGACATTGATGGCGCCGTGCGTATGCTCGCAGGTTCCGCCAAGTCGATGGGCCTGAACGTGGTGGAGGGCTGATCCCATGGCCAAGAACAAGCGTCTGAACGCCGCGCAGGCAACTGTCGAGCGTAACAAGCCGTACGGTCTGGCCGAGGCTGTGGCTCTGGTGAAGAGCAACGCCAAGGCAAAGTTCGACGAGACGATCGAAATCTCGCTGAACCTCGGCATCGACCCGCGTCACGCTGACCAGATGGTCCGTGGTCTGATCTCTCTGCCGAACGGCACGGGCAAGACCCTGCGCGTCGGCGTATTCGCCCGTGGCCCGAAGGCTGAAGAAGCCCTTGCCGCCGGTGCGGAAGTCGTTGGTGCGGAAGATCTGGCTGAAAAGATCCAGGCTGGCGAAATCGAATTCGACCGCTGCATCGCAACGCCGGACATGATGGCTCTCGTGGGTCGTCTGGGTAAGATCCTCGGACCGCGTGGTCTGATGCCTAACCCGCGTCTCGGCACGGTGACCATGGACGTCAAGGGTGCCATCACAGCAGCCAAGTCCGGTCAGGTTGAGTATCGTGCCGAGAAGGCCGGTATCATCCATGCGGGTGTTGGCAAGGCGTCTTTCGAGGCAGCCAAGCTGGTTGAGAACATCAACGCTCTGGTCGATGCCGTTCAGAAGGCTCGTCCGACGGGTGCCAAGGGAACATATCTGAAGAAGGCAGCTCTGTCTTCCACGATGGGTCCGGGCGTCCGCGTTGAAGTTTCGAGCTTCGAAGCCTGATTGACAGGAGGTCTCCCTTCTGGGAAGACCTCCGCGAAATGACGTTGCACTTTCGGGTGTGATGGCTGAGGGGTGATCTGCTTGCAGGTCGCTTCCAAACCTGTCCAAGACCGCACGTGGACCTTCGGGTCCTTAAGGATTTTTCGGGATCGCGGGCGTCAGACGGGGCGACAGTATTTTAGTGGCTCTGCTGCGATGTGCTGGGTTCGCTCACTTCTGTGGACAGGCGAGCGGAGAAAGTTCGAAAGAGCTAACTCCATGGGTAACCTGGTCCGGCGCAAGTCGGACTGACGAGGAGACAGGTTTTGGACCGTACGGAAAAACGGGCCTTTGTTGAGTTCCTCGCCGATGTGTTTGGCAGCACGTCCATGGTTGTCGTCACCCAAAACAAGGGTCTGACGGTTGCCGATGTGACGGAACTGCGTCGACGCATTCGTGCGGCAGGAGCGACATACAAGGTTGCGAAGAACCGGCTGGCCAGCCGCGCTCTGGATGGGACCCAATTCGACGGCATCGCGCCGCTGCTCAAGGGGCCAACCGCGCTTGCGTGGTCCGAGGACCCGGCATCGGTGGCGAAGGTGATCGTCGAGTTCGCCAAGACGAATGACAAACTGGTGGTGCTTGGTGGCGCCCTGGGTTCCCAGACGCTTGGCGTCGACGGAGTCAAGGCCCTCGCCGAGCTGCCGTCGCTGGACGAGCTGCGTGCGAAGCTGGTGGGTATGATCAATACCCCCGCAACGCGTATCGCAGGCGTTGTCCAGGCGCCGGCTGGCCAGCTTGCTCGCGTTCTTGGTGCCTATGCCAAGGCCGGCGAAGCAGAAGCCGCCTGAGAATGATGGTCTGCGCTGCGGCGTAGGCCGGAACCTGATCAACAGTACATCTATTTAGGATAAGACCATGGCCGATCTGGCAAAGATTGTTGAAGAGCTTTCCGCTCTGACCGTTCTGGAAGCTGCAGAACTCTCCAAGATGCTCGAAGAGAAGTGGGGCGTTTCCGCTGCTGCTCCAGTTGCAGTTGCTGCTGCTGCCGGTGGCGCTGCTGCTGCACCTGCTGAAGAGCAGACCGAATTCACGGTTGTCCTGGCTGACGCCGGCGACAAGAAGATCAACGTGATTAAGGAAGTCCGTGGCATCACGGGCCTGGGTCTGAAGGAAGCCAAGGACCTGGTCGAAGGCGCACCGAAGACCGTCAAGGAAGGCGCGTCCAAGGACGAAGCTGCCAAGATCAAGAAGGCTCTTGAAGACGCCGGCGCCAAGGTCGAAGTTAAGTAATTTACTGACTTCAGGCTGCTTCGTTCGCGGAGAGGCCTCTGCCTGGCAGACAGATGGGGCGGGGATCGCATGCGGTTCCCGCCCGATTTGCCGTTGGAGCAGAACGGGCGTATAGTGCGCGGCTCGCCACGTACTGAAAATTTCATAATGGCCGGTCGTTCCGGTCGTCCGCAATGCTGGGGCTAGTTTCCCCAATGCCGTTTACGGGCGACTCGAAGGTCTGGTGCAGAGGGCAGAAGAGATGAACGCGATCACCAAATCGTTCACGGGACGCAAAAGGATCCGCAAAAGTTTCGGGCGTATTCCCGAAATTGCGCCGATGCCCAATTTGATCGACGTGCAGCGCGCCTCCTATGAGGCATTCCTGCAGATGAACGTGAGTCCTGACAGTCGGCAGGATGCCGGGCTTCAGGAAGTTTTCCGTTCGGTTTTCCCGATCAACGATTTTGCGGGTCGCGGCCGTCTGGACTTCATGTCCTACGAATTCGAAGATCCGAAATATGATGTCGAAGAGTGCATTCAGCGCGGTCTGACCTATGCAGCGCCGCTGAAGGTTATTCTTCGTCTGACAACGTGGGACATCGACGAGGACACTGGTTCGCGTTCGATCCACGACATGAAGGAACAGCCGGTTTACATGGGCGACATGCCGCTCATGACTGATAACGGCACCTTCATCATCAACGGTACCGAGCGTGTCATCGTCTCGCAGATGCATCGTAGCCCGGGCGTGTTCTTTGATCACGACAAGGGCAAGACGCATTCTTCGGGCAAATATCTTTTTGCCGCCCGCGTCATTCCGTATCGTGGATCTTGGCTCGACTTTGAGTTTGACGCCAAGGACCTGATTTATGTCCGCATCGACCGTAAGCGCAAGCTGCCGGTCACGACGCTCCTTTATGCGCTTGAAGGTGCCAACTATCTCGCGCAGCGTGCTCAAAAAATTTCTGAAGGCGGCGACGTCGATAGCCTTGATGTTCGCGGTATGGATCAGGATGAAATCCTGTCCTACTTCTATCAGACGGTTCCGTTCACCCGTCTGGGTGGCGAATGGGCCCGTCCGTTCGATCCCGATGCGTTCCGAGGCCTGAAGCTGCTCAGCCCGCTGGTCGATGCCGATACGGGTGAGGTGGTTGCCGAAGCCGATGCGAAGCTGACCGCGCGCATGGTTCGCAAGATCGCTGAGAAGACTCGCGTCGTGCAGGTTGGTCGTCTCGATATCCTCGGTCGTTTCTTGGCCTATGATCTCGTCAACGAGAACACGGGTGAGATTTACGGCGAGGCGGGCGAGGAACTGACGGAAGATCGTCTCGCTGCTCTTGAGGAAATGGGCATCACGGAGCTTCCGCTGCTGTCCGTTGACGGTTCGCATGGCCCCTGGATCCGTAATACGCTGGCCGCCGACAAGAACAGCTGCCGCGACGAAGCCCTGATCGATATCTATCGCATCATGCGTCCGGGTGAGCCGCCGACCAAGGAAACGGCGGAAGCCATGTTCCATGGTCTCTTCTTCGACCAGAGCCGTTACGACCTGTCGGCCGTCGGTCGTGTGAAGATGAATATGCGTCTTGATGTCGACGCACCGGACACCCTCCGTGTTCTGCGTAAAGAAGACATCCTGCGTACGATCAAGATAATGGTCGACCTCAAAGACGGGCGCGGTCAGATCGACGATATCGACAATCTCGGGAATCGTCGTGTCCGCTCTGTCGGCGAACTGATGGAAAACCAGTATCGCGTTGGTCTGCTTCGTATGGAGCGTGCTATTCGTGAGCGTATGGGCTCGGTCGATATCGATACGGTCATGCCGCATGACCTGATCAACGCAAAGCCGGCTGCGGCTGCGGTGCGTGAGTTCTTCGGTTCCTCGCAGCTTAGCCAGTTCATGGATCAGACGAACCCGCTCTCCGAAGTGACACACAAGCGTCGTCTTTCGGCGCTTGGTCCAGGTGGTCTGACCCGCGAGCGGGCAGGCTTCGAGGTTCGTGACGTCCATCCGACGCATTACGGTCGTATCTGCCCGATCGAGACGCCGGAAGGCCCGAACATCGGTCTGATCAACTCGCTGTCGACTTATGCGAAGGTGAACAAGTACGGCTTCATTGAGACGCCGTATCGTCTGGTGGAAGAGGGCGTTCTTCAGGATGGCTGGAAATATCTTTCCGCCATGGAAGAAGAGAAGCTCGTTGTTGCTCAGGCTGATGCCAAGCAGGACGATGCAGGTCGATTGACGGATGAACTCGTTTCTGTTCGTCGTTCGGGCGATTTCCGCGTCGTGCCGCCTGAGCAGGTCACAGCCTGTGACGTTTCGCCAAAACAGCTTGTCTCCGTGGCTGCCGCGCTCATTCCGTTCCTTGAGAACGATGACGCCAATCGTGCACTGATGGGCGCGAACATGCAGCGTCAGGCTGTGCCGCTGGTGAAGGCTGATGCCCCGCTGGTCGGTACCGGCATGGAAGCCGCTGTTGCACATGACTCCGGTGCGACCATCGTGGCCAAGCGCCGCGGTGTGATCGACCAGATCGACGGTGCACGTATCGTTGTTCGTGCCACGGACGAGGCTGGCGCTACACAGGGCGTGGATATCTATCGTCTGCGCAAGTACATGCGCTCCAACCAGTCCACCTGCATTAACCAGCGTCCACTGGTGAAGGTCGGTGACACTGTTCATGCGGGTGATATCATTGCGGATGGTCCGTCCACCGAGCTTGGTGAACTGGCTCTGGGTCGTAACGTGCTCGTCGCGTTCATGCCCTGGAATGGTTACAACTTCGAAGATTCGATTCTGATCTCCGAACGTATTGCACGTGACGATGTCTTCACTTCGATCCATATCGAAGAATTCGAAGTCATGGCCCGTGATACGAAGCTGGGTCAGGAAGAAATCACGCGTGACATTCCAAATGTCGGCGAGGAAGCCCTGCGCAACCTCGACGAAGCCGGCATTGTGTATGTTGGTGCGGAAGTGAACCCGGGTGACATTCTCGTTGGTAAGGTGACGCCGAAGGGTGAAAGCCCGATGACGCCGGAAGAAAAGCTTCTGCGCGCCATCTTTGGTGAAAAGGCTTCCGACGTCCGTGATACGTCCCTGAAGCTGCCACCCGGCACGACTGGCACGATTGTCGACGTTCGCGTCTTCTCCCGCCGTGGCGTGGACAAGGACGAGCGCGCCATGGCGATCGAGCGCGCCGAGATCGAGCGCCTCACCAAGGATCGCGATGACGAGCGCGGTATTCAGGAGCGCAGCTTCTATAACCGTCTCCGTGAACGTCTGGTGGGCCAGACGGCCGGCGCAGGTTTCAAGGGCCTCCGTTCGGGTACGCCGATCACGGAAGAGGTCCTGGACGAGCATCACCGCGCGACCTGGGCCAGCATTACGGTCACGTCCGACGACGTCATGGCGGAGCTCGAAAAGCTTCGTGGTGAGTTCAAGGAAGCGACCCGCCGGATTGATGCGCGCTTCGATAGCAAGGTCGAGAAGCTTCAGCGCGGTGACGAACTGCCACCTGGCGTGATGAAGATGGTCAAGGTCTTTGTTGCCGTGAAGCGTAAGCTTCAGCCCGGTGACAAGATGGCCGGTCGTCACGGTAACAAGGGTGTTGTTTCCCGCGTTGTTCCCGTTGAGGACATGCCGTTCCTTGAGAACGGTCAGGCTGTCGATATCGTTCTGAACCCGCTGGGTGTGCCGTCGCGCATGAACATCGGTCAGATTCTCGAGACCCATCTGGGCTGGGCCTGTGCGAATATCGGCGCAAGCATTGGCGAGATGGTGGACGAGTATCAGCGGACGGGTGAGCGCAAGCAGGAACTGCTGGATCGTCTGCATGACGTCTATGGAGACGTGGTCTTCAATGACGACATCGCGACGCTGCCGAATGAGCAGCTGATCGAGCTTGCGAACAACCTTCGCAAGGGTCTGCCGATTGCAACGCCGGTGTTCGATGGTGCTTCCATTCCCGACATCGAAGAGATGCTCGAGAAGGCTGGCGTGAACAAGTCCGGCCAGTCGCAGTTGATTGACGGTCGTACAGGTGAACTGTTCGAGCGTAAGACAACGGTCGGCTACATCTACATGCTGAAGCTGCATCACCTTGTTGACGACAAGATCCATGCCCGTTCGATCGGTCCTTACTCGCTCGTCACGCAGCAGCCGCTGGGTGGTAAGGCGCAGTTCGGTGGTCAGCGCTTTGGTGAAATGGAAGTGTGGGCCCTGGAAGCATATGGTGCAGCCTACACGCTGCAGGAAATGCTGACGGTGAAGTCGGATGACGTGTCTGGCCGTACCAAGGTCTATGAGGCAATCGTTCGCGAACAGGACGATTTCGAAGCCGGCATTCCGGAAAGCTTCAACGTTCTGATCAAGGAACTGAAGTCGCTCGGCCTGAATGTCGAACTCGAGCAGAGCGGGCTTTAATTGCCCGCTCCCTCCTCCTCGCTACGGTTCATTTTTAAGGTGTCCGCGGTGCGCCGCGGAACACATTGGGGTTTCGGCGCATGAACGAACTCATGAAGATCCTGGGTCAGACCGGCCAGTCGGTGACCTTCGACCAGATCAAGATCCAGCTCGCATCCAGCGAGCAGGTTCGGTCATGGTCTTACGGCGAAATTAAGAAGCCGGAGACCATTAACTACCGGACGTTCAAGCCTGAGCGTGATGGCCTGTTCTGTGCTCGTATTTTTGGTCCGATCAAGGACTACGAGTGTCTTTGTGGCAAGTACAAGCGGATGAAGTTCCGCGGTATTGTCTGCGAAAAATGCGGTGTGGAAGTCACGCTAGCCAAGGTGCGCCGTGAGCGCATGGGCCATATCGAACTGGCATCCCCGGTTGCGCATATCTGGTTCCTGAAGTCCCTGCCGAGCCGCATTGCCACGATGCTGGATCTGCCGCTCAAGGACGTCGAGCCGGTTCTGTATTTCGAGAAGTTCCTGGTGCTCGACAAGGGCGTCTGTGAATCCGACCAGATCGATTCCTACAAGAACGGCAAGAAGCGCGATCAGTACCTGCTGGACGAAATCCGCTGCGAAGACCTGCTTGATGAATATCCCGATGCGGGCATCGACGTCGGCATCGGTGCCGAAGCCATCAAGCGCGCCCTGTCAAGCTATGACTGGGGGCTTCCCAACGATCAGGAACGTGAGCTGAGCCTTGCGGCGAAGGAAAAGGGCCTCCCGGATCCGTTCGACTATGACGCCGATGTCATGGAGGGCGATTCCGAAAAAACCATGATGCGTAAGAAGCTGCGCAAGGCGACCTCGGAAGCTGCGCGCAAGAAGCTCGTCAAGCGTCTGAAGCTGGTTGAAGCCTTCGTAGAAAGCGGCTCGCGTCCGGATTGGATGATCATGGATATCGTTCCGGTCATTCCGCCGGAACTGCGTCCGCTGGTGCCGCTTGATGGCGGTCGTTTCGCCACATCCGATCTGAACGACCTGTACCGTCGCGTCATCAACCGTAACAACCGTCTGAAGCGGCTGATTGAGCTGCGTGCGCCGGACATCATTGTCCGCAACGAAAAGCGCATGCTCCAGGAAGCTGTTGACGCTCTGTTCGACAACGGCCGTCGCGGCCGCGCCATCACGGGTGCCAACAAGCGCCCGCTGAAGTCGCTGTCCGATATGCTGAAGGGCAAGCAGGGTCGTTTCCGTCAGAACCTCCTCGGAAAGCGCGTCGACTATTCCGGCCGTTCTGTCATCGTGGTTGGTCCGGAACTGAAGCTGCATCAGTGCGGACTTCCGAAGAAAATGGCGCTCGAGCTGTTCAAGCCTTTCATTTATTCGAAGCTTGAGAAGTATGGTCATGCCACCACCATCAAGGCTGCAAAGCGTATGGTGGAAAAAGAGCGTCCGGAAGTCTGGGACATCCTCGAAGAGGTAATCCGCGAGCATCCGGTCATGCTGAACCGCGCGCCGACGCTGCACCGTCTGGGTATCCAGGCGTTCGAGCCGACGCTGATCGAAGGCAAGGCCATTCAGCTTCATCCGCTTGTTTGCACCGCGTTCAACGCTGACTTCGACGGCGATCAGATGGCTGTTCACGTGCCGCTGTCGCTTGAAGCCCAGCTTGAAGCCCGCGTGCTGATGATGTCCACGAACAACATCCTCAGCCCCGCGAACGGCAAGCCGATCATCGTTCCGTCCCAGGATATCGTTCTGGGCCTGTATTACCTGAGCCTTGAAGTTCCGGAATACCGCGAAACGCCGGACGAGGCTGTCATCAAGGATGGCAAGGTCGTCACGGCTGCTCCGCCGGCCTATTCGGATGTGGCCGAGATCGAAAGCGCCATGCTTTCGGGCTCGCTCAAGCTGCATGACAAGATCCGTTTGCGTCTGCCGACGATCGATGCAGACGGCAAGTCCGTTCGTCAGACGATCGTGACGACGCCGGGGCGTGCGTTGATTGCGCAGATACTGCCGAAGCATCAGGCCATTCCGTTCAGCCTGATCAACAAGCAGTTGACCAAGAAGAACGTGTCGGACGTTATCGATACGGTCTATCGTCACTGTGGTCAGAAGGAAGCCGTGATCTTCTGTGACCGACTGATGGGGCTCGGTTTCCGTCATGCGGCCCGCGCCGGCATTTCCTTCGGTAAGGATGACATGATCATTCCGGAAGCCAAGGCGACGCTGGTCGGCAAGACTTCGGAAGAGGTCAAGGAGTTCGAGCAGCAGTATCAGGACGGTCTGATCACGGCTGGCGAGCGCTACAACAAGGTGGTCGATGCCTGGTCTCGCTGCACGGACGAAGTCCAGGCTGCGATGCTCAAGGAGATCTCCAAACAGGTCATCGGAAAACCGACAAACTCGGTCTGGATGATGAGCCACTCCGGTGCCCGTGGGTCGCCGGCACAGATGAAGCAGCTTGCCGGTATGCGCGGTCTGATGGTGAAGCCCTCGGGCGAGATTATCGAGCAGCCGATCATCGCGAACTTCAAGGAAGGCCTGTCGGTTCTCGATTACTTCACGTCCAGCCACGGTGCCCGTAAGGGTCTCGCGGATACGGCGCTGAAGACCGCGAACTCGGGTTACCTGACGCGTCGTCTCGTCGACGTGGCGCAGGACTGCATCATCGTTGAGCCGGATTGCGGTACGGAACGTGGCCTGACGGTTCGTGCGGTCATGGATAGCGGCGAAGTCGTTGCGTCCCTGTCCGAGCGTATTCTGGGTCGCACGTTGTCCAAGGATGTCATCCATCCGGTGACGCAGGATGTCATCCTGCCGCGCAATACGCTGATCGAGGAAGCCGAAGCTGAGCTTATCGAGAAGGCTGGTGTCGAAAGCGTGGATATCCGCTCTGTTCTGACCTGTGATAGCCGTGTTGGGATCTGTGGTCACTGTTATGGCCGTGATCTGGCGCGTGGTACGCCAGTCAACATCGGTGAGGCCGTAGGTGTTATTGCTGCACAGTCCATTGGTGAGCCTGGCACGCAGCTGACGATGCGAACCTTCCATATCGGTGGTGCGGCGACGCGAGGCGCAGAACAGTCGACTGTTGAAGCGTCCCGCGATGGCATCGTGACCATCCGTAACCGCAACGTGGTTGAGAATTCTCAGAAAGTTCTGGTTGTGATGTCGCGTAACTGCGAAATCCTGCTGACTGACGAGAACGGTGTGGAACGTGCCCGCTACCGTGTGCCTTACGGTGCACGTCTGATGGTCTCGGAAGGCGAAGCGGTGACGCGGACCCAGAAGATGGCCGAGTGGGACCCGTACACCCTGCCGATCATCACCGAGCAGGCCGGTACCGTCGAGTATCTCGACCTGATCGACAGCATCACGCTTGTTGAGCGCATGGATGAGGTCACCGGTCTGAGCTCGAAAGTCGTCGTTGACTACAAGCAGGCAGCGAAAGGCGTGGATCTGCGTCCGCGTCTGCAGCTCAAAGACGCGTCGGGTAACGTTGTCAAGCTCGCCAATGGTAATGACGCCCGCTACTTCCTCTCGCCTGACAGTATTCTGTCTGTGGAGAATGGAGCGGAGGTCAACGCTGGTGACGTGCTGGCCCGTATTCCTCGCGAAGGCTCCAAGACCCGTGATATTACCGGTGGTCTGCCACGTGTGGCCGAACTCTTCGAAGCGCGTCGTCCGAAGGATCATGCGATCATCGCCGAAGGTGAAGGCCGCATCGAATTCGGGAAGGATTACAAGTCCAAGCGTTGCGTCATCGTCAAGAATGACGATACGGGCGAAGAGACCCAGTACCTTATTCCGAAGGGCAAGCACGTTTCCGTTCAGGAAGGCGATTTTGTTCAGAAGGGCGATCCGCTGGTCGATGGTCCCCGAGTACCGCATGACATTCTTAAGGTCATGGGTGTCGAGGCTCTGTCCGACTATCTCGTGAACGAGATCCAGGACGTCTATCGACTGCAGGGCGTGAAGATCAATGACAAGCATATCGAAGTCATTGTTCGTCAGATGCTGCAGAAGGTGGAAATCCTTGAGCCGGGTGATTCAACCTACCTGATCGGTGAGACCGTGGACCGTATCGAGTACGAAGGTGAGAACCAGCGTCTCATGGAGAACGGGGACACGCCTGCGAAGGCCATGCCGGTTCTGCAGGGCATCACCAAGGCTTCCCTGCAGACACAGTCCTTCATCTCGGCCGCGTCCTTCCAGGAGACGACCCGTGTCCTCACGGATGCAGCTACGTCGGGGAAGGTCGATACGCTGAACGGTCTGAAGGAAAACGTGATCGTCGGGCGTCTGATTCCGGCGGGGACGGGAAGTGTAATGAACCGTCTGCGGGGTATTGCCGCAAGCCAGGACCGCCAGCGTGTGGGGGGGGCCTCTCCTACGGCTGTGGAAGACGCTGCCGAGTGATGCAACGGATCCCTGCCTTGGAAGAGCGCGGGGATCCGTTAAATCCGATTCTACAAACTTTTGCTTTAGAATCGGGTGAATTTGGCTGAACTACTTGACTTGGCGCTGAACCGTCCGTAGGTTCCGCGCCCACGGCTCCTGCCTTCCTGGAAGGCGTAGAAAGCCAAAAGAGTTAAAAGAATCGCATGTGGTGCCGCTCTTCTTCGCAGGAAGCAGATGCCAAGGCCGCAAGCTGAAGAGAGAAGGGAACAGTTTGTGCTGTTTCCTTTTCACGATGTGGAAATGGCAGGCGGTCCTACCGCATGTCGGTTGGAACAAATGTCAGGGTGGCGGCAGCAATGTCGATGCCTGAAATAGGACAAGGATTGGGAAGGGCGCATGCCGACCATCAACCAGTTGATCGCGAACGGCCGTGAGCCGGCCGCAAAGCGGAACAAGGTCCCCGCACTGCAGGGCTGCCCGCAGAAGCGCGGCGTTTGCACGCGTGTGTATACCGTAACGCCGAAGAAGCCGAACTCCGCTCTGCGTAAGGTCGCTAAGGTGCGTCTGACCAACGGGTATGAGGTCGTGAGCTACATTCCGGGTGAAGGTCATAACCTTCAGGAGCACAGTGTTGTTCTGATCCGTGGTGGCCGTGTGAAGGATCTTCCTGGCGTCCGTTATCACATCCTGCGTGGTGTGCTTGATACACAGGGTCTCGCCAAGCGTCGTCAGCGTCGTTCGCTGTATGGCGCGAAGCGTCCGAAGTAAGAGGTATTTGGAATGAGTCGCCGTCACCGCGCTGTAAAGCGCGAGATCCTTCCCGATCCGAAGTTCGGAGACGTCGTCATCACGCGCTTCATGAATGCGCTGATGTATGATGGTAAAAAATCCACTGCCGAGGGCATCGTTTACGGTGCGCTTGAAGTCATGCGCCGTCGCGGCGGCACTACTGCAGATCCGGTGGCCATGTTCCACTCGGCTCTGGACAACGTGAAGCCTGCGGTTGAAGTCCGCTCGCGTCGCGTCGGTGGCGCAACCTATCAGGTTCCGGTCGAAGTCCGCGCCGAGCGTCGTCAGGCGCTTGCGATCCGCTGGCTGATCGATGCCTCCCGCAAGCGTGGCGAGAACACGATGCAGGAGCGTCTGTCCAACGAACTGATGGATGCAGTCAACAACCGTGGCTCCGCTGTCAAAAAGCGCGAAGACACGCACCGCATGGCTGAAGCCAACAAGGCATTCAGCCACTATCGCTGGTAATCAGAACCGGTTAAAGGGCTTCCGGCGGTGTCCCGATCTTGTGATCGGGCACTGGCTGGTTTGAACTTTCAGTCTTACTCCCGTTCCAGGTGGGGCGGGGTTTTGGAGAAAGACGATGGCAAAGGCTAAATTCGAGCGGACGAAGCCGCACTGCAACATCGGCACCATCGGTCACGTCGATCACGGCAAGACCTCGCTGACTGCTGCAATCACCAAGGTGCTGGCAAAGACCGGCGGCGCAACGTTCAGCGCCTACGACCAGATCGACAAGGCTCCTGAAGAGCGCGCTCGTGGCATCACCATTTCCACGGCTCACGTTGAGTACGAGACGGCCAACCGTCACTATGCTCACGTCGACTGCCCGGGCCATGCTGACTACGTGAAGAACATGATCACGGGTGCGGCTCAGATGGACGGCGCGATTCTCGTCGTTTCCGCTGCTGATGGTCCGATGCCGCAGACGCGTGAGCACATCCTGCTCGCCCGTCAGGTCGGCGTTCCGGCTCTGGTTGTATTCCTGAACAAGGTTGACCAGGTTGACGATCCGGAGCTGCTCGAGCTCGTGGAAATGGAAGTTCGTGAACTTCTGTCTTCCTACCAGTTCCCGGGCGACGATATCCCCATCGTCAAGGGCTCTGCTCTTGTGACGCTGGAAGATGGCGACGCAGCAATCGGTGAAGATCGCGTTCTCGAGCTGATGACGCAGGTTGACGCCTACATCCCGCAGCCGGAGCGTCCGGTTGACCGTCCGTTCCTGATGCCGATCGAAGACGTGTTCTCGATCTCGGGTCGTGGTACGGTTGTCACGGGGCGTGTCGAGCGTGGTGTTGTCAACGTGGGTGACGAAGTCGAAATCGTCGGCCTGAAGGACACCATCAAGACGACCGTTACGGGCGTTGAGATGTTCCGCAAGCTGCTCGATCGCGGTGAAGCCGGTGACAACATCGGGGCGCTGGTTCGCGGCACGAAGCGTGAAGACGTCGAGCGTGGCCAGGTTCTGGCAAAGCCCGGCTCCATCACGCCGCACAAGAACTTCAAGGCTGAGGCTTACATCCTCACGAAGGAAGAGGGCGGTCGTCACACGCCGTTCTTCACGAACTATCGCCCGCAGTTCTATTTCCGTACTACCGACGTCACGGGCGTCGTGACGCTGCCGGAAGGCACGGAAATGGTCATGCCGGGTGATAACGTTGCCATGGACGTGGAGCTGATCGCTCCGATCGCCATGGACGAAGGCCTGCGCTTCGCTATCCGCGAAGGTGGCCGTACCGTGGGTGCCGGTGTGGTTTCTTCCATCACCGCCTAAAGTCCTGCGTTTAGCTGTTGGCTTTGACAGCCCCGGTCAGATTTTTTCTGACCGGGGTTCCCTTTCAGGGGCAATGGCAGTAGGACGACACCCGAATTTTTGAGTTGGACGAACAAGAACATGGACAACCAGAACATCCGCATTCGCCTTAAGGCGTACGATCATCGCGTGCTGGACAACAGCACCAAGGAGATCGTAAACACGGCGAAGCGTACGGGTGCGCGGGTTCGGGGTCCGATCCCGCTGCCGACGCATATCGAACGGTTCACAGTGAACCGCTCGCCACACGTGGATAAGAAAAGCCGCGAACAGTTCGAAATTCGGACTCACCGTCGGCTGCTCGACATTGTCGAGCCGACCCCGCAGACCGTGGACGCCCTCATGAAGCTCGACCTCGCCGCTGGCGTGGATGTCGAGATCAAACTCTAAGGTCCAGACGATGCGAACCGGATTGATTGCAAAGAAGCTGGGAATGACCCGGCTGTTTAAGGAAGATGGCACGCATGTGCCTGTGACGGTCCTTCACCTTGACAATGTCGAGGTTGTGGATGCCCGCACGAACGAGCGCGACGGCTATACCGCCATTCAGCTCGGACTTGGTAATGCTAAGGTGAAGAATGTCACCAAGGCGAACCGTGGCCATTTTGCCCGGACCAAGGTCGAGCCAAAGAAGCATCTGGCGGAGTTCCGCGTCTCTGAAGACGCCCTGCTGGAAGCTGGAACCAAGCTGTCCGCTGCGCACTTCGTTGTGGGGCAGAAAGTTGACGTCACGGGCCAGAGCAAGGGCAAGGGCTTCGCGGGTGTTATGAAGCGTCATAACTTCGCGGGTCTCGAAGCGTCCCACGGCGTCTCCATCAGCCACCGTTCCCACGGTTCTACAGGCCAGCGCCAAGATCCTGGCAAGGTCTTCAAGGGAAAGAAGATGGCAGGTCACATGGGTGACGAGCGTGTTACCACGCTGAACCTTGAGATCGCTGCCGTGGATGAAGAGCGAAACCTGATTATGGTCAGGGGTGCAATTCCTGGTGCGAAGAACGGCCTTGTGCTGATTCGCGATGCAATCAAGAAGGCTCGCCATGCTGATGCGCCGTATCCGGCAGCAACAGTGGCGGTCGCCGGTTGAGGACGAGGGGCATGGAATACGATATCAAGACCCTCGATAACGGTAGCGCAGGCTCTGTCGCGCTTCCGGAAGAGATTTTCGCGGTTACTCCGCGCTCTGACATCATGGCACGTGTTGTACACTGGCAGCTCGCAAAGCGCCGCGCCGGTACGCATCGTACGAAGGGCATGGGTGAGATTTCTGGCACGACCAAGAAGCCTTACCGCCAGAAAGGCACGGGTTCTGCCCGTCAGGGCTCGTTGCGCGCGCCGCAGTTCCGTACGGGTGGTGTTGTCCATGGTCCGGTTGTTCGCGACCACGGCTATGACCTTCCCAAGAAGGTTCGTCGTCTTGGCCTGATCTGCGCCCTGTCGCAGAAGGCAGCTGAGGGCAAGCTGATCGTTCTTGATGCAGCCAACGGTGTCACCAAGACCCGTGAAGCCGCAGCGAAGATCAAGGCTCTGGGCTGGACGTCTGCGCTGATCGTTGATGGTGCCGTTGACGAGCAGTTTGCTCGCGCGATCGCCAATCTGCCGAAGATCGACGTTCTGCCGACCATTGGTGCAAACGTCTATGACATCCTCAACCACGACGTGCTGGTCATCACCCGCGCCGGCCTTGAGGGTCTTAAGGAGCGTCTGGCATGACCACCAATACCGTCATGAACGCACACAAGACGGCACAGAACATGTCGCAGGAAGCCCTGTACGACGTGATCCGTGCACCGCTGATCACCGAAAAGGCGACGCTTCTTTCCGAGCGGAACCAGGTGGTGTTCAAGGTCGCTCCCGGTGCGACGAAGCCTCAGATCAAGGCCGCGGTTGAGAAGCTCTTCAACGTGAAGGTAACCGGCGTGAACACGCTGGTGCAGAAGGGCAAGCTCAAGCGCGTCAAGGGTCGTCCCGGCCGTCGTTCGGACATCAAGAAGGCGTATGTGCAGCTTGCCGAAGGTCAGTCCATTGATCTTACGGCCAAGCTGGGCTGACGCGGGGTAGGATACCATGGCACTCAAGCACTTTAATCCCACGACGCCGAGCACACGCGGCACCGTGCTGATTGACCGCAGCGAGCTTTTTAAGGGCAAGCCGGTCAAGCAGCTGACGGAAGGCAAGAACAAGTCGGGCGGCCGTAACAATCACGGTCGTACCACCGTTCGCTTCCGTGGCGGCGGGCACAAGCAGTCCTATCGTTATGTCGACTTCAAGCGTCGCAAGTTCGATGTGGCCGCAACTGTCGAGCGTCTCGAATACGATCCGAACCGCACGGCGTTCATTGCGCTGATCAAGTATGAAGATGGCGAGCTCGCTTACATCCTTGCTCCGCAGCGCGTGAAGGTTGGCGATCGCGTCATCTCCGGCGCCCACACGGACGTCAAGCCTGGCAACGCCATGCCGCTGGGTGCAATGCCGGTCGGAACGATCGTGCACAACATTGAGCTGAAGCAGGGCGCTGGTGGCAAACTGGCCCGCTCCGCTGGCACATATGCCCAGCTGGTTGGCAAGGACGCTGGTTACGCACAGGTCAAGCTGCAGTCCGGTGAGCTGCGTCTTGTTCGCGGTGAATGCATGGCAACCGTTGGCGCCGTGTCCAACCCGGACAACATGAACCAGCACATGGGCAAGGCCGGTCGTTCCCGCTGGCTCGGACGTCGTCCGCATAACCGTGGTGTCGTCATGAACCCGGTCGACCATCCGCATGGTGGTGGTGAAGGCCGTACCTCTGGTGGCCGTCATCCGGTTACGCCGTGGGGTGTTCCGACCAAGGGTTACAAGACGCGTGTTAACAAGAAGACGGATAGTCTGATCATCCGTCGCCGTAAGTCCGGCAAGTAAGAGGGGGCAAACAGAGATGGCACGTTCCGTCTGGAAGGGCCCGTTCGTTGACGGGTATCTGTTCGGCAAGGCTGAAGCGTCCCGCGCTTCGGGTCGTAACGAAGTGATCAAGATCTGGTCGCGTCGTTCGACGATCCTTCCACAGTTCGTTGGACTTACGTTCGGCGTCTATAATGGTCACAAGTTCCTGCCTGTGCAGGTCACGGAGAACATGGTCGGTCACAAGTTCGGTGAGTTCTCACCGACGCGGACTTACACCGGTCATGGCTCTGACAAGAAGTCGAAGCGGGGCTGAAAATGAGCAAGCCGAAGCACATCCGCACGCTCGCTGACACGGAAGCGCAGGCTGTTGCCCGCAATATCCGCGTCAGCCCGCGCAAGCTGAACCTGGTTGCGGCCATGATCCGTAACCAGCCGGCTGACAAGGCTATCGCCGCTCTGACCTTCTCGCGTCGTCGTATCGCGCAGCAGGTCAAGAAGACTCTTGAGAGCGCCGTGGCCAACGCTGAGAACAACCACCAGCTCGATGTCGATCAACTGGTGGTCAAGACGGCAGAAGTTGGCAAGTCCATCGTCATGAAGCGGTTCCACGCTCGTGGCCGTGGTCGTTCCGCTCGGGTCGAGAAGTTCTTCAGCCACCTGAAGATTGTTGTTGCCGAGCGTGCGGAAGCACCGGAAGAGACGAAGCCGTCTCGCGGAACCAACAAAGAGCAGAAGGCAGCCTGATCCATGGGACACAAGGTCAATCCGATCGGGCTTCGGCTCGGTGTCAACCGTACCTGGGACAGCCGCTGGTACGCTGGTCAAGACTACGCACGTCTGCTGCATGAAGATCTGAAGCTTCGTGCATTCCTGCGTCGCAAGCTTTCCGGCGCAGGCGTGTCCCGCGTTGTTATTGAGCGTCCGGCAAAGAAGCCCCGCGTGACGATCTACGCTGCCCGTCCGGGCGTCGTAATCGGTAAGAAGGGTCAGGACATCGACGCGCTCCGCAAGGAACTGAGCCGTATGGCGAAGACCGATGTGGCGCTGAACATCGTCGAGATCCGCAAGCCGGAAATCGACGCCACTCTCGTTGCCGAGAATATTGCTCAGCAGCTGGAGCGTCGCGTTGCATTCCGTCGCGCGATGAAGCGCGCAATCCAGTCCGCAATGCGTTTGGGTGCCCAGGGCATCCGGATCACCTGCGGTGGACGTCTGGGTGGTGCTGAAATCGCTCGTGCTGAAAAGTATCGTGAGGGACGCGTTCCCCTGCACACGCTTCGCGCCGATATCGATTACGGTACGGCAACCGCCAAGACAACGTATGGTACCTGCGGTGTGAAGGTATGGATCTTCAAGGGTGAGATCCTGGCTCATGACCCGCTGGCACAGGATCGCCGTGCTGCGGAGCAGGCTCCCCAGCGCTAAGGCTGTGAGCGAAAGCTCACAGTTCCTTTGCTGGTGCTGATTTGAGGATTTAACAACATGCTTTCCCCGAAGCGGACAAAGTTTCGTAAGGCCCACAAGGGCCGCATTCACGGTCTGGCGAAAAGCGGAACCCAGCTGAACTTCGGTGCCTTCGGCCTGAAGGCTCTGGAGCCGGAGCGGATTACCGCTCGCCAGATCGAAGCCTCTCGTCGTGCGATCACGCGTGCAATGAAGCGTGCCGGTCGCGTGTGGATTCGTATCTTTCCGGACACTCCGGTCTCGACAAAGCCAGCAGAAGTGCGTATGGGCTCCGGTAAGGGTAACCCCGAGTACTGGGCCGCACGTGTCAAGCCGGGTCGTATCCTGTTCGAGATCGAAGGCGTTCCGCCTGAGGTCGCCAAGCTGGCCCTGAGCCTGGGTGCTGCAAAGCTTCCGATCAAGACCAAGTTCGTTCAGCGTATCGGAGACGCGTAATGGCCGACACGTACAAGCCTGCCGATCTGCGCGCGAAGAGTGAGGACGAGCTGAATGCTCTTCTGCTCGATCTCAAGCGCGAACAGATCAACCACCGTTTTTCGGCTGCCACCGGGCAGTCGGAGAACACAAGCCGCGTCAAGGTCGTGCGCCGTGCAGTTGCACGTATCAAGACACTGGCTCACACATCGAAGAACCGTGCGGGCGCCAAAACGTCCGCCGCTAAGTCCTGAGAGGAGACGGACGATGCCAAGGCGCGTCCTGACGGGTCGGGTCACGAGCGACAAGATGGACAAGACGGTTACCGTTCTTGTTGATCGTCGGATCATGCACCCGCTCTACAAGAAGTTTATTCGCCGCTCCAAGAAGTACGCGGCTCATGACGAAGAAAACGTCTGCCAGACGGGTGATCTGGTTCGCATCGAAGAATGCGCACCGATCTCCAAGCGCAAGACGTGGTCTGTCGTGTCGCGCAACGGCGAGGAGCTGACTTCAGTCTCCTCTTCCGTCAGCGCATAAGGGGGTAGGCACATGATTCATCCCGAGACCAACCTGGACGTCGCCGATAACTCGGGCGCACGTCGGGTGCAGTGCATCAAGGTGCTGGGCGGTTCCAAGCGGAAGACCGCCTCGGTCGGCGACGTCATTGTCGTGTCCGTCAAGGAAGCAATTCCCCGCGGCAAGGTGAAGAAGGGTGACGTCCATCAGGCCGTTATCGTTCGCACCTCCTACCCGGTTCGTCGTGCAGATGGCTCCGCCATCCGCTTCGACAAAAATGCTGCTGTTCTTCTGAACAAGCAGCAGGAGCCGATTGGTACGCGTATCTTTGGTCCGGTGGTTCGTGAGCTGCGTGCGCGTAAGTTCATGAAGATCATCTCGCTGGCTCCGGAGGTGCTGTAATGGCTGCTCGTATCAAAAAGGGTGACCAGGTTCTGGTCCTCTCCGGCAAGTCCCGTGGCGTTCGCGGCGAAGTTCTCGCTGTGATGCCGAAGGCCGAAAAGGCTGTTGTGCGCGGCGTGGCTATTGCCAAGCGTCACACGAAGCCCAACCGCGCAGGCGGAGAAGGTGGAATCATCGAGCGTGAAATGCCGATCCATCTTTCCAACCTGAAGCTGGTTGATCCGAAGAGTGGCAAGCCGACGCGTGTTGGCTTCCGCATTCTGGAAGACGGTCGCAAGGTTCGTGTTGCCAAGGCAACCGGCGAAGTGATCGAAGGCTGAGGAACGCAACAATGAGCGAACAGAAGAACGCTTTGCCGCGTCTGCATCAGCGTTACGAAGATGTGCTGAAGAAGCAGCTTCGCGAGCAGTTTGGTTATGCCAACGAACTCCAGGTTCCCAAGCTCGAGAAGATCGTGCTGAACATGGGCGTTGGTGAGGCCGCCGGTGATCAGAAGAAGCTTGATGCCGCTTTTGCGGAAATGACTGTGATTTCCGGTCAGAAGCCCGTCAAGACCCTTGCTCGCAAGGCTATTGCAGGCTTCAAGATCCGTGAAGGTCTGCCCATTGGCTGTAAGGTCACGCTTCGTCGTGCCCGTATGTACGAGTTTCTTGACCGTCTGGTGACGATCGCCATGCCGCGTATCCGCGATTTCCGCGGCCTGCCGGCCAACAAGGGTTTTGATGGACATGGCAATTTCGCCATGGGCATCAAGGAACAGATCGTGTTTCCTGAGATCGAATATGACAAGATCGATGCCGTTCGTGGCATGGACATCATCTTCGTGACCAGCGCCAAGTCTGATGCTGAAGCAAAGGCCCTGCTGAAGGCCTTTGATCTGCCGTTCAACGGCTGATCCATAATTTTTCAGACCGATCACGGTTAAAATCAGGATTCGGCCTTCCATTGGAAGGCCGCTTTCCTTTATAGACACGCTGATTGGAAAACCGTCGGGATAGGCCTGACAGGTTCCGGGAGAAAATTCGAGATGGCGAAGGTCTCAGCGGTAAACCGTAATAACCATCGCGCTGCCCTGGTGAAGCGCGACAAGGAAAAGCGGACCGCTCTCAAGAACATCATCAAGGATCGTACACTGTCGGTTGAAGACCGCTTTGATGCGACCCTTAAGCTGGCCCAGATGCCGCGCAATGGATCCGCAACGCGCGTCCGTCTGCGTTGCAAGCTTTCTGGTCGCCCCCGTGCCAACTATCGCAAGTTCGAACTGAGC
Organism: Gluconobacter kanchanaburiensis NBRC 103587; assembly: GCF_007988905.1. GTDB lineage: Bacteria > Pseudomonadota > Alphaproteobacteria > Acetobacterales > Acetobacteraceae > Gluconobacter > Gluconobacter kanchanaburiensis. Next base: position 50,620 of record NZ_BJVA01000004.1, read on the forward strand.
CGTATTGCTCTGCGTGATCTTGCCTCCGCCGGCCAGATTCCTGGTATGGTCAAGTCGAGCTGGTAAAGGGTAGATCGAATGTCTTTGTCTGATCCACTGGGCGATATGCTGACCCGGATCCGCAATGCACAGCGTGCCCGTCATGCTGTCTGCGTTGCGCCTGCATCCAAGCTGCGCGCAAGCGTTCTGGAAGCCCTGAAGCGTGAAGGCTACATCCGTGGCTTTGCTGCTGAAGAGCTCCGCAAGGGTGTTGCACAGCTCCGTATCGAGCTGAAGTATGTAGAAGGCCAGCCGGTCATCAAGGAAATCCATCGCGTTTCCAAGCCCGGCCGTCGCGTCTACTCGAAGATCAAGGAACTTCCGCGCGTTTATGCCGGCCTTGGTGTGTCGATCCTGTCCACCCCGCGTGGCGTCCTGTCGGACGTCGAGGCTCGCGCTGCCAACGTTGGCGGCGAGGTCCTCTGCCGCGTCTTCTAAGGAGGATCGCATGTCTCGCGTAGGTAAATATCCCGTCGAAGTTCCGGCTGGCGTGCAGGTTTCTCTTGCTGATGGCGTCTTCAAGGCCAAGGGCAAGCTGGGTGAACTGACCGTGCCGGTTTCCCGCCATGTGGAAGTCAAGATCGAAGGCAGCAACGTCTCCGTCGCTCCTGTCGGTCGTCGCTCCCGCGAAAACTGGACCATGTGGGGAACGACCCGTGCTCTGATCGCCAATACGGTCAAGGGTGTTTCTGACGGTTTCACCAAAGGCCTTGAAATTCAGGGTACGGGTTTCCGTGCTGCTGTTCAGGGTTCCAATCTGGTGATGAACCTCGGCTTCTCGCACGATGTTGTCTATCCGATTCCGGAAGGCATCAAGATCACCACTCCGCGTCCGACCGCGATTGTCGTTGAAGGCAATGACAAGCAGCGTGTTGGTCAGGTTGCGCTCGATATTCGCAGCTTCCGCAAGCCGGAGCCCTATAAGGGCAAGGGCGTTCGGTACGAGACCGAGGTTCTGCGTCGCAAGGAAGGTAAGAAGAAGTAATGGCAACGCAGCAAGGATTGCAGGAACGCCGCCGTCAGCGGCTGCGCTTCCAGCTTCGTCGCAAGAGCGGCGGCCGGCCGCGTCTGTCGGTCTTCCGTTCCAGCAAGCACATTCACGCCCAGATCATCGACGATGCACAGGGCCGTACACTCGCCAGCGCCTCCACGCTGGAGAAGACGCTTCGCGACGCTGGCAAGACCGGTGCCGATGTGTCCGCGGCTACGGTTATCGGCAAGCTGATTGCCGAACGTGGCGTGGCGGCTGGCGTCAAGACCGTCGTGTTCGATCGCGGCTCTTATCTGTATCATGGCCGGGTCAAAGCCCTGGCAGAGGCTGCCCGTGAGGGCGGACTCTCGTTCTAAGGAGGATCACACATGGCACGTGAGCCAAGAGAAGGCGGCCGTGGTGGTCGTGAGCGCGAGCAGGGCGATGATCTGGTCGACAAGCTTGTAACCATCAACCGTGTCGCCAAGGTCGTGAAGGGTGGTCGTCGTTTTGCGTTCGCTGCCCTCGTGGTTGTTGGCGACCAGAAGGGACGCGTTGGTTACGGTGCGGGCAAGGCCCGTGAAGTTCCCGAGGCGATCCGCAAGGCAACCGAGCGCGCGAAGCGCACGATGATCCGCGTACCGATGAAGGAGGGGCGTACCCTTCATCACGATACGTTCGGTCACTACGGGGCTGGCAAGGTTGTTGTCCGTGCGGCCGAAGCCGGTACGGGTATCATTGCTGGCGGTCCGATGCGTGCAGTGTTCGAAAGCCTGGGCGTCAATGACGTCGTGGCCAAGAGCCTGGGAACGCGGAACCCGCATAACATGATCAAGGCAACGTTTGCTGCCCTCGAAAAGGCCAGCAGCCCGCGTCATGTTGCATCCCGTCGCGGCAAGAAAGCCGCTGAACTGTTTGGTAAGCGCGAGCAGGGCCAGACGGAAGTGGAGGTGACAAATGGCTGAGAACGGCAAGACCGTCCAGGTTACGCAGATCGCTTCGGTGATCGGTCGTAAGCCGGGCCAGGCTGAGACCATCACGGGTCTTGGTCTGCGTGGAATTGGTTCCACGCGTACGCTGGAGGATACTCCGGCCGTCCGTGGCATGATCCGCAAGGTTGCCCACCTCATCAAGGTGGAGGGTTGAAATGAACCTTAACGAACTGCGTGACAACGAGGGTTCTCGTTATCGCAAGAAGCGTCTTGGGCGCGGCATCGGCTCTGGCAAGGGCAAGACGTCGGGTCGTGGCGTCAAGGGTCAGAAGGCACGTGAGGGTGTTTCCCTCAACGGCTTCGAGGGTGGTCAGCTTCCGCTGTACCGTCGTATGCCGAAGCGTGGCTTTGTGAACATTTTCCGCAAGGAATATGCTCCGGTGAATCTTGGTGCCATCTCCAAGGCCATCGAAAGCGGCAAGCTGGACAAGGCCTCGACTGTCAATGAAGAGGCTCTCCGCAAGGCTGGTCTCGTTAATGGCAGCAAGCTGGCTGGTGTCCGTCTTCTTGCGCATGGCGAACTTTCGCATGGCGTGACCATCGAAGTTGCCGGTGCTTCCGCTGCGGCTCTTGCCGCCGTCGAGAAGGCCGGCGGTACCGTCAAGGTACTCGAAGTCAAGAAGGAAACTCAGGCTGAGGCTTGAGTTCTCCTTTCTGGGGTTTTTCCCGGAATAGGATTGGATAGTGAACAGCGTCCCGTGCTTCAGTGCGGCGACGCTGTTTTCATGAAAGGACAGGTGGATGGCTTCCGCAGCAGAGCAGCTCGCCGCCAATCTCAATATGAGTTCGTTTTCCAAGGCGACCGAACTCAAGAAGCGTATCTGGTTTACGCTTGGTGCGCTGATTGTTTATCGGCTTGGTACCTATATTCCGGTACCTGGTGTGGATGCGACGGTGATGGGGCAGCTTCTTGCCCAGCACCAGGGTGGTATTCTGGGCATGTTTGACATGTTCACGGGTGGTGCTCTGGGGCGTATGGCCGTGTTTGCGCTGAATATCATGCCCTACATCAGTGCATCGATTATTATTCAGCTGCTATCCACCGCACTTCCTTCCATGGAAGCCATGAAGAAGGAGGGGGAGGCAGGTCGTAAAAAACTCAATGAGTACACGCGTTACCTGACAGTCTTCATTGCCTTGTTCCAAGCATATGGCATTGCGGTCGGGCTTGAAAACATGACCGCGCATGGTGCCAGCGCCGTGGTTGCACCGGGAATGTTCTTTATCGCCTCGTGTGTTGTCACACTTGTCGGCGGTACGATGTTCCTCATGTGGCTCGGAGAGCAGATCACGTCGAGGGGCGTGGGAAACGGGATCTCCCTGATCATCTTCGCCGGTATCGTCGCCAATCTTCCTCATGCATTGGCCAGTCTTTTTGAGCTAGGCCGCACGGGCGCGTTGTCTCCGATATTCGTGGTTATTTTCCTTGTTCTGGCGATTGCCGTCATCGGCTTTATCGTATTCATGGAACAGGCTCAGCGTCGTGTGGTGATCCAGTATCCCAAGCGTCAGGTGGGTAACCGTATTTTCGGTGGTGACTCGACCCATATGCCGCTGAAGGTGAATACGGCAGGCGTTATTCCTCCGATCTTTGCGTCGTCGGTTCTGCTAATTCCTGTCACCATTTCTGGTTTCATGAGCGGGCACTCGATGCCAGGCTGGCTTTCCGTTCTTGGTCAGCAGCTTGGGCAGGGACAGCCGCTTTACATGCTGTTCTACGCCGCAATGATCCTGTTCTTTTCCTATTTTTACGCTGCGATCACCTTTAATCCCGAGGAGACGGCTGAAAATCTGCGTAAGCAGGGGGGCTTCATTCCTGGTATCCGTCCTGGTGCCAATACGGCGACCTATTTCGACCGGATTCTGTCCCGACTGACGGCGATCGGTGCGCTTTATCTGGTTGTCGTATGTCTGCTGCCGCAGATTCTGATCAGCAAATATAACGTCCCATTCTATTTCGGGGGCACGAGTCTGATCATTATTGTTTCGGTTACGATCGACACGGTGACACAGATCCAGTCCCATCTGGTGGCGCATCAGTATTCTGGACTGATCCGCAAGCAGCGTAATCGCGGCAGCCGTAGCGGAATACAGGGGGGAGTACGTCGTCGATGAACATCATTCTTCTTGGTCCGCCCGGTGCGGGCAAGGGTACCCAGGCCAAGCGCCTGGAGACGCTTTATGGGTTCAAGCAGATTTCCACCGGCGATATGCTTCGTGCGGAGGTCGCTGCCGGCTCGACGATCGGTAACGAAGCCAAGGCGATCATGGAAAAGGGTCAGTTTGTTCCTGATCCAATTATCATCGCCATGATTGAGAATCGCATCGCCCAGACTGACTGTGCACGTGGATTCATTCTGGATGGTTTTCCACGTACGGAAAGTCAGGCGGAAGCTCTGGATACCATGTTGTCCCACCGTAATCTGACTATCGACGCTGTGATCCTGCTGGACGTTGATGAAGACGAACTGGTGGAGCGAATCGCAAGCCGACGCGGAGAAGATGGTAGCCGTCGTCCGGATGACAACCCGGATGTCGTGCGTGCGCGTCTGGACGTTTATCGAAAGCAGACAGCGCCGATCCTGCCTTACTATGAGAAGGCGGGTCGTCTGCTGCATGTGGACGGAATGAAAGATGTCGAAACCGTCGGAAGAGCGCTGGACGTTCTTATCGGCGGGGGACAGAAAGTCTGAGTTTTTTGAAGTATCACGGAAAAGTGATCCGTATCGTTTGACTCAGTGAGGGTCAGCAGTATATTGCGCGCCCTCGACACAGGTGTGGTCCAGACCATCAGTCGCTTTCCGGAATCGGTTTGTGACGGGTCGGGCTGCGAGACCAATGACCTGACTTCGGTCGGGGATTTAACAGTCTGGTACGGTCCTGAGCCGTACCAATGGGAGTAACAGGCGTGGCACGTATTGCCGGCGTAAACATTCCGACCAACAAGCGGGTCGTCATTGCCCTGCGTTATGTCTACGGCATCGGTCCGTCGACGGCGCAGTCCATCTGCAACAAGCTCGAGATCCCTGATGCCAAGCGCGTCAACGAGCTGTCTGACGATGAGATCGTGAAGATCCGTGAGTTGATCGATTCCGAACTGCGCGTCGAAGGCGATCTGCGTCGCGAGACAGCAATGAACATCAAGCGTCTGATGGATCTCGGTTGCTACCGCGGCCTCCGTCACCGTCGTGGCCTTCCGGTCCGCGGTCAGCGTACGCATACCAATGCCCGTACCCGTAAGGGCAAGGCGGTTGCGATTGCAGGCAAGAAGAAGGTCACGCGCTAATCCGCGCTTGATTCTCTTATCGACGTTTTTCGTTAAACTTTTAGGACGACCTCTCTCATGGCCAAGGCCGCTGCTCCGCGTATCCGCAAGAAGGAACGCAAGAATATCATTTCCGGTGTTGCTCACGTGCTTTCAACGTTCAACAACACCATGATCACCATTTCTGATGCCCAGGGTAACGCGATTGCCTGGTCGTCGTCGGGTGCGCAGGGCTTTAAAGGCTCCCGTAAGTCCACGCCGTATGCTGCTCAGGTTGCTGCCGAAGATGCCGGCCGCAAGGCACGCGAGCATGGCATGGAAACGCTTGAGATCGAGGTTTCCGGCCCGGGTTCGGGGCGTGAAAGCGCGCTTCGTGCCCTTCAGGCCGTAGGGTTCAACATTACGTCCATCCGCGACATGACGCCTGTGCCGCACAATGGCTGCCGTCCCCGGAAGCGTCGTCGCGTCTGAGTGATGCTTTACTGCGTGTCGCTGGCGACACGCAGTATCTTTAAGTGATTGCATCTTTTGCCGCACCTCTGGTGCGGGCCCGGATGCCGCCAATTTTTCTTGGCGTGCTTCGTTGTTTGAAAGGCCACGACCTTGGTTCTCCAGAAAAACTGGCAGTCCCTCATCAAGCCGGAGAAGCTTGAAGTCGAGCCCGGACCGGTTGCCTCGCGCATTGCCACTGTCGTGGCCGAGCCTCTGGAACGCGGCTTCGGCATGACGCTCGGTAACGCCCTGCGTCGTATCCTTCTGTCGTCGCTGCAGGGCGCTGCTGTGACCGCCATCCAGATTGATGGTGTGCTGCACGAGTTCTCCGCCGTGCCGGGTGTTCGCGAAGACGTTACGGACATCGTCCTGAACGTCAAGCAGCTTGCGCTGCGGATGCATGGTGAAGGCCCCAAGCGCATGATCCTGACGGCTACAGGCCCAGGTGAAGTGACGGCCGGGCAGATCCAGGCAGGGCACGACATCGAGATCATGAATCCTGATCTGGTGATCTGCACGCTCGATGACGGCGTAAAGCTCGGCATGGAGTTCACGGTGAACATGGGCAAGGGCTACGTTGCTGCCGCAGCAAACCGTCCGGAAGACGCTCCGATCGGTCTGATCCCGATCGATGCCATTTATTCGCCCGTTCGTCGCGTCTCGTACAAGATCGAGCAGACGCGTGTCGGTCAGGTCACTGACTATGACAAGCTGCTCCTGACGGTCGAGACCAATGGTGCGGTGACGCCGGAAGACAGCCTGGCTCTTGCAGCCCGGATTCTTCAGGACCAGCTGCAGCTGTTCATCAACTTTGATGAGCCGCGTCCGGTCCAGCATGAAGAACCGCAGGATGACCTGCCGTTCAATCGTAATCTTCTTCGCAAGGTTGACGAACTTGAGCTCTCGGTGCGTAGCGCCAACTGCCTCAAGAACGACAACATTGTTTATATTGGCGATCTGGTGCAGAAGTCCGAACAGGAAATGCTCCGTACGCCTAATTTCGGGCGTAAGTCGCTCAACGAGATCAAGGAAGTTCTCACCGGTATGGGGCTGTCGCTCGGCATGAGCGTCCCGGCCTGGCCGCCAGAGAACATCGAGGATCTGGCCAAGCGTCTCGACGAGACGTTCTGAGAACTTTCAAGGTAAGGAAAACTAGCAATGCGTCATGGTGTGAGTGGGCGTAAGCTCAATGTCACCTCTTCTCACCGCGCTGCCATGTTCCGCAACATGGCCGTGGCTCTCATCAAGCACGAGCAGATCACGACGACGCTCCCGAAGGCGAAAGAACTTCGCCCGGTCGTCGAAAAGCTGATCACGCTCGGCAAGCGTGGCGATCTGCACGCCCGCCGTCAGGCTTTTGCACAGCTGCGTGACGATGCTGTCGTGACCAAGCTGTTCTCGGCTGTGGCCGAGCGTTACAAAGGACGTGCCGGTGGCTACTCCCGTGTTCTGAAGGCTGGCGTGCGTTATGGCGATAATGCCGATATGGCCGTGATCGAACTGATCGATCGCGATGTCGCTGCAAAGGGCCAGGACAGCGGGCCGAAGCAGAACGTGGCCGAGGAACAGGAAGCCGCCTGAGGCTCTTGTTTTTGAAGCATTGAGAGAGGCCGGGACAGGAATGTCCCGGCCTTTTTTGATTCGTGGTTTCTTTACCACGATGTTGTGTGATATTGACTCCTCACTCTTTGCAGACCCATTCCTGTCCTTTGTCGGGGCAGCGTGAAATTCCGTTTCCTCACGGGAGCGGTCACCGCTCATTTGGAGAACGTTTCGCCGTTCTTCGCGGGGGGCTGCACAATTCTGAGAAACAGGCCCGAGCACTCTCGTAGGGCCTGCCACGACGCATCGAATATGTATCCAGACAATGAGGTCCGGGTAGGTTCGTGATGCGTCCAGCGTTTTGGAGAGCGTTATAATGTCCGAATCTTCTCCCGCGAAACACGGACTTGCGGAAACTCTCGGCATTCCCAGAGCTCTGTTCTGGGCGTTTGTAGGACAGCTCCTGTTCATGGTCGGCGATGGCGTGGAGGCAGGGTATCTCGATACCTACATGCTTCATCATGGTCATACGCAGGGTTTCGTGAATGAGATGTTCACGTTTTACGGTATCACCGTGATGATCGCCGCCTGGTTTTCCGGGCCTCTGTCTGATCTCATGGGACCGAAGAAAGTCATGTGGCTCGGTCTTATTCTGTGGAGCATCCTGGAAGTAGGATTTCTCGCTCTTGGACTGGGGCCGAACAGCGGACCAATGATCCTTCTGTTCTATACGTTGCGTGGGTTCGCCTATCCGCTTTTTGCGTATGGTTTTCTTGTCTGGATCGCGGCAGCTACTCCGACGGCGATGTTGGGCTCTGCGGCGGGCTGGTTCTGGTTTTCCTTTTCGGCTGGCCTTCCGACCCTTGGCTCACAGTTCGCCCGGTTTGCCATTCCCCAGATCGGCGAATTACGGACCTTCTGGTGTTCGCTGGGACTGGTGATTATCGGTGGTCTCGTGGCCCTGTTGTTCACTCATGAACCGACTGGCAAGAAGCGCCTTCTTCCGGATCATGTTCCGACCAAGGATATTTTCTTCGGCTCGATGAGCATCATGTGGCGTGAGCCCAAGACGCTTATCGCAGGTATTGTCCGGGTCATCGATACGTCGTCCGAGTATGCCTTTCTGGCGATCATGCCCGCATTCTTTGTGGACCATCTCGGCTTTTCTCTTGGGCAGTGGCTGAACCTTCTTTCGCTGATCTTCCTGAGCAACATCCTCTTCAACCTGGTATCGGGTATGGTCGCGGATACGCTTGGCCATCGGTTTGTGGTTGCCGTATTTGGTGGGATCGGTGGGTTTGTCGCAATTCCGCTGTTCTACTATGTGCCGCTCTGGTTTCCGGGAAATTTCTGGGCCGTGGCGGCTGCGGGAATTTTCTACGGTGCGACAGTGGCAGCGTTCGTTCCGCTCTCCGGCCTGATGCCGCAGATCTGTCCGCGCGAGAAAGCCGCCGCCCTATCCATTCTTGGTCTTGGCGCCGGTGCGTCCACATGGGTTGGACCGGCCGTTGTTGCAGGCTGTGAAGCTGTTTTCGGGCCGGGGATGCAGTATGTGATCTGGACTTTTGCCGTGATCTATCTTGCCTCCGCGGGAATGACGATGGCTCTGACCATTTCTCCGGAAGCGCGCCGATACAGCGAGGACGCGGCGGCTCGCAATGAGAACGCACAGGCAGTCGGGCACTGATTGTAACGTCCCTTCATCGCCACGAAGGTGTAAGAGAGCAGGGCGGTCCGGTATCGGGCCGCCCTTTCTCTTTTCAGCAGTGTCATATCAAGGAGAAACCTCCCATGGATGCCGATCTTGCACCCTATCTTGATCCCCACGTGCAGCGCCTTCAGGACACAGAAGGATGCTGTATGACAGGGCAGAACGCGCGGAAGAAGATTTCGCACGCTGCAAGAGAAACGGATGCTCTCGTTAGCGATCTGATGGTGGATCAGCCATTGCTATGGCTTGGGATCGCGTTTCTGGGCGGTCTTTTTTTTGGAAAACGTCTTTTTCGGGGAAATTAAACTTCCACGCGGTCTTCACGTTACGACATGACCACGAACTCTTGGGCGAGGATCCTGTGTCATGTTGCACTACGCAATTGTTTTCTTCATCATTTCCATCATCGCCGGTGTTTTCGGTTTTTCCGGTATTTCGGCGGCTACAGCTGGCATCGCAAAGCTGTTCTTTATTATCTTTCTGGTACTCGCAGTGCTTGCCATTCTCGCAGGGGTGGCCGGACTTCATGCTTTGTAAAAAAAATTTCTACAGAGAAGATGTGGAAAGGGCGGGTGCCGATGGCCCCGCCCTTTTTTCTTTGCATCAATTTCCGTTCTTGTCCCTCTGGATGAAGGAGGGGAGCAGCGGGTTATCCGTCTGAAGCGAGCCCTTGCTTGGAAGTTCATCTGCGCTCCAGCCCCCACCGAGATCGGTGAGCAGTTTCACTTCTGCGAGGAATTGCTGCTGCCGGACATTAAGCTGGGTTTCCTGATATTGCAGGGCGTTCTGTTCGGCCGTGATTACTGTTGTATAGATCTGTGTTCCTGCAAGATATTCATTCATCGAGACCTGAACGGCCTGCTGAGCCGTTTTCACGGCTTGATTCTGTAAGGTCAGCTGCTGATCGAGGTACCGAAGACCTGACATCTGGTCCTCGGTATCCTGAAGAGCCGTCAGGACCGTTTGTCTGTAAGTGGCAACGGCGTTGTCGTAATCCGCTTCGGCGCTACGGACCGCGGCAGAACGCGAGCCTCCCTCGAAAATGGTTTCGGTCGCAGCCGCTCCCAGGCTCCAGGTACGCGTCGCTGTCTGGATCAGTTGTTCAAGAGGATTTCCGCTATATCCGTAGGAGGCCGAGAGAGTGACCTGAGGGAAGAATGCGCCGATCTCATATCCGATCTCAGCATTGTATGCTTCCATGTTTCGCTCTGCCTGCGCCACATCGGGGCGGCGCTGGAGAAGCATGGAGGGTACTGCGACGGGGGCCGCGGGAATGGTCGCGGGGAGGGGAGAGGACGCGAGAGTCAGCTCCGAAGGAGCGCGCCCGGTGAGGGCTGCGATGGCATGTTCGTACTGGGCTCGGGCAATGTGTGCGTTAGCCAGGTTCGCCTGCGTCGACTGAAGAAGATAGCGTGCCTGAAGCACGTTCGTCGGGTCAGCAACGCCAGCATCAAGCTGGTTCTGAAGAATTTCCAGATTATGACGATAAAGATCGACGTTGCGGGCATAAAGCTCGATCAGGCTGTCCTGATAACGCAGCTCGAAATAATCCTGTGCGAGCTGAAGCTGATAGGACAGACGCATGTTTGCTACCAAAGCCGCGTCCGCCTGTGTGGCTGCGACCTGCTGCTGTACCTGACGGCGGATCATGCCCCAGACGTCGACGGTCCAGCTTGCGGAGGGGCCAGTCGTCCATGTGTTGGAGGTGTAGGACTGGCTGGACGTGTATGGAATGCCGTTGCTGGCATTCGAGGTGCTGCTGCCTTGCGAGTTGCGGTTGAAGCTGAACTTGCCGCTCAGCGTCGGGAAGAGCTGGGCGCGGATCGAGTCGATCGTGGCCGCAGCCTTGCGGTACTGCGCCTCGTATTCTTTCAGGCTCTGGTTCGATGTGGCCACGCGCTCTTCCAGTTCGTTGAGGACCGGATCGTTGAAGATCGTCCACCAGTCTCCCTTGGGCATTTTTGCGAGATCGGGGGCAGCCTTCTGCCAGCCCGGTGGCGGGGGGGCCTCCTTGAACGTCTGGGAGATGATGGCTTTGGGGCGATGATAGTTCGGCCCGACCATGCCGCCGATGCAGCCGCTCAGGAAAGGAAGGGTTACCGCCCCCAGCAGGGCATTGCGCAGGGTGGACTTACGGAGGGCGGGCATCAGGACTGTGTTCCCCGGGCTGAGAGATGGAAAAAGGACGCGATATGGGCTCGCAGACGGCCCATGGCGCGTCCGAACCTGTCGAGATACAGGAAAATGACGGGCGTGCTGTAGAGCGTTAGAAGCTGGCTGACCACGAGACCGCCGAGGATGGCGATCCCGAGAGGGCGGCGGAGTTCGCAGCCGTAACCATTCCCAATGATGAGCGGTACGGCACCGAAAGCAGCGGCAAGGGACGTCATGAGGATCGGGCGGAAACGCAGATGGCTGGCCTGCCGGATGGCCTCGACGGCCGACAGGCCCTCGCGCTGCGCCACCAGAGCGAAGTCGATCAGCATGATGGCATTTTTCTTGACGATGCCGATCAGCAGGATGACGCCGATCATCGCCATCAGCGAAAACTCTTCTCCGCAGACCTGGAGGGCGAGAATAGCGCCGACGCCTGCGGAAGGCAGCGTCGAAAGGATCGTCAGGGGATGGATCAGGCTTTCATACAGAATGCCCAGCACGATATAGACTGCTGCGAGTGCTGCGAGGATCAGCAGGGCTTCGCTGCCGACCGATTTCTGGAACGCGGCCGCGTTGCCGGCAAATCCGCCGTGAATGTCCGCAGGAGCATGCAGCTTTACCATCGCGGCCTGTACCGCATCAACGGCCGGTCCGAGGGAGACGCCGGGAGCAAGGTTGAAGGAAATGGTCGTGGCGACGGACTGGCCGTCATGGCTGACCGTCAGGGCGGTGTTGGTATTGCGCTGACGGGAGACGACTGAGAGCGGAACCATGGTCGCCATATTCGTGGCAACCGCCGAACCACTTGATGCCGATTTTCCGCCGGCAAGCGCATTCGCTACGGAGTTCTGATAGGACTGTTCGCTCTGGGACAGGGCGGTGACAGCGGTGGTGGCGCGGGCGCGGATGTTGTTCGACGCCGTGCCGCCCGCGGCAGTTCCGCCGGAGATGCTAACCCACATCTGATCCAGCATCGACGGATCCTGCCAGAAACGGGGAGCGGCCTCCATGACGACGCGGTACTGGTTGAGACTTCCATAGATGATGGATGCGGCACGTTGCCCGAACGCATCATAGAGCGTGTTGGAAATGAGCTGGGGCGTAACGGAGTAGCGCGCCTCGGTGTCGCGGTTGATGGCGATATTGATGCCCTGTCCGCCCTGCTCAACGTTCGAGGTGACATCCATAAGCTCCGGTAGCTTTGACAGCGCTGCAACGATCTTCGGTGTCCACTCGAACAGTTCTTCGGCGGAGGGAGCCTCCAGTGAATACTGATAGGCCGCGTCACCGGGTCGTGCGCCCATGCGGACACTGCCCGGTGCCATGAGACGAAGCTGTGCGCCGGGAACGTTGGAGAACCTGCGGGTCAGACGCTGGATGGTGGTGGCCAGATCGTCGCTGCGCTCGGACTTCGGCTTGAGGGCGACGAACATGTTGGCGGAATTGGCGGACCGTCCTCCCACGCCTCCCATAACGCCTGCGACATCTCTGTCCGACGCCACGGTTTTCATCGCTCTCACCACGATTTTCTGAAGAGACTGAAACGAAATCGACTGGTCGGCTACCACGCGCCCCATGATCTGCCCGGTGTCCTCGGACGGGAAGAAGCCTTTCGGCATCTTCACATACAGCACACCTGCGAGAACTAGCGTGGCGGGGAGAGACATGGCGATCAGGAATTGGTGTCCCAGTGCCCAGTCCAGCGATTTTCCATATCCTGTCGTGACGCTGCTGATCGTACGTTCCAGAAAACGCCCGGCTTTTTTCCATAGACCCGGGCCGCTGTCGTCCGTGTGTGTCAGGAGCTGAGCACTGATCATGGGGGTTAGCGTCAGGGACAGAACCAGCGAGATGCACAGCGTGATGACCATCGTCATCGCGAATTCGTGGAACAGACGTCCCGCGATACCACCCATTAGCATGATCGGGGCAAAGACTACGATTAGGGAAACGGTGATCGACACGACCGTAAAGGCGACTTCTGTCGTCCCCCGGATTGCTGCCTCCTGACGACCGTAACCCATCTCCATGTAGCGGGCGATATTTTCCAGAACCACGATGGCATCGTCGACCACGAAGCCTGTCGAGATCGTCAGGGCCATCAGCGACATGTTGTCGAGTTGATATCCCATCAGGGACATGGCGCCGAAGGTTCCCACGATTGAGACCGGAACGACGATGGCCGGGATCATGATGGCGGATAGGCTGCGCAGGAATAGCAGGACCACGGCTACGACGAGTACGACGGCAATGACGAGCGTCTGTTTGGTATCGTCGAGCGAAGCCCGGATGGTCTTGGAGCGGTCGATCAGAATCGAAATGTTCGTGTTGCCCGGCAGTGCGGACTGGAGCACGGGGAGACGGCTGCGAATGCCATCGATGGTTTTGATGACATTTGCTCCCGCTTGCGAGAACACGGTGCACATGATGGCGCGATTACCGTTGAGGTAGCCTGCCTGACGGAGATCTTCCACGCTGTCATTGACGTCCGCGACATCTGTCAGGCGGATGGGCTGGTTGTTGCGGTAGGCAATGATCAGGTCGCGGTATTCTTCAGCCTTCGTTGCCTGATCGTTGGTGGAGAGCATCAGACGCTCGCCATTCGCGTCCAGAAATCCCTTCGGCGTGTGAGCATTGGCGGAAGCTAGGGCAGCGCGCAGATCTTCAAATCCGACGCCATAGCGGAATAGCCGTAACGGATTGATTTCGACGCGTACCGCCGGCAGCGACGCGCCCCGGATCTCTACATCGCCCACGCCCTGGATCTGGCTGAGCTGGGGGATCAGGATATTGCTGGCGAAGTCGTAAAGTTCCTGCGGGGTTCGCGTGCCGGATGACAGGGTGAGCGCAAGGATCGGAGGGCCGTTCGAATTGGCCATCATATAAGTCGGATTGCTGCGCAGGGTCGTGGGCAGATCTTGCCGCGCACCCTGCAACGCTGCTTCCACGTCGCGTGCCGCGCCATTGATGTTCCGCGACAGGTCGAACTGCAGCGTGATGCGCGTCTGGTTGACCGTGGATTCCGACGTCATTTCGGTTACGCCGGAAATCGCGCCCAGATGCCGCTCCAGGGGGCCGGCAATCGTGCTTGCGATTTCGGAGGGGGAGCCGCCGGGCTGGTTCGCGGTCACCATGATGACCGGGAAATCCACGTCGGGCAGATCGGCGACCGGCAGGGTGAAATACCCCATGATGCCGCCGATCACGAGTGCGATGGCCAGCAGCGTCGTACCGACAGGCCTCAGAACGAAGAGGCGGACCAGATTCACGGAGCGCCTGTCTGTGATGGAGAGGGCTGACGTGATGTCGATGGCGTGCTGCCGCGGTGGCGCTTGATGAAGGCACGGGTCTTCGTGCCGAGTTCATCCATAAACAGATAGATGACGGGCGTGGTGAACAGGGTCAGGAGCTGAGACATCATCAGGCCGAAGACGATGGCCACACCCAGCGGCCGGCGCAGTTCGGAACCGACACCCGTGCCAAGCAGCAGGGGTAGGGCGCCGAACAGGGCGGCCAGCGTGGTCATCAGGATCGGACGGAAGCGAAGCAGGGCGGCGCGCTTGATGGACTCAAGCGGTGTATGGCCTTCCAGACGTTCGGCTTCGAGCGCGAAGTCGATCATCATGATCGCGTTCTTCTTCACGATACCGATCAGCAATACGATGCCGATGATGCCCATGATGTCGAGATCCATCCCGAACAGATAGAGACCGATCAGCGCACCGATGGCGGCGGAAGGCAGGGTGGAGAGGATTGTGATCGGGTGGATATAGCTCTCATAGAGAATGCCCAGCACGATATAGACTGCGATCACAGCCGCCATGACTAGCCAGACCTCGTTCGACAGTGACGAGCGGAAGGCCGCGGCCGTGCCCTGGAAGGCAGTCTGGAACTCGGGCGGCAGGCCGATTTGCCTTTCCACGCGTTCGATCGCGTTGGTCGCGGTGCCCAGCGAATAGCCATTGGCCACGTTGAACGAGACGGTCGTGGCGGGGAACTGCCCGTAATGGCTGATCAGCAGGGGAGAAAGCGCGTGGGTGATCGTAGTTACCTGCGACAGCGGTACGAGACCGGATGTCGGCTGTCGGGTCGGGCCGGATGTGCTGGCACCGGCTTCGGAGGAAATACCCGGCAGGTAAAGCTGGCTCAGGGATGTCAGATCGGTCTGAAGTTTCGGATCGGCTTCTAGAATGACGCGGTACTGGTTGGACTGCGTGTAGATCGTGGTGATCTGACGCTGGCCGTAGCTGTCATACAGAAGATTGTCGATCGTCTGCGGCGTGATGGAGTATCGCGCGCCGGTCGGACGGTCGAGCGAAAGCTGGGCGACCAGTCCCTCGGCCTGAAGATCGGACGTGACATCGGTTAGGGACGGCTCCTTGCGCAGCGCGTCCACGAATTTCGGTACCCAGGTCTTGAAGGTATCGTAATCCGGGTTTTCCAGCATGAACTGGTACTGCGTGGCGGAAATTGAGGAATCCAGCGACAGATCCTGGATCGGCTGAACATAGAGTTCGGCACCGGTCACCTGCTGCCCGACGGACGACAGGCGGCGCAGGATCGTCTGAAGGTCGCTCGTCCGTTGTTCACGCGGCTTGAGGTTGATCAGGAAGCGGCCGACATTCAGCGTCATGTTCTGGCCGTCGATGCCGACGAAGGACGAGATGCTGGCGACGTCCGGATCCTTGAGGATTACGTTTCCAAGGGCGGCCTGACGATCTTTCATGCCTTCGAAGGAAATCGCTTGCGACATCACGGAAATGCCTTGGATGACGCCGGTATCCTGTGTCGGGAAAAAGCCCTTGGGAATGGTCCAGGCTAGCACGCCCGTCAGGACGATCGTACCGAGCGTGACCAGAAGGGTCGTGACACGGAAGCGCAGCACCACATCGAGCCAGCGGCCATACCCCGCGATCAACGCATTGATGCCGCGTTCGGTGCTGTTGGACAGGCGGCTCCAGACCGTGTTCTTCGCGGACGGCGCATGCGTGTCGGACAGCAGTCGGGCGCACATCATCGGCACCAGCGTCAGGGCGACGACGGCGGAAATGATGATAGTGATGGAAAGTGTCATCGCGAATTCATGGAACAGACGCCCGACGACGTCCTTCATGAACAGCAGCGGGATCAGCACGGCGATCAGCGAGACCGTCAGCGAGATGATGGTGAAGCCGATTTCGCCTGCACCCTTGAGCGCTGCGCTGTAGCGGTCTTCACCGGCCTCAACATAACGCGCGATGTTTTCGATCACCACGATGGCGTCATCGACCACGAAGCCGGTCGCGATGGTCAGGGACATCAGCGACAGATTGTCGAGCGAGAAGCCCAGCAGATACATCGCCGCTAGAGTGCCAATCAGCGATAGCGGAACGGAGAGGCTGGGAATAATCGTCGCCGGAACGTTCCGCAGGAACACGAAGATCACGCCCACGACCAGCAGCATGGCGAGGGCCAGTTCGTATTCCACGTCATTGACCGAGGCACGGATCGTCGTGGTGCGGTCGGTCAGCGGCGTCACGTCGATGCCGGGCGGCAGGTCGAGCTTGAGCTGTGGAAGGACGCGCAGGACGTTGTCCACGACGCCGATGACGTTCGCGCCAGGCTGACGCTGCACGTTCAGGATCAACGCGGGCGTGCGGTTGGACCAGGCGGCGAGCTGTGCGTTTTCCGCCCCTTCAACCACCGTCGCAATGTCGCGCACGCGGATCGGACCGTTGTTCTGATACGCGATCACCTGATTCATGAGCTGTTCGACGGACTGGATCTGACCGTCGATGCGCAGGGACGTGGAGCGCTTGGGGCCGTCGAACGTACCGGTCGGGGAATTGACGTTGACCGTGCTGATGATGGTGCGCAGCGTGTCGATCGCGATGCCGTAAGAGGTCAGTTTCGGGATATTGACCTGAATTCGGTACGCCTTGCGGTTGCCGCCCGACAGGGTGACGAGACCGACGCCGGAAATCTGGCTGATTTTCTGCTCAAGTCGCGTATTGACGTAGTCTTCGACCTCGGGAAGCGGCAGCGTTTTTGATGTAATACCGAGCGTCAAGACTGGGGTGTCCGCCGGATTGACCTTCGCGTAGATCGGGGGCGCGGGCAGATCGCTGGGGAGGAGGGAGGTGGCGTTGTTGATCGCCGCCTGGACTTCCTGTTCCGCCACGTCCATCGACATGTCGAGCCCGAAGCGCAGGGTCACGACTGAGGCCCCGCCCGAGGACTGTGACGTCATCTGGTCCAGTCCGGCCATCTGGCCCAGTTGTGTTTCCAGAGGAGCGGTGACGGACGTGCTCATCACGTCCGGGCCAGCGCCCGGATAGAATGTCGAGACCGTGATTGTCGGGTATTCGACCTGCGGTAGGGCCGAGACGGCCAGAAAATGATAGCCGAGCAGACCGCTCAGCAGGATGGCGAACATCAGAAGGCTGGTGGCAACCGGGCGCTCGATGAACAGGCGGGACGGATTCACGGTCTTGCTGTTCCCTAATCTTGCTGTTCTGGTCTTGCTGGTCTGGATGACGGTCAGTGAGTGCCGGTATCGGCGGGCGAGGACGGATCGTTGCCTTTCTGAGGGGCGTCCGAACTCTGCTGTCCGTTGTGGTGGCGGCGGTGCTGACCGGCGGTCTGCTGCTCGGCGTCCGAGGTCTGCTTTGCTGCCGAAGATGTGTCGGGAATGGAAACCTTCTGGCCGGGGCGCAGATGGCTCACCCCGTCGGTTACGACGCGGTCACCAGGATTCAGGCCTTTCTGGATGACGGCGTTCGTACTGTCTGTCGTGCCCACCGTGACAGGAACGACTTCCACTGTCATGTCAGGCTTGACGCGATAGACGAAGCGTCCGTCCGGACCGGTCTGTAACGCGTTTCCCGGAATGAGCAGGGCGTTGTGGAGCGTTGTGACGAGCAGGTGCGGATTAACGAACTGGTTCGGGAAAAGGTGTTCGTCTTCATTGGCGAAAATGCCACGCATCCGGACCGTTCCCGTGGACGTGTCGATCTGGCTGTCGAGGGCCTTGACGGTCCCCGTGGCGATTTTGTGTGTATTGTCGCTGTCCCAGGCTTCAACCGTTAGCTCGCCAGACTCACGCAGATGTGTCGCGACCTCGGCAAGCTGGTTCTGCGGGACGGTGAAAATCACGGAGATGGGCTGCATCTGCGTCAGGATCGTCAGCCCACCCGACTGGCCCGCTGTCACGTAGTTGCCGACGTCAAGTACGCGGATACCGACACGTCCGTCGACGGGCGCGATGATATGACAGTACATGACGTTGAGTTCGGCGTTATGAACGTTGGCGCGATCGAACTCCACCTGACCTTCAAGTTGCTGGACAGTGAACTCCTGATCGCGGGCCGTCATGGCGGATGTCGAATTCTGTTTGATCAGGCGCTGGTAACGGGCGTTGTCCACGCGTGCTTTTTCAAGCTGAGCCATATCGGCAGCCAGGGTTCCGCGGTACTGGGCGAGCGTGGCTTCGTAGGGACGGGGATCAATCAGCTCCAGTTCATCGCCTTTGTGGGCGTGCTGGCCTTCCTGATAATAGACTGCAGCGATATGCCCGCTGACCCGCGGCGTGATCGTTACGTTCGTGACAGGGACGACGGTGCCGATTTCCTGAAAGATGACCGGCATGTCTCCCGTATGGGCGGTGGCGACCGCAACAGGCTGAACATTGCTATCCGCCATGTTGCCGCCACGAGCATGTTTGTGGGACGCGCCGTGAGGGCGGAAAATGGCGAACAGAATCAGAAGAGCAACGACGACAATCAGGATCCACAGGATCCAGCGGCGACGGGAGCGCGCGCGCGGTGTAGCGGGCGGCGGAGCGGACTGGGCGGTGCTGTTCGTAAGGCGGTCGCTGGAGCCGGCCGTCTGCTGATCCATGGTCGTTCTGTCTTTCCCGTATACCGGAGGGCAGTGCTCTCGGGCGCCGATGCTATGTGTTTTCCGACTTATACGGCAGGACGGCCTGACCTGCCATGACGGGACCTTAAATCCTGTTCAGTTTTGAGCCTCGAAACCAAAATGAGCCAACACGATACATTTCGTTACCGTTCCGGAGGGCTTGTCTCTTTTCTGTGGCGGGATCATATCGGACTGGAACCTGAAACCCCTGTGATGCGTTTGATTGCAGATACGGATTTATCGGGACAGAGGAGAATAACATGGCTGACACAACTGAAACCAAGGTCGAAGGCGTGCTGGATGACGTCAAGGGCAAGGTCAAGGATGGCATCGGTGGTCTGACTGGCGACGCGAAACTGCAGGCTGAAGGCAAGTTTGACCAGCTTTCCGGCATGGCCCAGCAGAACTTCGCTGATCTTTACGATGAAGGTGAGACGAAGCTCGAAGCCGCAACTGCCTTCGTGCAGGACCGACCGCTTATCTCGCTCGTTATTGCCACGGTGGTTGGCATCCTCGTTGGCGGTCTGGTGTTCGGCCGTAAAAGCTCCTGACAGACCCAGAGGTCCTTCGACCGCCGGACTGTCTTTGTGCTAGAAGCCTTCCGGAGTTATCCGGGAGGCTTTTTTGCATGGAATGGTTTTACGAGAATAACGGATGTCAGGCTGGTCCGGTATCGCGTGAAGAAATCCTGCGCCTGATCATGCAACAGCGTATCAGGCCGGATACGCTCGTCTGGACGCCCGAATTTGGTGATGTATGGCGCCCCGCCAATGCCGCCGGGCTTGTGTCGCCACTGACCGGGCTTCTGCGTCTGTCATCAGGCATTTCAGAGCAATGGGCGTGGGTTCTGCTTGCCGGTCCGTGGCTGATCCAGCGCCTTACGCTGCTGATCCTCGACTGGCGGGGCATTCCTGATGATGCGCGTGCCGGGACGGTTTCCATTGTCGCGCTTATGTCGCTGGTCCTGTTTTTTACGGCCTTCACGCTGGATCGTAATTCCATTCGTGAAAACGGGCAGAAGCCTCCAGGATTCTGGTGGTGGCTGTTTTTGCCTGGATATTTCTGGAGACGCCGTCAGGTGGTCGGGCGTGGACTTTCTCTTCTCCTTGTCAGTCTCGTTTTATTTGCCGTCAATGTGACGGAAAGGATCTACCAGCTCCCGCAGATAGAAAGCGAGATTCAGGCGAGACAGGAACAGAGCCACCCGCAGGTCACGCCTCCGGCATCGTCGAAGCCGCAGGTGAACGGGCAGGAAGACGAGCAGGAAAACCTTTGACTACCCGCCGGCGGAGAGTCCGCGGAACAACACTTGACAGACTAAACTTCTGATAAGCGCATTTTTGGGCTTCCCTTTCGAGTCGCCATGATTCAAAACCGATTCGGTCACCTGATTTTGCGGTGATCTGTCGGAGGAATGCTCAGGAATGCCGGATTACGCCCTGGAAGCTGCCCATGGGGGGCTCGTCGTCGGGATCGACGAAGTGGGGCGGGGTCCTCTGGCGGGGCCGGTCGTGGCGTCTGCCGTGGCTTTTAAGGTCCGGCCGTCTGACACTCTGTCTGCCCTCCTTGATGATTCCAAGAAACTGACGGCCCGGCGCCGGATGCTCGCCTATGATGCCTTGATGGCCGACGAACAGGCCTTGATCGGCATCGGTGCGGCCTCTGTTCTGGAAATCGAACAGATCAACATCGCCCAAGCCTGCTATCTGGCCATGCGGCGGGCGCTTTCCCGGCTCGGCCAGATCCCGGACCTTGCCCTGGTGGACGGCAAACATGCTCCGAAACTGCCTTGTCCTATCAAGATGGTGATCGGTGGCGACGGGATCAGCCTGTCTATCGCTGCCGCTTCCATCATTGCGAAAGTAACACGGGACCGCCTGATGGCGCGTCTTGCCATACGTCACGATGCCTATGGCTGGGAGCGCAATGCCGGTTACGGTACGGCGGCACATATGCAGGGTTTGAAGCTCCGGGGGGTGACACCCCATCACAGGCGCGGTTTTGCGCCGATACGAAACATGATTGAAGCAGAGGTACACGCAGCATGAGCGGTGAATTTCCCGTCGACCAGATCCTGCGTGGAGAATGCATCGAGACGATGAAGACGCTGCCCGATGGGAGCGTGGACTGCATTTTCGCCGACCCACCGTATAATCTCCAGTTGCGTGGTGAGCTGCGCCGTCCGGATGAGACCGTTGTGGACGGCGTGGATGACGACTGGGACAAGTTCGCGGATTACGCGACCTACGATAATTTTACACGCGAATGGCTCAGTGAAGCGCGCCGGATCCTGCATAAGGATGGAACGATCTGGGTTATCGGATCGTATCACAACGTCTTCCGTCTGGGCGCGATTATGCAGGATCTGGGATTCTGGATCCTCAATGACATCGTCTGGCGTAAATCCAACCCGATGCCCAACTTCCGTGGACGGCGCTTTACAAACGCGCATGAGACGCTGATCTGGGCCGCGCGTGGTCCGCAGAGCAAATATCGGTTCAACTATCAGGCCATGAAGGCCCTGAACGATGACCTTCAGATGCGCTCGGACTGGTACCTGCCGCTCTGCACGGGCAATGAGCGTCTGAAGAACGAACATGGTCTGAAGCTGCATCCGACCCAGAAGCCGGAAAGCCTGCTGCACCGTGTTCTGGTCGCCTCAACCAATGCAAACGACGTGGTCCTCGATCCCTTCTGCGGCAGTGGCACCACACCGGCGATGGCCAAGCGTCTGGGCCGCCATTATATCGCGATTGAACGCCATCCTGATTACGTCAAGGCTGCCCGCGAGCGTGTGGCTCGTGAGGAACGGTTGACATCCGAACAGCTGGCGACGACCCCGGCCAAGCGGGAAATGCCGCGCATTCCGTTCGGAAGTTTCGTCGAAACGGGCGTGCTTCCGGCTGGAACCGTGCTGTATGACAGGGCGAAGCGACTGAAAGCGACGGTGACGCCGGACGGAACGCTTGTTTCTGGCAATCAGCGTGGCTCGATCCACAAACTGGGGGCAACGCTGACCGGAGCGCCGTCGTGCAATGGCTGGACGTTCTGGTATTTCGAGCGAGGTGCCCAGTTCGTTCAGATCGATGTGTTGCGTCAGGAAAGTCAGGCGCTGCGTAACGTCGGCTGAAAAAAGCCGGAGCAACTATGCTCCGGCTTTGAAGAGGGTGCTCCCGGAAAAGGCAAGGCGTCAGTGCCCCGCGAAACCGAGGAAGCCGACAGATGGGTCGGCTTTTCCACCGCTGGTATCGAAATGCGGGGATGCCGCCATGAGAGAGCGTTTCGGTGTGACGGATTTTCCGCCGATCGTCAGGTGGCCGCTACCGTTTTTCATTTCGATACCCTGATCGGACACACTGTTCTCGATCCTGCCATCCGGGTTGTAAGTGCGCATAGACAGCAGCAGGAACATGATGTCCTTGCGGTTCAGGTCAATTGCCATATCGAGCGGCGATTGATCCAGAACATTGTGGGCATTCATGTCGGCGCCCCGGTTGAGGGCTTCCTTGGCGGCGTTGATCGATCCGCGATTGATTGCGTCGAAAAGCGCGGTCGTGGGATTCACGTCGGTACGAGCATGGCCGGAATCGTCGTCTCCCGATTCCGCACCGGGCAGAGCGGAAGGGGGGGCGGCCCGCTGTGCGGCCTTGCGGGCTTCCGATTTCTTCTGGGCTGCCTCGGCTTCCTGTTCCGCCTCGGCGTCGTCGGCATCCTGAGCCTGGGCGTGATGCCACGGTACGAGGATCGTCGGCGTCATGGCCAGAGCGGCGATGAACAGCAGGCGGGGCAGGGTGGGGAGCAATCGCATGGGACCAATATACTGTGATCGTTCGTCCTGCGCGAGTCTGCAGATGACACCTGCATCCCCCGTATCATGACATTTTTTCAATGCCCTTCCCGCCACCAGCCGATTGCAAGAAAAATCAGGGCAGCAAGCAGCGCGGCCCATGCCGGAACAAGATCCCGGCTGCGCGTTTCACCCGCTACCGCAGCCGTGCTCACCGGAAGACCCATCCAGTCTGTTCCGGTCATGGCGGTGCCTCTGGAGACCTGACGCAGATCGGGTGTGCGATCGCCGACCCACGCGACGCTTCCTCCGGACTGCCGAGCCAGACCACCCATGACGGTTGCCGTGGCGCGCAGATCCTGACGTTCCGTAGGATCATGGGAGACAGGGCTGGCAAATGCCACGAGGCCGTCCTGACGCACGCTCCAGATTCCGGACTGGGTGGCCGCCATGCTGCCATGCCAGACACCATTGGTCTGGCTTAGCGCCAGCGGTTGGCGATGTCCGTCGGGCGCGGTCACGAACGCTTCTGCCGACACGGTCTGGCCAGCGGCATGACGCTCGACCTCCAGTTGGCCATTTTCGATCCGGGCGGTCAGACGGTTTTCCTCGAGATCAGGCTCCTTCATCAGCCAGTGCGAAAGACGGCGCAGAAGTTCGGCCTGCGGGCCGCCGCCGCCTTCGCCGCGTGACCAGAGCCAGAGCTGGTCGGAGAGCAGCATGGCCACGCGTCCACGTCCCACCCGGTCGAGCAGCAGCAGTGGAGATCCGTCGGGGCCGTGCATCAGGTCTTCGCCGTGGGACTGGTCCGGATGAAGGGCGCGATACCAAGGGCCCCAGTCAGGAGTAAGGCCGGCCGTAACGGGATGGGTTCTGCCAAGATCGGTCAGGGACGGCCGGAACGGGCGTGTGACCACGCCGTCCGTTGCGACATGTGCCGGGAGAATCTGCGCCAGACTCGTATCCTGCAAGGTGCCGTCCTGCGTGAATTCAGGACCGGCGGTCACCAGAAGGCCGCCGCCATTGCGGACGTATTCGGCCATGTTGTTCATGTATTCGTCTGGCAGAATGTTGCTGTTGCGGAAGCCATCCAGAATGATGAGATCGAAGCTGCGGATCTTTTCCTGAAACAGTTCACGGATGGGGAACGGTATGAGGGCCAGGTCCGAAAGGGGCGTGTCATCGTCGGTGTTGGGGGAGCGCAGGATGGTGAAGTGGACCAGATCCACCGATGGATCGGCCTTCAGCAGCCGGCGCCATACCCGCTCACCCTGATTGGGAACGCCAGACACCAGCAGAACCCGCAGACGGTCGCGAACGCCCCTGATGCGGACGACGTCACTATTGTTTTCGAGGGATGCTTCCCCGTTTAGGGGGGAGACGGAAAGGCCGACAAGCGTCTCGCCAGGATGCTGGACGGGAAGGGTGATGTCCTGTGGGGTGCCTGTGCGGATAGAGCGCGTCTGCGAAGGCGCGTCGCCGGAGCGGATCGTAAGAATCGCGTCGGTTGCGGTGGAAGATCCAAGATCGTCAACCTGAACGCGGATGGTGACGGTCTGTCCTACGATGGCATAAGGCGGTGTGCTCAGGATTCGCAGGCGGCGATCTTGCTCCTCACCATGGCCGGTCAGCAGAAGATGCAGCGGCAGCGTTTGCCCGTTTGCGCCAAGAAAACGGGCAGGAAGGTGGCCAGGGACGTCATGATCCATACCGTCGGTTATGACGATGGCGCCGGCAAAGCGGCCCTGTGGCAGGTCGGCATGATCCAGAGCTTCGAACAGGCGTGTTCCATGTCCGGTACCTCCCGGCACGTCTACACGATGCAGGGTCAGACCCGGAAGGCGCCCCGCGTCATGCATGACCTGATCGGCCACACGGTCGGCGATGGCGGTCCGCTGTCCGACCTGCATGGATGCGGAGCGGTCCACAACAAGCAGGGCATCCTGAGGCACCGGGCGCAGGACAGGATGGACTGCTCTTGGGCCTGAGAGCCATCCCAGAAGAGCCAGAACGGCGAGCGCGCGCCAGAGCATGCCGCGTGCGCCGCGTGCCATGCCGTAAACCGTTCCGGTAACGGTCAGGATCGCCAGAGTACCCAGAAGCCAGACGGGCAGCATGGGAGCAAGGTCGAACATCATGGTGCGTCCTCCTCGTCAACGCTGTCGGAACCCGGGGGGGAGACGCCTGCACCAGTGCTGTCGGTACTGGGATTGCCAAGGCGTCGGAGCATTTCCGGGTACTGGGCCTGATCGTTCTTGTAATTGCCGGTCAGGGCATAAAGCACCATGTTCATGCCGAAACGATAGGCCTGTGTGCGCTGGTCTTCGCCGCCGGGAATGACGGCGAAAGGATGATTGCCCGAGGAATCCACGGCCCAGGCATGCGCCCAGTCTCCGTTGCCGATGATGACAGGGCTGACATCGTCATTCGCTTCGTCGCCATTGCGGGCCACATAGACTGGCTGTCCTGAAACGCGGCCGGGAAAACCGCTGTGCAGCAGGTAGAAGGTACGGGCAAGGACGTGTTTGTCGGTCAGTTTTGCAAGGGGAGGGACGATGAGACCGTCGGTCACGCGTTGCAGGGCGGCACGGGCTGCGGAACTCGTTCCGGCATCCGTGTCTGTTCCCGCTCCCTGTTCGTCGATCAGGAGAATGCCGCCGTGCTCCATAAAGGCGTTGAGGGCTTTCGTACGCTCTGCATCCGGCTGGGCATCCGGTGTGATTGGCCAGTAGAGCAGCGGGTAGAAAGCCAGATCATCCTTTCCGGGTATGACACCGTCAGGATGACCGAGCGTTGCGGAACTGCGCGCGGTCGTGAAATCGGACAGGCCCTGAAGCCCTTCACGGGAAATAGAATCGACGTCATCATGACCGGTAACCACATAGGCCAGCCGCGTTTCCAGAGCTGCCTGTGGAACTGTTGCGGGCAAAGGAGGCATCTGGCTCGGAGCCTGAGCTTGTGCGGCAGGAAACGCCAGCAGGCAGACCACGCTCAATACCCCCAGAAGTCCGCGTCGTCTCAGGGACAGAAGCAGATCGAGTAGAAGCAACAGCAGACCCGCGGTCATCAGCGCAGGCCCAAGCGGTCTGTCCGCCTGTGCGCCCTCTGGCGAGACGCGGGTTCCGAGGAGAATTTCCTCTTTCAATGGAGCGGCTGAATCGGACAGGTTTAAAGCATGCGTTCCACGCGCCGGGCCATAGAGGCCGGCAGGATGACTGACGGAAACAGGAACATGTCCCAGATCGGACGCCCGGATGGACCGCGCAGCCTGAGGCGGCATGACGAGACCGCCGTCGCTACCGAGAATACGCCAGGGCGCCAGTTCCGAAGGACTGCCTCCGGCAACGCCGGCTGAACGTTCTATCAGGCGTTCGAGCATGTCGGGGAACAGCCCGGACAGGGGAACATTCGACCAGTCCGGCGAGGCCGTGACGTGAAACAGGACGATCTCGCCGTTTCCTTCCGCGCGGGCCGTGACGAGGGGCGTTCCATCTCCAAGGGCTGCCCAGACATGATCGGCCAGACCGGTTTCGGGTTTGGCCAGAACCTGCCGGGTGACAGTTACGTCTGATGGAATTGCAAGGTCTGAAAATGGGGAGGTTTCCGGGAAAGGCGCCAGCGTCTGCGGCTTGCCCCATGACATCGGACCGCCAAGTTGACGCATGCCACTCATGAGGTGGACCGGAAGAAGCGCATCCGATGTGGAGTCCGACTGCTTTTCGAAATCCGGGCTCTGATCCGCGGCGAGTCCGGGACCGGCAAAACGGATGAGCATTCCGCCATGGCGAACCCAGTCTAGGACCTTTTTGCGGGTCTGGTCGCCGGAGAGTGCGCCATCCGTAGCGATCAGGACGGAAAGGGGGCTGCCTAGCAGGGCTGTGGCATCACCGCTTCGCAGATCCGCAATGGGTTGCAGGGCACGGTTCAGAAAGAAGGCGGAACCGACGAGCGGTGTTGTATCGCCAGGCGTCTGAAGAAGACCCACAGGACGGCGACGATCCGCCTGTCCCATCAGATGGACGGCGGCAGGGCCGGTGGTTCCATCAAGGGTAAGATGGTCCAGCTGGTTCCGCAGAAGCGGCGGCAGGGAAATGGTCTGTTCCTGACCTGTCCGGATCGGGAAGGCCGCGAGTGTGCCCCCATTGGCATTCGCGGCATGAAGCGTCAGGGTCCGTGTCGGACAGGGAAGGGTGTCAACCTTTGCCCGAAGCGTACCGTCCTGACCGGTGGACGCAGCCAGTCGCAGGAGGTCGCAGGCGTTCCAGCGCATATCCTGAATCGAACGGGCCTTTCCGAGCGTCTGTCGCAGAATGTCGTCTCCGTCGGTCGCAAGTCCGTCCGAAAGGATTGTGACCCGCTGGTTCGAAAGATCCATGGGGCGCAGCAGGGCTGCGAGAGCCTGCCGGTCGGTCGGCCAGGGCTGAGGGCGCAGGCGCGCCAGATGTTCGGAAAGGGCGTGCGTGTCATGCGTCGTGAATGCTTCGGGCATCGCACCATCCGGTGAGCGGGCCGTGTGCAGAAGTGTGACACTCTGACCATTGCGAAGTGTGGTCTCGCCCAGTGCCAGGGCAGCTGCAATCCGCTCGTTCCAGTGAGGAATCGAAGCCCACCCATCATCGAGAACGAGTGTCAGAGGACCGGCGTCGGTGGCAGTCTGGCGTGGCGTCAGGACAGGGCGCGCCAGTCCGAAAACGACAAGCGCGACCGCGAGCACGCGCAGGATCAGAAGCCAGAGCGGTGAGCGAGCCGCATCCTCGCGCCGGGAGGTCAGCCGGTTGAGAATAAGCAGGGATGGGAACGTCTGTTCCTGCGGGGATGGAGGTGTTGCGCGCACCAGCCACCACAAAGCCGGCAACGCCAGAAGACCCAGAAGCAGGACGGGAGCCAGAAGGATCATCGGCTCCCTCCGAGCGCCATGTGAAGCGCCAGCAAGGCCGGAAGCGGGTTCTGGGACGTGTCATGCACGATGCAATCGGCATGGCGCGCCGTTGCGCTCTGTTTCAGGGCTGCGAGATGCGTATTCATGGCCTGTTCGTAGGCGGGACCGAGGCTTTCCATGGCGGGAAGCGTCAGGACGCCGCCTTCAAGGCCTTCAAAACGGATACGGCCGGATTTCTTCATCTGTCGTTCTGCGGGGTCCAGAATACAGAGCAGATGGGTCCGCACGGGACGGCTGGAACAGTTTTTGAGAAAATCGTCGATCCGGCTTTCTTCCCAGAGAAAATCGCTGATTACCACAAGATCTGACTTGGCGGCGACGCGTGTCATGTCGGGGAAATCCGGCTCTTCGCTGGGGGGGCGGAGAAGTGAGGCCGCAAGGCGGGGCAGAACCTGCCGCCCTCCAAAAGTGCGTCCGGATTCGGGACCTGTCAGCAGCCCCGCCCGTTCTCCGCCACGCAGGGCGGCAGATGCGAGCGCCAGTGTGCAGAGCTGGGCCCGTTCGGCCTTGGTCGGGAGACTTTCTGATGACCGCCACTGCATGGAAGGGGACGGATCGCACCACACCATCAGGGCCTGGGCGTTCTCCCGTTCGCGTTCGCGAACCCAGAACATGTCCTCCACCGGCGATCGTGCGGACTGTCGCCAGTCGATGGAGGTGGCGGGCTCTCCGGGATGATAGGGGCGGAACTGCCAGAAATCCTCTCCGGCGCCAGAACGCCTCCGGCCATGGGCACCACTCTGCAGGCTCGCGGCGATCTTTTCAGCCTCCAGAACAAGAGCGGGCAAAGGCAGGCTCTGCGCCTGCGCGGAGGGGGCGTCGGAGACGGATTTCCGGTTGCGGCGAAAAAAGCCGCGGAGCGTGTCGGACGGACTCTTCACGGTAATCAGAAGATGGCCTGAGCCTGTTTGCGGATCAGGGCCTCGCTTTCCGCACCCGAGGCACGGGCTCCAAATCCCAGCCCGATACGGTGGGACAGAACAGGGATGGCCAGAGCCGCGACGTCATCGAGGCTAGGTGCAAGGCGTCCATCCAGAAGAGCGCGTGCCCGTGTCGCAATCATCAGGGCCTGAGCCGCGCGGGGCCCGGGGCCGTAAGAGACGGCCTCACGCACCTCTGGCGAAGAGGATGGGTCTTCCGGACGGAGGGACCGCGTGAGGGTCAGGATTGCATCGACGACCTGCTCACCGACCGGCAGACGACGGACAAGGTTCTGTGCAGCCAGAATGCTTGCAGCATCCATCAGCGGTGTCGCTGTCGGCGTGGTGGCGCCAGTCGTCTGGAGCAGCATCTGGCGTTCCGCGGCCCGATCTGGAAATCCGAGCCCGATCTGGAGCATGAAGCGGTCGAGCTGGGCTTCAGGCAGGGGATAGGTGCCCTCCTGCTCGATCGGGTTCTGTGTTGCGAGAACATGAAACGGGCGAGGGAGGGTGTAATCCTTGCCGCCCTGCGTCACACGCCGCTCCGCCATGGCCTGTAGGAGCGCAGATTGTGTGCGCGGGCTGGCACGATTGATTTCGTCCGCTAGCACAAGCTGGCCGAAGACCGGACCGGGCAGGAACCGGAACGCACGCCGTCCTTCTGCGTCCTGATCGAGGATTTCCGCGCCGGTGATGTCGGACGGCATCAGGTCCGGAGTGAACTGGATCCGGGTCGCATCCAGACCCAGCACGCGCGAGGCGGTGTTGACCAGAAGCGTCTTTCCCAGACCCGGCGCGCCCATCAGAAGCGCGTGACCGCCGGACAGGATCGTGACGAGAACCTGTTCGATGACGGCGTCCTGGCCGAGAACAATTTCGCCGATGGCCTGACGGATCTGACGGAGAACCGGGGCAAGACGGTCGGCTTCAGCCACGTCCGCCTCGCCCTGCTGGGTGCCGGCGGAAACGCCGGAAGAATACTGCTGCTCACTCATAACGCCAGTCTGACAGGTGTGGGGGTTTCATCAAGGCTCGATTGCACCCAAGTTGGTGTGAGAAGAGAGTTTTTATGAAGTTGGAGGGAAAATTGAGCGATCATGAGTTCGGGCAGCGGGTGAGCC
The DNA here is from genome assembly GCF_007988905.1 of Gluconobacter kanchanaburiensis NBRC 103587. Taxonomy (GTDB): domain Bacteria; phylum Pseudomonadota; class Alphaproteobacteria; order Acetobacterales; family Acetobacteraceae; genus Gluconobacter; species Gluconobacter kanchanaburiensis. Next base: position 80,454 of record NZ_BJVA01000004.1, read on the forward strand.
CCGGTGTTTCCCTGTCTCCCGAGTCCCTGAACCCGCCGCCGTTTTTTTCCAACACCTCTGGCGGGTCGCCCCGCATGCTGCCCTTTCTGATCCAGCGGGATGGGACATGGCTCTATCGGGGGGCTCCGATAAAGCGCAAGGCCATGCTGTGTATGTTTTCGGCGATGCTGACCCGTGACCGTGTAGGAACATACTGGCTGAAAACTCCCATGGAGCAGGGCGTGATCCAGGTTGAGGACGCTCCATTCGTCGCCGTGGAACTCGATTTTCGCGGAACATGTGGCCGCCAGCAGAATCTTTGCTTTCGGACCAATATGGATGAACTGATCTGCGTCGGGCCGGAATATCCTCTCACCTGTGACTGGGATCGTCCTTCTGACGAGGCTGCCAGCATTCCTTATGTGCGTGTCCGCGACGGAGAGGGGGCTTTCCCCATACAGGCCCGGATTACGCGTGCGGTGCATTACGAACTCGCCGCCCTTGCGGTTCCCGGCCACGTAAAGGGGCGACCCTGTCTCGGGGTCTGGAGTCAGGACTGCTTTTTCCCTCTGTCACGCCCCGCATGAAGCGTAAATCCGGTCTTCTGGAACGTCTTGCGGACCGTCGTGGTCTGGAACGGATCTGGAATATCCTGCCCGAGGCCCGGCTGGTTGGCGGATCAGTGCGCGACCTTCTGGTTGGAATGCCCGTCCACGATCTGGATCTTGCGACCCCCGAGCCTCCCGAGGACGTACAGCGTCGGCTTGAACAGGCAGGAATTCGCGTGTTCCCGACAGGTCTGTCCCACGGGACGGTGACGGCGGTTCTGGACGGGACGCCTTATGAAATCACGACGCTTCGTCGTGATGAGCAGACGGATGGGCGGCACGCCGTCGTCGTCTGGACGCGGGACTGGGCAGAAGATGCGGCCAGGCGGGACTTCACCATTAATGCAATGTCTCTCGATCGGGAGGACCGGCTGCATGATTATTTCGGAGGTCAACAGGATCTCTGCGATCATCGTGTGCGGTTTGTCGGCAATGCGGCTCTACGTGTTGAAGAAGACGCTCTGCGGGCGCTCCGTTTCTTCAGGTTCCACGCGCGATATGGGGAAGGTGTCCCGGATCTTGAGGCCTGCACGGCAATATCGCAGCGGCTCGAATTGATAGCAGGTCTTTCGGCGGAGAGGATCGCATCCGAAATCCAGCGTATTCTTGTCGGCCCCCGTCTCGCGGAGACTATTACGGATATGATTCGGGTCGGATTGCTGGACGTTATCCTGCCGCGGCCGGATCCGGTTTTTCTGGGGCGTCTGCTCGGATGCGACGGCCCTGTTGATCCGTTGCTGCGTCTTTTTGCGCTCTGTCACGAAAGCAGCGACGAACTGGGGCAACGGTTGAAGCTTTCCAAGGGGGATCAGACAAAGCTCCGGATGTGGGCAGCGGCTGCACCTGTTCTGAGGCTGGACCAGGCGGAGGATGATCTGCGTCGTCTGCGCGTGCTCTACTCCTTAGATGGTCTTTTGGCGCGAAGCTGGCTTGAACAGGCAGAGCGTCTGGGCGCACCTGATCCGCAGTGGAATGGCTTTCGTTCAAGATTGGCAAGTCTACCGCAGCCGGAGTTTCCTCTTTCCGGCAAGGACGCCATTGCCCAGGGTCTTCGGCCTGGACCGCAAATGGGAGAGTGGCTCAGGGCCGGCCGGGATTGGTGGATCGCCAATGGATGCCTGCCGGATCGTGAGGCCTGTCTGGCCTATCTTGGCGCCCGGACATAAAGCGACGGTTTCGTCCTTTGGCCAAGGCCTGCTAAACCCCCGGACATGACCAGAACGACAGCTCTTGATACGAAAAGCCGCGTCCTCATCAAGCGCATCTGGCGCGAAGAAATGCGGAGCCATGTCGGACGGATCATGTCCGTCATTGTCCTTACGGTCCTGATGGCAGGGCTGACTGCCCTCTATCCTGCGGTCATCAAACGAGCTGTGGACATGTTCGCGGCTCACGATCCGCGCATTCTTTATCAGATTCCGGCGCTCGTCGTGATCGTTACCGGACTGAAGGCCGCGTCCCAGTATGGGCAGACGATTGCGGTGCAAGGGCTGGTTCTGGCGGTGATCCGGGGATTGCAGTCGCGCATGTTCGAGCATTCCCTTCAGGCTGATATTTCTACGATCGAGAAGGAAGCTCCCGCCAAATGGGCGGCGCGTTTCACGACGGACGCCGTGTCAATCCGCGAGGCCATGATCCGTGTAGTCAATGCGCTTGGAGACGCGGTAACGGTCGTCGGGCTTGTGATTTCCATGATCGTGACGGACTGGGAGCTGAGTGTTATCGCACTTGTACTCTATCCCATAGCAGCGGTTCCGATCCAGAAACTTGGAAAGAAGGTACGCCGTGCCTCGGGAGGCATGCAGGAACAGATCGGTGAGACCTCTGCTCTGTTGAACGAGAGTTTTGCCCTTGCACGGCAGGTTCGTATTTACGGCATGGAAAAGCGCGAGAGTTCCCGTGTCGATCAGTCGCTCGATCTGTTGCATTCCGCGTTTCTAAAAATTGCCAAGGGTCGTGCGCGTGTCGATCCCGTGCTTGAAGTACTTGGAGGTGCGGCGGTAGCGGCGGTTCTGGGTTTTGCGGGATGGCGTGCCGCAAAAGGTGGCGCGACACTTGGAGACTTCACGGCCTTTATTGCAGCGCTTCTGACCGCCGCGCGCCCTATCAGGGCTTTGGGTTCACTGAACACGGCCCTTCAGGAGGGGTTGGCAGGACTTTCGCGCGTCTTTGCCGTCATCGATGAGCCCCCGGCTGTCGTGGAGCGTGCCAATGCGCAGACTTTGCCGACAGGCAAAGGTCATCTGTCATTTCAGTGTGTCAGTTACCGTTATGAGGACGGTCGGATCGGTCTGAAAAATCTGACCTTCGACGTTCAGCCGGGACAGACGGTTGCCCTTGTGGGGCCAAGTGGTGCGGGCAAGTCCACGGCGCTCTCGTTGATTCCAAGGCTGCATGATGTGGGTGATGGGCGTATCTGTCTTGAGGGTGTTGATCTGCGGGATCTGAAACTCGCCTCCCTGCGCAACGCCATTGCCTATGTCAGTCAGGATACGACCCTGTTTGATATGTCCCTCATTGAGAACGTCTGGATCGGACGTCCGTCTGCTTCGCGGGCTGAAGTTGAGCAGGCCTGTGCGATGGCCGCGGTTGATTTTCTGGACAAACTGCCAGCAGGCTTGGAAACCAGAGTCGGGCCTGGTGGCCGCCGCCTTTCGGGTGGCCAGCGGCAACGGGTGGCGCTGGCCCGGGCTCTTCTTCGTAATCCCCGTGTGCTTTTGCTTGATGAGGCGACAAGTGCCCTGGATTCAGAGAGCGAAGCACGTGTTCAGAATGCACTGGCCAATCTGCGCTCCGGCCGGACGACCGTGATTGTCGCACATCGCCTCTCGACCGTGCAGGCTGCGGATCTCATCGTCGTGATGGATCATGGCGGTGTGGTTGAAGCCGGCACGCATGCAGGGCTGCTGAAGAATGATGGTCTTTATGCGCGACTGGTGCGCACCCAGTCTTTGGCTGCAGCCTGAAAAAGTCCCGCCAATTCGGGTATCAGATTGGCATAAAGGGCTTTTTTGAATCCCAGATTGCGCTCAAGCAGAGCGTTCGGTTCAACCCATTCCCAGGCGTCGAACTCGGCCGGTTCGTGTACATCGAGACGGATGTCGGCATCTTCGCCTTCATATCCCATCACGAACCACTTCTGGGTCTGTCCTCTGAAACGTCCTCCCAATGCTTTGCCGATCAGCTGCTGTGGCAGATCATAGGAGAGCCATTCGGCACGCTCCGCCAGAATACAAGCGTTCTGCGTGCCGATTTCTTCGCCCATTTCACGCAGCGCCGCAGTTTGCGGTGCTTCGTCGTCGTCAATGCCGCCCTGTGGACACTGCCATATGCCACCGGGGAGGTCGTGGCGCCGGGCAATGAAGAGTTTGCCTTCCCTGTTGAACAGGGCAATGCCCACATTCGGACGATAGGGCAGCGACTGGGAGTCGATCAAAGAGGAGCTCCAGATCCTGAAGATGCAATATTGGCGGTCTGCTGGTTGCCAGGACCGTCATCAGCGAAAGCCGACGGAGGGACCAGCACGAAATTGGAGGCGGCGGGACTCTTAAGCCAGCTTGAGAGACGGTCGATGACGACAGGTGTAACCGGTCCGATCATCAGGAGAATTTTTGCTGGTTTTCCGTCTGTCGGAAGAAGAGCCGAAAGACGGTTGTCGAGAGTGGAGGCATCTGTATCGCCATCGATCCAGGTTGTGGCCGTCATTCCGCGGGTTCGACGATTATCCTCGGCGGATCCTGCAAGATACAGCAGTCCTTTACTGCTGATGATATTGGCAATGGATGAGAAGTCAGCAGATGTCGCATACCCCCCTCCAGGCTGATCATCGCCGTTTTCAGAGGCATCCGTCAGTCCCTCCGCGCCTGTAGCGCGCGACAGACACCATTCCAGTTCACGCTGGTCGTCTGCCGCGGAGTTTCCATATCCGAGAGCATGCGGGCCTTCATCGACCCGTTCGGGATGCGCGCTCTGCATCGGAAGCGTGACATAAACCTCCCTGTGGGATGCATGGGCACGCGCGATGATGTCACTGACATTGCCTATGTAAGGCGATATGCCGACGGCGACGGGAGCAGGAATACGGGAGATGACATCATAGGTCAGGGCATCGGAATACCCGAAGCCCTGAAGCACGATGGCAATGGCCGTTCTGTCTATCGGAAGAACCACAGGGGCCCGGCGTGCCGTCTCGGGGCGAGTTGGAATCTCTGGCGTGGGAACGGGTGGGAGAGACTGCTGGGTAACAGCTTCTGGGGCTGGAAGAGGTGTTTGCGCCCGAACAGCAGGAGCCGCGGCTGATGAAGACGGTGGGGGCAGAGACGCAACAGCCACACGACCGTTATCAGGTGTGACAACAGGCGGTTTGGTCGGAGGCGTTGTGGCTACTGTCGGTGCTGGTGGAACAACAGGTTTGGGGGCAGATGTGGAAACGATCCGCATATCGTCATGCAGGGGTACAGAAGGCTGGACCGGCTTCGTCGTTTTGGCGGCGACGAGCGGTTTGCGCTGGTGCAGCAGGAATGCTGTCGCGCCAGCGCCTCCAGTCAGAAGAACGGCCCAGAACGCAATCAGCAGGCGTCCAATAACGGGAAGTCGTTGCCAAAGCCCTGTGCGGCCAGAGGCGGGACGGTTCTGCACGATCCGGGATGTCCTTGAGTCAGTGATGGGCTTCGGGAGATTTCGGGGCAGTGGTCGCTTTGACTTCCGTTGCCGGGGTCGTCGCCGGAGGCGGATTGGAAATGCCAGCCATTGCGTTGATGACCTTGATGGCCTGCTGGAGCTGGAAATCCGTTGCGGGTTTCAGCACGTCGAAGGCGGGCCAGCTCGCATCAGGCATTTTTGGAATTGATTTCGCGATGGGAGGAATATCACTACGCGGCGTCTCTGCCGTGCGGTTTCCGCCGATATTCGTCAGGATATGGGACAGGTCTGCCTCACGATAACCGTAGGCGTCATCGTCCTTCGTTTCAGCGACGGGAATATCGGGCGTAATGCCCAATCCCTGAATGGAACGGCCTGAAGGCGTATAATAGCGTGCCGTCGTCAGCCGCACCGCGCCCTGATCGCCGATGGGGATGAGGGTCTGAACGGAGCCCTTTCCAAAGGTCTTCTCACCAAGGATAATGGCCCGATGATGGTCCTTGAGAGCGCCTGCCACGATTTCACTGGCTGACGCGGATCCGCCATTGGTCAGGACAACGATGGGCAGACCATTGGTGATGTCCGTTCCTTTTGCGTCCCAGCGCTGGTTGTTTTCGGCATGGCGACCACGAATGGAGACGATTTCGCCGTCTTTAATGAAATCATCGGCAACCGCGATCGCCTGATCGAGCTTGCCTCCCGGGTTGGAGCGCAGATCAAGGATGATTCCGGTCAGCTTTCCGCCGGGGGCTTTCGTAGCCTGCGTCTTCAGCTTGTCGAAAGCGGTGTGCATGGCGCCTTCAAGATCGTCATCGAATTCGGTCAGACGGATATAGCCTGTGCTTCCATACAGTGCAGACTTCACGATCTGCACATGAACGATCTCGCGGGTCATGTCGAAGGTGAGCGTCTTGCCGGTCTTGGGGCGTACGACCGTCAGACTGATTTTCGTTCCCGGATCTCCGCGCATTTTCCGGACAGCCTGATCGAGTGACAGGTCATCAATGCTCTTGTGATCCACCATGGTGATGAAGTCGCCAGACTGGATGCCCGCGCGCGCGGCAGGGGTCCCATCGATCGGTGAAACCACCCGGACATGTCCGGATTCTCCCTGTACTTGAAGTCCCAGGCCGCCAAATTTCCCGGAAATCTCGGTTTGCATGTCATGGAACTGCGCCGCAGTCATGTAGGAGGAATGCGGATCGAGATTGCCGACCATCCCATCAAGGGCGTTATTGATCAGGTCCTTGTCAGAGACGGGATGGACGTATTCCGCCTTCACGACATCCATCACCGTTCCCAGCAGCGTCAGCAGGCGTACGGTTTCGGCGCTGTTGTCATGGGAGATTTCACGGGCGAGAGCGGCCCCCGGAAAGTCGCCGGAGCCCGCGAGACGCAGGACGCCCGGTCCGATGGCCAGTCCGGCCAGAAAGGCGGTGCCCAGCAACAGGCTACTGCGAAACTTCATGTGATCTCCATCCTTGGAAACGAAGGAACGTGCTGGCCCGTCGTCGCTGTTCAGGCAGACTAGGCCGGTTCTGGTTGCCAAATTACTAAGGAATGATCCTACAAGCTCAGAGGCGCTCGGCAAACCGGATCAGAGGAAGGGAGCGGGGCTGATGACCTGCGTGCCGTGCCGGAGCTGGACGAAGAGCATTGCGGATGTAGGCGGCATCTGGCCAAGTGTGGCGGCTTTCCTGATGCTTTCGCCGCCTGAAACGCTGAGTTGACCCAGTCCTGAAAGGACAAAACGATAATTTCGACCGCAGTTCAGAATTAGCATCTGCCCAAAAGAGCGGAATGGCGCAGCAAATTCGACTCGGCCCGTACAGGGAGCCTGTACGGAGGATGAGGGAACGGCAACATAGGTTATTCCTGTGGAAGGGCCCGCCTCGGTCGTCTGGCCCCAGCGGATGGCAATGTGCCCCGAAACTGGGGCGTGACTGCCTGTGGTGGAGACACCGTCGCCTGTTGAAGTCAGGGCGGATGCCTGCGAACGAACATGTCGGGCGCGTTCAAGCTGGTGTTGGCGGATTAGCGCGGCAGCTTCCTTTTCGAGTTGCGCGCGCGCTTGAGCTTCCTGTCGCACCAGACCTTCAATCTCGGACGAGAGTTCGGCTGCGGACTGCGTAGCCTCGGCAACGGCTTTGCGAGCCTGTTCGGCATCCTGTTCCGCAACGGCTTCTTTCCGTGCCGCAACCCGGGTTCTGGCGGCGGCGGCGTTCCGTTCAAGAGTCTGTTGCGCGAGCAGGTCGGCAAGTTTGCTCTGGCGGTCTTTTAGTTTTGCGCTGATCGTCTGGAGTTCGTCTTCCCGGGACTGGAGCGTTTGGGCGCGCTGGCGGGTGAGGCGGGAAAAGCCTCCGAGAATGGACAGGGCCGTAACGCTCTCCGACGCGGTCTCCGGGGAGGCCAGAAGCGCTACGTCGGGAGCAATGGAAAGTCGGGCCGCGATCGGAAGCAGTGGCTGAAGCGCCGCGTTCTGACGTTTGATGTCGGCTTCGACGGAGGCCTGCCGGTCCATCAGTTCCGCGATGCTGGTTCTGAGGGCCGTAATACGGGTTCGGGTCGTATCAACTGCGGACTGTGCAGTGTGAGTCTGTGTCGTGAACGCACGGGTGCGGGCGCTGTCCTGACGGGCCTTTGTTTCAGCCTGCGCGGAGGCGAGCTGTTTTGCGTGCAGCTTTGCGGCCTCGTCAGCCTGTCGTTTTTCCAGAGCACGACGCGCGGCCTGAGCTCTGGCGAGCGCTTTCTGTCCATCGCTGGGATGGACAGAAGCCGGTTTCTTCGCCGGTTTCGCCGTTTGATGGATATGCCGTGAAGCAGGATGCGCTGTCGCCCGGACGGGCGACAGGATCAGGAGAACCGGCAGCAGGAAGCGTGAGTCAGGCGCCTTCAAGCAGGGAGACACCCGTCATCGCCTCAGGCTGCCTCAGGCCCATGAGAGCCAGCATGGTCGGCGCCAGATCGGCGAGGCGCCCGTCATGGATGGTATGATCATTCGCATGCGCCAGAATGACCGGAACGACATTCAGCGTGTGAGCGGTATGCGCGCCACCGGTGACGGGATCACGCATGGTTTCGCAGTTGCCGTGATCTGCTGTTACGAGAAGGGTACCGCCAGCCTTGATGATGGCGGCACTGATCCGTCCCAGTCCCTGATCCACTGTCTCGCAGGCCTTGATGGCGGCGGGGAGGGAGCCTGTATGGCCGACCATGTCCGGGTTGGCGAAATTCAGCACGATCATGTCGAATTTGCCGCTCTCGATAGCGGCAACGGCTTTGTCTGTCAGTTCCGGAGCGGACATTTCGGGTTGCAGATCATATGTCGCGACTTTGGGTGAGGGGACCAGAATACGTTCTTCCCCTGCGAACTGGACTTCGCGTCCTCCGTTCAGAAAGTAGGTGACGTGCGGGTATTTTTCAGTCTCCGCCATGCGAAGCTGCGTCCGGCCTGCTTTTGAAACCACGTCTCCCAAAAGATCGTCCAGCGACTCCTTTGCAAACAGAACGCTCATATGGGGTGCAAGATGATCGGAATAGCGGGACATCCCGCAAACTGCCGAGAATTTTACGCTGCGGCCGCTCTCATATTCGGCAAAATCGGGAAGGACGAGAACGTCCAGAAGCTGGCGGATGCGGTCGGCGCGGAAATTGCACGCAAGAATTCCGTCTCCGTCCTTCATGCCCGTATAATTTCCAAGGACAGTCGGCAGGACGAATTCATCGCCTTTATCTGCCTCATAGCTGGCCTGAAGAGCGGACAGCGCATCGGGAGCGTGAGGACCTTTCGCATCGCGAATGGCGTCGACCGCAAGTGCGACACGATCCCAGCGGCGATCCCGGTCCATTGCGTAATAACGTCCGCTGAGTGTCGCGACCTGCACGGCGGAGGGCAGATCTTTCAGGAACTGTCCGATGAAGTTTTCGCCCGAGCGGGGAGGGGTATCGCGGCCGTCACTGAAGATATGTACGGCGACAGGAACGCCGGCCGCACTCATGATTTTTGCCAGGGCGACCACATGGTCCTGATGAGCATGGACGCCGCCCGGGGAGATCAGCCCCATCAGGTGGCAGGTGCCCCCGGAGGCTTTCAGCGAGGTGATGTAATCCAGAAGAACCGGGTTGCGTGCCAGGGATCCATCCCGGGCGCTGCGGGAAATGCGGGGTAGTTCCTGCATGACCACGCGACCGGCACCGATGTTCAGATGCCCGACTTCAGAATTTCCCATCTGCCCCTCGGGCAGGCCGACATCTTCGCCACAGGTTTTCAGAAATGCATGGGGACACGTTGCCCAAAGATGGTCGAAGGTCGGAATATTGGCGAGACGGACCGCATTGTCGCTTGAGTCCTCACGCCATCCGAAGCCATCGAGAATGACCAGCATAACGGGGCGGGGGGTTGGTAAGGTGGACATCGTCTGTCTCCTGCCGAAAGGAGGGATGAAAATATTTCCCATCATGCCATCATTCCCCACAAAAGCGAACGCCCGCCATGAAGGCGGGCGCTGACTTTGACCGGAATGCGGAACTTAAAGCTTGTCGATGCCGCTCTTGACCGCATCCTTGGCGTCGCCAATGGTTTTCTGGGCCTTGCCCTTGATGTTCTGGGCTACGCCCTCAGCTTCAAGTTCCTTGTCGTTTGTTGCATGACCAACCTCTTCCTTGACCTTGCCGACAACCTGGTTTGCAACGCCCTTGATTTTGTCTTCGATGGAACTCACGGTCGGATCCTTTCGATCTTGATGTTGTGCATCTTTTAACGGATCTCGCCTCGCCGGGTTGCGTCGTGACAGTTTAAGATGCGTGACAAACTGCGGTGGCGCTTTCATACATCGTCAGAACACGCCTTTCAGATTTCGGGAGATCCACCATGACGCAGAGTTGCGGCCCGAACGGGCAGATCACTGGCGGTTGCGGCATTGGCCTGACGCCGGAGCAGCGGCGTATCCTTCATGAACATGGAACCGAGCGCCCTGGCTCCAGCCCCCTCAATGACGAGAAGCGGGCAGGGATCTATGCCTGTGCCGCCTGCGGACGAGAGCTTTTTGCTTCGGAAGCGAAATATGAGAGCGGCAGTGGGTGGCCTTCTTTCTTCCAGGCACTGCCGGGTGGTGTCGAAACAACGCAGGACAGCCGATATGGCATGGTCCGCACTGAAGTCCACTGCGCGAACTGCAAGGGGCATCTGGGGCATGTTTTTCCCGATGGCCCGCCGCCTACGGGACTTCGTTACTGTATGAACGGTCTGGCGCTCGATTTCCGCCCGGCCGAAGGAGAAAAAATATGAGCAAGGCGCTGCCGCCTATCGTTCTCGATCATCCGCTGGTGCGCCATAAACTGACCCGTTTGCGCGATCACAATACGTCCACGGCCGGCTTCCGCTGCCTGACAAGAGAACTCAGTCTCCTGTTGGCCTATGAGGCCACTCGTAGCCTGTCGCTGGTGCCGCGTCACATCGAGGCGCCGAGCGGTCCCATGGAGGGTGAGGAACTGGACGGAAAAAAGCTGTGTTTTGTCTCCATCCTCCGCGCCGGTAATGGTCTGCTGGATGGCATGCTGGATCTGGTGCCGTCTGCGCGCGTGGGGCATATCGGTCTGCGCCGCGATCACGAGACGCTGGAAGTCAGTGAATACTACTTCAACATGCCCAGTGATGTTCCGGGACGGACATGCATCGTGCTTGATCCGATGCTGGCAACAGGGCACTCCGCTGCCGCTGCGCTGACTCGGGTGAAGGCCGCCGGAGCGACGAACCCGATTTTTGCCTGTCTGCTGGCCGTGCCGGAAGGGATTGCCCATATGGCCGAACTGCACCCGGACGTGCAGATCGTGACGTGTTCCATCGACAGTCATCTGGACGAACATGGTTATATTGTCCCGGGTCTCGGGGATGCCGGGGATCGTCTGTTCGGCACCCGCTGAGGCTGTTGCACACGCTCTTGTGTGCTGAAATGTTAGCGGTTTTGTGGCGGGTATGGACGCTCATCCAGAAGGAAGAATTCCATGCCTGCCTACGCGCTGTTCATTCGTGAAAAACTGGCCGATCCGGCTGAATTCAAAAAATATTCGGAAGTGGTGGCTGAAACCTTCAAAGGGTTTCCGGCCAAAATTCTTGCAGCTTATGGCAAGCAGGAAAAGCTTGAGGGCACGGAGCCTGACGGCGTGGTGATTATTGAATTTCCAGATGCGGCCTCGGCCCGGGCCTGGTACGAAAGCCCGGCCTATCAGAAAGCAGCCGAGCATCGCTGGAAGGCCGGGCCCTACAATGTCGTGATCGTGGACGGTGTCTGAGACTTAGTCCCGCCGGACGATATAATGCCGCGCCAGATCGGTTTCGATCTGGTGGGCATGTTCGGTGTCGCGGGCTTCCACCATCACCAGCAGTTCGGCCGTCTGAACCGAGGGGGACGCGAAAAGGCGGTGATGGGACACCTCAATGATGTTGCCGCCATAATTGCCGATACGGGCCGAGATGTCCGCCAGCATTCCCGGACGATCGGGGATCTGGAAGATCAGCCGCAGGATGCGTCCGTCCCGGAGCAGGGAGCGCAGGATCGTATTGGCGAGAATGCGGGCGTTGATGTTGCCGCCCGAAAGCGGGAGGGCGACACGGCGGCCTGTGAACAGCTCCGGATAGGCCAGCACGGCAGCGAGGCCGGTAGCGCCTGCCCCTTCACAGACCTGCTTGGCTTTTTCTGCAAGTGTCGTGATGGCGCTTTCGACTTGAAGCTCGCTTACGACAAGGATTTTTGAAATCCGGTTGCGGAAGGCGTTCAGGCAGTGATCGCCCAGTTTCGTGACGGCAATGCCTTCCGCGATGGTTGACCCGCCCAGCGTCGGTCCGTCTTCCTGCGGAAAATTCGACAGGGACGCATAGGCTTCGACCTGTACGCCGATCACCTCGACATCCGGACGCAACGCAGCCATGACAGTGGCAAATCCACCGATCAGTCCGCCGCCGCCAACTGGTACGACAACCGTGTCGATCTCCGGGGCGTCCTGCAATAGTTCAAGAGCTGCCGTGCCCTGCCCGGCAATGACGGCCGGATCGTTGAACGGATGAACGAGCACCCGTCCGTCCTGCTTCTGAAGCTCTGCGGCGGTCTCACTGGCCTGTGCAAAGTCATCACCTGCGAGCACCACGTTCGCGCCCCAGGCTTGCGTTGCCGCGACCTTGGTGGCGGGCGTGAAGCGCGGCATGACGATGGTGGCATCAATGCCAAGAAGACTGGCCTGACGGGCTACACCCTGTGCGTGATTGCCTGCCGAGACGGTAATGACGCCGCGGGCCCGCTCTTCCGGCGTCAGGAGGGCCATTTTGTTGGCCGCTCCGCGCTCCTTGAAGGAGCCGATCGCCTGAAGGTTCTCGAGCTTGAGCGTAATGTCCGCGCCCGTCAGGCGGGACAGGGCGGGACAGGCAATTGTCGGCGTACGAACCACAGTGGATGCGATGCGCTTATGGGCGCTTTCGATATCCGCAATGGTCACGACAGGGGGTGTGGACGTCAGGACGTCAGACATCAGCGATATGCGACCTTGAGGATTTCGTAGCTCCTGTCGCCACCGGGAGCGGGGACAGAGACGGTATCACCGACATCCTTGCCGATCAGCGCCTTGGCGAGGGGGGAAGAAATCGAAATCAGGCCCTGCTTGATGTCAGCTTCATGGACGCCGACGATCTGGTAAAGCGCTTCCTTGTCGGTTTCTTCGTCAACAAGTTCGATATGGGCGCCAAAGCGGACGCGGGTACCGGTTAGGGTGGAAGGATCGATCACTTCGGCATTGGAAATGATGCTCTCGAGTTCCAGGACCCGACCTTCGATGAAGGACTGGCGGTCGCGGGCAGCGTGGTATTCGGCGTTTTCGGACAGGTCGCCATGTTCACGGGCTTCTGCGATGGCGCGGATGACGGCCGGGCGGTCGACGCTCTTGAGAGTCCGCAGTTCGTCTTCGAGACGCTGCTGCCCCTTCGCGGTCATGGGGATCTTCTGCACTCTGAAATCCTCGGGAAAAATCATTGCGTCTGAATGCGCATAAGCATCGAATAGTAAGGTTTTTCGGGGATTTTTACAAGGGTTAGAAAAATAGTTATCGAAAAACAATAATTCTATTGTCAGGACGGCAAAACTTTGTTTTTATCGAAAAACAATAAATACCTAAAGGGCATCGCGGACCATGGACACCTGTGCTTCGGTCGCGCAAAAAGACCGCCATGCTCTCAGGGAGCTGCGGAGTGGGGCGCAACCCTGAAGCGAATTGGACGAGGTTATCTAATGCCCATTTACGTCAATCTGGATGCGCTCCTGCGGGAGCGAGGCATGACCCTGACCGAACTGTCGGAACGTGTCGGTCTGACGTTGGCCAATTTGTCCATTCTCAAGACCGGAAAAGCCAAGGCGGTCCGGTTTTCCACGCTTGAGATGATCTGTCAGGTGCTTGAATGTCAGCCTGGTGACATTCTGACGTTCAGCGAGGAGTGAGCGGTCTTTGTGATACCCGCAGCCATGCAAAGGCCGCGGCCAGTCCCGCAAGGAAGAATACTGACATTTTCAGGCTGATCAGGAAACGCCGTCCAAGACCGATATGCACGGACGTCTCGTTTGTATCCCACAGATCGGGAACGCCAAACGCATGGGGATTGTTGCTGTGGATGACGCCATGGGACAGGTAATGTCGCATCAGTTCATGTGACGACAGGACGCCCTGATGGAAATGGGCGAGCGTCAGGGTAATGCACAGAACGGATAATGCGGCAGGGCCTGCGCGAAAAAAAGCTCCGTTGCGGCAGCGCCATACCAGTTTTGCCTGAAGAGCCAGAACGGCCACAAAGAAAATCAGCAGGAGCGGGGTCGGAAGCGTCAGCCAGATTCCGATTTCGACGGCAAAGATTGCAGCTGCCGAGATATAAAATGTCAGATCGGTTGGCAGGGGAAAACCATCGAGCGCGTTCTTGATCATATCGCAGATCCTGAAATTCCGCCCCATGACGGTCTGCCTCAGACTTTAACGTCTTTGCGGGGATGGTAACAGCGCTGAAAGACGTGCCGGGACCGCTTTTCAGTATTCTTGAAAAAGTGGCCCCGGATAGAATCCTGAAGGTTTAGAATGTGCCTTTGAAGTAGGACTGAAGGGGGGCCACGCCCAGATTGTCTTCCTTCAGGACCGCGATGGCATAGGTCGCCGCACGGGCGCCTGCGATCGTGGTGTAATGCGGGATGCCCATGGTCAGGGCGCTGCGACGGATTTCGTAGCTGTCCTGTGCGGCCTGACCTCCCTGTGAGGTGTTGATGACCATTTGTACGTCGCCCGAGCGGATAGAATCCACACAGTTCGGACGCCCCTGCATCACCTTGTTCACGCGTTGTACGGGAATATCGGCGTCTTCCAGACGGGACGCCGTGCCGCTGGTGGCGAGGATGTTGAAGCCCATGGCGACCAGCTTGCGGGCGAGAGGCTGGACATGCGCCTTGTCGCTGTCACGCACGGACAGGAACACCGTGCCCGCAAGCGGCAGCGTGACGCCAGCGGCAAGCTGGGACTTTGCAAAGGCGCGCTCGAAGCTGGAATCCAGCCCCATGACTTCACCCGTGGAGCGCATTTCCGGGCCGAGGATCGTGTCGGCATTGGCAAAGCGATGGAACGGGAACACGGCTTCCTTGACCGCGACATGCGGAGAGACTGCACCACCATCGAGCTTGAACTCAGTGAGCTTCGCGCCTGCCATGACGCGCGCGCCGATCTTCGCAACCGGAACGCCCGTGGCCTTGGCGACGAACGGTACGGTCCGCGAGGCGCGCGGGTTCACTTCAAGAACGAAGACTTCCTGATCCTTGATGGCGTACTGGACGTTCATCAGGCCGCGGATGCCCAGTTCGCGGGCCATGGCTTCGGTCTGGGAACGCAGTTCCGTCACCAGCGCGGGGGAGAGCGTGTAGGGCGGCAGGGAGCAGGCGGAGTCACCGGAATGGATGCCAGCTTCTTCGATATGTTCCATGACGCCTGCGACATAGACGTTCTCGCCGTCGCAGATGCAGTCCACGTCTGCTTCGATGGCATCGTTGAGATAGTGGTCGAGCAGGACAGGGCCGGTCGAGACTTCCGGGCCCGCGGCGCGCAGGACTTCGTTGAGGTAGCGCTTGAGGCCCGGCTTGTCATAGACGATTTCCATCGCGCGACCGCCAAGGACGTAGGACGGGCGGGCGACGACCGGGTAGCCGACTTCTTCCGCGATGGCTTCGGCTTCCGCCGGGCTGCGGGCGATGCCGTTGCGGGGCTGACGCAGGCCCAGTTTGCGGAGCATGGTCTGGAAGCGCTCGCGGTCTTCGGCGCGGTCGATCGCGTCCGCAGGTGTGCCGAGCAGGGGGATGCCAGCGTCTTCCAGGGCGCGGGACAGCTTAAGTGGGGTCTGGCCGCCATACTGCACGATGCAGCCCAGCACCTTGCCGCCTTTTGCTTCTGTGCGGATCAGAGCGATCACGTCCTCGGCGGTCAGGGGCTCGAAATACAGGCGGTCCGAGGTGTCGTAATCGGTGGAGACCGTCTCGGGATTGCAGTTGACCATGACCGTTTCGAAACCGGCTTCGCGCAGGGCGTAGGCGGCGTGGACGCAGCAATAATCGAACTCAATGCCCTGACCGATACGGTTCGGGCCGCCACCGAGAATGATGATCTTGTCGCGGTTCGTCGGGCGGCTTTCGCATTCCGGTGTGCCGAACCCGCCTTCATAAGTCGAGTACAGATAGGGCGTGTCGGAAGCGAATTCGGCGGCGCAGGTGTCGATCCGGCGATAGACCGGCGTGACAGCCAGTTTTTCACGCAGGGCTGCAACGTCCGTGACGCTCTGGCCGGAAAGACGTGCGAGCTGGACGTCCGAGAAGCCCTGGGCCTTGAGACGGCGCAGGTTGTAGGCGTCCTGCGGCAGGCCGTTCTTTTCGATCTCGCGCTCGGAGGCCACGATGTCTTCGAGTTGGCGGAGGAACCAGGGCTCGAACTTGCAGGCCGCGTTGACCTGCTCGACCGAAAGTCCGGCGCGCAGGGCCTGTGCGGCCATCAGGATGCGCTCGGGGCGTGGCTCGGCCAGGGCGGCGAGATAGGCGTCGTGCGAACCGTCGCCGGGGGCTTCGACCGGGTCGAGCCCGGTGAGGCCCGTTTCCATTGAGCGCAGGCCCTTCTGGATTGCTTCGGCGAAGGAGCGGCCGACCGACATGGCTTCACCGACCGACTTCATGGACGTCGAGAGGAGCGCCGGGGAGCCGGGGAACTTCTCGAAGGTGAAGCGGGGGATCTTGGCGACGACATAGTCGATCGTCGGCTCGAAGGAAGCCGGGGTCGTTTTGGTGATGTCGTTTTTGAGTTCGTCCAGCGTGTAACCGACGGCCAGCTTGGCGGCGATCTTGGCGATCGGGAAGCCGGTGGCCTTTGAGGCAAGTGCGGAAGAACGGGAGACGCGCGGGTTCATCTCAATGACGACCAGACGGCCATCGGCCGGGTTGACGCCGAACTGCACGTTGGAGCCGCCGGTCTCGACACCGATCTTGCGCAGGCACGCGATCGAAGCGTCCCGCATCCGCTGGTATTCCTTGTCGGTCAGCGTCAGGGCGGGAGCGACGGTGATGGAGTCACCGGTATGGACGCCCATCGGGTCGATGTTTTCGATGGAGCAGATGATGATGCAGTTATCCGCAGTGTCGCGGACCACTTCCATCTCGTATTCTTTCCAGCCGAGAACGGACTCTTCGATCAGGACTTCGGTCGTGGGAGATGCATCGAGGCCGCCCGTGACGATCTGGTCGAATTCCTCGCGGTTATAGGCGATGCCGCCACCCGCGCCACCCATGGTGAAGGACGGGCGGATGATGGCGGGCAGGCCGACATCGGCCAGTGCCGTGCGGGCTTCTTCAAGCGTATGGGCGATGGTGCTGCGGGGGCTTTCGATCCCGATCTCGTCCATGGCTTCGCGGAATTTCTGGCGGTCTTCCGCGCGGTCGATGACTTCGGCGTCCGCGCCAATCAGTTCTACGTTGTGCTTTTTGAGGAAGCCGGACTTGTCGAGCGCCATGGCGGCGTTCAGGGCTGTCTGGCCGCCCATCGTCGGCAGGACGGCGTCGGGCTTTTCCTTGAGGATGATGCGCTCGACGAATTCCGGGGTGATCGGCTCGATATAGGTCGCATCCGCCAGACCGGGATCGGTCATGATGGTGGCGGGGTTCGAGTTGATCAGGATGACGCGATAGCCTTCCTCGCGCAAAGCCTTGCAGGCCTGTGCGCCGGAGTAATCGAACTCGCAGGCCTGTCCGATGACGATCGGGCCGGCGCCGATGATCAGGATGGACTTGATGTCTGTCCGTTTTGGCATGGCTCAGGCTCCTGCTTTGGCGCGACGGTCCATGACCGCGACGAAACGCTCGAAAAGATAGAAACTGTCGGACGGGCCGGGGCTCGCCTCGGGGTGGTACTGGACGGAGAAGGCGTCTTTCGTGGTCGACGCGATGCCTTCGTTGGAGCCGTCGAACAGGCTCACATGCGTCACCTTCACGTCGGCGGGCAGGGACTTCTCGTCCACAGCGAAGCCGTGGTTCTGGCTGGTGATTTCCACGCGTCCGGTCTCGACGTCCTTGACCGGCTGGTTCGCGCCGCGATGGCCACGCTCCAGCTTGTAGGTCTTGCCGCCCAGCGCCTGTGCGAGAAGCTGGTGGCCGAGGCAGATGCCGAAGACAGGGACGTTCGCGTCCAGCACCGTGCGAATGGCGGGGACGGCATAGGTGCCGGTCGCGGCCGGATCGCCGGGGCCGTTGGAGAGGAACACGCCTTCGGGCTTGAGTTCCAGAATTTCTTCGGCGGTGGCCGTGGCGGGCAGAACGGTGACGTCACAGCCGGCGGTCACGAGGCAGCGCAGGATGTTGTCCTTGGCGCCATAGTCCATGGCGACAACGCGGCGACGGTTTTCGGTTCGGGCCGGGCGGGTGGTTTCCCACACGCCTTCGCTCCAGACCCGCTTGGGCTGTGTCACCTCTTTGGCGAGGTCCATGCCTTCGAGGCCGGGCCACTGGCGGGCACGGTTCAGTAGGCTGTCCGTGTCGATGCGGCCGTTTTCCGGGAAGGCGAGGATGGCGGTCTGTGGACCGTTGTCGCGCAGGGTGCGGGTGATGGCGCGGGTATCGACGCCGCTGATGCCCGCACGATTGTGCTGCTTCAGCCATGCCGCGAGGGGTTCATGCGAACGCCAGCTTGCAGGGGCAGTGATGTCTTCCTTCACGACGGCACCGAGCGCGGCCATTTTCGGGGCCTCGTTGTCATCGGCGTTCGTGCCGACATTGCCGATATGCGGGAAGGTGAAGGTCACGATCTGTCCGGCGAAGGACGGGTCTGTCAGGGTTTCCTGATAGCCGGTCATGCCGGTGGAGAAGCACAGTTCACCGACGGCGCCATCGGTGTGGGCGCCGAAGCCGCGGCCCCACAGGACTGTCCCGTCTGCAAGGACAAGGGCGGCGTTAGCGCCGGGAGGGCAGGGATTGGACACGTCCGTCTCTCTTTCTTGTTCTTGTGGGGTTTCAGTCGTGGTGAGGTCTGCTGTCAGATCCTGCAGGGCGATTCCCGGCACGCGTAGCAAGGCGGGCCAGTGTTTGGTCGGGACCATGCGGGACTGGCGCCATTTGCGGACGGCTTCGAGTCCGACGCCGGCGAGAGCGGCGATTTCGTCCGCGCCTCCGGCTTTTTCAATGATTCTGTCGATGTCCATGGTCGCCCCGTTGCTGGCTGCCGGATGTCCTTCTGGGGCCTCTGAATACGGGATCGGAAACGGAATGGGAAGTTTTTTCCCATTGCACGTTCTGCATGCCGGGAACGGGTGGGAAGTTTTTTCCGAATGGCTTGTTTCGTGTGCTGGGAGGCTGCCGGATTGTTGCAATTCAGGTTCTGTGCGATTTTGCCGCCATTCACGGAAAGAGGGATGGCTCGCCGAGGGAGTTTCCTGCGGGCCGTCCAATGAAGGAGAACGGCGATGTCGCTTCGCAAGCAGATCATGGATGACCTCAAGACGGCGATGAAGGCCGGTCAGTCCGAGACGGTGGCGCAGATCCGCGGGATCACGGCCAAGATCAAGGATCTGGACGTTGCGGCCCGTGCCAAGACGGGCGAAGTGACGGATACGGATATCATTTCCGCCCTGCGCTCCATGATCAAGTCCCGCACGGAATCTGCCACGATGTATCGTGAGGGTGGCCGTCCGGAACTGGCGGAAAAGGAAGAAGGTGAGATCGCGACGATCAAGTCGTATCTTCCGCCGGAACTTGATGAGGCTGCTCTGAAGGCTGGGATTGCCGAAGCGGTGCAGAAGACCGAAGCGGCTGGGATGAAGGACATGGGCAAGGTCATGGCGGCGCTGAAGGAGCGTTTTGGTGCGGATCTGGACCCTGCGAAGGCCAGCGCGCTTGTGAAGGCGCATCTCTCGGCCTGATCTGTCGATCAGTTGCAGGATGGAAAGCCGCTCCTTCGGGGGGCGGCTTTTCTGTTTTCAGGGTGTTCGGCAGAGTCTGGCGTAATCGCCGGGGCGATAGCCGGTGTGTCTGTGAAAGGCGGAGGCGAAAGCGCCGGGGCTTTCATAGCCAACATCCAGGGCGACACTGGCCACGCTGTCGCCCCGCGCCAGTTTTTTTTGCGCGTTGAGAATGCGTAGACGCTGTCGCCAGACCGAGAACGGAAGTCCCGTCTCAAGCGTGAAGTGGCGGACGAAGGAGCGCAGCGACATGGCGGACAGTTCGGCCCAGTCTTTCTGTGCTCTTGGGTCCGCAGGGTTGTCGCCGAGCGCGCGTGCGACACGGCAGAGCTTCTCGCTTTTCGGAAGAGGCAGCGAGACGGAGGTTCGTGGAGCGGAAAGAAACTCATGCCAGAAGCTCTCCGCCAGACGGCTGATCTGCGTGTCCCAGCGCATTTCGTCGGCATCGCGCGAGAGACGTTCGGCCAAGGCCGTGAGGAGACGTGTGCCGTCTGCGAGAAAAGGTCTGCCGGGCAGATCGATGCAGCGCGCCGGGCTGACATACAGGCTCCAGATGGCGACGGCTCCGTGAGAGGAGGCATTGTGCGCGATCTGCGGTGGGAGCCACAGGCACTGGCCGGGGCCGATCAGCCAGTAGGCGTGTTCGGTGTGGACGGCCATGACGCCCTGCTCAATTCCAAAAATCTGTCCGCGTTCATGGGTATGGTACTCTGTGATCCGTCGTGTCTCCTGTTGGAGATGAGCGCCGAGAAGCCAGGGTGTCCCGGGTGCAGGATGATCCGCGGCAGGTGGGGTCATGAAGCGATTGGCGCACATGAGTCGAATTATGGCCTGTTGTCGCAGGAATGCCAAAATAACTTTCGCTAGAATTGTCAGGGCAGGGTCGGTTTGAAGTCCTGGAAGTATTCCGTGCAGGGAGAAGTGTCATGAAAGTCGGTTTTGTCGGTCTGGGGTCCATGGGTCATGCGATGGCCGGTCGTCTTCTGAAGGGAGGGCACGAGGTTGTCGTGACCAACCGAACGCGCGCCAAGGCAGACGATCTGCTGGCTCAGGGTGCTGTTTTTGCCGAGACACCCGCCGAGGTCGCCCGGCAGGTGGAGATTGTGTTCTCCATGCTGTTTGATGATGCGAGTACGGAAGAAGTCGTGTTCGGGGAGCATGGCATTGCCTCGGGGCTCGCGCCCGGTGCCATTCATGCATGCAGCAGCACCCTGTCTCTGGCGCAGGCGCGTCGTCTCAAAGACGGGCATGCGGAGCGGGGGCAGGTTTACGTCAGTGCCGCGGTCCTCGGGCGCCCTCCTGCAGCACAGGCCGGAGAACTGTTCGTGATTGCGGCAGGGCAGGAGGACGCGCTTTCCCGGCTGCGGCCTCTGTTCGGGTGTTTCGGGCAGCGGGTTTTCGAGATGGGGCAGGATCCGTTGCAGGCCAACCTCGCCAAGCTGTCATTGAATTTCATGATTTTTTCGACGATCGAGCAGATGGCGGAAGTCTTTGCCATCAATGAAAAGGCAGGCACCGATCCGCACAGGATTTTCGATCTCATGACGGGCAGTTTCTATAACGCACCGGTTCACAGGAATTACGGGAAGCTGATGGTCGATCATGAGTATGACAACCCGGGCGCGCCTGTGACGCTGGGGCTGAAGGATGTGGAGATGTTTCTTAAGGCAGGAGGGGAACAGGGCGTTCCGTTGCCGTATGCTTCCATAGTGCGGGACAGGTTTCTGGGGGCGATCAGTGCCGGAGACGCGGATCGGGATTTTGTCGTCCTGCTGGAGCGGGTGAGACAGGATGGTGGCCTGAAATAAGGGTGGGGACAGGAGCGGATCATGTCGGTTCCGACACAGACAGTCATCAGGGGCATGTTTGCCAGATTTGCGGATTTTGGCTCTGATCCTGATGAACTGACGCGCGTTCTCGGCGGGTATGAGGCCGATGCCGAGCTTGGGAGTTTGCCGTAACCCGGGGCAGTGTTTGACAGCGGCGCCTCAGGGCCAGCACTCTGGAACCCTGTTTCTTTAAACGAGGCAAGAATGTCGGCAGGTGGTTCAACGCGGGTCGTTTTCATTGCGCTGGGGGTCAATCTCGGGATTGCCTGCGTCAAAGGGGCGGCAGCTCTTCTGACCGGGTCGGCTGCGATGCTGGCGGAGACAGTTCATTCATTTGTCGACTGCGGTAACCAGCTCCTTTTGTTGGTAGGCATGAAGCGGGCGGCGGCTCCGGCGACGAAGGAGCACCCGCTGGGTCATCATCGGGAGCTTTATTTCTGGACTCTGGTCGTGGCAGGTGCCCTTTTCGTGGGCGGTGGGGTCGCATCCCTGCATGAGGGCTGGGAAAAAGTATGGCACCCAGCCGCGATGGAAGAGGTTCGTATTCTGGGGCATGTCTTCCCTGGATGGTGTCTGAATGTTGCCATCCTTGGGATTTCTGGCTGCATGGAGGGTTATGGTTTCCTTGCGGCCATGAAAGCTTTGCCGTCGGGAAAAGGTTCGTTGTGGAGCCTGATCCGGCGCAGTACCGATCCCGGACTGTTCGTCGTATTGTTCGAGGACGGTGCGGCACTGGTCAGTCTTATGATCGCGCTGGTTCTGACCATATTGGGTGTCGTGACCGGTTGGCACATTCTCGATGGTATCGCGTCCCTGCTGATCGGACTTGTTCTGGTGGTGGTGGCCGTGCTGCTGACGAACGAGACACGCTCGCTGCTTGTTGGAGAAAGCAGTCCTGAAATCGATGCTTTCGTGCGCGCAGAGGCAGCCAAACTGCCGGGTGTCGTGGGGGTCAATGAGGTTGTGACGGAGACACGCGGTCCGGGAAGCGTCATTGTCCTGGTGTCGCTGGATTGGGATGACGCGCTGACGGCAGGTCAGGTTGAGCGGGGAGTGTCGGCGCTGGAACGGGTGACCCGGGCGCGATATCCGTCGATACTGCGGATGTATGTCGAGGCTCAGGACCGAAGGGACGGCGCGCCCGTTCCAATCTGACAGGGGCCTGAACGGAGATGGGGCCTTTTTAAGGCGGTCCGCTGGATGGGTACTTGCCCCCGGAAGAGCGGACCTCTTCGGATGGTGTTCGTCCGAAGAGGTCGTTTTAACAGCGTCCGTGTTACTGGGGCTGGACGGGAGCGGTTGCCGGAGCTGTTCCGTCAGGCGCGTTGCTCGTCATCTGGCCTGGCTTGGTGGAGTGTTCCACATCATAGGCCGTAGCCTTTTCCATGTAGGTGCCTTTGGCGCCTGGATGTTCCTGGTCGTAAAGAGCAGCTTTGGCGCGGGCTTCTTTGCGGTAGCGGTGACGGACATACATGCCGGTGACGCAGCCGCCCATGGCGCCGAGAACGCCGTGATGGTTGGCGACATGTCCTCCAACGGCGCCGGCGGCACCATATTTGAGGCAGCCGCCCGGTTCTGCTTCAGCCGTGCTGATCGACGTCGCCAGCAGACCCGCCGCAGCGGCAAGCATCAGGTACTTTTTCATGAACGCTTCCTGTTTTTCCAAGGCTGCCGGAGCACCCGGTAGCGCAGAGACTGATTTAAGCATGCCTCAATGGTGCGCTCAGAACAACCGGGAGGGGCAGCGTACGACGTTTGCGGCAGGCGCATGGAAGGTCCAGGCGAAACCGTCTGTTTCATGGTGGCAGGTGGTGCCCGCGCCGGGAATCGAACGGGGATTGTGTTCGATGACGATCGAGCCAAACCCACGTCGCTCCGGCCTGCGGACGGGCGGCCCCCCGCTTTCCTTCCAGCACATGTGGAAAACGGGGCCATCCTGTTCGGCACGAAGGTCCCAGCTTACGGTCACTGTCCCGGAGCTGGTCGACAGGGCACCGTATTTGATGGCGTTCGTTGTCAGTTCGTAAATCGCCAGTCCAATGCGGTCGGCAGTATCGGGCACGAACTGGAGAGCCGGATCGCCCTCGATCCGCAGGCGCGTGACGGGAAAATCCCCTGCAAGCACCGTTTGTGATGTCACGACGTCCTGGACAGTGGCGCCGGTCCACTCTCCGTGGATCAGAAGATCCTGGCTTCTGGCGATGGAAGTGATCCGTTCTTCCAGAATTTTGACGAAAGCCGCTTTCGGATCGGGAACGGTCCTGCGGATCAGCGCCTGAAAAATGGCGAGCATGTTTTTCGAGCGATGATTGAGTTCGTTGAGCAGGAGGGCGATACGCTGCTCGTTTTCGTGCTGGACCGTTACATCCCGCGAGACGCAGAGAATGGCTTCGACGCAGCCGTCGGGATTGAGCAGGGGGGTAAGCATGTTGTCCCAGTGTCGGGCGCTTTCACCCGGAAGGCGGCTGACGCCCTTGAAGCGGGCGTTCAGGCCTTCGGTAGCGTCCCGCAGGGCCGCGTCTCCGGGGACATGAGCTTCTGGTGGCAAGAGATTGAGCCAGCGCATGCCAAATCCCGTAGCGCTGTTGACGCCCAGAGCATCACAGCCTGCCGTGTTCATATGAACGAGCGTCCCGTCGGTTGCGATTTCCTTGATGCAGTCCACGCTGGCATTGAGCATGCGATCGCGAATATCGGCCTTCTGGAGCAGGTCGTCTTCACGGCTTTTCTGGTCGTGGATGTCCGTCAGGATCAGCAGGCGCGTTGCGTCCTTTCGGGACGTCGACGGTCCCCGGACGATGCGCAGAAGAAACCAGCGTGGCTGGCCGTCCGGAAAAAGGATGCGGAAGCTCGTGGCCCGCGTGGTGCCGGAGGGTGTGTTTTCCCGAACCAGATTGTCGATTTCTTCCTGATCGGGTGTCAGGACGAGCGGGAGCCATGCCGCAAAACTCTCTGCCACGCCCAGTTCTGCGGCATGATGTCGCCATGCTGTATTGAAATGACTGGACCCGGGGCCGTCCGGACCTTCGATGCAGATCAGGTCAGGCAGCAGATCAAAGGCGGGGCAATCGATGTCGGGTATGGCGGTCTGTGTCTGTCCCATGTTTCTTTCTGACGGCAGCGCGCCGTATGACGATGATTTCAGAAACCATGCGCGATACGTTCTGTCGCGCTATGAGGCATCTATCCTCAAAACGGACTTTTCCGAAACCTGTTTCTGACGCGGACCAGGGCAGCAATACGGTGGAACCAGCGAAACGGCCGTGACGGAGGTCATCACAAGCCTGATTGGCGTCTTTGAAGGGATAAGGCACATTGGTCACTTTGATGCCAATTTCCGAAGCGGTTTTCAGGAAAGCTAGACCGTCCTGACCGATCAGTCATTGCGCGGGATTGCTGCTCCTTTCTCCGTGTCACTGTGGACGCTGGCAAAAATTTTCCTGTAGAGAGACGTTATGCTGGCTCTCCTGGCTACGACCCTCTTTTCGCATCCTCTGAAAGGCTCTTCCTGCCCATGGCAATCGACGCCGCTTTTCTGGACGAACTGCGGAACCGGACCCCGCTGCCATCGCTGATCGGGCGCCGGAACAAGCTGGTGAGATCCGGACGGAACTGGAAAACCTGTTGTCCGTTTCATGGCGAAAAAACGCCATCCTTCTACATTTATGATGATCATTTTCACTGCTTCGGCTGTGGCGTGCATGGAGATGCGATCTCTTATGTGATGCAAAGCGAAGGACGCAGTTTTCCGGAGGCCGTGGAGCAGCTTGCATCCGAAGCGGGGCTTGAGGTTCCCAAAGCGGACCCCCGGACCGAAGCCCGGGCGCGGGAGGCCCAGTCGCTGGGAGATGTGCTTGGTCTCGTGCAGGAAAGCTATCGCCGGCGACTGTATCGGCCTGAAGGGCGGGACGGTCTGGCCTATCTGCGTGGACGTGGGCTGACGGAGCAGACGATCGAACGGTTCGGTCTGGGATGGTCGGGGGACGGTCGGCAGTTGCTTGACGAACTGCGGCCTCATGGTGTGACCGTCGAGATGCTGGTCCGCGCGGGTGTAATGCGGGTGGACGAACAGGGGTCTCCGAAAGGGGAACTGTTTTTCAACCGTGTGACATTTCCCATCCGTGACCGGCGTGGGCGCATCATGTCTTTCGGTGCTCGGACACTGGGCGACGGGCAGCCAAAATATCTCAATGGTCCTGAAACGGCCCTGTTTTCCAAACGACGCACGCTGTTCAACATCGATCTGGCCCGTGAAGCCGTCCATCGGGGGGCTGATCTTGTAGTGGTCGAAGGTTACATGGACGTGATCGCCCTTGATCAGGCCGGATTTGGAGGGGCTGTGGCCCCTCTGGGGACCGCGATGGGTGAGGAGCAGCTTGAACTGCTGTGGCGCATGTCTCCGTCACCGATCCTGTGTCTCGACGGGGATGCGGCTGGCGCCAGGGCGGCGCTGCGCGTGTGTGAAGTCTCACTGCCGCTTCTGTCTCCGGAGCGGACGATCCGGTTCTGCCGGCTCGATCCGAAAGACGATCCGGACAGTCTGATCCGCAGTCGCGGCCCAGGGGCGATGCGTGATGTTTTGGCGGGCGCGACGTCGATGGCTGAAGAACTGTTTGGCCTGCTGACGGGAGGGATGGTGGATCCGGGCCCCGATCAGCGGGCCGCGTTGCGGGAGAAACTGGTCGCGTTATCGCGGCTCATTCCGGACAAGGCACTGGCGTCTGAATATCGCAGCACTTTGCTGGATATGTTCTTTGAGCGTTTCAGGAGGAAAAAGAATTTCCCGCGCAAGGGCGGCGAAAGCTTCCCGCTGTCATCACAGGCGCCTGGTGCAATGCGCGACGTGGAGTCGGGGAATCTGGAGCGGCTCAATATCATGACGGCGATGCTGCTGCTTCACCCCGATATCCTTCCGGAAGTGGAGCAGGCTTACAGTGGTCTGCATCTGTCTCCCGAACTGGATCGTCTGCGTGCGGCGCTTCTGGACTGGTCGTGTCAGGAGGATGTCCTGACGGAGGAGAGCTGCATGGTCTGGCTTGAAGAGCATGGGCTGGCGGATCTGGCGAATACCGTGAAAGGTGGACCGCTCCCCCGCAGTGTCGGTGATGGGAAGGTGAAGGACGAGATCCTGAAAGTGGATGTCATTGAAAGCTGGTGGCATTTTTACGCGTTGGTCAATTTCCAGACCTTCGAGCGTGCCCTGGAAGAAGACGTGACCAAGGCGGTTCTGAATGGAGATATGGAGTCATTCGTCGATGAAAGAGGCGAGAGTGCCCTGCGTTTTCCGAGTGCGCTTATGACGCGGCTGCGTGTGAGGGACGCTTTGAAAAGTGGAGAGAGGGTCGGGGAGTGAATGTGGCAGGGAAAGGCCGGCGAGAGTTCATTCGAAACGGAATAGAAACAAATTTTATTCCCGAAAAGGCTGTATTCTTTGGGGAGACAATCTTGACTTCGGGCGAAGGATCGACCACCTGCACGCTGCCGGATTGCTAACTCGTGGCGGAGTGGACGGAGAGACGAATGGCGACGAAAACAGCCTCTGCAACGGATCGGAACGCGCAGGAACAGGAGGGGGATACCACTCTCCTCGATACGCAGTCCGCTGCCGTCAAGCGGCTGATCGCCAAAGGGCGTGAACGCGGACATATCACTTTTGACGAGCTGAACGCTGTCCTGCCGCAGGACCAGATGTCTTCGGAGCAGATCGAGGACGTCATGGCGGCTTTGTCCGAAATGGGCATTCAGGTCATCGAGAACGAAGAGCAGGACGAGGGCGAAGGCGCGGCCGAGAAGGAGTCCGAGAGCGAGAGCGAGGAAGCCGAAGGCCCGCAGGGCGGTAACGTCGATGCGGAAGCAGCCAGCCGTACTGACGATCCGGTGCGGATGTATTTGCGCGAGATGGGGTCGGTCGAGCTGCTGTCGCGCGAAGGCGAAATCGCGATTGCAAAGCGGATCGAGGCAGGCCGCGACGAGATGATTGGTGGGCTATGTGAGAGTCCGCTGACGATTCGCGCCATCATCTCCTGGCATGAGCGCCTTAAGGACGGCGAAATGCTGCTCCGCGATATCGTGGATCTCGAGGCCAGCCAAGGCGGCGGTCCGGACCCGGATGCCGTGGAAGGCGAGGAAGGGGACGAGCCCTCGGAGGAGGACGATGCGTCCGAGGACGAGAGCGAGGATGGTGAGGGTGAGCAGCAGGAAGGCAGTGGCCTTTCGCTGTCGGCTCTGGAAGAGAAGCTGAAGCCGGAAATCCTGGCGCGTTTCGAGGCCATCGAGCCGTTGTATCACAAGCTCCGCAAGCTCCAGATCAAGCGTATCGAGGCCCTGACTGGCGGTGAGGACCATTCCGACAAGTCCGAGCAGACCTATGAGAGCCTGCGTCATGAACTGGTCAGTCTGGTCGAGCAGGTTCATCTGCATAACAACCGGATCGAAGAGCTGGTTGCGCAGATCAAGATGCAGGTTCAGAAGCTGAACAACGTCGAAGGCCGGATGATGCGTCTGGCCGAGAGC
Organism: Gluconobacter kanchanaburiensis NBRC 103587; assembly: GCF_007988905.1. Lineage (GTDB taxonomy): Bacteria > Pseudomonadota > Alphaproteobacteria > Acetobacterales > Acetobacteraceae > Gluconobacter > Gluconobacter kanchanaburiensis. The sequence continues at coordinate 108,518 of NZ_BJVA01000004.1, forward strand.
TGCAAGATCTCGCGTGATGACTTCCTCATCAAGTATCGCAGCCGCGAACTGGACCCGACATGGCTGGACAGTATTTCCGCGCTGCCGGGTAAGGGCTGGAAGAACCTGACGACCAAGCACATGGACCAGATTCGCAACCTGCGGGGCGAAATTGCGGCGTTGTCGCATGAAACAGGTCTGCCGGTTGGCGAGTTCCGTCGGGTCTATGCGACCATTTCCCGTGGCGAGCGCGATTCTACGCGTGCCAAGAAGGAAATGATCGAGGCGAACCTGCGTCTGGTGATTTCGATCGCCAAGAAATACACGAACCGCGGCTTGCAGTTCCTGGATCTGATTCAGGAAGGCAATATCGGTCTGATGAAGGCCGTGGATAAGTTCGAGTATCGTCGTGGCTACAAGTTTTCAACCTATGCGACCTGGTGGATCCGTCAGGCGATCACGCGTTCCATCGCGGATCAGGCCAAGACGATCCGTATTCCGGTTCATATGATCGAGACGATTAACAAGCTCGTGCGCACATCGCGGCAGATGCTGCATGAGATCGGGCGTGAGCCGGCTCCGGAAGAGCTGGCTGAGAAGCTCGGCATGCCGCTCGAGAAGGTCCGCAAGGTCCTGAAGATCGCCAAAGAGCCGATCTCGCTCGAAACGCCGATTGGTGACGAGGAAGACAGCCATCTCGGTGACTTCATCGAGGACAAGACGGCCGTTATTCCGCTGGATGCTGCCATCCAGACGAACCTGCGTGAAGCCACGACCCGCGTTCTCGCGTCCCTGACGCCGCGTGAAGAGCGTGTGCTGCGGATGCGCTTCGGCATCGGCATGAACACGGACCACACCCTTGAGGAAGTGGGTCAGCAGTTCAACGTTACGCGTGAGCGTATCCGTCAGATCGAGGCGAAGGCGCTGCGCAAGCTCAAGCATCCGAGCCGCTCTCGCAAGTTGCGGTCCTTCCTCGACGATAACTGATCCGTCAGGCGGAAACCACGGCGATGCTGTCTGCTTGGCTCAGGCCGAAAGGGGCATCCACCCGTTTGGCGGTGGATGTCACTTTTCTGGAAAACCGCAGACCCTGTGTATCTCCGGTCCTGCCAGATGGATTTTCCGTGACCCGGGTGACAGGGTGCGAAGCACTTCCGCTTTATCGTGAGCTTTATGCGGCCGTGGGGCGGGATTATTGCTGGTGGATGAGGCGTTCGATGCCGGATACGGATCTGGCGGCCATCCTGGATGATCCTGCCGTTCATTTTATGGTGCTGCAGGACGTGTCCGGTTATCCCGTGGGATTTTACGAACTTGATCTGCGACGGGGCGGGGATGCGAATCTTGCCTATTTCGGTCTGCTGTCGAGGGTAATGGGGCGTGGGCTGGGGCGTGTGTTGCTTGATCATGCTGTTGCGCGCGCCTTCGATGCAGGAAGCTGGCGTCTGAGGGTCAATACCTGCACGCTCGATCATCCGCACGCGCTGCCCAATTACCGCCGGGCCGGGTTTTCGGTTCGGGATGTTGCTTCCGAAATCTGGAATGTTCCAGACGAATATGTCCCGCAAAAGCTGAAGCGACTCTAAGGCAGGGCTTGCTTTTGGAGGCCACGCGTGATTAATGCCGCTTTTCCCTGCCGGGCGATGTGGCATCGCGCCGGCTATACCCGCGCTCTGAGACATGGGCCCTGTTTCCGGCATGGGCCGGAGCCAGTTGCGGGTTGACCCAATCCGAAGGGAGTCTTCATGCCATTGTATGAAAGCGTGCTGATCGCACGTAATGATGTGTCGCAGGCTCAGGTGGAAACCCTGGTCGAGACCATCGAAACCCTGCTCAAGGACAACGGCGGTTCCATCCAGAAGCGCGAGTTCTGGGGGCTGCGTTCCCTCGCATACCGCATCAAGAAGAACCGCAAGGGCCATTACGTCCTGCTGGGTCTTGACTGCACGCCCGACACGCTGCGTGAGATGGAGCGTCAGCTCGGTCTGAACGAAGACGTGCTGCGCGTTCTGACGCTGCGCGTTGACGAGATCGACGAGAACCCGTCACCGGTTCTGGCTCGCAAGAGCGATGATCGTGGCGATCGTGGAAACTTCCGTGGCGGCTCCAAGCCGGCTGGTCGTTTCGAGAGCGGTCGTGGCGGCCCCCGTCGCGGCAGTGAAGACCGTGAAGAGTATCGTGCACGTGGCGAGCATGACGATGCTCGTGAGACGGCTGGAGCGGAGTAAGAACCATGCCCGAGACCAACACTCCCGACGTCAACGAAGTGAACCCGGCTGCCCGTCGTACGGCAGTTGGTGCACGTCGTCCGTTCTACCGTCGTCGCAAATCCTGCCCGTTCTCCGGCCCCAACGCGCCGAAGATCGACTACAAGGATGTGCGTCTGCTGAGCCGCTTCCTGTCGGAGCGCGGCAAGATCGTGCCGAGCCGCATCACGGCCGTTTCGGCCAAGAAGCAGCGTGAGCTGGCACAGGCGATCAAGCGCGCCCGTTTCCTCGCCCTGCTCCCCTACGTCGTGAGCTGAGGAGAGCATCATGTCCCAGACCGCACTGATCCTGCTGCAGCGGGTCGAGCATCTCGGCCAGATGGGTGACCTGGTGCACGTGAAGCCGGGTTATGCCCGTAACTTCCTGCTGCCCCAGGCCAAGGCCATGCGCGCTACGGCTGCCAACAAGAAGCGTTTCGAGACCGAACGCGCACAGCTTGAGGCCCAGAACCTCAAGAAGCGCGAAGAGGCCGAGCGTCTTGCCGAACGTATGCACGAACTGTCCGTCGTCATCATCCGTCAGGCTGGTGACAGTGGAAGCCTGTACGGCTCCGTCAGCACCCGCGACATCGCGGCTGCCGCCACGGAAGCCGGCCTGACGATTTCTCGTCAGCAGGTTGTTCTGGCACACCCGATCAAGCAGCTTGGCCTGACGGAAGCACGCATCGTGCTGCATCCGGAAGTGTCCATTCCGCTGACGGTCAACGTTGCCCGTTCCGCTGAAGAAGCAGAGCGTCAGGCTCGTGGCGAAGCGATTGGCGTGCAGGAAGAGGATGAAAACATCCTTGGTGAGCTGCAGGCTGAGAACGCCGCCGAAGAGGCTGCTGCCGAAGCTGCCGAGGCATCGGAAGAAGCGTAAGGCGTCTTCTGCTGACCTTGTCCTTGAAAACCCGGCCGGGAGTTGTCCCGGCCGGGTTTTTTTGTGGCCGTTTGACTGGCAGGATACAACTGCGAGCCCGGTGAGGCTTTTCCCCGGTATTGGGAACAGGAGATCGGAATGAAACGGATTCTTGATTTTGTCTTGAGGAAATTCATTCAGACGGGAAGTCTGAGAGTCACGTTCAGCGACGGCATTGTACGGGCTTATCGCGGGCCGAAGCCGGGACTGGAAGCTGGTCTGCATCTTCGCACCAAACAGGCTGAGAAAGCGCTGATCATCAATTCCGGTCTGGCGTTTGGTGAAGAGTATATGGCGGGCAGCATTGTGCCCGAAGGCTGTACGCTCGAAACGCTGCTGACGGTCCTGATGGAGAACATCAATGGCCATGGGCATGTGTTCGAGGAGATCGAGGACCGCCTGCGCTATGTGACGCGGGCATGGAAGACGCTGAACTCCCTGAAGTCTTCACGCAGCAATGTCGCCCATCATTACGACCTGAACGGTGCGTTGTACGATCTGTTTCTGGATAAGGACCGGCAGTATTCCTGCGCTTATTTCGAGCGTGAGGACATGACGCTGGAGGAGGCGCAGGTCGCCAAGAAGCGCCACATCGCCGCCAAGCTCAGGCTGGACCGTCCAGGACTTGAAGTGCTGGATATCGGCTGTGGCTGGGGTGGCATGGCGCTGACACTGGCGAAGGATTACGGTGCTAATGTGCTGGGGATTACCCTCTCACGTGAACAGCTTGAGGTGGCGCGCCAGCGTGCGAAAGATGAAGGTCTCGAAAATCAGGTTCGCTTTGAACTGATCGATTATCGCAATCTGCACCGACAGTTTGACCGGATCGTTTCCGTGGGCATGTTCGAGCATGTGGGGCCGCCTCAGTTTGAGATTTTCTTCAAACAGTTGAGGGCCTGTCTCAAGTCTGACGGTGTCGCGCTGATCCATTCCATTGGACGGATGGACGGGCCAGGCACGACCAATCCCTGGATCCAGAAATATATTTTCCCGGGCGGCTACTCGCCAGCGCTGAGTGAGACGCTGGCGGCGGTTGAGCGGTCAGGGCTGTGGATGACGGATTGCGAAGTGCTCCGTCTGCATTACGCGCGGACGCTGGCGGAATGGCGCAAGCGTTTTGATGCGAACCGTGATAAAATCGTGGCGCTGTATGACGATCGCTTTGTGCGGATGTTCGAGTTCTATCTCGTAGGGGCTGAACTGGCGTTCAGGGTGCAGGGGCACATGAACTTCCAGCTTCAGCTCACCCGATCGATCGATGCGGTGCCGTTTACCCGGGATTACATGTTCGAGTGTGAACGGGAAAGCGCGGGTCGGTAAGGCCTTTTCAGCGGCTGGCGAGATTCAGTTCTGCCAGTCGTGCGAATTCGGTGACCGAAAGGGTTTCGGCCCGGCGTGTTGGGTCGATTTCGGCCTGTTCCAGAAGGCGTTCCCCACCAATGGATTTCAGCGAAGAGCGCAGCATTTTGCGACGCTGCCCGAACGCGGCTGCTGTGACCTGCTCCATGGCGCGGAACAGTTGCGGGGAGGGTTGCTCCGCATGGGGGATGATGACGGCGACTGCGGAATGGACCTTCGGCGGAGGCGAAAACGCGCCCGGCGGAATCCGGAGGGCGACCGAGCAGTTCGCGCACCATTGCGAGAGCACGGCGAGGCGTCCGTAAGCCGAACTCCCCGGAGCCGCGCAGATGCGTTCCGCGACTTCAAGCTGGAACATCAGCGAGAGCCGTTCCCATTGCGATGCCTGACGCAGCCAGCCGACCAGCAGAGGGGTGGCAACGTTATAAGGCAGGTTCGCGATGATCTGGCGGGGAGCAGGAGCAAGAGCCGCGGCATCCAGCTTCAGGGCGTCCTGACGAATGACGTGCAGCCGGTCTGGGTGATATGTGGCCAGTTCGTCCAGCAGAGGCCAGGCGCGTTCATCGATTTCAACGACATCGACGCGGCTGGCGGGTGTGTCAAGCAGGGCCCGGGTCAGGCCGCCCGGACCAGGACCGATTTCGATGACGCTTCGTCCCGTTAGATCGCCGCCCAGAGCCGCGATCCGGGCGCAGATGCCCGGATCGAGAAGAAAGTGCTGGCCGAGAGATTTCTTCGCATCCAGACCATGGGCCTGGATGGTGTCACGCAGGGAAGGAAGGGACACGTCAGTTGAAGGCCATCTTGGCGGCGGGACGCATTTCGATGATGGCACGGCGTTGAAGGTCACGCTGGAGCTGGCGGGAGGCCTGTTCGACACGCTCGTTCATGAGTTGATCAGCGATTTCGCTTGGGCTCTGCTGAGCGAGATTTTTCTGCTGACGGTCACAGACCATCAGAAGAGCGATGCCATCCATCGAAACCAGCGGACGGCTTACCTTGTTGGGTGGCAGGCTTTCGAGGACTGCTTTCATCTGCGGCATCAGCCGTTCCATAACCTGCGAACCAGGATTGCCGGGACGCTTTTCGCCCAGCGACTTGTTCAGGGCTTCCATTTCTGGGCAGCTATGGATGGTTTGAACGGCAGCTGTCGCCTTCTGGAGGGCGGTTCTCTGCTGCTCGGTTGGGTTCTGCGGGTTCAGGGGCGTATCGAACGGGAAGAAGGCCTGCCGCAGGTCGAGGACCGTACCCATCTGCTTTCCGACCACGCGTTTGGACTGGACCGTGGCGATTACGAAGCCACCTGCGACCTGGATCGGATTGGAAATGGCGCCAATTGGCATCTGGCGGACAATATTGACGACCTGTGGGTCGAGATTGTCTTCCTGCACCCAACCCATGGAGCCGCCATCAAGTGCAGACTGTGCCTGCGAGAACTGTGCCGCGACGATCGGGAAGGGTGCGCCTTCGCGGAGCTGCGAAATGATGGTCTTGGTGAAGGCAAGCTCGGCTTCGTCATGGCGTGGATCGGCCACCGGGACGAAAATTTCGCTCATGAAATACTGGGCGCGTCCTTGTTCCGCCTGCAGAGCCTGCTCGCGCTGACTGATCTGGGTGGCGGTGATTCGGCCTTCCTCGCCCAGCTTTTCACGCAGAACCTGCATCCAGCCGATCTGGACGCGGATCTGGTCGATCAGGGTTGTCAGGGAGACGCCATCAGTGGCGAGACGGTCGCGCAGGGCATTTTTTGGCATGCCGTTACGCTGTTCGATATTGGTGATGGCGCCCGCGATCTGGTCCGGCTCCACATTGATGTGACGCTTGAGGATCTCCTGTGTTTTCAGGCGTTCGTCGATCAGCTGGTGGATGATCTGGCCGCGCATACGGCTCATGATCTCGGGACTAATGGGCAGGCCGGTGGAGAGCACGAAAAGCTTTGCGCGGTTATCTACGTCACGCTGGGTCAGCACCTGTCCGTTGATGACGGCCAGGATCTGATCCTCGGGTGGCTTGGCTGCCGGTTTGACGGCAGTGGCCGTTTTGGCGTCCGCCTTGTGCTGGACGGAGGCCATGGCCGGAGTCACTGCCGAGAGGGCGAGGAGGGCAGCCAGGGCCTTTGATGCGGTGCAATGGGTCTTGGACATGCTCAACCGTTGATTCCGAAAGTGCCGATGGTCTTGAACGTGAAGTTGAAGAGGATCGTCTCGTTACGCTGTTCGCCGCCGATACGCGTGTATTGCTTGATATACATGATATCCAGCCCGAAACAGTCATTGGAATAGCCGATCGTCCCACCATTTGCGACGAACTGTTTCCGCGAGAGGCTGCGGCGGAAGAACCCTGAGGCGTGATAGTTGCGCCAGCGGGTTGAGAAACCGCCTGTCACTTCGCTCGTCTTGACCATGTAAGGCGCGTTCGGTCCGTACTGTCTGAAGTCGGTAGCGTAGTAATAATACGGGGTGACGGGCGCGTAGACGTATCCGCCTGTAAGGTGGAAAGTGGGAATGCCCGTGCTGATCAGGCCTTCGCCGTAATCGAACTGGTGCGTCCATGGATTGAAACGGCCGCGCGCCGTAACGTCGACATACTGGTTTGGGCTGACTCGTAGTCTGCCAACCGGGTCCGACAGATGATGGTCGAGGCCGGAGTAGGGCAGGCGGTTACGGGTGATATGTTCTTGAAAGCTCTCACCGACGAGCATGTCGATGGCGTGGCCGTTCCAGGACCAGTTCTGATGGATGCCAACATTCGCACGGAGGCCGCCGTCGAGACGGTCCGTACCGAGATAGCGGTTGAGCGAGAAGAGGGTCGTGTCCGTGAATTCGTAGGCCAGACTGTCTTCGTTGGGCAGGTTGCGGTTTTGCGAATTGCCGGTGTTGGGGGCGGCAATGATCTGGGCGATCGGCTCCAGAATCTGTGAGCCGTGTCCCTTCGCAAAGCTGCGCAGGAACGGCCAGTTCATCCGCAGGGCGATGGTCGGCTGGACCTGTCCGACGAGATGGTTGCCTCCGGCGCCCGTGTAATAGGTGGGCTGCTGATAGGCCCGTGTGGCGTGATACACCATCGAATCAATGCGGGCTGTCAGCAGGAACTGCTGACCCAGCCTGTTATGAAAAGGGCGATCCCACTGGATGGCCGCTTCGCCACGCTGATCGTTGATGCCATTCTTGCGGTACAGGTTGAAGTCCGTGGTCTGCACGCTTAGGCGTCCGCCGAACATGTCCGGCTGCCCTTGGAAGGCGTAGGTCAGGCGCGGCAATGCCCAGGGCAGGTCCGAGTTGCGGATGACGCCCTGGTTCAGACCTTGATAGGCCTGAGCGTCGAAGCGCAGATAGGAGCCGACACCGTATCCTGCGAGGAACAGGTTGGAGTTCAGCATTTCCGAACCGTATCCGGGTACACGGTAGTCACGCATGTAGTTTGCGGAACTGGCGACGTTGATATTGGCGCCAGCCTGCCAGTGACGGTCAATGGCGAAATTGCCGCGTCCGAACACATAGCCCTGCAAGCCGTACTGGCTGGAGGAGCCCACGTTGTTGCCGAAGGTATTGGTGAACCGGCTTTCGTCATGGGTATCGTAGGCGATGCCACCGGTGACGTCGATCGCGCCGAAATTGAGGCGGTTACGATACTGCGCCGTCAATTCGGGCCCAGTCTTGGTTGAAACGAGGCCCCGGACGGTCAGGTCCTGTTGCTCGTCGATCGCCCAGAAATAAGGAAGGGTGAAATATGTTCCAAGGTAACGGTCATGCGGACTGATGCCGGGCATGAGGAAGCCGCTCTGACGTTTGACCGAGGGGTCAGTCATTGAGAAGAACGGGAAATAGAATACGGGAAGGCCCAGCATCTTCAGCCACGCATGATCAAACTCAAGCCGCTTGTGCTGAACATCCTGGGTCGCGTCGAAGGCCTGGAACTGCCAGAAAGGAGGCAGATCGGGATTTTTCTCGCAGATCTTGCAGGCCGTGTAGACGGCATGGGTCAGGTCGTTCAACAGGCCATTCGTACGACGCATGCCGTTGCCGGCGAGTTTGGCGTTGTCTTCCATGCGGATGTAGATGCCGCTGCCGATGCCATCATGCATGCCATGGCTGAACTCGATATAATCGGCGTAGGTCGTACTGCCGTCGGGTTCCATGACCGCGACATTGCCCCTGGCCGACAGGATCCCAGTGCTGCGGTCATAGGTCACGCGATCAGCACGCATGGCGTGATCGCCCTGCCAGATCCGCACGTTACCGTCCCAGGTAATCAGGCCGTTTTTCGCATAGCTTTCGCTATCGGCAAGATAGGTCAGGGGATCGGTCTGTGATGTCGGTTTGCCGATGACGATGACATGGGAATTGTCGCGCTGCATCGTGTTGGCAGACATCTTCTGCGGCGCCACGAGCGCGGTTCCAGCCATCAGTGTGGCACTGACGAACGAAGCGCGTCTGCGGGCGCGCGTTGGAAGCCACAGGGGCACCGTCATCAACCATCCTCCATGTGCAGCAGGAGCGCTACGGCAAGGCAGAGCCCCGCACCCGTCGGCGCCCATGCCGCTAGAACCGGCGGCAGGGCCCCGGATTCACCAAACTGTTCGGCCACTTTCGAGATGGTGAACAGCGCAAAACCTGCGGCAATTCCCGATCCCAGCATCCGGGCCACGCCGCCGCGCCGTGTCGGACGCATCGAGAAGCCTGCGGATACCAATGCCATGGTCCCGGCCAGAATGGGAAGGGCCAGCAGTGATTGGAAATGAAGTCTGTGCCGGATCGAGGGAAATCCCGAGCGCTCCAGAAGGTTGATGAACCCTGGCAGCGCGAAGACTGACAGGGTATCCGGCGAGGCAAAACTTTCCTGAACACGGCCGACCGTAAGGTCGGATGGCAGGGTCATGTCTCCGACGCGTTCGGGAAGATGGTCGGGATGCAGCACCGATGTGTCGTGAAAGAGCCACTGATGATCGCCCAGTGTCCCTTCCGGCGCCTCGACACGGACGATCAGGCGGTCCCGGTCATCCAGACGGAAAATCGACACGCCCGAGACTCTCAGTGTGCCTTTGATGAGATGGACGTCCTGGGCATGGAGGATCGCGACGCCATGAGGCACCAGACCCTCATCGGCCTGCCGGAGCCACAGGGCGCCTCCATTAAGCGTCAGGGGGCCGCCACCCGTGCGCAGATAGGTCTGATCAAGCATTTCCGCGCTGCGGAACATGTCCGAGGACAGGGCGGAAACGCCGGTCGTGGTCAGTAGTCCTGTCAACAATGCACAGGCCAGGGGGCTGGCAAGGAATTGCCATGCGGAAATGCCCGCCGCGCGTGCGACAATTAGTTCAGAGGAGCGAGTCAACCGAGAGAAGCAGACAATTCCACCCAGCAGGATACCAAAGGGCAGCACATAGATGACGTAATACGGTACGTGCAGCGCCGCAATCTTGACGACCAGACTGGCCGGGACGTTGGGGCGCGTTGCCGCGCGACGCAGCAGGTCGATGAAATCGAACAGCGAGACCAGTCCCGTGAGTGCCAGCACCATGGAGAGCGTGCTGAGCATGAACTGCCGCGCAATATAGATTGCAAGCGTCGTTGAGAAGCCGGCGTGCTCATCGCGTGTGTTGAGCACCTGAAACAGGGTGGTCAGCCAGAGGTCGGGGCGGAACCTGGACAGGGCTCTCATGGAGCAGGCTCCGCGGAAACCGGTCTTGCCGGGGCGTTGCGTACACTGCCGGTCCATTGTTCAAGGAACAGGAGGACCGCGCAGACGATGGCGGGCAGAACGGCTTCGAGCCAGATCAAGGGGACGAGTATCAGATGGCGTCCGGCAAGGTTCTGCAGCACCAGTGATGCGGCGAGCAGTCCGACGACCGTAAGAATGGCAGTCAGAGGGCGCGTGATGTTGCCGTGACGTGAAAAGGCGCCGCGCAGTACCGTGACGAGTCCGATCATGGCAAAGGACAGGACTGTCAGCGGGGAGGTCAGTCGTCGCCATGCAACGACTATGTTTTTCCCGCGATCGCGTTCGGAAACCTCATGCAGATCAGGATGAAACAGTTCGTGGAGCGACATTTCGTCAGGATCGCGGTCTTCGTGACTGTTCTGGCGCGATGAGGTGAGGTCGATCGTGTTGCGCCCGAAAGTCAGTACGTTCAGCCTGCCGGTGTGGCGGTCGATCTCCTCACGCGAGCCGTCATACAGGACCACGCGTGGCTGGTCATCGACCACGAGGAGCGTGCCGCGTTCGGCCAGGATCGTGGTGTGGGAATCCGGATTGCGGTCATCTTCTACCAGAACTCCGTGCAACTGGCCGTCGCTGGTTCGGCCGCGCACATAGACGGTCATGTCCCCAGACAGGCTGGTGAAAACCCCGTCCTGAAGAAGGAAAGCTGCCATGCGGTTGCGGATCTGGAATTCGTAGCGGTGGAAGGCATGGTACGAGACGGGTGCCAGCCACAGCGTCAACACGTAGCACAGCACGACCGAGAAGAGAGCGCAGAACAGTCCCGGACGTGCCAGTTCCAGTGGTGAACGTCCTGCTGCGCGCATGACGGTCAGTTCCCGGTCTCCGACCATGCGCTGATAGGTGAAAAGTACTACGAGAAACGTCGTGATGGGCAGAATGACCGCAATGAAGGACGGCAGCATCAGTGAGGTGAGCTGGATGAAAACCCGGAGCGAAAGACCGTGCTGGACTACCATTGAGACGAAATGCAGCGACTGGGTCAGCCAGATCAGTGCCGTGGCACCTCCGGTCAGCGCCAGCAGGGCGATGAGGAGCTGACGAAGAATGTATCGGTCGAGCAGAGGAAGGATCTGCCGCCCGGAAGTACCGGAGGATGAGGCCATGGCCGTTCATCTATCCCTAGCGCGTGGCGGGAGGAAGGCAAAAAACGAAACAGTTTCTATCGAAGATAGGAGGCCCGGTCGATGGGCGCGCTTCTAACGGTCAGGCTGTGGTAGAGCTGGGTGGAAGCGATCCCCACCAGCAGCCCGGCGCCTGTGGCAAACACCAGGGCAATATAGCGCCACGGTTTCTGTATCCGCGTCGTTGCCATCTCCATCTGAAGTAGTCCCATATCCATCTGGCAGCGGCTCAGACGGCTGCGTGCCGCATGGGTCTCCGTCTCGCTCTGGGTCAGACGGCGTTGCAGGGTGGAGATTCGTTCTCTCAGATCTCTTTCACGGTCCGATGTGTCTGTGCGGGAGGTGGTTCCGATCCCTGTGGCGAGCAGGTTTTTCAGAGCCCCGCCCGTGACGCCGTCACGTCGTGCCATCTGACGGATCCGTTCGAGCGCAGTGGCCGCATGGCCGGGCTGTTCGTCGAGGACGAGCGCCAGAATATCGCACAGGATCTTGACTTCCCGGGGGGCCATCCCCGCATCCATGTTTTCGGAATCCGGCGCACGGGCCATGGTTAGGAAGGCGCCATGGTGTCAGGGCGTGGCTCTGCGGCGCGGCGCAGACGGTCGCGAATGGCAAGGCCCAGCCCGTGACGGGGGATCGGCAGGGCGGCAATCCCTGTCAGTCCTCGCCGGAGACCTTCCGCGTCCAGAAAGCGAAGACCGGCGAAGAGACGAGCCGCGGCCTCTTCAAGATTGCCGCTTTCACTCAGATTCCAGGTCAGGCCCGCTCCTGGCAGCACGGCACCGAAAGCGAGCTGTGCTTCTTCAGGACCAATGGAGGTGGCGTCTAGCCTGACGGGAAGGTTGGGCGCGTAATGCGAGGCCAGCCGCCCCGGGGAGGCGGGAGCGATTTCCGAAAAATCATCAGGCTGGTGCACTGGGCCGCAAAGTTCGGTCAGCTCCTCCAGCGTCACGCCGCCGGGGCGCAGCAGGACAGGGACGTTGCGTGTGAGGTCCAGAACGGTGCTTTCCACTCCGATGGAGCAGGGACCGGAGTCCAGCACAGCGTCAATGCGGCCATCCAGCGAACGCAGGACATGAAAGGCATCCGAAGGGCTGACCGTTCCTGAAACATTGGCGGATGGTGCGGCCACGGGGGCGCCGACTTCTCGCAGCAGGGCCAGTGCGGTTTTGCCGCGCGGTACACGCAGGGCCAGCGTGGACAGGCCGGCAGCGGCCAGGTCCGACACTGTGGAGTCTGGCGAACGGGGAAGCACCATCGTGAGCGGGCCGGGCCAGAAGCGTTCGGCCAGCGTGTGGGCAATGTCCTTCATTCTGCCGCTCAGGGACGCCTGTGCGAAGGCACTTTCAGCATCCGGGAGGTGGCTGATGAGCGGGTTGAACCGGGGACGTCCCTTGGCGGCGAAAATTTTCGCGACAGCCGTATCGGAGGACGCGATGGCGCCAAGCCCGTAGACGGTCTCTGTGCCGAAAGCGACGAGTTTGCCGGCTTTCAACAGTTCGGCAGCCCGGTGGATTCCTGCGGGAGTTGCTGTCAGTCGTTCGGTGTAAGGCAAGTCGCTCAAGATGCGCCTCCGGTGCAGTAAAATGAGCCATTGAGGCGGCCCGGCTTGCCATAGCGCAGGGGTTTACCGTTTTCGTCGAGGATTGCTCCGCCCGCAGCTTCGAGAATGGCCTGCGGAGCAGCCGTGTCCCATTCCATGGTCGGGCCGAACCGGGGATAGAAATCCGCCTCGCCCTCCGCTACCCGCATGAACTTGACCGAGGACGACAGTCTGTCGATGGACGCGACTTTGCGACCGGCAAGCCAGCGGTCCAGCAGCTCGGGGTCGCCGTGATGGCTCGATGCGAGAACGCGCAGTCCTTCTGGCGGTGGCGTGGCCGTGCTGATCCGGGTCGTATGGGGGCCATCCGAACGATGGGCGCCAAGCCCCTGACCGCCGCTGTAGATCAGTCCATAACCTGGCAGCGCGACGACGCCCAGAACCGGTCGGTCATGACGGACGAGACCGATATTGACGGTGAAATCCCGGCCTCCCGATGCAAAACCCCGCGTTCCGTCAAGCGGATCGACGAGCCAGTAGGCATCCCCGCCGTTGATCCGGATTCCGACAGACGCTTCCTCCTCGCCGATGGCGGGGATGGCCGGGCAGGCCGCGCGCAGGCCGGTAAGGATATGATGTTCCGACGCGTGGTCGGCTTCGGTGACGGGAGACGCGTCGCTTTTGATGTCCGTGCGAAATCCGCGTTCACGAATGGCATTGATGATGTCTGCGGCTTCGGCGGCGAGCCGGATGGCCAGAGACAGGAGGGCGGCGTTGTCGTCGGCGGAAACCGTCACGGGGGAGGCGGAAGTCATTTCCCGAGCGTACCTCAAGACGGCCTGTGCGTCATGTGCTGATACGCTTTCATGGCCATGGACAGGACGCGCAGCAAAAAGCTGCGCATTGAGGGGGCTTTCGTCTTCCGGGGTGGGGAGAGGACTTGTGTGGGCGGTCACCGTTTCCGATAACAGGTCAGCGACCCTCATGTTTTAGACGACAGGACGATCATGCTTTCAGTGATTTTCGATTCTCTTCCAGCCTTTTCTGTGGATGCGCCCAGAGCTATTGTCCTGCTTTGCGATACGGCGTCTGGCGAGACGTTTGCGGCACTGGACAAGGCTTCAGCCGGGGCGGTTTCGCGCGCCGTTGCGTTGAAAGGTTTCAAGGGTGAGGCCGGGCAGAGCGTGGTGCTCCCTGCTCCAGCCGAAGGGCTGGCGCAGGTCGTACTGGCCGGCGTGAAACCCAAGGGTGGTGCGGCGATTGATGCCGTGGCCATCGAAAATGCGGCCGGTCGAGCCGTTCGCCTGCTGGAAGGTGTTGAGGGTGCGGTTCTGGGTCTTTCTGAAGGGCTGGAGCAGTTTGCTCCGGACGCGGCTCTGGGAGCGTGTCTGGCATCCTATGATTTCGACCTGTACCGCACGAAAAAGTCCGACAGCCGGCCGGTTCTGAAAACGCTGCATGTTGCGGTTTCCGACGTCGCGGCTGCGCAGGCGCGGTGGGTGGCTCTGGATGCGGTGTCGCAGGGTGTGATCCTGACGCGGAATCTTGTGAGCGAGCCGCCGAATGTGCTTTATCCCCAGAGCTTTACGCAGCGGATTGAAGAACTGCGTGAACTTGGCCTGACGGTTGAGGTTCTCGACGAGAAGGCTATGACGGAGCTGGGCTTTGGCGCGCTGCTGGGTGTGGCGCAGGGCAGCGTCCACAAGCCGCGGACGGTGATTGTCCGTCACGATGGCGGTGGCAGCGAGGCGCCTCTAGCCTTCATCGGCAAGGGTGTCACGTTCGATAGTGGCGGCATTTCCATCAAGCCTGCGGCTGGCATGGACGAAATGAAGACCGATATGGGCGGGGCTGCGACCGTGATTGGCCTCATGAGTGCTCTGGCCCGTCGCAAGGCGCCGGTTAATGCGATTGGTGTCGTCGGGCTGGTCGAGAACATGGTGTCCGGCGGGGCGCAGCGTCCGGGCGATATCGTGCGGGCCTATGACGGGCAGACGATCGAAGTGCTGAATACCGATGCGGAAGGACGTCTCGTCCTGGCGGATGTACTGTCTTATACCCGCAAGCGGTTCAACCCGAAGCTGATGGTCAATCTGGCGACGCTGACGGGTGCGATCGTGGTCAGTCTTGGTTATGAAAACGCGGGTCTGTTCAGCAATAGCGATGCTCTGGCCAAGGGGCTGGCCGAGGCCGGAGCGCAGGTGGGTGAAGGTCTGTGGCGGATGCCGATGGGTGAGGCCTATAATCGCGAACTCGACTCTGATATCGCTGATATGAAGAACATCGGCGGGCGCCCGGGCAGCGCGATCCTTGCGGCAGAGTTCCTCAAGCGCTTTGTGGGCGACACGGACTGGGCGCATCTCGATATCGCAGGAACAGCCTGGAAGACCAAGGCCTCCGCTATCGCGCCGAAAGGTGCGACGGGTTTCGGCGTGCGTCTGCTGGACCGCTTCGTGAAGGCCCACGAAGCCGACGCCTGAGGAGCGGGATTGTATCGTGGATGTCGGGTTCTATCATCTGACGCGCACACCTCTTGAAGAGGCGCTTCCGGCCCTGTTGGGCCGGACGCTGGATGCGGGGGAGCGGGCGGTCGTGCGCTGTCCAGATGCGGCTGCGGTCATGGCGCTGGATGCAGCGTTGTGGGCATGCCGAGACCCGGTCTGGCTTCCGCATGGTACGGCAAAAAGCGGCCATGCGGCCTGGCAGCCGATCTGGTTGACCGAGGGTGAGGATGTGCCGAACGAGGCGCGGTTCCTGTTCCGCGTGGATGGCGCCGGGGGTGAGGAGTTCGCGTCCTTTACGCGGATTTTCGATCTGTTCGATGGCGGAAATCCGCAATCTGTTCAGCGAGCAAGACAACGTTGGGTAGCAATGAAATCTTCCGGTCACAATCTCGTGTATTGGAAACAGGAAGAGCGGGGCTGGAAAAAGGCAGGGTAAGGTTTCAAATTGTGTCCAAGACCCTTGATGGAAGATGCTCCGTAACCGGGGTGCTATTCATTTCACTGGAGAGGACGCCTGACTGTGCCAGAGCCTACGAATTCTTCCCTCAAGCCTTTGAAAACTGATCTTCGTCGCATCGATATCAATCCCGATTTCTGGTATCCGCTGGCCTGGTCGAAAGATCTCAAGCGCGGAAAGACGGTCGGGCGGCGGTTCGGACGTCATCCGATTGCGTTGGTGCGTCCTGAGGAAGGCACCGTCTTTGCGCTTGAAGACCGGTGTGCCCATCGTCAGGTTCCGCTTAGCCTGGGCAAGGTCAGCGGTGAGGCTGTCCAGTGTTGTTATCATGGCTGGGCGTATGGGCGGTCAGGGCGATGCATTGATGTGCCGTATCTTGGCAAGGGTAAATTGCCCAACGGCGTGAGGACCTATCCCTGTCGTGAAGCCGGGGGAATGATATTCATTTTCCCGGGTGATCCTGAAAAGGCGGAGAGCGTGCCGCTGCCGCCTTTGGCTCAGGTCGATAATCCGGCGTTCAAGACACGGCGTTTCAACCCGGTCGTCAAATGCCACTACACGTTCATGCATGAGAACCTGATGGACATGAACCATCAGTTCCTGCACCGCCGCCAGATGGGGCAGATTCGGGCGCGTTTTTTGGGGCAGGACGCGGGTGAGAATTTTATAGAGGCGCGATACAGTTTCGCGCGGACCGGCAACGAGCAGCCTCTGGCCGAACGTCTGATTTTTGGCAAGCATCATGACGATCCGAACCGGGAGCAACCGGTCGAGGAAATCGTCAGCGTTCGCACGACCTATCCGTATCAGAGCCTGAAAATCCACGACAAGGACGGCGACCTGATCATGGAGCTGTTCAGCGTCTATGTGCCCAACAGTGCTGACGGCATGAGCACGCAGACTTTCGGCCTGCTGTCTGTGCTACGACCGAAGACGCCGTTCCTCATTGACGTGATCTGGCCCGCGCTGGGGATTTTTACGCACCGGATTTTTGAAGAAGACCGGGAAATCATGGAACTGGAACAGAATGCCTGGCGTGAACTGGGGGGCGATCACAACGTGGAAGTGTTCCCGATCGTGCGCAAACTGCGCGACCTTCTCGCGCGCAACGGCGTCACGGCCGGAACGGATACGGGGATTTCGGGGCAAGTCTCTCGGGAACAGGTGGTCGATCCTGCCGTTGTCTGAGAGACATCTGACAACAGGAACAGGAAATGCTCATGAAAACGGTCACGCTCAGGAATGGTGTCACGGTTCCCGCGCTGGGCATGGGGACGTGGAATGTCGGAGACAGTGCGGCACGTCGCACGGACGAGATCGAGAGCTTGCGTCGGGGTCTTGAAGCCGGTCTGCGGGTGATTGATACGGCTGAGATGTATGGCAACGGTCGTTCAGAAACGCTGGTGGGCGAGGCCATCGCGGATGTGCGCGACGATGTCTATCTCGTCAGCAAGGTGCTGCCGTCCAATGCGTCCTATGATGGCGTCCGCAAGGCCTGTCGCCGCTCCCTGAAGCATCTGGGAACGGACTGGCTGGACCTTTACCTGTTGCACTGGCGGGGTGGCACACCGCTTGAGGAGACAATCCGCGCATTTGAGGATCTTCGGGAGGAGGGCCTGATCGGGGGATGGGGGGTGTCGAATTTCGATATCGATGACATGGAGGAGGTCGAGAGCCTGTCCGGAAGCTGTCTGGCCAACCAGGTTCTCTACAATCTGGAGCATCGCGGGACAGAGTTCGACCTGCTTGAGCATGACCGCGAAGAAGGTACGGTGACGATGGCCTATTCCCCGCTCGGACAGGGCGGTGAACTTCTGGATCATCCGGCTCTGAAGGAGGTTGCTTCGCGGCATGAGACATCTCTTGGGCCGGCCGACGCCGCGCAGATTGCGCTGGCCTGGGTCCTGCGCC
The DNA here is from genome assembly GCF_007988905.1 of Gluconobacter kanchanaburiensis NBRC 103587. Taxonomy (GTDB): domain Bacteria; phylum Pseudomonadota; class Alphaproteobacteria; order Acetobacterales; family Acetobacteraceae; genus Gluconobacter; species Gluconobacter kanchanaburiensis. Next base: position 126,280 of record NZ_BJVA01000004.1, read on the forward strand.
GGCCCAATGTCATGGCCATTCCCAAAGCGGGCTCTCCGAAACATGTCGCAGGAAATCTGGCCAGTCTGGAGATCGGTCTGACGGCGGCGGACCTCAAAACGCTGGACAATGCTTTCCCTCCGCCAAAACGCAAGGTATCTCTCGCCATGATCTGACGGTCGCGATGGTTGCGGCCCGTTCTGACCCGAACTTGCGGAACGCACCCTGCATATCCTGACCGCCTTTTTCCATGTCGATCCCGTGTCTCTCTGCCTTGCCGCACTGAGCATTCCTGTCAGTCTGCAAAATGCGGAGGGTGGACGGTCGAGACGATCCGCCATCGCCAGTACGGTAATTCTTCTGGCGGGGCTCGTGGCGATTCTGACTCTCTCGCCCGCCGTTCTGGCGATTGCAATCGGAGTGCTCGCGACTCAGGATCGTGATGCCTGTCCTGCGGTTTGGAGCGTTCCGACCCTGCTGCTGAGCGTGCTTTTTCCTGGTCAGACGCCTGTTCTTCTGGCGCTGATGCCGGTTTTGTTCTGGTCGGCGCTTGTGCGTCGCGGAGGGAAAGGCTCACCTGGTTTCATGAGCCTTCTTGGAGCCTCTCTGGTCTGGCATGCGCCGGGCGCTATTGCCTTGGAGCTTATTACCGGCCTTGAGATCGGTGTGCTGGTTCTCGTCGGATGGTCGATATTCGGAGCACGTCGTCCGGGCGATCTGGGGCTTCTCCGGCCTGTGCTTCTGATGGGACTGGTGACTGCTGCGCAGGCTGAAGGTCTGGCGGACTGTGCGCGGATTGCGCTGGAAGCCCTGTTTCTTGATCTTGCGCTGCGAGGGGTGTGTTCCGTTTTGGCAGACCGCTTCCCGGTTCTGTTGATGGCTTGTCTACCGCTTCCTCTTATGCCTGGACTGGCTGTTCTCTGGCTGGGGATACATGCGGCGCTGGGGCTGTCGGCGGGTGTTGAAGGGTGGAGTGTTCCCGGTGTGGCGGTTGCGCTTTTGCTGGCTGTGCTGGGTTTGTCGGATATTCTGGTTTTCGGGGAGATGTTTCGCACGCGACAGGGGCGTGTCACGGGCCCGTCGGTCCTGCTTCTCGGTGCGACTGGTCTGCTGTTTCCCGCGCTTGTTCTTGGAATCGTGAGTCCTGTCCTGCATGCGATAGGTGGGACATGGGTCTGGCCCGTCTGGTATCTGGGCGGGGGGGACGGGGCTCATTTACCTGTGATGGCGATCGTGCTTCTTGGTGCGGCGATCTGGATCGGGCTTGTGCGCCCCTGGCGGATTTCTGGTGGAATTATCCACCTTGCCTCAACCCTCGTTCCCGCGCTTGTGACTTTTCTTTCAATTGGAGACGGACTGTTCGGGGAACCTCCCGCACTGGGCTGGAAAATGCGTCGTGGCATCGTTGCAGGGCGGAGGCGCCTCGGGATGCTGAGGAAGATGGAGGCTCCGGTTCTTCCTGATCTGCATCAGGGGGCGATTGGGCTGTGGCTTGTCCTGCTTGGTCTTGTCCTCGCGGTGCTGGGGGTGATGGCCTGATGCATGAAATCGGGATGCTCCTTCTGACTGTGCTGGAGCTGCTTTTCCAGCTCGTGTTGCTTCTGGTGTTGGCGCCCCTGATGGGATGGTGTCTTGACGAGCTGCCGCTCTGGCTGGGCGGGCGCGGCGTCAGCCCGCTGCGCTTCCGGCTGCTGAGAAGTGCCCGTTTCTGGGGGGGGCTGCTCAAGGTTCCTCTGGCCGGGCCTGTAGCGCTGGCACTGACCACCGCTATTCTGACACTCTCCTGTCTGCCCGCGATTACGACCGGCTCGGCTCTGTCCGGGCTGGCCGATCCGCTCATGATGGGGCTGCTGGTTCTGCTGGGCCGTGGGTTTCTGGCGCGGTTCCTTCTGCAGGGCGAGCGGGGACGTCTTGGAGCAGCGTTTCTGCTGCTGTGCCTGACTGAGGCGCTGATCGCGCTTGCCGCTCCGGGGACGGATGGTCTCGCGGGTCTGTGTGCGATGCTGCATATCGAGCCTGAACCTGGCCTTGAAGGGGCGCTGGCGGCCTGTGCGCTGGCGCTCGGAATCGCCTGCCCGCCGCTGCGTGGGGAAGATGTAACCCGAATGCTTTGTAGCGTCCGTGACCAACAGGAACGTGAAGCAACGCGCAGTGTCGCAGACATACTGAACTGTGGCTGGCTGCTTCTGTTGGCGGATCTGTCCCTTCCCGTGAGCGTCGGGCTGGCGCAGGGCGGCGTGGCAGGCTGGTGGCTGGGGCTTATGGCGCTGGCTGTTCGGCTGGTGCTGACAGTCATGGTTGTAATTGGACTGCGGCTGATGGCGCAGGAATGCAGCGCGCGTCTGACAGCTCTGTTCGCGGGCGTGGCGCTTCTGCTCGCGCTGGCGGGGAGATTTGGGACATGATCGTCGGCTTCGGACTGCTTCTGCTGCTGGCACTTGCGGGGCTGGGCAAGGACGGCCGTGGTCTGCCTCTTTATGGGGCTGCCTGCGCCTTCGCAGGGGCGACGGTATGCTCAGGGCTTCTGGCGTTTCTCACGTCCTTTGCGCTGATTGGTCTGAATGGTCTTGCCTGGGCGTGGCTTCGGCGTTTTGCTGCCGAGGCGCCAGACCGTGCAGCGGTTCTGCCGGTCGTCGGGACGCTCGCGCTGCTGTTGGCGCTTGGGCTGTCAGGAGCGGGTCTCGGTCTTGCGCCTGTGCTTGGTGCGGGTGTGGTGCTGGCGGGGCTGTGTGGCGCCGCCGGGGGACCGCCGCTTGTCCAGTTTGCCGGACTGCTGCGGGCTGCGGACGGGCTGATCGTGGTTTCCTGTGTTCTTCAGTCCTGGCCGCTTTCTCTGGCGGCGTTGAGTCTGTGGGGTGTGCTTGCCGCACTCGGGGTCACGCTTCTGCCGCGTCTTGCGTGGCGCCGGGTGGAGGAGGTCTGATGCACCCGCTCGCTCCCGTAGGAACGTTGTTCGCTGTCACCGTCTGGCCTCTTCTAGCGGCCTTTTTGCTGGCTTTGACCCCTGAAAACCGTCAGGCTTCCAGTAGTCTGACGTTTGCTGTTGCTGGACTTGTGGTGACGCCTCTCGCTGTATGGCTGATGCCGGGAACGGATGCGCTGGCGGCGGCCTGCTCCTGCATCGTGACGGCCATTCCGCTGCTTCTGCCCCCGGCGCAGGATCGGACAGGGCGTATTCTGCCGTTCCTCGTGACGGGATGCGCGCTGCTTGCGTTCAATGTTCATTCCGCGTTTGCGGTGACGGTTCTGTGTGGCGCGGGTGCCGTTCTGCTGGCCTGGCGGGAAGGACGCGGAGCGCGCAAGGCTGCGATCGTCTGGGATATGGCGAGAAGCCGGCTGGGGGGTGTCGTGCTGGGGCTTCTGGGAGCATCGCTTCTGCCGATGCACCAGTCATCGCTGGGTGCGGTGCTCCTGACGGTCGGGCTGTGCATGGTGGCGGGACTGGGGCCGTCGCCCGCATCCGCGCCGGAAGCCGCGATTCTTGATACCGGACTGCGTTTTTCGGCGTTGATGCTGATGTTGCGCCTGAGTGACTATCCGCTGGTGCATCTGCTGATGCTGATCGCCGGTTTTGGCACGCTTCTCATGCTTGTGTCGTCACGATCGTCGGGTCGGGCGTTTTCCCTGCCCATGCTGTCCGCGCTTGGCATTCTTGCAGCCGCGACGGGTGAGGGGCCCGCACTTGTCCTGCTGCTGCTCGCGGCTCTCGGGCTTGCCGCCATCGGGCTTGCCCATCAGGATCCCGGCGGAGCCGATGAGGAAAACGGAATTGCGGCAGGGAGCGCGCCCTGGCCGGTATTCTGTGCGCTTGTGGGGATTGGGCGGTCGCTTGGATCGGGGAATCTTGCCCTGCTGGTCGTTTGTCTGCTGCCCGCTTTGTGGTCTGTGCGGCACATGACGCTTCTTCCAGCATCGGGACGGGAAGGGGGGCATCTCGTGCTTGTCATCCAGGCGGTTCTGCTTCTCGGGGGCTTGTGTGGTCCATTGTTTCTGGCGTGGCATCCCGTCACGGGGTGGACGCCATGACGGGCATGGGTCGCCTGATTCGCGGTGGCGAGCGTCTTGCGCTGTCGCATTATCGTCTTGAGGCGGCGCAGTGGGCGGAGATGCTGTCTGCGCCGGGTCCGACACTTCCGCTGGTTTCCTGCTGGGTTGATGAACGCAGCGCGTCTGTTCTGGTTCTGGAAGGGGACCGCCCGCTGCTGGCGAGTACGCCTGTGGAAGACAGGCGCTACCTCGCTCCGTCCTCGCGGTTTCCGGGAGCGGAATGGGGAGAACGCGTGGGGTATGATCTTTATGGCGTGGAAGCGATGGAGGCCCGTGGCAACGGGGCGCCGGCGCTGGATGAAGGGGGCTGGACGTCCACATGGCCCCTGTCGGGCCAGCCCGCTCCTGCGGCAGGGGGATTGCGGCCTCTGGCAGGCAGTCACCTGCTTCGGCCCGAGCAGACGGGGCTGAGCGGGCCGCTGGAATTCTCTTTTGAAGTCCACAGGGGCGCGATCAGGACAGTTGAAATCTGTGCGGGAGGCGCGCATCGCGGCGTGGTGTCACGGCTTCTGGGGAAAACGCCCGAGGAGGCCATGCCGCTGGTCTCGCGGATGACGGCGGGCGGGTTTGTCGCCCATCCACTGGCTTTCGCCCGCGCTGTCGCACAGGCGCGTGGCCTGCTTCCGGGACCGGGCATCCGGGATGTCTGGATGATCCTGCTGGAAATCGAGAGAATGTCGATCCACCTGCTTGATATGGCGCGGACGGCGCGTGGCGTGGATGCGCAGCTTCTCGCGACGCATTGCGATCATGCGCGCGAAGCGATCGCACGCGCTTGTTCGGAGCAGGGCGTCTCCCGCCGGTTGATGGATATGGTGACATGTGACGGATTTTGTGACGGGCTGGAGATTGTGCCTCTCGCGCAGGCTGTCCATGCCACGATGCAGCCGCGGCTTGCGGCTCTGGAAGAACTTCAACGGGTCTTCGCCCCGCGTCTGAAAGGGTTTGCCGTTCTGGACACAAGGCTTGCCGCGCGTTTTGCGGTGGGGGGAGTGACGGGGCGTGCGAGCGGACGTGGCACGGACATGCGACGTCGGGAGGCGGGAATGCGGCTTGAGGCGTTGCGCACGACCGGGTCCAGCCAGGGCGATGCCCGGGCACGGGATGGTCTGAGGCTTTCGGAAATCCGGGACTCCCTGCGGCTTCTGGAGCGCATTCTGGGAAGTATCGGGCTGGATGATGACGAGCCTGCGCCGGATCGTACCGGGGAAGGTATCGGTGTGGTCGAAGGCGCTCGCGGTGATGTCTGGTACTGGGTACGGCTGAAGGACGGGCGGATCGAAAACCTGCATGTGCGGGATCCGGGCGTGTCGCTGATCCCGGTTCTCGAATCGATGCTGCGAGGATATCCGGTGAGCCGGGTTCCTGCGGCTCTGGGGTCGATCGGCCTCTCTCCTTCGGGGATCGCGCAATGAAGGGGCTGAGACGGGCTGCTCCCCTAAGTGTGGTGTATGCCTTCATGGATGCGGTGCGTTGGCGACCGCATGCGGAAAGTGCAACGCCCCGCCGGGATCGGCCGATTGGGCTGTATGTGCTGGAAGCGGGGGGCTGCGAAGGCTGCTTCATGGAAATCGAGTCTCTCGCTGGTAGCGCGTTTGCGTTGGAGCAGGCCGGTTTCGTTTGCGTGAGCGACCCGGAAGACGCGGACTGGCTGTTGCTGACAGGTGCGGTGACGCGGGTTTGCGCTGAAATGGTGGACCGTGTCTGGCGAGCGATGCCTCCAGGACGAAGTCTGATTGCCGTGGGGGCCTGTGCGGTTGATGGCGGTCCGTTTCCTGCCGGTTATGCAACTCTGGGAGGCCTGCAGGCGCTGACGCCTGTGCGACGGTCCATTCCGGGCTGTCCGCCCTCGCCGCAGGATATTCTTGATGCCTTACAGGAGCTGGCGCGGCTCTGATCGCGGTATTCTGACAGGGCAATTTCCTGAAACAACAAAGTTTTGTTCGCAGACGGCTTGTCGTGACACGGTTTCGCGTTAAAGCAGATGAAGACGCTGAATGCGTTATTTCCATGAGGTTCGGTCGCCTGTTGTTCAGGTCGCCGCATAGAGCACAGGGCTAGAGATGGCTGATTATCGCCTTGGAATTGATCTTGGTGGCACAAAGATCGAAATCGCGGTTCTGAATCGTTCAGGCGATCTGGTCCTGCGTGAACGCATCCCCAATCCTGGCATCTATAATGAAGCCGTTCTGGCTATTCGTGATCTGGTGATGGATGTGGACCGCCGCCTGGGTGCGGTGCCGAGCCATCGTGTATCGGCCGGGCAGCATACATCTACGCTGGGTATCGGCATTCCGGGATCGATCTCCCCTGAAACCGGTCTGATCAAGAATGCCAATGCGACCTGGCTGAACAACCAGCCTTTCGGTCATGATATGGAATCCGCTCTGGCGCGTCCGGTCCGGACGGAAAACGACGCCAACTGCTTTGCGCTGTCTGAGGCTGCCGATGGTGCGGCCAAGGGCATGCTGACAGTTTTCGGTGTTATCATTGGAACAGGCATGGGCGCGGGCATCGTCAATAACGGGCGCGTTTTGGAGGGGCGTCATCATATTGCTGGTGAATGGGGGCATCTGCCTCTGCCCTGGCCGACGGAAGAAGATGCGCCGGCGCGTGAGTGCTTCTGTGGGAACAAGGGCTGCATGGAGCGCTACCTGTCGGGCCCTGCACTCGCTGCAGACTGGAAGGGGCCGGGCAACCGTAATACAGCCGGGATCGAAGAGGCTGCGGCCAATGGCGATCAGGCTGCAATTGCGGCTCTGGGCCGTTACACTGAGCGTTTTGCCCGGGCCTGTGCCATGGTCATCAACTTCCTGGACCCGGATGTGATTGTTCTGGGTGGCGGCGTCTCCAATATCCACACGCTTTATGAGCGCGTGCCACCGCTTCTGGCCAAGCATGTCATTACGCCAGTCTGCACGACACCGATCGTGAAGAATAAGCATGGTGACAGCTCTGGCGTGCGTGGCGCGGCATGGTTGTGGGACGTGACGGAATAAGTCTGTCGCGCATTGAATACAAAAAAGGCCGCCCGGATGATCGGGCGGCTTTTTTTGGTTCGTGCGCCTTAGGCGGGTTCTTCTTCGACTGTTTCCGACATTTCCTCCGCCGCCAGTTTCAGGCGGTGATAGGAGCGGCGGGAGAAGGGAAGGATTGCGATATAGAGTAGTCCCGCGCCTGCGAGGGCACCCCAGGGGTCCGCGACCAGAAGGGCGGCATAGAGGCCGGTTCCGAGCATCAGGGGCAGGACGTAGCGGGCCGGAACCTTGAAGTTCTTGAACGACCAGACTGGCAGCGTCGAGACCAGCAGCAGGCCGGTGACGATCAGGCAGACGGCCGAGACGAGGGGCAGGCGGGCGAACGCGGCCAGACCTTCGGCATGGAGGCGGTCGGCTTCGAGCCCGAGGAAGACCGGGAACAGCACCAGTCCGGCACCCGCAGGGGCAGGGACGCCTGTGAAGAAGCTGTATGAATATTCCGGCTTGTCGTCGTCATCGAGGCTCGCGTTGAAGCGGGCCAGACGCAGCGCCATGCAGACCGTGAACAGAATGCAGGGGACGAAAGAATAGCGTCCCGCATGTTCGAGCGACCACATCAGCAGGACGAAAGACGGTGCCACGCCGAAGCAGACGAAGTCTGACAGGCTGTCGAATTCTGCTCCGAAGCGTGTGGCGCCTTTTAGGAGGCGAGCTATGCGCCCGTCCAGTCCGTCGATGCAGGCGGCGATCAGGAGCGCTACGGCTGCGGGTTCGAACTGGTGTTCGAGTGCGAACCGCATGCCGCTGAGCCCGGCGCAGAGGCCGAGCATCGTCATGATATTGGGGATGAGGCGGTTGAACGACGGTCCGCGCACACGGGTGCGGGGATTACGGCCCATGCGCCGGAGCCTGCGGCGGATACGGCGTTTCCTGCCAGACTGGCTGACAGGAGTGCTAACAGACTGGGCGGGTTCGAGGGTGGGTTCAACCGTCGGAGGAATGTTCATGAAGGACGTCTGGCTCAGAGTTGCGCCAGGACAGTTTCGCCACCAACCATGGTCTGCCCCTCCACAACCAGAGGTTCGACGCCGGGGGGCAGATAAACGTCTGTGCGGGAGCCGAAGCGGATCAGGCCGAAGCGCTCGCCTGCTTCCATACGATCGCCTTCCTCGACAAAGCACAGGATGCGGCGCGCGATCAGGCCAGCAATCTGCACGACGCCAATATTGCGGCCATCTGGCAGGGTCAGGCGCAGTTCGTTGCGTTCGTTGTGTTCGGATGCCTTATCGAGGCTGGCATTGAGGAACTTGCCTGCATGATAGGCGATCTTCGTGACTTCACCGGCGGCGGGCATCCGATTGATATGGACGTTCAGCACGGAAAGGAACGTCGAGATGCGCCAGACTGGAGTATGGCCCATTTCCAGAGCAGCAGGGGGCGTGACGAGGGCGACGGACGTAACCCGGCCATCGGCGGAGGCCAGTACGAGATCGGCACGCGGCGGGGGTGTGCGCTTGGGGTCCCGGAAGAAGTACAGGCAGAAGGCCGTGAAGGCGATGCCCGCATTGCCCAGCAGGCGCGTGGCGCGCCAGGGCGTGGCCCGTCCGAGCAGTCCGATGAACGAACCGGCTAGGAGGAAGGGAGTCGCGGCGCGGTGTGGCGGCGACAGGACGAGCTTGAAGGACTGGATCAGCGACATGGAACGCACTCTTACGGCACACGGCGGAAGGGTCAAGAATTCGCCACAAAGAAGGCGTTTTTCGGGCAGGTTTTCCGCCTGACACGGCCTCAGGCAGGTTCCGCGATCTGCCGGGGGAGCGTGATGCGCAGTTTTTCGTCGATGAGGGGCGTGCCTGCATAAACATTTTTGCGGGCTGTGACGATATGGACGCCGCCGCAAGGAAGATGAAGGCTTCGGCCAATTTGCTCTGTCAGACGGCCCTGCGTAACGGAAAGAGCAGCGGGCGGGATCATGAGGGCGCCCTGATGCCGCTCGATCCGGAACAGGGCCTGATCAAGGAGGCGGGTCAACTGACCGCTGCTATAAGGGATTCCGTGGCCAAAAGGTGTTGCATCGGAATGCGCCCAGTAGCCGGAGCGGTTGGGAACGACCAGCGTCAGGAGGCCATCGTCCGTCAGGGTCCGCCAGATGGCGCGCAGGAAATCCGGCGCGAAACGGGTGAACTCCAGCCCATGCACCACGAGAACACCGTCCATCGAAAGATCGTCGAAAGGAAGCCGGGCGCTGTCGACCAGACAATCATAGGGTGCATGGGGGCGGGATTTCTGGGTCTGTGAATGGTTCAGCCGTGCGCAGACCGCGAATTCTGCGTTTGTCGGCAGGTAGGGGGCCGTGTAGCCTATCCCCAGAATGCGTCGGCCACGCATGTTTGGCATGACGTGTCGCAACCTGTCGTCGAGAAGCTGGGCCGTGCGGTGCCCCTGTCGGCTTTCGTAGAAAGTCGCAGCATCATCGGAACGGGTGCGGTTCAGGAACGTCAGCATTCGGTTACCTAATCAGCAGGACTTTCGAAGGGGAACAGTCATGCCACTCGATATCAAGCCGATTCCGGTTCTTTCGGATAATTATGCCTGGTTGTTGACGGCAACCGGGGGAGCTCGTGCCATTGTCGATCCCGGTGAGGCGAGGCCGATCATGGATGAAATCGGCGAGGGTCGTCTCGACATGATCCTGCTGACCCATCATCACGTCGACCATACGGCCGGGGCGGAGGCGCTGCGAGAGCGTTATGGCGCGAAGGTGTATGGACCGCGCGAAGCACGCGCGCGTCTGCCGCGGCTGGACCATGATGTGGAGGATGGCGACAGCTTTCCTTTGGACGGGGTACAGGTCCAGGTCCTGTCCACGCCGGGGCATGCGGTCGGGCATGTGTCATATGTCGTAAGCGAGATTCCGGCGCTGTTCTGCGGCGATGTGCTGTTCAGTCTGGGCTGTGGGCGGTTGCTGGAAGGGACGGCGCAGGAACTATTCGACAGCCTGCATCGGTATGACAGTCTGCCGGACAACACGCTTGTTTGTGCGGGACACGAATATACGCGCTCCAACCTGGCTTTCGCGCTTCATGTCGATCCGAATAACACTGCCCTGAAGGCGCGGGCAGGAGAAGTCGAGAGGCTCCTGGAAGCCGGACGACCGACGCTTCCAGTGACGCTGGGCGTGGAGCGCAGGACCAATCCGTTTCTGCTTGCGCCAGATGTTGAGACCTTCGCGCGTCTGCGCAGGGAAAAGGATACGTTCTGACGATACACAAAAAGCCCCGCTCGAAAGAAGCGGGGCTTTTTTGTGGCTTTCTAACGCCGTTACCAGCCGAAGATGATTTTCTTGAGCAGTTCGGCGCCAAGGCCCACGACAACAACGCCGCCAGCCCAGATCGCCACAAACCATCCCACGCGTTTCATCCAGTTCAGGAAGCCCGGTTTCTCGTCGGGCTGACCATATTCGATGCGCATGGGGCTGGTCCTCCGTCGTTAGTGGTAGTGGTGTCCGGCGGACATTTTCCCACGGAACACATAGTACGAATAGGCGGTGTAGGAGAGGATCAGCGGCAGGAGGAACATCGTGCCGACCAGCAGGAAGGTTTGGCTCTCCGGCGGAGAGGAGGCCTGCCAGATGGTGATGGTCGGCGGCACGATATAGGGCCAGACATTGATGCCCAGACCGCTGAAGCACAGGAAGAACAGGCCAAGCGTCGCGATGAACGGCAGCAGGTGCGAGCGCGGGTTCCGCAGCCCGAGGAACAGTGCCGCTGCGAGAACGACGACTGCAACCGGAACTGGCGCCACCAGAGCGAACTGCGGCATGTCCAGCCAGTGTTGCATGTAGGTGGTGTGGAGCATCGGCGTCCAGATCGAGACGAGCGCGATCATCACCAGCATGAGGCCGCCCATGACGTAAGAAATCCGACGCATTGTGTCATGCAGTTCGCCTTCGCAGCGCCACAGAAGCCAGGTCGCGCCGAGAAGCGCATACCCGATGACGACGGCAAGGCCGCAGAAAAGGGCGAACGGGGAGAGCCAGTCGAAACTGGATCCGACGAACACGTTGTTCTCGACCTTGATGCCCTGAACGAGCGTTCCGAGAATGACGCCCTGCATGAAGGCAGCCACAATGGAGCCGCCGCAGAAGGAGCTATCCCAGAAGAACTGGCTCATGGGCGATTCCGACTTGAAGCGGAACTCGAAGGACACGCCGCGCAGGATCAGCGCCAGCAGCATGAACAGGATCGGCAGATAGAGCGCCGGAAGGATCGTGCCATAGGCGACGGGAAAGACGCCATAGAGCGCCGCACCGCCAAAGATCATCCAGGTTTCGTTGCCATCCCAGACGGGGGCAACGGTGTTGACCATGAGGTTGCGGTGATCGTGGTCCTTTTCCTTGAGGAAAAGGATGCCGATCCCGAGGTCGAAACCATCGAGGCAGATATAGAGGAAAATGGCGGTCGCTGCGAGCAGCGCCCAAACCACCGGGAGCCAGAAGCCGGCTGTTTCTGTCATGGTTCTTACTCCGCCATGCCAGCGCCGGCCGTCGGGCTGGACGGGGGCTGATGGGAGACCTGTGTGGTACCTGCGGCACGCTGGGGCTGGTCTTCAGCGGGGCCGTGTTCGCCTGGATGGGGTTCTTCGGCGAAGGTCCGCAGCAGGATGGTGATGCCGCCCGTGAACACGATAAAATAGACGATGATGAAGGCGATCATCGAAGTTGCGATGTTCGGCAGGGCAATCGGAGAGACGCTGTCGGATGTCCTCAGCAGGCCATAGACCGTGAAGGGCTGACGGCCGACTTCAGTTGTGATCCAGCCACAGAGCAGGGCGAGGAATCCTGCCGGGGACATGAACAGTGCGATGCGGTGCAGGAGCGGCGTATCGTACAGCTTGCCCTTCCAGCGCAGATACAGCGACCACAGACCGACCAGCACCATCAACATGCCGAGGGCGACCATGATGCGGAAGGAGAAGAACAGCAGCGGGGAATAGGCGCGGTCTTCCTTCGGGAAGTCCTTCAGGCCCGGAACCTTGCCGTTCAGGCTGTGCGTCAGAATCAGCGAACCCATGTAGGGAATGGCAATCTTGTAGTGGGTGGTTTCGTTCTCCATGTCGGGGATGCCGAACAGGATTTCCGGCGCGCGGCTTTCTGACTCCCAGTCGCCTTCAAGCGCGGCGATCTTGGCCGGCTGGTATTCCAGCGTGTTCAGGCCCTGCGTATCACCGGCCAGAACCTGGATCGGGGAGACGATGGCAGCCATCCACATGGCCATGGAGAACATAAGGCGGACCTGTTCAGAGGCCTGACGGCCTTCACGACGCGCCTTGAGCAGGTGCCATCCGGCCACGCCTGCCACGATGAACGCGACGCACAGAAACGCTGCGAGGCCCATATGGACGATGCGGTATGGGAAGGACGGGTTGAAGACGATCTGCCACCAGTCAACGGGCAGGAAACGGCCGGTCGCTTCGTCGATGCGATAACCGCGAGGCGTCTGCATCCAGGAGTTGGAGGACAGGATCCAGCTCATGGAAATCAGCGTGCCGATCGAGACCATGCAGGTGGCTGCAAAATGCAGACCCTTGCCGACGCGGTTGAGGCCGAACATCATGACGCCGAGGAACCCGGCTTCAAGGAAGAAGGCCGTCATGACCTCATAGGCCAACATTGGACCCAGGATCGGACCGGCTTTCTGGGAGAACGCCGACCAGTTCGTTCCGAATTCGTAGGACATAACCAAGCCGGAAACCACGCCCATGCCGAATACGACGGAAAAGACCTTCAGCCAGTATTTGAAAAGATCAAGATAGGCGTTGCGACCCGTTTTGAGCCACAGTCCTTCGAGGACTGCGAGATAGGCGGCGAGGCCGATCGAGAATGCCGGGAATACGATGTGAAACCCGACCGTAAACGCGAACTGGAAACGCGCCAGAAATAGAGCCGACAGGCCAAACATGTGGAGTGCCTTCTGGATAGATGGCGAAACGAAAGAAACAGCAGGAGAATTTCGGTCCCCCTAGGGGATCTGCACGCAGATCTTTGGGAGAACCTTCGCACGCGTAACGGAGTAACGAAGTCGTGATTGCTTCGTGTCGTGCCGTCTTTTGAACCTTTGGAACGTATTTATCCAGAGGAAGTTCGCTGTTGCGGCCATGAATTTGACAGAAATCAACAGTGTCAGCGGCCTTGCGACAGCGCGTCAGGGGGCCTCGGAGGGACCCTGGGTCAGAACCGAAAAGACCTGTGTATTCAGCGTGAGATGGCCATTGACGACCGGAGCGCTCAGCGAGATCGGTCTGTCGCGACCGGCGGGCGCTGCAAGCATTTTACGCAGAACGCCCTGAAGCAGGGTCTGAATGTCCGGAGAAAGACGCGACTCCAGATCGGGACGATCAAGCAGGTTCCGGGCGAGGTCCCGCCAGCCGGTTATGGTGAGGGAAACTGTCCCGTTCCTGTCTGGAAGCGTCATCGCCCCCGTCACACTGATGCGAGGGGCGCGAGGCTGTTCGCCCAGCGAGGCTGAAGCGTCCTGCACCAGTAGCCGTCCATAGGACGCTGCATCCAGAAATGTGGCGGCTGTTCGCTCGCCTGACGCCAGCAGGGCGATTGCAAGCCGGACACCGTGCAGGTCCGTCATCAGACCGTTGGGAAGCGGGAAACCCGACAGGGTCCTGGCTTCTGCAGTCAGTCCCAGCTTTGTCGCTCCGGACGCCGCGTCAGGAAACAGAAGCAGACGTCCCGAAACAGTCCCAAGAGCGATCTGCTGTGCCGGAAGAACTCCCGACGACGCGATCTCCAGTTGCGAGGACGAAAAATCTATATGGCCCGACCTCTGGGCTTCGATCCGAAGATCTTGCGCAAGGATCGTCAGGACAGCCCCATGACTGACAAGCCGGAGGGCTTGAGGGCCGCGCACCGAAACAGTCGTGGGCTGTGAGAACAGGTTCAGCCACGTTCCGCCAAGGCGAAGACGGGTTCCGGTCCATTGCATTTCATAGGTGGAGAACTGCGAAACGGGATGGATCGCTATCAGTTCGTCCGTTTCTACCCAGGCCCCGAAAGGCCAGCCTCCGTGGTGTAACGGTGTTTCCCTGATAAGCCACCCATTGTCGGTTGCTGTGGCTGCCACAGTTCGGGCGCTGCGTTCCAGTCTCTGCACCATGTGGTGCCAGGCTAGCGTATCTACTGTGGCGAATATTGCCAAGATAGCAGTCAAGATCGGGATGGATCTGCTGTAACGTACAGTAAAAAACAGGCGAACCATCCAGCGTGTCTTTCTGCTATGGCTGCTGAACTGGTCAAGGGGAGTTTTTTTATCCCCAACCATTGAAAATGCTCCAGAAAAGCGGAAGGCCTCTCAAGAGACACGCGATGCTGAAAGGCATGGGAAGGAAACTATGGCCTCTGGAAGCGCAGAAAATCAACGGATATGGACCGGATTTTAAAGAGAGAGACGGTGAAAAAGGAGAGATTTACGATTTTCCTGAAAGATTTCTATTTTTTGCTGTTTTCTCAGGGGTTTGTCAGGTCCACAGAGTTATCCACAGGATCTCGGGGCAAAGCATGGGTTGTGCACAGGTCGTCCCACGCGCTCTCCAGTCCCTTCGTGAAGGCCCTGCGTTCCTGTTCGACGGGAAGGGGGCGTCCGATGGCGACATGCAAAATTCCGGGACGTTTCAGCCATGGATTGCGGTCCCAGAACAGTCCGGAATCAGTAGCGACGGGTACAACGGGGGTATCGGCCTGCCGGGCGAGGGCGATGACGCCGGGCTGTATGGAAACGCGTTCGCCTGGTAGGGTTCGGGTGCCTTCGGGAAAGATGATAATCTGGCGGTTGTCGGCATGAGCGGCTTTTGTAGCCTGCATCATGTTGCGCAGGGCCTTCGGTCCGGCTTTCCGGTCAATGGCGATCATGCCTGTCAGCAGGAGCATCGGACCGACCACGGGAATTCGGGTCAATTCGGATTTGACGATGTAATCAGGGCGATCAACGAGGGTCATCCAGATGAAGCCGTCGAAGAAGGACTGATGCTGGGACGCGATCAGCAACGGGCCGGATGGCAGGTTTTCGCGCCCTGTAATCTCGATGCGCACGGAGCAGATGCGGCAAAATCCGGCCAGAACCAGTCTTGCCCAGAGTTTGGCGTAGGAAAGAGCCAGATCCTGTCGTTTCATGAGACGGATCGGAATGGTTCCGAAGCCCATGAACAGGGTGATCCAGAAGAGATAAAGATTGAACAGGACGCCGCGCAGAATGCTCATCATGTCTGTCTGAACACCAGAAAAGACTTGCGGGCACAAGGTCTGTCACATGCCGCCCAGCCCGTCGCGGCCATCAGGGAGACCGGTTATGGCACATAGTCCGGCGCCGAGAAGCTTGTTGTATTCGCGGAACATCAACAACACGGTTCGGCGTGACAGGGGGGCCTGAAGGGCGAGGGGAACGACCGGAGAGGAAACCAGTGCCAGATCCGGTGCGACGCGATGGATTTCAAGAATGGCGCGCCGGATATGGTAGCCCGAAGTGACGATCAGCAGTCGGTGAAGGTGGTTGTCCTGTGCCCATTGCGCGGTTTCATGGGCGTTACCAATGGTACTGGTCGCACGGCGGCCTAACGTAATTCGGCCTGCCAGAGCGGAGGAACCTGAAGACTGCTGGCCACGCAGTAGATTCTGAAGCGTGACATGGGGTCCGACGCCGGAAATCAGAAGCAAATGTCCATATCCGCCTCTGAGGAGAGCAATGGCGGTATCCACACGCTGTTCGCCCCCCGTCAGCGCAACAATTCCATCACAGACGGTGGCTGGCGCCGGAGCTTTCCGGGCATCCTGAATGAACCATACGAAACCTGCCAGCCACAGGATTCCCAGTGTCAGACATGTCCGGAGCACGGGCTTCATGGCAGGCGGCGGAGCCATACGAGGACGACTGTTTGTGCGGTCATCCATCCAAGACAGGCGGCAATCAGGGGGAGACTTGCAAGTTGTTCCAGAAGACCTTGTGGCAGGACGTCGAGGGTCGTCCAGAAACCCGCCAGAAGACCCTTTGCCTCTGTATGAATGGTGGTCGCGTAGCTGTGGGAAAAGGGGGCCAGCTTTCGCGCGAGAATACTGAGAACAGGGCTCAGGAATACCAGTCCGGTGATGGCTCCGGAAAAACTCAGGAGCCCGGCCCGTCCGGCGATTGTGCTCGAAATCGTTAAATCGCCTGCACCGAGAAAGTGAACGATCTCGACGGCTTTGCGCTGCGCCATGACCGAACGGCGCACGGTCATGCCGATCGAGATTACGGCAATGGCGACGATGAGACCTACAGCCAGCCAGGCACAGGCCACAAGGCTGCTTCCAAGTCCATTCAGACGCGTTCCCCAGCGACGATCCTCCTCAACGATTGCTTCAGGAAGCGTTGCATGCACGAGCGCGCCGAGGTCAGACGTTCCCGCATGGGCGACAATCAGCACCACGGGAAGGGAAAGTCCGGGTAGAGGATCTTTTTGTGATCCGGTATCCGATGACCCGTTCCCCAACCACGGGGCGAGAAGAGTCTGTACCTGAGAAGGTGAAAGCACCCGGACTGCCGTGACACTCGGGACTTTGTGAAGAGCTTCCGCTAGGGACTGGAGGCGCTCTTCGAGCCGTGGCGTATCGGACGCGATCTCGATCGTCGTGTCGTTGCGGGCAGCGCTGGCCCAGCTTCGCGCGAGGGTCTGCACTCCTGTCAGTCCGGCAAGAGCCAGGCCTGCCAGAAGGGTCATGAGGGCCACGAGCAGCGGAAGGCTGCCGGAGCGCAGTCCCGGGGAGACAGGCGCACTCACGACTGTTCACCGGAAGGGCGTATGGCGAAACTGTCCTGAATCTGCGGATCTGCGGTGAGAGTGCCGTCACGCACGATAATGGAACGCGCCGGAGCTTCGCGGACCAGAGCCTCGTTATGGGTGGCGACGATGACAGTGGTGCCCATGTCCACCAGTTCCTGAAAGGTCCCCAGAAGACGCCGGGCCTGTGCATCTTCAAGGGCATTCGTAGGCTCATCGGCCAGAAGAAGCTCGGGTCTCCCGATCAGTGCGCGGGCGATTGCAGCGCGCTGCTGCTCCCCGCCCGACAGACTACCGGGACGTTTATCGGCAAGATGAGCGACGTCCAGCCATTCCAGCACGGCGAAGGCTTCCCGCCTCGTATCCCGCTCGGAAGCGCCGCGCAGTCTGAGGGGCAGCGCGACGTTATCGAATACGGTCCAGTCCCCGATCAGGCGGTAATCCTGGGGAACGAACCCGATCCTGCGTCTCAGGTTCCGAAGGGCTGCCCGACTGGTCCCTTTACTCGCGCCACGACCAATGGAAATGCCCAATATCTCCATCTGGCCTGCGGAAGGAGGTGTCTCAAGGGTCAGGAGTCGAAGCAGGCTGGATTTGCCAGCGCCCGAGGGGCCGAGCAGCCACCGGAACTCACCCTGCGGTACGGTGAGCGTTAGATTCTTCAGAATCGGCTGCCCCGTTCCGGGAGGCATCGTTGAGACATTCAGCAGGCGGATCATGATGTTTTCATTAGAAATACAGGCAATTTATTAACCATTTAATAACGATCTTCTCGTCATAAAGAGACCGCCGTATGGGTCAGGCTATTCTGGATTGAAGCCGACTGTCGAAGGGATTGATTGAATGCGCTTTGAATGCCCTCACTGTCATGCAGTTTTTGAGGTTCCGGAGGCACGGGCAAAAGGGGTCAAACGGTTGCGTTGTGCCAATTGTGGAGACAGTTGGGATTTTGTGTCGCAGGCAGCGGATCCTGTGGCGCATTCCGAAAATCCTCTGGACGCCAGAAGCGATGCCTCTGCCGACATACCTGCTGAGTTCAAAGTTCCGGACGAAGAAAGCAGAGAGATGCCGATTGTTGCGGAAGTGGTGGGTGCCCCAGGGGAGGCGAGGGCGTGGACGATCGGTCATGTGGCGAGCCGCAATGCCACGAGTCGGTCTGCGGTGCTGCACTCTCGCTCGGCGGGAGATCTCCAGGCGCAGACGGCTGACAATAGTCCGGCGATGATCGGATCCACGGCGGCGTGGGCAGCAGCATGGGGGGGCAGCCTTGTGCTCGCGGGATTAGGTCTTGCAAGCATTTACTACTGTGTGGGCGTGGGATTTTTCAGCGCTCTGCCGGGGATCGGGCATCTGTCCTGATCCCGAAGGGCTTCACATGTTGCGGGCTGACAGTGCCGAGACCGTTGCCCCGACAGCTGCGATGACCATGAGAATGATGCCGTCAAAAATTAGTGAACCCGGCGTGATCAGATGACTTCCGATTTGCAGATGGTTCGGCAGTGTTCCGGCGACATGATTCATGATGTCCCGGGCCTGAGGATCGGCGCTGGCGGCACTTGTTGTGATCGCGTTGACGATATGGGGAAGAATGGACCAGCCTAGCCCAAGGATTAGCAGCAGGGGCGCGAGAAGTTCAGCGACCTGCTGCGCCAGATAAAAGGCGAAATAGCAGACTGACCAGATACCTGTTCTGATCATGGACGATACCGTAAAAGATGAATCGGTGCGGTTTCTGCTGCCGAGAAGACGGTCCGTAATATGGGGAGGCGGCTGCATGTCCATAGATATGGCTTCCAGTGGTCCGGCAACGGGAGTTAATCTTCGTCCCTCTATGACGGACGAGTGGGTCACTCCGGACTAGCTGCAAGAGATCGCCAATGCAAACTTTCCCGTATCGCCATGCCGTTTCCTGAGTTCGAACTGCCTGTAGTCACGCCTGACATGCCTCGTGTTGTGCTTGTGGAACCGGATTGCGAGCACGCGCGCCGGATCGCGCAGGTGCTGGTCAAGGAAGGTTTTGCCCTGACCTGCGCGATGAGCGGCGAAGAAGGCCTCGTGACCATTGAGGAAACGATGCCCGATCTCGTTGTCGCCTGTACCGAATTGCCGGGCATGAGCGGCGGCCAGCTTGCGCGACGCCTCAGGCTTGATGCGTTGACCCGCAATATTCCCATTTTGATGCTGACCGAGGATGCGTCGCCAGGGGCGGAGCGCGAAGGGCTGGAGAGCGGGGCGGATGCCTATATCTCCAAATCGGCGCATCCCGATCTTATGGTTCTTCGGATGCGGGCTCTGCTGCGTGAGGGGCCGGAACTGCTTCAGGTCGATGAAGCTTCACGCCTGCGTCGGGCGAGGATTGTGATTGTCAATTCTCCACGGGACGACGAAGACGAAGACGAGAGTGTCGAGGATGTGCCGGAGACGACTCTCGGCGAACTGCTCTGGCGGGACGGTCACACTGTCACATCCATTGAACGTTCCGACGATCTGATCGAGGGAGGATGGCTGCGGGGTGCGGATAGCCCGGACTGTCTTGTGCTTGATCTGGGAAGCGGGGATGAGGATCTTAAATTCTGCCGTTTGCTGGATGCAAGAAGACAGGCTGTGCTGGAGGCCGGTGGAATTCCTTTTCGGACTCTGGGGATCGTGGAAGCGTCCCGTTTCAGGCGCCAGTCGTCCGGTGAGTTTTTTGAAGCAGGCATTGACGACCTTGTACCCAGCGACATCGCTCTGGAAGCGCTGGCCATGCGGATCCGGACGTTGGCGCAACGGCGTATGGCGCAGGACGAGTTCCGTCAGCAGGAAATCGAACGGCAGCAGAGCGCCCTGACGCTCGAGGCCGCCCGTGCTAAGGCGGAAATGGCCGAAGCACTGGCGCAGGCCAATATGGAGCTGGCACGAACAAATGAGCGTCTGCTTCAGGCACAGTCCAAACTTGTCCAGACTGCCAAGATGGCATCTCTGGGGGAACTGGTTGCCGGTATTGCCCATGAAATCAATAACCCCCTGGCCTTTACGATTGCCCACGCTGATACGGTAACGCGGACGTTGCGGCGGCTACAGGGTGTGAACGCTTCGGACGAGGCGATGTCGCTGACGAAGAAGGGCATGTCCAGACTGGAGTCCATGAAGCTCGGTCTTCAGCGGATCCAGAACCTTGTCCTGAGCCTGCGGCGATTTTCGCGGTTGGACGAGAGTTCGTTTCAGAAAGTCGACGTGCCCGCCGCTCTGGATACGGCGCTTGCGTTGCTGGCTCATAAACTTGGACCGGGGATCGTGGTCCGGAAGGACTTGCAGGCGCCCGCTGAGCTTGTCTGTCAGCCGGCATTTCTCAATCAGGTCGTCATGAACATCATATCGAATGCGGCAGATGCACTGGCTGATACCGCTGCGGAGGGAGAAGTAGTGCGGGGGCAGATCGTCATCACATCCCGTCTTGAGCACGGACGGTATGTGATGAGCGTGAGCGATGACGGTCCAGGTCTGCCACATGAGCTCAGGATCCGGATCTTTGATCCGTTCTTTACAACCAAGCCTGTAGGAACGGGTACCGGACTGGGTCTTGCCATTGCTTACAGCGTCATGGAGGCGCATGACGGTACCATTGAGGTCACGGATGCCAATCTGCCAGGTGGTCTGGGGGTCGGAGCGTGTTTCCGGCTCAGTCTGCCT
Organism: Gluconobacter kanchanaburiensis NBRC 103587; assembly: GCF_007988905.1. Taxonomy (GTDB): domain Bacteria; phylum Pseudomonadota; class Alphaproteobacteria; order Acetobacterales; family Acetobacteraceae; genus Gluconobacter; species Gluconobacter kanchanaburiensis. The sequence goes on from NZ_BJVA01000004.1 coordinate 146,775, forward strand.
GTGCGTATGACAGAGGAGGGGCCGGTGGCGACCGGTCGCGCAGCATGACGTTCTGGAGCGCCAAGGGGCCATCGCGTCCTCTGATCCTGCTTGTCGATGATGAGGAGGAAATTCTCGTTGCCCTGACAGATCTTCTCGAAGATCAGTATGAGATCCTTTCCACCACCGATCCTCTGCGTGCTCTTGATCTGCTGCGGGAGTATCGGGATGTTGCAACGATTATTTCCGATCAGAGAATGCCGGGGCTGACCGGCGATCAGCTGCTCATGCAGGCCAGGGCCTTCTCCGACGCACGCAGTATTCTGCTGACGGGTTATGCTGATTTGGAAGCCGTGGTTTCCGCGCTCAATCAGGGGCAGGTGCAGGCCTATGTGCACAAGCCCTGGGATTCGGATGCGCTGCGCTCGTTGGTTGGTGAAGTCACGCAGCACTGTCTTGCGCAACGTGCCCTGAGGACGGAGCAGGCTCTTCTTCGAGGGCTGATGGAAGCCCTGCCAATTGGACTGGTCTTCTCGGACGGCAACGGCCGTTGCATTCGCAGCAATGTCCGTGATGAGGCAGAGAATGGGGCGGCAAGCGAAGAGGGACATTTCCCGGAAGCGCTCCTGCCAGACGTCATCGCGATGCGTGAGAAGGTCCGACAGTCCGGGCATGACGAGCGGCTTGTTGGTGAGGTGCTGGCGGAAGAGGGGGGTAGAACGTCCACGCGCTGGCATGAACTGACCCGGCTGGCGCTTGCATGGCCGGAAGGGGCGTCTCATGCAGAGGCGTGGCAGGTCAGCATGGATCGCGACGTGACGTCACGGATTATCATGGAATCCAGGCTTCGGCAGACGGAAAAGCTTCAATCCCTGGGAACGCTGGCTGGGGGGATTGCACATGATTTTAACAATCTTCTGGCCGCAATTTCCGGGTCTCTGGAGTTGTTGGAAGATATTGCGGATCTGGATGAAGCCTCGCTGACGCTGCTTCGCAATGCCGCCGATTCAGCGCAGAGGGGGGCTGTTCTGACGCGCAGACTGCTCCAGTTCGGGCGGCCGCGGGAAGCCCGTCTGTCGACAGTTTCACTTCAGCAGTTGTTGCCCGGACTGACGGATCTTTTGCGTCAAAGTCTAAAAAAACGGGGTGCGCCCGCGTCTTCCGCGCCTTGTGCTCTCTGTATTGAGGATTTTCCGGCAGACCTGCCGCAGGTCTGGTCCGATGCGGATCAGCTTGAAATGGCGCTTTTGAACCTGTGTGTGAATGCCCGCGATGCCATGGCGGATGGCGGGACCGTGCGTGTCAGTGTTCATGTCGTCGAACAGAAGCGAAGCGATCTTCCATCCGAATGTTGCCCGGACAAGGCTGTTGCGATCATTGTCACGGACGAGGGGGCGGGCATGTCTGCGGATGTCGCTGCCCGGATTTTTGATCCGTTTTTCACGACCAAGGACGTGGGGCGGGGAACAGGGCTTGGGTTGTCCAGCGTTTATGGATTTCTTAGCCGGAGCTACGGTGAGATCATTGTGGACAGTGTCGTTGGCGAAGGAACGCGAATGACGATGCTGGTGCCTGTGGCGCGCGCAGGTATGCGTCAGGAGAAGCTGTTACAGGGCAGTTCAGGCCAGGTTGATCGTGCACTCCGGGTTCTCGTACTTGATGACGAGGCGTCTGTACGGATGGTGACGGCGGGTTTCCTGAGCCAGGATGGGCATAGTGTGACGGCTGTTGCGTCTCTTGAGAGTGCGTTGGAACGGATCGATCCGAAAGCGCCATATGATATGGCGATCGTGGATATGAGAATGCCCGATCACGATGGGTTGGCGAGTGCACGGGCACTTCTTGAGGTTCTTCCCGAACTGAAGGTTCTGTTTATCAGTGGTCACACCGATGATATGCCCGCTCCGGAAAATGGCCTGCTGTTGCCTAAGCCTTTTACGCAGGAAGATCTGCGCAGGGCGGTAGCTGGAACCATGCAAATTACCGACAGCCTTTAAAACGGGCTTGCGTAATCAGGGCTTGTTATCCGAAGCATCTCGCGATGTGTGTAAGGGAGTTTATGACGCGTGAATGACGCCTATCTCGTTCCGCAGGAAGACACGGCTGCGGCTGCCATCGCTGAAATCGAGGCAGAGCTGTCCCTGTTTGATGACTGGATGGAACGGTATCAGTACATCATTGAAATGGGGCGTAAACTGCCCTCTTTCCCGGAAGACTGGCAGGACGACATGCACAGGGTGCCTGGATGCCAGAGTCAGGTCTGGCTGGAAGCCTTCGAGAGGGATGGGAAGCTGCTTTTTGCTGGTGCGTCCGATGCCGCAATCGTGCAGGGTCTCGTCGCGCTTTTGCTGCGCGTCTATTCCGGGCGTACGAAAGCGGAAATTCTGGGAACCAGCCCGATATTTCTGCACGAGATGGGACTGGTTAAAGCGCTGTCGACGAACCGGGGGAATGGTGTGGAGGCCATGGCTCAAGCCATTCAAAAGCGCGCGGCGTTGTAAAAACAGCCCCTGCCGTCAGATGTCGGCAGGGGTTTTGCAACCGGTTTTACTGCGGATGATTTTCCGAAGCTGACGGGATCTTACCATCGGTTACGTTGTGTGGTGCCGTGGCTGAGGGGGCCGAGCCGGTCGTGGGGCCGGTTCCAGAAATAGCGGGCGGGCACTTGGTGAACTTGCCTTTTTTGTCTCGGCAGGGTTTTGGCTTCTGGGGTGCTTCGCATTTGGCGAATTTCCCCTTGTCATCGCGACAGGGTTTGGCGTGGGCAATCTGGGCACCGAGCGCCAGAATGGCAAGAGCAGCGACAGACAGGCGACGGAATGGCATGGGGATTCTCTCCAGTACTGTGACCCCTCCCTGTTATCGTAGGGCTTTGATCGGGCCTTTGCATTAGAATGCTATACGCCTTGATTGGAATGCAAGTTTCACAGCGTCGGGAACCCTAGCGAAATCCTTTCTGATCGATGGGGTGAGAATTGTCCCAGTTCACGCTGCCCTCGTACGTACTTTCAACAGGGTTTCCGTCTCTGAAAGCCGGGTAATAACGTGCGAGGCTGAAATAGGCGAGCGTGGCTTTCTGAAGAAGCGTAGGGCCTTTGCTTGCCGAACATTCATGTGCAACGCCTATCGGATCGATTTTGCATGTGACCGTGATTTTGCCGCCTAGTCCCGTCACGTCAGCGGCTTCCGGGAAATACGGCGCCCGTGAATGCGCTTTGTCGAAAGTCGGTTTCGCCAGGTCTGGGGAGGTATGGAATGTATAAGTGTATTCCCAGGCCCCCTGGATCGCGACCCCATTTTCGTATGCAGGAAGGAAGGTCGAACTGTAGACGAGGTTTTCAGCCGCAAGAGCAAAGTCGGGTTGGGATGCTGTAGTCTGACAATCCGTTGCGAAACCTGCGTCGCTGATGGTGCAGCGGATATGAGCGGTTCCGTTCTGATGTCGCTCAAGCTCGGCGGGTGGATAAATGAGAATGCCGTGATGGTGGGGGTCAAGCATCGGGGCCGTGTGCTCTTCAGCATGAGCGCTGCTTGTTCCGGCCAACAGGAGGATGCTCGCCAGCAGCGTAGGGCGTACAGCATCTGTTATCATCACGGTCCTCAGATTCAACGAAGGGTGTTACGTTATGTAACGGACTTTGTGGTCTGCCAGTAAGAGAAATAAAAAAAGGGGATACCGATTGGCATCCCCCTTTTTTTCCATAACCTTTCGGGTCCCGTCAGATCATTTCTGATCGGGCAGGGCGTAGGCGATGATGTCGTCGCCCATGCGGGTCGGGAACGAGTTGTGTCCGCCTGCATAGGTTACGATGTACTGCTTGCCGTTGATGGCATAGGTCATCGGAGTGTTCTGGGCGCCAGCCGGCAGGCGATCCTGCCAGAGGACCTTGCCTGTCGTCAGGTTGTAAGCCCGGATGTAGTAATCCATGGACGACGTCAGGATGCCGATGTTGCCAGCTGTGGAGAGCGGGCCACCAAGGCTCGGGACACCGATCTTGATCGGCGGCAGCGGGATCGGCAGGGAGCTTCCGTACATCGAGTCACGCAGGGTGCCGTTGCGGTGCTGCCAGACAACCTTGTTGGTCTTCAGGTCAATACCGGCGACATAGCCCCAGGGCGGCGTGCGGCAGGGCATCTTGATGCCGAACGGCAGGAGCACCGGATCCAGGAACGGATGCAGATCCACGGCATAAGGAATGCCATAGTTGTGCTGCAGACCGGTTTCGCCGCCCGTGCCCTTAGCATTCTCTTCAGGCCAGAGCGGGTTGCCCGGTCCGCGGGGAACCAGCTTCGAGACAAATGGCAGGGAGATCGGGTTGGCGAAAGCCACCTGACGCTGCGGGTCGACCGAGAGGCCACCCCATTCGAACATTCCCAGATCGCCCGGGAAAATGAGCGAGCCGTTGAGCGACGGCGGCGTGAAGGGGCCTTCGTAGCGCAATCTGTGGAAATAGATGCTGCAGAACATCTGGTCGAAGATCGTGCCGCCCCAGATATCGGAGTCGTTCAACGGGTTCTTCGGACGTAGGGTCAGCTGCGACATCGGCTGGGTGGGGCTGGTGTGATCGCCCGGAGCAGCGCCGCCGGGAACGGGAGTTTCCGGAGCAGGGACGATTTCCTTGCCAGTGCGCCGGTCGAGGACAAAAATATCACCGGTCTTGGTCGGTGCGTAGATGGCCGGAACGAGTGTGCCGTCCTTCTGGGTAATGTCCACGAGGCTCGGCTGGGACGGAACGTCCATGTCCCACAGGTCATGGTGAACGGTCTGGTAGAACCAGGCGAGCTTGCCCGTGTCTGCGTTCAGCGCGACGATGCCCGGAGCGAAACGCTCGGAATCCTTCGTGCGGTCACCGCCCCACTGGTCGGGGGTACCCACGCCCATCGGGATGTACACGAGGTTCAGATTCTTGTCGTAGGACGACACGATCCACGAGTTCGGGGAGTTCGGGTGGAAGACAGGATGACTGTCATCCGGAAGCTGGTTCGGATCCGGGTTGGATGCATCGAACACCCAGACGCGCTTGCCGGTGTAGACGTCGAATGCCTGCGTGGCGCCTGAAGCCTGCTTGACCGAACCGTTATCGGTGATGGCGCTGTTGGCGATGATCAGCTTGTCCGTGATGACCGGCGGGGACGTCGGTTCGTACTGTCCGGGCGTCGTGTAAGGCTGGTTTGGAAGGCGCAGATTGATTTCGCCATTCGTGCCGAAGCCGGAGCATGTTTTGCCCGTATCCGCATCGACTTCAACCAGGCGACCATCATTGACCGGCAGGATGATGCGCTTGGCGCAGTCCGTCGGAGCAGGGTTGCCGTCGGAATCCGTAGCATTGGCGGGTGTTTCATGGAAGCTGACGCCACGGCAGGTCAGATGCTGGAAGCCCGGATTGATCTGCAGCTTCGGATCATACGTCCATTTCACGCTGCCCGTCGCCCCGTCGATCGCAAACAGTTGCTGATGCAGCGAGCACATATAAAGCGTGTTGTTGAACTCGATCGGGGTCGCTTCGTTCGTTGCTTCGCCCGGGTCGTTGGAGTTCATCATATCCTTGGTGTGGATATGCCATGCGACCTTGAGGTTGCTGACGTTGGACGCGTTGATCTGGTTCAGGGGGGACCAGCGGTCACCGGCTTGCGTACGACCATAAGCATGCCACTCGCTGGCCGGAACGTTGTCCGGGTCGGCGGGGGAGGCGTTTGCGATCTGCGTCGGCAGTTCGCCGCTGATGTCATGCGGGTCGGTGAAGAGGCTGGCGAATAGGGCCAGAACCGCAACGCCAACGGCGCCGGCGAGCGGTAGGACGGTCGTCCGCGTGCCGCCGATCTGGCGGGAGACGAACGGCAGCAGCAGCCAGATGCCGAGGATGATGACGATGTCCGAGCGCGGGATCAGGGACCAGATGTCGAGACCGACAACCGTGAGTTCCCAGATGACCGTTGCGAAAACGACGACTGCGAACAGATAGAGAGCAGCCGGATTGCGCCGGAATGAGAGGAAAGCCGTGGCGAGGAGCGCCAGACCGAGGAGGACATAATAAAGGGGGCCGCCGATGGCAGCGACCCATGCGCCGCCAACGGTAAGGATCGCGCCGCAAAGCGCGAAGACCGCGGCCGTTATCAGGGCCCAGAGCCCTGGCCGGGATGTTGTACTCATGATGTTCCTGAAGATGTTGTTCTGGTGCAGCACGGTGACTTCCGGACAAAGCACATGGAAGGATATCAAGGGTCAAGATGTCAGAAGGTTCATCTCGCTCACGTCACTGTGAGGGCATTCACGTCGTCGTGACTTGAGGAAAGGGGGAACTTATGATTGAGCGTTCAAGAAAATAATGCGCTTGCAGAATACTTTGGTCTCCGATAAGGACACCGCTTCCGCGCACGCGTCCGGGCCACGAGTGGCATGCCCGGCCGTGCAGAGTCCTTACTGTGTGCAGGACCAATCGTTTACGGCGAGGGAGACCGAAATGCCCAAGATGAAGACCAAGTCGTCGGTCAAGAAGCGGTTCAAGATCACCGCGACCGGCAAAGTGATGTGCGGCCCGGGCAACAAGCGCCATGGCCTTATCAACCGTCCGCAGAAGATGAAGCGCACCAACCGTGGTCCTCAGACCATGACGGACATGGATGCGAAGACAATCAAGCAGTGGGCGCCCTACGGGCTCTGAGGAGATAAGGTAAATGGCACGTGTCAAGCGGGGCGTAACGTCGCACGCCCGTCACAAGAAGGTTCTCGAGCTCGCCAAGGGTTATCGCGGCCGTTCGTCCACGAACTACCGTATCGCTCTGGAGCGCGTCGAGAAGGCGCTGCGTTATGCGTATCGTGACCGTCGCAACAAGAAGCGTGATTTCCGCGCCCTGTGGATCCAGCGTATCAACGCTGCTGTTCGCGAGCATGGTCTGACGTACAGCCGCTTCATCAATGGTCTGGACAAGGCTGGCATCGAGATCGACCGTAAGGTTCTCGCCGCCATCGCTTTTGACGATAGCGCCGCTTTCGGTGAAATCGTGAAGAAGGCCCAGGCCGCTCTCGGCTGAGCTTTTCCGGCTTGATCCCTTCGGGGGTCTGGTGACTGGCGGGCCGTCCTGTTATCAGGACGGCCCGTTTTGTTTTGTGCTGCAGGGGATGGGCGGTATGGCTGACGATCTCGATATACTCAGGAATGATACGCTGGCGGCGCTGGCTGGTGCGCAGGACCGTGCTCAGTGGGATGCGATCCGCGTCGGGACACTGGGTAAATCCGGTGCGTTGACGGGTTTGCTCAAGCAGCTCGGCAAGCTGGAGCCTGAGGAACGCAAGGAACGCGGTCAGGCGCTGAACCGTCTGCGTGACGAACTGACCGCAGCTGTTGAGGCGCGTGGTCGCGACCTTGAGGAAGAGGCGCTTCAGGCCCGCCTGCGCTCCGAGCGCGTCGATGTGACGATGCCCGCGCCTTCGGTTGTGGCGGGCACCATTCATCCCATCAGTCGCACCATTGAGGAAATGACGGCTATTTTCGGCGCGATGGGTTTTTCCGTTGCCGAAGGGCCGGATATCGAGAGCCAGTGGCACAATTTCTCGGCGCTTAATACGCCAGACCATCACCCTGCACGGACCGAGCACGACACGTTCTATCTGCCGCCGAAGGCTGAAGGGGGGGAGGCACGGCTTCTACGCACGCAGACTTCGGGCGTGCAGATCCGCACGATGCTCGGCTCACAGCCTCCTATCCGTATTATAGCGCCCGGTCGGACTTATCGTGCCGACCATGATGCAACCCATTCGCCGATGTTCCATCAGTGCGAAGGTCTTGTGGTCGATCGCAACATCACGCTTGGCCACCTTAAGGGCTGCTTGATCGAATTCCTGCGCGTCTATTTCGACAAGCCGAACCTGCCTGTCCGTTTCCGGGCATCCTATTTCCCGTTCACCGAGCCTTCCATGGAAGTTGATATCGGCTGGTCGAAGGCGACTGGCGAGATCGGTGGTGGCTCTGACTGGCTGGAAGTTCTGGGATCAGGGATGATCCATCCACGGGTTCTGGCGAACTGTGGGCTTGATCCGGCCGAATGGCAGGGATTTGCGTTCGGAATGGGCATTGAGCGTCTGGCGATGCTGAAGAATGGCATTCCCGATTTGCGCTCTTTCTACGAAAGCGATCTGCGCTGGCTGCGTCATTACGGATTTTCGGCGTTTTCGCCGGCCACGCTGACGGAGGGCGTGTGACATGAAGTTCTCTCTTTCCTGGCTGCGCGAACATCTTGATTTTACGGCTTCTGTTGAAGAGGTCTGTGCCCGGCTGAATGTCATCGGGCTTGAGGTCGAGAGCGTTGAGAATCCTGCCGACCGTCTGGTAGGTTTTCGAACGGCTAAGATCGTGGACGCGCATCGCCATCCGGATGCGGACCGGCTTCAGGTCTGCCGGGTTGCTGCAGGCGCCGGCTTTGAAGATGTGCAGGTCGTATGTGGCGCGCCGAATGCCCGCGCGGGTCTGCATGTGATTTTCGCGACGCCGGGGGCGTATGTTCCTGGGCTAGACATCTCCATCAAGAAGGGCAAGATCCGGGGGCAGGACAGCAACGGTATGCTGTGCTCCCTGAAGGAACTGGGGCTGGGCGAGGAAAGCAACGGGATTGCCGAGCTTTCTGATGCGGCTCCGATCGGTGAGTCCTATGCAGCCTATGCGGAACTAGATGATCCGGTTATCGAGATCGCGATTACGCCCAATCGCGGCGATGCGCTGAGCATTCGTGGCATTGCACGCGATCTGGCCGCGGGAGGCATCGGGCGTCTCAAGCCATGGCTTACGGAAGCGGTGGAAGGGGATTTCCCGCCGCCTCTGGCATGGAGGACCGAGCATCCGGCTTGTCCGTATATCGTTGGGCGCGTTATTCGGAATGTGAAGAACGGGCCGAGCCCGGATTGGCTGCGGCGGCGTCTGGAAGCTGTTGGGGTCAAGCCGATTTCGGCGCTCGTCGATGTGACGAATTACCTTACCTACGATCTTGGTCGCCCGCTGCATGTCTTTGATGTTGCGAAACTTAAAGGCGATACGCTGACGGTGACGCATGCCGCGCGCGAGACCTTTACCGGCCTTGATGGGCGCGAATATGTGCTCGGTACCGAGGATATGGTCATTGTCGATGAAGCCGGGGTGCAGTCGCTTGCCGGTCTGATAGGCGGCGAAAGTAGCGGAGTTGACGAGAACACGACGGATGTGTTCGTGGAATCCGCTCTATTCGATCCGGTACGAATTGCCCTGACCGGACGCCGTCTGGCCATTCACACCGATGCACGCCAGCGTTTCGAGCGGGGGATTGATCCGGCACAGGTTCTTAACGGGCTTGAGGCTGCTACGATCATGATCCGCGACCTATGTGGTGGTGAGGTTAGTGAGATTGCCGAAGCAGGCACCCTGCCGGACTGGAAGCGGACCGCGACGCTGCGTTTCGAGCGTCTGAAGACGTTGGGTGGCGTGGATATTGCATCTGAAGATGCCGTACGGGCTCTGGAACATCTCGGCTTTGAGGTGACTGAGCAGGCGGTGGACGCTGCGACGTTCCTTGTGCCGTCCTGGCGGAATGATATCGCGTCGGGACAGGTTCTGGCGCAGGCACCAACACTGGACGAGGCTGTGGCGGCAAAGGCTGCGAGCCATGTTCAGGCCATGGAGGCAGAGTGCGATCTGCTTGAGGAAGTGCTGCGTCTTTACGGGCTGGACAATGTTCCAGCGGTCGCGCTTCCGCAGATGACGGTGGTTCCGGCTCCGGCCGTGACCCCCCTTCAGGCCCGTGCGGCTCTGCTTCGGCGGATCTGTGCAGCGCGCGGACTGACCGAGACTGTCGGTTTTTCCTTTGTAGCACAGGATGATGCGGCGCTGTTCGGAGAGCTTCCGGAAACGCAGCATCTTCTGAACCCGATTGCTACGGATCTGGACCAGCTTCGTCCTACCCCGCTGGTCAATCTGGCACGGGCATTGTCACGCAATCTGGCGCGCGGCCTTGGTGTCTCGGGCGAAGGCGCGTTGTTTGAGGTTGGACCGAGCTTCGACGCGACGGGTCAGCATCTGCGTCTTGCCGGTCTTCGGGCTGGGCTGACCGCACGTGAGCCGGGTGTGGCTGCATATGAAGCCAGCCTTTGGGATGTGAAGGCGGATTTGTCGGCGGCCCTGGTGGCTTTGGGGGTGCCGGAAGCGGCTCTGTCCGTGACGGCGGATGCGCCAGGGTTCTATCATCCGGGTCGTTCCGGGCAGGTTCGACAGGGGCCAAAGACGGTTCTGGGCAGCTTTGGCGAACTGCATCCGCGTGTTGCGCGGGCCTTGGGTCTGAGCGGAACCGTGGTGGCGTTTGAAGTTTATCTGGATCAGGTGCCCCAGCCGAAGGTGAAGCGGAAAACCGTGCCTGTCCTGTCGTCGTTGCAGCCTGTCCGGCGTGACTTTGCTTTCGTTGCAGGACCGGATGTTGAAATCCAGGCCGTTCTGAAAGCGGTGCGGATGGCGGATCGTAATCTGGTGCAGGATGTCCGGCTGTTCGACGTGTTCGAGGGAGGCAGTCTGCCAGAAGGGCATCGCTCGCTTGGTGTGGAAGTGGTCTTGCAGCCGCAGAATGAGAGTCTTACGGATACGCAGCTTGAAGCGGTTTCCAAATCGGTGGAAGCTGCGGTGCTCAAGGCAACAGGGGCTGTGCTGCGTCGATGAACTCTCTTCCAGAATCCGGATCTGATGGACAGTCCACAGCGGACCCTTCCCAAAAGACCACGCCTTTGCCCCGGTACGGGCGGGTGATCTGGATTCTGGCAGGTGAGGCCAGCGGAGACGTGATTGGCGCGCGCCTGATGCAGGCGCTTCATGCGCAGGACCCATCGCTGGTTTTTGCTGGGGTTGGCGGCGGCCGTATGGAAGCGCTGGGACTGCATAGCCTGTTCCCGATGAGCGACCTGGCCGTCATGGGCCTTGTCGAAGTGCTGCCCCGTCTACGTCATCTGTCGCAGCGGCTTCTGGAAGCAGTTCAGGATATCGAACTCCGGAAACCCGATCTTGTCGTAACGATCGACAGTCCGGGTTTTGCTCTGCGCTTGTTGCAGAAAATCGAGCGTTCCGGGATCAAACGCGTGCACTATGTCGCGCCGCAGGTTTGGGCTTGGCGGGAAAGCCGGGTCAAGGAGTTCCCTGGTTTGTGGGACCGGCTCCTTTGCCTGCTGCCTTTTGAACCTGAGTGGTTTGCAAAGCGCGGGCTGGAGGGGCGCTTTGTTGGGCATCCGGTGCTTCAGTCCGGCGTGCGGCAGGGGAATGCGCAGCGGTTCAGGTCGCGGCATAACATTCCGATCCATGCGCCTGTCGTAATCCTGATGCCGGGTAGTCGGCGTTCGGAAGCACCCCGGCTTCTGCCTGTGTTTCGCAGGATGTTGGATCTGTTGCGGGTGCAATATCCGGATATCTGTCCTGTGATCCCGGTTGCGCCTGTGATTGCGCCGACGATCCGTCAGCTGATCCGCAAATGGCCGGTCCAGCCGCATATCGTTACCGACATTCATGACAAGCACGATGCCTTTGCGGCTGCTCAGTGTGCCCTGACCAAGTCAGGGACCTCCACGCTGGAACTCGCTATGGGTAATGTGCCGATGGCGGTGACGTATCGGGTCAACCCGGTGACGGCCACGATTGCTCGGCGTCTGATAAAAGTGCCGCATGTGGCGATGGTCAATCTTTTGGCCGGGCGGGAAGTTGTACCGGAGCTGCTTCAGGAAGATTGCACGCCAAAGAAGCTGGCTGAAATGGTCTCAAGGTTGTTAAGTGATCCGCATATGGTGGAAAAGCAGCGTATGGCGTTTGCTGACGTGCTTGAGATGCTCTCGCCGCCTGTGGGAACGCCGGCTGATGCAGCTGCTGCGGAGATCATGGATTTGCTGAACGAATCGGTTTCCCGGTCGTCCAGCATCTGAAATTCTAGCGTAGGAAGCCTACGAGGCGTTCGGCTTCCTGAACGATTGGTTCCGAAATACTGTTCGCGCGTTCGGCACCTGCACGCAGGACAGAGAGTAGATGCGCTTCGTCCTGAAGCAGGCGTTGCGTTTCGCTGGCGACCGGCGCCAGACGTTCTACCAGAAGATCCGCGAGAGCATTCTTGAACGGGCCAAAGCCCTGACCGCTGAAGCGGGCCAGAATGTCTGCCGGTGTTTCATCCGACATGGCTGCATAGATGGAGACGAGGTTCCGGGCTTCCGGACGTTCGCTAAGACCATCCATTTCGCTGGGGAGCGGTTCGGAATCAGTCTTGGCGCGGCGGATTTTCAGGGCAATGTCGTCTGCTGTGTCGGTCAGGACAATGCGGCTCTGTTCTGACGGGTCAGACTTGGACATCTTCTTGCTGCCGTCGCGCAGGCTCATGACGCGGGCCGCAGCAGGAGGGATAAAGGCTTCCACCTGCGGGAAAAACTCCACGCCCATATCATGATTGAATTTCTGGCCGATATCATTGGTGAGTTCGATATGTTGGCGTTGGTCTTCGCCGACAGGAACGCGGGTTGCGTGGAAGGCCAGAATGTCGGCCGCCATTAGGTTCGGATAGACGTACAGGCCCGCCGAATGGTTTTCGCGGTTCTTGCCCGCCTTGTCCTTGAACTGGGTCATGCGGTTGAGCCAGCCGAGGCGTGAGACACAGTTGAAAATCCAGCCGAGGCGGGCATGTGCACTGACGGCGGACTGGTTGTACAGGCGTGTGGGTTCGATTCCGGCCGCCAGCAGACATGCTGTTGAGCCGAGCGTTTGTCCACGCAGGGTCTGCGGGTCCCAGGGCATGGTGATGGAATGAAGATCCACCAGGCAGAAGACGCAGTCATGGTCTTTCTGCAGCGTAACCCAGTTTCGGATTGCTCCGAGATAATTGCCCAGATGGGGAATGCCGGTTGGTTGGATGCCGGAAAATACGCGCTGCATGGATTTCTGTCTTCAGCTTGTTGAAAAGGGTCAGGGGAGGGGATGGCGCTGGTCCAGCGTCTGCCGTTCCAGCAGGACATCTGTTGCCGACATCGGATGAGCGCGGGCGCCGGCGATGTCGGCTGCGGTGAAGGTCGGCGCGCTTTCCGGCATTTCCTGGCTTGCAACAAACGTCAGGATGCGGGCTATCTCTTCGTCAGGAAGGCGATGGAATGACGGCATGGAGCTGTTGTAATGGCCCCCACCGGCCATAATGGAACCGTCCAGCCCGTACAGCAGGACATCGATCAGGTAGTGATGGCCTTCGGGTGTTCGTGCAATCGGGCCGACGCGTCCGAAAATGGGAGCGATTTCGGAGACCTGGCCGTGCCCTCCGTGATGGCAGATACTGCATTCGTTGGAGTATTCGCGCGGCGCCTGAACGCGATTTTCCCAGGCATGGGCGATCACGAAGATAACCACCATGGAGATGGCAAGCAGCAGGGGCAGCCGGACAGCAGGGTCAATTCTGATCACAGTGTCGTTGTGCCATTTCCTGAGACGTTTCAGCAAGGGCGGGCTTGGCAAAACGGCCGGAATAGGGCTCATGGCGGTATCGGAAGGAGAAACCATGACCGCCAGAGGACGTCTTGTAGTCTATGTGGGGCCCATGTTTGCGGGTAAATCCGCGCATCTGATTGCCGCTGCGAAAAGGGAAGCGGATGTTCTGGCCCTGAAGCCGGGTTTTGACACGCGGGATGGTTCTGAACTTGTGAGTCGCGACGGATCGCATCTTGCGGCTGTGTCTGCAAATGCCTGGCCAGCCGATGCCGGCCGGTACAATCATATCGTGCTGGATGAGGGGCAGTTCTGGGTTTCGCCGCATTACAGCGGAGATATCGTTCAGGATATTCTGAACGCGCGTCTGCGAGGTGCGTCTGTGACCGTGGGTGGCCTGGATACGGATTACCGACGCATTCCCTTCGATGTCATGACGCGACTGATGGATGAAGCGGACGAGGTTATTGTCCTGACCGCGCGCTGTCATATCTGTGGGAAACCCGCTGCCTGGACGGCGAAAAGCCATGAGACCGGACAGCTTCTGGAGACAGGGGACCAGGAGCTTTATGAAGCGCGCTGTGATGCACACTGGTCCCTTCCGGACGGGCCCTGAGGGCCGGTTCCGGAAGGGAGCAGGTGGCTCTTACTGCTGGCCACCGCCACTGTTGTTGACGCCCAGCAGGCGGATCTTGAAGATCAGGGGGCTGTTGGGCGGGATGATGCCCATAGAACGTTTACCGTAGCCAAGGTTCGGCGGCAGATAGAGCATCCATTCGTCGCCGACATGCATCATGGGCAGCGCTTCAAGCCAGCCCTGCACCAGACCGTCGAGCGGCATTTCCATGTAGGCGCCGTTACCGTGCTGGTCGGAGCTGTCGAAAATGCCGCCATCCGGCAGACGGCCTTCGTAGATGACCATGATGGTGGACCCGTGATGCGGGCTGTCACCATCCTTCGGGCCTGACTGGAGAACCTTGTAGGACAGGCCGTCCGGAAGGGTCTTTACCCCCGGAGTTGCATGGATTTTCGCCATGAACTGCTCGGGCGTCAGGTCGGAGTCATCCGTGTGCTTGTGGCCACCCGCACACCCTGTCAGGGCGAGGGCGCCACACAGGGCGAAAGCGGATGTGAGACGGATCAGACTGGTCATGGTCCCCCGGGGAGTCAGTTGAGAAATCAGAGCGTGCCGCCACGACGGCCGATCTGGCCGCCGAGCCGCAGGCGCAGGGCGTTGAGCTTGATGAAGCCCTGGGCATCCTGCTGATTATAGGCACCTTCGTCGTCCTCGAAAGTCACGACGCGGGTATCGTACAGGCTGTGGGGGCTTTCACGGCCGACGCAGGTCACATTACCCTTGTACAGGCGCATGCGGACACGACCGGTCACGGAATGCTGGCTGGTGTCGATAAGAGCCTGAAGCATCCGGCGCTCGGGCGAGAACCAGAAACCGTTATAGATGATTTCGGCGTAGCGCGGCATGATGCTGTCCTTGAGATGGGCAGCTTCGCGGTCGAGCGTGATACTTTCGATGGAACGGTGTGCGGCCAGCAGGATCGTACCGCCCGGTGTCTCGTAGATGCCGCGGGATTTCATGCCCACGAAGCGGTTTTCCACGATATCGAGACGGCCGATGCCGTTGTCGCGACCGAGTTCGTTCAGACGGGTCAGCAGGGTTGCCGGGGTCATTTCGACACCGTTGATGGCAACCGGATCACCGCTGACGAAATCGATGGCGATTTCGGTGGCGACGTCAGGGGCTGCTTCCGGGGAGATCGTGCGCTGGAAGACGATTTCTTCGGCGCCGATCGACGGATCTTCAAGCAGTTTGCCTTCGGACGAGGAGTGCAGAAGATTCGCATCCACGGAGAACGGGGCTTCGCCGCGCTTGTCCTTCGTGACGGGGATTTGGTTCTCTTCAGCGAAGGCGAGGAGCTTCGTGCGGGATGTCAGATCCCATTCGCGCCATGGAGCGATGACCTTCACGTCGGGCTTAAGCGAATAATAGCCAAGTTCGAAACGGACCTGATCGTTGCCCTTGCCGGTCGCACCATGCGCCACGGCGTCGGCACCAACAGCTTCGGCAATTTCGATCTGGCGCTGTGCGATCAGCGGACGGGCGATGGACGTGCCAAGCAGGTACTGGCCTTCATAAAGCGTGTTCGCCCGGAACATGGGAAACACGAAATCCTTGACGAAGGTTTCGCGCAGATCCTCGACGAAGATTTCCTTGACGCCGAACATCTCGGCTTTTTTGCGGGCTGGCTCCAGCTCTTCACCCTGTCCGAGATCGGCGGTGAAGGTCACGACCTCACAGTTATAAGTTTTCTGTAGCCAGCGAAGGATTACCGAAGTGTCCAGGCCGCCAGAATAGGCGAGCACAACTTTCTTGACGTCCTGGTGGGCACTCATAACGGCATGGTCCTTGGTGTGTTTCGTTTGGGAAGCGTTTCTAGCAGTTCAGCCCATTGAGGGAAACCGGGGGCGTGTCAGGCATCTCCGCTTACTGTGCGGCGCTGACGTTCGCTTTCGGTTTTCAACTGACCGCAGGCAGCGAGGATGTCCTGGCCACGGGGAGTGCGGATTGGGGATGCGAAACCGGCATCCATCACGATGTTGGCGAATTTTGCGAGCTGCTGGCGGGTTGAAGGCTGGAAGTTCGAGCCGGGCCAGGGATTGAACGGGATCAGATTCACCTTGGCCGGCAGGTCACGGATCAGCCGCACCAGTTCGCGGGCATCGGCTTCGCTGTCGTTTATGCCGCGCAGCATGATGTATTCGAAGGTGATGCGCCGGGAGTTGGAGGCGGCCGGATAGCGGCGGCAGGCGGCGATTAGCTCTTCGATCGGATATTTGCGGTTGAGTGGCACGATCTGATCGCGCTGGTCGTTGGTTACGGCATGCAGGGAAATCGCGAGATTGATGCCCAGTTCTTCGCCGCAGCGGTCCATCATCGGCACGACACCCGAGGTCGAAAGCGTGATGCGGCGGCGGGAGAGCGCGATGCCTTCGCCGTCCATGATGATCCGCATGGCTTTTGCGACATTTTCGTAATTATAGAGCGGCTCTCCCATACCCATCAGCACGATCGTGGAGAGGTAGCGCGGCATGTCGGCGCTGGGGCTGGGCCATTCGCCGTAGCTGTCGCGGGCGGCCATGAATTGGCCGACAATTTCGGCAGGACCCAGGTTGCGGACGAGTTTCTGTGTGCCAGTATGGCAGAAGGTGCAGGACAGGGTGCAGCCGACCTGCGAGGAAATGCAGACAGCACCGCGGTCTTCGCGACGATCCGGGATATAGACGGTTTCGGCTTCCTGACCGTCGCGGAAGCGGAAGAGGAACTTGCGCGTCTCGTCCACGGAGGTCTGTTCGGTTGCGGTCTCGGGACGGCTGACGATGAAATGCTCGGCGAGTTTGGCCTGCATCGGCTTGGCGATGGTGGTCATCGCCGAGAAATCGGTCGCGCCCTGATGGTAGATCCAGTGCCAGAGCTGTTTGGCGCGGAAGGGCTTCTCGCCGATATCCGTCATGAGCGCGGCCAGCTCTTCGCGCGACAGGCCCACCAGATCGCGCCGTCCGTCCGCCAGACGCGCTTCGGGCGGTGCGAACAGCGCGGATTTCGCATGAATGCGCTCGCGCTCGGCGGCGTTCAGGTCGTCGGAGGCGACGGAATTGATTCGGGGGCGGATGTCGGGATGGGTTACGGCTGTCATGACGCCGGAGCCATAGCACGGAGAAGACCCGTATTTCCAAAGGAAAAGCGCGGTCTTCTCCGTAAAACCGTTTTTGAAAACTATTCCGCTTCTGGCGGGGCCGGGCCTGTTTTCCTGGCGGCGATCAGGAACTCACGGTTGCCCTCGGGACCAGTGATGGGGCTCGCTTCGATCCCGAGGACATCCCAGCCGGGGAGGCCTGCAAACCATTCCCGGATTTCTTCGCAGACGCGCTCATGGACCGCCGGATCGCGGACAACACCTTTCGCACCGACTTCGCCACGCCCTGCTTCGAACTGCGGCTTGATGAGCGCGACGGCCCAGGCGTCTGGGGTCGTGAGTTCAAGCGCCGCGGGCAGGACAGTGCGCAGACCGATGAAGCTCGCATCGCAGACAACGATTCCAGCGGCCTCAGGAATCTGTTCGATCGTCAGAGCGCGGGCGTTCGTTTTTTCCATAACGACGACGCGTTCGTCTGAGCGGATTTTCCAGGCAAGCTGCCCATGTCCGACGTCCACGGCATAGACCTTCGCAGCCCCATGCGTGAGCAGGACGTCGGTAAAGCCGCCGGTCGAAGCGCCTACGTCGATGGCGACGCGGTCTTTCGGGTCCAGCCCGAAATGTTCGATGGCGTGAATCAGCTTGAGCCCGCCACGTGAGACCCAGGGATGGTCCTGACCCTTGAGGGCAAGGGGGGCGTCCTCGGGAAGCTGGTCGCCAGCCTTCGCGATCCGGCGATCGCTCGTATAGACGAGGCCCGCCATGATCAGGGCCTGCGCCCGTGTCCGGCTTTCGACCAGCCCCCGGTCAACGAGGAGCTGGTCGGCGCGGCGCTTGGCCATCAGTCGCTCAGGCGGACTGCTGGGCGACTTCGACGCCAAGGGCGTCTGCCGCGGTGCGTACGATATGAGGGGCGGTCAGACCCGCATCTTCGTACTGGGCTTCCTGTGTGTTGTGGTCGATGTAACGGTCGGGCAGGGCCATCGGACGAAACTTGACCTTGTCCAGCAGGCCTGTCTCGGCCAGATGCTGTACAACGAGGCTGCTGAAGCCGCCAATGGCACCTTCTTCAATCGTGATGAAGACTTCGTGCTGGCTGGCCAGTTCTTCGACAAGGGCTTTGTCGATCGGTTTAGCGAAGCGGGCATCGGCAACCGTGACCGGGACACCCTGTGCGGCAAGCTGGTCGGCAGCGCGCAGGGAGTCATGCAGGCGAGGGCCGAGCGACAGGATGGCAACACCGCCACGGGCGTTCGGCGCGCGGCGCGCTTCACGGACGATGCGGCCCTTGCCGATTTCCAGCACTTCACCCTTTTCAGGGAGGTCGAGACCGATACCGTTGCCGCGCGGATAGCGGAAAGCGATCGGACCGTCATCGTACTCGCAGGCCGTGGCCGTGGCGTGGAGAAGCTCCACTTCGTCACAGGGAGCCATGACGACCATGTTCGGCAGGCAGCACAGGTAGTTCAGATCGAAAGAGCCTGCATGGGTGGCGCCATCGGCACCGACCAGACCGGCACGGTCAATGGCAAAACGGACCGGAAGGTTCTGGAGGGCGACGTCGTGGACGACCTGATCATAGGCGCGCTGCAGGAAGGTCGAATAGATTGCGCAGACAGGGCGCAGACCTTCGGAGGCAATACCCGCGGCAAAGGTGACGGCGTGCTGCTCGGCGATTCCGACGTCGAAGAAACGGTCCGGGTAGGCCTTGGCAAAGCCGTTTAATCCGGTTCCCGACGGCATGGCGGCCGTGACGGTAATCAGCTTGTCGTCGGTCTCGGCCCGACGCATCAGTTCGCGGCTGAAGATGGAGGTGTAGCTCGGCGGACCGGCCGGAGCCTTCTTCTGTTCGCCTGTGACAACGTTGAACTTGCTGACGGCATGGTATTTGTCACCGGCGGCTTCGGCGGGTTTGTAGCCGCGGCCCTTCTCGGTGATGATGTGCAACAGGATGGGCCCTTGATCGTCGGCGTCACGCAGGTTGCGCAGGATCGGCACGAGCTGGCTCATGTCGTGGCCGTTGACCGGGCCAACATAGTAGAAGCCGAGCTCTTCAAACAGTGTGCCGCCCGTAATCAGGCCGCGGGCATATTCTTCAGCGCGCTTGGCGGTGCGCTCGATTTTGCCCGGAAGGCGCTTGGCGACCTTGCCGGCGAGATCGCGCAGGCTGAAAAACTGGCGCGAAGACATCAGACGCGACAGGTAGTCCGACATCGAACCGACTGGGGGAGCGATCGACATTTCGTTGTCGTTCAGCACCACGATCAGACGGTTTGCGCCGGGGCCTGCGACTGCGGCGTTGTTCATGGCTTCATAGGCCATGCCGGCAGAAATCGAGCCGTCACCGATCACGGCGATGACGTTGCGTTCGTGATAGCTCGGGTCTTCTTCCGCACGCAGATGGTGCGCAACGGCCATGCCGAGGCCTGCGGAGATGGACGTCGAGGAATGGGCTGCACCGAACGGGTCGTATTCGCTTTCCGCGCGACGGGTAAAGCCTGACAGGCCTTCAGGCTGACGTAGGGTGCGGATGCGGTCGCGGCGTCCGGTCAGGATCTTGTGCGGATAAGCCTGATGGCCGACGTCCCAGATGATGCGGTCGTCCGGCGTGTTGAAAACGGCGTGCAGGGCGACGGTCAGTTCGACCACGCCGAGAGACGCGCCGAGATGGCCACCCGTGGTGGAGACGGCGTCAACGGTTTCCGAGCGCAGTTCGTCGGCGAGCTGCTTGAGCTGGTCAACGGACAGGTTCCGCATGTCGGACGGAAAGCGGATGCGATCCAGCTCCGGATAGCGGCCATAGGTGGGAATCGTGGAGGAATTCTTGCTCATGGGATCAGTTCCTGCGCTCGACGACATAATCTGCCAGTGCCCGGAGGGCGTCGGCCTGTGCACCGAAGGATGAAAGAGCCTCCCGGGCACGGTCGCTCAGACGCCGGGCTTCGGCGCGGGCTCCGTCAATGCCAAGCAGGGAGACATAGGTTGATTTGCCGCTGGCTTCGTCCTTGCCGGCGGTTTTGCCGAGTTCTTCGGCAGTGGCTGTAGAGTCCAGAACGTCGTCCGCAACCTGGAACGCCGTACCGAGATCGCGGCCATAACTGACTATGGCCGCGCGGCGTGCATCGTCCACATCTGCCAGAATGGCGCCGGACTCAGCGGCGTAGCGGATGAGGGCGCCGGTCTTCAGGGCGTGCAGGCGACGAACCTGATCCAGAGGAAGGGCGCGGCCTTCGCCACGGATGTCGATGACCTGACCGCCGACCATACCGGCAGAACCGGATGCCTGTGCGAGGGCGAGGGCGAGATTGGCCCGGACCGTCGGGTTGTGGCTGGTTTCTGGCTCGACGAGAATTTCGAAGGCGCGTGTCTGAAGGGCGTCACCTGCTAGAATCGCGATCGCTTCGTCGAACTGCTTGTGCGTGGATGGTTGGCCGCGTCGCAGGTCATCGTCGTCCATGGACGGCAGATCGTCATGGACCAGTGAATAGGCGTGCAGAAGTTCAACCGAGGCAGCGACGCGCAGGGCGGCGGCACGGTCGGCACCGAACAGTGTTGCTACTTCCACGGCGAGAAAACCGCGCAGACGCTTGCCGCCGCCCAGGGCAGCGTAACGCATGGCTTCAATGAGAACGGACTCGTCTCCAGGCACCATCGGGAGCAGGGCGTCGATCGTATTTTCGATCTCGGCACAGGCGCGGGCGAGCGCGTCTTTCAGGGAAACGGACGTGGTAGGGGCATTCATCGGCCGGGCTCTCCGGTATCGGCGAGAGGCTCCGTGCCTGTCGAGCCGTCATCGTTCTGAACGATGGCGCGGACACGCATCTCGGCCTCTCCCAGCTTCGCATCACAGTGCCTGCGCAAGGCGGCACCGCGCTCGTAAGCGGAAATAGCGTCCTCAAGCTTCATCTGGCCGCCTTCAAGGCCACGGACAATCCGCTCCAGCTCGGAGAGAGCATCCTCGAAAGACATGGCATCAATGGGGTCGGGCATGAAAAGCCTCAAGATACGCTTCGGAACAAGGTAGCGAGGGGATTACAGCCAGAAGACAGTTTTTGCCAGCCCTGACCATGGGAACGCTGGAGTTTCTTCAGGAGGGTGGTGTTTCTGCACGTCTGCGGATGAGAAATGACAGCACGCCTGCGGTTTCCGTGAACGCAATGAGCGCATGTCCGGTTTCGCGGCAATAGGATTGGAAATCCGCCACGGACGCCCGGTCCGTAGCGAGAATACGCAATCTGGCACCGGGCAACATGTCCCGAAGCGCACGGTTGGCTTTGAGAACCGGCATGGGACACGCCAGTCCTCGCAGATCAAGGAGTGTTTCCGTTGGAGGAGCAGTCATGGTCTTCAATTATGCGCCTAACGCTGAGAGAGGCCAAGCGGGGTTTTCCTCTAATCGGACACGCGCCTTTCGAGTTTCCATTGATAAAGAATGCGTTTATTCCTATGTTAATGGCTCAATGCCACAAAGCGTTCCCCTCGGGGAGCGCTTTTTTTGTTTGGGGGAACGGCATGTCGGAAGGGGAAGGGCAGGCGATCAGTCTGTCTGACGGGAATGAGAGACGGGCCTACACGATGCGGATGCTCGAAGACCGGGTGCTGCGCCTGGAGACGATCGCAGGCGGCCTGTCGGATCGGTACGAGCAGTTGCGAACAGAAATGCGCCAGGAAATTTCGTCTCTGCGGAATCAGATGAAGCTGCTGGAAACGAAAGTCGATGACGGGAATCGTGTGGTGAACGGGAAACTGGACCGGCTGATTGGCGGGCGCGCCGTCATTACCGGAATCATCACATTGGGGACGTCCATCCTTGGGACCGGCATGGTGCACATCGCACTGTCGCTGAGCACGAAGTAAGGAGCCGC
This sequence comes from Gluconobacter kanchanaburiensis NBRC 103587, assembly GCF_007988905.1. Classification (GTDB taxonomy): domain Bacteria; phylum Pseudomonadota; class Alphaproteobacteria; order Acetobacterales; family Acetobacteraceae; genus Gluconobacter; species Gluconobacter kanchanaburiensis. The sequence continues at coordinate 168,777 of NZ_BJVA01000004.1, forward strand.
GGAATGAGTGGTATTGATGCAGGTCAGCTCAAGCATCTCGTGGTTGCTCCAGCGCTGGCAGCGCTGGGACTGGATGGTGATGTTGCTGTCAATCTTGTAACGGGCACTGCTCTGGCGGAAAGCCGCGGAGCTTATGTCCGGCAGCTTGGAGGCGGCCCGGCGCTGGGCCTGTGGCAGATGGAGCCTGCGACCCATGATGACTGCTGGGTCAATTTTCTGTGTTACCCGGCGGCCAGGCGTTTCGAACGGATTCTGCAGGGGATGCTTTCTCCTGATCTGCCCCGAAGTGCGCAGCTGGTTTCCAATCTGCGATATGCATCGGCAATGGCCCGGATCCGTTATTATCGGGTCTCCGCTCCGCTGCCTGCAACGAGCGATCCGGTCGCGCTCAGTCACTTCCACAAGCAGTACTATAATACTGCCGCAGGTGCCGCTGATCTGACGGGAAACATTCCTTTTTTCCGTCAGGCGGTGCTTGTCTGAAAATCGGGGAGCGATGTCGGGGAGTATATGCATCACGCTCCCGACACCGCAGTTCTGTTTAAACCGGCTTATTATGACGGAATAGTGGCAAAAGATGCGGACGCTGCAAACAGTTCATGCATCCGAAGTGAAGAGGGGCAGGGTACGCAACGACAGATCACCCTGAAAAGTCGTGTTGCCGGTATGGGTCAGGGATAAACCCCGGTGCAGGGCTACAGCGCCCCCCATGCCGGTCCAGCGTCTGCAGAAGGCAAAATCCTCTGACAGATAGGTTCTGGTCTCCGGATCGATTAGGCAGTCGAAAAGGGCGTAGGCGTCTGATGACGCGGAGGCAGGCGTGTTCCCTTCGATCTGTGCATCGATGCGGCTGTATCGGGTTTCGGGATAGTGGGCGATCATGTCGAGGACCATCTGACGGGTCATCAGCATGAAGCCGGTCCCGATATAAGAGATGGAGGCAATGTCATCTTGCGTTTTGCTCTCATGAAGAGCGGCGCAGTCTCCGACATACCGCAAACTGGCGGTACTGGCGGGCTCACCTGCAGACATGAAGCGGTCGGTATCGTGGTCCCAGTAATGGGATTTCAGCGGATAAGGCGCTCCGATCAGCGGGTGGTCTGCATCCAGTAAAGCCAGAATATCCTGTATCGAAAAACCGATGTCGCTGTCGATAAACAGCAGGTGCGTTGCGTCCGTCATTGTGATGAACTGATGAAGAAGAGTGTTTCTTGCCCTGGTAATCAGGGCATCGTTTCCGATGGTCGAGAGTGTGAGCTGAAGGTTGTGAGCGGGCGCCATGGCCATGCAGCCGATGAGAGACTGCATGTAGTTTAAGGTCACTGTTCCACCGAAACATGGAGTGGCGATGAAGACGTGGCGCGGACTGGGGGAGTAGGATGTCATGGGAGCATCCTGCCTTTGACCTGGTGAAGAAAAGGTTAAAACGGGTTGAAAGGCTGCCTCACGCACTCATATGGGCCTGAAGAACCATGTAGAAGACAAAAGCCGCGTCCAGACCAAGAACAATAGGTGTCAGCCGTTGGAACTGACGCAGCGCAATGGCAAGAGCCGTGTAGATCAGTAGGCCACAGGACAGGCTCAGCATGAAATTGCCTGTTACGCCCGCAATCAGAAGCATGATGAGAGGGGGGATTGCTTCCGCAGGTGCTTCTGCCACACGGCTGAGGCTACCCAGCATGTTCAGCCCAACGAGGATCAGAACCGGAGCCGTTGCGATCGCGGGGATGGCCGTAATAAGTGGCCAGAACACCGAGGATATTGCAAACAGAGCCGCGACGACCAGTGCGCTCAGGCCGGTTCGTCCGCCAGCTTCCACGCCCGCAAGACTCTCGACATACGCGGAAACCGTACAGGTGCCGAGTGACGCGCCAATGATGCTTGCGGCGCCGTCCGAACCGAAAGCGCGGTGATCGAGCGCGGGCTTTTCCATCGTCCCATTAAGTCCGGCCCTGTGGGCGACACTCATCATGGTTGCGGTGGCGTCAAAAAAATCGCTCAGCAGGAAATAGAGGGTGATGGGGACGAGAAGGCCGAGATGGGAAAAATATTCATGGAAATCGAAGGGAAGAAAGAGGTTCGTAGGATAATGTGGCCAGTCCAGAAGGTGTGCAGGAAGATGTGTGACGGGGCCAGACGGGGTGCGTATGAAGAGCCCGACGAGGGTTACGGACAAAATAGCGATCAGAAGGCCGGCCGGGACCCGCAACACGATAAGGACGGCGCTCAGAACAACGCCTGCCAGGCTGAGCAACACTGAAGGGTTGCTCAGCGCGCCAAATGTCAGTCCCTCGGGCGAGGGGACGGCAATGCCTCCCGTGATAAGGCCAATACGGGCGATGAATGCGCCCAGTGCGATCTGGATGCCAAGAACGATTGTAGGCGGAAAGCCGCGAATTATGCGCTGGCGGATCTGGCTCAGGGAGAGGGCCGTGAAGCAGATACCACTGAACAGGACGACAGTGAAAGCTGTTCTGGGACTGACATGAGCCTGCTGGACGACCACCTGCGCGAATAGGACATTGCTGCTCATGGCTGGCGCCAGCGCGATGGGTAGTCTGGCCCACAGTGCCATGAGCAGCGTACCGGCGACGGCTCCGGCAATGGTCGTCATGACCATGTCATGACGGTCCAGCCCCGCCGCAGACAGGATGGCGGGATTGACGGCCACGATATAGGCCATGGCTCCGAAGACCGTCAGTCCGGCAATGATTTCGCGCGGAATGGTCGAGCCACGGGCAGAAATGTGGAACCAGCGGTCGAGTCTGGACTGCAGCAAGCGGATACTCCGGAGGAAAGGGGCGGCTGCGTCAAGCTATAGTCAAAAAAGCGGACGCTGCCATGCTCCGGAGCATATCTTTTCATTTCGGATTCGATTTTTCCTTCCAAGCTTTCCTGACCTGTTTGGGAGTGAGGTGGTGCTGACTGGAACTGACATGTTTGTTCGCACCCGGAGGAGTATGCGGAACGCTGGCTGGGCCAGGGCCGGTTGTTTTGCCAGGCGTAATTCCCGCAGCCGGGTGCTCATTCGCTTCCAGAATGGCTTTTTCACAGGCCGACCCTCTTCCGACGCCAAGCTGGATGGTCGGAATAAGGGCTGCTGGCGGGAATACGATGCCAAGCCCCACAGCTGCGGCAACGCGGCCGATCAGTTCTGCGCCGGGCATGACAGTCGGGCTTTTCATCGCGCCGAAAATATGAACGGCGCCGGGGAGTGAGAGGATCTGCGGGCCGACCGAGCGCGTGGTGATGGCGTAATCCAGTGTGTCTTTATGGAAGTTGACCGTGCCGGTACCCATGGTACGCGTATTACCGGTTTGCAGCAGCATGGAGTTGGTGTGGACGATGCCGCTTCTGAGCGGAAGATCGGCGACAAGACATTCAAGTTTTGAACGTCCCGGAATACCAAGGGCGGAAAGCACAGCCGATCCAAGTTTGAGACCGAGCAGATCCGGAAGAAGCGCGGTCACGTCCCCGCCATGATCCAATACCAGCGTCGCACCGCCATCCCCGTTCTCAACAAGGGTTGCAACGGAATTGCCGGTTGATTTCAGGGTGACATGACCGCCGATGGTGCCATTGCCCTGAAACATATCCTTTGATGTCATGATGCGTGAGAGCGGCAGACGGGCCACCTCCATCCGGAAGCGGGTGCGAAACTGCTCGTCCTGTGCCGGTTCGAGGCCTGCGGTCGCGGAGATCGTGCCGGTTCCTGTGGCGAAAGTCAGGTGTTTGAGATCAATCGCGCCGTCCCTGACCTCAAGCTCGGTATCGATATTGTCCAACGGCCAGTTTTTGTTGCGGATATGGTCGCCATGATAGGTCAGGTGAATATTGGCTGCGTTAAGTTTGGGAACATTGATTTTCCTGTCGGGGAGTACTCGCGAGCTTGCAGGTTCGCTCTTCGTGTTTTCGCCGGGTTTTGCGCCAATGAAGCCACCTAGATCTGCGAGATCGACCGAGTGGGAATGCAGTGCCGCCTCGACAAATATGGGCTTCTGATGCGGATCGACGTTGATATCGCCGCCAATGTCAGAGGACCCCATATGGCCTTCGAACTTCTGAAAGCGGATTGCCCGGTTTGAGTAGGCCAGATTGCCCGTCACGCTGTAAGGCGGTGTCTGGGGAATTGGTACGCCTGTAAGCGGGTAGAGAAGCGACATGTCCGGTCCGGCAAAATGCAGGGCGAGATTTGTTCCCTGAAAATGCATCGGATCATCAACTGTGCCCCGCAGCGTGACATAGGTTGGACCGTTAGCGAGACGTCCGTCAATCGGATAGGGATGCGTTGCATCCGCCAGACCCAGCAGTGCGCCGCCGACAATATGACCGGTAATCGGGGCCTGGGCGTAGCGTCCCTTGAGATCGATCACCAGATGTCCGTCATCTCCGTTTCGGGGGGCTTCCGTATGGATCAGGACATGCATGTCCGTCTTCAGCTTGGCGAGTGCTAGACGGATATCGCCGTCATTAATCTCGAGTTTGCCGAGTTTTGGCAGTGGGGTGCCTGAGGTCTGGGAGTTCTGCGCTGAAGTCTGAGACGCCGTGTCGAACGTATAGTTGTTCGTTCCATTGATGAGAGAGACGATATCGCCCCTTGGAGCATCCACGCGGATCAGGGGGAGGGACAGTCCTGAACCTGTCAGATATCTCCAGATATCAACCGTGACCGTTATGGCACGGGCGGATGCGAAATCGTCTTTCTCTTTTTCGAAACCCTGAGGCTGACTGACCTTAAGGCCGTCAACGGTAACAGTCGTTTTCAGTCCCGGACGGACGTGGAGATGGGCTATGCTGACCGGACGGTGCAGGGCGGCGCTGGCCTTGCGATTGATATAGGGAACGAACCAGTCCCATTGCCAGACAAGAATCAGGATGACGATCAGGATCGCCAGTATGCCCATTGCCGCTCCGGCGATTTTCAGGCCACGGTGTCGGCTGGGCTGCTCCGGGCTTTGGTTTTCTGAGCGGGCGGGAGGCGTAGGGCTGCTCAACGTCGTGTTCTCCGGAACCGGGTGCATCTGAAGCGATCTTGCCGTTACAAGTCACTCTAATTACGAACAGAATCGGCAACGGTTCCACATGACAGGGGAAGAGCGGCACCAATGGAAATGGCGAGACAGGCGAATGAACGGAAGTCTCCGGGGCTGGAAGAACTGCGACATGTCAGCCGGGCGGCTCATGATGCGGTTGATCAGGCCTTTTCCCGTTTCGATCTGAGCAAACGGAAATCCTACGGGGCATTTCTGACAGCTCATGCCAGCGCTCTTCTGGCGGCTGAGGCGTATCTGAGCCGGTATGCTGAAAATCTGCCGCCCTGGCGCCCCCGTGGAGACCTGCTCGTGGCCGATCTGCATGAAATGGGGCTTCCCGTACCGCCATTGTGCCCGATAGTGCTTGCTGATGATCCCTCGGCGGCTCTGGGCGCCCTGTATGTTCTGGAAGGGTCACGGCTGGGAGGCCGCCTTCTGGCAGGGCGTGTGGGAGAGGGGGTGCCCCGTTCCTATCTGTCAGCGGTTCATCTGAAGGGCGAATGGCCAGATTTTCTGGGCTACCTTGGCAGCGTTCTGGAGGCGAACAGCGTTGAGCGTAGACAGGCTGTCATGGACGGAGTGGTGAGAACTTTTGAGATGTTTCGGGTCGCCGCGGGGTCTCAGTTGGAAGACTGAGACGCGGGAAGGACATTGCGCGGGACAAGGCCGGGAAAGGCGTCGACAAGACGCTGGGCCTGCGTGCGTGGAAGCATTGCAATTGCACATCCCAATGCGCTGGCATCGGGGGCAGGTAGACGGTCAATCCCACGAAGCAGCCCCGGCAGATCATGGCCCTCCGCCGTCAGGATCATAAAAGGCATCATCCGACTATAAAGTGTATTTGTGGGCTCTATGTCGGTCAAAGCATGATCAGGAACGGGAATATGGACTTTTTCACCGCTGACCGGGGAAAGGACCATGTTGGTGTCGATCTGGATCCTGAGCGGTACCGCAGGCAGCAGCGACGGGGAGCCCGGTATGCTGAGGTGGCGCTCCGGCAGCGGGTTCTCCGTAAACAGACAGGCATTTATGGCGTCCGTGCCCGAAGCTTCGATTCCCATGATCAGCCGATTGTAGCGCCCGAAATTCGTGTCATCTGCGCCAACGGATGCAAATGCTCCTGTTTGCATGTCCAGCATCAGATGTTTTTCCTGACCTAGCATGCAGAAGCGAAACTGTGGCGGAGATGTTTGTGACGACGGTTCGGAAAGTTGCGCGGGAGTAATGCCGAGTTGTTGTAGAATTAACCTGTCGCCATGCGTTATCGCTGCCTTGAGGCGCCAATAAAGATCGGTCAGGGACGCCTGTGTAATGCCTGAGGCAATGCGCCGGCTCTGCGCAAGCCATCGGATTGCGCCGGTATATTCTGCGTCGTTTCGGTCGAAATGATGCCAGGCATCTTCCGGTGTCGTGCTGGGATCTTCACGCAGGAAGCTCTGGCGATCACCCGCAGCAAAATGAAGGATGCGGCTTTCGTTCCAGTTCGGCTCCTGGTCGAGGGCGGAGAAGGGATCGGGAAGGCTGCCGCCGATCTGCCGGGGACGTACGAACTGCCTTATAACACGGTGGTCAGGCAGGCTTAGGAGGCCATGGCGTGTAAAGGTTTCGACAGGAGAGAAAGCGGAGGGCTCATGTCGTCCGGCTGAACCAAACAGACACCAGTTGACGGGAATAGTCGCTCCGGCAGGTCCGGCCGTGAATTCGGCAACGGATCGGGCAGTGTCGAAATGCAGATATTCATCCGCTGCCAGAATCATCATCCAGTCGAATTCGTCCTGTCCTTCTTCAAGTGCCTTTTTATGAAAAAGGATTTGTCGTTCAAGGCGTGTGGGTAACGTGCTGTCCGAGGACTGTACCCGGATGTCGTAAAGCGTTGCTGCGTTCGACAAAACGGTGCTTGTTCCGTCTGTCGAATGATCATCACAGACAATCAATGTCGAGAAGCCAATGGTAGCGTGATGCGCGAGCCACCAGCCGATCGTATCGACTTGATTATGGACGAACAGGATGGCTGCGCTTTTCGACATCGGGTAGTTCTCAGTCCATCTTTAGAGCTGCAAGGAAGGCACTCTGGGGAATTTCCACCTTACCGAACTGACGCATGCGTTTCTTGCCTTCCTTCTGCTTGTCCAGAAGTTTGCGCTTCCGGGAAATATCGCCACCATAACATTTGGCCGTCACGTCCTTGGACAGCGCGCCAATCGTTTCACGCGCGATAACCTTGGAGCCGATGGCCGCCTGAATGGCGATCTTGAAGAGCTGCTTGGGGATCAGGTCTTTGAGCTTGCCACAGATCGAACGACCACGCTGCTCTGCGACGGTGCGGTGCGAGATGAAGGACAGAGCATCGACCGGCTCGTGGTTTACGAGGATGGAGATGCGGACCAGATCACTCTCTTCGTAGCCGTCCATCTGATAGTCGAAAGAGGCGTAACCACGGCTGATGGATTTCAGGCGGTCGTAGAAATCGAAAACCACTTCATTCAGCGGCAGGCGATAGACGGCCATGGCACGATTGCCGACATAGGTCAGGTCCACCTGCACGCCACGTCGTTCGGAACAAAGCGTCAGGACCGGGCCAAGATATTCGTCCTGCACCATGATGGTGGCCTTGATCCAAGGCTCATCAATGGTTTCGATTTTGCTCAGCTCCGGCATGTCCGCCGGATTGTGCAGATCCTCGACCGTGCCATCCGTCATGTGCATCTTATAGACCACGGACGGGGCGGTCGCGATCAGGTCCAGATTGAATTCGCGGGACAAGCGTTCCTGAATGATTTCCAGATGCAGCAGGCCGAGGAAGCCGCAGCGGAAACCGAAACCCAGCGCTGCTGAGGTCTCGGCTTCGAAGTGGAACGAGGCATCGTTTAGCCGCAGCTTTGCAAGGCTGTCGCGCAGCTTTTCGAAGTCGTCCGCGTCAATCGGGAACAGGCCGCACCACACGACGGGAATGGATGGCTTGAAGCCCGGCAGAGCTTTCTCGGCTGGGCGACGGTCAAGGGTAACGGTATCGCCGACATTGCAGTCCGCCACGGTCTTGATGGCGGCGTTGATGTAGCCCATCTCGCCCGGGCCGAGGCTGTCGACCGACTGCATCTTGGGTAGGAACACACCGACTTGATCGACATGATAGGTCGCGCCGGTCTGCATCATGCGGATACGGTCGCCACGCTTGAGACGACCGTCCTTGATGCGGACGAGGATGATGACGCCCAGATAAGCATCATACCAGCTATCGACCAGCAGGGCCTGAAGCGGAGCTTCGGCGTCACCTGTTGGGGCAGGGAGGCGCTGGACGAGGGCTTCGAGTACGCCTTCGATATTGATGCCGGTCTTGGCACTGATTTCGACGGCGTCATCAGCAGGGATTCCAACAACTTCCTCGATCTGGGCGCGGACGCGCTCGGGCTCAGCAGCCGGAAGGTCGATTTTGTTCAGGACCGGGACGATTTCGTGATTGGCGTCGAGTGCCTGATAGACGTTCGCTAGCGTTTGGGCTTCTACGCCCTGAGAGGCATCGACCACCAGAAGCGAGCCTTCACAGGCAGCGAGCGAGCGGCTGACTTCGTAGGCGAAGTCAACATGGCCCGGCGTGTCCATGAGGTTCAGCGTGTAAACCTTGCCGTCCTTGGCCGGATAGGTCAGGCGGACGGTCTGCGCCTTGATGGTGATCCCGCGCTCCTGCTCGAGTTCCATCGAATCGAGGACCTGGTTTTTCATCTCACGCGCGGTCAGGGCGCCACAGGCCTGAATCAGGCGATCGGCCAGCGTCGATTTACCGTGATCGATGTGGGCGATGATCGAGAAATTGCGGATAAGAGAGAGCGGGGTATCGGTCATGGGTGCTACATAAGGGATTATCGCAGAAATGTCAGTAGATCTGCGTAAAAGCCTGCCTTTGTGACAAGACAGGCGGGAGTGGGATCAACGGTCCGTCAGACGGAATTCGATCCTGCGGTTTCTGGCATAGGCCGCCGGTGTGCTGGCAGCGTCCAGAGGCTGGTAGTCGGCAAAGCCTGTCGCGGCCAGATGGTGCGGGTCCACACCTTCGGCAATGAGCAGCTTGACCACGGTGATGGCACGTTCGGAAGACAGCTCCCAGTTGCTGGGAAAAGCGCTGTGGATCGGCTGGCGGTCGGCGTGGCCGTCCACACGCAGAATCCATGGAAGATCCGTCGGGATCGTTGAGGCGACTTGTTTGAAGGTGTGGGCAAGGGTCGTGATTTCCTTGCGGCCTTCTGGCGTTAGATCGGCACTCCCCTGCGGAAACAGGATTTCCGACTGGAAGACGAAGCGATCTCCCACGACGTTTACGCCCTTCTGGTTTTTCAGCAGGTCGCGCAGGCGTCCGAAGAACTCTGAGCGGTAGCGCTTGAGCTGATTGACCTTGTCGGCGAGTGCAAGATTGAGCTTGTTGCCAAGGTCGGCAATCTGGGTATCCTTGCCCTGTTCGGCCTTCTTTTCAATATCGAGAGCGTTACTGATAGCCTGAAGCTGACGGGTCAGTTCCTCAATCTGGGCCTGAAGGTCCGAGATCTTGCTGTTCTGCTGTTTGCTTGTGTCGTCTGCCGAAGCCAGTGCCTGATCTTTTGACTGAAGCTGTCCTGTCAGAGCGGCGATCTGGGTCGAAAGGGTCTGGAGCTGAGCCTGATTGTGCTGTTTTTCATCAGACAGCGTGGCGACGGTGGAGGACAGGCTTTTGTTCTTGTCTTCCGTCATCGACAGCATGTGCGACAGCTCGGCCAGCTGTTTTTGCAGGGCATCGAGCGTGTGTTCGCGTCGTGACAGCGAGACCGACAGGAACTGCTGTCCCACGACGAAAACGAGCAGCACGAAGGTGACGACCATCAGCAGGGTGGACAGGGCGTCCACATAGCCGGGCCAGGCATCAAGGGCGTTGTGGGATCCGCGTCTGCGCCGGGCCATGGATTAGCTCTGCCTGCCGGGAGGGGGCGTCGTATTGCCGGAGGCCGCCGCAATTGTGCGGGCGAGAACGCGAAGGTCGTTGCGAAGCTCGCCGATCGTCTGGGCACGGCCTTCGTGCATTTCCTGGATCAGGCGGCTGAGATGCGTTTCGATCCGGAGGAGCGCTGTTCCCTGAGAGCCGGGACCGTCGTCGCCTATGTGACGCAGAAGGGCCGTTTGGGTCTCGGCTGCGCGGGTCATGAGCGTCTGGTTGGCGGCGAGCAGATCCGTCATGCCGCGCAGGCGTTCCTGAAGGCTGTCGAGCATGTGCAGTTCGCGGACGCGGTTTTCCTCGCTGCGGGAGACGGCGTTCTGGAGTGTTTCCAGATTTTCGGCGGTCTGTTCGAGCAGGGCCTGAACATAGGCGGGAACGGGTGCGCCGTCGCTGTCGATGGACGTGCTGCCCGTGACGCGTGTGACGCCAGCCAGCCATTCTTCCAGTTCATTGAAGAAGCGGGTCTGGGCCTGTCCGGCTGTGAGATCCAGAAAACCGAGAACCAGTGCGCCGGCGAGGCCGAACATCGAGCCCGAAAACGCCGTGGACATTCCCGCGAGCGGTCCGGCAAGGCCTGTCTTGAGTTGGTTGAACATGACGTCCATGTCGCCGCTGCCTGCGGACATGTTGCCGATGACACCGGCAATCGAACTGACCGTCAGCAGAAGGCCGTAAAATGTTCCCAGCAGACCCAGAAAGATCAGAAGCTGAGTCATGTAGCGGGAGATTTCCCGGCTCTCGTCCAGACGCGAGGACAGGCTGTCGAGCATGGCCTGTGTGGTCTGGGTCGACAGCGTCAGGCGGTCCGTACGGTTGCGGGCCGCTAGCATACTGGCCATGGGCGCGAGCAGGCGGGGAGCCTTTGGGGTGGCCAGACCGGTGCGCGGCTGGCGGAGGAGCTCAACCCAGTGCACTTCTGGCATGAGGCGCTGGACGACATGCAGGTTCCACAGGATGCCCAACAGGAGCACGCCAAAGATGATGGTATCAAGCTTGGGGTTCGCGTTGAAAGCATGGAGCAAAGTCGTGCCCATTGTCGCGGTCAGAAGGGTGACAGCGACAAGGAAAGCGGCCATTCGCAGCAGATAGGTTGTAGGACGTGTCACGGCGTGTCTTTCCTGATGTTATGGCATGCCGTTTGCGGACGGTGCGGATGTATTGACAGGGTTTGCCTCGATCATGACATCCAGCCTGTCAGCAGGCGCGCTGTCCCCGTTTTCCGGGCGACCCAGAGCCCGGGGATAAAGGCGTGTCGTGGCAACGCCTGCATGGACAAAGATTGAGCGCACTGCGAGGGCGCGTGCAAGGGAAATACGTCTCGGCATGGAAACGTCATCACCCGGTAACGTCGCATGGGACAGAAGCACCACCCGTTGTTCCGGATGTCGTGCCAGTTCGCTTCCATAGACCTGAAGGGCCTTGAGGCTGTCCGTGTTCAGAGCCTCGCTGCCGGACGGAAACAGCACCCGCAAACCTCCATTCGGCAGTGCAATCGTGCTGCTTTTCGCGTCCGCGACCGCCGTCACTTCCACGGGAGGCAGGGGGGGGTGGATCTGCACAGGAACAAATGGGGGCGGAAGAACTACTGGCGGCGGCGGGGCTGGTGGAACGCCGGGCACGGTGTTGCGGGCCGGGAGACTTTTCGCGCGCGCGGGTGCAGCAGAAGGCGCGGCCGGGGGCACGGTCGCAGACGTATTCCGTACGGGACGCTTTTTCACGGAACGGGCTGTGGGAGGCTGTTTTTTTGCTGGAACAGCGGTTTTGGCCTGAGGCAGGTCGTCCAGATTGCTGGTGACCTGGGCCTGCGCGGCGGGCAGCGAAAGGCAGGCCAGAAAGGCCGCCAGAGAAAGGGAGGAGAGGATCGGCCTGTGCATGTCGGGCCGATCCTAGACGAGGCCTCATGTCTCCCGCAATGGGGCGTGAGGACAGTTTCGTCAGCTCCCGTTCAGTCAGTTTCGGTTCAGGGCCTCATGCACGAGTGCGCGCAAGGTGCCGTGAAGGTTGGTGTTTCCGGCAACGACGTTGACATCGTCGGGAAGGTCGTGGAGTTCGTTGCCGTCCGGATCGGTCGCATAGCCACCGGCTTCGCGGACCAGAAGCAGGCCTGCTGCGCAGTCCCACGGCTTGATGCCGAATTCCCAATATCCCTCATAGCGGCCTGCGGCCACCCAAGCGAGGTCAAGGGCAGCGGCGCCGAAGCGGCGAACTCCCGCAACTTGCGGCATCAGTGCGCCGAGGACGCGTGCGAACGGCAGGCGGCTGCTGCTCGGAACTTTTGCAAAGGGAATGCCCGTTGCGAAAACGGCTTCCAGCATGTTGCGGCGCCCAGACACGCGGAGGCGACGTTCGTTAAGGAATGCCCCCACGCCTTTCTCGGCCCAGAACATCTCGTTGGCGGCCGGGTTGTAGACGACGGCGGCGGCCAGTTCGACCGTTCCGTCCGGCAGCCGGCGCTGAAGTCCGATGGAAATGGCCCAGTGCGGAATGCCGTGCAGGAAGTTCGTCGTTCCGTCCAGCGGATCGACAACCCAGCGCCAGGTCCAGTTGTCTCCGCCCGAAGCGCCGCTTTCTTCCATCAGGAAAGCGTAGCCGGGACGGGCGCGGCTCAGTTCCTCGCGAAGGATTGTCTCGGCGCGCAGATCTGCCTGGGAGACGAAATCTCCCGGACCCTTGATGCTGACCTGAAGCTGTTCGACCTCTGCAAAGTCACGGAGCAGACGGCGCGAGGCCTTCTGCGCCGCGCCCTGCATGACGGCCATGTGCGGGGAGAGACGCATGGTGGATCAGTCCTTCGCGCGTTCGACGTAGGAGGCGTCTTCCGTGCGGACAACGATACGCTCGCCAGCCTCGATGAACGGCGGAACCAGCGTCTTGACGCCATTGGAGAGCACGGCGGGCTTGTAGGACGAGCTGGCCGTCTGACCTTTGACCACCGGGTCGGCTTCCGTGATTTCCAGCGTCACATGCGGCGGCAGTTCGACGCCCACCGGGTCGCCTTCGACCAGCTTGACGTTCAGCGGCATGTTGTCCTGAAGGAATGCGAACTGGTCGCCGAAGATGTCTTTGGCGAGAATGAGCTGCTCAAACGTTTCCGGATCCATCAGGACGACATTGTCACCATCCATGTAGGAATAGGTGTAGTCCTTGTCTTCCGTCATCAGACGCTCGACGGAGTCAGCCGTTCTCCAGCGCTCGTTGGTTTTGTTGCCTGTCTTGAGGTCGCGCATTTCGACCTGAATGAAGGCGCCACCCTTACCCGGGGTGATGATCTGCTGCTTGAGAACTGTCCAGCGACGGCCGTCGTGCTCGATGACCTGACCGGCCCGGATGAGGTTGGCTTGCTGTTTCATGCTTGTGTCCTGATGGCCCCGCAGGGCGTGATGGCCTTGGGGAAGGGATTTTATGTCACGTCTTGTGGGCTTCTAGCGCCGCACGGGGGCTCTAAGCAAGGCGCAAGGAATGCATCCTTGCGGCGCCCTCAGGAAACTGTGAAGGGCAGGGGGGTTGGGGCACTGCCTGGAACGGGTCATGTCAGAGTGTGTATCTGGCCCGGGAGTCGGGACAAAGCAAAAGGAGAAGCCGCATGTATGATATGAAGAACCTCTCGCGCATTTCCCATCTCGAAGCCAATGCCTCCAAGGGAATGGATGCGTTCTGGCAGTTCGACAGGGCCGCCTTCGAAGAAGGTGCAGTCAGCGCCCTGACCAAGCAGCTTGCTGCCGTGGCCGTCGCCCTGACGACGCAGTGCCCGTATTGTATCGAGCTTCATGTCAAAGCAGCACGCGAAGCCGGTGCGACGGATGCGCAGCTTTCCGAAATTGCCCTTGTCGCCGCGGCGATCCGCGCCGGGGGTGCCATCACACACGCCACACACATGTTTGAGACAAAGTAAGGTTTCTGCCGCTTTTACGTGAAGCTGCAGACATCTCCGGCCGGTGTCGAAACCGTGCCCGGAGCATCGGATCTGAGATATTCCGGGCCGATCGGGACTTTGCCGCGTCCGCCCGGGATGTCGAGAACATAAGTCGGCCAGGCCAGACCAGTGACGCGTCCACGGAGTTGCCGCAGCAGCGCCTGGCCTTCCTCTACCGGTACATGGAAATGCCCCGTCCCGGCTGCTGCGTCCAGATGATGCAGATAGTAGGGTTTGACCCGTGCTTTTATAAATGCCCGCAGCAGGGCTTCCAGACTTTCGACGGTGTCATTGACCCCACGCAGCAGGACTGACTGCGAGAGGACAGGAATGGCGCGTGACAGCACGGCACGGATCGCGTTCGTAGCCTGAGGCGTCAGTTCGCTGGCATGGTTGGCGTGAAGCACCAGCCACATCGAGCGGTCGGTGTCCATGGCATCCAGAAGTTCTTCGGTCATCCGCTCGGGGGCTGCGACAGGGACGCGGGAATGGATGCGGATGGTCTCGATATGGGGAATACCAGACAGGGACTGCACGATGTGTTTCAGCCGTCGGGGTGCCAGCATGAGGGGATCACCACCAGTAAGAATGATCTCCCGGATATCGGCATGGGTGCGAACCCAGTCCAGAGCCGTTTCAAGCTGTGCATCGCTTAAAAGACCGCCGCCTGGCCCCACGTGTTCTCGGCGGAAACAAAAGCGGCAGTAAAGCGGACAGATGAGCAGCGGCTTGAGTAGGGCACGATCGGCATAGCGATGGACGATGCCAGGGACGGGAGAAAGCGCGTCGTCTCCAATTGGGTCCGCGTCTTCATGTGGCAGGGTGACGAGTTCGCGCGCGTCAGGGATCACCTGCCTGGCGATGGGGTCGTCTGGCTGCGTGATAAGATCGCGAAATGCTGGCGGGACGGCTGTCGTGAAGCGTTGGCTCACCGCGTCGAGCATGGCGCGGTCCGCTTCGGACGCCAGCCCAGCCTCAATCAGGTCCGAAGGTGTGCGAAGAGTGGAGCGTTTTGCGGAATGCTCTCGGATTGTCTTGACCATATCGTGCATGTGTTGCCTCTAGCGGGGCTGATCCCCGTTGTGCAACAGGAGCGACAGATCTCATGACTGCATTGCCTGCCGATCCGGCCCGGATCGCGGAACGCCTGCCCGTTCTTGAGCGGCGCACGCAGATGGTCCGGTCCCTTCGGTCGTTCTTTGAAGAGCGTGGCTATCTGGAGGTTGAAACGCCGTTCGCGGTGCCTGTTCCGGGGGAAGAAGTTCATCTGAGATGCTTTAGAACCCAGCTCGAGCGGCCGGATGGAACACTGGAGGCGCGCTTTCTGCATACCAGCCCCGAATTCGCGATGAAGCGGATCGTGGCTGCGACCGGAAAGGCGGTTTTCCAGCTGGCGCGTGTCTGGCGCAATGGCGAAGCGAGCGACACCCATTCTCCTGAATTCACCATGCTGGAATGGTATCGGCCGGGTGCGGATCTTTCGTCATTGATGGACGAGACAGAAAGTTTTCTGCGGGCGCTTCTGCCTGCCAGAGTGCATCGCGGCAATGACCTTATTGATCTTTCCCAACCTTTTGAGCGGCTGACGATGCAGGCTGCCTTCGCGCGGTATGTCGGGGCAGACCTGCTGGGAACTGCCGGAAACGCGGAAGCGCTGGCAACGCAGGCCCGTACTGGTCTTCGGAATGGAGAAAGCTGGGAAGATCTGTTTTTCCGTCTTTTGCTGGAGCGTGTGGAGCCGATGATCGGGCGGGAGCGTCCGACCTTCCTGACGCACTGGCCGGCGGAGCAGGCGGCGCTCGCCCGCAGGGACCCGGGGGATGATCGTGCCGCGTTGCGTTTTGAGCTGTATGTCGGTGGCCTGGAACTGGCAAATGCTTTCGAGGAGTTGACCGATCCCGTGGAGCAGCGGGAGCGTTTTGCAACGGATCGTAAGCGGCGTATGGAACTGTCACCGGATCAGGACTGGGAGATGGATGAGGCTTTTCTGGCAGCTTTGCCGGATTTGCCGCCATGTTCAGGCATCGCACTGGGCTTCGACCGCCTTGTCCTGCTGGCAACGGGTGCGCCGCGGATCAGTGACATTTTGTGGTTGGTCTGATCTTTTCGGAACTTGCAGGAGTTTTAATCCTTCTTTTGCGTCAGAAGGGCTAGAACATGTCGAAAGAGGAACATGACCGCGTCGCAGCGGCACAGTCTGGGAAGATGATGATGAAAAAAGTGGGAGTGCTGTCTGTCCTGGTGCTGCTGGGTCTGTCCGCCTGCGAGGTCCCGACCCTACAGCAGCGCAAAGTACTCGATTCGATGGTTGGTAAGTCTGAAGTGGACGTCCTGCGCCAGTTCGGTGTGCCGACCCGGAACTATGACGCACAGGGCCACACCTTCCTCGCCTATATCGACAATCAGACCCAGTATTCTCCCGGTGGTGGCTGGGGTTGGGATGGCTGGGGCGGCGGCATGGGCGGCTGGGGCGGTGGCTGGGGTGGTATGGGCGGCTGGGGTGGCGGCTGGGGCGGTATGGGTGGCTGGGGTGGTGGTTTCCCGTCCACCTATTACAGCACGAGCTGCCAGACGACGTTTGAACTGGTAAGTGGCCATGTCGTGGGCTGGACCATGCGCGGCGACGGGTGCTGAATCGTTCAACCTGTTCTATGGTCGCACTTTCCGCTCACAGGATGGTGCGATCAGGCATGGATGTGCGACTCGACAGTTTCCCCTCACGACGAATTTCGTGCCGTGGCAGGAGTCTGAAAATTGGTGCCGGGCTCCTGCTCGTGGCTTCTCTCGCCGCCTGTGGTGATCCTGACTGGCAGGGAACAGACTGGACGAAAAATTTTCAGGACAGTTTCGAGACTCAGATCAGTGCCCGGACTGCCGTGATGCCGGGAAACACTGAAAAGGCGTATCAGCCCAGTGCAGATGGCACTCCCAACAGTCCGATTGCCTATCATGCGCCGCCGATGTTGTCCTATGAGGATCGTCCGCTCGACGAGAACATTGCAAACTCCCTTGAGCTTGCAGATTACGTCAAGGCGCTCCGTATTGCCGGGCTGACGCCCTGGATCAGCGGTCCCGGTCCATACACTGTTTTCGCCATTCCTAACGACGTCATGGAACGTTTGAGTGCGCGCTGGCCGGGGGGGCTTCTTGCGCCTGCGAATCGCGGTCAGCTCGTCCATATTCTCGGATACACCATCGCACACGGTGCCTGGAACGAAGCGGCGCTGCGCAAGGCCATCCATCGTAACCATGGCCGTACTATCGGACTGAAAACCTTGTATGGTGATTTACTGGGTGTGGGTCTGTCTCCCAGCACTGGCGAGCTGGTTCTGGAAAACATGACGGGTGAGACCAACCGTCTGTGGGGAAAATCATTCCCGCAGTCCAATGGCGTTCTTTATTTCACCCAGGGTGCCCTGCTTCCGACACCTGCGCCTGTCTCAGCCCGCAGTCAGCGCCGACACCGCTAGGAACCGGTCCCGGTCCTTGTCATCGCAATGAAGCGGGATGGCAAGGAAATCCGCACCTGCGGACAGGGCTGACGCGGCATCTTCAGGGGTCTGGATGCTTTCGGCGACAGCAGGAAGTTCCATCACAGAGCTCCACCAGGTCACAAGATCCAGCGCACCTGAAGGGAAAGCGACGTAATCCGCGCCTGTTTCCCCTGCCTTCATGGCGTCGTCGCGATTGGTGCACAGACAGCCGATCGGCAGGTCTTCTCCGACTGTTTTGCGCAGATCCACGAGAGCCTCGACATCCGCGGCATGCAAACCGTCGCATATTCCCAGAAGACTTTTCGGAATTCCGGATAGTACGCCGCTGGTCTCCAGAATCATGGCGACCCGATTGGTGTGAAGAACATCCAGGAACGCTGCAAGTTCGGTCTTTTCCGGCGTCCAGCCGAGCGGGAACCGGAGAGCCGTAACTGCTGGAATGGGTAGAATGGTCCTGAGCGTCTCAAGAGCAGCGGTCAGGTCAAACCGGGGCGGCAGAATGGGATAAAGATCACATGCGGTCATCGGGACGTTCTCGCAGATTGGAAGGCCGGGAGCTAGGTGGTCTGAAAAGCAGAATCCGGTTTCGGTACTGCTCATAGGTGTTCAGAGCGCGTCGTTGCGCAGGAGACAGACGGCAGACCACAAGGCCGATTCCGCAATCCAGCGCATGACGCGCGATGGCGGGCGAATCTCCGCAGTCCAGAATGGACAGGGGGGCCAGTCTGTCCGTGATTTCCAGCCACCAAGATACGCCCAGACTGTTTCCTGCACTTTCCGGTGAAAGCGCCATAAAAGGACTGGGACCTGACAGCTGCGCGCGCTGCATGTCATGACGGCACGAAATCACCATCACTGGATAGGGAATAGACGGAGATGTCCTTGACCCTGTACCGGGATCGGGGTTTTCCTGATGAATGGGCTGCGGCAGGTCTTTATGGGGCATGTTGCTGGCGGAACGATTGCATGAACGGGAAGATCGTGGCGGTAAGCGAGACGGGTATCCGGCAGGACGATAGGGCGGTTGAGCGCCTTGAGGAAGCGATGATGCGTATTGCCTCTGAGGCGGAGCGCCATGTTCTCGCGCGGCAGGCCAGCGAAAAGGCCATGCAGTCCCTTCCTGACTTGTCCGAGGTGGCAGCCAATATCGATGCGCTGTGTGCCCGCATTCAGGGTGTGCTTGACAGAAAAGGAGGCTGATCCATGGGACAGGTATCCATTCGCCTTAATGGCTATGTCTATAATGTGGGGTGTCAGGACGGCGAGGAGGCTCATCTTTACGATATGGCCCGGCACGTCGAAAGCTGGATCCAGCGCGCCCGTACTCTCGGAGGCGCTGCCAGCGAATCCAAGACCCTCATGATGGCTGCTCTGCTAATGGCCGACGAAATTTTCGAGCTTAAGCACCGTCAGATTTCGCCGGAAGCTGAAAAGCGGATGCAGCAGGCTGAAGCTCTGATCCAGACGGAAGAAGGGCGCCAGGAACGACTTGCCCGTCTTGCCGGACAGGCCGAACTTCTGGCCAGTGAACTGGAACGCATTCCATAAATCCGAAAGCTTTTCATTGAATATCCATCGGGACACTCTAATATAAACAGTGGAGCTGCCTGGTGCGTCAGGCAAATCATCCCCCGGGCCGATAAGCATTCCTACGGGAACTGGCTCTGTCGTGGCCCTGGTCACGTTACCCGGTGCCCACCTGCACTTGCAGGTCTAGGAGGGCTGAAAAGACCAACGGCTTTGGCGGCTCCACAGATTTCATCTCTCGATCTCGAAAAAAAGGCGCTGCGACTGGAAATGTCGCAACGGCGATCCGGTATGAAAGCCGGTCTGGAAAGTGCGCTCCGGGCGGAGCTGTTCCGCGAAATTGTTTCGCAGGGCAGTGTCAGGATCGCGGCCGTATGGCCTCTGGCCGGGGAGGTGGATCTGCGTCCGCTCTGTCATGATCTCGTTGGCGCAGGAAAACAGGTCCTCCTCCCGGAAACACCGCCAAAAGGCCAGCCGCTTGTTTTTCGACGCTGGTCGCCGTCAGCGATCATGCATTCCGGTCGTTTTGGTACAACCTATCCGGAAGGGGCGGTTGAGACGCCCGATCTTGTACTTGTCCCGCTGTTGGCTTTTGATCGCGCCGGTTATCGTCTTGGGTACGGCGGCGGCTATTATGATCGTACGCTCGCTGTGCTGCGCGTACCGGCGATCGGTTACGGGTTTTCGGCACAGGAACTCCCCGGAGTACCGGTCGGCCCATACGATATTCCTCTTTCCATGATCATAACGGAACATGGACCGATCAGAATTGCTCCATAACCTCATAAAGGACTGACTGTTGAGACTGCTGTTTCTTGGCGACATTATCGGACGAAGCGGGCGCGAGGCCATCACACGTAATCTGGCGGACTGGCGTGAAAAATTATCGCTCGATCTGGTTGTGGCGAATGGAGAAAACGCGTCTCACGGATACGGTCTCTCGCCGGACATCGCCCGCAGTCTTCATATGGCGGGGGTGGATGTCATCACTCTGGGCAACCATGCCTGGGACCGTCGGGACATGATCGGGCACATCAATCAGGCACCCTATATCATCCGGCCCGCTAATTATCCGGCGGGCACTCCAGGACAGGGCAGTTATATCGTCGATGTCGGACGGGGGAGACGGGCGCTTGTCATCAATGTCATGGGGCGCATTTTCATGGATCCCCTCGATGATCCTTTCAGGATTGTAAGCGAGATCCTGTCAAAACACCGGCTGGGTGTGACGGTAAACGCTATCCTGATTGACGTTCATGCCGAAGCGACGAGCGAGAAGATGGGCTTCGGAGCCTATTTCGATGGCAAAGTCTCGGTTGTCGTAGGAACCCATACGCATGTTCCAACAGCAGATCACCGTATTCTCCCGGCGGGAACCGCTTATCAGACGGATGCCGGAATGTGCGGGGACTATGACAGTGTCATCGGAATGGGAAAGCCCGCAGCCCTTCATAAGCTCGTCCGTAAAATACCGGGAGAACGGCCACAACCTGCGGAAGGTGAAGCGACGGTCTGTGGCCTGATGGTCGAGACGGATGATGCGACCGGGCTAGCCAGAAAGGTAGCACCTCTCAGAGTAGGAGGACATCTGGCGCCAAACTGGCCGGACTTCTGATAACGCAGAAAAAACCGAAAAAAGACAATCTTTTTTGCGACTAAAATGTAATGAATAACGGGGATTAGTCTGATTATTCCCGGAATTTGGCCTTTTTCCCTGTTAATGAATGCTTTGTGAATTCCA
>NZ_BJVA01000005.1 GCF_007988905.1 Gluconobacter kanchanaburiensis NBRC 103587
AGCATGGTGACATTCTGGTCGTGGATTCTGCCGTAGCGCCGCGTGCCGGCGTCGTTGTGGTCGCCGCGACAGTCCCTGTTGTCAGCCCGTTATACAACCCGACTGGCGGAAATCGTACGAGCGATCAATCGTACGAGCGATCAGTTGGTGATAACTTCTGCTTACGCCTCATCTCGATCATTTGAGCGTTTATAGTGCTTACCCGAAAGCTGACATTGTTACGCGAAGCGCGACAGACGGAACGTGGTACTGTTGTCTCTGACAAAGCTTATTCATACCTTGTAACGCAAAGCATCCAGAACAAGGTTGAAGGCTGGAGAAGGCTGACGCCTGCTTGGGTAATATAGATAATAGCCATCGAATGGCTCACACCACTCTTCAAGAATTTGCACCAAAGCTCCGGAGGAAAGGTGATCTTTGACGTGATCCTCAAGCATGAAAGCAATACCGTGCCCGGTAAGAGCGGCTTCCACAATCAGATTGATATCGTTGAACACAAGCTGTCCTTGCGTTTTAACCCGGATCTCTTTGCCATCGCGCTCAAACTCCCAAGAATATAATCCGCCAGAAGTCGGCAAGCGCAGATTGATGCAGTTATGGTGAGCCAGATCGTAAGGCGTTTCTGGGATAGTCTTTCCGTTCAGGTACAATGGCGAGGCCACAGCAGCCATCCGAAGGCGTGGGCTGATTGGTACCGCAATCATGTCCTGCTCCAGTCTTTCTCCAAGCCTTATTCCCGCGTCATATCGCTCAGCCACAATATCGACGAGGCCTCCTTCGATATTGACTTCCACGTTGATGTCAGGATTTTCGGCTGTGAGACGATCAATAGCTGGCCAGAGCACTGCACGCGCCGCGTGAGAACTTGTCGTGATCCGAACAGTGCCAGCAGGGCGATCCCGCAACTCGGCCAGTGCGGCAAGCTTCTGATCAATCTCCTCAAGGGCAGGACGTAGTGTTTCTATAAGGCGCTCGCCAGCCAATGTAGGTGCGACACTCCTGGTTGTACGTGTAAGGAGCCGGAGGCCCAATCTGGCTTCGAGCCGCCGAAGAGAATGACTGAGCGCAGATTGTGAAATACCAAGCTTGCCTGCGGCCTTGGTGAAGCTGCCTTCATCAGCAACTGCCATGAACATTGCCAAACTTCCAAGCTCTTCACGCCGCATTGTGTTCAGGTCTTCTCACAAGTTTCATGACCACAAGTCATAGACCCAAGAAATTTACCCTGTCTAATCGATTGATGAGCGTGGGCTTATGATTTGCGTGTTCAGAGCCTTGGCAGACGCCCAAGGATAAACACGCGGGATCAAGAAACATGCAGAAACGTCTGTTAGGCCAGAGTGGTCTGGAAGTATCAGCGCTTGGGTTCGGCTGCATGGGCCTGAGCTATGGCTATGGCCCTGCCACCGACCGCAAAGATGCTATTGCCTTGATCCGCGCAGCATATGAGCGTGGGGTCACTTTCTTCGATACTGCCGAAGCTTATGGACCAGGCATTAATGAAGAAGTCGTTGGGGAGGCACTAGAGCCGGTTCGTGATCAGGTCGTGATTGCTACCAAGTTTGGTTTCGTAAACGGCGTGCCAGCACAGGGATTGGATAGTCGGCCGGAGCGTATTCGACAGGTTGCAGATGAAGCCCTGAAGCGCCTGCGGACTGACAGAATTGATCTCTTTTACCAACATCGCGTCGATCCAAACGTGCCGGTCGAAGATGTTGCCGGAACGGTGAAAGACCTTATCGCAGCGGGCAAGGTCAAGTATTTTGGCATGTCTGAAGCCGGGACGGATTCAATCCGTCGTGCACATGCCGTACAGCCGGTTGCCGCTCTCCAGAGTGAATATTCGATGTTCTGGCGCGAACCTGAACTGGAAATCCTGCCGCTTCTTGAGGAACTGGGTATCGGCTTCGTGCCATTTGCGCCTCTTGGAAAAGGATTCCTGACCGGAAAACTCGACCCAAAAACCGTGTTTCCCAAGGATGATTTCCGCAGCACCGTTCCTCGTTTCCAGGCTGAGGCACTGGCCGCGAACCAGGCTCTTGTTGATCTTGTCAAAGCCATCGCATCTGAAAAATCCTGCACGCCTGCGCAGATCGCCTTGGCGTGGCTTTTGGCTCAGAAGCCCTGGATTGTTCCCATCCCCGGTACAACCAAACTTCACCGCCTAGAAGAAAATCTGGGAGGGGCTGATGTCATTCTGACGCAGGATGATCTGGCCCGCATTGAACGGTCCCTCAATGACATCCCGCTTCAAGGGGCTCGTTATCCTGCTTCATATCAGAACCTGATCAATCGCTGAGCCACGACCGCGGAGAGAATAGTTATGACAATCACCACTCCTGCCGTGATGCTGAACAATGGGATCCAGATGCCCTCTCTTGGCTTCGGCGTATTTCAGGTTCCTGACCCTGCCGAGTGTGAACGCAGTGTTCGGGACGCCATTGATGTCGGTTATCGGCTTCTCGATACAGCAACGTCCTATGGCAACGAGGAAGCAGTCGGTCATGCGATCCGCAACCACGGGATCGACCGTAGCGATTTATTCGTCACTACCAAACTTTGGATTGAAGATGCTAGCTATGAGGGAGCCAAGGCTGCTTTTGAGCGCTCGTTGAACAAACTTCAGACGGACTATCTCGATCTCTGGTTGATCCATCAACCATACGGGGACGTCTATGGGGCATGGCGCGCAATGGAAGAACTATATCGTGCGGGCCGTATCCGCGCGATCGGCGTCAGCAACTTCTATCCTGACCGACTGGTGGATTTCGTGCTGCACAACGAAATCACACCAGCGATCAATCAGATTGAGCTCCATCCTTTTCATCAACAGGACGATGCGCTGAAAATCCTGAAGCAATACGATGTTCAGGCGGAAGCCTGGGGACCGTTTGCAGAGGGACGAAACGGGCTGTTCTCTAATGATGTGCTGCAGTCAATTGCGCAAAAACATGGCAAAACCATCGCTCAGGTCGTGCTCCGTTGGTTGAATCAGCGCGGAATTGTCGCAATCCCCAAGTCAGTACGCAAAGAACGTATGGCCGAAAACTTCGCTATTTTCGACTTTATGTTGGACGATGCTGATGTTGAGGCAATTGCCACGCTTGACCAGAAAGCCAGCAGCTTCTTCGATCACCGCGACCCGGAGAAAGTCAGATGGCTGGGGACAAGAAAATTAGGGTGAGAAGTATCCTCTCAGGGGTGTCTGTGTGAATTGAGATTGTTGCGGGTTTTATTCAAATCAAGTGAATGTTTTTTCGATTCATACGAGTTAAAGGGAATGTCCGAGTATCGACAATTTCGTTCATAACCGGACATTCTGTTTACCCCCATAGCGGTCATTCTTTCCCTTTTTTTACCCCCTATGAATGGTCGGATCTCTGTTCCAGGACAACGCGTGGGATCCGATACTAGCAATTCGACATGCGCTCCCAACGCCGCTCGGTCGGCCTCAATCAGAGCTGCCACAGCCTGTCGCACCTGATCATTCTGAACCAATAATGCCCCAGCATAACCGACCTCTCGCCCAGCTTCGGCATCAGCCAGGGCAGAGAGCGGCACGAACTGGACAGGCACATTCAGGGTCTGACCCTTCGTCCGGCTGGCATCAGCCTGGAGCCCGAAGACGGGAGCGGCCGACGAAGCCGAGACGGAGAATGACCCCGACTGACTAAATGTCCCGGAGAGATCCATGGTCACTGGCCCTGCAATCATCGCCACGACCGGGTCTGACGTGTGCTGCGCGCATTGGAGCGCCCGGACGTTAGCATCGAATCGAGTCGCCTGATCGGCCGTCCAGTGCTGCACACCCGAGACACTGACGACACCGGCCTCCGTCAGGTCAGCCTGGACACCAGCGATGGCCTGACTGATCGTGACGGGCACGACGGATCCGGACGAGCAGCTAGCCAGCACCAGACAAAGCAATGTCGTCTGCACCTTTCGCATACACGGAAAATGACGCTGATTTCTTGCGTTATTCATGCCGCTCGCACTTCCGCCAGTAGCGCGTCGAAGCCTTCCCCGGTCGGGGCCGTGCCAGGAACACCCAGCCAGTTCTCCCGTGACAGCAGGCCGTAAGCCTCGTCGGCAATCCGCGTGAAGGTGTCCCAGGGCATGAAGGTGCGAGCGCCCCAGGTGTTGAAAAACACGCCATCCGGATTGTATCCGACAAGTGCGATGGCATGGCCTCCGGCAGGCGTGTGATCGGTGATGGCATCCCAGTCCCAGGTCTCGCCCAGACCCAGATCCATAAAGCCTTGTGGCACTTGTACACCCGCCAGCACGCCGCCCAGATAGGCGATGGCGCGACGGATTCCGACAACGTCCGTGGGCACGATGGAGCCATAGGCCGTCAGGTAATCGCGGGTCTGTCCCGGCCGAAGCAATCCATCACGGCGCCAGGCGTTCAGTTCGTCCAGCAGGATGGTGCCGTCGTCATTGGCACCGGTTACAGGATCAAAGCCCGTGAGCGCCGCATAATTCGCCAGCACGGTTTCGGTTGAGAGCATGACCAGACCCTGCGCGGCCTTCGTCCAGGTCGCCACCAGCGCGGCATGAGCTGCAAAAGCACCGCAGCCGAAGCGGTCATTGCCCCACATCTGATAGGGCACATTCTGCGACCAGTCGCGTTCAGCCGGCACGGCTGGCAGGCAGACCGCCAATGCCCGGCCAAGGCGATAGGTACGCGGATCGTGTTTCGGGGCGCGTTTGCCCAGTTTTCTGTCCTGCATAGGATCTCCAGAAACAAAAAAAGAGGGGAGCAGCCGCTCCCCTTTTGCGTCATGTAGCGAAAATGGTCAGACGCCCTGATAGATCCGGGCGCGGATCAGCTCCGGAGACTGGATAGGCGCGGCATAGGGCGCGGCCGTGACACCGGCCAGTGCTTCGACCAGCGGGATCATCGCCTGCACGGTCTGCATGTAGGTCGCAGCGGATGCCGAATAGGCCTTCACGATAGGCGTTGCGATCGCCAGCAGGGTTTCGAGATCCGTGCCAAGGCTCTTGGCCCAGCCCTTGCCGGTCTCCACCGTGATGGAGCCGTTCGAGTTGGCCGCGACCTGCGCCGTCACGCTGCGGATCTGCGCGACCAGGTTGTCGAACTTCGCCTTGTCAGCAGCGGACAGATGGCTTTCCAGATCGGGGATGCCTTCGATTGCCTGGACGGCATAGGCGATGGCCGTGGCGTCATTGTTCAGCGCAGCCGTGTTGAAGCTGGCCGTGTTGGCGGTCGTGGTGCAGGCCGCCCTCGTCCCCTGCCTGCACCTGGACCGTCGCGCCAGAGAAACGGGTGTTCGTCTGGTTTGTGGTGTTCGTCATCGCAATGACCACAGAAAGTCGGTTCATCATGGCGAGCGTCATGCCCTCAACGCGGAGGGAGAGCTGAGAACCTGTAAACATCCCCGCATTCGTCACGGTCGCCCGCACACGAAGCCCCGAAAGCGTCACCTTGTCCGCCGTGCTACCCGGTCCGATGGCTCCGGTTGAGACGGTGAAAGACACGTCAATCTGCTTCTTGGTGAAGCTCGGCTTGCGGCGTGAGGCCGTGAATGTAGTTGTGCCACTCACGGGCGATCCTTTCTGACTCCCCATCCGCCCCAAACTCCGGCATGTTGCAGAGTGTGAATGGAGGGGCGGATGTTTCGTGAATTATTCTTGTGCACTGGGATGATTGCTTGCACGATAGGTGGAGCTGCAGCGCAATCATACAGTCCGGATTTCGATTGTTCTCGCGTCAATCCGACAGACAGTATCGCCGAACTTCTTTGTCACAATAGTGACTCTGCAAAATCAGAATTAATTTTTGATCAGACTTATTATGCTCTTCGTCAGCAGGTCGGGCGCCAGGGCTGGCAGAGCCTAAAAAGAGAAGTTATTGCAGACCAGCAGAACACAGCAAGCTGTATTCATGGAAATCCTGATCCGAATAATACACAAGCATTACCTGTAGATCCGATTTGTTACCAAGAAAAAACAGCTGAAGTAACTAATAAATACCGTTCCCAGCTATCGGGTGCCGCATTGGAAGAAGCCTCCAGACCTATTGATCGGCATATCGCTCTACAACAGAAGCTTGTTGATCTGGGATACCTCCCTTCAGGCACGAAGGCTGACGGCATTTACGGAGAAGGGACACGACAAGCAATTATGACGTGGCAGCGCGTCAGTGGACGCCCTGCATCAAGCGGATTTATTTCAAACGAAGATGCATCAGTTTTGTTATCTGGTGGAAAGCCCGCAGTTGCGCAGCCGAAAATATCAACAACCGAAGAAACGAATACTTCCGCAATAGTTGTTCCGGACAACGAGGGCATTAAAGGTATAGCGACGTACGGCAAAGATGTCTGGGAGGCCTGCTCTGGGCAGATAAATTCGATTCCCTTTAATGGTGGCCGCTCCTTTAACCCATTTGCTACCGAGGGGTTATGTTATGAGCTAACCATTGGAACGATGGCTCAACCTCAATGGCTTGATGCCAATTCTGCGCTCTTTATTTCAGTAAATTCTGATGTATACCCAAATATTCTTGTTGAAAGTGATGGACCTCTCCAAATTGGGAAAGATGCAGTTGTTATAGGTGTTAAACCTCAACAGTACACAAGTGCCCTTGGCGCTCTGGAGACCCCAATGACCGTGAAGGTTTTGAAATATTATTCTTCTTTCGGTCGCTAGTATCATTGGCTTTCAGCAAAAGTCAGCACATACCGGCCACCCAGCCCGTCATAGGTCGGATTGTCGCTGCCTTGTGTATCCACGAACACGAAGTCACCACCCAGGCCGAGATAGTCCGTATGCACCACCGGGTTCAGGTTCTGGCAGATGGCCCCGGCCACAATCCGCTCGTCATTCAGCCAGATGTCCATGAAGAGACCGGTTGAGCGCTGATAGACGTCCAGCCGGACAAGCTGCTGGTTCAGGACGACATTCAGGGTTTGACTGGCCGTCGCCGCCAAGGGGATCTGAACGGCATTCACAAGGTCACTCCCATCAGGGAAGTCTGCACGGGCAGGGACGGGGTTGTCGTCTGAACCGTGCCGTTCTGGACGGCCTGAGCGCCTTGAGGCTGAGCCGTGTTCGTATAAGCAGCTGTGCCCGTATTCCGGATCTGCCGGATCATGATCTCGGCCATCAGCATGGTAACACCACTCCTGCTTTCCCGACGCCAGCGATATCCGAGGATATTGGCGTTCGTCGCCGTAAATTCTGGCGTCACCACGGAATAGAGGTTCGTGTCCGCGCAAAGGCTTTCGAGCGTGGACAGAAACGATGCCCGGACGTGCTGCCCTGTTGCGCCGGACAGATTGGGGATCAGCTTCGTGATGGCGGACAGCAGCCCGTCTGATCCGGTCTCACTACCATCGCACACCATGATTACCCGGGCGTTATAGGGCACCTTCACCTTATTGTAAGATGCAAATGCACCACCTTCCAGCGGGGCATCCGAGACCGTGTAGCTGTTTTCGTACTCCACCCCCATCACGCGCCCGGATGTCAGAAGCTGCTGGTTCCCGGTCCCGAAAATTCCCCACTGCTTGGCAGCTTGGGAAGTGATGTAATTCTGAACCACTCCGGCGAGTGCCGTAGACGCAACTGCATCCACGCCAGCACCGATCGACTGACCAAGAAGGGCAGGGACGCCCACCGCAACCGGGATGTCCCAGACAGAAGGCATGGAAACGGGGGCAAATGCCATCAGGTCTGTCCTTGCGCGTTTATGAGAGGGAGAGTCCGGCGAAGTTCTTCATGGAAATCGCGGACAAGCTGCTGGGGATTGTCCGTGTTTGCATGGATATGGACATCGCCCACGTGGACTTCCGTTGTGTGCGTGGTGTTCCCTGTAGCGCCCTGCGCCGCGATAGCGGCCGTAGCCGCGTCGGAATACCGCGTGCCGGCCGTCCCGAACGCATCATGCCCGATCTGCCCGGTACGCATCCAATTCAGAGCCCCGCCTGCGCCCTGATTGTGAGCATAGGCGAGGATGGCATACTGACGAGACAGGGAAGCGTTGCGGAAGTCCTCGCTCTTGGAGCTGAGCACGGCCGCGTTCTGCTCGGTGCAAGCCTTGAAGAACCGTTCCTGCATCGCGGGATCGTTCAGGAACTGGCTTTGTGACGGGACAGCTTCATGCAGACGTCGGGCCGCGTCCTGAATGGCTCCCGCGCCCATCTGATACTTCCCGGCATACTTTCCGCCTGCGCCGCCCATGATGTCGTAACGTCCGTGGCTCTCAATCCCGGCCACGCTCCGCGCAAATGCCCCGAATGGATCAGGGCCGAACGCACCCCGCGCCCGTAGACGATCAACTGCGCCGCTTTCGCCTTTGTTGAGGCCTTCCGCATGGAGCGCGGCATAGCCAACCGCTCCCCAGCCAGTCAGGCGGGTTGCGAGTAACGCCGCCCGGCCAAGAGTGAGGGAGCCACCGGCTGCGTCTGTCCTTTCGGCCAGATATGGCGAGAGCTTTCCACCTCCCATCCTTTCCGCTTCTGATGCTGCTCCGGGACGCTTTGCTGCGCCTTCCTTTGTGCCTGCACCTGCGCCACCTCCGCACTCACACCCGCAAGCGGCGCTCTTCAGTGCTTCGATATTTGCCCCACCCATGAGAAGGGCCTTGATCCCTCGGATAGCCATGACGCCCGTGACAGCAGTTCCCACGGCTCCGAGAGCGGTCCCGAGAGCGACCACGCCAAGTGTGATCTCCCCAATGTGTTTGGCAAGATCCGGGTTTTCTTTCTCCCAGGCGGTAATTTTTGTCACCACGCCATCAATGGCAGGCGTCAAATCGCCAAGGATTGCCCTGCCGAGACCTTCCGTCGTCGTGGTCAGATCGACCCAGTCTTTCAAGAGCTGCTGGCTATCCCGGATCTGATCCGAGGTTGGGCCCGCATTTCTGAACTGGTTCTGCAATTTATCGAACGCGGCCGTGGTCTGGTCGATCAGGTTGATCTCGCCCTGACCGATACCAAGCTGGGACAGAAGGGTGTTCTTGACGCCCTGATCCATCCCTTGCGTAGCCCGGTTGAGCTGTTTGAGAATGTCCTCTCTGATATGGCCGCGCTGATCTGTATAGTTTCGGACGCCAAGCTGACCCATGATGCGCTGGAGGTTGCCTGCCTGAGCGGGGTCCACCAGCATGCCCTGCATCGCCTGAAAAGATGCCCCGACCTCCTGCGCCGATCCACCTACAGCCATGACGGCACGCTGCATCTGGTACAGCTTGCGCGGGTCCATATCGAGCCGCTGCGCCATGTAGCCCAACTCCGCATTGGAGCGGGTGATCTCGGATGTGAAGGTTTTGAGTGTGCGCCCACCCGTGAAGACGGCCAGCAGGGCGAGGGCTTCCGTGCGGGCGCGGGAAAACCCATCCGCCGCAGCCTTGCCGCTGTCAGCAAGGGCGCTCTGCGTCTTGGACGCGCTGCGCTCGACCTGATCGAGGCTTTTGGACGCCTGCTGCGCGCCCTTGGCGACGCCTCGACCATCAAGGCCAAGCTGAATGACCAGACTGTCAATGACGTTCGGCATGCTGGTCCTAACTCTTGTTGTACGCCGTGACCATGGCTGCTTCCCACATCAGAAGCATGTCTTCGCTGTCGTAGACGGTCATCAGTTCGCGGAGTGTCGCCATCCGCTCACCGATGACCGTCGCCATAATCCGGGAGAGGTTTACGGGACTGGCTGATTTTCGGGGCTGACTGCCCTGATCAGGGATGCCGCGAGCGGGGAACTCTGGAAGATCGCGGCCTTGAAAAAACCCACATGGAGATTGAACGCCTCCGAACGCAGGTCCGTCAGGGTCTGGGGATCATCAATGTCCCCATCGAGCAGGGGGCGAGGGGTTTTGGATTTGCCTCGCCGGACTTGGACGCACTGGAGCAGGGCATCGAACGCTTTGTCGCAAGCCTCGTCGTCAATGTTGGCGAAAATGGTCATGGACATGGAGGCGATGCCGAGGATGCCTTCTTCCATCGCCCGCCGAACCGCCTGGTCCAGCATGGCTTCTGACATCTTGTTTGTGCTCTGGATCACTGCCTTGGACAGATGCCGCGCCCACTTGTCCGCTGCAAAGGCAGACATGCGGGTGATGACGAACTCCTTGCCGACGTCCTCACCGGATGCGGGGCTCCATTCAATCGACTTCATGTCAGATCCCCGCCGGGAAGACTTTTTCCCACTGGAAAGTGAAGGTCCGGGCTTCAAGAACTGTCCCCCCGTTCGGGGCAACGGATCCGGTCATCATGCACCCGTTCGTGAAGGTGTACTTCCGGCCAGTGGACTTGAGCGTCAGTTCCCCGCCCAGGGTAAGAATGGTTCGGGTAAGCTGCTGTTCCGTGATGATCGCTTCCATGTAGGGGATTGATCCCGAAGCCGCAGAGAAGTTCATCGTCTGATTGACGGCGCGCGGAATCCAACCCCGGTTCAGCTTGCCGTCAATGGACATCTGGGCTTCAGCCATTTCCACGGCCTCCTGTTCCCATGCCCGGTCCGATCCCCAATTCTCAAGGGTGATCGGGGCATTGAACAGATCCGAAATGGTCAGCGTGAAGATGGCATCAGCCGAGGTGATGATATTGGAAGCCATTACTGCACCTCAACGGAAGCAAGGTTGATGCTCTGGACCGACTGGCCGTCCGTGTACCAGAACTTTGGAGAGATCGGGCCGCGGCTGGAACGAACCGAAGCAGCGGCAGTCGAGGCGTTGGGCTGGAAGTACCAGCCGCGCGTCTGAAGCGTATCGGAGATCGTAACGCCCGCCGCATTGTTGACCTCGAGAGCCTCGGCATCCGTAAGCGTGACGCCCGCACGAATAGCGCCGAAGGCCAGTCCCTGGTCGATAGTCGGCTGAGCGGAGGCGGAAATCAGTGCATCGCCCTGCGTGTTGAAGGGGATATTTCCCGCAGACAATTCGAGATTGAGCATGTCGGACTGGAACGAGGCATTCAGCCAAATCTGATTGATGTAACTGTCGGCCCATTTGAACTGACCCGAGACGTTCCCGCCACGCAGGAAGATGAAGCGACCCAGACCGTTCGCGTGCAGGCCATAGAAGGAATATCCATTCGCTTCGAGGACGCTGGCGGTTGTTCCATCTGTCACTGTCGCGGTCACGCCCGAGAAGCGGCAGAAGCACAAATCCCACCGGCCGTTCGTCGTGTCGAAGTTCAGCGAGGCCATCCAGCCGAGGCAACCGGCAGCGACAAGCGGATCCTGATAAACGACCGTCGTTCCGTCGATATTCTGAGACGTGAGCCACACACCGAACGCTGTCTCGCTGTTCTGTGTCGTTGCCTGTGTGTCGGTGTCCCACGGTACATACCAGAAGCGGTCCTTCTGCTCGCCGACCCATGTCGCAATTGCCTGCTTGTCCGCGAGTTCTGGCTCGAACGTGGTGGTAAAGCCCGCAAATTCCTGCGTCGTGCCAATCAGGGCTGTCAGATACGTTGCCCAATTCGACGGAGTGTCCGTCGTCGGCGCTGTATAGCCTGCAAAGTAGAGCGTGCTTGGCGTCTGTGATGCGCCGGTGTAGCCGCCGAAATAGACTGCTGCCATCTGGTATTCAGTTGAGGACGCGCCGAACGCCGTGGCGACAGCGGGGGCAGAGGTGTATTCCACAACCGTGCCAGCCGGAACGACCGTAGTGTTTGTGGTGATGATGAGGCCGTTGATGAACGCCACGCCACCACCAGCACTCAGCGCGCTCGGGGTGACAGAGACCACCTGTGAAATGGGGATACCGCCAGCCATGGCCGGTTACTCCTATGTTGTGGGTAGATCGGCCTCGATCGTGGTCACGACCACCTCGGAGGCGAATTGCTGCGGAATGATGCGCTGGTAGTTGACCTGCATCCGTAGATCGACGGACCAGGCGTCTTCGTACTGATTCTCAGCATTGGAGAACGGCGATTGCCGGGGCTCCATTGCGACGAGGGGGGAGAACGGAGCGGCGTTCGCGCGGCACCAATCCGTCGTGTAGAAATCGCGCCACAGAGCCGCCGCCTGTTTGACGGCATCGCCTGCACCGGCGCCGAACGTGTTGACCTGAAACGTCACCTCGCGCAGTTCCGTGACGACGCGGGCGCTGTCGGTGTAGGACCAGCCATTCGTTGCCAGCAGCCGCGTCGTGACAATCTGCATGACGCAGTAAGGCCCGATCGGTGATGCTGTTCGGTTCTGCTGGCCCTGCCGTATCGTGAACGGCGCAGGGAGAACGGTTTTGAGCCAGTCCCCAAGCGCTTTATTCAGATCGCTGTCTGTCGGCGTGTAGGTTATGGCGGAGGAGGCGGTGTTGCTTGGCGCGTCACCACAATTTTGGACCATCGCCCGAAACCCCATTCTTCAAGAACTTGCGTTACGAGCCAGTCGGAGCCGTAGAAATTCAGCACGTCTCCGCCTGTCTGGAGCGCCCGATTCAGGCCCTTGATGCCGCCCGCGATATAAACGGCGCGCATGTCGGCTTGCTGAGTGATGTTGTCGATCCGTTGCAGGTCCGACGTGCTAAGTGCCTGGACCTTAATCGTGCAGAGCAGGTCCGTCGTGCAGGGCGTGACACTGTAATCGTCGTTGACGATCTCGCCATCCGACACCCGGAGCGTTGCGGCGATTGGCGGATTGACCACGTTCGTCGCTGCGTTGGCGATGCCGAAGACGTTAATCACTGACGACCTCGTATCCTACGCTGTTGAGCATGTGGCCGGTGTCGATCAGGGGTTTATCGAAGCCTTTGGCGCGGATTGTCGAGGGCGCGTTGGGGGGATCGCCGAGGCTCCGAATTTCTTCCTGAACCTGACCCACAATCGCTTCAGCCGCTAAATCGAGAGCCTTGTCCAAATCTCCTTTTGCCTGCTTGAGAGCGGCGGCAAGTAGAGCGGGCCACTGATCCCGGTTGTTGGCAATGGCGTTCCGCATGAAGGGGCGAGCAGGGATGGTGACGGTATGCGTTGTTTCAAAATTCGACGATTTGGCTTTGACGAATTTTCCATTTTTGCGAAATGACCCATCGGCCTTGACGGAGCGGTAGACTTTGGTCTCGTGCTCTGGAATGTCGATTTCGCCACCGAATTCGTTCTGATAAGCAACGGCAGCTACTGGCATTCCATCGGCATATGCGGATCCAGGAGCAAGCCCGCTTTTATCCCGATCACTCGATTTGTTCTTGGGATATGTCGCCCCATCAAGAAAGCCGACGTTCATCTGCATCTGATTGGACTTCTTCAGCACCCGTTCCAGAAGCCGAGCCATCCAGTTCTTCTGCGCACCCTGAACCTTTCCGTTCAACGTCGCCTGAAGCCGGGCCATGCCTTTGATGACTGTCTTCGGCATCAGGGCCATATCCTTGCGCGTGGCGAGCGTCCGGGAACGAAGCGCATCTGCCGGAGATACGCTGTCGCCTGCCAGAACATCGCGCCGTATTGCGTCTGCATGAACCACGCCGCCGAGACGGACTGTGCGCCCATGTCGAGGCCAACAGACGTCGACCCCTCCGACGCGCTCGCCACCCGACCGACCGTCCCCGCGCCGTTGCCACCCGCCGAGACGGGAAGCATCAGTTGCGCGATGTGGGCTGTGAGCAGATTGAGAAGGCGCGCGCGCTTCGTCAGGTTCTGCACCGGACTTAGTGGCGTGTTGTTGAGATAATCCCCGGCCTGATCGAAATAGAGCGCCGCCTGGGCGTCGTTCGTATTCGTCGCCAGATCAGGGAACAGGGCCGACCACGTCGCATAATCGAACGTGACCACGCCCGCTTGCGTCGTGGCCGTCCCGCTCATCAGGCGTAAGCCCGAGCGCGTGCGGCCTCTTCGGCGTCAGCAAGGCCCTTGCGCTTGATCTCCACCGGGTCGAGGGGCTCGAAGCCGGTCTTCTCGGTCTTGAATTCAGCGGCCTTGGCGTTGGCTCGGGCTTCCGTCATTTCCGCGAAGACGCACTGGTTCTTCACCAGATCGCTGTCCGCGTTCTGCTTGACCCATGCTTCCCAGAAAGCCTTGTCCACCACGGTTCGACCAACGCGACCGAGTAGCGCGTTGTCTTTCGGGTGGAAGTCAGGAGCGCGGTTCGCGCCGTTGATTTCGATTTCTTTGACGTAAGAAACCGGGCTCAGATCAGGGCGCTTTTCTTCGCTCATCTTTGCGCGTCGCTCTGCATCGCCTTCGGGGGCGATACGCAGGCGGAGGCCGTGAGGCATGCGGCAGAGTACGGTAACGATATCAGCCATGCTTCAGATCCCCACCATCTGCGCAACGGCCATCGGGCGCTTCCAGACCGTACCCCAGCCACCACGCGACATCTTCTGGCGCGCATTGGTGGAATACTGCTCCAGGCGGTGCATGGTCAGACGCTCGGTGAACGCGGTCGTGACGGTCTCGACGCCATCGACTTCCGGCACGAACATCTGCATGACGTTGGCGCTGGTGTAGCCGCCCGACATGGTGACGCCAGCTTCCGGAAGGAACTCGATCTCCATCTTCGGCCATGCCTTCTTCAGCATGTCCTCAAGGGTAATCCCGAACTGATTGGTGTAGGTCAGAACCTGCGAGAGTTCAGACGGGACCACAACCTTCAGGCGGGTCTGGTTGTTGATGTTGCCCATCATGGCCTTGTTCAGGGCCGCAAACAGGGTCACGAAATCCGGATAGATCAGGTTCGGATCGCTCACGCTCGTCCATGCCGTGGACGTGCCGGCCTTCACCGAAGCCGTGATGGCGGCAGGCAAGGCCGGATCATTCAGGGCGCCGTAGTTCTCAAGGCCGGTCAGTCCGAACAGGTTCAGCAGGTTCTGCTGCTTTTCGAGAACGGACGCGCCTGCGGTGCGCTGCTCGGCAACCCAGTCGATGCTGCCCATGCCCATCATCTCGGCTTCCAGATCGCCATACTTGGCCCAGGTCTGGAAGGTGAAGGACTGGCGGTTGACCCAGTTGGCATTCGCGCTGCTGTCACCAGCCTGTTCGAAGTCTCCATAAGCCACGGCATAGCCGGACGCCTCGATGACCGGGAACATGACCGTCTTGATTGCGCGTTCACCCTTCTTCTGAGATCCGTAGATCTCTTCGGACTTGGTCGGCGTGATAAGCTGGCGGATCAGCTGCGGATCGACCATCGTGTTGATGACGGCTGGAATACCGCTGTTCGGCGCCGTGACAGCGGAGAACGTCGGAGCCGCGTCATAGGCGTTCCCCCGTTCGCCGACGTAGTGCGTCACACCCGGCAGATTGATGCCCCAATCCTGCGCAAGGCGCGTCGCGTCATTACGAAACGAAGCCATTATTCGTTGCTCCCGGAGATCGGCGCGACAGCACCGGAGATGATGATGGTAGAACCGGCCGCGCCGCCCTGGGTGACGACGAAGCCTGTGGCGACCGTACCGTCTGGAACCGTGCCAGCCGCTCCGGTCTGAAGCGTGCCGTCCGTGGTGGACGCGTAAACGGCCTGGCCAGTCGTTGCGGCGGCGGTCGCGGATACTGCGAAGTAATCGCCGCCCGTCATGAGCTGCACATTGAAGCCGCTCGGCAGGACCATCGTGCTTTCGCCCAGATAGGTCGTGATGAGGCCGGTCTGATCCCGCAGGACGAAGCCAGTCGGGGCGCTGGACGCAGTTTCCGTGCTCGTCGTCGTGACCGTCAGGCCCGTACCGCTGCCGTTGGTCGTGGTGGCAACGCCAGTTCCGGCCGGGTTTGCAGTTTCAGGGCTCGTAGTCTGGATCGTAAGGGCCGATACAACGCCGCCAGTGGCGATCGTTTCGACCGTCGCTTTGCCCCCGGTGAATGTGACCGTATCACCCACAGCATAGCCTGTTCCGCCAGCATCAACAGCAACACTCGCAACCGTGTAATAGGTCGAGGGCGGCGTATTCAGGACGGTAACGCCGTCCGCCTGCACCCATGCGAAGGCGCCGACGCGAACGCCATCAGCGCCAGCGATAAAGCCCATTGGGCCGGGGATGGCGGAGCGGCGCGGGTTCGCGGAGGCGATGCCACCCGGGAAACCCTTGGCCCAGTTGTAATTGATCTTGGAAGGGAAACCCATCGGGACCGCTCCTTACGCTTTGCGGCGAGCAGAGGCGCCCGCCAGAGGGGAATCACTGTCGATCGCGCTGTCAGACGCGATGCGTGCCGGACGCTCGGGACGCTTGGCGCTGATCGCCATACTGACAAGCGCGGGGAGGGCGCTTTCGTGAACGCTGGAGGCGTCCTGTCCGATTTGCTTGAGGGCGTAGCGGTAGATGTCGCCTGCGCTGTCCATGCCGATTACGTCGCCGACAAGCGGGCGGACGGCTTCTCGGGCATCCTGCGCCAGTTTGTTGCGGCGGCGCTCCTTGGAAACGGCGGCTTCGATCAGGCGCGAAACAGAAGCGGCGTCCATGCCCTTCTTTTCGTCCTTCTTGTCGTCGTCATCGTCTTCATCGGCGGCTTGATCATCGTCGTCCGTATCGTCTTCGTCGCAGGCTTTGGCGTCTTCCGCCTTCTTGTCGGCCTTATCGTCGTCAGACTCGTCCTCGGCTTTCTTGCCTTCTTCCTCGGTTTCGTCCTCATCCATGCACTTCTTCACGTCTTCCTCAGACGCATCCATGGCGAGACGACCGGAACGAATGGCCGCCGCAATGCGGCCCGCTGTGGACATGGGCTTGCGTACAGCCATGTTCGTTATCTCCGTGATGTTGGGGGGTGCGCTGTCGCCGATAATGGCGGTCTTCACGCGGGGTTCTTCCACCAAAGCGAGGTGGTTGAAGCGGATATTGACCATCTTCAGCGTGTAGCGCTGACCATTGATCTCACCGGTCTCAGGGACGGTTTCGTAAGCGTATCCAGCCGACACGCACCGCTTTGAGCCGTCCTGAATTCTCTTGATCGCGTCGCCGTCCCAGATCGCCAGTTCCCCGATCAGATCGGGCGCTTGGAAGGTGGCGTTGTTGACTGAACCCACCGTGATCTCACGCGGATGATCGTCCGCGCTGACCGGCTGGTGGATTTCGATCAGGGGCTTGCCGTTCATGCTCGATGCGGCTTCCCGCAAGGCATCGGCGTCCCGGTACATCCAGTAGATCGTGTCAGGCACTAGCCCGAGGCGTTCGGCTCCATTGATCTCGCGCCCGTAATAGGGCGAGACTACAGCCGCGCTGAGCACGCAACGCTCAACGTGCAGATGCCCGTCCTCGTCGATGCGCCGCACCGACCGGTCAAGGGCCATGATTGTATCTGTCATTCTTGTGGAGCCGTTATGACTGAAGACGAACGGAAGCTGTTATTGATGCTCACTTCTGCCGTGAGGGGCATTTATGAACGGAACCATCCTGGAAAACCGCAAGCGATTGAGCAGGAACTGGCGCGCCTAGCAGACGTCGTTAGGCGTCAAACCCCGGAATAATCACCTGCGACGTGCAGCGGCAGTTCGGTGCCTCGCCGGGAAAAATCAACTTGCCGTTGCCGTCCACGTCCGCACCCTGTCGAATGTCGTATCGAAGGCGTTCACGTCCGGCCTTCACGTGGTTCGGACGGGGATGCTTCCCGGCGCTTGAGTGGCACCAGATTGCCTCGGTCAGACCAAGCTCGATCTGACGTGTTCGCGTAATGAAGGACGTGGCCTTGTTGTTCTGGTCCCGCGCAATGAAGGCGGCACGGCGCTGTGTGATGCCGTAGCGCTCTTTGAGGTCTGCCGTCAGAGTGGATAGGTCGCGCCCCGCCATCACAGAGCGCTGGACCATCTGTGAGACTTCCGTCAGGTGGTGGTCCGCAATCGATTTGATGAGACTGACGTTCTCGTTGATCGCACCATCCAGAACGTCTTTCACGGCCTTCGACGGCCTGAACCTCACGGCAAACCCGGCCTGTCGCAGCTTGTCCATCAGGGACGTGTCGGCGTGCCCCTTCCAGCGCCCCGCCTGCCGTTCGGCAATCTTCCGCGCTCGGTCATCGAATAGACTGCGCCACCGGACCGTCAGCTTGTTCATGACCTTTTGCAGTTCGTCTGCCACGCTGTCTTGAGCAATGGCGGTCTCGTACTTCCGGTAGTTGGCCGTCAGCCAGTATGTCAGGCTGTCGTCCATCTCGCGGATCAGGCGCATCAGATCGCGGTAGTAAAGAGCCTCAAGCGCAGCACTGGCGCGGGTTGGCTTGAGCGCCTTCCCGGTCGCAGATGTGCAGCGGAGTTGGGTCATTTTATCGAGGGGTCCAAAAACCGCCGAAGAACAAGAGGCTATTCAGGAGCGCGATACTGACTATCGCCACCCAAAAGTTATCCTTGCCGGTCTTGGGTTTGCCGTGGTCTCGCGCATGCAATAGCAAGCTAACCGACAAAAGAAGGAAAAAGGCCCATTGAGGCCAATGCCAATTTACCATCACTCTTCTTCCTCCCCCTTCTTCAACAAATCTTCCATCCCCGGCATCTGCTCAGGTTCAGGCGGCTCTGGTGGCGGGCCGCTCAGGTTCACGCCACGGAAAATGCTGCGCTCGTCTGTGGCCTGCTGCTCGCGGGCTTCCTCCGGAGCGATGACACCCGCTGTAATGAGCAGCGCCACCAGATCGGCTTTAATCTTCTCGATTTCAGCCAATTCCTTCTCGTCCATCTGCCAGAGCGGCACGAACGTGAAGGACAGATCCGGATCGATCTTGCCCCAGAGGTGAATCTGAACGGCTTCGAAAATCCGCTGTAGGGAAGGGCGGATATGCGCTTCCTGAAAGGCGGAAACCTCGTCGTAGAAAACGCGGATTTCACCTTCGGACGATGCGTTCAGGCCTTGAGGCTGGATGCCGAACAGTTTGACCAACGGAATGCCAGGGATCGACGCCATAGCCTCCATCGCCTGCGCTTGCAGACTATCCAGCCCAGACAGCGGCGTGGCGATGATCGAAGCATCCTCACGCTCCTTGTCCACCACAATCGTGCCCTGTCCCTCAGACACGTCCTGCATGTAGGCGGCGCGCCCCTGCACGGAGGCCATGTCCACATCGCCATAAGGCATCGGCTGAGCGTCCATGCCCGGCCCGATGTCCGTCTGTATATTCCCCGTCATGTCCGTTTTCAGGACCAGCTTGGAGAAATTGCGGACGATGGTGGCCGTGCTGTTGCGCGTAGCCAGATAGTTGTGAACGTAGGCGCGCAGAAGCTGCGTGAGGGACTGTCCGCCAAAGTTGAAGGCGGGAGCCAGGATCTGACTGACCGGGTAGAGGATCGTAGTCAGAAGGCGGGAACTGTCCACCATCGTCCCGAGGACCCACCAGTTGTTCGGGCGGTAGAAATCCGGGGCGAGGGGGTTGTTCGCGTTGTAGCTGTTCGGCGTCGTCCAGATCGGTTCGATATTGGCAAGGCGCTCCAGTGAGCCTTTCGCCATACCTTTGTCGCCAATGACGAGCGGTACTGACTGCCCATCGGTCGTGAGCGGAACACCTTTGATGCCGATCCAGACATGCCCCAGACCATAGAGCAGGCCATGCAGCACATGCGTGCGAATGACGCGCCGGACGTTCAGGCGCTCGAACTCTTTCTCGATTTCCGCAATTCGTTTCGCGGCGCCGTCGTTCTCGTCAACGTCCGCGCCCTGTTTGTCAGAACGGAACTCAATCCACTCACGGGTGGCCTCTCGGGCGATGACCTCGCACGGCTTGCGGTACTCAGCCCGCTGCGCCATCTGGGCAAGCTGCGGATAGCCGAGGAATGCAAGCCCGTCCTCGAAATAATCGCGCAGGACAGGAGCGGCGGTCGCGGCCCAGCCACCCATATCAGCGACGGCCTCGAGATTTCCGCTGTCCATCGCCAGCGCTTCGGGAGCATAGCCGCGCACACCCTTAGGAGGCTTGTACGGGTCAAAAGCCTCACGCGGGTCAAGCTGCAGTCCACCAGAGCCATGTCCACGAAACGAGCGCAGATTCATGCGCCTGTCCGAGCGTGAAAGCACAGGCTCGCGCCGCTCGGGCAACGGCTTGCGCTCCCGGTTGCGGCCGAACCAGTGTTTCATCAACGTATCCTTGATTTGTAGCCTGCGAACGAGGGCATTGAGCGGCGGTTCTGAATGATCCCATCGAGGGCGTAACGCAGCGCGTCGATCCAGTGGTTCCAGGCGTCCACAATGACCGGCAGCACCTCCTCGGTCTTGGGATCGACCTTGAAGGCTTACTTGCGAAACTCTTCTGCAATGCGAGGGCAGCGCCGATGAACGACGATGCGCTTGAACGCCTTCAGCCGATCGATGCCGTCTTCTACGCTCCCTGGCCACTTCTTGGCGGGCGTCATGTTGTAGCGGTAGCGGGTCGCCATGAAACTGATGTTCTGCGGGGAGGCGCAGTCCGCCTTGATTGGCCAGCGGCGCGTTCCAGGGATCTCGTCCAGAACCTCGGGTAGCTCATCCAGATGGATGCCTGTTCCGCCAGCTTCGTAATCAACGTAGAGCACGTCATCACGAATGAAGCACCGGACGGCCGCCGTCGGGTCCTGAGAGAAGCCCCAGTCCATAGAAGAACCGGGCGTCCTCAGGCGTCTCGAAAACATCGACCGTGACGCGCTTACGGAAGATCACCGCATCGGAAATGGTGACGTAATCACCCTCCCAGACGTGATCATATTCGTCAGGCCGCGCCCTCTGGTCCTCCATGCGCTCGGTTGGCAGAGTGCCGTCATCGAACCACGGATTATCTGACCAGTTCGCCCGGACGGCCGTTAGATCGGCGCGGTCCGATCCTTCACCCCGAAAGAATTCGTCAATAGGATCATCAGAAGACGCAGGGTTCCATGACGCCCAGATTTCAGAGTCCGGTTTACGAAGCGTTGGCCGCAGCATTCGCCACGAGTAAGAGCTGATCGACTGGGCTTCTTCAATCCAAGCGCGGTCAAAGCCCTCCAGCGACTTGATGCTGTCAGCCGTGTGGTTTTGGAGGCCCTGAAAGACGATCAGGCCATCGCCCGGTGTCTTGATGACCTGATCCTGCACGTCGAAATGTTTGTGCAGGTTGAACTGGTTGATCTTGTCCACGATCAGCTGCTTGGATGATCGCGCAATCGACTTCTGGATTTCGCGGATGCAGACCGTTCGGTGGCCCGGTATCGCCAGATGCTCTTCAACGGTCAGACCGCCAAAGAAGTGCGACTTGCCAGAGCCTCGGCCACCATACGCGCCTTTGTATCGGTTCGGCTTCAGCAGAGGCAGAAAGACGCGCGCTGTGGGGATCTCCAGCGCTTTCGTCATGCTCAATCCTTCTTGGGTACGTCCACGACCACACGCCTGATTTCCGTAAACTCCAATGGGCCACCGTCAGCGCCGGTGTGTTCCTGCGTGATCTTGTCGCCGTATACCTTCGGGGCTCGCTTGCTCATCACCCATTTAAGAGCGTCAATTTTGACGCGGGCAGCAGCAGCCGTCACAGGGTCTGCCGATCGCGCTTCGCTCAGGATTTCTGCTTCATAAGCATCAGCAGCGACCTCGCGCGCACGGGCGTACTGTGTGCTGCGTTCAGCATCAGTCCTGATGTATCGCCGGATCGTCGTCCAGTCCGGCATGTGGGCCATGGCAGAGATGTCACGAATCGTATGTCCTTGCTCGATCAGGTCCAAAACCTCATCCCAGACTTCAGGAGTGATGGGAGTAGGCGGGGCTCTTTTAGGACGAGCCGGAATAACTTCCGCCTTCTTCCTCGCCATAACTACCTCACCAGATATTTCGGGCACCCAGCCTCAACGCGACGCGCATCCATCTCACGCCCAATCGCACCATAGACCCGACAAAGCAGAGCAGGGGACAAAGCCCCGTCTTTGGTCAGCTTGCCAGCATTATGAAACACGAACGGTTTGCACCGGATCAGCGCACCATCGACCAGCCCAAGATGCAGTGTATCAGGAAACTCAATCTGAATATCCGCACGGTGTCTGACCGTCCTTGTCGGAAGAACGAGACACAAGGCCGCATTGCCTGATTGTATTCCTGCAATCACATGGAGCGACCCACGCCATCTCACCACATCACCAGTTGTGAGGGTGGGTATGGCCATCGCTGATTGTCCGGAATAACACTTGCGCTACAGGCGCAATTCTTCAGTGTTGTCCAACCGTATCAGGGCGCGCTGGCAGGTACAAGCCCTTTCTCGGCGGCATTGCGTTCGATCCGTTCCCTGATTTCGCGACGAGTGTCTGTATACGCCGCAGGGAGTTGCTCAAGAACCAGCGCGCATTGAGCGGAGACCTTCCCGCGCTGAAGAGCTTTTCCAAGAGCGGGGTAAAGTGCTGCTCCCATGGCTGAGAATGACAATTCCCGCGCCAGCATCATTTCCAACCGAACATGGGCGCAAAACCCCAGGCGATCACGGATCATGCCAATCCGCTCGGCAGCATTTCCACGCGAGATGGCGAAGGTGTGGACATCACCCTTCACATAACCGGACGGCAGAACGTCATTCAGGACATCCAGATATCCGTGGTTTGCGAACACATAATCGCAGATCCACCATTTCGCGGCTGTGACTGCATCGCCGTTGATGTCTCCCGCCATATGCAGGGCGTTTACGGTATTGAGCTTGATCCGCTTCTTGCCCTGCCATTCATAGTCCCCCTTCGCCATCCTCTCCGGCGTAGGAGAATTACCCTCCGCCCGGGCTGGAATGAATGCCGTTTTTCGGACCGTCTTCGGCGTCGAAAACTGGCGGATCGTGTCGCCGAGTCCGGTGCGGGATTTCAGGGCTGCTGGCATGTGGAGATGTTAGTACAGGGGAGGGTAGCTGTACAAGAGAAAGAAACAGTATCATTCTTGAGCGTGTGTCATTTTGAAAGTGTTTTTAGTGCCCAATATCCATCCCCAATCTTCATTTTTTATTGCGGGAGCGATGATGGTATTTGGGTATGATTTCAGTATTTTTATATTTGTTAAGTATTTGTTGAGTCTATACTTTGAAGTTAAATTAAATGATGGGAAGTTGAAGATATCTACCGCTGTGCAAGTAATATCTTTGCTGATCTCGTTTCCTCTTATTTTCTTTTTTATGGCCTTGGCTATGATGATGAATTATGAATTCATTCATGAACTTTTTCAGAGGCGTTAAAAAGCCACCGGCTGGGTCATAGCACCCGCCGTCCTTCGGGGCGGTTTTTCATAAACGGTTTTTCAATATCTTTTCATAGGACTGAGCTGACAAAGCGTGTGAGTATTCTCCCAGACAGGTGTTGCCATTATGGCTTTATTGGAGGGTCTCAATATGAAAAAAGCTTTTCTAGCATCTCTCATTTGCGTCACCGCTCTGTCAGCTTGTGAATCTCCTCAGCAGATGGTCTCCCAGAAGGAAGATCACCTCGCCGCGGCGGGGTTTCAGCTCAAACCCGCTTCAACCCCTCAGCGGATTGCCATGCTGAAGAAGCTGCCAGCTCATCACTTCGTTCGCCGTATCCACGGTGACACGGTGAGCTACGTTTACGCTGATCCAACGGTATGTGGTTGTCTGTATATCGGCGATCAGGCGGCATATGGACGATACCAAGCATATCAGCAGCAGCAGAATATCGCTGACGAACAGCAAATGGCTGCGCAGGACTACCAGGACGCTCAGTGGAACTGGGGGGAGTGGGGCCCTTGGGGCGGCGGCTTTGGCCCAGGCTATGGATTTGGTCCAGGCTGGGGCTGGTAAGCCCTCGTCACTTTATCGCCGTGAGGCTGCATATTTCCTTGAAGCCGCTGCATAGCGTCTGACGGCATCGGTGCGGCCATCATGGTTCTGTAGTTCATGTATGCCGCTGCCCAGTCCCGGGGCTTAGCCAGCGTTGCGGCGTACTCGCCGATGCAGGCCGGCCAGGTGTTGGATTGGTCGGTCATAGCGCCATTCCTTCGCCTGTGGCCCGCAGTTCGCGGATCACGGCGTCGGCCAGAGCGCCAGCCCGCGCCATTTCCTTCGCATCGGGCCGCTTACGTTCCGGCTCACTCGGCTTTTCGGCCATAGCGAGGATTTCCCGCAGGCCGGTGACCTCGGACCGGATCTGCTCGGCATAGGGCCGGAGATGGGCATACAGTTCGCCCGGTGCTGGCCAGCGAGAGCCGATGGGGTAGCCGTTGCGGTCTGCCTGCCGGGTCCACGCGATGCGGGTTGCCGGGGTCCAAGCTCCATCCGGGATATCGGAGCAGACCTCGGCAAAAACCGCGCAGATTTCGCCGGACGG
Organism: Gluconobacter kanchanaburiensis NBRC 103587; assembly: GCF_007988905.1. Lineage (GTDB taxonomy): Bacteria > Pseudomonadota > Alphaproteobacteria > Acetobacterales > Acetobacteraceae > Gluconobacter > Gluconobacter kanchanaburiensis. The sequence goes on from NZ_BJVA01000005.1 coordinate 24,109, forward strand.
GACCGGAGCGTTCGACACCAGCGTTGCAAGCTTGGCCAGCCAGGTCTTGATCCCCTCGAACGGAGGTGGCTTTGCGGCAGCCTCGGCCATGGCGAGTTGGTGACGGACTGCACTGATGCGGTCCGGCGTCAGGTCGGAGCGCCAGAGATACCCTTCGCGCTTTGCCGCAATCAGCGCCCTGAGGTCACCGCTTGCCGGAGCGTATCCTGAGGCCTTGGCGATGGTTGCACGGGTGAGTTTTGCAATTTCTGCCATGGTCAGTACCCCTCCAGCATCACGCCGGATTTCCATGCGGCCGCATTGTCGGCCCGTTGCTGCGCCTTGCTCGGGACGGTTGGTGTTCGCATCCCATCTTCACGCCGAACCCAGTTCCGCCACGTCGCGTCCCAGTCGGCTTTGCAGCCTTTGGCGCCTGGCACGCCGAGCCAGTAGTCGCGGAAGACTTCGGCCGTCCGGACAGGATCGACCTGGCTGGCTTCGGCGAACTGGACCTGATCAGGGGTAGGCTGCCAGTCGGCAGGGAGGCGGGAGGCTCGTTTCGATTTTTCCGATTTCGGATTTTGCGCGCGCTCACTCTCGAACGAAGTGAGAGAGGTATTACCTTCTTCCTTTCTTACCTTCCTCCCTTCTTCCCTTCTGTTTTCCAAATCCGCGACTGGTACAGTACCGGTAAGCGACTGGTCGCTGTTATCAGGCGTTTCCTTGGCTTTCGATCCTGTAGCGGTATCGTTTTTCTTACGCTCTTCCTTGCTCAGAACGTGTACCGTCCCTGCATATTCTCGTATTTCCGAGGGCATCGGACAGAACCGATCTGGTTTCTGTGCCCGCTGCCACTTGCCGAAATTGCGTACCGCTCCGAACCTTTTCCCGTCCTCGTCATATTCCAGTATGAGATTGCTACTGGACAGTTCTTCGAGCAGGGCAGCCACATCGACGTTGTCGGCAGGGAAGATCCGCATCTTGAGGGTGAGGGGCTTCCACTCGAAACCGCCGCCATCATCAGCGTGATTCCAGATCCCCATGATGAGGACACGGGCAGCCATAGACAGCGTCGCAAACGCTTCGTCAGTCCATAAGCCAGGGTGAATGCTACGGATACGTGCCATCAGGCCATCACCTCCCCACGCAAAGAAATGCCCTCACGGGACAGGAAGCCGATCACGTCATCCAGACACCGGCAGACGGCGACAGGCGCACCTGTGGACTTGAGGCGCTTGTGCAGCGCCCGCTGTTCCTTTGAGACGGTGCCCGTAGGCGTCTTGATCTCGACGTAGAGCGCCCGGCCTGCGTGCGTGAACTGCATGTCCGGCACGCCCGCGATGCAGCCGCGGGCCTTTCGCCGTGCGCCTTCGCGCTGTCCGTTGCGCCGGTTCTCATTGCTCCAGGCCACAACGTCCTCCGGCAGAAGGATCTGCAGGGCGCGCCAGATGTGGGTATGGAGCCGGTCTTCTTCATGAGACATGGCGTCACATCCCCAAAGCGCGGCGGTAGACGTCGAGTAGCGTTTCCTGCTCTTCCACGTCGGCGGGTTCCTGCTTCCGGATCCGGATGATCTGCTTGATGACCTTCACGTCGAAGCCCGCGCTCTTGGCTTCGGAGAAGATGTCCTTGATGTCGCCGGAAAGGGCTTTGCGCTCGCTTTCCAGCCGTTCCACACGCTCAATGATGTAGCGCAGGCGATCGGCAGCAATGCCGCCTTCAACCGCCCCTGAATTATAGCCTGTCATTTCACTCATCGGTTCTGCCCCCGCATGGGAATGCACACGATCTGCGTGACGTAGCCGAGCGCGTTGATGATGCTCTCCGGCATCGGGTCTTTCTTGCCGTTGAGGGCCTGGGAGACGTCGGCTTGGTTGATTCCGGTCTTGCGGCTCCAGGCGCGCTGTCCGCCCGCAAGACTCACTGCATCCTCAAGAACTGATTTCATGGATGCAATCGGACGTCCGGTGATGTCGCTCATTTCCGAAGTTCCTCCCGCGCCGCATTGAGAGCCCGCTGATACCGGGCTATCTCGGCCTCGGCCCAAGAGGACCAGGCATCCCAATCGCGCCAGAGAATGCGCAGCCATGCGAACCGATATGACGGAGGCGGTCCCGCGTGATGGCCGAACCCGAACCGGCCTAGTTTAAGGGTGAACCAGGGCATTGTGTGTCCTCACGCGCCTTGCGGCGCTCTGCGACGAGGCGTTCAACCTCATCAGCAATGGAGTTGCAGGAGGCCATCAGTTCGATCAGCGCCTCAATGTCGGGCGCGCTTGATCCTGAGAGCCAATTCTTCGCGGTCCGGGGCGTCTTGTTCGACGCGCGGGCCAGCATCTCTTGAGCAAACCGATACGGCTTGAACTCGCGTGCGATGACGTCGAGCAACGAAGCGCGGATCGGGCGGACGGCCGCGCTCATCGTGGCCCTCCTTGTGTCTGAAAAGGACCAACGTTGGTCTGTCTTGGACCAAGCTACGCATCGATTTTCCCCATTCTCTGCCGTGTCACCGAGCAGAGAAGGAGCAACAGCGATGGAAGGAGACGCGCCCCAGACACCACAATTCGAAGCCGACGCGGGCAGGCCGCATCTAGCCGTTGCACTGTGCCGGGATGCCCAGTTGTGGGGCACCCTGCACAGCCGGCAGCCGCAGGAGGTCAAGGACCACCTGGCACTCAAACTGGCGATGTTGGTTGGAGCGGACATCTGGGGGTGAGGCTCAGTGCAGCCGACCGTCCCGACCGAACGCGAAGTCCGGCACGGGAGGCGGATTGCCGTTCCAGAGTGCCGACCATGTCACATCCGAGTAGGCGTCATACGGTTGGCGCGTTTCGGGAGCAGCCTGCACCCTCTTCGGATGCGTGACCTCGTGACGGGCCTTCTTCCATTTGGTCCGGAGGGCTTTCGGAACCTGTCGCTCTATCGCAGCAGATAACGAGCCCCATGAGATGCCACGCTTCTTAGCGATGACGGTCGCGCTTTCTGCGCGCTCCATCATTTCAAGGAGGACTGGCAGGAGCGGCTCCCAGTCAATGCGGTTGTGGGTGTTTTCAGGCGACGAGCCGCCCTTTGCGCTCCCATTCGGCGACAGGCCAGCAAGGCTATGACGGGCGATCATTGAGGAGAGAGAGGTCTCTTTCACCCCCAGATGATTGGCGATCTCGCGGCGGGTCTTTCCCGACCGCAGCATCTGCTCGATTTCCGCGAAATGCGGTGCCCAGTCGAAGGCTTTCACCATCACGCAATCCTCCCAGCAAAATGCGCCCGGATGAACGCGGCGAAGGACAGGGCGCAGAAGGCACAGGTCAGAAGGTCAAGCATTGGCTGGCTCCTTCCGCTTGGCGCGGGTGGGGAGGGCCGCAGCGGCAATACGCTCCACAACGTCAATACGGGGAGAAGTCGTACCTCGTTTCCATCGTGTCCAAGTGCTGACCGCAACTCCGGCGCTGGTGCAAACATCTCTCATCGACCTGCCGGAGGATTTCGCAGCAGCTTCGATTTCCGTGGGTGTGGGTATTTTGGTCATGCCGGATCATATGCGCATTATTGCGCAATCCACAAGCGCAAAAGTGCGCAGGGACGTTTTTATATTGATGTGCGAAAATGCGCATATGAATAATAAGCCCACCATTCCTGATGTGCGCGAAAAGCAGCGCGCCTGGATCAATCAGATCCGCGACAGGTTTGGCGAGACCTATGCGGGAATTGCGCGGAAGAGCGGGATGGCCCCCTCAACTGTCGTTCGGTTTATGAATGATGAAACCGCCACCCATAGCCTATCTGCAAAAACGGAAGCCAAAATAGCGGTAGCTTTCAATGTGGAGCCTGCTGCTAAGCCTGCCCTTGAGCCGATTTCTGACTTTAATCGCGTACCCGTGATTGGTTACGTTCAAGCCGGCGTGTTTCAGCACGGGTTCTCGCAAGACTATTCATCGGAATATGTCTCCGTTTCTCCGGATCATAGATACCCCAACCTCCCACGCGTGGCCTTTCGCGTGCGTGGAGATTCCATGGACCTTCTGTACCCAGAAGGAACGATTGTGTTGGCGGTCCGGATCAACGATTTAGCGAGAGCGCCGAAGAACGGAGAAAAGGTCGTCGTGATCCGCCAGACCAACGGCGACCAGGAAGCGACGATTAAGCAAATCGAGATCAAGGAAGACGGCAAGGTCGTGCTTTGGCCTCGCAGTTCAAATCCTGAATTCTCAGCAGCTATCGTGCTTCCGTCGATGGCTGATCTTGTCGAGATGCCAGACAACGGATGCCGTCCAGAATACTGGATCGAAGGCGTCATCATTCAAAGCATTCGCCCTGAATGATCCGCGTCGTTGGGAAGTGGACTTGGAAGTGAGAGATTTATATGCAGCGCGTTGGCTGGAATGCTAAATGACTGACATGAGCAAGGCATCTTTCACAGTGGCCTACGATGGGCCTGCGTTGCGCGACCACTCGATGGACGTGCGCGCCCTTGCGCCCGCATTACTAGGATTTGGCCAACTTATTGATGCGGCTAATGCCGTCCTCAACAAGGAGGCTGCACAGACTAAAATCCATGTGAAGGCGTTAGAAGCTGGTAGCTTCCAAATATCCTTTGAAGTCGTACAGAATTTCTACGAGCAGGTTATAAATCTTTTCTCGGGACCTGATGTTAGTGCCGCAGCAAATCTTTTAGGAATATTGGGATTTGGCGTCAAAGACGGAGTGGTCGGAGCTAGGCTTGGGGTAATATCTCTCATCAAGTGGCTTCGCGGAAGGAATCCGGATAGCGTTCATGATCTTGGAAACGACATGGTGCGTATCCAATTTGGGGACAATACGCTAGACGTTCCGATAAATACGCTTCGAGTCCTGCAAAGTGTTCCAGTCAGAGACGCTCTACAAAAGGTTATTGAGGAGCCTTTAAAACAGGACGGAATAGACAAGTTCGAAGTTCGGGAAAACGGAAGATCTGTAATTTCTGTTAACCGAGAAGAATCCACGTGGTTTTCAAAGCCGTCGTTACCTGAGCAAATCTTAGTGGATGATCATCGGCGCGGTGCTTTCTCCATCCTTTCTCTCGCTTTTAAGGAAGATAATAAGTGGAGGCTTCATGATGGAGCCAACACTATCAGTGCTACGATTGCAGACGAAGACTTTATACGCCGTGTGGACTCCAATGAGGTCTCATTTTCTAAGGGAGATGTACTGATTTGCGAGGTTCACCTTATCCAGAAGCGTACTGAGGCAGGCTTGAAAACGGAATACACCGTCGAAAAGGTTCTCGACCATATTCCGGGCACCCAACAGATCCCATTAAATTTTTCAGACTAACTCCACCCGGCTCCGGCCGGGTTTCTTTTTGCTCAATAAATTTCAGGAGTTATCCAATGGATTTTAGTCAGAATATCGTAGAACTAGGCACCCTAGCGGTCAAACTCTATCGCGACATGTCAGGTATCCAGCACGATAACGAAATTCCGGAAATCTTTTTGGGTGGCCAGATTGCCCTTGGGCTCCATAACCAATGCGCTCTTCATGCTCACGTTGAACGCCCTTACCTCGATATTCTTCGCGAACTGGGTGGCTCCGTCGGAAGTGAAGAAATTAACGCCTTCGGTGGATTACGTGCCGATGTTGCCATTTACAAAGACAACATACCGATTGCGATCATTGAGCTGAAAATATGCGATGAAGGCGATCGCCGAGGGGGTAAGGTTCTCGCTGATCTTGAGAAAATGAAGACGCTTTCAGAAGGCCGAAAGCTTGATACCTATCTCGGTATTCTCCTGACCGATATGGATAAAGGCTTGCTTTGCGACGAGCGGCGTACCCAGATCGAGGCACTTCTCGAGGGAAGATTCAGTGGTGCAGGAGCCTTAGAGGCAGCTTCACGTAATGCTGGCTGGAACTGGCAGTTCCTCTCTGGAAAATTCTGACATTCAGGAGAGCAGAATCAGTTTCTTATAGTAACTAGCACCCCAGACAGGCATTGAATAATTGTCCCCCCGCCTATGGAGACGATCATGCCTCATATCCACGCCGCCTGCGGGCAACCACCAGCGCCGGCGCCTAACCCTCCCGGTGCGCCGCACCCCAATCCTTACCCGCCCGCGGGCGAACCGCCGCCGATGCAGGAGCCGCCAGAACCGCTGAATTGAGCAGCGTTTCTCTTTGTTTCATTCTTGCCACGATCTCGCACAAGATGCCCCTCGTTATGATGCGCAGGAGGTATTTATGAAAAAGATTGCGAAAATCGGCACAGCTGTTGGTTTGGCACTCGCGCTCTCCGCATGTTGGGGACCTGGTCCCGGCGGAATGGGTGGGGACCAAGGAGGCCCCGGTGGCGGTCAGGGTGGCCAACAAGGAGGCCAGGGCGGCGGATATAGCCAAGGCGGCGGCCAGATGGGCGGCGGAGACGGAGGTCAAATGGGCGGTGGTGGCCCAGGCGGCGGAATGTAAGATTGAGACCCAGCTTCGGCTGGGTTTCTTTTTATATCCGAGTGCGCATTTTTGCGCTTGCAGTATGCGCAATAGTGCGCATATAGTTTTCCCACACCGCACGAAGCGGCGAGGGAGAACCACAATGGCGAACCTGCCTGACAATTTCTCACAGAGTGCGTTTGATGCCCGCTACGGCGCTGGCAACACGGCTCTGGACGACGAATACGATTACCTGCGTGGATTGCAGAAGGCGTATGACGCGATCGACGTTCTGGACGATCCGAACGAAGATCAGCTTTCCGAACTGCTGGCCCTTGAAGACCAGATCGCAGACCAGCTCATCACCATTTCGATGATGGAGGATGCGTGATGTCAGCAATACTGACGCGCCCGGTCTCTTATGATCAGGCCTGCAAGGATCTGGCCCCGGTCTGGGAATATCTCAAAGAACAGCGCCAGCAGGCCAATTTCCTGCACGGGACGAGGGCAGAGCGGGCTTTACGAGACGAGCGCACCGCCGAAATCGACCGGGTGGAAAAGCGCCTGAATGACTTCGTGGCCCAAGTAACCACCGACTGACACCAGCAGTAAACGACAGGAATTTCTGAAATGCGTGAAACAGCAAACGCCCGAAGTGCGTCCGGTCCTTGGAACAAATTTCGTGCCGGACTGGATGAACTGCACGACCTCCAGAGTGAATACGTGACCTGCGCAATGGCGCTGAACCGGGATCTGCACCCATCACATTTGAAATCCTGATGGCGAATGCTGAGGCCATCGGTCGCCGTACAGCTATGCTTGGAGAAGCAGCATGAGTGATAAAGAAATTGCCGCATCAGAGCGTTACGGTCGTCTTAATTCATACGACTTGCGCCGTGCGCTTATGTGCCTTCCCAAGGATGTCCTAAATGTCATCAAGGATGGGAAGTTATTCTTGGCTGGCGGATACCTTCGTGCCTGCGTTGCCGGGGAGCCGATTTCAGATATTGATATTTTGTCGCCTAACCGCACAACAGCTGAAAAGTGGGCACAATATCTCTCAGGAAGTCGGGGAGGACGCGAACCGTGGCATACCAAGAATGCTATTACTCTCTCCGAGGTTGGCAAGACCCCAGTTCAGTTCATCCACAGATGGACCTTCAACGCTCCAGAAGAGATCATAGAGAGCTTTGATTTCACGGTTGCGCAAGCCGTCATTTGGTATGATGGCGCGATATGGAAATCTCTTGTCTCTTCTAATTTTTATCAGGATCTAGCGGCAAAGAGACTTCGATATACCTTCCCAAATCGCCACGAAGATGCGGGCGGAAGCCTTCTGCGCGTCCAGAAATTTCTAAAGCGCGGCTATGATATTTCGCCCGAAAATCTAGCCAAGGTTATTTCGCGCCTGATTGGTGGCGTCAGGGAAGATTCGCCGTTTTGGCAGGGCACCGAGGAGTATAAGGCCACGATTTTAGCCTCTCTCCTCCGCCAAGTTGACCCGCTTCACATTATTGACGGGGCCCCGTCAGAGGATTGCCTTGAGGATCCAAGCACACCCGAACGCACTGAGTTTGATGCGACAGGAGTGCCACTATGAGCGCCCGCATCGAAAAGCCCGGCATCTACGACATGCCGGAGGCTGTATATCACTCGGACCCATGCTTGGAGCCGAGCCTTTCGAACTCCATTGCGCGCGTTCTTTTAGACCAGAGCCCGATGCACGCTCATTACGCGCATCCACGACTCAATCTTAAACGTGAGCCGTTTGAGGTCACGGCAGCGATGGACTTTGGGACGGCCCTTCACAAGCTGCTTCTCGGCAAGGGGGCAGCAATCGTCGAAGTGAAGGCGGACGCCTATCGTTCGGCTGCGGCGAAAGAGGCTTCGTTCCGCTTCTCACAGAGGCTCATGACCGCGTTTACGAGTGTGCCGGTGCAGTTCTTGAGCAGATGAAGCAACGCGAGGATTGCGCTGAGTTCTTTGCGCCAGGCCGCTCGGAAGCGGTGATGATTTGGAAGAAGGGGGGCATCTGGTGCCGGGGAATGGTCGATCGGCTTCCAGATGATCCGAAAGCTCCGATCTTCGACGTGAAGAGCACCGGCATGAGCGCGAACCCGACCGAGTGGGATCGCCGCATGGTCAAAGCGTATCGCACGCAGGATCGGTTTTACGCGCAGGGAGCGCAGATCCTTCGCGGTGTTGAGCCTCAGCCTATGCGCTTCATCGTTGCAGAAATGAAATCACCGTTTGCTGTCTCAGTTCTGACGCCAGCACCAACGCTTCGCAGCTTGGCCGAAGATGATGTGTCTCGCGCCCAAGACATGTGGAGCAACTGCCTCAGGCGCAATGAATGGCCCGGCTATCCGCACACCGCACACATCGAAGCCCCGAACTGGCTGCTTCGCGAGGCTGAAGAACAGGCCATGCGCGATGATGCCCTGGAGTACGCACTATGACCTTCACTATTCGCCCTGCTGTCCGCAGCAAGATTGGCCTCCTGTTCGGGATTGCCGGTGCGTCTGGGTCCGGAAAAACGTTCTCAGCCCTGACACTTGCGGAAGGGATTAAGGGCAAAGACGGAAAGATTGCCGTCATTGATACCGAGGCCGGCCGCGCACTGCATTATGCGCCGAAGCCCGGAGACAAGGCGAACCCAGCCAAGGGAACGTTCGATTTCCTGCACCTCGATTTCCCAGCTCCCTTCACGCCGTCGCGTTATGTTGAGGCCATCAAGGCCGCTGAAGACGCTGGCGCGACCGTCATCGTCATCGACAGCATGTCGCACGAATGGGACGGGGAGGGCGGCTGCTCCGATATGGCTGAACAGGCGGCGATCGCGGCTGCGACCGATCGGAACGGCGTTGTGCAGGCGTGGAAAGTCGATGCGATGACCGCGCCAAGCTGGAAGAAGCCGAAGCAGTTGCACAAGCGCATGATGGCAAAACTTATCCAGACGCGCACGCATCTGATTTTCTGCCTTCGCGCTCAGGAAAAGATCAAGTTCGAAAAGGTCCGCAACGAGCAGACCGGAAAAGAGCGAAACGAGATCCGTCAGCTTGGCTTTATGCCGATCTGCGAGAAGTCATTCATGTTCGAGCTTTCCGGCTCCATGACGATGCACCCGGAGACACCAGGCCAGCCGCGTTATGATCTGCAACGGAAACTGAACCACGATCTCCAGCAGATTTTTCCACATGGCGAACAGATCACCATTGAGAAGGGAGAGCGCCTGCGCAGCTGGGCTGATACCGGCGAGGATCGGCCGCCCGTTGATCAAGACGCGGAGGATGCAGCAGGGCTGATTGGTTACATCCAAGACGCCCACAATGAGGAGCGTTTGCAAACCATCACAGGTTCACCGAAGACAGTTCGCTTTCGAAATCATCTCTCAGAAAACCGTCCAGATCTTGCAGATCGTGTCACCGACGCTGTGAACGAAGCTTTGGCAATTTTCAACCAAGAGGTCGCGGACGAGGGAGAGGCGGCATGACCTACTCCCGCGACCTGAACGAGGACGTGAGCCAGGAGATTGCGCTCTCGTTCCTTCTGGATCGGATCGAGCGTCCGGCTTCTGCGCCTTGGCTGGCCGACCTCCGCCACGACGACAACGAAATCCGCCGCGAGTGCGGCCTGCTGAATACTGAGAAGTGGAACGCGTGATGAGTGAAGCGATGGGAAAGCCGATCCCGCCCCGTGAGCCTGATGGCCAGTTCGCATGTTTCCAGACATGGGTGAACAAGGCTGCATCATGGATCGGAGGTACCAACTCGGCTTGCTGGGATGCTCAGGGCAGGCGCTGTCGGATCGGCGCAGATTTCATGCGTGCAGACAAGGAAGGAACCTTCCCTGTCTCCTACTGGTACGGAGAGGGCGACCAGACGCCCGCGGAGCAGCGCAAGAGCCGGCGAACAGTTGAGCGCCGCCGCCGGAGTGGATGGCTATGACCCACTTTCCCACCTTCTGCGAGGCGCTGGCCCTCGTAATCCTGTTCCACATTGCGGCCGGTTCGCGGCCGGGGAGTGTTTGAGATGAGTGAGACGATCATGCCCCGCTGCCTGCCAATTCGGGCAGCGGCAGAATATTTGGGGATCAAAGAGAGCCTGTTTCGTGAACGTGTAGCCCCGGAAATTGCCTCGTTCACCATTGGCACGCGCCGCCTCTGGGATCGCAAAATGCTTGATCGGTGGCTGGATCGTCAGTCTGGCATCGAGAGCGCGACGATGCAGACCAGGCCGCGCAGTGCATTGGATGAATTGCTGAACACCTGATGGTTTCTGTCCGAGTGAAATACCTGCAACGGCACCGGGGCAGGGATGGGAAGGTGCGCGTCTATTTCAGGCATCCGCGCCTTCCACGTCAGGCCCTCCCACCCATAGATGATCCCGCCTTTTGGTCAGCCTATCATGCGGCCATTGCCCAGATCCCGAAAGACGAGCCAAAGCCCATCCGTGGAACAGGAACATTCGCGCGGTTATGCGAGGACTGGCTCAAGAGCAATGCCTTCCTGTCGCTCAAGCCCTCAACACAGGTCGGGCACCGCAACATCGTCCTGCGGATGATGCGGGAGGATTTTGCCACCTTCCATGTTTCGGACTTCGAGCCCAAGCACGTCAGAGCTATCATCAATCGCTTCTCGGACCGGCCAGCCTCCGGAAATCGGTGGCTGAGAATCTTCAGCATCCTGTTTCGCCTGGCGATAGAGCAGGACCTGATCCAGATAGATCCATCCCGTGACGTCCGACGCCTCAAAGAGAAGGCAGAAGGGGCAAGGGCATGGACGAATGTAGAGGTTGCTCAGTTCCAGGCTCATTGGCCTCTTGGATCCCGGGCACGGACGGCTTTTGCACTGCTGCTTTATACCGGGCAGAGACGATCAGACGTGGTGAAAATCGGTCCAGCCTGCATCAAGGAAGGCATGATTGCTGTCACGCAGCAGAAAACTGGGACAAGCTTGATGGTTCCCATCCTCAAAGACCTCGCCTTGGCTCTGGCAGCAACATCAAATGTGAAGGCTTACTATTTGGAGGTCACGCCAGGACGAAAACCCTCCTCCGATTCGCTAGGCAATCTGATGAAGGATTGGACGCTGGCAGCTGGCTTGCCGCCCGACCTCTCGGCACACGGCCTACGAAAAACTGCGGCTCAAAGATTGGCAGAGGCGGGGTGCACAACGCATCAAATCGCAGCGATCACTGGTCACAAAACATTATCAGAAGTGGAGAGATACACGCGCTCAGTCGATCAAAGGAGACTGGCAAAACAGGCGATGGCACTGCTTGAGGCTGTAAAACCAAATGCGTAGTTTTGTAAAATCGGCTAGAAATTAGCTGTTTTCTGCGGGTTGAAATCGTCTCTGGAGGTCCGGGCGGGAATCGAACCCACATACGCGGATTTGCAGTCCGCTACATCACCATTCTGCCACCGGACCTCGATGGAGACAGGGGCTATATCCCCTTTGAGCCCCGTCGGGTCAAGCCTGATAATCGATCTATGGAAGGATTTTTCTTCTAGCTTCTGACAGGCTATTAAGGACTGATTCACATAATGATGTGATATGATGCATACTTAAAGAGCAGGAAATCTCATGACTTCAGGATGCAATGGCGCGACGAAAATGACAGCCCCGATCGGGCTTGGTCTGCTATCGCTTCTCCTGAGCGGAACTGCTCTTGCCCAGAAATACGATGGCAGCGGTTCGCCAAGTTTTGTGCCCCATACTCTTCAGGAAGCGCTCGCAACCGCCTATCTGACAAATCCAACCCTCCGTGAAGAGCGTGCGCATCTCAGGGCTACAGATGAGCAGCTTCCCACAGCTCTCGCCGGCTGGCGTCCTACCGTCCAAACCAGCATGAATCTGACCTATTATGACGGCAGCACCAATTATGCGTCGAAAGGCGCTTATCTGGGAAGTGAACGCCGCTATCAGACGCCTGGCTATATGGGCAATGTGGGTATCACCCAACCGCTCTATCAGGGCGGCAAGACAGTAGCCAGCGTTCATGCCGCCACAAATCAGATCATGGCGGAGCGCGCCCACCTCATACAGACTGAACAGGACGTCTTCACGAATGTTGTCAGTGCTTATGTCGGGATCATTGAAGATGAACAGCTTCTCCAGATCGCAATCAATAATGAACACGTCCTTCAGCAGCAGGTAGAAGCCACCCAGGAACGCTTTCATGTTGGAGAAATAACCCGGACTGACGTGGCGCAGGCGCAGGCTGCACTTGCAAGCGCCACAGCCGAACGACAGCAGGCCGAAGGAACCCTCCAAAGCGCTCAGGCAACATACTTGCAGGTTGTGGGGATTGCAGCAGCTCCGAACCTCGAGGCGCCCCAACCGCTAAATCTCCCAGTCCGCAGCGAACAGGAAGCCGTAGCTATCGCTGTTCAGAACAATCCCCAAGTTGTGAACGCACTTTTTACTGAAGCTCAACGCAAAGATAACATTTCTGTTCAGATTTCGCAGATCATGCCCAAAGTGTCAGCAAGTCTGAACTATCAGAGATCTGTCAATCAGGCTTACGGCGATTCACTCCAAGATAACAAATTCGGCGAAATCGAATTTTCCGTTCCCCTCTATCAGGGAGGATCCGAGTACGCCTCAATCCGCGGTGCAAGACAGGATGCACAGGCAGCTCATCGGGAAGTGGACGTCCAACGCAGAACAGCACTGCAGAAAGCTGCATCAAGCTGGCAGCAGATGGTGTCGTTCAAACAGTCAATCTCCAGCGATCGCACAGCTATATCTGCCAACGTAATCGCGCTGGACGGGGTCGAACGTCAGGCCCTTGTGGGAACAAGCACCACACTGGCAGTTCTTCAGCAACAGCAGACACTCCTGCAATCGCAACGGACACTCGTCCAGCATCTCTCCAACCTCGTGACGTCATCCTATGCCGTAGCGGCGGCAATTGGTCGTCTCACAGCCGTCGACCTTAAACTCGGCGTCCCGCTGTATGACGAAAAAGCTTATTATAACGCCGTTAAAAACAAGCTCTGGGGCCTGAGTGATTATGCCATCAATCAGCCTGGCCGATAAAAATTTCAACAAACGGAATATTCAAAGTCCATGACCTCTTCCGACACGGCCCAGCACATACTCAATGAAGACACCGCGGTGTCAGATGTCCTGAGCTCGATCAGACGTGTCCTCCACGAGGATCACACTAGTCTCCAGCCCTCAGAACGCGAGGATACAAAGGCCATGTCTGACCACAGCGACGAGCTGATCCTGGACAGCTCCATGATGGTAGCTCCCCCGGTAACTACTGATAAATCCGATGACCAAACTTCCTTAGGGAATACAAAATCTTCCAGCTCTGATGCTTCAGCGCCCGAAAAGGACGACCTCATGAATGCGCAGACCGTCGCTGCAGCCGAGCGTTCTCTGGACGAACTACATGCGGCTCTCAGTGGGTCTGCACCACTAGCCTCTGAAACTGTCATCAGTAAAAGCAGTGGCCTTACAATCGAAGACATGGTCCGCGGAGAAGTCCGCAGCATGGTTCGCACATGGTTGGACGCACATCTGCCCTCGCTGGTTGAAATTCTTGTCCGTGCGGAAATTGCCCGGCTGCGTCCACGGGAGTAAGAAGGGCGAAGGAGGCTGACAGCTTCCTTCTGCTATACTGATTTTCCTGGATAACCATGCTCGAAAAAAGCTTCGTCCCCGCCGATCATGAACATACCCTCTATGATAAGTGGGAGAAAAACGGTGCTTTCCGGGCTCATCCCGAACAGCCGGGAGAGCCTTTTTCGATCATGTTTCCGCCACCGAATGTCACGGGAACGCTTCACCTCGGTCACTCTCTGAATTTTGTTCTTCAGGACATGCTCATTCGATGGAAACGCCAGGAGGGGTTCAACGTCCTTTGGCAACCCGGTACGGACCATGCGGGTATCGCTACGCAGATGGTCGTCGAACGGGCGCTGGACAAGGAAGGGAGCAGCAGGACCGCACTCGGGCGTTCCGGATTCCTTGAGCGTGTTTGGGAATGGAAGCAGGAATATGGCGACACCATTGTTCAGCAGCTCCGCAAACTGGGCGCTTCAGCCGACTGGGAACGTGAACGCTTCACGATGGACGAAGGTCTGTCCCGTGCGGTTCGGAAAGTGTTCGTCACTCTTTACAATGAAGGTCTGATTTACCGCGACCGTCGCCTGGTCAACTGGGATCCAAAGTTCCGATCTGCCATTTCTGATCTGGAAGTTGAAAACCGCGAAACCAACGGGTCAATGTGGTATATCCGCTACCCTCTGGAAGACGGTCGAACCCTTACCGTTGCCACGACCCGGCCCGAAACAATGTTGGGCGACGTTGCAGTCGCCGTTCATCCCGAAGACGAACGTTATACCGACATGATCGGGAAAAACGTTATTCTTCCCCTGACAGGGCGACGCATTCCTGTCGTCGCAGATCTTCACTCAGATCCTGAAAAAGGCACAGGCGCTGTAAAAATTACGCCTGCTCATGATTTCAACGACTTTGAAGTCGGCAAACGTCACGGGCTGCCTGCTCCAACAGTTCTCGATGAAACAGCCTGCCTGTGGATTAATGAAATCCAGTCTGAACTTCAGGACATTGCTGGCCTGGCCTCTGTTTCCTTCGTGCAAAACCTACAGGGGCTGAGCCGGGAAGAGGGCCGCAAGCAGGTTGTGGCCGAGCTCGAGCGTCTGGAATGTCTGGAGAAAATCGAGCCACACAAACTTCAGGTTCCTTATGCAGAGCGTGGCGGCGCGATCGTAGAGCCGCGTTTGACCCTGCAATGGTACTGCGATGCAAAAACACTCTCCGGACCAGCAGTGGAAGCCGTTGAAAATGGTAAAATCGCATTTGAACCGCGTCAGTGGGAAAACACATTCCATGCCTGGATGCGCGATATACAGCCTTGGTGCATCAGCCGGCAGCTCTGGTGGGGACACCGGATACCAGCCTGGTATGGTACAGACGGAAAGGTCTACGTCGCTGAAAATGAACAGGAAGCCCAAGCCCAGGCGGGGGCGAGCATAGGTCTTACCCAGGATGAAGACGTTCTGGACACCTGGTTCAGCTCGGCCCTATGGCCTTTCACGACGCTTGGCTGGCCTGACAGAACGGAAGAACTGGCCCGTTACTATCCGACCAGCGTGCTGGTAACTGGCTTTGACATTATTTTCTTCTGGGTTGCCCGGATGATGATGATGGGTCTGCATTTCATGGACGATGTTCCGTTCCGGACTGTCCTGATCCATGGGCTGGTTCGGGACGAGAAGGGACAGAAAATGTCCAAGTCCAAGGGCAATGGTCTGGATCCGCTTGATCTTGTGGCTGAATTCGGGGCGGATGCGACGCGCCTTGCGATCTGTGCCGGAACGGGGCCTGGACGGGACATCAAGCTTGGGCGCAAGCGCGTTGAGGAACATCGTGCTTTTGTCACAAAGCTTTGGAACGCCGCACGCTTCCTTGAAATGAACGGGGCCAAGCCGACGGTAGGATTTGATCCTGCCAGCGTCAAAAGCGCGCTTGGACGCTGGATCCTGACCGAAGCGAACGATGCCATCGCAGAAGCAGGGCGGGCTCTCTCGGCCTATCGTTTCGATGAATATGCCAACTGCTGCTACCGGTTTGTCTGGAGCCGCTTCTGCGACTGGTTCGTGGAATTTTCGAAGCCCGTTTTTGCAGCGGAAAACGAGGAAACCACCGAGTTGCGGGCCATTAGCGCGCATGTGCTGGGGCTGATCCTGCGTCTGATGCAGCCGGTCATTCCGTTTGTAACGGCAACACTGTGGGAAGAACTCGGATATCCCGGTGCTTTCGAAGAAATCCGCTGGCCACAGATCATGACCGTCACCGAGGCGGATGAGGCCCGAGCTGAACTCGACTGGGTGATCCGCCTTATCGGAGACGTCCGGACGGTCCGTTCGGAAATGAACATCCCGCCGTCGCAAAAGGCCCCGCTGCTGCTGCGGGATGTAACTGCGGAAAATCTCCGACGTGCCAGAACCTGGGCCGAAGCTATTGGCCGTATGGCAAGGGTATCGGAAGTCGGGGTGGTGGGAGACGAGACACCACGCAACGCAGCACAGATCGTACTTGATGAAGCGACTGTTTTCATCCCGCTTGAAGGGCTGATTGATCTCGATGCTGAACGCACGCGGCTTGGCAAGGAAGCTGCCCGTATTGAAGGCGAAATCGTCAAAGTTACGCGCAAGCTGGACAATGCGGATTTTGTTGCCCGCGCAAAGCCGGAAGTCGTGGAGGAAAACCGGGAGCGTCTTGTGACCTTCCAGAGCGATCTGTCACGCCTCAAGGCCGCGCTGGGACGTCTTGCCTGATTTGAAGCCTGGGCTTCGTCTCTGCCTCACCGTTCTTGCCGCTCTGGCAGGAACGGCGGCAGCAAGGACGCTCCCGGAGGGGAGAAGCCTTCAGAATGTGACCATTGCCGGTGAACGTCTTGAAGTTGCAGTTTTTAAACCTGCCTCCTGTCAGATCCGCTCCATTCTAATTGTTCTCGCGGGAAAGAACCGGGATAGCACAACGTATCGCAACGATTCGGTTCCTCTCGCAAAACATGAATGCAGTCTTGTGTTCGCTCCGGATTTCCCAGTAGCGCGTTTCCCAGTGGATCAGTATCAGCGTGGGGGTTTCCCTGCCGTCCATCATACTGCACCGGCCGCCTTGTATATGAGGCCATTGGAGCAATGGACACGCAGTATTTCGAACGAGCGGAACATTCCGATCATTCTCATCGGCCACTCTGCAGGCGCACAGTATCTGGAGCGCGTAGCTGCATATGCTCCAGGCGAGGAAATCATGACAGTCATCATGAATCCATCGACCTATGTTGAACCCGAGACAGACACCCCTGTTCCTTACGGATTCCGAAACTGGTCTCAGCCAGCCGGTCTTCCGGATCTGAAGCGTTATCTAGCCCGGAACATCGCAATCATTCTGGGCTCGGACGATACGGAGCCGTCACCGCTAATTAACCGGATACCGGCTGCGGTGGAACAGGGCCGCAATCGCCTTGAACGGGGTCAATGGGCTTATGCCCAAGCCCGCGAACAGGCTGAGAAGCTCAATGTTCCTTTTGGCTGGACGATTACCCTCGTTCCGGCAACCGGGCATGTCGCATCCCGAATGCTGGCGTCCTCGGAAGTGCAGGACGCCATCGAAACTGCGATCAGAGCCGCGTCTTCACCGTGATTTGCGACAGGTCACGAACTGCTCCGTGGGCGGCGCTTGTCGTCATAGCGGCGTAGGCCTGAAGAGCTTTGGAGACGACACGCTCACGATCAGGCTTCCACGCATCTGAGCCATGGGCGTTCATGCGCTCACGCCGATCTGCGATATCGGAATCTGAAACAGCCAGATGCAGGCTCCGGTTCGGAATATCGATCTCAATACGATCGCCATCCTCGACCAATCCGATCAGGCCACCTTCTGCGGCTTCAGGAGACATGTGGCCGATGGACAGGCCCGAGCTTCCACCTGAGAAACGTCCATCCGTGATGAGCGCACAGACCTTTCCCAGACCTTTGGATTTCAGATAGCTGGTCGGATACAGCATTTCCTGCATGCCGGGGCCACCTTTCGGCCCTTCATAACGGATGACCACGACGTCTCCAGCCACGATGCGGTTGCCGAGGATGGCTGCCACGGCATCATCCTGACTTTCGAAGACGCGCGCCGTTCCGGTGAAGGTCAGGATACTGGCTTCGACACCGGCCGTTTTGACGATGGCACCATCTTCAGCGAGGTTGCCATACAGCACGGCCAGACCGCCATCCTGCGAGAAGGCATGGGCCTTGTCGCGCAATACGCCAGTTTCGCGGTCCTGATCCAGTTCATGATAACGGCTGGACTGCGAGAATGCATGGACGGTGCGGACGTTACCAGGAGCGGCCTTGAACAAATGGGCAGCTTCTTCATCCCCGTTCAGGATGTCCCACTTTTTCAGTGCATCGCCGAGCGTGGGCGCGTGGACGGTCGGAACGCTCGTATCGATCAGGCCCGCGCGGTTCAGTTCACCCAGAATAGCCGGGATGCCGCCTGCGCGATGGACGTCTTCCATGTGTACGTCGTTTTTAGCCGGGGCGACCTTGCATAGATTGGGCACACGGCGCGACAGGCGATCGATGTCGTGCATGTGGAAATCAACGCCGCCTTCGCTGGCAGCGGCCAGAAGATGCAGCACCGTGTTGGTCGAACCGCCCATGGCGATATCAAGCGTCATGGCATTTTCGAAAGCCGCGCGGGTTGCGATGCTGCGGGGCAGGGCGGAGGCATCGTCTTGTTCGTACCAGCGACGTGCCAGTTCCACGACCAGACGCCCAGCGCTCAGGAACAGCTCGCGACGGTCGCTATGGGTAGCGAGAAGTGAGCCATTTCCGGGAAGAGACAGGCCCAGCGCCTCGGTCAGGCAGTTCATGGAATTGGCTGTGAACATGCCCGAGCACGATCCGCAGGTCGGGCAGGCCGAGCGTTCGATCTGTTCTGACTCACTATCGGAGACTTCCGGATCAGCAGCCGCCACCATCGAGTCAACAAGGTCAAGCTTACGCGTCACACCTGGGCCGTTGATCTTTCCTGCTTCCATCGGCCCGCCGGACACGAACACGACGGGGATGTTCAGGCGCATGGACGCCATCAGCATGCCCGGCGTGATCTTGTCGCAGTTGCTGATGCAGACAATGGCATCCGCGCAATGGGCATTGACCATGTATTCCACGGAATCAGCAATCAGCTCGCGCGAGGGCAGGGAATACAGCATGCCGCCATGGCCCATCGCGATGCCGTCATCGACTGCGATCGTGTTGAATTCCTTGGCAATGCCGCCCACTTCCTCGATCGCGGATGCCACCAGACTGCCCATGTCTTTCAGATGGACGTGGCCGGGGACGAACTGTGTGAAAGAATTGGCAATAGCGATAATTGGTTTGCCGAAATCGCCATCCTTCATGCCCGTTGCCCGCCAGAGCGCACGGGCGCCAGCCATGTTGCGGCCGTGAGTGGTGGTGCGGGAGCGGTAGGCGGGCATGGACGATACTTTCATAACGAAGGAAGCCCCTGTTCCATAGCGAATCAGACGCGGGGAAGCCAGTGCAGGAAAGATATGAAAAGCCGGACGGGCTCCCCTTGCCCGGAAGACTCCGTCCGGTCCAAACTCGCAACAAAGATCAGGAGCTTTTTGTGAGACGTCATTTTCTGAGCCTCGGCACAGCTCTGGCCGTGAGCTGCCTGTATGCCGCGCATGCTGCCGAACCCTCCGCCCCCCGTTCCGCCGTCACTGCCGACATGATCCAAAAGGGCAGCGATATTCCTACCCATATCAGCATGCCCGTCGATCAACGCGACTACATCAAGCGCGACGTAATGATCCCGATGCGCGATGGTATTAAGCTGCATACGGTCATCGTCATTCCCAAAGGTGCGAAAAACGCTCCAATCCTGCTGACCCGCACGCCATATCATGCCAGCGAACGCGTCAATCGGGTTCCGAATGCGCCCACCATGCGCGCCATTCTTCCGCAGGGAGACGGGGTTTTCGTAGATGAGGGTTACATCCGCGTCTTTCAGGATATCCGCGGCAAATATGGCTCACAGGGTGATTACGTTATGACGCGGCCGCCGATCGGCCCGCTGAACCCGACCAAGACGGACGATACCACGGATGCCTGGGACACGATCGATTGGCTGGTTAAGAACCTGCCGGAGAGCAACGGTCGCGTTGGCATGACCGGTTCGTCCTATGAAGGCTGGACGGTGGTCATGGCGCTTCTTGATCCACACCCAGCATTGAAGGTCGCTGCACCCGAAAGCCCGATGGTTGATGGCTGGATGGGAGATGACTGGTTCCATTATGGCGCCTTCCGGCAACCGGGACTGGACTATTTCACCGCGCAGATGACTGAAGCAGGGTCCGGCCCTTCCATTCCGCGTCCGGATGCAGACGACTACACGACCTTTCTGGCGGATGTCTCCACCGGGAATTTCGCCACGAAAGCGGGTCTGGACCAGTTTCCCTGGTGGCGGCGCATGAAGGCCCATCCGGCCTATGATGCGTTCTGGCAGGAACAGGCCCTTGACCAGCTTATCGTGAAAAAGCCGCTCAAGGTTCCGACCATCTGGGAGCAGGGGCTATGGGATCAGGAAGACATGTGGGGCGCCATTCATTCCTGGATGAATCTGAAGGCGCATCACACGCAGGTCCCGAATATTCTCGTCATGGGGCCGTGGCGTCATAGTGGCGTGAATTACGATGGCTCCACGCTTGGCCCGCTGCATTTTGATGGCGATACGGCACTCTGGTATCGCGCGAACGTTATGCGCCCGTTCTTTGACCACTATCTGCTGAATACGCCCGATCCGCATCTGGACGAAGCCATCATCTACAATACCGGCGAAAACCACTGGGATCATTTCCGTAACTGGCTGAGCGACTGCGGCACGACCTGCATGCAGAAGGGGGAGAGGCTGTATCTTCAGCCTGATCATGGGCTGGCATTCAGACGGACCCTGCCTGGGGCGGACAGCTACATTTCGGACCCCGCACATCCCGTTCCGTTCGTGGAGCGTCCCTATACAATGGGCGAAGATCCGCGCTGGAAAGCTTGGCTCGTGACTGACCAGCGTTTCGCTGAAAGCCGCCCCGATGTCCTGACCTATGAAACGCCCGTTCTCGATTCGCCCGTTACGGTATCCGGTGTACCCACGGCCGATATTTTTGCCAGCACCACGGGGACGGATGCGGACTGGGTCGTCAAAATCATTGATGTCCAGCCGGGTCTGACGCCCGACAATCCGCAGATGGGCGGGTACGAACTGCCGATGTCCATGGATATTTTCCGCGGCCGCTACCGTCAAAACTTCGATCATCCGACCGCCATTCCGGTTGGGCAGGTACAGGAATACAAGTTCACGCTTCCGGCCATGAACCATGTTTTCCAGAAGGGGCACCGGATCATGGTGCAGATCCAGTCGAGCTGGTTCCCGCTCTATGACCGTAACCCGCAGACCTTTGTACCCAACATCTTCGAGGCGAAAGCCTCAGACTACCGCACGGCGACCCAGACCATCCATCGCGGCGGCGACCATGCCAGTGCGATCTGGCTTCCGACCGTCAAGGCCGCGCCCTGATTTCCGCCAGGCTCCCGGCTAAAGATACTACTCTGCAACTCGTCAAACCCTGACAGCCTTCCCATATGGAGGGCTGTCCCTTTTAACGGAGCTTCACATGACAACTCCTTCTCACGCGCTGTCATCCATTCTGCTCGGCGGAGGCTGCTTCTGGTGTGTGGAGGCCGTCTTCAGTGGTCTACGCGGCATCATTTCCGCAGAGCCGGGCTATGCGGGCGGAAGCACTCCGAACCCGAGTTACGAAGATGTCTGCACAGGCCGGACAGGTCATGCTGAAGTCGTCAAGGTCGTTTTCGATCCGGTAGAAATCGGCCTGGACGATGTCCTGCGCGTATTTTTTACAACACATGATCCGACCCAGCTTAACCGGCAGGGCAATGATATCGGCACCCAGTACCGTTCTGTGATTTTTGGAGCCGAGGAAGAGCAGCAGACGGCTCTTAAGGTCCGGGATGAACTGATCGCGGAAGGGCTCTGGTCCGAACCGGTCGTAACGCTGATTGAAGGCCCTGTTCAGTTCTGGCCTGCCGAGGAAAAGCACCACGATTATTTCGCCCGCAACCCACAGACGGCATACTGCTCCGCCGTAGTTGCTCCGAAAGTGGCAAAAGCCCGAAAGCTCTATCGGGATCGGCTCAAGCAGCCCGATCAGATGTAATCATTCCGGCGCCTATTCTTCATTTTCCAGATGGAAACGGTCGGTTTCCTCGTCGTAATCAAAGAGTTCGGCATAACGCGCCCAGCCGATCGCCGTCGTGAGAGTCTGACGCGCGTAGTCGGGGGACATATTCTCCTCCATGGCCTTGCGGAACCTCGCGGCATCGACGACGTGACTCGACCGTTCATCCAGCGTGCTGCGGATTGAACGCAGTACGGGAAGATGGTGAAGGAGAGCCGTCCGCATCAGATCCTTTCGGGTATCTGAGTCGCCTTCGACAAAAGCCCGTCCATCCGGCGAAAGCAGAATATCGCCATCCTCAAGCTCGGCCAGATCCAGAAGCTGAAGCGATTCTCCCAAAGGCAGGAGATCGTCCAGCGTCATCTGAAGTCTCTGGGCAAGTTCGGGAAGATCCGCCCGCCCGGACAGAGGTTCGCTTCCCAGCACCTCCATGAGGCCCACCAGAACCTCAACGGCCAGATCCGGGAGAACAATGGAAAAGGGCGGCAGGGTATTGCCAGTCGCGGCCGATGGCTGGACAGGGTTCGCTTCAGACACGATGGGAGCCCGCCGCGTCATAAGAGTGTAGATCTGATCCACAAAGCGACGGAAATCCTCGTCCTCGCGATTGCGGGGATGAGGGAATGGCACGGCGATTTCATGGGTCACACGGCCTGGGCTGGAGGAGAAAATGAGAATCCTGTCACACATCAGGACCGCTTCCTCGATCCCGTGCGTCGCCAGAAGCATGGCCTTGAGCGGCAGGCGTTTTTCGTCCCACAGTTCGATCAGGTCGGTACGCAGGTTTTCAGCACTCAGCACATCGAGCGCCGAAAACGGCTCGTCCAGCAACAGCAGCGAAGGCTGAAGCGCCAGAGCACGGGCGAAGGAGACACGCTGGCTGAGTGCGTCCGACAGTTCCTTGGGATATGCGTTTTCATACCCTTCCAGCCCCATGACCTCGATTGCGGCGTCGGTCATGACTTCGCGTTCCATGCGGGGCAGCCTGCGCATTTCAAGCCCCAGCGTCACATTCTGCCGAAGGGTCAGCCACGGAAATAGAGCCCCGGACTGGAACACGGTTGCCACCCCGTCCAACGGTCCGGTGACAGGGGATCCCTGCCATAGTACCTGCCCGGACATCGGCGGCGTGAGGCCCGCCATGATCCGCAGCAGTGACGATTTTCCCGAACCCGACCGACCAAGAAGACCAAGAATCTCTCCCGCCCGGACATCGAAACTCACATGATCCAACACGACCAGATCCGTGCTGCTTTCCTTAAGATAGGTCTGGCGACATTCGCGAAGGGAGAGCAGAGATTGCATGGGTCTGTGAGCTTTGGCCTGAGGTTCAGAGAGTATATTTCTGGGCCGCATTCACGGCGAGAGGTTGCAGGACCAGACGGTCCAGAAGCATGGACAGAAGGGTCAGGAGCATGAGCGCCAGAATCTGCGCTCCGAGGGCGCCATCCAGAACTTCCGACAGAAGACGTGCGCCAAGACCGCTTTCAGCAGGGACAAAAGCCTCGGCCACCATCACCGCATTCCACACGGGAACCACCGCCGTCAGAAGACCGCCGCACAGTTCAGGGGCAATCGCAGGCAGAAGAAGCCGACGCCACAGCAGACTTCCACGAAGCCTCAGCCCGGTGGCGACCTGTCGCAACCCCGATGGAATGGCTTTGGCGGCGTCAAGAACGACGATTCCCACCAGCCAGTGCGCCCCGAGAAACAGCAGGATGACGGCTGAATTCAGCCCAAGTTCCCGGCAGAGCGGATAGAGCAGAACCGCCGGAAAGAGGCCACAGGCGGCCACAGCATTCCGAAACGGACTGGACAGGGAGGATCCTCTCTCGCTGATGAAGAGACCGAGCGGAACCCACACCAGAACGCACAGGAACAACGTCCCACATACATGCGCAAAAGTAAGGACGCTTTCGGCAAGATCGGATGAAAGCAGACGGAAAAGACCAGCATGGTGAATCGCGTATGCCAGAAGAAGCAGAGAGAGGGTCGGAAAGACGGCTTCCGGCAGGCGCTGCACCCTACCTGAGGAGGCGGAGTTGACGGTATGGGCGTGCCCGATCCGCCAGTTGCCAATCCATGTCAGAGCCGCTCCTATGCCCTCACTGAGCCATAGGAGGGCTTTTGTCCGACGCCAAACTCCCAGGAGCCAGGACTGCTGACGCGAGCGCTCATGAACCGGGCCTTCGGGGCGGTAGCGCTGTGACCATCCGGTCATTGGGCGCATGATGCACTGATCGACCAAAACGATCAGAACAAGAACAAGAAGAGAGCCTTCAACGATGCCACTCACATGATGATCCAGTGTGGCACGGAGGATTTCCGCGCCGCATCCCCCTGAAGCTTCATGGTTCATCAGCATCATGAGACCTTCGGACGCAATAAGGCGAACCCAGAAGGCTGGCATGGCCTGAATGGCACGGAAGGTCGACAACGGGACAGACATGGGAATCTGCAGGCGCCAGAATCGCTGCCAGCCCGTCATACGAAGGCCCGTCGCGACTTCGTCCAGCGCAAGGGGAAGCGTGTCCTCCGCGTCCAGCACCGCTGTTACGATCCGCCAGATCATGCTGGATGCCGCCACGAGCATGATTGTCAGCGACGGAGACGCTACAGCGCCAATCATGCCGATCAGCCCCAGACCAGGAACCGCGCGTGCGACTGACAGGGCAGGAACAAGAAAGGAGCGGAAACGCGGCCAATGGCATGCTGCCCCGGAGAGAATCAGGGAGCCAAGAACAACGATCTGTAATGACAGGACGACATGCACGAGTGTCAGTGCGCCCATCCGCAGCAAAGCCTGCCCCAAAGAGAGAACGGCTCCCGGTGGCGCGGCGGAGAGAACAGGGGGAACCGGGCCACGATGCACGACTAGCAGAGCAAAAGCCGTCGCACAGAACAGGATCGACAGTTCGACACCGCTCATGCGCTGGCGCCAGCGATGCATGATCCTCAGGGGCATGGCCATGGGGCTGCCCGTCATGATGCGCGTGTTCCCCTGTCAGTCTGAAAATCAGACGTTAGAAAGAGACGTCCGGAGGGCTCAAGTGTTTTCTGCATAACGGCTGGACAGATCAGTGTCCGGTGCTACCAAACCCGTCCTGACCACGAACCGTCTCGTCCAGCGTTTCGACTTCAGTCCAGCGCAGACGGGAGACCGGAGCCAGCACGCCCTGGGCGATGCGTGTGCCGCGCTCAACGGTAAAGGGTTCGGTACCTGCGTTCATAACGATGATGCGGAGTTCGCCCCGATAGTCCTCGTCGATTGTACCAGGCGAGTTGGGGAGCGTGATGCCATGCTTGAGGGCCAAGCCGGAGCGTGGCCGGACCTGCAGCTCATAGGCGGGGGGAAGGGCAATACACAGCCCGGTCGGCACGAGAACGCGCTCGCCCGGAGCAATGATCAGGGGCGCATCGATCGCCGCCAGAAAATCGAATCCTGCTGCACCGGCAGTGGCGTACGCGGGAAGGGGAAGCCCCTCGGAATGAGGCAGGCGCGTGATGCGCACATCAATCAGGTCTGTCATCATGACATCCGTCTTATCGCGGATCGTAGATCCTATGAAGACGATCCTGCAAAGAACGTTGCGATCCGCTCGGCAAGTCTGTCGGCGACATGCATCTTGTCCATTTCCGGCCAGCCCTGAACCCCACTTTCGTCGATCAGGCTGACAGTATTGCGCGTAGCCCCGAATACGCCCTGCCTCACATCGTTGGCCACAAGCCAGTCACATCCCTTGCGCGCGCGTTTGGCCAGGGCATTGTCCAGAACGTCGTCCGTCTCGGCAGCGAATCCCACAACCAGACTAGGACGCCGCGTCGATCGACAGAGTGTTGCCAGAATGTCCGGGTTTTCCACCAGCTCAAGGCTCGGAGGCCCGTCAGCAGTTTTCTTGATCTTGCCCGCTGCAGGCTGCTTCGCGCGCCAGTCACTGACTGCGGCGGCGCATATGGCAGCATCGGCAGGCAGGGCCGCTTCACAGGCAGTCAGCATTTCACGGGCGGTTTGAACGGCAATCCGCCGAACTCCAGGCGGCACTGGAATCGTAACGGGCCCGCTGACCAGAGTAACATCTGCCCCCCTCTGCGCCAGTGAGGCGGCAATGGCGTAGCCCTGCCGTCCGGAAGAGTGGTTCGAAAGGAACCGCACCGGATCAAGCGGTTCAACCGTTGGCCCCGCGGTGACAAGGATATGACGTCCCTGAAGAGAATGGTCAGGCGTCAGGACACTGAGAATACGGTCCCGGATGACGGTTGGTTCGCTCAACCGGCCTGCGCCGATTTCTCCACAGGCCATGCTCCCTACATCAGGGCCCACAACGGAAATACCACGCGCTTCAAGCTGTTTCAGATTGGCCTGTGTGGCGGGGTGCTCCCACATTCGCACATTCATGGCTGGGGCCAGCAGGATGGGAGATGTTGTCGCGAGCAAAAGTGTGGTCGCCAGATCATCCGCGAGGCCATGGGCCATGCGCGCCATGATATTGGCCGTGGCCGGGCAGACGACCACGAGATCTGCGCTTCGGGCAAGAGCGATATGACCGATCTCGCTTTCCTGCGTCGGCTCGAACAGCATGTCATGCACGCGCTCACCCGCCAGCGTCTCAAGACTGAGCGGTGTGACGAATGCCCTGGCGGCTTCAGTCATAACAGGGGTGACAGCGATCCCATCCGCCCGCAGCAAACGCACGAGTTCGAGCGCCCGGAATGCCGCGATCCCTCCCGAGACGATCAGCAGGACGCGGCGCATGGTCTTACAGACGCCAGCCGGAATGGATGGCCGCAATGCCACCAGACAGGTTGCGGTACTGGACCTGCTCCAGCCCCGCATCGCGCATCATCTGGGCCAGTGTTTCCTGATCGGGGAACATGCGGATGCTCTCGGCGAGATACTGGTAGCTCTCGGAGTCCTTGGCGATGATCTGACCCATCTTGGGCAGAACCTGAAAGGACCAGAGATCATAAATCGGTGCGAGAGCCGCGATTTCGACCTGCGAGAACTCAAGGCAGAAGAAGCGTCCACCTGGCTTTAGGACACGACGTGCCTCGCGCAGGACAGCCGGCTTGTCCGTGCAGTTGCGCAGGCCGAACGCAATCGTCACGCGATCAACGGAGCAGTCGGGGAGGGGGATGGCTTCTGCGTCTACGACACAGACCTCGATCTTGCCGATCAACCCGGCCTTGATGGCGCGGTCACGCCCCACGGACAGCATGGCGGCATTGATATCGGACAGAATGGCCGGACCACCCCCGGCACGGAGCCAGCCAAACGTGATGTCACCTGTACCGCCTGCCAGATCCAGCAGCTTCATATTGGGCCGCGGGTTGAGCATTCCAACGAAAATGCGTTTCCAGACGCGGTGAATTCCCAGCGACATCACATCATTCATGATGTCGTATTTCCCGGCGACACTCTCGAACACTTCCCGGACCATCGTCTTTTTCTGGCCACGCGGGACATTGCGGTAGCCGAAATCGATGGTGTCCTCGGCGTGTTCGGAGGACTGGAAGGGCGAGGCGTTGTGTTCTGCGCTATCGGTCATGGGGCAATCGATATATCGTTGAGGCCAGCCATGCCAGAGCTTCCAGAAGTTGAAACCGTCATGCGCGGGTTTCGTGATGCCTTCGAAGGGCATCGAATCAGCCATGTTTCCGTCAACCGCCCCGATCTTCGATGGCCGTTTCCCGCAGATCTGCGGGAGAAGCTGGAAGGGAAACGCGTTCTCTCGTTCCGCAGGCGCGCGAAGTATATTCTCATGCGCATTGAGGGCGGCTGGAGCATGCTGCTGCATTTAGGCATGTCGGGCCGACTCACGATCAGCAGGGCCAGGACGAATGCGACTCCGCCCGCGCATGAGCATCTGGTTCTGGAAACGGACAGCGGTGCGCGGGCAGGGCTTGTTGATCCCCGGCGCTTTGGCAGCGTCGATCTTGTCCGCACAAATGAAGAGGAGGATCACCGCCTTCTCGCGCATCTGGGCATGGAGCCGCTGTCTCCCACCATTACAAGAGGAGGACTGGCGCAGCTGTTTCGGGAGAGGCGTACACCGATCAAATCCGCTCTGCTTGATCAGAAACTGATTGCAGGTCTTGGCAATATCTATGTCTGCGAAGCCCTGTTCCGCTGCGGCATTCATCCAGAGCGACAAGCCTGCACGCTAACCGACGTTGAGGCGCAGGCTCTTTCAGAAGCTATTCCACAGATTCTGGAGCAGGCGATCGCATCCGGCGGGTCGTCTCTGCGCGACTATGTGCAGGCTGACGGCACCAAAGGTGGCTTTCAGGACCTGCATCTTGTCTATGGCCGCGAAGGAGCGCCCTGCCCGAATTGCGGAGATGCCAGTCCGATCCGGCGCATCACGCAGTCCGGACGTTCAACGTTCTTCTGCCCGACCTGTCAGAAATAACCACGAAGGGAGGCGAGGCCGGAAAGATGCCCCCATCCTGTGTAAAATGTGCAAAACACTTGACGGACACGGATCTGGCGGAGTAGAGGGCGCCAACCATTTACGCGACCAAAACGCAAAGTGAACCGAAAGATCCATGGCAAACACAGCTTCTGCCCGCAAGCGCATCCGTCAGAATGAACGTCGCCGTGAGCGCAACGTCGCCCGCATGTCCCGTATGCGTACGTTCATCAAGAAGGTCGAACTCGCTATCCAGTCCGGTGACAAGTCCGCTGCTGCAGAAGCCTTCAAGATTGCACAGCCGGAAATGCAGCGCGCAGCAGGCAAGGGCGTGATCGCAAAGAACACGATTAGCCGTAAGCTGTCCCGCCTGTCCGCTCGCGTGAAGGCTCTGGCAACCGCCTGAGCTTCACCTTCGGGTTGGAACTGAAGAACGCGCTCCCTTCAAGGAGCGCGTTCTTTTTTGACTGCACCCCAGAATTTTTTCCCGAGCATCTGAGTTGGGGCTGCTTATGGGGGACACCCTCATGATATCCCGCTGAACCCTTCGTGTTCCAGCTTGCTTCGGGCAGAACGGACGCCTATCCTGAGCGTTCGACAAAAAAATATCGGATGTCTGGCTCTCCGGGATTTTCCTGCGTTCCTGCTGCGGATTTTCTGTCGAGAGCACAACCTCCCTGCGCGCAGGGACCAATAACTGATGCCCGCGTACTGCGGGACTGGATATGAAAGGGGGTACAATGGTGGAAAACGCTCAGTATCTGGACGCCAGCGCCTCCGCCCCCGGTTCGACGACATCGCTTGAGACCGCCTGGGTCCGCGTTCGTGAGAAACTGAAGAGTGAGGTTGGCGAGGTCGAATACCGGACATGGCTCCGGCAGATCGTTCTAGGGCCACTCGACGAGGATGAACTAACTCTCTACTTACCCACGCGCTTCCTTCGCGACTGGGTACGTAGCCAGTATGAAGAGCGTCTCCAGACGCTCTGGCGTACCGAGCGCGAGGACATTAAAGGCGTGGAACTTCAGGTCAAGCGTGGCCTGCCTGAAGTTCCGGTGGACGACATCGAAGATGCGGATGAAACACCGGGCCTCTCCGGCGACGCTGTACCGCAAAGCACCGCGCCGGAAAGCCGCAGCGATCTGGCTGTTCCGCTTGATCCGCGCTTCACATTCGACACCTTCATCGTCGGCAAACCCAATGAATTTGCGTATGCCTGCGCCCGCCGTGTGGCGGAAAAGCCATCAAGTCCCGGCTTTAACCCGCTGTTTCTGTATGGTGGCGTAGGCCTCGGCAAGACGCACCTGATGCACGCCATCGGTACGGAACTGACCCGTACTGGCAAAGTTTCCGTGGCCTATATGTCCGCGGAAAAGTTCATGTATCGCTTCATTGCGGCGATCCGTTCGCAGTCCACGATGGAATTCAAGGAACAACTCCGGTCCGTTGACGTCCTGATGATCGACGATCTTCAGTTTCTGATCGGCAAGGACAATACGCAGGAAGAATTCTTCCATACGTTCAATGCCCTCGTCGATGCAGGCCGTCAGATCATTGTCAGTGCGGATAAGAGCCCTTCGGATCTGTCGGGCCTTGAAGACCGCCTGCGGACCCGTCTGGGCTGTGGCATGGTCGCCGACATCCATGCCACGACCTTCGAGCTGCGTATTTCCATTCTGGAAGCCAAGGCCAAGGCTTCGGGAACACACGTTCCCTCCAAGGTACTGGAATATCTCGCGCACAAAATCACGACCAATGTCCGTGAACTTGAAGGCGCGCTCAATCGTCTTATTGCCCATGCTGACCTCGTTGGCCGCCCGGTTACGCTCGACACGACGCAGGATGTTCTCAAGGACATGCTGAAGGCCCATGATCGCCGCGTCACGATCGAGGAAATCCAGCGCAAGGTTTCCGAGCACTGGAATATCCGCCTGACGGACATGTCGTCCGCCCGCCGCGCGCGCGCGGTCGCGCGCCCACGCCAGGTCGCCATGTATTTGGCCAAACAGTTGACGAGCCGTTCTCTTCCGGAAATCGGACGTAAATTTGGCAACCGCGACCACACGACCGTCATGCATGCTGTCAACCGCGTCACAGAGTTGATGGATCAGGATACATCCTTCGCCGAGGACGTAGAACTGCTGCGCCGGATGCTCGAAGGCTGATCTCGACCAGCCCCCGATCCCTCTCTTTCCCGAGGGGCGGGGGTCTGCTAGGTTCTCTCAATTAATTCAAGATCTTCACCCGAGGCCCGGAATGAAATTCAAGGTTGACCGTACCCTGCTGCAACGGGCTCTGGCGCATATTCATGGCGTTGCGGAAAAGCGGAATACCATTCCCATTCTGGCCAACGTCCTGATGAGCTTTGAGGGCGATATTCTGCGCCTGACGGCGACGGATATGGAAATCGCTGTTGTGGAAGATGTTCCCGCCACCGGCGAACGCTCCGGCTCCACCACAGTGCCTGCCGCAGTACTTTTCGAAATTGTCCGCAAACTACCGGACGGTGTGGCACTTGAGTTTGATCATCAGGATAGCGAAGCACCGCTGGCCTTGCGCGCGGGCCGTTATGCCACCAGCCTGAATGTTCTGCCGGTCGATGATTTCCCGGCCATGGTCGCCGGAGATCTGCCGCATCGTTTCTCGCTCCCCGCAGCAACACTGCGCGGTCTGATCGACCGCACTAAGTTCGCCATTTCGAACGAAGAAACCCGCTACTACCTAAACGGCATCTATCTGCATGTGGCAGAAAACGGTGCCACCCCGATGCTGCGAGCCGTCGCCACGGACGGTCACCGTCTGGCACGCGTTGAAACGGACCTGCCCAAAGGTGCACGCGGCATGCCGGGCGTCATTATTCCCCGCAAGACTGTCAACGAACTGCGCAAGCTTCTGGACGAAGGGGCGGCTGATCTGGAAATCTCCCTGTCTGACACGCGGATCCAGTTCCAGGCCGGCCCCGTCCTTCTGACCTCCAAACTGATTGACGGAACCTTCCCGGAATATGAGCGCGTCATTCCCAAGGGCAATGATCGCATCCTGCGTGTCGGCAAGCGTGATTTCGCGGCTGCTGTCGGCCGCGTTGCGGCCATCAGCCAGGAACGCTCGCGCCCGGTCAAGCTGTCTGTCACGCAGAATATGCTGAACCTGTCCGCCACCAGCCCCGATCAGGGCGTGGCGCATGAGGAACTCGACGAAAGCGCAGTATCATATGATGCCGCGCCGATCGAGATCGGCTTTCAGGCGCGTTATCTGACAGACATCACCGACCAGATCGACGTCGAAGTGGAATTTGCATTCTCGGATAGTTCCGCTCCAACCATCGTGCGGGATACGGCCGCACCGTCGGCTCTGTATGTTCTGATGCCGATGCGGGTCTAAACGCGAGCGTCTATTGAAACTGACCCGGCTCGCACTGACGGATTTCCGGAACTATTCACACGCTGTCTGGACACCGGAAAAGCGGATATTGGTCCTGACCGGCGAGAACGGGTCCGGGAAAACCAATCTTCTTGAAGCAGTCTCGCTTCTTGCACCGGGTAGAGGACTAAGGGGGGCACCGCTTCCCGTACTGTGCCGCCAGGGAGCAGAAAGCTGGGGCGTCGCCGCTACATTCCGGTCAGGTCTGGAGGAGTTCCAGATCGGCACCGGAAATACACCGGCAAACGGACCACGCCGGATCTTTCAGCTTGATGGCGAAAATGTCCGTTCCCACGCGCGTATAGGCCAGCGCTTCTCCTGTGTCTGGCTGACACCTCAGATGGACCGTCTTTTTCAGGATGGCGCCAGTAGCCGACGGCGCTTTCTGGACAGACTGGTCATGTCTCTGTCTCCCGATCACGGACGACAGATCGCCGCCCATGACCGTTCCGTGGCCAGTCGGAACCGACTTCTTTCAGAACGGCCATCTGAAACAGAATGGATGTCTTCGATTGAAGACTCTATTGCCCGCCATGCTGTCGCAGCCTCCGCCGCACGGCTCGCACTTGTCGAGAGCATGAACGCTCATCCATTTGAAAATGAAGGTTTTCCAGGAAGCACTCTTTCCTTGGAATGCTCCATCGCGAGACGTCTCTCCAACCAGCCGGCTCTGGAAGTTGAAGACTGGATCCGAAATGCTTTGAGCACGTCAAGATCTGATGACAGGATGCGCGGGGCAACCTCTCTCGGAGCTCACAAAGCGGATTTTTCGCTGTCGGATACTGCGACTTCGCGCCCTGCCGAGCTTTCAAGCAGTGGCCAGCAGAAGATCATGCTGACCGGGACCATTCTCTCACATGCCAGATTGATGATTCAGGCACGGCGTCAGGTTCCTGCCATTCTTCTGGATGAACCGTTGCTTCATCTCGATGAACGTATGCGCCATGCGCTTATGCGCGGCCTTGAAAAACTCGACGCACCGGTGATGATTACCGGGACCGATATCGAACCCTTTGCACCGCTAAAGGGGCAGGCACAATTCTTTTCCGTCCGTCATGGGACAATAGCGCCGTCCTGAACGAATGCGCCCGCTGGCCTAAACCGGCTGTGCGGGCTATACTCGTCCAACAGTTTTTCAGAGTACCACGGAGACCGTCACGCGCATGTCAGACACCCAGAACCAGCCCGAGATCCCAAGCGCAGACGGTGAAGATTACGGCGCTTCCTCCATCTCGGTGCTGAAGGGACTGGATGCGGTCCGCAAACGTCCAGGAATGTATATCGGTGATACGGATGACGGCTCCGGTCTGCATCACATGGTCTTCGAAATCATCGATAATGCCGTGGATGAAGCCCAGGCAGGCCACGCCACATATTGCATCCTGACGCTGAATGGCGATGGCTCAGTCTCGGTTCGTGACAATGGTCGTGGCATCCCGACGGATCTGCATCCTGAAGAAGGGATCAGTGCCGCTGAAGTCGTGCTCACGAAACTTCACGCCGGCGGCAAGTTCAATCAGAATTCCTATAAGGTTTCCGGCGGTCTGCACGGCGTCGGCGCGGCTGTGGTAAATGCCCTTTCCGAATGGATGGAAGTCCGCATCTGGCGTAATGGACTGGAGCACAAGATCCGGTTCCAGCACGGTGAGCGCGACGAAGCCCTCCATGTTATCGGCTCTTCCACTGAGGATCGGGGAACGCTGGTTACATTCAAGCCCAGCAAGCAGACCTTCACGAAGGTCGAATTTGATATTTCCATTCTGGAGCGGCGTGTTCGGGAACTGGCCTTCCTGAACTCCGGGATGCTGATCATCCTCCGGGATGAACGCCATGCCGAGCCGAAAGAGACGCGTTTCCATTATGAAGGTGGTCTGAGCGCGTTCGCCGAATGGCTTGATTCTTCAAAAACTTCCATCGTTACGCCGCCTATCACGGGTGAGATCGACAATCCCGAAAGCGGCATCCGCGTCGAGTTCGCACTGACTTGGAACGACAGCTATCACGAGACGATGCTGTGCTTTACCAACAACATTCCACAGCGTGACGGCGGCACCCATCTGGCCGGTTTCCGTCAGGCCCTGACGCGCGTCGTTGGCAAGTATGCCGAAGGGGTGGCTAAGCGTGAGGCCGGATCGCTGACTGGTGAAGACATGCGTGAAGGCATGACAGCCGTGCTTTCCGTCAAGGTTCCTGACCCGAAGTTCTCTTCGCAGACCAAAGACAAGCTCGTCTCGTCCGAAGTCCAGCCTGTAGTACATGCCGCGGCTTCCGATGCAATCTCACACTGGTTCGAAACGCATCCGAAGGAAGCAAAGGCGATCGTCGCCAAAATCATCGACGCCGCCAGCGCCCGCGAGGCAGCGCGCCGCGCCCGCGAACTGACACGCCGCAAGGGTGTACTGGATGTTTCGTCGCTTCCGGGCAAGCTCGCGGACTGTCAGGAGCGGGATGCCTCCAAGGCCGAAATTTTCATCGTTGAGGGTGACTCCGCAGGGGGAACCGCCAAGCAGGGGCGGGACCGTCGCTTTCAGGCCATCCTGCCTTTGCGGGGCAAGATCCTGAACGTCGAACGTGCCCGCTTCGACCGAATGCTGGGCTCCGCGGAAATCGGAACCCTGATTACGGCGCTCGGCACCGGGATCGGTCGCGGCGATGTGGAGCAGGGTGGTTTTTCAGCCGAAAAGCTGCGTTACCACAAAATCGTCATCATGACCGATGCTGACGTCGACGGATCCCATATCCGGACGCTGCTACTGACCTTCTTCTTCAGGCAGATGCCAGAGCTGATCGAGCAAGGTTATCTTTATATCGCCCAGCCGCCGCTCTATCGCGCAAAGCGCGGCCAGGAAGAGCGTTACCTCAAGGACGATGCTGCTCTTGAGCAGTATCTGCTGGACAAGGCTCTTGCCAATGCGTCGCTGCGCTTTGCAGATGGACGCGTATTGACGGGTGAGCCTCTGTCCGAGGAGATCACGTTCCTGTCCGCGGCCACACGCAGGCTCCAGAGCCTTGCCTCCAAGGTTCCCGTCTGGGTCATGGAACAGGCAGCCATTGCGGGTGTTCTGGACAGCGACGTGTCTGTTGCGACGACCCGCATGCCGGACTTCCAGCGTCGGCTTGACGGGGCGTCTTTGCCAAACGAACGGGGATGGAAAGTGTCCATCTCTGAAACCGGTCTCGAATGTGCGCGCTCTGTCCGTGGTGTGGGTGAAGTTTACAGGATTGAGCCCTCACTGCTCCGCTCGGCGGAAGCACGCTGGCTGGTCGCGGAATGGGAGCGTCTCTCCCGTGACTTTGACAAGCCTGTAATCCTGACGCTTGATCCCGCGACGCACGACCTGTTCGGGCCTGCGGCAGTGATGGAACGCATTCTTCTTCAGGGCCGTCGCGGTCTAACCATCAACCGGTTCAAGGGGCTGGGCGAGATGAATGACGAGCAGCTCTGGCACACGACCCTTGATCCTTCGACCCGCACCCTGCTTCAGGTCCGTATCGGGGACGTTGAGGATGCCGGTCAGGTATTCTCCACCCTTATGGGAGACGTCGTGGAGCCGCGCAGAGACTTTATTGTCGGAAACGCCCTTAAAGTTGCCAACCTTGACGTTTAAGGCGCTGGCGTTCGGTATCTGCTTGGCTCTGGCGGCGGCTGTTTCCGCTTCTGCCTGGGCTGGTAATCAGCCCAAGGGACAGGTCGATGCCGATTACGCCGTATACCTCAAGGGTTTTCATGTTCTGAATGCCCATGCCTCCTACCAGATCGAGCCGTGGGGGTATGGTGGCAGTACACAGATCAAGCCGGCCGGACTTATCAGCTGGTTCGTCACCATGGACGTAACCTCGCGCGTTCAGGGCCGCTTTACGCCTGATGGCAATGTGCAGCCTGTTCTGTTCGACAGTGGAGGAATATCCCGGGGCAAGCACAGGCATGTGCGGCTGGAATTTTCCGACGATACCCCCAAAGTCACGGACCTTCAGCCTCCGGAAAGCGACCGTGAACCGGTTCCTGACAGTTCGTTACCGCATACGGTTGATACACTGAGCGGCATGGCGCATCTTCTACATTCTCTGGAAACGACCGGAAAATGTAACGGATCTCAGATCATCTTCGATGGCATCCGGCTTAGCGAAATGGTTGTACATGGTCCGGTTACTGCCGATATTCCGCGGGAACAGAGAGAATTCTATTCCGGCCCGGGCTTGCGCTGCGATTTTGTGGGGCGCCAGTTGGCGGGGTTCATCAAAGACTCTCCCAACCGCGCCAAACTTGCTGCCCCCCAACCGGGATCGGTATGGTTTTACAGGATTGACGGTCTGGGCCTTGTCCCCGTGCGGATAGAGTTCAGCCACCCGAAACTCGGACGTGTCACCGTGGTCATGCAGCATGCCGTAAACCGTTGAATAGACAGTCGATGCCTGTTGCAATAATCGGCAATTCGAAGTGATGAAACAGCCTCCCGCATCCGTTTGACGCGGACCTGCGGTTTGGATACCCCGGGCGGGACATGACCGACAGCACCCAACGCACCACCGCCATCATTCTCGCCGCAGGACTCGGCACACGCATGAAGTCCCGGCTGCCCAAGGCGCTCCATCGTCTGGGCAACCAGCCAATGATCAACCATCTCATTACGACGGCCAGAGAGGTCTTTGACGACATTGTCGTCGTGACAGGGCCAGACATGCCCGCCTTGGAAGAGGCAGTCCACCCATACCGGACCGTCACTCAGGTGGAGAGGCTGGGAACGGCCCATGCGGCCAGCACAGCGCGTGAACTTTTCGGAACGGGTGATGTCGCAATCCTTTATGCTGACAATCCCCTGATCACGGCCGAGACGATGAAACGTCTCCTTGCCGCACGGCAGGAAGGAGCAAGCCTGGCTCTTCTGGGAATGCGCCCTTCAGAACCGGGCCGCTATGGCCGCATCGTGGAAGAACAGGGACGGGTCACGAAAATCGTGGAGTTCAAAGACGCTACGGAAGAGGAACGTCGTATTCCTCTCTGCAATGCGGGCGTGATGTGCGCAGGCGCCGAAGACTTCAGGAACTGGCTTGCGAATGTCCACAATGACAATGCCCAGGGCGAATATTACCTGACGGACGTGGTCGAAATGGCAGCCCAGAACGGAGCTGTAATCTGCGTGGAAGCTGCCGAAGCAGAACTGGCGGGCGTGAATTCACGAGCAGAACTGGCACAGGCTGAGGCCACACTGCAAAACAGGCTGCGCGATGCGGCCATGGATGCGGGAGTGACGCTTGTTGCACCTGAGACTGTCTTCTTCAGCACCGACACGCTTCTGGAAGCCGATGTAACGATCGAGCCGAATGTTTTTTTCGGGCCTGGCGTTACAGTGCGCACAGGCGCTCTGATCAGGGCTTTTTCACATCTGGAAGGCTGTGAAGTCGGAGAAGGCGCGATGATCGGTCCGTATGCGCGGCTGCGTCCTGGAACACTCTGCGGCGCGCACTCCCATGTCGGGAATTTCGTCGAACTCAAAAACGTGGAGCTGGGTGAAGGAGCGAAAGCCAATCATCTGACCTATCTGGGGGACGCGTCCGTGGGGGCTGCCACGAATGTGGGAGCGGGAACCATTACCTGCAATTATGACGGCGTCTTCAAACACCGCACTACGATCGGCGAACGAGCCTTTATCGGGTCCGATTCCATTCTGGTGGCTCCGGTTACCATTGGCGACGATGCACTGATCGCGGCTGGGAGTGTCATCACGCAGGATGTTCCTGCAGGCGATCTGGCTTTTGGCAGAGCCCAACAGACGCTCAAGACCGGTCGTGGCATTCAGATCAAACAGTCTCTCAAAGCTCGGAAGGAACAGGGCTGATGTGCGGCATCTGTGGAATTGTAGGGCATAAGCCCGCCAGCCCCATCGCATTCGAAGCGCTCCGACGGCTGGAATATCGCGGTTATGACTCAGCGGGTATTGCAACGCTGACCGCCTCGGGAGAGATCGACCGCCGCCGTGCTGCAGGCAAACTGGACAATCTTGAGCGTGTCCTTCGTGACAATCCGCTGCCCGGCACGACCGCCATCGGCCACACCCGGTGGGCCACGCATGGCGCACCGACAGAAAACAACGCCCATCCTCACGAAGCTGGTGGCGTGGCCATCGTGCATAACGGGATCATTGAAAACTTTGCAGAGCTCAAGAAGGAGCTCGAAGCGAAGGGACGGATTTTCGTTACCGAGACGGATTCAGAAACCGTCGCCCATTTAGTGGACGATTATCTCCAGCAGGGGTTCGAGCCGCGGGATGCGGCTTTCGCCGCAATCAAGCGACTTGAGGGCGCTTATGCGATCGCCATGATCTTCAGACATCATGAAGGTCTTCTGATCGGTGCGCGTCATGGAGCCCCGCTGGCTGTCGGGTATGGTGAAGGGGAGATGTTTCTGGGCTCCGACAGTATCGCCCTGGCACCGATGGCGCGGAAAATGACGTATCTCGAGGACGGAGACTGGTGCGAACTGACGCCAGGTCATGTCCGGATCTTCGACATGACGGGGGCTGAAGTTTCCCGCCCGGTTCAGGATCTGACGTTTATGGCCGGGCAGGTCGGTAAAGACGGTTATCGGCATTACATGGAGAAAGAGCTCCATGAACACCCATCCGCCATTGGCCAGACGCTGAAACGGATTACGGACCCTGCCTCCAAACGTGTCGTTCTGCCGGAAATGCCGTTCGATCCCGCGCAGGTTCCCCGTATCACCATCACGGCCTGCGGCTCAGCCTATTATGCCGGCATGGTGGGGCGATACTGGCTGGAATCCCTTGCCAGGATCCCCGTAGAGATCGATGTTGCCTCTGAAATGCGCTACCGGGAGCCACCTCAGCCGGACAGGGGGGTAGCGTTACTGATTTCCCAGTCTGGTGAAACAGCCGATACGCTTGGGGTTCTCAGGAGCCTCAGGAAAGCTGGCCAGAGCATCGTATCCGTCCTGAATGTTGAACATTCGACCATGGGCCGGGAGAGCGATCTGGTTCTCGGCATGGATGCGGGACCCGAAATCTCGGTTGCTTCCACAAAGGCGTTCACAGCCCAGCTTACCGTTCTGGCCGCCCTGTCGATCGAATTTGCGCGCGCGCGGCAAAAAATAGACCTGGCGCGCGAGGAGCGTTTGACCGCAAGTCTTCTGGACCTGCCATCACGTACGGCAGAAGTATTCGCCCGTACCAAAGATATCCAGACGATGGCTGCTGTTGTGGCGCAGGCGCGGGACGTCCTCTATCTCGGACGCGGCATTTGCACGCCCATCGCATTTGAGGGCGCCTTAAAATTAAAGGAAATCAGTTATATCCATGCTGAAGCTTACGCTGCGGGTGAACTCAAGCATGGGCCGATCAGCCTGATCGACCAGACGGTCCCGGTGGTGGCCATCGCACCGTCCACGATCTTGTTCGACAAAACGCTTTCCAATTTGCAGGAGGCCAAGGCAAGAGGCGGACGTATTCTGGCATTCACGGACGCCGAAGGCGCAAAACGCCTGAAGGATGTCGCCGAGCAGATTGTCGTCATGCCGGATGCCGATGCTTTCGTAACGCCCATTCTTTACGCCATTCCCGTGCAGATGCTTGCCTATGAAGTTGCGCTGCTCAAGGGCACGGATGTCGATCAGCCTCGCAATCTCGCCAAATCTGTTACGGTGGAGTGAAAGATTTGGCGCAGGACTGTCTGTTGCGGCAGAATTGAAGGCTGAATGGACGTAAAACACTAATAGAGGGAATGGATATGGGCGGAGACGGATTAACCGGTGTACCGGTCGGAAATTCCGGCATGTCGCCGGATGCATCTGCCACTGCTCAACGGGAGAGCTTCATTGCTCGCCTAAAGGCGCAGGGATTTGCAGGCGACATCAGCAAGGATATCTCCTCGCGCCTCGTTTTCTCTACAGATAACAGCATCTATCAGCGACTTCCGTCCCTAGTTCTTTACCCGCGCAACGGAGAAGATCTTAATCGCGCGGTGAGGGCAGCAGACGGGCACATCACTCTTGCCGTTAGAGGTGGAGGAACAGGAACGAACGGACAGTCCCTGACCGATGGGGTTGTGGTCGATGTATCCCGTTATCTGGACCACATTCTGGATTTCGATGCGGAAGAGGGAACCGTCACCGTTGAGCCAGGTGTTATTCTGGCGCGCCTGAATGCATTCCTGAAGCCTCACGGGTGTTTCTTTCCGCCTACTGTTTCCACCGCGACGCGGGCTACGATCGGCGGGATGATCGCGACGGATGCGTCCGGCAAGGGCTCCCGTATCTATGGCCGGACCTCGGATTATATCGAGGCCATGGATGTCGTTCTGTCCGATGGGTCGGACCTTCATGTCACCCGTCTCAGCGCGGACGGTCTGGAACAGGCTTGCGCCGGGACAGACCTTTCTTCACGGATCCACGCTGAAGTTCGCAGAGTTGTCACCGAACACGCAGCAGAAATTCAACGCGTCTTTCCGGACATGAACAGAGGTTTGACAGGCTACAACCTTCAGAACCTGCTGCATGACGATGGCAGCTTTCATCTGGCGCGTCTTCTTGCCGGGTCAGAAGGCACACTCGCCCTAACGCGCCGGGTCGTGCTGCGTGTCAGGCGCCTGCCGAAATACCGCCAGCTTATTGTCGTTCGTTATACCAGTTTCAATGGCACCCTGTGTGATGTGCAGACCCTTCTGCCGGCCGGACCTTCAGCCGTGGAGGTACTGGATGACCGCGTTCTCGCCAGGGCGCAGCAGGATGTGACATGGCACGCGCTGGAACAGGTTCTGGGCAGCCGCACGTCTCTTCCGGTCAAGGGTCTCAGTTTTGTCGAGTTCGTGGGAGACGATCCCGACCTTCTGAGCGAACAGATCGCGTCAGCCGTAAATCTTCTTGAGAACTCTCCCTATAAACCAATTGATTATAAAGCAGTTTCTGATCCTGACATCATCGCAAACCTCTGGACGCTAAGAGAAAAATCCGTTGGCCTTCTGGGACGCCCCGACGGTCACAGGCAGGGCGTTCCCTTTGTAGAAGATACAGCTGTACCCCCTGAAGTCCTGCCCGAATATGTCAGTGAGTTCCGTGATATTCTGGACGGATATGGCCTGTCCTATGGCATGTTCGGTCATGCCGATGTCGGCTGTCTGCATGTCAGACCGTTTCTGGACATGCTGACGGAGGAAGATCGCGCGCTGATCCGGCCGATCTCTGATGCGGTAGCGGCTTTGACAAAGAGGCATGGTGGTCTACTCTGGGGAGAGCATGGCCGCGGCTTCAGAGGCGAATTTTCTCCGCTTTTTTTTGGCGAGACGCTGTTTGCCGA
Organism: Gluconobacter kanchanaburiensis NBRC 103587; assembly: GCF_007988905.1. GTDB lineage: Bacteria > Pseudomonadota > Alphaproteobacteria > Acetobacterales > Acetobacteraceae > Gluconobacter > Gluconobacter kanchanaburiensis. Next base: position 65,424 of record NZ_BJVA01000005.1, read on the forward strand.
GCTTTGCCGGATCAAGGACACGTTTGATCCAAAAGATATTTTCAATCGGGGCAAACTTGCACCGGGGGGCATGGGACACCCCGTGGACCGGATTGATGGTATCCCGTTCAAGGGAAGCTTCGACGAGGAAATCGCGCCGGAACTGCGCGACGCTTACGGCCTGTCCGTCAGTTGCAACGGAAATGGAGCCTGCTTCAACCGTGAGCCGGACATGGCCATGTGCCCATCCTACAAGGCCACCAAAGATCGCAGGCAGTCTCCGAAAGGGCGGGCACTTCTGATCAGGAGCTGGACGAGGCTGCGGTCTCTGCCGCAGGACGCGCCTGACCGGAGCCTGCTTCCCGCCGTGGCAGAGCAACTCCACACGGCGCTTGACACCTGCCTGTCCTGCAAGGCCTGCGCAACGCAGTGCCCGATCCGCGTGGACATTCCCTCCATGCGCTCGAAATTTCTCGCAAGCTATTACCGTGAGCGTCACAGACCGTTCCGGGATTATCTGGTCTACTGGCTCGAACCGCTCCTGGCTCTTGGGCGGATAGCGCCAGGAGCAGGCAATGTTCTCCTGCATAATCCGCTGTCACGCAGTATTCTGTCGAGGGTCGGGCTTGTCGACCTTCCTCGCCTCCGACCTGCACGGCTGGGTAGGAAAGCCCATATCAACCGCACATGGTTGCGCCATAGCCGTGGCAATCCAGACGCAGTGATCCTGATCCAGGATTCATTTACTGGCAGTTTTGATGGCGGCCTGACGGAGAAAGTGCACGCTCTTCTGACCACACTTGGACTGGACGTCCGGGTCACGCCCGTGTGGGACAACGGCAAGGCGCGTCATGTCCTGGGTTTCCGCCGGGGGTTTGGAGTTACCGCAAGACATACGCTTCGGAAACTGAACCGGATCGGCAGTTTCGGAATTTCGCTTGTGTCACTGGACGCTGCGACCGGCCTGATGTTCACTCAGGAGTATCGCGACATCTCAGGAGCCGGGTTAATGCCTAAAATCATGCCTCTGGAAACATTCCTACGTGGCAGGATTGAACAGAATGCACTCCAGAGCCGGGGTCAGGCATCACAGGCGCAGAAAAACCCCGAAACGTCCTTTTCGGTTATCTCCCATTGCACCGAGCAGGCGTCCCGTCCGGAGAGTGCAGGGGACTGGGCTTTCGTTCTCCGTTATTTCGGTCTTGCCGCAGAGGCAGGCAAGGCGGGCTGCTGCGGAATGGCGGGTCTGTTCGGACATCAGAAGGAACAGGCCGGATTATCTCGCCGGATTTTTGAGCAGAACTGGCAGGCCAAAATAACGAAGCCTGTTCTGGCAACCGGTTTCTCTTGCCGCTGCCAGACGGAGCGACTTGCGGGCCTTCGCCCAGCGCATCCGGCAGAGGCCCTGCTTGATGTTCTTCAGGAACAGGCATGAAAACAAGGTATTAATAAAGAGATGCTATGTCTGGACGCATTGGGTCTGACCTGTAACACTATTGGCCGATCCGGCGATGCGCGGCCGTCTATGGAGCCCCCTGGAGTACGAATGTGATGTCCTCTCTTCCGTCAAGGATCTATGCCGTTGTCGATCACCCTCGCTGGGTGGAAAGACTGGGGGGAGCGGGGCTGCGGTTTATTGAACTGTATCTGCGGGACATGCCCGAAGAAGATATCCGCGCCCAGGCGCAGTTAGCCCAGGAACTTGCGACAAGATGTAACGTTTCCCTGGCACTGAACCGCTACTGGCAGATCGCGATCGAGCTTGGATATGAATGGGTTCATCTGGGCCCCGAAGATCTCGAGACGGCCGATCTGGACGCGATCCGCACGGCAGGCCTCCGGTTTGGCATCTCCACGCATGATCATGTGGAACTGGAAACGGCACTGTCCTGCAAGCCGGACTATGTCTCGTTCGGTCCTGTGTGGGCCACGCAACTCAGGGGTGTCCCACTTTCCGGGCGCGGGCTGGAGCGACTGGTGGAATGGCGGGAACTTTGCGGAAATGTTCCGCTTGTGGCGATCGGGGGAATGACCATTCCTCGTATGCGGGACTGTTTTGCCGCTGGCGCGGATACGGTTGCGGCCATGAGCGCCTTCATTGCTCATGAAGACCCCGAAGGTCAGGTACGGGAATGGCTCAAAGCCGTTTCCACCGAAGCCCCGACAGCTTGAAACACACACGATCATCCCACGATGATCGCATGAAGGGACAGACATAACGATGATGGTGACAGGGCTGGCGGCCGTACTCCTAGCGCTTGCGTTCCTGCTCACGCTTGTCAGCATCATCCAACCCCTTGCGAAACGGCTCGAGATTTCCGAAGCCGTTCTGCTTGCCCTGACAGGGATCGGGCTGGGTCTCGTTGCCTCTCTTATTGTCCGTTCCTCTGCGACAGACCTTCTCGATGGCGCGGCTGAAGCGCTGATTTACTTCCCGATCAACAGCGAAGCCTTTCTGCTGATTTTCCTACCGGTTCTGGTATTTCAGGGCGCAATGGCGATCGATGTCCGTCGCCTGGCGCACGAGACGGCAACCGTGCTGCTGCTTGCAGTCGTTGCCGTCGTCGTTTCCACTGCAACGATCGGGTTTGCGCTTTATCCCTTTGCCCAACAGAGCCTTGTGGTCTGCCTGCTGCTCGGTTCAATCGTCGCTACAACCGATCCGTCCGCCGTTGCCGGAATCTTCCGCGAGATCGGTGCGGCCTCACGTCTGACGCGGCTGGTAGAAGGGGAGGCACTTCTCAACGACGCAGCCGCGATTTCCATTTTCTCGATCCTGTTGGCAGCCGTCACCTCGCATCATCACATCCATCTCGCCGATGCGCTGATGGACTTCCTGACCGCCTTTATCGGCGCAATCGTGGTCGGGGTCTGCCTCGCACGTCTGACACTCCTGCTGATCGCGGGGCTCGGAGGGTCGGCGGCTTCGGAAGTCACTCTGACGTTGGCACTGCCCTATGCCGTCTATATCCTGTGCGACGAAATGCTGGGGTTTTCCGGCGTTGTCGCGACAGCCGCCGCAGGACTGACGGTTTCGGCTTACGGTCCTTCCACTTTCCGTCCACAGGTCTGGCGTTTTCTGAACGAAATGTGGGAACAGCTTGTCTTCTGGGCTGGTTCTCTCGTCTTCCTTCTCGCTACGATGCTGGTGCCGCGCCTCCTGATCGGTATGACGAGGTGGGATTTCGTCCTGATCATCATTGCCAGCCTTGCAGGCCTGATCGCCCGATCAGCCGTAATTTTCGGCATACTGCCGCTACTGGCTGTAACAAAACTCTCACCGCCCGTGCCCAACCCATTCAAGGCAACGATGGCCTGGGGTGGAATTCGTGGTGCCATCACGCTTGCCCTGGCTTTGGCTGTCACCGAAAACCAGAGTGTTTCGAGCCCCGTTGCCCATTTTGTTGGTATCATCGCAACCGGGTTCGTTCTCATCACGCTTCTCGTCAATGGCACCACGCTGCGCGCGCTCGTCCTATTCTTCAAGCTGGATCAGCTTTCGCCCATCGATCAGGCCATTCGCCAGCAGATCGTGGGCATCGGGTTGGGTGAAGTTGCAGAGCGGACCCGGGAGCTCTCGGAAGAGCTCGGCTTTAGCGAGCAGACACGTGCAGGCGTCATTACCCGTCTCGAACGTCGGGCGGAGAAGGAGAGGGCGGCGAACAATTTTGAAGCCGCCCTGAATGACCGGAACCGCGTCAATATTGCCCTGATCACGATTGCCAATCAGGAACGCTCACTTCTGCTGGACCTGTTCCGTATTCAGGGCCTTTCACGTCGCGTCATGGAGACGCTGCTACGTACGGCAGAAGCGATGGCTGATGGTGCCCGGCTGGAGGGGCGGTATGGATATGTCCGCGCATTGAAGCGTCGGCTCCAGCCGTCTCTCCGGTTTCGGATTGCACAGGAACTGCACAGCCGCTTTCATATCGACGAGCCTCTGACGAACTGTATGATGGAGCGCTTCGAGATGCTCATCATCGCACATCTCGTTTCGCTCTCGCTTCAACGGTTCATCCGTCAACGGATGGAGCCTACACTGGGGCCCCGTATTACGGAAATTGTCTCCGAAGTTCTGGGACGGCAGCGTAAACTGCTCGATGACGCGCTGGAGACTTTGCGACTGCATTACTCCGGCTATTCTGAGGCGCTGGAGAGTCGTATTCTTCGCCAGATTGCCCTGCGCCTTGAGGACGAAGAATATGATGCCCTGGAAGCAGACAACCTGATTTCGGAGGAGCTTCACCGCGAGCTTCATCGTGAAATCGAACGGCAGCGAGCCCGTCTTGATGCGCCGCTGAGGTTCAATCTGAAAAGCGGTATCGAACAGCGTCTCAGGGCTTTTCCGGCATTCAACGGTGTTCCCGACAGTGTTCTTCAGAAACTGGCGGGGAAGGTGTCAATGCATTTCGTTTCCCCCGGTGAAGTCCTCTTCAAACGGGGACAACGGGTCCGGGTCGTTTATGCACAGGTTGCAGGGCTGGCAGAGGTCAACCTGGCCGAAAGAGATCTGCTGTTCGGGGGCGGAGATCTTATCGGCGCAGCGTCCGTAATCCGGGATACGCCAATGCCAGGAACAGTACGCTCGCTGCAATTCAGCCATCTTCTGGCCATTCCGCGTCCGGTTTTCGAACGGCTGCTTAAACAGTATCCAATCGTTCAGCGTCTCATCATCCAGCGAAGCCAGAAACGCGCTGACGGGTTGCTTACGCCGGTGACGGTTCGCACTCTAGACGGGGATATGGTTTCCACAGCATCTGCGCCGGAAATGCGTCGTCTGGTCTCGCCTCCTTAATCGGGGCGTACCTCGGCACCTCCCTGCGGGGCAAGGAGGTCACGAAACCGGACTGCACAGAATCCGAGAATAATCGAAGCCAGGAGAGCTGCGCCTGAATGAAGCAGCCAGAACGAGACGTCTGACATCCGGCCCAGAAGAGTGGCCAGCTTTCCAATGAGGAGATTGGATAAAAACAGATGCAACGAAAAGCATGCCACGAGAATGGTATTCAGACTGGTTGGAGCAGCGCGTGAAAACAGTGCCATTCCGATCGCGAAGTTCATCGAAAAACCAATGTCGTTAATAATGTGAAACGCAAGTCCCCATAACAGGCTCACGTCATGCGGTCCGGGACTAAGCCAGGCTCCCAGTGCCAGCATGAGAGGGCCGAACGCTGCAATCAGCGTTCCCAGAGCGACCTTGGTAATTTCAGGAAGATCCTGCCGTCGTCGTGAGTAAGCCTTCCAGAACCACAGAACCAGAATAGCGCACAGAGTGCTGATGAAACCATCGAGTGAAATCAGGTCGCTTACCGGCATTTCATAACCGAAAAGACGAAGCTGAAAATGCTCGCGTCCCCACAGCAGATATCCGTCGAAAATCTCGGAATTGGGAACCGCCCCCACAGCCATGACGGGAACAAGAGCCAGCAGAAGAAAAGTTGTTTTTTTCTCACGAGCGGTAAGGGCAGGGCGGGGCGGCACGACTGCATCAAGGCCCTGCACGTTACCGGCGTCCTGTCCGGATGCTGTAGAGAGCCAGCGACGGCCGAACAGATAGACCAGCAGACCAATCAGCATTCCCAGACCTGCCGCAAGGAATCCCCAGTGCCAGGCGATCTGCGCAAGGCTGGCGCACAGGGCCGGGGAGACGATCACCGCGATCTGAAGACCCATCATATAAATCTGATATGCGTCGGAACGCCGGCGATCGCCAAGAGCATAAAGTGCGCCGACCTGAGCCCGCAAACCACCAGCCATACCGATCCCAGGAAGCAGAAGCCCGAGTGCCAGTACGAAACTCCAGTCGAATGAAAGCAGGAAATGCCCAGCTGTCATCAAAACGGCGCCAAGAAGGATGGTCCGTGTCTGCCCGAGCACCCTGTCGGCGAGAAAGCCGCCGAGAAGAGGAGTGGCGTAGATCAGCGCAAGGAAAAGCCCGGTAATTGCGGCTGCCATCGCCTGGGGACCCGCAGGCGCATAAAGAGCCGATACGATGTTTTCCAGAGCACCCAGACCCCAGACATGCCCGGAATGATCAGTCTTAAGGAGATGATCCGTCAGATACAGCGCCAGAATTGACTGCATCCCGTAAAGCGAAAATCCAACCCAGCCTTCAGTCAGGGTCAGAACCCACAACCCGACCGGGTGCCCCCAGAGTTCCTGTTGGTAAACGGAGAGCCCGGAGGAATGGTTACCGTGCACGGAAGCTGGCTGAGAGGAAACTGGCTCAGGAGTAGCCGGAACGATTTCAGTCATAGGACCTCGTCAATACGCGGAGTAGGGAACCTGCGTACCGGGAGAACGTTATGAACGCAAAAAGGAGAAGATGATCATGGCTTAATGCCATAGATAATATTCATGGCATTAAGCCATGATCAGGATTGATGGCTTAATGCCATAACCTAAACAAAAAAAGATAGGTTTAGCGAATGAGATCCTGCCGCCAGATGGCGCAACGCTCGCAGAAAAGCCTATTGGCGAAATGCCATTATACATAAATCGCCAAAAACTGCGGATTTCAGCGCATTCAGGCCGGCGAGTGTCGGCGATTCGAAGCCTGAGTCCGGGCAAGTGGTCCAAACACATATTTGTCGCATAAGATATATTATGCCAACTTATTGGCGTAAGCGGGGGATTCTCTGACGTTTTCGTGATAACACATCCTATTGTTGCGAAGAATGTCGCCATTCGCGCTAGGAAAAGCACTGTAGTCCATTTCGGCCGGTCGGTGCCTGCATTGCACTGACCGGCATATCCGCGGGAGCGGCTGTCCTTATGCCATCTATGTCCTTGTGCCGACTGAGTCTTCTGGGAAGCACATTCTGCATTGCTGCACTCTCCGTTATCCCGACTGTCGCACGAGCCGATGATTATACGGAACTTCTCGACATCCTCAGGGCCAAGGGCAGCCTGAGCCGTTCCGAGTACAACGTTCTGCTCGCCCACCATCAGCATCACGCGCACCCCTCTTTGCAGCGTGACGACGATGCTGCGTCTTCTTCCGCTCCTTCCCGGCATCGCAACCGCTACATGCGCTATGGACCTCAACATGAAGGGAGCAATCTCGAAGCGCCGCCTGATGTGACGACCATCGCTGCCGTTTCCGCCGCACGCCGGGCCGCCATGGAGGCCTCCGCTAGCGCACAGGATGCCCGCAACTCGTTGATGGAAGCGCGTCGGACCTATAACCCCGACAGCATCGTGCGGGTAAAACCCTATGTCGCCGGCAAAGGCATTACTCTTCAGGCTGGCCAGATTGACATCAACATTTCCGGCTTCGTCAACGCTTACTATACCTATAATAGCCCGAGCGGCGGCCGCCCTGTAGCAGGCGGCGTCTCGACCGGCAGCAGCGGCTTTGATTCCTCGTCCGTTCGTAACGGCCTGCTGCCGGGCGGTCTGATCCTCAAGCTGAATACGGTTCAGGACGGGATCAAGCTTGGTGCCGTCTTCGGAATGTATCCTGGCATCAACAACAACAATCCCAGCACCTTCAACGCCAATTCGGGCGGCAGTCCGGTGGGCCTCGGAACGGCCGGCCTCGATTTCCGTCAGGTTTACATGACCGCGGGCACGGACAAGTTCGGTACGGTCAAGCTGGGTCGCGATATCGCACTGTTTGCATCGGACGCCATCCTGAACGATGCCACACTTCTCAGCGTCGGAAGCACCGGTAGCAACGCTAATCCCGCCAACACCTCACTCGGTCGTATCGGCGTGGGTTATGTTTATACTGACTGGCTGCCGCAGATCACCTATATTTCACCGAGATGGAAGGGTTTTCAGGCTTCCGTCGGCGTCATGACACCGCTGGATGAATACAACTACGCTGGGGGTGGCCTGTCTGCGACCACGACGCAACACAGCTCCCCCATGCTTCAGGGCAAAGTCACGTATGACGGGAACATCTACGGCTTCACAACACGGTTCTGGAGCAGCTTCCTCGTCCAGCACCAACAAAACCTGACCAGTTCCACACTCGGAAGCAGCAGCCGCAAAGGAACGACTGTCGAGGCTGGAGACGTGGGCGTGAAACTGTCGCGTGGTCCATTTGAAGGCGTGGCCTATTACTATTACGGCAGCGGACTAGGAACGACCGGCATTTTCTTCGACGGTGTCTCTCCGGACGGACGCAAACGTGCTTCTGAGGGATATTATGTTCAGGCGGCCTACAAAATTCTGCCAAAGCTCAAGGTTGTCGGTAGTTATGGTGTGAGCAATCTTTATCAGGCGCCAGGTGAAGACAATCCGTCTCTCGTGCGTCGCAACCAGTCGGAAGTCGGGGCAATCTATTACAACGTGACGGACTGGTTCACGATCGTAGGTGAATATGCCCATACGGAATCGGATGCTCACAGTTTCGCGCATGAAAGCGACCACACCATGTCCGCTGGTGCGATGATGACGTTCTGATAGCGGCTCAGGTCAGACAGGCTTCTTATCCTGTCTGACCGACCAAACCTTATACGGAGGTCAGAAAACCATTCTGACCACCCTTCCCGCCTCCATCGCGAAAAAGATACGTTTCCGCTGCCAGGTGTTTAGATCTGGAGAACCATTCCATCATACGCTGGCTCCACCCCAGCTGGCAGCGTCTGGCGCAGCGTCTGGTAATCCATTTCTGGTCCCATATGAGTCAGGATGACATGTTCTATGCCAAGCCGCTCACGCCACACCAAGACGCGTTCGAGCCATGCATGGGCAGGATGGGGCTCATACTGGAAGCAGTCCACAATCCAGATGCTAACGCCTTCGAGCCGTAAGAGCGCCTCGTCCGACAGAGTCTCGACATCTGTGCTGTAAGCAAAATTTCCACATCGCACCCCCAGAGACGTGATCCGACCGTGACGCTGCTCAAAAATCCGCAGGTCTAGCCCTGGAAATGCGATCTCATCGCCTGCCTGCACGATCCGTTCATCGAAAACCGGCCGATAGAACTCCGGTCCCTTCCAGGGCGCGAAAGCGTAGGCATACCGCAGACGCAGTTCTTCGAGGACGTCATGCGTTGCCAGAAGCGGCAGGGGCGTTTCGATCACGCGGTTGATGGCCCGCAATTCGTCGAGACCACCGATATGGTCACTGTGCGGGTGGGTGTAGAGCACCGCATGAACATGGCTGAGACCGCAGGCCAGCATCTGATGTCGGAAGTCCGGTCCCGAGTCCACGAGAAGCCGGAAGCCACCCTCGCCTTCGATCACGATCGAAGAGCGTGTGCGCCGGTTTCGCGGCTCGGCGGGGTCGCAGACACCCCAGATCCCCGTCTGCGCCCCCTCCTCGCCCCCGATCATCGGGACGCCAGCGGAGCCACCACATCCGAGGACCGTCACCTTCATGCAGCGATCCTTGAGAACAGGCGGCGGGCATTTTCGGTCGTAATCCGGGTGATTTCCTCAAGAGAAACCCCGCGCTCTTCTGCCAGACGTGCTGCCGTATGGGCAACATAACCGGGCGTGTTGGGCTTTCCGCGTTTCGGGACAGGTGCAAGATATGGGCTGTCTGTCTCGACCAGAAGACGATCTTCCGGGACCATCCTTGCAACCTCGCGGATTTCCTCGCATTTCGGGAAGGTCAGCAAGCCTGAAAAGCTGATATATCCCCCAAGTTCCAGAACCGCTTCTGCCAGTTTCGGACCAGATGCAAAGCAGTGGATCAGGAACGGAAATGCGCCGTTCGCGTGTTCTTCACGCAGAATGGCGATCATGTCGTCATCGGCGTTACGGGTGTGAATGACGACTGGCAGCCCAGTCTGACGTGCGGCCGCGATATGGGTGCGGAACGCGGCATGCTGGGCCGGTTTGGCTTCATCTCCACTGTGGAAATAATCCAGTCCCGTCTCCCCGATCGCCACGACACAAGACGTTTCGGTCTTGGCAACCAGCTCCTCAACCGACGGCAGACGCTCCTCACCCGCATAATCCGGATGGATGCCGATCGCACACCAGATCCGCAGATCCGGCGTGTCATGCTGCGTCAGGGCGATCTGAGTGTCTGCTTTGGAAAACCGTGTCCCAATCGTGATCATTCCGGACAGACCCGCCTCCCGCGCCAGCTCGAAAGCGGGCGCGAGATCGTCGAGCTTATCCAGATGACAGTGCGTGTCGATCAGTCCCGTCATGCCTCTTCCTCAACAAAGCGCGGGAATAGACCTTCCGGCTTGGGAAGTGTGCGACCAGCCGGGAGCGGCGTCTCAAGGGCCGCGAATGTCCTCTCGTCGTCCTGCACACCGAGTTGGGTGAGCATCTTGTCCATCGTGTTCGGCATGAAAGGCTGAAGCATGGTTGCGATGCCCCGGATCATGTCCACAAGAACGCGCAGCACATCGGCCATCCGCTCCGGATCGGTCTTCTTCAAAGCCCAGGGGGCCTGACGGTCGATATAGGAGTTGGCAGCGCGGATGACCTTCCAGACCTCCTCCAGCGCATCGGTGATTGCCTTGCGCTCGATCTGCTCGGACATAATCGTCGGCAGCAGAGTCACCATAGCCAGCATGGCCTGATCGTCTTCGGTCAGTGCGCCGCGTTCGGGCAGAATGCCTCCCAGATTGCGGGCCACCTGACTCAACGTGCGCTGGCAGAGATTGCCGAGATCGTTCGCAAGCTCAACATTCGTGCGGGTGATCATGGAGCGGCGGCTGAAATTGGAATCACCGCCGAACGGCACTTCGCGCATCAGGAAGAAGCGCAACGCATCCAGACCGAACTCGTCGGCCAGCGCCTTCGGATCAAGGACGTTGCCGAGAGACTTGCTCATCTTCTCGCCCTCGACCGTCCACCAGCCATGGGCAAAGACGCTCTTCGGCAGATCGATGCCAGCCGCCATCAGGAACGCAGGCCAGTATACGCAGTGGAAGCGAGCGATTTCCTTGCCCACGACATGCACATCCGCTGGCCAGAACTTCGCCCGCGGCTCGTTGAAGTCGGGATAGCCCACGGCCGTCAGGTAGTTCGCGAGCGCGTCAAACCACACATACATGACATGGTCCGGATCGTTCGGAACCGGTACACCCCATTTGAAGCTTGTGCGGCTGACAGACAGGTCACGCAGGCCCTGACGGACGAAGCTTTCGATTTCACGACGCGGTCCAACAGGGCCGATGAAGTCGGGATTATCTTCATACAGTTTCAGAAGCCGGTCCTGAAAATCGGACAGACGGAAAAAATAAGACGGCTCCTTGACGCGCTCCACTGGCGCACCGGACGGCGCAACGAACGATCCATCCGGCTTCTTGACCAGTTCGTCCTCGCCGATGAAGGCTTCATCGCGGGTAGAATACCAACCTTCATAGGCGCCCAGATAGATATGCCCGTTCGCCGCGACCTTCTCCCACAGCGCCTTGGCCGCGCCCTTGTGGCGCTCCTCTGTGGTGCGGATGAACTCGTCAGTCGAGATCGCCATGTCCTTCTGCATCTGGCGGAAGGAGGCCGAAACCTCGTCGGCGTAGGCCTGCGGGTCCATGCCCTTGGCGACGGCCGTCTGCTCGACCTTCTGGCCATGCTCGTCCGTCCCACTGACGAACAGAACCTCTTCGCCGTTCAGGCGATGAAAGCGGGCCAGAACGTCGGCCGCGATGGAGGTATAGGCATGCCCGATATGCGGAGCGCCGTTCACATAGAAGATCGGGGTCGTGATGGTGAAGCGCCGCGTCATGTCCACTCGTTTCATAACGCCCTGACCATCTCAATTGCCGGAAGCAAGTTCCGCTGCCTGACGGATGGCCTGGGCCTTGTCCAGATTGAAGCCTTCGGTCTGGCGTCTCAGCGTATCCAGTTCGGAACACTGCCGCGCCGCCAGATCGGCCTTTGCAAGATCCCCATGTCGCGCTGCCGAGCGCGCACGGTCTGCCAGTCCCTCGCCTAGCAAATCGCAGAGCAATGCGAAACCTTCCGCTTCTTTTGCAATACGCTCGCTCAGGGGCATGGTTGCCGAAACACGCACCTGTCCGCCAAGGATTTCCGCCACAAATGACGCAATCACGCCGTCCCGGTCCTGCGAGAGAAAGAGTGCCCGGCCTGGCGATCCATGGGCCCGTGCCAGCACATCCGCAGAAACACCGGGCAGTGCGGCGCGCATATCCGCGTCGGACAGCGCGGACAAAGTGAGCATCCGGCACCGGCTGCGGATCGTGGGCAGGAGCGCGCCCGGAGAAGACGTCGTCAGGAGAAGGACACAGCGCGGAGGAGGCTCTTCAAGGATCTTGAGCAGCGCGTTGGCCGCGAACCGGTTCAGATATTCCGCCCCGTCCACGATCACCACACGCCAGCCGCCTTCGGTTGCCGTGTGATGCAGGAAGGTCTGGACCGGGCGCACATCCGCCGCAGTAATTTCCCCGCGCAGACGCCCTTTTTTTTCGTCCACGACCCGCGAAATTTCCAGCAAATCCCCATGTGTTCCGGCCGCAATACGCCGTGCCTGCGACGATTCCGGATTTTCCGCATTCAGCAGCAGCCGGGCCAGACGGAAGGCCAGCGTCGCCTTGCCAATTCCTGCCGGGCCACAGATCAGCCAGGCATGATGCAGCTTGCCACCGGCCAGGGCCTGCCGGAACGTCGCTTCCGCGTCGCCGTGACCATACAGCTCCAGAGTGTGGCGCGGATCGCTCACACGCCCTGAACCGCAAGACGAGCCTGAACAGCTTGCAGAAGCGCCGCACCGACGATCTCGGGTGTCTGGGCCGCGTCAATTCGCTTCACGCGCGCTGGGTCCGCTGACGCAATCGCGTCAAACCCGGCCAGAACGCGCTCGTGAAACGCTTCTGCCTGACCTTCGTAACGATCTGTCTGTCCACCACGGGCATTAAGGCGCTCACGCGCCTGCGTCCGGGGAAGCTCAAGCATCAATGTCAGATCGGGCTCGAAATCCACGAGTTTGCGCGCGCCGTTCAGGAATTTCAGAACATCCGGTGCACTCTGCCCGACGCCATAGCCTTGATAGGCAAACGTCGAATCATGAAAGCGGTCACACACCACGATCTCGCCCCGCTCAAGCGCCGGCAGAATGGCGTTATCGAGATGGTCCGACCGGGCGGCCATGTGCATCAGGATTTCCGCCCGCCAGGAGAGATCAACCTTTCCAAACAGCAGCAGGTTGCGGATTTCTTCCGCGCCCGGCGTGCCACCAGGCTCTCGCGTCAGCAGAACATTATGCCCTTGCGCACGCAGGGCCTCAGCAAGAAGGCGGGCCTGCGTGGATTTCCCCGCGCCCTCACCACCTTCCAGTGTGATAAACAGTCCTTTTCCAGCCATGTCCTTACTGCGCGGGACCATGACCCAGACGGGTCATGGCGCGAGCGACCAGTCCAAGCTTCGCAACCGATTCGCCAGCTTCAAGCGGCACGCGGATATCGGCCATGTTCGGCGCGGAAATCACCAGCGCTCCGCAAACCTGCCCCTTCGTTACGGGGGCAATCACCGGCGACGCATAATCCACGGCGATATGGGAGCGCTGCTGCCAGCCGACCGGCAGCGTCATGACGATATCCGCACCGGCGACCAACGACACCTGACGATGCTCGCCCATCCAGACCGGCGCGGAATCGACGACCTGTCCACGGCGGAACAGTGTAGCGTTCTCGAAATTGGCAAACGCCCAGGACATCAGGCGTTCGCCTTCATGCGCGCGCTCGTTGCTCGACGCAGTACCGTTGATGACGACGATCACACGGTTGCCGTTGCGCTTGGAACTGGCACAGAGGCCAAACCCGCCCGCATCGGTATGACCGGTCTTCAGACCATCTGCGAGGCCCTTGTCGACCAGCACGTTCCGGTTACCCTGACGGATGTGGTTGTAGGTGAACTCAAGTTCGCCGAAATAATGGTAATACTGCGGGAAATCGCGGATCAGATGCGAGGCGATTGTCGCGACATCGCGCGCAGTCATGAAGTGACCGTCCGCCGGCAGACCCGTCACATTGGCGAAGTGCGAGTTCATCATGCCGAGCTTAGGCGCTTCCTCGTTCATCATCGCAACGAAGCGCTCTTCCGAACCCGCAATGCCTTCAGCCAGAACGATACAGGCGTCATTGCCGGACTGGATCAGCATACCCTGGATCAGGTCGGACACCAGAACGCTCTGGCCCAGCGGAACGAACATCTTGGAGCCCTGCGTACGCCAGGCTTTCTCACTGACCGGAAGGCTCTGCTCTAGGCGGATACGCCCTGTCGCCAGCATGCCGAACACGATATAGGCCGTCATCATCTTCGTCAGCGAAGATGGCGCCATACGCTCCTCGGAAGCCTTGTCGAGCAGAACAGCGCCCGTGTCGTAATCCAGGATATAGGCCCAGCGCGCCACGGTATCGAATGGTCCGATCGGTGTGTTTGCCGGCGTACCGACAGGTGCGTCAGCCGCAGGAGCCGCAGCCGCTTTCGCAACATGGCCTGCATGACGGTGCGGGCGGGCAAACGCCTTCAGGGGTCCCGCAAAAGAAGCACAGGCTGCAATGCCTGCCACCCCACCGAAAAGAGAGCGTCTAGTCCGCACGTTCGTCCCCAGTTTCACGGCCTTCACACAACCGGCCATCATTCCACAATGATCCGCGCGCCCTCTACCCCGCACAGGCGGGTGCGGTCCAGTGCCGCATCCGCCTGTGCGATATCGACATAGGGCCCGCCAAGAACACGCCACTCCAGTCTCGCGCCTTCGGAGGCGTGCAGGACCGTACCGCCACAGCGCATTGCGACACTTGCCGCCGTCGCATGGCCAGAAAAGATTCCCATCAGGACATACAGACCCGACGGTCCCGGACTGCCCTGCATCCAGGTCACAGGCAACGGCCCCACGACAACAGAAGATGCCGCCGCGGACGAGTCGTTACCATAGACACGGGAAGATCCATCACTCAGGGAGGTCTCGCGGACTTCCCCAACAGGGGCCGCGGAAATATTCTGGGCAGGCGGCTTGCCCAATTCTTCCGCCAGCGACCGACTGGCCGTTTCGTCTTCCATGACCTCAACTGGCGTATCCGCAGTCATGCCCAGCAGATCCGCAGCCTTGGGGGAAAGCGCGATGATGCGCCCCGGATCCGCCGGCCCACGATCGGTCAGCCGGATCCGGACGATCCGCCCATTCAGCAAATTGCGGATACTGACGATCGCCGGAAGCTGGAGCGTCTGATGCGCACCCGTCATGCCGCTCGCAGACCAGGTCTCACCATCCGCCGTCAATCCACCAACCGGTGCTTGCTGTCGCGTTGCCAGACCTGTCACGTGGTAGTCAAACTGCTCGTTGGGATAGAACCAGCCGTGCGTTCCGCGCCAGGCACTTCCCAATTCGTAATACGGATGCGCGGCTGGCGTCGGCCCTTCACGGTGACAGGCCGCAAGAAGGGGCAGAAGGACCAGAGCGGCCCCGTAATTACGCAGAGACAATGCCCGTCCCCAGAAGCCCGACGCCGAGCGCATAATAGTCCGAAGGGTTATAACGGCGGATCACGTTGAAGTTGTGATAGACCATGAAGGCCTGTGTCCCCGGGCCATCGGGCTGCACGACAGCGCCTTTTACGTTCGACTGCGAGAACGCCGTCCCATCCACGCGACGCACACCCAGCGCCATCCATTCGGCCAGTGTCCGCTGACGGGTCCGGCCGATCTCGGCCTTGTCGAGCACCTTGGTCAGCGTGATTTCCTGGCCCCAGGGTTCGTTGCGCTGCCAGCCGCATTTTCCGAGATAATTGGCGATGGACGCGAACACGTCTGGTTCGGATGTCCAGATGTTGCGCTTGCCGTCCCCGTCCCCATCCGCCGCGTAACGCAGATAGGCGCTAGGCATGAACTGCGCCTGCCCCATGGCGCCCGCATAACTGCCGATCATTGCAGCTGGTGCGATATCGCCATCATTGAGGATCTGGAGCGCCTTCATGAGCTCGTTGCGAAAAAAAGCCGAGCGTCTCCCGTCAAAAGCCAGAGTCGCGAGCGCGTCGATGACAGAATACGTCCCATCATGTGCGCCAAATCCCGACTCGAGCCCCCAGATCCCCATGACAGCGCGATCGTCACATCCAAAGCGTGCGCTGATGGGAGACATCACGGCCTGCTGAGCGGCGTAGACGCTCCGCCCCTTCGCAAAGCGCGACTCCGGGAGAACGCGATCACGATACTGCACCCAGGTCAGGGTGAACTCCGGCTGGTGACGGTCCAGTTTGAGTACGGAAGCATTGGGCTGTTTCGTCAGGCTGAGCGCTTGGGAGACGATCGATGGCGAAAGACCCTGCGCCAGTGCCTGACTACGAATACTGGCGAGAAAGGCGGCATAATCCTCAGCGCTGGCTGACGAAAAACCTGCTGCTGCCGAACCGGCAACAGAAGTCAGGGCGGCGAGCAGATGGCGTCTTTGAAGCACGGTCAAGACCAATCCCTTACGGGTCGAAATGATAAGACATACGCTAGCAATCCGCAGCCCGAACCGCCAGCCTTGGCGCGAGTGTCGCAGGTCATTAGCGCCGAAATATGGCATGGCAAGATTGTCGTTGACGCGCTGGCGTGCGAAACCGGCGCCTCAATGTTCGTGAAACCTTCCCAGCCGTGATCGCCATCGGCCCCGCAATGGCCTCGCAGCCCGTCTGGCTGAAAGCGGCCACTATCATTGTCGGTACCTTCATTCTTGAAGATGTGGCGACAGTCCTGTCCGCCGTTGCGGCGCGTGCGGACGCGGTCAGCATCCCGGTGGCGCTGGGAGCACTGTATTTCGGTGTCGCGATCGGCGATCTGGGACTGTACGGTCTTGGCGCCGCGGGTGGCCGCTGGCCCTATCTCAGGCGCTTCCTGACACTCCCCAAACGCGAGCGGACGCAGGACTGGTTCCGCAGTAATGTCATCCGCGTCGTCGCCATCTCCCGTTTCGTGCCCGGCGCTCGGCTGCCCCTCTATACCGCCTGCGGTTTCTTCCGTGCGCCGCTCGTGCCCTTTGCCATGACGGCCGTTCTGGCTACGCTGGTCTGGACGACATGTCTTTTTCTGCTCGCCATGAGAGTCGGCGGCTGGCTGCTCGCCCATCAGGGCGGCTGGCGCTGGGCCGGACTGGCGGGATTTGTCCTGTGTATCGTCGTCGTCGGGCGTCTGATTGCCCGTTTCCAGACCGTGAGCCAGTAACAGCAATGTCCAAACCAGAAGCCGACCAGAACCCCCTCTCCCTTTTTGAATTCTGGCCTGGGTCCGTCTTCTATACGCCCATCGTCCTGTACTGGATCGCAATGGGCATCAAATACCGCGACCTCAGCATCTCCACTGCTGCCAATCCACGGATCGAAACCGGCGGACTGTGCGGGGAAAGCAAATCGTCCATCCTTGATATGGGCGGAGCCACGGCGCAATCCTTCATTGCGCCCTATGTCGTCTTTCGCAGCGGCAAAGGCGCAGAACGACGTGCTCTGGAAGCCATGGAACGTCGCGGGCTTTCCTTCCCCGTCGTCATAAAGCCCGATATCGGATGCAACGGGACGGGCGTGAAGCTTGTCCATTCCCGGGAGCAGCTCGAAGCCGTTCTGCCGCATTTTCCGGCCGATGTGGACATGCTGGCACAGGAACTCATCACCTATCCGGTGGAGGCAGGTCTCTTCTATATCCGCCATCCGGACGAACAGCGTGGCCGCATCACGTCAATCACCTACAAAGAGGCCCCGGTCCTGACAGGAGATGGCGTCTCCACGATCGAGGAGCTGATCCTACGTGACCCGCGCATGAGTCTCGTTCCGCAGATCTATCTGCCTCGTCTCGCCGGACGGGAAAGGAATATCCTTGCGAAAGGCGAAGAACTGCCGCTGGTCTTCGCTGGCAACCACTGCAAGGGCTCTATCTTCCGGGACGGTCGTGCCGATACGACCGAAGCCCTGACGGCTCAACTCGATGCCATCATTAAAGATATTCCGGACTTTTACTTCGGGCGGGTGGACGTGAAAGCCGCTTCCATCGAAGATCTGCGTCGGGGCGAGAACTTTCGGATCATCGAAATCAACGGTGTCGGGTCGGAAGCTACCCATATCTGGGATCGACGGACCACGTTGTGGGAAGCCTACCGCGCCCAGTTCTCACATTATCGCCAGACATTCCTGATTGGGGCGGCCAACCGGGCACGCGGCTGGAAGACCTCCGGAGCGTTCTCGATGCTACATTCCTGGCGCAAGCAGCGCCGTCTGCTGGCGTCCTATCCACTGAACGACTGACGCTCGTTCGGCGCATAGGACGCCAGATTTCATGCCAGACTTTACTGACCGAGCTTGCCGCCGCCGAAAATATAATTGCTGACCTGCTGTTCCAGCGAAAGCTGATCCTGCGTATCAGTGATCCTGCCCTCGGCGGACAATGTTGCCTGGGAATGACCAGGCTGGATCTGAAGGGCGTTATCCGCCGTCATGGTCGGAGCGCCAATCCCCACAGCACTATCCACGGGAAGATGAAGACGCTGATCCACGGTGAAGGCGACATCGGCCATCTGCGTCTGTGGATCGAGCGTAATGGACACGACACGCCCTACCGGCACGCCCGCGAGGTCCACATTGGCCCCCGCGTGCAGGCCGTTGGCGGAGTTGAACGCCGCGTGAAGCATCGCCCCCTGGAATGCCGGACCTTTTCTCAGGGCGTTGCCATAGACGAGAAACGTGCCGGCGATGGCAAGAACCAGACCACTGGCCAGGATCGCGCCGCCACGACCGCTCAATGTTGACTGCATGCCAGTCCCGCCCCCGCCGGAAATTCTAGAACAGAGTGGGAGTTAGTCCTCCGATCCGCGCCTGGTCAAGGTCAGGCCCGAACTTGCGTCCGCTGCCCCCATCGGGCAAGTGAACCCGATACGCGCACCGCTTTTCCGCCTTCATGATGAAGGCCATCACCCGATACAGGCTCCATGACGCTTCTTCAGGCCCTCATCCTCGCCGTCGTTCAGGGTATTACAGAGCCCTTCCCCGTCAGCAGTCTCGGCCATGCCGTTCTCCTGCCCGCGCTTCTGCACTGGGACCTGGACGAACATGCGCCCATGTTCCTGCCTTTCCTGACCATGCTGCATGTCGGAACGCTCGCGGCACTGGCTGGTGTTTTCTGGCGGGACTGGATGGCCATTCTAGGCGGCATGCTTGGCCGTTACGGACGCTATGCCCAGATGGAGGCGATTCGGATTTTCGGATTGCTGGTCATCGCCACCATTCCGGCGGTGCTGGTGGGATGGCTTCTGGAGCATCGGCTGCGCAGCGTCTTCGGTTCCCCGCTCGCTGTCGCCGGTTTTCTGGTACTCAATGGTTTTCTTCTGCTGATCACCGAGTGGCTCCGGCGCCAGAAAGGCCATCGCGAACACAGGCCCATCGCGACACTCAGCCCCAAAGACGCCCTGATCGTCGGCGTCTGGCAGTGCCTTGCGCTTCTTCCGGGACTCTCGCGTTCAGGTGCAACGATGAACGGTGGCCTGCTGCGGGGGCTGGATCATGAAACGGCAGCGCGGTTTTCGCTGCTGATGGCCCAGCCGATCGTTCTGGCCGCCACAGTCCGCGAAGCGTGGCAGATGCGGCATATGACGATATCACATGACATCATGGTCCAGTGCGTCGCAGGTGCAGTCGTGGCCGGTCTCACGGCGCTGATCTGTTCGCTCCTGATGCTGCGTTTCTTCCGCAATCATGACGGCTGGGCGCTGACGCCCTTTGGTCTCTACTGCATCGTGGCGGGAAGTTTCGCTGCCACCATCATTCTTCTCTGACCGTTCTCTCCGATCTTTCCAGCCGCCGTATTTCGCGGCACATTGCGGATCATGCCAGCTTCGATACAATCTTCACCCGATACCTCCTGTTCCAGCCGTCGCAAAACCCTTGAACAGGTGCTGTTCGAGAACGATACGAACGGTCTCAAGCGCAGCCTGACGGCCACGCAACTGATCATCCTCGGCGTCGGCTCGACCATCGGGGCGGGCATCTACGTCATGACGGGTACCGCCGCCGCCGAATACGCCGGCCCTTCTGTCCTGATTTCTTTCGTGATCGCAGCATTGGCGTGCCTGTTCACGGCCTTCTCGTATGGAGAGCTGTCTTCGACGCTTCCCGTCTCGGGATCAGCCTATTCCTACGCCTATATTTCCATGGGCGAGAAAGTGGCCTGGATGGTCGGCTGGCTGCTCCTGCTGGAATACGGAATTTCCTGTTCGGCGGTCGCAGCGGGACTGTCGGGTTATGCCAGCTCCCTGCTCGGGCTCACGGGTCTCCATGTTCCCGCGGCCCTCACGCAGGCCACTCTTCAGCCCATTCCCGGGACAGCCGGCGCGCAGATTGGCGCGGGGTGGCGGTTCGACCTGATCGGCTTTACGGCAACACTTCTGGTGACAGCACTTCTGGTCAGGGGGATAGAGGAATCCGCCCGCGTCAATACGATGATCGTAGCTCTCAAGGTCGGTGTGTTGTTCGTTTTCGTGGCATTGGGCATCGGTGCCGTCGATCCCGCGAACTGGCATCCGTTCATTCCACCCAGCGAGGGCGGCTTCCATTACGGGGTGCACGGCATTTTTCGGGCGGCATCAGTTATCTTTTTCGCCTATGTCGGCTTCGAAGCCGTTTCTACTGCCTCCGCCGAAGCCCGCAACCCGACTCGCGACGTCCCGATCGGCATCATCGGCAGCCTGCTGATCTGTACGGTCGTCTATATGATCGTGGCGACCGTGCTGCTCGGGATCGTCCCGTATCGTCAGCTCGACGTTCCCGATCCGCTCGCCATTGCCGTCAGGATCATGCATACGCCCTGGCTTTCGCTGCTGGTCAATATCGGCGCGACGATCGGACTTTGCTCGGTCCTGATGGGGCTCATGTATGCACAGTCGCGGGTGCTTCTGACCATCAGTCGTGACGGATTGATCCCGAAGATCTTTTCTCTGATCCATCCGAGATTTCAGACACCGTGGATCGGAACGATCGTCCTGGGTATCGTGGTGGCCCTGATTACTGCGACACTGCCCATCGACATCATCAGCGATCTCGTCTCCATCGGGACGGCGGCAGCGTTCGGGATTGTCTGCTTTACGGTCATCTGGCAGCGCAACATGCATCCCGAGATTGTCCGTCCGTTCAGCGTGCCGCTTGGCGGCATTCGCATCCGGGGCTTCTGGATCGGCACCACACCGGCGCTCGGGATCATGTTCTGCCTCATCATGACCATCCCGCTGGTTTCAGACATGATTCATGCGGTCACAAGTGGAAATCCGGTCCCGCTGATCCTGCTGATCGTCTATCTGGCGTTGGGAACGGCGACCTATCTGTTTTACGGACGCCACCACTCGAAAATGCGCCCCGACCCCCCGTCAGCCTGACGACATCGACGAGCCGCCCGGTCCCGATCCCATTTCAGGTCCCCCGCCCGCCCCCATACCTGGGCCAGTGTAGCTACCCGGCGGTGGCCGTCCGATCGGTGGCGCCATCATGTTCCAGGGGTCCAGCCCGCCGTTCTGGGAAGGCATCTGGGGCGGCATCATCGAGAAACGAGAACGCGGCAGGGCTTCGGGGCACTCGTCCCTGATCCGCGCAATGATTTTCTCCCGGATATCGCACCGCAGGTCCCAGCTCTGAAGCGCCGTCCGGGCACTGGCAATGATGCGGATGGACATGACATGCGCGTTGCAGTCCGCGACCTGCACGTCGAATACGCGCCCATCCCATAACGGACAGCCACGCACGATCTCGTTGAGCATCTCGCGGATCCTGTCCATCGGCGCCTGATAATCGACCCAAAGGAACACAACGCCGATGATGGCCGCGGAATTATGTGTCCAGTTCTCGAACTGGTTTTCCAGAAAATACGAAATCGGCACGATATGCCGCCGCCAGTCCCAGACACGGAGCACCACATAGGTCGCGTTGATTTCCTCAACCCAACACCAGTCGCCGTTAATGATGATCAGATCTTCCATCCGGATCGGCTGGGTCAACGCGATCTGCACACCCGCGATCAGGTTCGTCAGAAGACCGCGCGCCGACAGGCCGACGATCAGGGAGGCCGCTCCGGCGGAGGCAAACAGGGACAATCCGTACTGCTTGACGGACGGGAACAGCATGAGGGCCGAAGCCACCGTCACGATGCCCACGAGAATTTCGGTCAGCCGTCGCAGAACGCGGATCTGCGTCTGGTGCGAACGGATCATGATATCGTCGGTCTCTTCCCGTGCGGCAAGCCGGTTAAGATAGACCTCCGTCATGATCCGAAAGACCATGATCGCGGAAAAGCCAAATGTCAGGATCAGCAGGAACAGGAAGAAAAGCTGAAGATCGCCTTCCTGAGTGGCGGTAAAGCCTGTAGCCGCCGGGAGTGCCGAAAGCATGGCCAGAAGCGCCACCATCAGCCGCGTAGGACGTCGCAGGGAAGAAACGATCCGCCGGATCAGCGCGGCCTTGCGGGACCCGGGTATGCGCAAAAGCTGCTTTGTTACGAGATTGCCGCAGTAGAACGCCAGCACCCCTATCAGAGCCAGCATTAGCACCGAAACAACGGGGGCTGGCAGCCAGGTGAAATAGGACCGTATGGCAAACAGGGTGCTGACGAAATGCTGCGTCACCAGTGGAGAAACTCCTTGCAGTGAGAGAGACCGGCGGGCGCTACACGAAACGCGGCACCAATTGGAAAATGGTCGCACTTCAAATGCCATGACGGGCACGGTCAATGCGACCCGAAAAAACATCTTATTTTCGTGGGATCAACGTGTTGACACCCTGAAAGATCCCCCTTAAAACCCCGCGACAACGCCGGTTAACCCCGGCAGGATGGCGGTGTAGCTCAGTGGTAGAGCAGGGGAATCATAATCCCTTGGTCGGCGGTTCAAATCCGTCCACCGCTACCATTCTTTTCCAGAAAACTGAACATTCTTAACTCTTGCCCTGCAAGCTGATGGTGGTTTCCTGTATCCTGCGCGGCATGATCAAGAAGCCCCTCGCTGTCGTGACGATGGTGTACAATGAGCCGGAACATCTGCGCGTCTGGTCCAGACATTATGGAGCGCAGGTCGGAGAGACCGCCTGTTATGTGATTGACCACGGATCTGACGACGGGTCGACCTCCCGTCTAGGACAGATCAACGTGTTGCGGATCCCGCGTTCACCCCAGGACGACGAGCGCCGGACCCGCGCCATCTGCCGGTTCTGTGACAGTCTTCTGGAGTGGTATGACAGCGTCATTTACACGGATGTAGACGAAATCCTGCTGGCCGATCCGGCGCTTTTTCCGTCCCTGACTGCATTCGCCCTGCTCAACCGTATGCCCATCGTGACCGCGACGGGTTTCGACGTCATTCATATTCCTGACGAGGAAGAACGGTTCGATTACAGCCGGCCTATATCGCTCCAGCGTCAGCATCTCCGTTTTTCCAGCGCGATGTGCAAGCCGGTTCTGACACGGATCCCCATTACATGGGCGCCGGGGTTTCACTGCTGCGAAGAAAGCGTACCCTCCCCTGGAGCTCCCCTTTTTCTATTCCATCTCCGGTATGCAGATCTTACATCAGGACTGGACAGGCTTGAGCGGACCAGAAACCAGCCCTGGGTTTCAGAAAATGCCGGCAGACACCAGCGCCTAGAAAATACGGATTGGGAAAACATGGTGCGTGCGATGGCCGGCCTGCCCCGCGTCGACAGTACGCTCGACACCAACGACGAACGCCTGGGTTTCTGGCGCCAGCAGGTCGAGAACAGCACCCTGTCACGGCTGCATGACCTCTACCGTCTGGATCTGCATCTGAGCGGAAACGAGCTCTGGCGCCTTCCTGACCGCTTCGTGGGCAGGGTCTGAAACACAAAAAAACCGGCCTCTACGGGCCGGTTTTTTGACGAACTGATAAAGAGGGTTCAGTCCGCCTCGACTTCTGCCGCACGGTGATCCTGTTCTTCGTCTGAAGACCGATCGGAACCGTGATCGACATCCCTGTCTGCGGATACCGCTTCGTCATCACCACGCTCGCCCCGCGCTTCACGACGGTCCTCATAGGCCCGCTGACGCTGGAGCTGACGTTCTGTCCGCTCCTGCTGGCTCTTCTCGGCAGCCTGGTTCATGGCATTGAGAATACGGAAATAATGTTCCGCATGCTGAAAATAGGCTTCTGCAAGAATACGGTCACCAGTTCCGGTCGCATCGCGACCTAACTGGAGGTACTTCTCGAAAAGCTGCTGTGCCGTACCACGGACCCGCAGATCAGGCCCGTTGCTGTCAAACACATGGTTGCGGTTCAGAGGTGTCTGGGCGTTGCTACTGCGTGACGGCCCACTGCCCGCACGATGATGCCGGCCTCTTATGCGCTTCATATTCATCGACCCGTGATGCACTTTCATGATGACGTGGAGCGCTCTGTATCCGCAGAAAGCTCCGACCGTCGCTGTCGAAAAAGACGTCCGTCTATTCCGCTATGGCTGAACCAGGTACAGCCAGTCTTCCATCGCCAGTTCATGATGACCATTGCATGATGATATGAACGATGGGCAAAGATGCGTCTGACGATGCTGCTAAAACATCTCCAATACGCATGCATTGGCAATAGCCATACCAAGTTCCATCAGTCAAGCCAACGGTTTTTCGTCACCGGATCGTGCCTATCCCGGCAATTGCAGAACAAGTGCCCGCTCCACCCCTCCCAGATCGGTCCTGCGCGCGACTTCCCGCAACCCATTCGATGCCCCCAGCGCGGAAACAGCATCAATCTGGCCAATTCCCATTTCAAGGATCGCATAGCCTTCCGGCACCAGAATCCCCGGCAGAAGACCACAGAGGATACGATAGGCATCCAGACCATCCGCCCCTCCATCAAGCGCCCGCGCCGGTTCATAGGAGACGACTTCCGGCATCAGTCCCGCCAGGTCGCCTGTCTCGATATAAGGCGGGTTGGACAGGACGATATCGAACCTTCCATGCAGGCTGTCCGTCCAGTTTCCGGCCATAAAGAAACATCTCTCACTCAGGCCGGTCCGGATGGAATTGCGGCGCGCCAGAGCAGCGGCTTCCGGGGCCAGATCGACCCCTAGTCCGGTTGCGTGGGGATATTCGGAGAGCGCCGCCAGCAGGAGACAGCCGGTTCCGGTACCCAGATCCAGAATGGAGAGCGGGGCATTTCGGTCAGGCTGGACGTTCAGGGCGGCTTCAATCAGGGATTCGCTATCCGCCCGGGGAATGAGGGTGTCGCGCCCTGTCTCAAGATCCAGAGTCCAGAAACCGGTTTCACCCGTAATGAACGCCAAAGGTTCTCGTTTCAGGCGCCGCTTCAGACCGTCAGAGAATCGTAGAGCCTGCTCGGGACATACATTATCCAGAGAGAGCAGTCCACCTAGATCCCGGTCCGTCGCCCAGCCCAGCAGCAGTCTCGCCTCACGCCGCGCATCCTCTATCCCGGCCTGCTCCAGCGCCTCTGACGCCTCCCGCAAAAGATCATCTTTGGCCATCACTGCCGCGAACCTGTTATAGTCAATATCATGACGTCCAAACGCGCCTTCCTCTATTCCGCCCTGCTGCTTGGCTGCACGCTCAATCCCGTTCACGCCCAGTCAGAACTATCCACGGAACTGCCCCCATCCTTTACCGTGACGGACGAGCGCGCGCCCGAAGAAATTTCGGAAGTCTCACGCCTGTATCTGGACGGCAATCTGGTTGCGACCTTCAGACTGGGACTGTCCAAGGCCCATGAGACGCAGACGATCCCGCTTCCTGTCGGTCGGTTCGACGTCGATTATGCTCTGTGTGGCGAAATCACCATCGTCCATAACGGGCATCAGGAAACCCATCAGGTCAGCAGTGAAGGACAACTCCACCATCCCGAAGGGCATTCGCTCGACGCCGTGGGGACAAATAACTTCACCGATTTCTTTCTGGTTGACTACGACGATGCTGCTGTTGCCACCCACCGGCATGGCCGTGCCGCCGTCTGCGCGACACCCAATACCTGAGGCTCAGAACCCTTCGGCGGCGAGCAGTTCGGTCTGCTCCTCACGGGTCAGGGCATCGATGATCTCATCGAGCTCACCGCCCATGATCCGGTCGATCTTGTAGAGGGTCAGATTGATCCGGTGATCCGTCACACGGCCCTGCGGAAAATTGTAGGTCCGGATGCGCTCTGAACGATCGCCCGTCCCGACCTGTGATTTCCGGTCCGCGGCCCGGGTGGCATGAAGCTGCGCGCGTTCCCGCTCATAAAGCCGGGCACGCAGGATCTTCATGGCCTTGGCCTTGTTCTTGTGTTGGCTTTTCTCTTCCTGCATCGCCACGACAATACCGCTAGGCATGTGCGTAATGCGAACCGCACTCTCGGTCTTGTTGACGTGCTGGCCGCCTGCCCCCGAGGCTCGGTAGACGTCAATCCGCAGATCATCGTCATTGACCGTCACATCGACTTCTTCGGCTTCAGGAAGCACGGCCACTGTCACCGTCGAGGTGTGGATCCGTCCCTGACTTTCCGTTGCCGGAACGCGCTGCACCCGATGCACTCCGGACTCGTATTTCAGACGCGCAAAAACCGACCGGCCTGAAATGGTCGCCATACCTTCCTTGAGGCCGGCAACTTCATTTTCGGCATATTCCATGACCTCGAAACGCCAGCCATTCTGTTCGGAAAAACGACGGTAGGCATCAAACAGCTCCGCGGCGAACAGTCCCGCCTCATCACCGCCCGCTGCCGGGCGGATTTCAAGGATGGCACTGCGCTCATCCGCCGCATCTTTCGGCAGGAGCGCCAAACGCAGGGCATGCTGAAGATCGGGCAAGGTCGCCTCGATCTCCGCCAGCTCCATCTGGGCCAACTCACGCATTTCTGGATCATCCAGCAGGGCCTGCGCCCCGGCTTTCTGTTCCTCAGCGCTTTTCCAGGCTTGAATGGAGGTGACCACGGGCTCCAGTTCGGCATATTCCTGCGACAGACGGGTAAAATCCTCACCCGTCAGTTCGCCGGAAGACATCAAAGCCTGGACTTCCTCCGAACGCGCGACAATCCGCTCGAGCCTGTCGTCAAAAGCCATCTGTTCAGGCGCGTCCTGCGCTCAGAATCTGCACCAGCTCTGCAACCGGAACTTCCTGCTGCTCGCGGCTCGAGAGGTCGCGAAGCTGTACGACATTACGGGAGATTTCCTCCTCGCCCAGAACAATCGCATGGGATGCACCGGACTTCACCACGCGCTCCATTCGCTTCTTCATGTTGCCACGGGTCTCGATCTCAGCCCGCAGACCAGCAGAGCGCAGAGCGCGAGCAATAGACGCAGCTTTAAGAACAGCTTCATCTCCCATCGGCACCAGCGCAATTCCAGCCGGAAGTTCAGGCACGCTATCCAGCAGCATCGCCAGACGCTCGATGCCCCCAGCCCAGCCGATCGCCGGGATCGCTGGACCGCCCATCTGCTCGACAAGACCTTCATAGCGACCACCGGCCAGTACGGTGCCCTGAGCCCCGAGTTTCGAGGTCACGAACTCAAAGGCCGTATGGCTGTAGTAGTCGAGCCCGCGGACAATGCGCGGGTTCTCGATGAAATCCACGCCAAAGGCCTGAAGGCTGTCACGCAGCGTGTCCCAGAACTGACGGGACTCATCATTCAGATAATCCGCAAAGGCCGGAGCGTCGTCGAGCAGCTTGCGGTCCTGCTCGGATTTGCTGTCCAGAATGCGTAGCGGATTGGCTTCAAGCCGGATCCGACTTTCTTCAGACAGCGCATCGGCATGGTCACGGAAATACGCCACCAGTGCGTCTCGCCAAGCCTGACGGCTGGCCAGATCGCCAAGCGTGTTGAGTTCCAGCGTGACGTGATCGCCCAAACCCAGCTCGCGCAGAATGTCCTGCGCCATGGCGATCGTCTCGGCGTCCCGAAGCGGACTTTCCGCACCGATCAGTTCCGCACCGATCTGGTGGAACTGGCGATAACGTCCCTTCTGCGGGCGTTCGTAACGGAACATCGGCCCGTGATAGAACACCTTCTGCGGCAGGGACTGCGTCAGGCCGTTCGTGACGAGCGCGCGGCAGATCGCCGCCGTGCCCTCGGGACGCAGAGTGATGCTCTCACCGCCACGATCCTCGAACGTGTACATTTCCTTGGACACGACATCGGATGTCTCGCCGAGGGTACGCGAAAAGACGCGCGTATCCTCGAAGATAGGCGTGCTCCATTCCTCGAAACCATAGGTCTGCAGAACCCGGCGCGCCGTCTCCACGACATGGTGGTGGCGGCGCATCGTCTCGCCAATAAGGTCGTGTGTCCCGCGGGGCGGCTGAAGTCCGGACATCAGTGCGCTGCCGGATCCATCAGCTTGGCCGTCGTGCCCTCTTCCTTGCTGGCTTCGATATCCGCAACCTTCTTTTCCACGAGATCCACAATATGCTCGATCATGTCGCCACCCGGCATCGTGTGGTCCTGACGACCGGCCGCGTAAACCATATGACGGCCGTTACCGCCGCCGGTCACACCGAGATCGGTCATCAGTGCCTCGCCGGGGCCATTCACCACGCAGCCGATGATGGACAGCGTCAGCGGTGTCTTGATGTGCTGAAGACGATCTTCCAGCGTCTGGACCGTTTCAACGACGTTGAAGCCCTGACGTGCGCATGATGGGCAGGAAATAATTTTAACGCCGCGATGACGCAGACCAAGGGACTTCAGGATATCCCAGCCGACCAGCACTTCCTCTTCCGGAGCAGCCGAGAGCGAAACACGCATCGTGTCACCCACGCCAGCCCAGAGCAGGTTGCCCAGACCGATGGAGGACTTCACCGTCCCTGCACGCTTGGAGCCGGCTTCGGTGATACCGATATGCAGTGGGTGGTCACAGCAATCTGCAAGCTGTTGATAGGCCGCGACCGCCATAAACACGTCGGACGCCTTCACGCTGATCTTGAACTCGTGGAAGTCATGATCCTCAAGGATCTTGGCATGTTCCAGAGCGCTCTCGACCAGAGCTTCCGGGTTAGGCTCACCGTATTTTTCGAGCAGATGCTTCTCCAGCGAACCGGCATTCACGCCGATACGGATGGAACAACCGTAATCCTTGGCAGCGTTGACGACTTCACGTACGCGCTCGGCGCTGCCGATATTGCCCGGATTGATTCGCAGGCAGGCTGCACCAGCCTTGGCGGCTTCGATGGCACGCTTGTAGTGAAAGTGGATGTCCGCAACGATAGGGACGTTCACTTCATGCACGATCTCCGCCAGCGCAGCTGTGCTGGCCTCATCCGGACATGAAACGCGCACGATATCCACACCAGCCAACTCGGCCAGACGGATCTGATCGATTGTGGCTTGGGCATCGGATGTCAGGGTGTTGGTCATGGTCTGCACGGAGATCGGGGCATCACCACCGACCGCAACCTTGCCGACATGGATCTGGCGCGACTTGCGACGCTCGATGTGCTGATAGGGACGGTAGCTGCTCATGATTTACCTCTTCGTGCCCGGAAAGGACCGGGAGCTCTGACCCAGTAGGCCGTATTCAGGGGCAGTGAGCCCCCCCTGACTGATGAATGGTTTAATGCGATGGAGACAATTGTTCCAGCGGCTGATGTTCAAGCTGCCGGGCATTCAGGTCATCGGCAGACGTATCGTGCGACGGAGACGGAACTTTTCGTTTCGCCACCGCAGGCTGCGGCGTGGAAACAGACACATCCTTTGCAGTGGCAGGAACCGCAGGCTGGACGGGTAGCGCGATTCCCGAGCCAAAAGCTCCGGACCTGATCCCCTCGGCTGTTACCTCAACATTACGCCTTACCTGCCCTTCCCGTCCCAGTGGCGCACTGGTCGCTCCAGCCGTGGTCAGGACGACCCCACCCGCGTTTCCGAACGACATCCGGAAAGGTGCCGCCGCCGGATCACCCTGCCAGCTCTCACCTGGCTGCATCACCCGTGAAATCAGCACATGGCCATCCCGGTCTCGGACCTGCGTCCAGACAGGCGACAGCGTCCTGACCACGACAGCCCCCTCGGGAACAGAAGGCGGGAGATCCGTTGCAGGCTGAGCGGCCGCAGGTCCTTTGGCGGAAAATCCGTCAGGAGATGTCTGAACCGGAGGAGATGGCTCAGCATCGTCGTCCGTTTCGGTGGAAGACACGAGACCCGGCGGCGTCGCAAGCTGCCCTCCCGACGAGGGTGCGACGGGAACGGAGCTGTACTGGTTCTGAAGAGGTTTTGTCTGCGACGGCGCAGCAGGAAGTGTCGCCGGGGAAGATGTCGCAACGGTCCCGGGAACGGAAACCGTAGCATGCGGCTCCGGTGTGGGCGCACGGCCAGGCATGACGGAAGCGACCTGAGGCGAGGTCGTGGCAGGTGTTGCAGCACCTGGCATCAACTCTGCTACGGCCGGAACCTGCCGCTGTGCCGGCGTGTCATGCGCCGAAAACTTGTACCACCCCACATACGAGGCGACCACGACAACGAGCCCTGCCCCGACCAGAACGCCGATCGGCAGTCCCCGGTCCCCTTCCGGCTGGGGAAAAACCAGTTCGGGCCTCCGAATGACTGCGCCTCGGGTATCCTGGCGGAAACGCTCGATCAACGCCTCCGCATCAAGTTGCATGGCGTGCGCGTAAGTTCGCAAAAACCCCACAGCATATGCGACGCCAGGCAGCTTCGTTACGTCGTCCTCCTCAAGCGCCGCCAACAGCCGGGGGCGAATCCGCAGCCATTCCGCGACATCCTCCAGCCGCCATCCCAGTTCCTCACGACGCTGGCGCAGCACGGTGCCAACACTTGGCTGGTCGGAGGGCGTCGGAAACGGGCGGTTGGAGGATGGAGGAGACATGACCGGAACGTCCGTTAGCTGGTCGCGTGGATGCGGGCTTCACGCTGTTGGATAGCATCAACAGCCTGCTGCACCAGCGTTGCGATGATGTCGGCGACCGGTCGGATTTCCTTGACCATGCCCACGGACTGCCCCGCCATGACAGATCCAGTTTCCACATCGCCTTCGATAACAGCGCGACGCAACGCACCGGCCCAGTAATGCTCGATCGAAAGCTGGGCTTCTTCCTTCGTCAGTTCGCCACTCTGGAACTTCTGAAGCGCTTCGCCCTGAAGACGTGCGTAGCGACGGCCACCTTCATTCGACAGACCTCGAACCGGAATAACCGGGAAAAGTTCGTCAAGCTGAACCGTCGTTACCGCATCGCGGGCATTGGCGCGCAGGAAAGCCTTCTTGAAGTTTTCATGGGCGATGCTTTCATGAGACGCTGCAAATAGCGTTCCAAGCTGTGCACCAGCCGCCCCCTGTTCCAGATAGGACAGGATCGCATCGCCACGCCCTAGCCCACCAGCGACGAACACCGGCACGTCACGGATATGCGGCAGGATCTCCTGCGCCAGAACCGTGAGTGAAACGGGACCGACATGACCGCCCGCTTCCGAGCCTTCAATGATCAGGGCTTCGATACCCATGCGCACCAGACGCTTGCCCAGGGCCAGAGCGGGCGCGAAACCGATTGCTCGCGCTCCCCCATCGCGCACCTTGCGGATCGTGGCGCTGTTCGGCACCCCGCCCGCCAGCACAATATGCGAAACATCATGTGCCAGACAGACATCCACCAAGCGATCCAGCTCGGGATGCATGGTGATCAGGTTCACGCCGAACGGACGCTTCGTCAGAGCCTGTGTCGCGACGATTTCCTCTTCCAGCCGCTCGGGAGACATCGCACCACAAGCAATAACGCCAAAGCCTCCGGCATTGGAAATCGCGGAAACCAGATGCCGTTCGCTCACCCAGGACATGGCCCCGCCGAGGATCGCGACTTCACTGCCGAGGAAGTCACACCCCGGTTTCCACAGCCGATCCAGCGTCGCGCGGGCGTTCAGGGTCGCGCTCACGCCTCGATTCCCTCTCTCGCATCAAGGCCATAGGCCGTGTGCAGGGCGCGCATGGCGAGTTCCGTATATTCGGAATCGATCAGGACGGAGATCTTGATCTCGCTCGTGGAGATGACCTGCACGTTGATTCCGCGATCGGCCAGTGTGCGGAACATCCGTGCGGCCAGACCCGCATTCGAACGCATCCCGATGCCTACGACACTGATCTTCACCACATTGTGGGATGTAATCAGTTCGCCATACTGGACGTATTCGCGAGCCTTCTCCAGCACGGCGCGGGCGGCGGCCTCGTCAGCCTTGCTGACCGTGAAGGTCATGTTCGTCATGTTGTCCACGCCAACACTCTGGACGATCATGTCGACGTTGATGTTCGCGACTGCCAGCGGGTCGAAAATCGCAGCGGCGATTCCCGGACGGTCCGGAATGTTCCGTACGGAGATTTTCGCTTCGTCATGCGAGTTGGCAATCCCCGCAACCAGTTCCTTCTCCATGATCTCGTCCTCATCAACCACAATCGAACCGCTGTCGTCATCCGTTTCCGCGAATGATGACAGCACCCGCACCCGTACACCCTCGCGCATGGCGAGACCGACGCTGCGGGTCTGAAGTACCTTGGCGCCTACGGAAGCCAGTTCAAGCATCTCTTCATACGTGATGCGATCCAGTTTCTTTGCGCGTTTCACGATGCGCGGATCGGTCGTATAGATCCCGTCCACATCGGTATAAATATCACACTGATCGGCATTGATTGCAGCAGCCACAGCCACGGCAGACGTGTCCGATCCCCCGCGCCCCAGAGTTGCGATCCGTTCGTCAGGCCCTACGCCCTGAAAACCGGCAACTACGGGAATAATCCCATCATCAAGACAGGCCAGAAGGCCCGTACCGTCCACGCTTTCAATCGCGGCCTTGCCGTGTGCCTCGTCCGTAACGAGCGGAATCTGCCAGCCTTGGAAAGACCTCGCCTTAACGCCAAGCGCCTGTAGAGCGATGGACACCAAACCACTCGTCACCTGCTCACCAGCGGCAACAACAGCATCGTATTCTTTCGGATCAGCCAGCGGGTCCAGTTCGGCGCAGTATCCGACCATCCGGTTCGTCACCCCCGCCATCGCGGAGACGACAACCGCGACACGGCGTCCGCGGTCTTGTTCCGCCTTCACGCGTTTCGCAACATTCCGAATGCGCTCGATATTTCCGACAGACGTGCCGCCGAATTTCATGACCACCGTCATCCGTTTCCCGTTCTCGGCGTGACTGGCGGCCTTGGGCTCGGCACGACCGGAAAACTGGTCGCGGACGGAAGTATCGGGCGTGGACATCGCGGATTGGGCTCCAGTACGTGTCTGGCGTTGCGCGCTCGGGTCTGGCATCGGAGAGGGCAATGACAAGCAAAACCACCCGGCACCTGAACAGACTCTGCCGGTCCACATACTCGTCCCGCTCCGTCACGTCCAGATGATCCGCGGCACACAGGCACACAGAAGGACACTTCCGATGCCCACAGATACCTCCAGAACGCAGGATTCGCGACGCTCGTCGGTTTCCGAGGCCGAAATCGCCCATTTCAGCGCCCTTGCAGAAGATTGGTGGAATCCGCGCGGCCCCATGGCCCCCCTTCACGCCATGAACCCGCTCCGCACTGAATGGGTCAGCCGCCATGTCACCCCCCTGCGCCAGTCAACAGACAGGCCCTTGACGCTGCTCGATATTGGCTGCGGCGCGGGCCTGGCCAGCGAAGCCTACACCAAGCTCGGCTTTGTGACCCTCGGGATCGATGCGAGCGCCGCCGGCATTCGCGCGGCCGAAGCCCACCTGTCCAAGCATCCCCTTCCGCCTGCGGCCGCCGCCTTGTCCTATCGTAATGGCAGCGCGGAAGATCTTGTGGCGGAAGGCGCACAGTTCGATGTCGTCAACGCGCTCGAAGTCATCGAACACGTCAACGATCCGCAGGATTTTCTAAACATGTTGGCCACGCTGACAAAGCCGGGCGGATTGGTCGCGGTCTCGACGCTGAACCGGACCCCGCGCTCCTTCGCCGTAGCGAAGCTGGGCGCCGAATATCTTCTGAGGATGTTGCCCGTCGGCACGCATGACTGGAAGAAATTCATCAAGCCGGACGAACTTGCCGCCATGGCCCGTCAGGCGGGACTGCGGATGCTTGATATCGCGGGAATGAGCTATGTGCCGTTCGAATGGCGTGAAACGCGCGATACCGGCATCAACTACATCGCGATCTTCCGCCGCGACTAAACACAGGGCTGAATGAAAAAGGGGCGTTCCTCTCTGCCGGAACGCACCCTTTTTACAAAACAGGCCGGTTCAGACCTGCGTATTCATGAACGCAAAGGTGGTGGGGCTACCAACCGGCGTAAACTGGTTCGTAAACGCGATTTCCCCGGTTTTCTTGTCGACCCTGAAGGACGTAACGGCGTCGGAACGCTGGTTTGCGCAGAACAGGAAAGACCCGGACGGATCGAACATGAGGGCACGTCCATAATCGGCATGCATCCAGACTTCATCCTGAAGGGTCAGGGTCCCATCGGTTCCAATCGCGAAAACAGCTAGAGAATCGCCAAGACGGTTGGAAACATAAACAAATTTTCCGCTCGCCGAGATCAGGATTTCCGCCGCCAGCGTCGACCCACGGAAATGCGATGTAACGGTGCTGACGGTCTGAATATTGCTGATCGCACCTGTTGCCGGATCGAAATTGGAAACGACCACTTTCGAATCCTGTTCGCACAGGTTGTAGAGAATGCGTCCGGAATGATTGAACTGGAAATGACGGGGCGCCGAACCGGGCTCCATATCGTAATACGGTGTCTTTGCCGGGATCAGCTTGCCGGTGTCGAGATTCAGGGTCCAGACATAAACCCGGTCCAGCCCGGCATCATCCGCAAGAACAAACTTTCCACTTGGGTCAGAATGGATCATGTGCGGGTGTGAGCTCGAATGATCGGAGACTGCGAAATTTCCTTGCGGGTTGTCTGAGGCACGCTCAGGCTGGCGCGGACCGGTATTGTGCACGACGTCTGAAGCTTCACCGAGCGAGCCGTCCGAACGAATTGGCAGAACGGCGACACACCCGCCAACGTAATTGGCAACCAGCACATAGCGGCCTGAGTGATGAATGCTCAAATGGGCCGGCACGGCGCCTTTCGAACTGACAACATTGAGTTTGCGAAGGGATCCGGTTTTCGGATCAATCGCAAAAGCTGTGACGGAACCGTCGCCTTCCTTGTTGTAATCGTCAATTTCGCTCAGCGCATACAGGAAGCGCTGGTCTTTCGAAATAGCGAGGAAAGAAGGACTGGCGATGTCGGTAAAGGTCGTGATCGGCGTAAGCGCGCCGGTATCCCGATCCATCTCGAAAACTGAGATGCCCTGTCCATTACCCGTACCACCACCTGGTGGCCCGTGCTTCGTATATCCGCCAACGAAGCAGATCGTTTTGGAAACCGGCTTCGGCGGAGGCGGCGGTGTCGGCAGCGTCTTTTCGGGATCAGCGGCCCCGGCGATGCCGGTACCAGCCGCGGCAACGCCTGCTACCAGTCCGGTCGCAAAACTGCGTCGGGAAACGGGATGGGACATGGTGGCTCTGCGTTCCTTTCAGTGTGGCAGAACAATATTTACTGCAGGCGCGGCGCACAGCCCGCCCCGACATCAATTTCCTGGTAGCGACCTCAGTGGGCGTCCTTGGGCAACTTGCATTGCGGCCCTACGGATCCGCCATTATAGCGGCTCCAGGTCTGGGTTTCACCCAGAAGAGGCATTCCCAGGACGAATCCGCGAAGTTTCAGGATGTTGGCTCCGGAAACCCAGATCCGCGCCTGATAGATGCGTCCGGTCCGGGGATCAAGGATATGGCCTTGCCATTTGCGATCCTCGATTGGCACAAAATCCGTAAGCATGCGGATCCCGCACTGCGAACGTCCCCAGACGTCTTTCGGCACCTCTCCGTCATACGCCATACCGACGAGCTGTCCGCAGAGCGCATTACCACACGGCCTGATGGAAAACAGACCGTCATGCCCTTCCGACAGCCACAATCCTTCCTCAGGGATATCGGACGGAAGCTGGGAAGCCTGCGCATGCGCCCCTGTCAATGAAGCCCCTATCGAGGCAGCCATCAGCAGGACAGCACCGAAAAGACCAGCTCCCCGCATTCAGGCCTTGCCCAGCAGGGCATCCAGGCGCCCTGCACGATCAAGCGCCATCAGATCATCGCATCCGCCAAGACAGGTTCCATCGACAAATGTCTGAGGCACCGTCCGACGACCAGAGCGACGAATGGACTCTTCGCGTTCAGCGGATCCGTGAGGGGCATTGATTTCCTGAAACTCCACTCCCTTGGACCGGAGCAGACCGACAGCATGCACACAATACGGACATCCAGGCTGGGTAAAAATCTCGATCTTCGACATAGGGTCCTCATTCCTGGATAAAGCGCGGGTTCTGTTCATCCACTCTCCCGGTCCGCGCTGCAACCAAAATATCCACACTTCTCGCCCCTGCCCGCATCAAGGCATTTGCGCAGGCAGCCGCAGTGGAACCCGTTGTTAGCACATCATCAATCAGGAGAACGGCCTGTCCTTCGATATGGTGGCAGCACCTGTCCCTGACCCGGACTGCCCGTTCCATTTCCTGTTCGCGCTCCGCTGCGGAAAGACGGGCCAACGCCCGCGTCGCCCGTACACGCTGCAAGGCATCCAGCATGCACGGCACTTTGGCACGCGCACCGACATGCTGCGCCATGAGCGCTGCCTGATTATAGCGACGCTTCCACAGACGTGTCCGATAGAGAGGAACCGGAACCACGACCGTCGCATGCATCAGAAGATCGGGAGCAGCAGCGGCCATATGATGTGCCAGAACCGCAGCGTTTTCGGTATGATCGGAATATTTCAGGGGCAGAATCAGCCGCCTTGACCAAGCGTCATAGACGAAAGCTGCCCGCGCCGAACGCCAGGCAGGAGGATGCACCTGACAGGCTGCACAGCAGCTTTCCGAACCACCAAGCCCCTCGTTTTCCAAAGGAACGCCGCACCGGTGACAACTGGGCGAGACGATACGCTGTGCAGTCTGAAAACAGTCTGGACAGAATGCCCCTTCCGTCATGACCTCCGTGCCACAGGCAGCACAGGTTGGTGGAAGAAGCAGGTCGAGAGCGGCACGTACACCTCGTCCCCAAAACAGACTCACCGGGGCTTCTGAACCGGTGAGAGAGAGACCTGAGACGCATCAATCAGGACTTTACCCTGATGCTGGAAGTTCACGGTAACGCGCTCTCCCACGGCAGACTGGACCTGTCCCCAGCCCCATTCCGGATGATCGGGATGGACGACAATCTGTCCCGGCTCAAGGAAGGACTGAAATGCTCCGGTCACTGGCGTTTCCGCCAGCGGACCGGAGCAGCGTCTGTTTCAGTGACCCGCATTTTCACCTGAAAAATCCGGAGCCTTCAGCCCGGATGCTTCAAGCTGGGATGCAAGTGCGTCTTTCAGACGATCCAGCCCGGCTTCATCGCGCGCCTCGGCGCGGGCAACGAGCACGGCCTGCGTATTGGACGCACGCAGCAGCCACCAACCATCGGCGGTGTTAACCCGGACCCCGTCGATCTCCGATACATCCGCGCCTTCAGACTTCAGACGGGCGGCTACCTCGCGGATCACTTCGAACTTGCGGGTGTCATCACAGTTGAAACGCAGTTCGGGCGTCGTGACCGTGATGGGCAGGTTATCTCGAAAATCCGAGAGCGGGCCAGGCAGGCGCGAGACGATACCCAGAACGCGGATGGCCGCGTAAAGCGCGTCATCAAAGCCGTACCATTTATCCGCAAAGAAGATATGACCCGACATTTCGCCAGCCAGCGGAGAACCCGTTTCGGCCATTTTGGTCTTGATAAGCGAATGGCCTGTTTTCCACATAAGTGGTTGGCCGCCCGCCTTCGCGACTTCATCGAAGAGGATCTGGCTCGCTTTCACGTCCGCGATGATTGTGGCGCCAGGGTGACGCTTCAGAACATCCTGTGCAAGCAGGACCAGCATCTGGTCTCCCCAGAAAATCTGCCCCCGATTGTCGACCAGACCGATACGGTCGGCATCACCGTCAAAAGCAATTCCGAGATCGGCCTTTTTTTCCTCAACGGCCCGGATCAGATCCTGCAGATTTTTTTCCACAGTCGGATCAGGGTGGTGATTGGGGAAATGTCCGTCAATCTCACCAAAGAGAACCGTGTGCTCTCCGGGCAGGCGCTCAACCAGACGAGCCAGCACGTCACCGGCAGCAGAGTTACCGTTGTCCCAGACCACACGAAGCGGCCTGACACCGTCATAATCCTCAAGAAGACGATCAATATACCGGCTGGAAATATCGCTTCTGACAGCGCTTCCTTCCGTCGCGGGCTGAACATCTCCCGATGCGGACAGACGGCCGAGCTCACGGATCTGATCTCCGTAAAACGGCTTGCCCGCCATCATCATCTTGAAGCCATTATAATCGGGCGGATTATGGCTGCCGGTGACCATAATGGCACCATCGGCGCCATCAGCGACGGAGGCGAAATAGAGCATCGGGGTTGGACCGCACCCAATCCGCGTCACCTCCGCCCCGGATTCGACGGCGCCACGAACAAGCGCCTCTTCCAGAGCGGGAGACGACAGGCGGCCGTCATATCCGACCACGACCCGCTTTCCGCCGGCGCGGATCACCATGCTCGCAAACGTACGACCAATGGCGAAAGCGTCAGCGGGATGGAGCGTCTTTCCAACGATCCCGCGGATATCATATTCCCGCAAACTCGTTGGATCAAAATCATGCCGAAATGGCATCAGGCCGCATCCACATACTGCTTGTATTTCTTGAGAAACGCCTTCACTGACGCACCAAGGTCTTCGCGATCGATGGAGAAAGCGATCTGGGCTTCGAGGAAGCCTGCCTTGTCGCCGCAATCGAAGCGCGTACCTTCATACCGCAGGCCATGGAACGGCACTTCGCCAATGGTCTTGGCCATGGCGTCCGTCAACTGCACTTCGTTGCCTGCACCACGTTCCAGCTTCGCCAGATATTTCATGACGTCTGCCGTCAGAACATAGCGACCGATGATGGAGAGGTTGGACGGTGCATCCTCGGGAGCGGGCTTTTCGACCAGCCCTTTGACTTCGACAAGCTTTCCGTCGTCGCTGCCGACGTCGAGGATACCATAACGGTTGGTATGTTCGCGCGGAACTTCCGTGACCGCCACGACATTGCCACCCGTCTGGTTATAGGCCTCGACGAGCTGACCGATGCAGCTACGGCCCTTGACGATATCGTCTGGCAGCAGGATGGCAAACGGGTCATCGCCGATGAAGGAACGGGCACACCAGATCGCATGACCCAGTCCGAGCGGCTCCTGCTGACGCACTGCCACGAGCGAACCAGCCTGCACCCCACTGGGAGCCAGCGCTTCGAGAGCACTTTTCTTGCCACGTTCCCGCAGCGTCGCCTCGAGCTCGTACGCGATATCGAAATAGTCGATCAGGCTGTCCTTGCCGCGTCCGGTGACGAGGCAAAATTCTTCGATGCCGGCTTCGCGGGCCTCATCGATCGCGTACTGGATCAGCGGCTTATCAACGACAGGAAGCATTTCCTTCGGCATGGCCTTGGTCGCGGGCAGGAAGCGCGTTCCCAGACCGGCAACAGGAAGGACAGCTTTTTTCAGTGGCTTGATCACAGAACCTCACACATCAGCCGAAATAACGCCCGACCGCCGAACCAGAAGTCCAGACGCTCTCAAGGACGCAAGAGGAATAACTCTGTCTCAATAGTCTGGCAACAACATGGCACAGACAGGAAGACCAAAGCGAAACGTCTTTTTCCCCGCTGGGGTTTTATTCTTTTTTTCTGTGATATTTAACGAGATACACTGACTTTGGAGTGTCAGTGGTGCGGCCGAGAAGACTCGAACTTCCACGGGGTTTCCCCCACAAGCACCTCAAGCTTGCGCGTCTACCATTCCGCCACGGCCGCCCCGTGACAAACGACCCTGCTTCGTGCATGACCGTCTGGTGTGGGAGGGGCTATAGCCGATGCTGGAAACCAGGGCAATGACCCGGAATGAGATTTGTGAAGAAATTTTCTGGAAGTCTTCGAACGGACTGACGTCCTACCCCGAGGCACTGGCCTTCATGGAGCAGCGTGCCCGCGACATCCATCAGAGGGGCACGGCCCCGATGGTGTGGCTCGTCGAGCATCCGCCCGTCTTTACAGCGGGGACATCCGCGAAGGATGCCGATCTTTACAATCCGCATGACTATCCGACCTATGCGGCCGGACGCGGTGGACAATGGACCTATCATGGCCCTGGCCAGCGCCTTGGTTATGTCATGCTGGATCTGACGCGCCAGAACGGAACGGTCCCTCCCCGCGACGTCCGGTCGTTCGTGGCCGGCCTGGAAGGCTGGATGATCGATTCTCTAGCCCGACTTGGCGTCACAGCCTTCACACGAGAAGGACGGATCGGTGTCTGGACGATCGACCCCCTGAGCGGACTTGAGGCCAAGATCGGCGCACTGGGCATTCGTGTCAGCCGCTGGGTCAGCTGGCATGGCGTGTCACTTAACGTCAGCCCTGACCTGAACGATTTCGATGGAATCGTTCCGTGCGGAATTCGCGAATTTGGCGTCACCAGCCTTCAGCGTTTCGACAGCAGCCTGACGATGAAGGATCTGGACGACGCCCTGGCCCTGTCGTGGCCTGAGCGATTCGGCACTATCCCGCAGGCGGTGTGAAAGCCGCGGGAGCGATCGTCACGCCCTGATGCACGTCTGAGAGTACAACTCCGAAGTGATGCTGCCGCGCATCCACACCCTGTAATCCGATCAAGGAAAGCTGGCCGTTCACGTCAGAAAACTGGATTGTCAGCAAGCCCTGGGACGGATTGTCGGCCTGCGCCACGGAAATCTGGAGCGATCCATCACCATGGCGCACATCCGTGACCTGAATTTCTCCGTCAAAATGGATCGGATGTCTCAACAAAAGGCCAAGCGGATTATGCCGCAGGGACAAATGGGTCACCGCGCCACTGGAACGGTCTGCCAGCACAAGGCGTCCCTCTCCGGCAACAAGCTCCATGGAGTGGGGCGTGACGTAATCAAGCCTCAAATGACCGGGGACATAGGAAAACTGTCCTTCGCTCTGATCGGAATCGGGACCCTGCTGAGCAAATTCAGCCTGCAGGCCGTGGATGCCATTCAGATAGGCTTCAATGCGATGGACATCGCTCTGATCCGCAGCCGGAAGATGCCCGTAGCCGCTTGTGGCACAACCCGACAGGAAAAGCAGAAGAGCGAGGGTACGCTTCATGATTGTTTTCCTCCCGTATTCACCCCGTCCAACACCAGCGACAGGGCATGCAGACCGGAATGGAATTCCTCCGCCAACAGATCGTTCACCAGTCGGTGGCGAGCAATCCGGTTCAGTCCGTCAAACCGGGCGCTCGTGATGGCGATGTTGAAATGGGTTTCTTCGGCCCCGCCCAATGCCCTGGCGCCCGCATGATGGGCATGGCGCGCGCTGTCATCCTGGATTTCAAGATGGGTGGGAGACAGTTCGCGTTGCAGGATTTCCGCGATCCGCTCCCGCCGGCTGGAAGAGCGGATGGAGGCGTTTGATGTCGTCTCAGGCATGGTAAAATCGTCCGGCTTGAGGAATGCCCGCTTGCATCGGGCTGCTGTGATTGCCCATATCAGACACCATGCAGCGCAAATCTACCAGACACCGGGCCTTCGATCCCGATCCTGAC
Organism: Gluconobacter kanchanaburiensis NBRC 103587; assembly: GCF_007988905.1. Taxonomy (GTDB): domain Bacteria; phylum Pseudomonadota; class Alphaproteobacteria; order Acetobacterales; family Acetobacteraceae; genus Gluconobacter; species Gluconobacter kanchanaburiensis. The sequence goes on from NZ_BJVA01000005.1 coordinate 106,943, forward strand.
GCGCCGGAACAGGTCTGCGACCATCCGGGCTGCACAGAACCCGCCGGCTATCGGGCTCCGCGCGGACGTGACGCCCTGCGTTCCTATTTCTGGTTCTGTCTCGATCATGTGCGCGAATATAATTCCCGCTGGGACTTCTATCGCGGCATGACTCCCGGCCAGATCGAAGCCCATCTGCGAGCGGACGTGTCATGGCAGCGTCCTTCATGGAAGCTTGGAACGGGAACCGCCAACAAGGCGGAATTCAACGAAGAGGACATTCTCGATCCGCTCGATATCCTCGGAGCCACACGCCAGAACCGTGCCGATCGCGCACGCGAAGCCGCCCGGCAACGCGCTTCCACCGCCCCCACAGGCGTTCCGGATGCACTGAGACAACCTCTCGCAACATTGGACCTGACCTGGCCGGTCTCGTTCGACGATGTGAAAAGCCGCTATCGCACGCTTGCACGCCAGCATCATCCCGACGCCAATATCGGCGACGAAAAATCCGAGGAGCGCTTTAAGGCGATCGGTTCCGCCTATACAGCCCTGAAAGTCCATTTCAGTCGGCAGGACGATTTCGTTTCCTGAATTTTTAGACTGGAACAGACGGGCTCAAAGGCCCATCTTCCCCATCGTTATCCTGCACCGAAGAGCCAAAGAAAGCCCGATAGCCCCATGAGCGATTTCGCGACGATCGATACCCCGGAAGCCGTGACAACTGCCGAGAATGCCTCGGTCCCCACCAGCGCTCTCGGCGCTCCCGATCTCAGGGTTTCTTCGGCTGAAGTCTTCGGCATCCACACAGACATGCAGGTTCCGGCCTATTCGGTGCGCACCGAGCATGTTCCCGACATCGACCCGTCCTATAAATTCGACGAGGACACCACACGCGCCATTCTGGCAGGATTTGCCTTCAACCGGCGCGTCATGGTTCAGGGCTTTCATGGCACCGGCAAGTCGTCCCATATCGAGCAGATCGCCGCACGCCTGAACTGGCCCTGCGTTCGCATCAATCTGGACAGCCACGTTTCGCGGATCGACCTGATCGGCAAAGATGCGATCGTGCTCAAGGATGGCAAGCAGGTTACGGAATTTCGCGAAGGTCTGCTGCCCTGGTGCCTCCAGCACCCCTGCGCCCTGATTTTCGACGAATATGACGCAGGGCGTCCGGACGTGATGTTCGTCATCCAGCGCGTTCTTGAAGCCGAAGGACATCTGACGCTTCTTGACCAGAACCGCGTCATTCGTCCCAATCCCGCCTTCCGCCTGTTTGCTACTGCCAATACGGTTGGACTGGGCGACACGACGGGCCTTTATCATGGCACCCAGCAGATCAATCAGGGACAGATGGATCGCTGGAACATCGTCGCCACTTTGAACTATCTCCCGCTTGAACAGGAGGTGCGCATCGTCACATCTAAGCTGAAAGTTCCCGCGGATGATGCTGAAGCCACGACGCTTGTGGAACGCATGGTCGCACTGGCGAACCTGACGCGCGCCGGGTTCATGGCTGGAGACATTTCGACCGTTATGTCCCCCCGCGCGGTTATCGCCTGGGCCGAAAACAACCGTATCTTCGATGATGTGGCGTTTTCCTTCCGCCTGACCTTCCTCAACAAATGCGATGAGGCCGAGCGCGGAATTGTGGCGGAATACTATCAGCGCTGCTTTAACGCCTCGCCGCTGGCCTGATCCCTTGTCCACTCCAAAGACTTCTCCCGGCGACGAGCAGCGGCAGGAACGTTTCCGTCAGGCTACCGTCGCCACATTGCGGGCCATGGGCGGTGCACCGGAACAGGGCGTGGACTTTCAGGGCGCCGTGAACGGAGGCCGCAAGGATGCGGCACAGGTCGGCAATGTAGAACTGCCCTACCTGTCTCGCCACATGCATGACTGGGAAATCCGCAAGATCAGAGGAGCGGCCGATGCCGCCGCGCTGAAAATGCGGTATCACACTGACAGAACAACCAACACCCCTGCCGAGCCTCTCGCCCGGCAGGCCTTTGATGCCCTGGAGCAGGCCCGGTGCGAAGTCTATGGCTCGCGCCACATGGCGGGCGTACGCGCCAATCTGGAACAGCGTGTTGCCCAACAATGTGCCGAACTCGGCTGCAACAGGATGAAAACGCGCGAGGACATGCCCGCTCCTGTTGCGCTCGATCTTCTCGCACGCGAAGCCATGAGCGGCCATCCCATGCCCGTGCAGGCCGGTACGGCACTTGATGAATGGCGCGCGTCCCTGACTCCTTCTGCCAGGGCAGCACTCGCTGACATGGCACGAACCCAGAGCGATCAGACAGCTTTTGCCCGCGCCACGACACGTTTCCTCGGCGCCTGTGAACTCACAATCGTCCCGGATGAAGAGGACGAACAGACGGCCCCGTCCGATCTACCTTCCGACGAGGAGGAAACGACCGACAGCGAGGCTCCCGAAACCGAAGGTCAGGACCAGCAGGCTCCCGCTGCTACCGAAGAGGAAGATGGCTATCAGCCGGAAAGTGGCGAAACAGGCCTTTCCGGAGACAGCGAAGCGACCGACGCCGCGGAAATGTCGGAAGACGGTACGGAAGAAGCTGCGGGCCCCTCCGACCAGCAGGCGGAAACAGGACCGTCTGAGACCCCCAGCACATACCGGACCTATACAACCGATTTCGATGAAGAAGTGAATGCGTCGGATCTGTGCGACGCGGATGAGCTTGAAAGGTTACGCCAGAAGCTGGATCAGCAGATGTCCCAGCTTCATGGCCTGGTGTCGCGACTGGCGCACCGGTTGCAACGCCGTCTCATGGCGCAGCAGCAGCGCCGCTGGGAGTTCGAGCAGGAAGAAGGGATTCTCGACGCAGGTCGTCTGTCGCGTGTGGTGACCAACCCGACCCTTCCGCTTTCGTGCAAGCATGAATGCGAGACGGAATTCCGCGATACGGTGGTTACCCTTCTGATCGATAATTCCGGGTCGATGCGTGGCCGTCCGATTGCTACGGCGGCCATCTGCGGGGACATCCTTGCCCGTACGCTCGAGCGTTGCGGTGTAAAGGTCGAAGTGCTCGGTTTTACGACACGGCAATGGAAAGGCGGCCAAAGTCGCGAGCGCTGGCTCAAGGCAGACCGCCCTTCCGAGCCCGGCCGCCTGAACGATCTTCGCCATATCATTTACAAGGATGCCGATACGCCCCTACGGCGCGCCCGGCGCAATCTTGGTCTGATGCTACGCGATGGGCTTCTCAAGGAAAACATCGACGGCGAAGCCTTGCTCTGGGCCTGGAAACGTCTGCGTCGACGGGCCGAACACCGTCATATCCTAATGGTGATTTCAGATGGAGCTCCGGTGGACGACAGCACATTCTCCGCCAATCCGCACAATTATCTGGAAGATCATCTTCGCCAGGTCATTGCACGGATCGAAGCAGATCGGGGTACGGAACTGCTGGCCATCGGCATTGGTCATGATGTGACGCGTTACTATCGAAACAGTGTCACGATTACCTCAGCCGAAGACCTCGGCGGCACCATGATGGCGCAGCTCAGCGCGCTGTTTGCGCCTGCAACCGGTCGTCCCGCAAGGCGATAAGCGCATCCAGCATCCGGTTGGTGTGGACGGTTGTGGTCCGGTGATTGACAATCGCTGCCCGCACCGCCAGCCGTCCGTTGATACGCGTCGTGGAAGGGGCGGCGATCCCGCTTTCGTGCAGATCCTGCACCAGTTCCGAGACTTCCCTGTCTTCAAGCCCCTCTATTCCGAAGCAGACGATATTGAGCGTTACGGGCGCCAGCAAGACAAGTCCGTCCGTTTTCTCGATACGCCGGGCCAGGTCACCCGCCACGTCGCAGCAGGCATCCACCATCTCTCCCATCCGTCTGGCGCCATAATGACCAAGTGTCATCCAGACCTTGAGCGCCCTGAAACCGCGTGACAGATCCGGTCCGAAATCACAGAACCAAGGCGCACCTGCCGCGAGGCCACGGTCTTCCCGTACCAGATAATCAAGAGACTGCGCGAAGGCCGCCGCATGTTTTGCGCTGTCCCGCACCAGCACACATCCAGCGTCGTAGGGAACCTGCGCCCATTTATGAAAATCGAACGCGAGACTGTCCGCGTTTTCGATGCCGTCAAGCCGAGGCCTGAACCGCTCCGACAGACAGGCCAGGGCACCGAACGCAGCATCGACATGGAGCCAGAGCCCTGCTGCGCGAGCAACGGCTCCGATCGCCGCCAGATCGTCGATTGCTCCGCAATCAACTGTTCCAGCCGTCCCTGCTACCATGAACGGGACCAGACCCGCTTTGCGATCTGCCTCGATCATCGTCGCGAGCGCCGTCACATCCATTCGGTGATCGGACATTACAGGCACACGGCGCAGAGCACTGCTCCCCAGGCCCGCCAGATCGAACGCCCTCGGAAGACAGCCATGGGCAGTCGTGGCGGCATAACCAACCAGCCCACGATTGCCGAGACCGTCCTGCCGGATGGCCAGATCCTGCGCCCGGCTTGCAGCAATCACCCCAATGAAATTGGCCATTGACGAACCGGTCACCAGACAGCCGGACCCGCTCTGCGGCATACCCGTCATCTGCAGAGCCCAGCGGATCACCTCCCGCTCGACTTCGATCGGCGCATGATCACGGCCACCACAATTGGCGTTCAGGCCTGCAGCCAGCATTTCGGCCAGCATCCCCACGGGCGTACCAGCACCATGGACCCAGCCCATGAAGCCAGGATGGGTATTGCCCACCCCGTAAGGCACAACGAGGTCACGATAGCGTTCATACAGATCATCAAGTGAATGACCATTTTCGGGAAGCCCTTCTTTAAGAGCCTGCCGCGCCGCGGACGGCATGGGCCTCCAGACCGGTCCCTCGCCGACATGCTCCATGCGGTCGAAAACCTCATCCAGCATGCGATGTCCGATCTCGCGTATGTCACGCCAGTTCGCAGGGTCCAGTCCGGCCATGAGTCATCCCCTCACCTGAAATCCATCAGGTGCCTGCGATACAGGGGCGCTTCCGGAATGTCACGCCTGCGACGATATCAGAACAGAGCTGAATACAAGGTCGAGCCGCTGCTACTGCCCGAATCTCCCGTGAACAGAGACAGGATACCTGTTGTTGAGCCGTCGCCCCCGTAAAGGGTCAACATGCTTGCCGGTGTCGTGGTCGCCGTAGGGTGGATCTGAAGCATGGCCAGGTATTGCTGGGCAAACTGCTGGATGCCCTTGGTGGTGCTGAGTTTGGACAGATCCAGCTTTGATCCGAGAAGACGGACCTGCTGGTCGTAATCCAGCGCTCCAAACTGAGTCGTATCAAATCCCGACACCACTTCCGCTACTTTGAGGAGCTTTGGATCGGACATCACGTTTGCAAGCGTCATGTCTGTTGTTGCCGTTCGCGTAAAATACAAGGCATCTCCCAGCCCTGGCGTATCCTTCTGAAGACTGCCTTCATAGCTGTTCGTCAGATAGCTCTGGGTAATGCTGTTGACTGTGTCGGCAGAGGCAAGCGGCGACGTCGACCAGTCCGAAAAGGCTTTTGCAAAAGCTTTCCATGACGAGTTCCCACTGGTCTGCGCCAGTGAGGTCGAGGACGCAGGGTTCTGGGTCATCAGCTTCTGAATAACGGCCGTCTCACCGATGGCCGACGACATCCCGTAAGCCCCGAGCACCACCTTGAGAGCCTTATAGTTCTTCAGGAGCTGTTCCGGCGTCTTGATCGAAGCGGCATCCTGTTTGAACGCTGTTACGGCCTGCTGGGTGGAAATGCTTGTTTTTTCCCACTTGTTCGCTGAAGAATCCTCATTCTTGATGATGGAGAGGTACTGCGGAATTGCGGGCATAGCGGAAATTGACGACGACACGCGCATTTCTCCGAAAAAGGAGTGGGTCCGTCACTTTATCTCCGCATTCCCTAATATAGTCTTAATACCTCCCGTTCTCCCCTTTTGACCCCGGAATGCCTGCATGACCAATCCTTTCAAGCTGTTTGCACTAACGGCTATTCTACTGACACCGGGCGTTGCCTGCGCGTCTACCCTGCCTGGCGTTCCGGCGTCCTGCTTCAGCTATGAGCTTGGCGGAACGCGGCAGAGCCCGCATGCGCTGACGGCGACCTCACTACACGCCACACTGACCGGCACCGACATCACACTGGACATCAAGGGAATCACTGTTGCGGACCCGTCCGGTCATGTGGAGACGGCGACGCTGGAGCGTTTCAACGCCGTGGCAGCCTATGCTGCTCTAAGTGCATTTCGCGGCGGTATCAGCGGGGCCTGTCAGGGGCAGAGCCTTGGCATTAAAAGCGACGACATCCGTCCCGGAACCCCTCAGGCTACATGGTCGAACGTCAGTCTGAACCGTCCGGGACATGGCATGACGATCCACAAGGCCTCCATCCAGGCGGTTCAAACGACACCAGATCTGCGGCTCAAGGTCGAAGGGATGGGCATCCACGACACCAAACAGCCTCTCATGCCCACGCAACTTTCGGCGGATCTGACGGTTCAGGGGCTCGACACCGCGCGTCAACAGATCACGATAAACGCCTTACATGCCGTCTCGGGCAGCAGCGCCATCGACGGCAAAGGCACCATCGAGCCCGGCGCAACAGCCTCCACGTCAGCGGCGGACCTGCATGTCAGCGTCACGAATGTCGAAACGCTAATCGGCGAAATTCGTGACACGGCTCCTAAAAAGGTTGTGGCCGCGCTCACGATCGCTCGCCTGATGGGCCGTCAGAGCGGAGACGCAACCCTGTGGGACATCGGGCTGAGCGGTGGTGTCGTCACCGTCAACCGGATCCCGCTGCCGTTCTCAGTCCCCTGATTTTTCAGTTTCAAGCTTGCGGATCATCTTGCACAGGACGGTCGTGACCTTCTTGGCATAGCCAATACGGGTCGCATTCGTCATCTCGCGGATGACCGCAAGCTTATGATCGGGACGGATCTTGACGCCCGACTCCTTTTTCCGCGTCGCCCAGTCGATCAGGGCCGCCGGATTGCCGAAACGGTTCCGACGGAACTGGATCACCATGCCTTTCGGACCGGTCTCCAGACGCTCCACTCCTGCTTCACGGCACAGACGCTTGATCAGAACCACATCAAGCAGATTGCCCACTTCCGGCGGAAGCAATCCGAAACGGTCTACAAGCTCCGCACGCATCGCCTCGACCTCGGCTTCGTTCGTCAGCGAGGCAATCCGCCGGTAAAGTCCCAGACGCACCGGCAGATCCGGCACATAGGCTTCGGGGATCAGCACAGGCAGGCCCAGAATGATGGTCGGTGTCCAACTGTCGTCGTCATCCTGACGTTTGCCGCGTTCACGACGCAGATCAACCACAGCGTCTTCCAGCATCTGCTGATAGAGTTCGATCCCCACTTCCTTGATATGCCCGGACTGCTCATCTCCCAGCAGGTTGCCCGCACCTCGCAGATCCAGATCATGGGACGCCAGCGTGAACCCGGCACCAAGCGAATCCAGCGTCTGCATGATCTCAAGCCGCTTTTCCGACGATGCCGAGAGCGGGCGCGTCTGCGGCCAGGTCAGATACGCATAACCGCGCTGCTTGCCACGCCCCACACGCCCGCGAAGCTGATAGAGCTGCCCCAGACCGAACATGTCCGCACGGTGGATGATGATCGTATTCACGCTGGGCATATCCAGTCCGCTTTCCACGATATTGGTGGAGAGCAGGATGTCGTATTTTCCGTCCGCGAACTCCGTCATGACCCGTTCGAGTTCGGTCGGCGTCAGGCGACCATGCGCCTGTACGGTTTTGGCGTCCGGTACGATTTCAGCCAGACGTTCGGCCATCCTGTCCATATCCGCCAGACGCGGCACGACACAGAAGACTTGTCCACCACGGAAGCGTTCACGCTGGATCGCCTCACGAATCATGACGCTGTCGAACGGCGTGATGAACGTCCGCACCGCCAGACGGTCCGTCGGCGGGGTCGCGATCAGGCTCATTTCCCGCACGCCGGAGAGCGAAAGCTGAAGCGTTCTGGGCAGCGGCGTGGCGGAGAGCGTCAGGACATGCACGTCTTCGCGCAGCGCTTTGAGGCGTTCCTTGTGAGAGACGCCGAAATGCTGTTCTTCGTCGATGATCAGCAGGCCCAGACGCTCGAACGCCACGGTCTTGGCCAGCAATGCATGGGTGCCGACGACGATATCCACCGTGCCGTTCGCCATGCCCTCGCGCACCTTCGTGGCTTCCTTAGGTGTTACGAGACGCGAAAGCTGCACTACATTGACCGGAAAGCCCTCGAAACGTGCTGTGAAGCTCCGGAAATGCTGGCGGGCAAGCAGCGTCGTGGGCACCACGACCGCGACCTGCATCCCTGAAAGCGCGGCCACAAACGCGGCCCGAAGGGCGACTTCCGTCTTGCCGAAACCAACATCACCACAGACCAGACGATCCATCGGCCGCCCGGCGCTCATGTCCTCGAGCACATCCGCAATCGCGCGGGACTGATCTTCGGTCTCCACAAACGGGAAGCGCGCGCAGAACTCATCCCACAGCCCCTCGGCCGGTGCGAGCGTCGGCGCGTCCCTCAGCGCACGGGCCGCAGCTGTCTTGATCAGTTCGCCGGCCATCACCCGGATGCGGGACTTCATCTTGGCCTTGCGCGCCTGCCAGGCCGTTCCACCCAGCTTGTCGAGCTGAACCCCGGTCTGTTCAGAGCCGAAGCGGCTCAGAAGTTCGATATTCTCAACCGGCAGGAGAAGCCGCTGCTCCCCATCATAGAGAATCGACAGGTAATCATGCGCGACCCGACCTTCGACGACTGTCTCCAGCCCGACATAACGCCCGATTCCATAATCCGAATGGACGACCAGATCGCCTTCCGCAATCTCGCCAACCTGCGAGATGAACTGCTCGCCACGCTTGCGGCGGCGCGGCGGACGCGAAATCCGCTCACCCAGCAGATCCTGCTCGGAGACGAAGCACAGACGGTCCGAGACGAAACCGCGTTCCAGCCCCAACGTCAGCAGGCCGGTCGTGCCTTTCGGCATTCCGGCAGCTTCAGGCCAGTCTTCATACGCCGCCGCCGTGACGCCATGCTCCGCCAGCAGATGCGAAATCCGCTCTCGTGAGCCACGGCTCCAGGCCGTGACGTATGTGCGCCGTCCGGCTTCGGCCCAGGTTTTCACCTGCTGGCCGAAAGCCTCGAACATCCCTGCCCGCGTTCCGTCCTTGGCACGCGCAAACAGCGGACCCGGCCGATAGCCCGCATCCACGCCATGCGCCGTATCCGGCATGGCGAACGCATTGAGAATGACGGACGGCACATTCGCCAGCATCGATTCCCAGCCATGCGTATCCAGATAGAGCCGGTGCGGCGGCAGCGGACGGTACGGGATTTCCCCTTCGCGCGTCGGAACGCGCCGGGCCTGATAATGGTCGGCGATCATGTCCAGCCGGGCCTTCAGGATCTCGGGGGCGTGCTGATCGAAACTGACGGCGCCGCCGGGCAAATAATCCAGCAGTGTTTCCATCTGGTGCCCGTCACCGTCGTGGAACAACGGTAGATAGTGTTCAAGGCCTGGATAGCGACGCCCATCCGAGACGTTCTCGTAGATCGTATCGGAGGTTGCCGCAGGACCGAAAAGATCGCGCCAACCGGTACGGAAGCGGCTGATGCCGTCAGGACCCAGCGAAAATTCGGAGACTGGACGCAGTTCGAAGCGTTTCAGGGTCTCGGTGGAGCGTTGCGTTCCCACATCGAACGAGCGGATATTCTCCACTTCGTCTCCAAACAGGTCCAGCCGGATCGGATCGCTTTCACCCGCCGGGAACAGATCGAAGATCCCACCCCGCGTCGCGAACTCACCCGCCTCCATGACCGTGTCGGTCCTGGTGTAGCCATTGGCAACCAGCAGTTCGATCAGCATGGCCTGGTCGAGGCTTTCACCTGTCTTCACGCTGATGGACTGTCCGCGAAATGCCGAACGCGGCGGCACACGCTGCACCAGACTATGAACCGTCGTCAGAACAATACGTCGCGCCTTGGTGGGTTCCAGCAGACGACAGAGCGTCCCGGCCCGTTCAGCGATCAGAACCGGGTTGGGAGAAACACGATCGTAAGGCAGGCAGTCCCAGGCGGGCAAACGCAGGACTTCGACTTCCGGCATCAACCACGTGAGCATATCCGCGAGCACAGCCACAGCCGCATCATCACGCGCCACATGCAGCAGAGGTCCGGCATGTTCGGCCAGACGCTGACGAAGCAGAAAGGCGACACTGCCATCGGGAACACCCCAGACGGTCGGTCCGAAAGAGGCCAGAGGCATTTCACGGATCATGGTTTCGTTTTGTTCCATTCTGTTCATGCCCTATACCTGCCGTTCCATCGCCTGTCAGCCCGAGGAGCACGGGAAGCGCCCGTTGTCACGATGTCGTCCGAACAGTTTCCGCCACCTTCCCTGCCTCACTCCGCGCCGCACACCGTTGGGACGCACGACGCAGAACACGCTCTGGCACCGCTCTTCGCGCCGCTGACGAGCCTGCCAGGCATTGGCCCCCGGCATGCCAGCCTGCTGGAAAAAATCGCAGGCGGTCGCCGGGTGCTGGATCTGCTGTTCACCCTGCCCGAACGGGTGGTTGACCGACGTATTCTGCGCACAGTCGCAGAAGGATACAATCTCGCGCCCGGAGAAATCCTGACAGCCCATGTGCGTGTTTTCTCCCTGCGAAAGGCCGCACGCCCCGGACAACCGTCGATCATCCGTACGGAGGACGAGAGCGGAAAGCTGGATCTGGTCTTTTTCCAGACGCGTACAATGCCCAACCCGACCGTCGGCGCAGAACTTCTCATTTCCGGGAAGACCGGTCTGTTTCAGGGCACGCTAACCATGCCGCAGCCCGACCATGTCGTAAGCTGGAGCCAACGCGATAACTTTCCGTCCCTCGAGCCGGTCTGGCCTCTCACGGCGGGACTGTTTCCGTCTACCGTCCGCAAGGCCATGCGCGCCGCCCTTTCCCTTCTGCCCGATCTTCCGGAATGGCTGGATCCGGTTCTTGTTGCCAAGCGGAAATGGCCGTCTTTCACGCAGGCCCTCCGTCTGATGCAGTCTCCCGAAATCATTCCGTCAGACGTCGCATGGGAGCCTGTCCGCAACCGTGCCCTGTCTCGTCTCGCTGCGGACGAGCTTCTCGCAGACCAGATGTGCTTCGGACTTGCCCGCCTGAAAGCCCGGCAACGACAAGGCCGCAGCTTTCCCGGAACAGGTAAGCTTCAGGCTGAAATGATTCAGCGTTTCGGACATCGCCCCACTTCGGCGCAAACACTCGCAATCGCGGAAATCGCTGCCGATCTTGCCAGCCCGACTCCAATGATGCGCCTGCTTCAGGGCGATGTCGGCGCGGGAAAAACATTCGTTGCCATGAATGCCATGCTTCAGGTCGTCGAATCAGGCGCGCAGGCGGCTCTCATGGCGCCGACCGAAATCCTTGCCCGCCAGCATTTCGAAACGCTCTCCCGCCTTTGCCCTGCGGAATGCGTCTATCTGAGTGGCACCATCAAGGGCGCGGCACGGCGCAGCGCGCTCTCCTCCATCGCCGACGGGAGCGCGAAGATTGTAGTGGGCACCCATGCGCTGTTTCAGGAAGGCGTGACTTTTCACGATCTTGGTCTCGCAGTTATCGACGAACAGCATCGGTTCGGAGTTCGCCAGCGGATGAACCTGAGCGCAAAGGGAGAGGCGACCGACATCCTCGTCATGACAGCCACCCCCATTCCCCGCACACTTCAGCTTATGGAATGGGGGGAAATGAGCGTCAGTCGACTCGATGCGAAGCCACCGGGGCGCCAGCCCATCCGCACAACACTTCACAGCATGGATTCGCTCGACAGCGTTCTCGCCGGCATCAGCCGTGCCCTGCGTGACGGCGTGCAGGTCTTCTGGGTCTGCCCGCTTATTGAAAACAGCGAAACACAGGCAGCAGCAGCAGCCGAAGATCGTTGGGCAATGCTGGAGCAGCGCTTTGAAGGCCTCGTAGGTCTCGCTCACGGCAAGCAGGATATTACGGTTCGTCAGGAGGCGCTCGATACATTCCGGCTTGGAAAAACGCGTCTGCTCGTCGCCACCACCGTTATCGAGGTCGGGGTAGATATTCCCGCGGCCTCGGTCATGGTCATCGAACAGGCCGAGCGTTTCGGCCTCGCCCAGCTTCATCAGCTTCGCGGGCGCGTCGGACGTGGTTCAAAACAGTCTTTCTGCCTGCTGCTGCATGACAGATCCGCCACGCCCACCGCGATCCGGCGACTCAGCCTTCTGCGCGATACAAATGATGGGTTCCTGATCGCCGACGAAGATTACAGGATCCGGGGTGGAGGCGACCTCGCCGGCAGCCGTCAGTCAGGACTGCCGGGCTTTCGTCTGGCACAGGGCGCACGCCTCAGCCTGCTGTTGACCGCCATGCAACAGGACAGCGAGCGCGAGCTCGCCCGCAATCCGCGTCTCGAAGGACCACGCGGAAAGGCTTTGGAAATACTTCTTGAAATCTTCGACCGGAGCGACCCGGACAGACTGCTGATTTCCGGTTAGACACACAGGCCCGCCTGGATATAATGCCGCCACTTAATCGGTCATGTGATCAATTGAATATCCATGGAGCATACGGGGAATGAGCCGTCCTGCCAGAGACGCTCAACAAGAGGCGTCATATGATTATTCTGGCATTTCTTCAGACAGCCGATCGGTTTTTTTCCGTCTGCTTCTGAGTGCTACGGATGCAGCAGCCGTGGTTCTGACGGATATCGCGGCCAACGCAGCGCCCCGCGTTCTGCAATCCTTCGGAACGATCGCCCCCCCCCTGCAGAAAGCCGCTGCGAGCCGTGTCATTCTTGATGCGACTCATAGTCATGCGAACGTCTGTTTTTCGTGCCAGATTTCGGAAGACTTGTCTGTGCTTGCCGTCTGTCTTCCGAAAAAACCGGATGACAGTACCACCAGACACTATCTGGCGCTTCTGTTTCCTTCACAAAAAATCCTTTCACCGTCAGCTCCCGGCCTGTTGCAGGACGTGGCGAACCAGCTTGTCGAAGGGACGGCCGGTCGGCCAGGCAGCAAACCCGCGCTCCCAGGGCGAGAAGAAAGCCTTCAGGTCCTGAATCAGTTCATTGAGGCGACAGGTAAGCTTTCAAAACGGGCGGTTTTCAGCCTGATCCGCCTGAATTTGGATCATCTGACCCTGATCAACGATCGTTACGGATGGGATACAGCAGACCTCATTCTCGCTGAACTGATCCAGCGCCTCAAAGCCATTCTTCCGGACGGCTGTTTTCTGAGTTCCGTCGGCGGCGGGCATTTCATGATCCTGACGCCTCCCGGGACAACAGCGATCACCACCCGAACTCTCGTGAATGCGATTCTGAGGATTTCCCGTAGTCCCGTTGAGCTGGACATGGGAGCAGTTCCTTTTTCGATTTCAGCCGGCTGGAGCGTTTATCCTCAGGACGCGAACGACGCGAACCAGTTGATCCTCTCCGCCCGCGCCGCACTTACGGAGGCCAACCGCACCGGAGGAGGTCATGAACGGCGCGCGACCGCCGAACTGACGAGTGCCTATACCATCACGTCAAATCTCGAGCAGGATCTTCTCAAGGCTGTCGAAGACAACGCCCTCTTCCTGAAATGGATGCCCATTGTGGACACCACATCCCAACGGATCGTGGCGCATGAAGCACTTCTGCGCTGGAACCGTCCCGGACATGGAGAAGTCGCGCCCAACCTCTTTATCCGTTACGCCGAAGAAGCCGGCATGATCGAGGCGCTCGATACCTGGAGCCTGCGTAGCGCCTGCCGAGCAGCCCTTCACTGGCCAAAGCCGTTGCGAGTCTGCGTGAACGTCTCACCGGTCTGGCTAGTTAACGAACGGCTTGCGGTCCTCGTGGACACGATCCTTCACGAAACAGGGCTCCCGCCTGGGCGGCTTCAGATCGAACTATCGGAATGCAGGCCTTTCGGCCCTTCAGACATTGCCTTTCGGGAACTGTCCCGTGTTCGCGCCCTAGGCGTCAGACTGGCGATCGATGACTTCGGAGCAGGATATTCTTCTCTGGAAAGGCTGCGGATTTACCCGCTGGACCAAATCAAGCTTGATCGTGCCTTCGTTCAGTATCTCGGTGAGGACATACGGGCGGATGAGGTCATGTATGCCATTCTTGCTCTCGCACGCTCACTAAACATTACCTGCTGCGCAAAAGGTGTGGAAACCGAACGCCAGATGGCACTTCTGGATGCAAATGGATGCGAGGAAGTTCAAGGATATCTGCTCGGGGCTCCTGTTCGCGACAGCCACGTTCCGCATCTTGCTCAGACGTAAAAAAAACCGCCTTCCCTTATAGAGAAAGCGGCTGTTCTGAGACTTTCCCGGTCAGAGAGACCGGATCAGAATTTGACGGAAAGCTTGAGCGAGCCGTAATTGAAAAGGCCCGCTTTCTGAGTCTGGAACTGTGCTGTCTGCCAATTTTGGCTATAGGACAGACGCACGCCATGCCACATGACCGCAACACCGGCATGAATCTCGCCTACATCCCAGACCTTATCGACATGCGGGGCGTTGGGGCGGACGGTGCTGCCCTGAAGCGTCACGTCATACCCAACGGCCTGGCCCTCTACGCCACCATAGAAGTACCAGGCGAACGGACGTGTCGCCCGGAAAGCATCCGTGCCATCAAGGCCCGGTCCGATCGTCGCGTTACCGAAGTCACTGTCCAAGCCCTGTCCGATACGGAAGGTCGTTGCGACATCAGCATAAGTTCGGTAGTCGCCAGCGGCACCTGAAATTGCAGGCAGCACATCGGCATGAACGCCGAAAACATCGAGAACTGGCAGGCGCCAGATACGCCCGGCCTGCACCTGAAAGATCGGCTGGTTCGCGAGCTGGTGGCCCCACCCTGTGCTTGGCGTGTCGCTGATGGCCTTATGGAATCCGTTCTGGACCTGCCGCCCCAGCCCCGACGGACCAAGCATACCGAACTGGATTCCCATGACCGTACGCGAAAGATCAGTATCGTTGATGAGATTGACAGTCCCAAGCAGCAGGCCCGCATAGGGGCGATCACCCTGCGGCGGATTGTCGGCCTGCGTATCGCGCGGTGTGTCGATGATCTGCTGAAGGCCGATGCTGATGCGCTGGACACCTTCGCCCATGAGAATACGGTTCAGTTTGGCGATCGGCCGTGGAAGATTGTCGGTCCCAGACGTCCAGTTGATGCGCAGACCAGAAGTATAATACTGATCTGATGTTCCCTTAAGGGTTGAAATCGCGTCATTTTCCCCCTGGATGGTCCAGGTTCCGTACGGATCCTGCAACGGCGTTGCCATGGCGGAGGAAGACAGCGCCAGCACGGCAGTGGCTCCAATCGAAAAAGTCAGTCTGCTTCGCATGGACACCTCTGTTACGCGCGTGATCAGGAACCGTCAGGGCCTGGGACCAAATACTGGGAAAGGTGTGTATGTCATTTTCGGCCCCCGAATCAAAGTCTCCAGAACACCTGCCTCAATCTTAAAATTAGCGCGAGTTATGTTTCAGCCTCATATTCCCTGTGGCAGAGAGGGAAAAAAGCGTGCTAGGGATTACTACAGGAGAGAAACGGGATTGTTTTTCTCCAAATTTTTGAAATTACGTCACGGCAGGGTTTCCCCTACCATGACACCCCAGTCTCGGGATTAGACCGTTGAGAAACAACAGAACCGACCGCAGCAGCTTCAACTCACCTCGCCGCGGCGGATTTGACGATGCATACTCGTCCCAGCCGTCCTATGGCGACCGTGGTGGCTTTGGTGGTGGAAATGGTGGCAGTGGTGGCTACGGCGCACCCCGTCGCAGCAACAGCTTCGTCGCAGCTTCAGGCCCGGAAATCAGCTCCCGCGTGAAGTGGTTCAACACCGAGAAGGGTTTCGGTTTCGTTGAACTGTCCGATGGCTCGGGCGACATCTTCCTGCACGCCAACGCCCTCACCAATGCTGGTGTCAGCAACGTGAACCCGGGCGCGACCGTTGTGGTCCGCATCGGCCAGGGTCCGAAGGGCCGTCAGGTCGCTGAAGTTCTCTCCGTCGATGAAAGCACGGCGGAAGCACCGCGTCCCCGCGCTTCCTTCGGCGACCAGCCCCGTTTCGGCGGTGCCCGTCCGGGCCGTCCGGCTCCGGACCTGTCCCGTGCAGAAGACATGCGCGGCACGGTCAAGTGGTACAACGCCACGAAGGGCTTCGGATTCATCACGCCAGAATCCGGTGGTAAAGACATTTTTGTTCATGCCTCCGCTCTCGAGCGCTCGGGTCTGCCGACGCTTGATGAAGGCCAGACGATCAACGTCAAGGTTGTTCAGGGCCAGAAGGGCCCGGAAGCCGCTGAGATCAGCGCTGACTGAATGATCCAGGCCTCGGTCTGAAAGATAAAGCCGCTGCAAGCTCAGGCTTCAGCGGCTTTTTTCATGCCTTGCCTCCAAACAGGACATAAAAAAAGCCGGAGAATTCCGGCTTTTCCAAAATGCTCTGTGGAAAGGACTCAATCTTAGTAGTCTTTACCCTTGCTCCGGACCAGACGGGCTTTGTCCCGCTTCCAGTCACGCTCGGCAATTGCGTGTCGCTTGTCTTCTTTTTTGCGACCCTGCCCCAGACCCAGTGTCACTTTCGCCATTCCCCGTTCATTGAAATGAATATCCAGCGGCACGAGACTGGCGCCTGCACGGCTGACGGCACCCAGATAATGCGCGATCTGCTTGCGGTGCATCAGGAGCTTGCGCGGTGCCCGCGGCTCAAAACGGGAGAGAACGCCACCCTGATATTCGGGAATGTAGGAATTGAAGAGCCAGATCTCGCCATCCCGTTCCGCAGCGTAGGCTTCCGTGATTGTAGCGCGCCCAAGGCGAAGACTTTTGACCTCTGGCCCTTTCAGAACAATTCCCGCCTCAGTCGTCTCAAGAATGGTGTAGTCGAACCGACCTTTACGGTTCTGGGCCGCCATTCCGTGAGAAATCATGCCGCTCTTGGTTTTTTTTCCTGCCATACCCCTACTCAGTCCAGCAGCTCGAGGGAACGCAGAGCCTCGTCGATAGCCCGACAGGTTGCCTCCTGAGGCTCCACCAGCGGCAAACGCAGTGTAGCGTTACACAGACCCAGTCGGGACAGCGCGTATTTGACCGGACCCGGGTTACTTTCCATGAACATGGCGTCATGCAGCGGCGTCAGGTGGTCCTGAATGGCAATCGCATCCTCGATCCGCCCTTCCTGCCACGCCAGGTGCATATCGGCACACAGATGGGGGACGACATTAGACGTTACACCAATGCAGCCGTCTCCGCCTGCCGCCAAAAATGATAAGACACTGTGATCGTCACCGGACAGCTGGTTAAAAGGTTTGTCCACAGCGCGACGCACAGCCGTCGGACGGGCCATATTCGCAGTAGCATCTTTCGTACCGACAATATTCGGATGCTCCCCGAGGCGCGCCATTGTCGCTACGGAAATGTCCACAACGGAACGTCCGGGAATACAGTACAGGAACATCGGTAAGGGCGTCGCATCTGCAATCGTCATGAAGTGACGGTACAGACCTTCCTGCGAAGGCTTATTGTAATATGGCACCACCACAAGCAGGCTGTCCGCACCGACGGAATGGGCATGTTTGGCCATAAGAACGGCCTCGGATGTACTGTTGGACCCCGCACCCGCCATGACCCGCACGCGACCGTTGGCCGTCTCGACACAATGCGCGACGACACGGCCGTGCTCTTCGTGAGACAGCGTCGGGCTTTCGCCCGTAGTGCCCGCAGGAATAAGCCCTGTCGTTCCGGCCTCGATCTGGCGCTCGATCAGCTTTGCCGAAACATCGAAATCGATCCGTCCGTCAGGATGCATCGGAGTGACCAGAGCCGTCAGCGACCCCTGATACATGCTCGTGTCAGTCATTGTTGCACTTTCCGTCATGGAATCCGCCTGTCCTGCCATCACGCCTGACGACGCGAGAGGCTGCTTGGGTAAACACCCAGAATTCTCAGATCATCACTGACCTGCTCCAGTTCCGCGAGTGCCGCCGCCAGAGCGGTCTGTTCCGGATGCCCTTCGACATCCATCAGGAACTGTGTCGCCGCGAACGAGCCGTCCAGCATATAACTTTCGATCCGCGTCATGTTGATACCATGCCGGGAGAAGCCACCCAATGCCGCATAAAGGGCGCCAGGGCAGTTTCCGACCCTCATCAGAAGGGTCGTAAGCACATCTGTGCGGTCGGAGGAAGGAATGCAAGCCTTGCGCGCCACACGATAGAACCGCGTGGTGTTATGCGATGCGTCTTCGACATTGCTCCGCAAAACCACAAGATCATTCAGTTCCGCAGCAAGGGAGGAAGCGATTGCCGCCTCTTCCCTGCGGCCCCACTGCGCGACCATCTCCGCCGCTCCGGCCGTATCGAACTGCACGACCGGCTCGACGCCCAGTTCACTGATCAGGCGACGGACCTGTCCCATGGCGACAGGATGCGTGTGGATTCGCCGAATATCCCCCAGGGTCGCGCCTGGAACGCCCAGCAGACAGTGTTCAACACGCTGGAAATATTCACCGACAATATGAAGACCCGCATCCGGCAATAGGGAGTGGATGTCAGGCACACGCCCCGCAAGCGTATTTTCACAGGCCAGAAGGGCTTCCTCAGCTCGTCCGTCATGCACGGCGTCGATGGCATCAGCAAAGGTGGGACACGGCAGTGTCGTCCAGCCCGGACGCGCCTGACGGCAGGCCAGATCGGAATAGGCCCCCGGGCGCCCCTGAAATGCAATGACCGCCATCAGACCAGCCCTCTCACGTGTTCCAGATCAGCAGGCGTATCCACTCCCTGCGGCGCTTGGTCAATCCTCGCACACCCGATTGTCATACCGGCTTCCAGCGCCCGAAGCTGTTCCAGACTTTCCCGACGCTCCAGCGCAGAGGGAGGCAGGTTTACGAAACGCTCCAGAGCAGACCGTCGCCAGGCATAGACACCCACATGATGCCAGTGCGTTCCCTCACCCCAAGGAATGGGAAGACGCGAAAAATACAGAGCGCGCGCGATGTCCGTGTCTTCGAAAGCGCAGGCGATCTTCACCACCTGAGTCGCATCGCGCTCTGCGAGCGTCATAACAGGGGCGGCAAGCGTTCCGATATCGAAGGCGGAATTTTCAACTGGCTTCAGAACGGCATGCAGACTGGACGGTGCGATCAGGGGAAGGTCCCCCTGAAGATTGATGATCACGTCATGCACGCCATCCGGATCCAGCTCCGTTATCGCGGCGTGGACCCGATCTGAACCGCTTGCCAGAGTCGAGTCGGTCAAAACACCCCTGACACCCGGAATTTCTGCGACAACATCAAGAATTTCCGTGTCTGCCGCCGCCACAACGACCGGGCCGAGCCGCGCTTCGAGGGCCCGACGCGCAACACGGACGATCATGGGCACACCACCGATATCAGCAAGGGGCTTGCGTGGCAGGCGGGTCGAAGCAAGTCTGGCAGGAATGACGATGATCGGATTCATGGCCCTGTGATGCCGCCCGCCACCACGGGCGTCAATCTCATGCCATGCTCAAGCAACGGGAACAGACGAAAATTATGAGTGAAACGGTTCTGCAGACGGCCATGGACGCTGCAACGGCCTGTGCTGACATTGCCCGCCGGACCATTCTGCCCCATTTCCGGACAACTCTCCACGCCGATGCCAAATCGGACGACAGCCCCGTCACGATCGCTGACCGTCAGGCGGAACAGGCCATGCGCTCTGTTCTTCAGAACGCCCTGCCCGGGCATGACATCCTCGGCGAGGAAGATGGCCTGTCCGGTGGCGGAAGCGAATGGCTCTGGGTTCTCGACCCGATTGACGGGACACGCGCATTTCTGACTGGCCGGCCGACATTTGGGACGCTTGTAGCACTTTTTCATAACGGGCATCCCGTTCTCGGACTGATCGACCAGCCCGTGACGGGAGAACGGTGGATCGGCGTCGCAGGTCAGCCGACCTGTTTCCTGTCCGACCGCCTGCCCGGCGTGATAGGCACGCGCTCCTGTCCAGCCGCGGCAGAGGCTGAACTGTCCTGCACCGCACCTGAAATCATGACGCCAGACCACGCACCGCGTTTTGCGAATCTTCAGAAACACACCCGTCGCACATCCTGGGGCGGAGATTGTTATGCTTATGGACTGCTCGCTCTCGGACAGATCGACGTTATTGCTGAATGCACCATGAAACCCTGGGACTGGGGAGCACTTGTTCCGGTAGTGGAAGGAGCAGGAGGCCGGATCACCGACTGGCAGGGTCAGCCTCTCAATCTGCAAAGCGATGGCACCGTCCTCGCCTGCGGAGACGCAACCCTGCTGCCCGAACTCGTGCGGCATCTTTCCTGATATCCCCTGATCGGCTACGGAGGAGGCCCCGGTGCATGTAGCGGCAGACATGAGCCGGGACGGGTCAGGACATGACCAGTCCTGACGGAACCAGTTTGACCTGCAACCGGAGCCTTCCGGTTCATCACCGGGACGGATTTATGGAAACTCAGTTCTCTCTCCCCAAGAACAAGATCCGCATTCTTCTTCTGGAAGGCATTCACGAAAGCGCCGCGGCTCATTTTTCACAGGACGGCTATACAGAAGTCACACGCGTCAAAGGGGCGCTTGAAGGTGAGGCACTGAAAGAGGCACTTCAGGGCGTGCACATGATCGGTATCCGAAGCCGGACCCAGCTTACGCGAGAGGTTCTGGAAGCTGCGGACCGGCTGATGGCCATCGGCTGTTTCTGCATCGGTACGAATCAGGTCGATCTCGGCGCTGCCCGCATGCTTGGCATTCCGGTTTTCAACGCACCGTTCAGTAATACGCGCTCCGTGGCAGAACTGGTCATGGGTGAGATCGTCATGCTGCTACGGCGCATTCCATCCCGATCCGAGGACTGCCACCGTGGTGGCTGGGACAAATCAGCCACCAATGCGTGGGAAGTCCGGGGCAAGACGCTCGGTATCGTCGGTTACGGCTCCATCGGTTCACAGCTGTCCGTTCTTGCGGAAGCGTTTGGAATGCGGGTGGTGTATTTCGATGTCATGCCGCGTCTGCCGCATGGCAACGCCATCGCGATTTCGAACCTTCATGACCTCCTCGCCCAGTCCGATATCGTCAGCCTGCACGTTCCGCAGACACCCGAAACGGATCTCCTTATCGGAGAGACGGAAATCCGGGCCATGAAGCCCAATTCCATCCTGCTCAACAACGCCCGCGGCAATGTCGTGGATCTTGAAGCGCTCGCCGCCGCCCTGAAGGACGGTCATCTGATGGGAGCGGGTGTGGATGTCTTTCCTGTCGAGCCCAAGAAAGCGGGCGAGCAGTTCCGGTCTCCACTTCAGGGACTTGAGAACGTCATTCTCACGCCTCATATCGGCGGCTCCACCATGGAAGCGCAGGAGCGTATTGGCGTCGAAGTCGCCCGCAAACTGGTGGATTATTCGGACGTCGGCTCCACCATTGGTGCCGTCAATTTTCCCAGCGTCCAGCTCCCGGAGCGTCCGCGCGGCACGCGCTTCATGCATGTTCACGCCAACCGCCCGGGAATCATGCGCCAGATCAACGACCTCTTTGCATCCCATAACTGCAACATAACCGCACAATACCTTCAGACGGATGGCGAAGTGGGTTACGTCGTTGTGGAAGCTGAGTCGGAAAGCTCGGACATGGACACCACGCTTCTCGACGGCCTCAAGGCGCTTGACGGCACCCTGCGTGCACGGCTGCTTTACCAGCGCTCCTGACAACCGTTTCATTAACCGAATATAAATAATTTCGGGCTAGGATTTTGCTCATGACAAATCCCAGCCCGCACACACCCGCTCTCGCCCGTATCGAAAGTTTCGCTTTTTCGGGAATCGAGGCCGTCCCTGTGACCGTAGAGGTTCAGGTTTCAAGCGGGCTTCCTGCCTTTCTCGTCGTAGGGCTTGCGGACAAGTCTGTCGGCGAAGCACGGGAGAGGGTCCGGGCCGCCCTGACAGCCATGGGTCTGGCGCTTCCGCCCAAACGTATTCTCGTCAATCTGGTCCCGGCCGATCTGGTGAAAGAAGGGGCGCATTTCGATCTTCCCATTGCGCTCGGCCTCCTGTGCGCGATGGGGATCCTGTCTTTCGAAGCGGTCTCAGCCTATGCGGCGGTTGGTGAACTCTCGCTGGACGGACGGATCAATCCCGTCGCTGGTTTCCCATTTCCAGGGTCTTCAGGTTCTCTCGCCTGCGCCACTGCCACGCGAACATATCATCGAATACGGTCCCGATCTTGCGGATGTCAAAGGGATGCCGCTGGGGCGGCGGGCTCTGGAAATTGCTGCTGCCGGGGCACATTCCATGCTGATGAGCGGACCGCCCGGCGCAGGCAAATCCATGCTCGCAAGCCGTCTGCCCGGAATTCTTCCGAACCTGACACGTGAAGAAGCTCTGGAGACAAGCCGTATTCACAGTGTCTCCGGGATTCTACAGAATGGACGCTTGGTCGTCCGGCCACCCTATCGTGCTCCGCATCACAGCGCGAGCCTGCCCGCAATAGTGGGTGGCGGCGCGAAAGCCCGGCCCGGCGAAGTCAGCCTCGCCAATAACGGCGTCCTGTTTCTTGACGAACTGCCGGAATTCTCACGCAGTTGTCTGGAATCGCTCCGCCAGCCCATCGAAACCGGCAGTATCTCCATTGCGCGTGCGGCTCACCACACAACCTATCCGGCGCGTTTCCAGTTCATCGGAGCCATGAATCCCTGTCGCTGCGGGTATCTGGGAGATCCGGAACGCAGCTGCCGCAAAGCGCCGCGATGCGGTGAAGACTATGCTGCCAAAATTTCTGGCCCGATGCTGGACCGCATGGATCTGTGCGTACAGATCGACCCGCTATCGCCGATCGAAATCAGCCGCGCGCCAAAAGGTGAGGACAGCGCGACCGTGAGATGCCGCGTCGAGCGGGCGCGGAAACGCCAGATCGACCGTCAGGGCGTTCCCAACGCACAAGTCTCCCCCGATGATCTCGAGATGGACGACGACGCCCGCTCCCTCGCCGAGCAGGCATCCGAGAGACTGCGCCTATCCAATCGTGGCATCACACGCCTGATCCGCGTCTCGCGCACCATCGCCGATCTGGAAGGCACGCAGAGCATTCAGCGCCATCACGTCGCGGAAGCACTGACGTTCCGAAGACGCTGACCGATCAGAAACGCAGGCTGTCGAGCCCGCATGCCAGATCGTTTTTCAAGTCTGAGACGTCTTCAAGCCCGATATGAAGCCGGAACGTTGCCGATGTCGGGCCACCCTCACCTGTCACACGCCGGATATGGCCCGTCGTCGGCAGGACCAGACTTTCATACCCGCCCCAGGAGGCACCAATTCCAAACAGGCTAAGCCCGTCGATCATGCGCTCGGTAGCCTCGACGGAGATTTGCGGCTGAAGCTCCACGCCGAACAGTCCACAGGCTCCGGTAAAATCACGCTTCCAGAAGGCGTGTCCCGGACAGTCTTCGAAAGCGGGATGGAGAACCCGCGCGACCTCGGGACGAGTTTTAAGCCATTGCGCGATCTCAAGCGCCGAGCGCGACTGGTGCGCCAGCCTGACGCCCATCGTGCGCAGTCCACGCAATGTCAGCCAGCAATCATCCGGGCCCGCACACTGTCCAAGCTGGATGGCCGCGTCCCGCAACGTTTTCCAGTGCGCCTCGTCATTGACCGTCACGGAGCCCATGATGACGTCAGAATGTCCAGCTGGATATTTCGTCAGAGCCTGAATCGACACATCCACCCCATGGACGAAAGGCTG
This sequence comes from Gluconobacter kanchanaburiensis NBRC 103587, assembly GCF_007988905.1. Taxonomy (GTDB): domain Bacteria; phylum Pseudomonadota; class Alphaproteobacteria; order Acetobacterales; family Acetobacteraceae; genus Gluconobacter; species Gluconobacter kanchanaburiensis. The sequence continues at coordinate 130,720 of NZ_BJVA01000005.1, forward strand.
AAACACTCCGATCCCCCAGGTGTTATCCAGCATCAGCAGGGCGCCTGCCTCATGCGCCACTTCCGCAAGCATCGGGACATCCTGTACCTCGAACGTATGACTGCCCGGGCTTTCCGAGAACACGATTTTCGTCTCGGGGCGGACCAGAGTCATCATCTCCGCGCGTGATGCCATCGGCGGGTAATACGTCGTCATAACCCCCAGTCGGTGCAGCATCGTGCCCGCAAAGCGCCTTGTCGGTCCATAGACCGAATCGGGAAGCAGAAGGTGATCCCCACACCCGAGAAAAGCCAACAGAGGCATCGTACACGCGGCAAGACCGGAATTGACGACCTGCGTATGTGTGCCGCCCTCGATGACGCTCAGCATTTCCTCAAGCTGATGCTGGATCGGCGACCCCATGGCACCATAGACCAGCTTATGGGCATGACTGCGACCATCCGTGCGGTTCATCGCTTCCAGCGTAGGAAACAGGACCGTCGAACCCCGCGTGACAGGCACGTTCACGAACTCACCTGTTTCAGGCAGTTCCTGTGGCCGTCCTTCTCGTACCAGCATGGAGGACATGCGGCTCCAACCCGCGCTTACCTGCGTTTCCAGATCATTCATGCTCATCTCCTCCCGTCACGACAGGCGCGTCAGGATCGCTCCCCCACTCCGCCCAGGACCCGTCATACAGGGCCGCTTCACCATATCCTGCGACCGCGAGACCCGCGACGATCGTCGCGGCCGTCAGCCCTGAACCACAGCTTGCGATTACCGCACGGTCTTCCGCAGCGGCAAGAAGGTGTCTCAGCCCCGTGCGGGGCAGAAAACATCCATTCCGGTCTACAAGACGCGTCCAGTCCATACTGCGCGCACCAGGCATATGACCGCCTCGCACACCGGGACGTGGTTCGGGGACCGTCGCCGCAAAGCGAGCGCCGCTCCTTGCGTCCAGAACCAGAGCATCCGGCCGTTCCAGCGCATGGCGGACATCATCCGCACCCGCCAGAAGGGCGTAACGGGGGCGGCACCGAAAAACCGTAGCGTCCGGGGCGACAGCGCGTCCGTGTTCCACCGGGCCTCCCGCCTTTACCCATGCATCGAGCCCGCCATCCAGAATACGGGCGTTACGATGACCGAACAGCCGTGCCAGCCACCAGCCCCTGCAAGCCCCCACACTGCCACGCCCGTCGTAAAACACGATCGGACTTTCCTCACTGGCGCCGAGTGCACCCATCAGGCGCGCAAAACGTGCAGCCCCCGGGACCGTGTGTGGCAGCGGGCTCTCCGGGTCTGCGAAGACATCAATGTCGAATCGCTGTGCGCCGGGCAGATGGGCATCCATGAATGCGGCATCGGGATCGCCCTTCTGCCCCGGCAGAAGGACACTGGCATCAAGGGGAATGAAGCGGCCCAGTTCGGAAATCAGGGTCGGGGCATCAACAAGTGGCGAGATCGTCATATCTGCACCATAGGTCGAGGGATGCGTCCGACGCCAGAGCGTGCCAATGTAGTGGTCCATGAAGATGCAGAGCACAGAGCCATGCGCGCCGGAGCGTCCGTCCGGCCCCTGTCAGAATTGCGCGACAGCATGACGACCGAGCGGATCCTCCTCGGCCTCATCCTGGCTGGCATTGCCTATGGATGCGGCATCATCCTCTGGCCATTCCTTTCGGCCATTCTATGGGCCGCGATCCTCGCCTTCACCACTTGGCCGATCTATCGCCGCATGCGCCGGCATGTCCGCCCCGTTATGGCAGCGCTGGCCATGATGGCGCTAAGCGCCCTGTTCATTCTGGTTCCCATGACAGTACTGACCAGCACTGGGATCAGCGACATTCCCGGCACCATTGCCGAAATCGACACCCTTATTCTGCATGTCACCAGCGCAAACCCGCCGCCTGCATGGATGATCCGCATTCCGATGGCTGGTCCACACCTCGTGAATGCGTGGCATCATTTCAGTCAGGACATGGGAGCTTTTGCGACTGAGGTCCTGCGTCCATATGCCGGACAGATCGCGCATGTCACGCTGACGGTGCTGCTCAGGCTCGCAGGAGGGCTGGCCGAACTCGTCATAGCCCTGTTCGTTGCGTTCTTCCTGTGGCTCAACGGCGATACGCTGGGAAACACCATCGTCGCCCTGATTGACCGTATTGCGGGGCCACATACGACGCCGCGTCTGATCAATATCATCGGCCGCACCATCCGCGGGACGGTCTATGGCATCCTCGGCACAGCACTGATCCAGGGCGTGCTGACAGGGATCGGCATGATGCTGGCGGGCGTTCCCTCGCCCGTCCTCCTCGCCGGGATTACCGCCTTCGTGGCCGTCTTTCCGATAGGCGCACCTCTGGTCTGGATCCCGGCCGCAATCTGGCTCGGAATGACCCATCATTTCGGACATGGTCTTTTTCTGGCCCTTTATGGCGTCATCGTCATTTCGGGCGCCGACCACATCATCCGCCCGGCATTCATCGCACGAGGCGCACAACTACCCTATCTACTGACGGTGCTGGGCGTTCTGGGCGGCATCGTAACATTCGGCGGAGTGGGAATTTTTCTCGGCCCCGTCCTGCTGGCCGTCGGGTACACCCTGACCAGCGAATTCGCCGCCGGCCCCCATCACCGCGAACGTAATCCACTCTACCTGCCGGAGCCTCCGAAATGACGACCTCTCTTCTGTCCGGAGCGTCCTTCAAAATTCTGAGCTGGAATCTCTATCGCTGGGACGGTGCGTCGCCTGAAGATGTGCTGACCGTCATCCGGGCTGAAGATCCTGATATTGTTGTCATGCAGGAAGCACAGGAGGCCGTGGATCAGCTTCCGGAAATCCTCGGCGGATATTACGACCGTATTCCACTTCCAGGACGGCCACATGGCACGGCGTGCTGGAGCCGCCTGCCGTTTACACGACCGCCCTCCTTTTGCCGCCTGCCACGCGGCCTGCTGGTCAAGCGAACCGCACAGCTTATCGATTTCGGCAGCTTTTCACTGGCGAATGTTCATCTGTCGCATGGTCAGATCCTCAATCGCCGGCAGCTCCGCAGCATCAGCACCAATATGCGCCACCGTGCCGTCATCATGGGGGACTTCAATCTGGTCGGTCCGGTTCTGCTGCCTGGGTTTCTGGATGTCGGCCCCAAGGAAAAAACCCACCGGATGTTAAATCACGTCCCATTGCGGCTGGACCGTTGCCTTGTTCGCGGTCTGTCGCGGGTGGAGGCACGCGCCTTACCCCGTTTCGGCTCCGATCACCGGCCGATTTCCGTAACTCTGCGATTGGGCGCTTAAATTTCCTTACAGATACGGCAGTAGAAGCCTGATCGCCGAATTCCGCATACGGATTAGGAATGGCAAGCTATCCAGATCATGGTGCGTCAGCCGGTTCCGACGATGTGTTTCCATAAACTTGGACAACTCTTTCGCCACATCCGTGTCATAGATTTCCAGGTTGATTTCAAAATTCAGGCGCAGGGAGCGCATGTCAATATTTGCGCTCCCGACAAAGCTCCACTCGTCGTCCACCACCATCAGCTTGGAATGATTGAACGGCGGGTCGGCCATCCAGACCCGGCAGCCCGCATCCAGAAACGGCCGCAGATTGGCAGCTCGCGCATGGTCGATCAGGGCATGATTGCTGCTCTTCGGAACCACGATGTCGATCACAACCCCTCTGAGAGCCGCAAGAATAAGCTCCGTTGAAAAACGGTCATCTGGCAGAAAATAAGGCGTCATGACCCAGATATGCTTCCGGGCCAGTGAGAAGGCCTGGAGCATTCCGTACTCGATTTTCTCCAGATCCGCATCCGGCCCGGAGGTTACGATCCGCATCGGCACATCCCCGACCGGAGAAGGTTCGGGCAGATAACGCTCTCCTTCAAGCTCCTCGCCCGTCGTAAAAGACCAGTCCCAGGCGAAAGCCACCGCAAGCTGATGCACGATCGGCCCTTGAAGACGGAAATGCGTATCGGCAACCGGCAGTTTCGTCCGCAGCCGGAGCAGGTTTTCCTCCCCGATATTCAGGCCGCCCATGAAGCCGATGGTGCCGTCCACCACGAGGATCTTGCGATGATTGCGCAGATTGATGAACGGCATGCGCCAGGGCCAGACCGAATGCATAAAGCGCGCACAGGCCACCCCCTCATGTCGCAGACGACGCTCGATCCCGCAGCGGAAATATCCGCTCCCGATCCCGTCCACCAGAACCCGCACCTCGACCCCGCGATGCTTGGCTGCGATCAGAGCATCCGCGAAACGCTGTCCGACCTTGTCGTCACGAAAAATATACGAACACAGGATGATCGACGTCTTGGCTTTATCAATCGCGTCCAGCATCACCGGGTAGGCATTGTCCCCATCATGCAGGCACATGATCGAGTTGCCACGCATCAGAGGACGTTCTGTCAGTCGGCCCAGCATTTTCGATAACGGCGCAAGATTACCGTCCACAGTCTGCCGATACTGGGCAAGCGGATCGCGCCCTTCCCACAGATGCCGGTTGACCATCTTCTGTGCCCGGCGCCGCACCCGATTGATCCCGAACATCAGATACAGCACCGTTCCCAGCAACGGCGCGATCCAGCAGATTCCGATCCAGCCGGTACAGGACGCCGTATCACGCTTGTGAGTGAGCGCATGAACCGTCACGAGAAGAGGCAGGATCCAACGGAAGATTTCTGCCAGAATATGAAAAAGGGTCCAGTGCGTCATAAACTTCCCTGAAACGAAAAGCCTTTTGGCTCTACGGACATGCGGACTTTGGAGACTATCCCATCATCCTTTCGCAAAGATGATGGATGCGCCACCCCCCGTCCTTGCGATATAATCATCTTTCGGTCGGGTTCTTGAACAGGAGAGCGTCTCATGCAGCATCGCCCACAGCTCTTCTACACGACTGTTCCTGCACCCTGCCCCTATCTACCAAACAGAACGGAACGCAAGGTTTTGACCGAACTGGCGGGGCCTGATGCCATTGCGCTGCACAACCGCCTGTCGCAGGCCGGTTTCCGACGCAGCCACGCCATCGCCTATGCCCCGGTCTGCGTCGGCTGCCGTGCCTGCACGCCCATGCGCATTCCTGCCGCAACATTCACGCCTACCCGGACGCAGAAAAAAGTCCGCTACCGCCAAGCGGACCTTGTCGTCACCATGGGGCCGCCTGTTCCTACGAACGAGCAGTATCGCCTGTTCGAAATGTATCAGGCCATGCGCCACCCGGATGGGGACATGACCCATATGTGCTGGCGCGATTACGCCGAACTGATCGCCAACACACCCGTCGAGACTTTTCTCGCTGAATTCCGTCGTCCGGACGGCCAGCTCGTCTGTGTCAGTCTTGTAGACCGCCTTTCCGACGGCCTGTCAGCGGTTTACACCTTCTATGATGTCAATGATCCGGGAGCATCCTGGGGAACGTTTTCCATCCAGTGGCTGATTGAACAGACCCTTCGCTTCGGTCTGGACTATCTCTATCTGGGCTATTACGTGCCGGGCAGCCCCAAAATGAACTACAAAGCCGCCTTCGGACCCGCGGAAATCTTCCGGGACGGCCACTGGGGGCCGCTGTTGCTGCCCCTCTGACGCTGATCCAACACGAAGAAGCACAAAATTTTCAGCTCTTGCGCAACATCCATTGCGGGGCGGCTTTCCCGACAGCGCCCCGACGCCCTTCGAGAGGCATAAGATCAGACGCCGCCCGCACCCGCTGACCATCCTGCCAAAGCAGCCCTTCAGAAACGGTCAGGGTCCGCATGTCGCGTAGTGTACTATCCCCCAACTTCTGAAAAGCGACCCCACCGCCACGCGTCATTTCAGGCACTTGCTCCATCGGGAAGATCAGGGCGCGCTTATTATGACCGAGCGTCAGAACATGTGTCCCGCTGACAGGGATACACCCGAACACCTCGTCACCATCCTTGACATTGAAGACCTGCTTGCCAGTCCGTTTCTCGGCCACCAGCCCGGCCTCGGACACGATCATCCCGCGCCCCGAGGCAGACGCGATCAGACGGCGTCCTTCCTCCGAAACGGGGAACAGGGTGACGACCCGGTCTTCCTGCGGTACATCCACCACGGTCCGGAAAGGCTGCCCGAACCCTCGTCCGCGCGGCAGATCGGCGGCCTTGATGGTGTAGGCCTTGCCGCTGCTGGAAATCAGGCACAGCCGATCCGTACTCTGGCACTCAACCGACAACCAGCCTTCATCGCCTTCCTTGAATCGATGCCCCTGCGGATCGAGCCCATGACCCTTCATGGCCCGGATCCATCCTTCGCGAGACAGCAGGACAGTCAGCGGCTCACGGTCGATTTCCAGAGCCGCCGAAATATCCACCGGCTCCGGCGCCGCTGCAATCAAAGTCCGACGGTCGCCGAGCGGGCCCGATCCAAATTTCTTGATCGTGCCATCCAGATCCTTGCAGATCCGCGTCCAGCGCCGCCGCTCCGACCCCAGCAGCGTTTCGAGCGCCTTCTGTTCGTCGGCAAGCTTGTCCCGCTCGCGCCGAATTTCCATTTCCTCCAGCCGTCGCAGGGAACGCAGGCGCATGTTCAGCACCGCCTCGGCCTGAGTATCCGTCAGACTGAATGTTTCCATCAGGCTGGCCTTGGGCTCGTCTTCCTCACGAATGATCCGGATCACCTCGTCAAGGTTCAGATAGACCGCAAGGAAGCCATCAAGAATTTCCAGCCGCCGCAGAACCGCTGCCAGACGGTGGTTCGACCGCCGCACCAGAACCTCATGCACATGGTCCAGCCATGCGCGCAAAACCTGTTTCAGCGACAGCACGCCTGGAACGCGATCCCCGCCGAGAACATTCATGTTCAGGCTAAAACGGTTCTCAAGCGCCGTGTTGCGAAAAAGCGTCTCCATCAGGACTTCGGGTTCGACACCCTTGGTCTTGGGTTCCAGCACAAGGCGGATATCGGTCGTGCTCTCATCCCGCACATCGCCCAGAAGCGGCAGCTTGCGCTGTTCCATCAGCTCGGCAATCTGCTCGATCAGACGCGATTTCTGCACCTGATACGGAATCTCAGTAACGATGATGACCCATGTGCCGAAACGGCCCTGCTCGACCTCCCAGCGCGCGCGCGTTCGGAAACTGCCACGGCCCGTTTCGTAAGAACGGATAATGGAGTCGCGCTCTTCCACCAGAATGCCACCTGTCGGGAAATCCGGCCCCGGCATCAGATCCACCAGTTCGGCGATCGTTACGTCGGGGTTTTCGATCAGGAGTTTGGCAGCCCGGCAGATCTCGGCGGCATTATGGGGCGGAATGCTCGTCGCCATGCCCACGGCAATGCCCGCCGCGCCATTGGCCAGCAGGTTCGGGAAGGTGCCGGGCAGGACGATCGGTTCGTGATCTTCGTTATCGTAAGTCGCACGAAAATCGACCGCATCGTCCTGAATACCGTCCAGCAGCGCCTGCGCTACTTCCGTCAGACGGCTTTCGGTATATCGCATCGCCGCCGCGCCATCACCGTCGATGGAACCGAAATTGCCCTGCCCCTCAACCAGCGGATACCGGACCGCGAAATCCTGCGCCAAACGCACCAGCGCCTCGTAAACGGACGCATCGCCATGCGGATGGAACTTACCAATCACGTCACCGACGACACGTGCACACTTTTTAAACCCTGATGTGGGATCAAGGCGTAACTGCTGCATCGCATAAAGGAGGCGGCGGTGGACCGGCTTCAGGCCATCACGCACGTCCGGAAGGGAACGCGACATGATTGTCGACATCGCATACGCAATATATCGCTCGCTCAGAGCCTCAGCGAGCCTGGTATCCTCGATATGACCAGCCAGATCCGTTCCCATGCCTCTCCCCTCTTTCGTGCAGGACTTAGACACTGGCGGGTCATCCTGTCCAGCGCTCTCCTCGCTGGTGTAGCGGCATGCTCACCCTACCGTCCGGTCCAGAAGGCGGAAGTGTCTTTCGCCCTGGCCGGCTTCAGGGCGCATCCCGCCGACACCACGGCACGCTGGGCCATGATGAACCTCCTGCCCCCCAACACCCTGACCTACCGCATGCAGAACGGACAACCCGTCCTGCTCTACGCTGATCCGATCGCCTGCGGCTGCGTCTACATGGGCGACAGGACAGCCTATGCTGCCTACAAAACGAGCCATCGCATTGATGTGGCGCAGGAACAGCACATGACCGCCGAAATCAACCAGCATCCCGGCTGGGACTGGTCTGTCTGGGAAAGCACCGCCGACGTGGACGTCGTCAACGGTCTGCGTCCCGGTCCCAGCCACGTTTTCTACTGACCAGACTTCTCCGATCCGGTTGGTCCCGCCTGAAGCCGCTGTACATACTCGATCAGCCGCTCCCGCGCCGCGGGAAGAGGCTGGTGCCGGACACCAAAAACCCAGCGCGACAGGAAATGCCCTGTCAGCACCAGACCATCCCTCCAATCCTCAGGCGTTCCGTCGTCTGTATCGTTCGCCATCAACGGCGGTAGCGGCAACAAACGGTCCCGCCAGTCGCCGGCAGCATCTCCGCTGACCGCACGACCCGATCGCGGCGACACATACAACAGATTTTCGCGACTACCCGTTACCGCACATTCCGACAGATCCAGCCCGTAGCCAAGACTTGCGAGAAGCTGAGCTTCCCAACGCAGATAATCGCCCATGGGAGCAGGCTCTGGCGCCACGCTGATCAGCGTCACAAGACGCACCAGTCGCATGAAAAGCTCCGGATACGCCTCTCCCTGCGGCAACGCTCCGTCAACCAAAGCGCAGGCACTGCTCACCATCTCAAGCTGCAAGGGCGCATCCAGAATACGGCCTGCCACACACTGGACCGGCTCAGCCGTCAGGGTTCCGAGCTGATCCGCCAGCCTTGCGCGCCATCGCGCCATGACCAGATTGCCCGTCTGCCACAATGATGACTGACGCCGGGACGCTCCTCCACGCGCCATGCCATGCGAGACCCCATGCTCCTCACTGAACAGATGAACGAGCGCGCTTCCCTCGCCATAAGGCCGGACCGACAGAACCAGCGCCGCCGCTTCCCATTCCATCCCTGATCCCTTCCCAATGGCCAAAAGTAAAAAGGCCCCTGCACGCAGAGCGCACAGGGGCCTTTCTACAGACTTTCGACGTCAACCTGAACCAGACAGACCCGGCTCAGGTCAGAAACGGAAAACCTTACTTGGTGCCAGCAGCAGCGGCGACTTCAGCAGCGAAGTCGCTCTCTTCCTTCTCGATGCCCTCACCGAGCTGGAAGCGCTCGAAACCGACCAGCTTTGCGCCAGCTTCCTTGACGACCTTGGCCACGCGGCTTTCGCCGTCCAGAACCCACACCTGCTCCAGAAGTACGACTTCTTCGTAGAACTTGCGGATACGGCCTTCGACCATCTTCTCGATGATGGCTTCCGGCTTGCCGGACTCACGGGCCTGCTCGATCAGAACGGCACGCTCGCGCTCCAGGGACTCCGGATCGACACTGGCGACATCCAGAGCGGCCGGACGGGTCGCGGCAACATGCATGCCGATCTGGCGACCCAGCGTCAGCAGCGCGTCGGACTCAGAAGGAGCCTCAAGAGCAGCGAGAACGCCAATCTTGCCGATGCCCGGACGCAGGGCACTGTGGACGTAGCTGGCGACAACGCCGGACTCGACCGACAGGACCTTGGCGCGACGGATGGCCATGTTCTCGCCAATCGTGGCGATCAGGTGCGTCAGTTCGTCAGCAACCGTACGGCCGGACGGAACCTTGGCAGCCTTGATGGCGTCCAGATCGTCACCAACTTCGAGCGCGACATGAGCCACCTGCTCAACGAAAGCCTGAAAGGCTTCGTTGCGGCCCACGAAGTCCGTCTCAGCATTGACTTCAACCATGGCGGCGCGGTTCTTGGCGGATACGACGCCGACCAGACCTTCAGCCGTCGTGCGGCCGGACTTCTTCGCAGCCTGGGACAGACCCTTCGTGCGCAGCCAGTCGATGGCGGCTTCCATGTCGCCAGAGGCTTCCGTCAGGGCCTTCTTGCAATCCATCATGCCCGCGCCGGTGGCTTCGCGCAGTTCGCGGACCAGGGCTGCTGTGATTTCTGCCATTTATCTCATCCCTCAAAAAAGATCATGCGGCCGGACGATCCCGCCCGGCCGCATGCCATGTTTCAGTTGCCGTTTTCCATGACCGGACCCCGGCAGTCTGTTCAGCCTGCGGAAGCGGGAGCTTCTGCGCCTTCAGCAGCGGCGGCTTCCAGAACAGCGGTTTCCGCCGGCAGTTCTTCGGCGGCACCGATATCCTGACCGGAAGCTGCCATCTCGGCGGAAATACCATCGAGAACCGCGCCGGAGACCAGGTCACAATACAGTGTAATGGCGCGGATGGCGTCATCATTGCCCGGGATCGGATAGGTCACGCCAGCAGGGTTGGAGTTGCTGTCCAGAACGCCGATGACCGGAATGCCGAGCTTCGTGGCTTCTTCGATCGCCAGCTTTTCCTTGTTCGTGTCGATCACGAACAGCAGGTCGGGCAGGCCACCCATTTCCTTGATGCCGCCGAGGGAACGCTCGAGCTTCTCGCGGTCACGCGTGATGTCGAGAACTTCCTTCTTCGTCAGACCAGCGGTATCACCGGCAAGCATTTCGTCGATCTGACGCAGACGCTTGATGGAGCCCGTGATGGTCTTCCAGTTGGTCAGCATGCCGCCGAGCCAGCGGTGATTGACGTAGTACTGGCCGCAACGCTGTGCAGCTTCGGCAACATGATCAGCCGCAGCGCGCTTGGTGCCGACGAACAGAACGCGGCCACCGTTGGCAACCGTGTCACGGACAACTTTCAGAGCACGGTCCAGCATCGGAACCGTCTGCTGCAGGTCGATGATGTGAACCTGGTTACGCACACCGAAGAGGTACGGTGCCATCGCCGGGTTCCAGCGACGGGTGTGGTGACCGAAATGAACGCCGGCTTCGAGCAGCTGGCGCATGGTGAAATCAGGCATTGCCATGATTCAAAATTCCTTGCGTCTGGTTGAACCTCCGCATGACAACGTCCTGAGATCAGGACACCAGAAAACCCAGAGCCATGCGTGCGGATTGCCCTTTTTCTGGAAAATCCCAGTCAAAGGACGCTCGCGATATGACCGAAACGCGCTCCGAAAGCAAGTGCCTGCTTCAATTTCTGGGTCCTGGACAGCATATTCCGCGCATTTCAGACCTGCTCCGCCTTTTCAACGCCCTTCAGGGTTCGCAAACGCTCCGCAAGACGGGGGGTTACCCGATACGAACCCGGTATGGAAATCTCCACGTCCTGCGTTTCCTCCACTGAAGGAAGCAGTTTTACGCGCCCTACACCTCCCTGAACTTCTTCCAGAAGCGTAGCGAGATCCGCGAGAGCTGCGTTTTCCTTCAGCCAGACCCGAAGTTCCGATCGTTCCGCAGCAGCCGCAACTTCAAGGTCCATCACGCTTTGGGCAGTAATGCGCAACGCATCGCCATCCACTTTCAGCTCGGCATTCACCAAAATTGCCTGCCCAGCCACCAGAAGATCCCGACACGAAATCAGCGTTTCCGAGAAGAGGGTTACCTCGCATCCACCCCCGCTATCCGAAAGATTAACCCAAGCCATCTTTTTACCGGTACGCGTCGGACGCTCTTTCCGGTCAACGACACACCCTGCGATCCTGACACGCGTAGTTCCTGTTTTTGCAGCATTTTCCAAGGCATTGGATGGCGTAACACCCAATCGGCGCAAGACGCTGCGATAAGCATCCAGCGGATGCGCACTCATGTGAAAACCGATCGAAGAAGCTTCCAGGGACAGCCTTTCGAAATCCGGCCAGGGACGGCCCTCATTCAATCTGAGAATTTCCCGCTCCTGTCCGGCACCGCCAAACAGCCCTGCTTGGCCTACCTGCTGCTCCTGTGCCCGCGCCTGTGCACGGCGCAGGAGAATGTCCGCACTGGAGAAAACGACATGCCTTTCTTTAAGAAGACTGTCGAAAGCACCTGCTTTTGCAAGACTTTCCAACTGAATTTTGTTCAGGCTCTTCGGGTCACATCTTTCAGCGAAATCCGTCAGATCCTGAAAAGGCTTGCTTCCCCGGGCAGCAACGACATTCTCCATAGCCGCCGCTCCGACCCGTTTAATCGCTGACAATGCATAGCGGATTCCCTGACGCCCATCTTCCAGTATCTCAATGGAGAAATCAGCCATAGATCTATTGATATCAACAGGTAAGACGGGAATCTTCATTCGCCGCGCCTCTTGGCACAACGCCGAAAGCTTGTCTGTTTTTTCCCGTGCCAGCGACATGCATCCCGCCAGAAAAGCAACCGGATGATTGGCTTTCATCCAGGCCGTTTGATAGGACACCAGGGCATATGCTGCGGCATGAGACTTATTAAAGCCGTAATCCGCAAAACGGGCCATAAGATCAAAGACTTCAACGGCTTTTTCCTGTGGAATTCCTCGCGCGGTAGCTCCTTCCGTGAAGATCGCACGCTGCTTCTCCATTTCCGCGGCAATCTTTTTGCCCATTGCCCGGCGAAGCAGATCGGCGCCACCGAGACTGTAGCCCGCCATTTTCTGGGCAATCTGCATGACCTGTTCCTGATAGACCATGATACCGTAGGTCTCTTCAAGAATGTCGCGAATTTCCTCGTGTGGGGGCTCCCAGGGCTCTCCGTGTTTACGGCGGCAATAATCCGGAATATTTGCCATCGGCCCAGGCCGATAAAGCGACACGCCCGCAATCAGATCCTCGAGCCGACTGGCCGCCATCTGTTTGAGCATGTCCCGCATACCGGCGCCTTCGAACTGGAAGACACCGGCCGTATCGCCTTTCGCCAGCATTTCGAAAGTTTTGGGATCATCCAGAGGAATGCGTGAAAGATCGACGATAACACCTTGCTCTTTAAGGAAATCCAGACCCCGCTTGAGAATGGTAAGCGTTGTCAGACCAAGGAAATCGAACTTTACTAGCCCGGCCTGTTCCACATATTTCATGTTGTACTGGGTTACGAGCATATCGCTCTTGGGATCGCGATAGAGCGGTACCAGTTCGACCAGTTCACGATCGCCGATCACCACACCCGCCGCATGAGTGGACGCGTGGCGATACAGCCCCTCAAGCTGCAATGCGATTTCCATAAGCCGTCTCAGCGACTCATCAGTGTCCCTCATTTCCTGAAGGCGCGGCTCTCCATCAATCGCGTCGGAAAGCGATACCGGTTTGGCCGGATTGTTCGGAATCAGTTCAGCAACACGGTTGACCATACCGTAAGGCAGACCCAACACGCGCCCCACGTCACGGACGGCAGCCTTCGCCTGAAGCTTTCCGAAAGTGATAATCTGAGCGACACGGCTTCCGCCATACTCTTCCCGCACGTAACGAATGACCTCGTCACGTCGGTCCTGGCAGAAATCGATATCGAAATCCGGCATGGATACACGTTCGGGGTTCAGGAAGCGTTCGAACAGAAGGCCAAACGGGATAGGATCGATATCCGTAATCGTCAGCGCATACGCTACAAGTGAGCCTGCACCAGAACCACGACCTGGCCCGACTGGAATGTCATGCGCTTTGGCCCACTGAATAAAATCAGCAACGATCAGGAAGTACCCTGGAAATCCCATGCGCGCGATAATGTCGAGCTCGACCTGAAGACGCTCCGAATACAGCGTCCGCGTTTCCTCACTGGCGTCCATGGTCTGCAGACGTTTTTCCAGTCCTTCCCACGCCATCGCCCGCAAAGTCTCTTCTTCCGTAGAGCCTTCACGTACTTTGGGGCAGATGGGCAGAAGCGGCTTGCGGGTACAGGCTGCAACAGCACATTTCCGGGCAATGATGAGCGTGTTGTCACAGGCCTCCGGCAGATCGTGAAAGACCGCGCGCATTTCTGCCGGTGTTTTAAACCAGGCCTGCGGAGAGACATGCCAGCGATCCTCCTCAGCGATGGTCCTTCCCTGCGCGATGCACAACAGGGCGTCGTGAGCCTCATGCATTTCCGGTTTAGGAAAAAAGCACTCATTGGTCGCGACCAGCGGGATCTCCAGATCATCCGCCATCGGGATCAGAATACTTTCGACCGCCCGTTCTCCCGGCTCTCCCAGGCGGTTCAGCTCAACAGCGATGTTTCCCCGAAATGCCTCTTCAAGCTGCATCAGCAGAGCACGGGCTTCGGTTTTTTGTTCTTCGAGAATCAGTCTGTTGATCGGTCCACGATTCCCTCCCGTCAGCAGGAAGAGGCCGTTTGCGTGACGGCAGAGGAATTCGGTCACAACGCAAGGATCAGCCGGATCACCGTTCAGAAACCCCTCTGAAGACAGGATCTGAAGATTGGCCAGTCCCTCCTCATTTCGTGCCAGCACGACCAGAGGCTCACAAGCCGCACCGGGTTTTGTCGAGCGCGCGGGAAGAGAAATCTGACAGCCGACAATTGGCTGGACACCATTGCTGCGACAATACAGCGAGAACTCAAGTGCGCCGAACAGATTGCCGCTATCTGTCAGGGCTACGGCTGGCATCCCGTTTTTTGCTGCCAGCGTGACGAGCTCTGGAATCCGGATTGCTCCCTGACTCAGGGAGTAGGCAGAGTGATTTCTAAGATGGACAAAATCGGCATGTGACATGCCTGTACTCTACCAAGATCACGCTCAGGATGCAGGTGGTTTCGAGTGCCATCCCTGCACATAGGGAAGATCAGAGAGGAACGAGCTTTCCATTCCGCAGTGTGACGGTCCTGTCCATCCGGGATGCCAGTTCGTCATTATGGGTCGCGATCAGAGCTGCAGCGCCCTCTTCCCGCACCACACGTAGCAGCTCTCCAAAGACATGGTCCGCAGTTCCAACATCCAGATTGCCAGTTGGTTCATCTGCCAGAAGCAATCGGGGCTGGTTGGCCAGTGCGCGGGCAATTGCCGTTCGCTGCTGCTCACCTCCCGAAAGACGGCCGGGCAGCGACTCAAGACGATGCGACAGTCCAAAACGGCCCAGCAGATCCCTTGCCCGTTCCCGCGCCTTGCGTGGGGGTACACCTGCGATCAGTTGCGGCAGCATGACGTTTTCGCAGGCGGTAAACTCACCCAGCAGATGATGAAACTGATAGACGAAGCCGATCTGGTCCCGTCGAATGGCCGTGCGTACGGTGTCATTCAATCCGCTGGCGGGGCGGTCGGCGATAAAGACTGTCCCCTCACTGGGAGCTTCCAGCAAACCCGCCAGATGCAAAAGCGTGGATTTTCCTGTTCCGCTTGGCGCCACCAGAGCCACGATCTCGCCGGAACGGAGTTCGAACTCCGCTCCGCTCAGGATTTCGAGCGTTTCCTCGCCCGAGCGAAAGCGCCGCGTGAGTCCCTCAAGGCGCAGGGCGCTGGGCCCTGTGGATGTTTCACTCATGACGCAGTGCCTCGATCGGATCGGTTCTCGCTGCCCGCCATGACGGATAGAGGGTCGCCAGAAGCGACAGAACCAGCGACATCCCAATCACTTCCCATACCTGAGACCACACCAGTTTTGCTGGCAGACGCTCCAGAAAATAGACTTCCGGGTTGAACAGATTGGTTCCCGTCAGAGACTGAAGCCATTGACGGATCCGTTCGATGTTCAACGCGAAAGCGATGCCCAGCGCAGAACCCGCCACGGTTCCCACAATCCCGACAGACGCGCCGCACATGAGGAAAATCCGCATGATCGCGCCTCTGCTCGCACCAAGCGTCCGTAGCACCGCAATATCCCGCGTCTTGTCCTTGACCATCATGATCAGTGACGAAATCACGTTGAATGCCGCCACGAGAATGATGAGCGTCAGGATCAGGAACATGACGTTCTGCTCAACCGTCACCGCATCCAGGAAACCATTGGCGCTCTGCGTCCAGTCCAGCACACGCAGGCGCGGATCTTCCAGACGCGCGGCAATGGCCTTGCGCGTCGGCTGCACATTGGACGGGTCAACCGTAGAAACCTGAATGAGCGAAACAGCGGACGTCCCGAGCATCAGGAATTTCTGCGCCGCGGGCAGCGGCATCAGGACGACACTGGAATTATAGTCGTTCCAGTTCGCATCGAAAATGACGGCCACATGATAGGTTTTCACCCGCGGCATCGTTCCGAACGGCGTCGCTTGCCCGTCCGGAGAAAGCAGCGTGATGGGAGACCCGATCGTGAGCCCTGCCCTGTCTGCCATCGTGGTGCCGATGGCCACAGCGTTATCGCCAGTAAAATCGTTCAGACTTCCTGCGATGATCCCGCTGCTCAGGGCCGTCCAGTCCCGCAATGACTGCTGGGAGACGCCCTGCATTTCCGCCCCGGACGAGAAGCGCCCCGCCTCCACCAGCACAGTACCCTGCGCCATGGGGATAACGGATTTTACGCCCGGAACCTGCCGGATCGCAGCGACATCGTTTTCGTAAGCCTCAATGGGACGCCCATAACCATATACGGTCAGGTCTCCGTGCAGACCGAGGATACGTCCCATCAGATCGGCCTTGAAGCCGTTCATCACCGACATGACGATGATGAGTGTCGCCACTCCGAGCGCAATCCCGATCAGGGAGAAAATGGCGATGATCGAGGCGAAACGCTCGCCCCGGCGGGCACGGAGATACCGTCCCGCCACCATGCGCTCGAAGCGGCCGAACATCAGGCGTCTCCGATTTTGGCCAGAGCGTCCTCGACGGACAGTTCAAACCGCTCGCCTGTAGCACGCTGCTTGAGCTCGACCTTGCCTTCCTTGGCGCCCCGAGGTCCGACGATAATCTGCCAGGGATGTCCCATCAGATCCGCATCGTTGAACTTCACACCCGCGCGATCTGAGCGGTCATCGTACAGCAGGTTCTCGGGATCGGTGCCGTAAATGCTCTCACAG
Organism: Gluconobacter kanchanaburiensis NBRC 103587; assembly: GCF_007988905.1. Taxonomy (GTDB): domain Bacteria; phylum Pseudomonadota; class Alphaproteobacteria; order Acetobacterales; family Acetobacteraceae; genus Gluconobacter; species Gluconobacter kanchanaburiensis. The sequence goes on from NZ_BJVA01000005.1 coordinate 147,533, forward strand.
ATCGCATCACAGGCCTCATCCCCCTGACGCAGGTTCAGGATTGCCGCACGATACGGCGCGACCGATGCTGGCCAGATGATGCCAGCCTCATCATGCGACGCCTCGATGATCGCCCCGACCAGACGCGACACGCCAATACCGTAAGACCCCATCTGCGGATGGAACGACGTCCCATCAGAACCGATCACCTCAATGCCCATCGATTCCGTGTACTTCGTACCAAAATAGAAGATATGACCGACTTCGATCCCGCGGCCTTCGCGCTTGCGCTCCTCCGGGACCTTGGCCCATTCGGCTTCGTCGTGCTTCTCATCCGTAGCGGCGTAATGATCGGTCACGGTTGAGAAGAATGTGGCGAGACTTTCGTGATCGTCACAATCGACCGGACGACCAAGCCAGTCCTGCTCTTCGAGTGCGGCATCAAAGAAAACGCCGCTTTCACCCGTCGGAGCAAGAACGAGGAATTCGTGGCTCAGATCACCACCGATCGGTCCCGTATCGGCGACCATCGGAACGGCCCGAACACCCAGACGCTGGAAGATACGCAGATAGGACAGCATCATCCGGCGATAGCTGGCGACGGCATCCTCGTAGGACGCATCGAAGGAATAGGCGTCTTTCATGAGGAACTCACGCCCGCGCATCACGCCGAAACGGGGACGCACCTCGTCCCGGAACTTCCACTGGATGTGGTAGAGTGCCTTGGGCAGATCCTTGTAGGATTTCACGGATGCTCCGAAGATATCCGTGATCATTTCCTCGTTCGTCGGCCCGTACAGCAGATCACGGCCATGACGATCCTGAATCCGGAGCATTTCCGGACCATAAGCGTCATACCGCCCCGAGCGGCGCCACAGATCGGCGGACTGAAGCGTCGGCATCAGAACTTCCTGTGCGCCGATCGCGTCCTGCTCCTCGCGGACGATCTGCTCGATATTGCGCAGAACCCGCAGGCCTGCCGGCAGCCAGGCATAGATGCCCGAAGAGGTCTGGCGCACAAGACCAGCCCGCAGCATCAGGCGGTGAGACGCGATCTGTGCCTCGGTCGGCACTTCCTTCAGCGTCGGCTGAAAGGCTTTTGTCAAACGCATGGATTACTTCTCTCAGACGCGCAGCAGATGAACATCGACAAGCGGACGCTTCTGAAGCTTTCGCCCCAGAGCACGACGCAGGGCCGTTTTGGCCGCATCACGGAAGGCCGCATCGTCCTGACGCAGTTCATCCGGAATCTGGTCGATGGAGTCAGCGAATTCTTCCTGAATCCGGATGCTTTCCGGATCGTCAGATTCCAGCAGGCCCGGCGCACTGATCTTCGGCTCACCAATGACGTAACCTTCGTCATCGACCGCAAAACTAGCTAAAACGATGCCGTTGAACAGCATCTTGCGACGAGCAGCGAGAACACCGCCCGTCATGGGCAGCAGACGACCGCCATCCAGTGCCAGACGGCCCGTCGGCGCTGTGTCGACAACCTTCACCTCACCCGGAGACAGGTTCAGGATGTCACCATCTTCCAGAAGGATCGGTTCCGAACCCATTTCATGCGCCAGTGCGGCATGAGCCGTCAGATGACGCCATTCACCGTGGGTCGGAATGCTGTATTTCGGGCGGACGATCCGATAGAGCGTGCGAATGTCTTCGCTGGTCGCATGACCGGATGTGTGAACCTTCGCGTCCTTGTCCGTCAGGACCGTCACGCCACGACGCGACAGATTGTCCTGTACGGCCATAACGGCCTGCTCGTTACCCGGGATCATCCGCGAGCTGTAGATCACCGTATCCCCTTCGCCGAGGGCAATGTTCGGATGCGTATCAGAAGCAATACGCGACAGGGCCGAGCGCGGCTCACCCTGACTGCCCGTGATGATCATCAGCAGGTTTTCGTCTTCGACGTCCCGCGCATCCTGTTCGGTCAGAAAAGGCGGCAGGTCCTGAAAATAGCCGCACTCACGCGCAGCCGTCTCAAGGTTGCGCAGCGAACGCCCAACGATCATGACCACACGCCCCGAAGCCTGAGCAGCCTTGGCGATGCTCTCAACGCGCGCCACGTTACTGGCGAAGCAGGTCACGGCGATACGGCCTTCCAGACCCATGATCAGATCCGTCAGCCCTTTGCGGACATCTGCCTCGGACTCGGACTTGCCCGGCTTGAGCACGTTGGTGCTGTCGCCGACCATGGCCAGAACACCTTCGTCGCCCAGCTTACCGAACGTCTCCAGATCCGTTACCGGACCGACCAGCGGGTTCTCGTCGAGCTTCCAGTCACCGGTATGGACGATCAGACCATGCGGCGTCCGCAGCGCCACAGCCTGCGCTTCGGCGACGGAATGCGTGACGGACACGAACTGAAGATCGAACGGCCCAACTTCAAAACGCGAAGCCGGACGAATGACATGGATCTTCACCTGATTGTTCAGATGCGCTTCCTGCAACTTGCGCCGTAGAACCGCAGCAGCAAACGGCGTTGCATAAACCGGGCAGCGCAGATACGGCCACAGATGCGCCACCGCACCCAGATGGTCTTCATGCGCGTGCGTAATCACCAGACCGCACAGATCCCGCGCGCGATCAGCAATGAAGGTCGGGTCCGGCATCAGCACTTCGGCTTCAGGTGTGTCGTTACCCGAAAATCCGATGCCGCAATCGATGGCAAGCCAGGTGTCGCGACCGTTCTTCGTCAGGCAGTAGAGATTGAAATTCATGCCGATCTCGCCTGTCCCGCCCAAGGGCAGGAAAGACAGACCGTCCGGTTTTTCTGTCATGATTGTTCCTTGCAGTTATGACACATAATCAGAATGATATTCATTGCCCGATGCCCTGAGAGCGGTCGGGGGAATAGGAAAGCGGCGGACCCATATTGCGGTCCGCCAGAAGGCGCAGGCCATCCAGCGTCAAATCGGGCGCCAGTACATCGAAAAGCGACGTTCCCTCGGAGAACAGCGGAGCCAGACCTCCTGTCGCAATCACGGTTGGCTTTGTGTCCATTTCATCAGAAATGCGTCGGATCAGTCCCTCGACAAGCCCGACATAGCCCCAGAACAACCCGGAGCGCATTGCCACACTTGTGCTGCGCCCGATGGCAACACTGGGACGTCCGATACTCATTCTGGGCAGGCGAGCCGCGGCACGATGCAGAGCATCAATGGAAAGATTGACGCCCGGAGCAATCGCCCCACCACAGAACTGTCCGGCACTATTGACGACATCGAATGTTGTTGCCGTTCCAAAATCAACAACAATAAGGGGTGTTCCATGAAGTTCACGCCCCGCCAGACCATTCAGACGGCGATCAGCACCGAGCTCATTGGGGTTATCCACGAGAACATCAATTCCCCAGTCCAGCCTCGCGTCGGCGACAAGAGGAACAACACTCAGCCATTCACGGCAAAAACGGCGCAGTTCATAAAGCGCCACCGGTACCACAGTCCCAATAATTGCCCGGGTCACCTTGCGGCTATCAAGCCCGACACGCTCGAAAAGTATCAGAAGCCACGCAGCATATTCGTCAGCAGTCCGCGCTTCGTTCGTGGAGATACGCCACTGCCCCAGCCACGCCTCACCATCGTGTAAGGCGAACACGATGTTGGTGTTTCCAGCATCAATGACGAGAAGCACGTTGGGGTCCGGTCCTTCAATCCAGCACGATATCGCCGGTTACAACCGGAATGGTCTCACCGTTAGGCAATGCAAGAAGCAGGCGTCCCTGCGCATCCAGCCCTGAAAACGAACCTGTAATATATGTTTCACGTCCCTGAATCGCAAGCGCCGCACCGATAGGGTGCGCCCTTGCCAGCCAGGCCTCCCTGATTGGGGCAAACCCGTCCCGCACCTGTACGGCAACCCAGCGGTCGACCATCTCCACAAGTATGCGTCCGAAAACCTCAGGCGACGGTGTATCGGCGATTTCACTGAGTGCAGCCAGGCGGCGGCCGGGAATAACTGGTGGCTCGCGCAGGTTAGCGCCGATCCCGACAACAACCCACGAATTCTCACGCAAAGTTCCCGTCTCGATCAGAACTCCTGCCATCTTGCGCCCTTCAAACAGAAGGTCGTTCGGCCATTTGAGCATGAGACGGGAGACAGCATGTTGTGTGGCGCAAAAATGCGCGGCGGCATCAAACAGCGCAACTGCAATGACGAAAGGAAGAGCTGTAATGAAATCAGCCATGCTGATGGGGCGAAACAGGAGAGAAATTGCAAGATTTCCGCCTGGATCAGTCCAGCTTCGTCCTCGCGTACCGCGTCCGGATGTCTGGGAAAAAGCCTGAATGGCCAAGCCGGCCAACTCACCCGTCTCGGCTCTGGCTTTACAGAGATCAGACGTAGAGCCAAGCGTCTCATAATACTCGAAACGCCAGTTCATTGCTGTACGGAATTCATTTTGGTGGGCGATGACGGGATTGAACCGCCGACCCTCTCGGTGTAAACGAGACGCTCTACCGCTGAGCTAATCGCCCTCAGAATGTTTGTGAGGTCTATATACACGGTTTCGGATGGCGGTAAAGCCACCCGAAACCGTTTTGTGAGTTTTCTCAGCTCACGGCGTCCTTCAGACCCTTGCCCGGCTTAAAGCGGACAGAGGTGGATGCCGGAATGTCGATCTCTTCGCCCGTACGCGGGTTGCGGCCCTTGGCAGCCTTACGCGTTGCGGTCACGAAGCTGCCGAAGCCGACGAGACGGACTTCCTGCTTCTTGGCAAGCGTCGCTTCGATTGTGCTGAACACCGCATCGACAACTTCGCTAGCCTTGGCCTTCGGAAGATCGGCAGCGTCTGCAACGGCGGCGATCAGTTCCTGCTTGTTGAGGGGCTTCTCCATGATGTGCCTTTCTGGTGTTAGAGGGCCTGAGCCGGGCTCCGGTGAGTCCCTTCTGGCTCAGGCGCCTTGTTCGATCTGCGGCCGCACTATGAAGCGGATTTTGCCCGCGTCAACTGCTAGAATCGCAGAAGATCTGCCCTGTCAGTGCGGAAGGGGCTGCGGAGCAGCTTTATCCACCGTTATTTCACCAATTGGATCGACATTTTCATCCCATTCAATAGCTTCAGGCATCCGAGTCAGTGCGATTTTGAGCACCTCGTCCACATGGCTCACCGGAATGATCTTAAGGGCATGGCGGACATTGTCCGGCACTTCTGTCAGATCTTTCTCGTTGTCCTTGGGAATCAGAACGGTCTTGATGCCCGCCCTCAGCGCGGCCAGAAGCTTTTCCTTCAGCCCTCCAATCTCAAGAACGCGCCCACGCAGGGTGATCTCGCCTGTCATGGCGACGTCCCGGCGAATGGGAATCTGCGTCATGATGCTCACCAGAGACGTAGCGAGCGCGATGCCAGCGGAAGGACCATCCTTGGGGGTAGCACCCTCGGGCAAATGAATGTGGATATCCCGCTTCTCAAACAAAGGCGGCCGGATGCCAAAGTCTTGCGCTCGCGAGCGGACATAGGAAAGCGCAGCAGAAATGCTCTCCTGCATAACTTCACCAAGCTTACCCGTCTGCTTGACCTGCCCCTTGCCTGGAACGGTCACGCTTTCGATCGTCAGGATTTCGCCCCCAACAGATGTCCAGGCAAGCCCCGTAACAACGCCAATCATGTCTTCAGCTTCGGTCTCCCCATGGCGGAAACGACGAACACCAGCATATTTCTCAAGGTTTTCCGGCGTAATCTCGACGTGATCAACGTTGGTAGTAATGATTTCCTTTACCGCTTTGCGAGCAAGCTTTGCCAGCTCACGCTCAAGGTTTCGAACGCCAGCTTCCCGGGTATACGCACGGATCAGCTCCCTGATCGTGTCGTCGGAAATGATCAGCTCGCCTTCCTTGAGATTATGGGCTTCTGCCTGTTTGCCCAGAAGATGACGTCTCGCAATCTGCACCTTCTCATCTTCCGTATAACCGGAAAGATTGATGACCTCCATGCGGTCCAGCAGTGGCTGGGGCATGTTTAGACTGTTGGCCGTCGTGACGAACATCACATCCGACAGATCATAATCCACTTCAAGATAGTGATCGGCGAACGTGGAATTCTGCTCCGGATCCAGCACTTCCAGCAGGGCCGAAGACGGATCACCACGCCAGTCAGCGCCAAGCTTATCAATTTCATCCAGAAGGAAAAGCGGATTGGACGTCCGCGCTTTTTTCATGCCCTGAATGATCTTGCCAGGCATCGAGCCGATATAGGTACGTCGGTGGCCACGGATTTCAGATTCATCACGCACACCACCCAATGACATCCGGATGTAGTTCCGCCCGGTAGCTTTGGCTATGGAGCGGGCCAGAGAAGTCTTACCAACACCAGGAGGTCCGACAAGACACAGGATCGGTCCTTTGAGCTTCTGCGAACGACTCTGGACGGCCAAATACTCGAGAATGCGCTCCTTGACCTTCTCCAGGCCATAATGCTCGGCCTCAAGCACTTCTTCTGCATGTTGGAATTCACGGGTAATCTTGGACCGCTTTTTCCAGGGAATGCCAAGCAACCAGTCGAGATAGTTCCGCACGACCGTGCTTTCGGCCGACATGGGACTCATCCCCCGCAGCTTTTTCAGCTCGGCAAGGGCCTTTTCCTTGGCTTCACGGGTCAGACGCGTCTTGGCGATCTTTTCTTCAAGCTCGGCATTTTCATCCTTGCCGTCTTCCCCCTCGCCAAGCTCCTTCTGAATCGCCTTGAGCTGCTCGTTCAGATAGTACTCGCGCTGGGTCTTCTCCATCTGCCGCTTCACGCGGTTGCGGATCCGCTTTTCAACCTGAAGAACGCCGATTTCGGTTTCGATATGCGCGAAAACCTGCTCCAGACGCCGCGCGGCCGATGCTGTCTCGAGAATTTCCTGCTTTTCAGAAATCTTGAGGTTTAGATGGCTTGCGATCGTATCTGCAAGCTTTGACACGCCTTCGATCTGGTTGATCGAAACCATGACCTCGGGAGGAATTTTCTTGTTGAGCTTGATATACTGTTCAAACTGCGAAACCGTTGAGCGGCTCAGCGCCTCAATTTCGCTACCGGGAGCAGCATCGACGGCCTCTTCAGGAATTTCCTCGATTTCCGCCTCGAAATGACCATCCACATCAAACAGTCGCGTGATATGGACACGCCGCGTCCCCTCAACCAGAACCTTGACGGTTCCATCAGGCAGCTTGAGAAGCTGCAGGATCGTTGACACTGTTCCATAGCGATAGATGTCATCAACAGACGGATCGTCCAGCGAGACATCCTTCTGCGCGACAAGAAGGATCTGCTTGCTCTCGCGCGTAACCGTTTCGAGCGCCTTGACTGATTTTTCACGCCCCACAAACAGTGGCACGATCATATGTGGAAAAACGACGATGTTTCGTAGCGGCAGAACCGCCATCACGTCATGACGCACCTGTTCGACGACAGCATGAGTCTCCACTTCGGGTGACGGCTTGGAGGCCGCAGCAGACCGAGGCTTACGAACGGCTTTGATGGGAGCAGTGGTCTTTTCGGACCCGAAATCCTCAACGGATTTCTTGGTACGGCGACGGGTTTTGGGCTTGGTATCTTCAGTCATTCACTTGATCTCCAGAGGGACGATCTGGTGGCACTGGCCTGCCATGCAGCACCAGCACCACATCGTTTTCACACCTTTCGGCATGAATTCGGACAACCTCGGTCAGTTATGTCGAAACCCATAAGGTCCGGCGCAAGAGCCCGACATGTTATTTCATGCAGACTGTTCTGCAGGTTCGGTTTTCCCCTTGCCATATACATAGACAGGCTGGGCCTTGTTTTCGGCAACATCCTTGTTGATGACGACTTCCTCCACCCCTTCGAGACCCGGAAGGTCGAACATCGTTCCAAGCAGGATATTCTCCATGATGGATCGAAGACCGCGAGCACCGGTCTTGCGCTCGATCGCACGCTTGGCGATGGCCGCCAGAGCATCTTCCGTGAAGGTGAGTTTGACTCCCTCCATCTCAAAAAGGCGGCCATACTGCTTGATCAGCGCGTTTTTGGGTTTACTGAGAATCTGGATCAGAGCAGCTTCATCCAGATCGTTCAGCGCGGCGATGACCGGCAAACGGCCAATGAATTCGGGAATAAGACCGAATTTTAGCAGATCTTCAGGCTCAACGCTCTGAAGAATGGCTCCCAGCCGACGCTCGTCATCGGATCTTACATCCGCGCCGAAGCCTATGCCGGACCCTTTGCCACGCGCTGAGATGATCTTGTCCAGCCCCGCAAACGCACCGCCACAGATAAACAGCATATTAGTCGTATCCACCTGCAGGAATTCCTGCTGCGGATGTTTGCGCCCCCCTTGCGGAGGCACAGACGCAACCGTTCCTTCCATGAGCTTGAGCAGTGCCTGCTGCACCCCCTCGCCCGAGACATCCCGCGTAATGGACGGATTGTCGGACTTACGGGAAATTTTGTCGATTTCGTCGATATAGACGATGCCGCGCTGCGCCCGGTCCACGTTGTAATCGGCCGCCTGTAGCAGCTTGAGAATGATGTTTTCGACATCCTCACCCACGTAACCGGCTTCGGTCAGGGTCGTCGCATCCGCCATTGTAAACGGAACATCCAGAATTCGAGCTAGCGTCTGGGCAAGCAGAGTTTTTCCAGAACCTGTCGGACCGATCAGCAGGATGTTGGATTTCGCAATTTCGATGTCGTTGCTCTTCGCCGCATGGGCGAGGCGCTTGTAATGATTGTGAACAGCCACAGAGAGCGCACGCTTGGCTTCAAACTGACCAATGACATAGTCATCGAGAACCTTGCAGATTTCCTTGGGCGTGGGGACACCGTCACGGGACTTCACGAGATGCGTCTTATGCTCTTCACGGATGATATCCATGCAGAGTTCTACACATTCGTCGCAGATGAAGACCGTGGGACCAGCGATCAGCTTGCGGACTTCGTGCTGGGATTTCCCACAGAACGAGCAATACAAGGTGTTTTTGGAATCGCCGGATTTGTTGCTCATTGCTGTTCCCTTTCCCTTACGCACGACCTGACCGCATTCACGCAGCAGACATGCGAAAGAACTTTAACTGTAAGCCGAGGTGAGTTCCTTCGGCAACCCCGGAGCCTAGAGCCCCAAGACACGAAAAGCGGCATCCTGGATGCCGCTTTTTAGCTTCAGGAAGTCACGTCACTTCCCGTCCCAGACATACCTCAGCTTGGGTCAGGTGTGGTCTTGTGCGGATTACGTTCGACAACCTTGTCAATAAGACCGAATTCACGCGCTTCGTTCGCCGAAAGATAACTGTCACGTTCGAGCTTCTGCTCGATCTGTTCCAGCGTCTGTCCGGTGTGCTCGCGATAGATCTCGTTTAAGCGCTGACGGATGATGAGAATTTCGCGGGCCTGAATCTCGATGTCCGAGGCCTGTCCCTGCGCACCGCCAGACGGCTGATGGACCATCACGCGGGCATTCGGAAGAGCGTAACGATGCCCCTTCTCACCACCCGCGAGCAGCAGAGACCCCATGGAGGCGGCCTGACCGATGCAGACCGTGCTGACCGGGCAGCGGATGTACTGCATGGTGTCATAGATCGCGAGGCCGGCGGAAACAACGCCGCCCGGACTGTTGATGTAAAACGAGATTTCCTTGGTCGGGTTTACGCTCTCAAGGTAGAGAAGCTGCGCGCAGATCAGGGAGGAGACCTGATCGTAAACGGGTCCGGTCAGGAAAATGATGCGCTCCTGAAGGAGACGCGAAAAGATGTCAAAAGCGCGTTCTCCGCGGGCAGTCTGCTCGACCACCATCGGCACCAGAGAGTTGCTCAACACCTCGAGGGGATCACGATCCCGAATGGCCATGCTGTCTGTTCCTCAATGCCCAATGGGCTTTCTTCTGCTTCCTAACATGGACCCGACATGTCATTCCGTCAAAGGGAGCAGGCAGGAAAAAACGGGCACCCGAAGAGTGCCCGTTGGATCCCGCGCCGAAAGATCAGAGTTCGGCGGGCGGGATTTCGGCCAGCTCTTCCGGCGTCACGTCCTTATCGGTGACGTCGGCCAGCTCGATCAGATAATCGACGACCTTGTTTTCCAGGATCGGGCCACGGAGCCCTTCAACAGCCTGCGGGTTCTTGGAGAAGAACTCGAAAACCATCTGTTCCTGACCCGGATAACGCTGGGCTTCCTGCTGCATCGCACCCAGAAGCTCTTCACGAGAAACTTGAATCTCCTGCTTGCGGCCGATTTCAGCCAGCAGCAGACCCAGCTTCACGCGACGCTCTGCAATACGACGGTAATCAGCCTTGAGGGTCTCTTCGTCCTTGCCTGCATCTTCCTCGTCCAGGCGACCGGCCTTACGGTCTTCCTCGACGCGAGCCCAGATCTGGTTGAACTCAGCGTCAACCATGCTGGACGGTGCCTCAAAATCCGTTTTCTCGGACAGGGCATCCAGAAGGTCACGCTTAATGCGCAGACGCGAGAGCTGCTGGTATTCACCCTCAGCCTGCTCGGTGATGATCTTGCGGATCTGCTCAAGATTTTCGAAACCGATCGTCTTGGCAAGCTCGTCGTCGATGACCGGATCAACGGCCTTCTTCAGGGACTTCGCCTTGATGTCGAAGGTGACAGCCTTGCCGGCCAGTTCTTCAGCCTGATAGTCGGCGGGGAACGTCACATTGATAACACGCTCTTCGCCAGCCTTCATGCCTTCCATCTGCTCGGCAAAACCAGGGATAAAGCCTTCGCCGCCGATTTCGACATTCACGTCGTCAGCCGTGCCGCCATCGAACGGCGTGCCGTCTAGCTTGCCGACAAAGTCAACGCAGACGACATCGCCCTGAGCGGCTGCACGGTCTTCCTCGATTGTCTCGAACTTGCGGCTACGACGAGCAACATCGTTCAGAGCCTTTTCGACAGTCTCTTCGCTTACCTTGGCGCCAAGACGAGTCAATTTCAGGCCAGACAGATCGGGAACTTCGATTTCCGGAAGAACCTCGGTCTCGACCTTGAATTCAAGATCCTTGCCGTCTTCAATTGCGGATACCACTTCGACCTTCGGCTGCATCGCCGGACGGATCTTCTGTTCTTCAAACAGTTTTGTGGTCGCATCGTTGACGGCTTCTTCAAGCAGTTCCGCATTCACGGATGCACCATAACGCTGCTTGACGAGGGAGGCCGGCACCTTGCCAGGACGGAAACCCGGCAGCTTGATGGTCTTCGCGACTTCGGCGAGTCGTGCATCGCGGCGGGCCTGCAGGTCGGCAGACGGGACAACGACGGTGAAGGCGCGCTTAAGTCCTTCGTTGAGCGTGGGCGTAACCTGCATGAGCCAGGCGATCCTCTCGGTCGGTAGGTTGGTCAAATCTCTTTCTCGGGAAGCCGGGTTGGTGCGGGCGGAGGGACTTGAACCCCCACGACTTGCGCCACCAGAACCTAAATCTGGCGTGTCTACCAATTTCACCACGCCCGCAGCGCTCGGCTTCCAGGTTCGTGTTACCGAACCTCGGAAGCGCGGCCTTTAGCGCATGCTACGCTACTTCACAACAGGGATCCGGTGGCCTTTTTGTTCGCGCCTTCCTGCGCAAGCTGCGTTGCAACCTTGCGCGCAGGCCCCAGAGGCAGGTCCAGATCCTCCGCCAACGGCCAACCACCTTGTGATTTCGCAGCCTCGATTCCTGCCTCTCCATGCAGCCAGACAGCCGCGCAGCATCCTTCCCAAACTTCCATACCCGCCGCGAGAAGTGTTGCGATAATTCCGGTCAGCGTATCTCCCGATCCTGCCGTCGCCAGTGCGGAAGACGCATGCGTGTTGATGGCGACACGCCCATCCGGAGCAGCGATAATGGTGTCGGGCCCTTTCATGACCACAACCGCCTTGATCTGCCTGGCGGCCTTCCGTGCGGCATTGAGCCTGCTGCCCTCCACTGGCCCGAAAAGCTTGCGGAACTCCCCGAGGTGTGGCGTGACTACGGCGACGCCTTGCAATCGGGTCAGATCCTGCGCGCCCCAACTCAATGCTCCGGCATCCGCGATAACGGTGCGATTACTCTTCAGAATCAGAGGTAATGTCGCGGCAACTTCACCTTCAGTCAGTCCGGGGCCGCAGATCCACACCTTGCGCCTCTGATCTTCAAGCAGTTCCGGAAGTGGCACATCATCCACCACAAGACCCGGATCACCGAGTCGATACGTGGGGGCGCCCTGCCCCGCGGCAATTCGCACCAACCCTGCCCCGCTTCGCCTCGCACCACGCGCGGCAAGCCGGGCCGCGCCAGGCATCTCGGCTCCGCCACACAGACTGACGACGCCGCGGCGATATTTATAGTCTCCATCATCCGAAACCGGCAGTTCCCACAGGCCGGGCCGATTGTGCTGGACCGAGGGGGTAAAGCCACTCCAGACCTGTTCAGGCATTCCAATATCCGCACAGATAACTTCGCCGCAGAGATCTGCCCCCGGCTTCAGAACATGACCCGGCCGTAGGCGCACAAACGTGACCGTCAACACACAGGCCCGTACCTCGCCAAGAATCTCACCCGAACCTCCCGAAACGCCGCTGGGGATGTCGATTGCAACGACTTCCTTCGCTGCGGCCAGAGCGGATGCCACAACATCCGAAACCGGTCGCTTCAGACCAGCCCCAAACACCGCATCCACCACCAAATCGGCATTTTTCAGCTCTTCCGGCGACAGAGGCACGACAGACCCTGTCCAGCGCGTCGCCATTTCTGCCGCAGGTGTCCCGACCTTCGGATCCGCAAGCGCAGCCACCCGGACAGACCATCCCCAGCGCGCAAGAGCACAGGCCACAACATATCCGTCACCACCATTATTACCTGGTCCGCAGGCAATGGTGACACGACGCGGAGAAAAACGGTTCCGTAGAACACGGGCGACTGCCCAGCCCGCATTTTCCATCAGGCGCGTGACGGGAAAAACGGCAGCCGCCTCGCGATCCATCCACTCGCTCTCCTCAGGCGTCAGCAATGCGAAAGGATAAGAAGTCATGACAGAATGATCTCCTGATTGTATCCGAGATAGAGAAAACACGGACGCTCATCCCATTGCCCCGCCAGACATTCACGAAATTTCATCGCTTGAGTGTTTCATCACCAGAATTTCCATCGGAAAATTGCCATCAAAAGGGCTTCCTTCGATAGGGTTTCCTCTGGCGCGAACAGGGTTGGCTCGGGTATTGCGGAACAATACCAGGACAATGGTGTTCCTGAATTTCACCGTCTGCAACCATTCCGAGGATCAATGACTGTTTCGATCATCTGGAGCCTCGTGCTCGCAATTCACATGCTGTGCATGACTTACTGGGTGGGTGGTTCACTATACTCAACACTTGTCGTGCGCTCGACAGTCGGGCTCCTGGATCCGGGACCGCGTAACTCGGTGCTTCTTCAGGGTTACACACGGTTTTTTCGTGGACTTTATCAGGTCGTCCCGTTTTCGCTCATCAGCGGATGGGCCCTCGTTTTTCATGACGGGGGTTTTGCCGCCGTTCCGTGGACGGTCAATGCCATGCAGCTTCTAGGGCTTATCATGGCAGTGCTGTTCATTTTGACCGTTCAAGGCCCATTCCGTCGCGCGCGACGTGCCATGCGCCCCCAGCAGGCCCTGTTTGATACCCTTCGCAGCCGGACTGCCATGATGGCAGGGCTAGGGCTTCTGACCATTCTTGTCGCAGCAATGGCACGTGGGATCTGAAATCGTGAGCGATATGGCGCTTTCGAGCGGGTTGTAGCGTCCATATCGCTTGCCATTTCCATCATTTGTCGATAACGCACCAGTTATAGATGCGGGCTGTTGTCCCGCCCTCAACTCCGGCCCGCACCGATCCATGTGTGGGCCGTCAACGAGAGTCTCGAGAGTCATTTGAGCGCGAAAACGACCTCCGGTCCTTCCAAGTCCCGTACGACTGCTCCCTCCAGACGCGGACGCACTTCTGCTTCGCGCCCTCCTGCAGCCGAAATATCCACGACTGTTACAGAGGCGGACGAAACACCCGCTGAAGTGCCTGCGACTAAGCCTGCACGCCCACGTCGCACAAAAACAGCGGGTGAAGCTGTGGCTGTAGCGCCGGAAGCGCCAGTTGCAAAAGCCGTTACGCGCCGAACGCGCAAAACTTCCGCATCGGTGGATGTCGCTCCAGTTGAGACAAAACTGCCGGGACGTCGCAGAAAAACCGTGACAGAAACGCTGGAAAATAATGAAAAACCTTCGGCGTCACGTAGCCGATCGCCTGCAAAATCGGCAGACGCAGACATTGTGACGGAAGCCGCCGAAATTACGCCGAAACGTCGTGGCCGCCCTCGCAAAACGCCGATTGTGGAGCAGGCGGCTCCGGAACCGCCCGTAGAGGCCCCTGCTGCTCCGCGCCGCCGTGGGCGTCCGCGGAAAGTCGACATTGCAGCCAGAGAAGCAGCAAAGGAAGCTGCGGCTGAGGCGATTCCTGAAAAGAAACCCCGCGCTCCGCGTCGCAAAACCACGGCTTCCGCTGAGGACTCTGCTCCTTCCAGCACACAAGAATCTCTAATCGTCTCGACGGAAACAGCGAAGGCTGAAAAGCCCCCTGTACGTCGTGGACGTCCCAAGGCAGCCGCAAAAAAAGTAGTCCTCGTTGAGGAGGCTGTTGCCCCCGAACCCGTCAGAACTTTCGATACCGCCCCTGAAACTGGAGAATCGTCCGACAAACCGCGTTTCGCCGATCTGGGTCTTGATGCACCCATCATGAAGGCGATCGGAGAACTAGGCTACGAGCACCCGACTCCCATTCAGGCGCAGGCGATCCCCGAGGTTCTGAAAGGCCATGACGTTCTGGGCGTCGCCCAGACAGGAACTGGCAAGACGGCATCTTTCACCTTGCCTCTACTCCAGAAGCTCTCAGGATCCCGTGCCCGTGCGCGAATGCCCCGGTCTCTGATCCTCGAGCCGACACGCGAACTGGCACTTCAGGTTGCGGAAAATTTCAAGCTGTACGGCAAGCATCTGCGCCTGACACATGCTCTGCTGATCGGTGGCGAGAGCATGGCCGAACAGCGTGACGTCCTCAATCGTGGCGTTGATGTCCTGATCGCTACTCCCGGGAGACTTCTCGACCTGTTCGGTCGCGGCGGACTTCTGCTGACGCAGACTGCGACGCTGGTCATTGATGAAGCCGACCGGATGCTCGATATGGGATTCATTCCAGATATCGAGAAAATTGTCGGTCTTCTGCCGCCTCATCGCCAGACGCTCTTTTTCTCCGCCACGATGGCGCCGGAAATCCGTCGCCTCGCGGATGCCTTCCTGAGGCATCCTGCCGAAATTACGGTTTCACGTCAGTCTTCAGTCGCCACGACGATTGAAGAGGCTCTGGTGATCGTGCCGGAAGACGAGAAACGTCGCACGCTCAAAAAGCTACTGCGGCGTGAGAACGTCCAAAGTGCAATCGTCTTCTGCAATCGCAAACGCGATGTGGACATGATCCAGCAGTATCTGACTAAATACGGCATTGAAGCCGGGCATCTGCATGGCGATCTGGCCCAGTCCCTGCGCTTTTCGACACTGGAACGCTTTCGTTCCGGAGAGCTCAAATTTCTGGTCTGCTCCGATGTGGCAGCACGCGGCATCGATATCGGCGGCCTTTCACACGTTTTCAATTATGACCTGCCGTTCAATGCAGAAGACTATGTCCATCGCATTGGTCGTACAGGGCGGGCAGGCAATGAAGGGCATGCCTTCAGTCTGGCCACGCCAAGGGACCGAAAGTTCCTTGAGGCCATTGAAACGCTGACTGGTAAAGTGATTCCCCGGCCGACCCTTGACGGTATTACGACCGTTGACTGGTCGCCTGAAGAAGCCGACCAAAATCCCGCAGAACATGCCAAAACAGAGCTTTCGGGCGAGTCGAACGACGATGCAGAGCAGCGTGGTCGCAAGCGTCGCAGAGGTGGTCGCCGCCGTAATCGCGGGGACAGGGAAGAGAACGAGGCAATCCACGCCGCGTCCGCGCCTAACCCCGTTGCGATTATCGAGACACCCGCTGCTCACCGCTCTGTAGAACTCGCACCTGCTTTTGAAAACGATGGGCCCAAAACAGGTTTTGGAGGCGACACTCCAGCCTTCATGCTGGTTCCGCGCCGTAGAAAGGTTACAGTGTCGGACACCATGGATCCCGCCCTTCCCATTCAACATGACGGGCGTCACTACGGTAATGAATGATACCTTGACCGGAGTTTCCGAACTCCGGATTGAAGGGCTGGGTGCTGCGGGCGATGGCGTGGCACATATCAACGGACAGAGCGTCTTCATCCCGGGCACCCTGCCAGGAGAAGACGTTCAGGTTCGCCTGTCTGCCGGCCACCCTGAACTGATCAGCATCGTTCATTCATCTCCCGAGCGCGTGACGCCTCCCTGCAGTCTGTTTGGGGAATGCGGCGGCTGTGCGTTGCAGCACCTTTCCCTGCCGGCCTTGCTGGAATGGAAATCGCAACGAGTCATCCATGCGCTCACCGCTGCCGGTTTTGCCGACCTCCCTTCAGCGCGACTGTTTCAGACAAAGCCGGGAACACGGCGGCGGATGGATTTTGCTATCCAGCGCGTACCAGGTGCCGTGATCATCGGGTTGCACCGTCGCAACGGGGATCCTGTGGACATGGCAGAATGTCACATTCTCCATCCTGCGATCTTCGAGCTGCTGGTGCCATTGCGCGAGGTTCTGGGAAGCCTCGGAGCCCTAACGGGTCGGGGAAGTCTGATGGTCAACCTGCTCGACAGCGGGCCGGATCTGACACTTCAGACCCCCGCGCCGCTGACCAGTGCGGATCGTGCAAAGCTGGCAGCCTTCGCACGCGCGCATAATCTGTCACGCATTTCTTGGCAGGACCCGAAGAATCAGGGGATCGAGACTGTCGCCCAGTCCGGAGCGGTCCGGGAGGAGTTCGGCGGTGTAGCCGTCTCGCCCCCACCTTCCGCATTCCTTCAGGCCGCGGCTGACGCGGAAAATGCGATCGTTACCGCTGTTCTGGACGGCCTGCCGTCATTGAACAAAAAAGATGTGACGGTCGAACTGTTCGCTGGTTGTGGCACGCTGACCTTTCCAATGTCGGAAAAAGGCCGCGTCATGGCCTATGAAGGTAATCTCGCAGCGGCAAACTGCCTCAAGGCTGCGGCTGGTGGCCGACGTGTGGATGGTTTTCATCGGGATCTGGGGCGTCAGCCTCTTCTTCCGCAAGATCTGAAATCTACACGTGCCGTAGTGCTCGATCCGCCTTACGCCGGTGCGGGAGCACAAACTTTTCCGCTGGCCAAGTCGGCTGTTCCGGACATCATCTATGTGAGCTGTAACCCGGCTGCGCTCGAAAAAGATGGCCGGACTCTCTGGAACGCCGGTTTTTCAGTGATCGGCCTTACAATCGTAGACCAGTTTCTCTGGTCTACCGAAGTCGAAGCTGTGATCGTTCTGTCCCGTGATGCAAAACGGATCAGACGTGAAAGCTCTCGCCGCAGCCACAACGACCTTTTTCGTTCGGATTCCTGAACGTAAACCCGGATTCCAGGTCCTTAACCTCGTAGTCCATGACAGTCCCGGTCAGAAAAAGCGTAGCCTTGCGGTCCACCAGCAGGCTAACGCCCTGGTCCTCGACGCGCTCATCGGTCGGCTCGGGCGCTGCCACAAAATTCATCTCATAAGACAGACCCGAACAGCCCCGCGTACCAACGCTGATCCGCAGGAGCTGTCCCTGATGGGAACCGGCATAGAGAGCTCTCAGACGTGTTGCCGCCTGATCCGAAAGGGTCATGAGAGCGGGTAACGGTCGGCGCGTGGCGACATCAGACATGAGGTATCTTCCGGTTCAGAACATATTGAGGGCGAGACGGGCATCATCGCTCATGCGGCTCATGTCCCAAGGTGGATCCCAGACAATTTCGACCGTTGCCTGGGTAACGCCAGGAACATGTGAAATGGCGTCACGGACCATTTCGGGAAGTTCCTGCGCACTGGGGCAATTTGGCGCTGTCAGAGTCATCTCGACATGCACACGCCCGTCATCATGCAGGTCAATCGCGTAGATCAGACCCAGTTCGTAAATATTGACGGGAATCTCGGGATCATAAACGGTCGCGATCGCGGCGATAACGGCTTCCTGATCGGGAGCCGTCCCTTCTGCCGGACTACTAACTATGTCTTCCTGAGTAGATATATCGGTCATGGCTTCACTCATGTGAGCATCATCCGGGCACGTTCAAGCCCTTCAATCAGAGCATCAATGTCTTCAGTCGTCGTGTAGATGCCAAAACTTGCACGTGCGGTGGCGTGAACGCCAAGACGACGGACCAGCGGCTCCGCGCAATGCTGCCCGGCTCGAATGGCGATCCCAAGCTGATCAAGCAACGTCGCAAGATCATGTGGATGTGCACCATCCATGACGAAAGAAATGACGCCGCCCCGGTCTTCAGGCTCGCCCAGGATACGCAGACTGTTGATTCCACGCATTTTTCCAAGCGCATAAGCAGTGAGCTCGGCTTCATGACGGGATATCGCGTCGTAACCGATATCTTCCACAAAGCGAATGGCCGCTCCAAGACCGATGGTTTCCAGAATAGCGGGTGTTCCGGCTTCGAACTTGTGCGGAACATGCGCCCAAGTGGCGCGCTCAAAGGACACATTCTGGATCATATCGCCACCGCCCATGAAAGGCGGCATCCGGTCCAGCAGATCCATTCGTCCCCACAGCACGCCAATCCCTGTAGGTCCGTATAGCTTGTGTCCGGTGAAGGTGAAAAAATCCGCGCCGATGTCCTGCACGTCAATCTTGCGATGCACAATGGACTGCGACCCATCAAGCAGGATCCGCGCACCATGTGCATGGGCAATCTCTGTTAGCTTCCGGACCGGCGTGACGGTGCCAAGCACGTTGGACATATGCGTGAGGGACACGAGCCCCACCTTGCCGTCCGCCAAAAGCGCCTCGTAGGCCGCGAGATCGATATCACCCGCATCAGTAATGGGCGCGACACGCAGTTCAATACCTGCACGATCGCGCAGCATGAGCCAGGGAACGATATTGGCATGATGCTCAAGTTCGGAGATCAGAATTGCCTGGCCCGACTTCAACAGACTGCCAAAGCTATGCGCTACGAGATTGATGGCCTCGGTGCTATTTCGGGTAAACACGATCTCACGATGATCGGAAGCATTCAACAAACGTGCGACATCCTGTCGAACGTTCTCATAAGCCTCTGTCGTGCGTTCGCTCATCCAGTGCAGACCGCGATGAATATTCGCGTATTGATGATAGGCCGAGTCCTGCATGGCCTTCATCACGACATCCGGTTTCTGGGCAGACGCTGCGCTATCGAGGAAAACCAGAGGACGGCCGTGAACAGTTTCGTTCAGGATCGGAAAATGGCTCCGGATATCAACAATCGTCTGGCCGGAGCTGGTTTTGCCAGCGGTCATGACGTCATGCTCCGCAGCAGAAGCTCACGCAGCACTTCGTCAGCCACCAGATCCAGCGCATCAATCAGGAACGCACGAACAAGGATTTCCCGGGCTTCCGTTTCCGGAATTCCACGGGAGCGCAGATAAAAAAGCTGCTCGTCATCAAGAGCACCAACTGTGGCGCCATGACTGCACTTCACATCATCCGCATAGATTTCAAGTTCAGGCTTGCTGTTGATCTGCGCCTGCTCAGACAGAAGAAGCGCCTGATTCATCTGATAGCCATCGGTTTTCTGGGCCACCCGATCAACAAGAATCTTGCCCTGAAAAACGCCCTGCCCCGCGTCGGACAGTACCGTCTTGACAGTCTGCCGCGAACTGCCGTCCGGAGCAGCATGATGGATCATGGATGTAAGATCATTCAGGCGCTGGCCATCGATGATCTGTACGCCATTGACATGCGCCATAGCATGGGGTGCACCAAGCGTGACCACCGCTTCATGTCTTGCAAGATTAGCGCCATAATTTAGCGTAAAGCTGTCATATTCGCCTTTCTCCGCCACATCCGCAGAAATGATCGCGAGATGGGTCGCACTCAGGCTCTCACGCTGAACCTTTACATGACGTAGGGTCGCATTCTTTCCGACGACAATATCGAAACGCGGATTGGTTATATAACGTCCGTCGCCCACATTCACGTCGTATAATGTCAGCGTTGCCCCGTCTTCCAGCACGATACGATGCTGCAGATGGGTGGACACATTCTGCCCTCCTGAAACGCTTACAAGCGTCAGAAGACCGGCGTCTTCTCCTACGGGCACACGAATATCGAGCCCTTTCTCGCCCAACGCTGCATTCAGCGTGGCGGAGAAAATGCCATTGAGCGGCGAGAGACTCTGGGCATCCGGACTAAAACTTTCCGGCAGACTGGAGTGCTCGTGCAGAAAGCCACCATTGCCATAAACCGCCCGTGCGCCGGTTTCAGGAAGTGCCAGACGGGCCAGCAGAGCAGAAACAACCTCGGGGGACAACACATCTGCCGCCTGCCAGGCGGTATCCGCGATAGGGCGCAGTGAGGTGTATCGCCAGGCCTCAACACGGCGCGTTGGCAGGCCGTTTTCCAGCAGGGTTGCACCCTGCCCGGCCGCACGTGCAACGAAAGCCTCCAGAGCAGGACACGAGCTCTGCGTCACGGGAGAGTGCGTACTCACGCCGCCGCCTCAAGGAACTGGGTATAGCCCTGCTTTTCAAGCGTTTTGGCAATATCGGGGCCGCCGCTATGAATGATGCGGCCATGCGCCATGACATGCACGCGATCCGGCACGATATAGTCGAGCAGACGCTGATGATGCGTGATGACAAGCGCCGAAAAATCCGGACTGCGCAGCGAATTCACACCTTCCGCGACAATGCGCAGGGCATCAATGTCCAGACCGCTGTCCGTTTCATCGAGGATGGCAAAGGACGGCTGAAGCAGCCGCATCTGCAGCACTTCGTTGCGCTTCTTTTCGCCACCCGAAAAGCCGACATTGACCGCACGCTTGAGCATGTCGTCGGACATGGACAGATGCTTGGTTTCCGCACGGACAGCCTTAAGGAACGCTACGGCATCCAGTTCGGCTTCACCACGCGCCCGGCGGACTGCGTTAACAGCCGTTCGCAGGAAATTCGCGTTGTTCACACCCGGCAGTTCCACCGGGGACTGGAACGCCAGAAACAGGCCCAGAGCAGCACGCTCTTCGGGTTCAAGAGCCAGAAGATCCTGTCCCTTGAACGTGGCCGATCCACCTGTAACTTCGTAGTCATCACGACCGGCGAGCACATAAGACAGCGTCGATTTACCCGAGCCGTTCGGGCCCATGATGACATGGACTTCACCCTTGGGGACTTCGAGATCGAGCCCCTTGAGAATGTCCTTGGGGGTACCGTCGGCGTCGATGCGGGCCTGAAGACCCTGAATTTTCAGAAAATCGCTCATATTAACCCACACTTCCTTCGAGGCTGATCTGCAGAAGCTTCTGCGCCTCGACCGCGAATTCCATCGGCAGCTCCTTGAGCACCTCGCGGCAGAAACCATTAACGATCAGACCCACCGCATCTTCTTCCGACAGGCCGCGCGAACGGCAGTAGAAGAGTTGGTCCTCAGAGATTTTCGACGTGGTCGCTTCATGCTCCACGCGCGCCGTCATATTACGGCTTTCGATATAAGGCACCGTATGCGCGCCACACTGGTCGCCGATCAGGAGGCTGTCACACTGCGTGAAATTACGCGCATTGCGAGCCTTCGGCTGCATACGGACGAGGCCACGATAGGTGCTGTCAGAGTGACCGGCGGAAATGGTCTTGGCGATGATCGTCGAGCGCGTATTCGGCGCAAGATGGATCATCTTCGTCCCTGTGTCGGCCTGCTGATGGTTGTTGGTCACCGCGACCGAGTAGAACTCACCGACCGATCCTTCACCGGCCAGAACACAGGACGGATATTTCCATGTAATCGCAGAGCCGGTTTCGACCTGTGTCCAGGAAATCTTGGAACGCGCGCCACGGCAGATGCCGCGCTTTGTGACGAAATTGTAGATACCACCCCGACCTTCGTCATCCCCCGGATACCAATTCTGAACGGTGGAATACTTGATCGAAGCGTCTTCCATCGCGATCAACTCGACCACAGCAGCATGAAGCTGGTTTTCATCACGTTGCGGAGCGGTGCAGCCTTCCAGGTAGGATACGGTCGCGCGATCTTCAGCAATGATGAGTGTCCGCTCAAACTGCCCCGTATTACGGGCATTGATGCGGAAATAGGTGGACAGCTCCATCGGGCAGCGGACACCCTCGGGAATGTAGACGAAAGAGCCATCGGTAAAGACCGCAGAGTTCAACGCCGCAAAAAAATTGTCGACGATAGGAACGACCGTCCCAAGATATTTCCGGACCAATTCGGGATATTCGCGAATGGCATCAGAAATGGGACAGAAAATCACCCCGGCTTCTGCAAGCGTCTTGCGGAAAGTCGTCGCTACCGAGACGCTGTCAAAAACGGCATCGACGGCAACGGGGAGACGTTGCTCCTCCGCGCCTTCAACACCAGCGAGCAGCGCCTGTTCATGCAGCGGGATCCCCAGCTTGGCATAGGTCTTCAGCAGTTCAGGATCGACTTCGTCCAGACTTTTGGGTCCGGGCTTTTTCTTGGGCTGCGCGAAATAATGCGCATCCTGATAGTCGATCGGCGGGTGATGAATATGAGCCCAGCCCGGTTCTTCCATCTGCAACCACGCACGGAATGCCTTCAGACGCCACTCCAGCATCCATTGCGGCTCGCCTTTGCGCTCGGAGATCAGACGAACGGTCTCTTCGCTCAGCCCCTTGGGCGCGATATCCATCTCGATATCGGTTTCAAAACCCCATTCGTAGCTGGATTTCGCGAGTTTTTCGACTGTCTCGCGGGTTTCCGTCACGGCTGGCATGATGTGTTGTCCTTAGCTAACCGCATCGGCAATGGAAGACTTTTCCGTTCCGACGGGTGCGACGGGTGCAGACGCAGGACTACGTCTGGTCAGACGTTCCGCATGACGCCCCATATCCGCCAGTGTGATGCTGTTGAGTGTGCTGAGGATGGCGTCATTCACGACGTCCCACTGGCCGGAAAGACCACATAGGGAACTATGCTCGCATTCACGCCCGTCACAGCAGGCCGTAATGGCGATAGGACCGTCTACGGCAGCGATGACCGCTGCAACTGTCACTTTCTCGAGTTCGCCCGAAAGGCGATACCCTCCCCGTGCCCCCCTATGCGAAAGGACAAGCCCGTTAGAGGCCAGTCCTTTCAGGAGTTTCGCAACGGTGGGTTCGGGAACGCCGGTCTCGACTGCCAGGGCTGCTGCTGTTGCCAGTCCTTCATGACGACCGAGATGGACCAGAAGGACAGTGGCGTAATCGGCCAGTTTTGACAGCCTCAGCATCGCTTGCACACTCGCATCTTGTTCTAATTCAAGACTTGAGAAGTCCTGATTTGTTTCAAATGGCCCATGTAAGAGCAAAGGTCAAGGCTTCTCTTCCCGACCTTCAAAGGGCAACACAAGAGACATGAAATGTTACACGCCAAAAAACAGTCGGGAAACGCCATCCAACGCCGCACCGGCAAGAAATCCGACGACTGTGCCATTTATGCGGATGTAGGCCAGATCACGTCCGACGCGCGACTCCAGCCTCGATGCAAGATCGTTTCCGTCCCATCCCGCCATGACAGCAGCGATGAAACCCGACAACTTCTCTCGCAGACCAGGAAGAATTCGGAGGACAGTGGTTTCCACAGCCTGATTGACCTTAAGTCGCAGAGCCTCGTTGGACCGCAACGCTCCTGCAAGCTGGACGATGGCAGCCTCGATCACCGTCGCGCTCCACCCGTCTTCACGGCGACTGTCTTCCTCCAGCATGCCCCGGAGACGTTCCCAGAGTTCGGAACTCCATCCTTTGAGGCTGGTATGGGTCAGAACGGAGGTAATGGTCTGCGCCATATCCTTACGACGCACCGGATCATTTTCGATCCGGTCGATTTCGCCGCGGACCCAGGTCGTAAAGCCATATCTCAGATCTGAATCCATCGGATCCACGCGCTCGAATTCGGCATGAAGCGCCATAAGGACACGACTGGCTACAGAGCCTCCGATGGCCCAGCCCAGAAAACGCCCACCCTGCTCCCGCACACGTTCCTCAACAAAATGTCTTAGTTCCGATTCACGGGACGTTACGGTTGTCTTGATTCGTTCGAGCAGGAACGAGAGGACTTCCTGATGCATTTCGCTATCGACCATCGCGCGCATCCCGCGAGAGACCAACGGTGCCATTTCCTCACCATTCAGCAACACGGGCAGTGCGCGCGACAGCGCAGCCTTCGCACGCCCGTCTTCCAGCCGGTCCACCATCAGCGGAATGGCCGACCGCATGCTAGTAACAAGGGTCTGACGGGTTGAAGACTCGTTCAGCATGTCGGCAATAAGGCCGGAAAGATCGATTTTCGACAAAGCACGCCGAACATCGTCTTCGGTAAAGAACTGACCGGAAATGAAGCGGCCCAGCGCCTGTCCAAGCCGTTCCTTCTGGCGCGGCAGAATAGCGGTATGCGGGATAGGAAGCCCCATCGGATGACGGAACAGGGCCGTAACGGCAAACCAGTCAGCCAGACCGCCCACCACACCAGCCCGCGCGCCCGCACGCAGCAGACTGAATGCCAGACTGGCGTCGCCAATATGACGGGCTGCCGCCAGAGTGGTTCCCGCCGCGAGCACGCCCATTCCTGCGAGCAGCCCACCAGCCATGAATCGGGGAGACAGATCCGTGAGGCCGGTTTTCCGGGACACTGGAGAGGGCGTGACGGCATGCATCTACGCACCGATAGCATCATCCACACTGCCTGTCGCGCTCCCGGCACTGTTGCGCTCTACGGCAGAGCGTGAAAGATACTGCGGCCCGTTCTGGACCCCGAATTTTCCTTATCTCCGCAGAAGCGAGACTGATCCCGATGTCTGACTGCGCCTCACGGCTCGATCCGTCCCTCCACGACCGTATTGACGCCATGACGTCACGGCTTCTTCACGAGCGCGATGGCCTCACGGACGTGATCGCATCCATCAGCCGGAACCTGAGTCTGGATGACGGGAATTCCGAACGGTCGCATCTCGACGAGATCGAAACTGTCGTGCGCGCGCTGCGGGATGAGCATTTTGCCGAACGAGCCGCGCATCTGCGGGCCTATGTCGGACTTGACAGCACAGAACCTCAGCAGCGGCTGAAAGCCGTGGCAAAGCGACTGGTCGATCAGGCATCCGATGCCGCCTCGCTGAAAATTCCGAAAATCGCCGCGGTTTTTACCGCCCATCCGACATTCGCGCTGGCAGACAGGGTCTATGAGATCCTTACCCAGCGTGCGGAAAATCCGGAACAGGCCGTTCCGTGTCTGAAAACGCACCGGCGCCCTTCCCCTCCGACGCTGGCACAGGAACAGGCCCTGGCTCTAGCCGCCATCCTGCGTGGGCGAGATGCGCTGGACGACCTGACGCAGGCGCTCCTCATTGAGATGACCAACCGCTGGTCGGGTGAGGCTGCACATGTGGATCCCTCTCCGGTCATTCTGGCAACATGGGTTGGATTCGATACCGACGGCCGCAACGACATCGGCTGGTGGGACACGCTGCGCATCCGCCTCGAACTCAAATGCTCCCAACTTCACCGGCTGACGGAGGGGCTGGAGCGACTGAGGCTGCATGAGAGTGCTCTCGCCATGCGCGCGCGCCGAGCCATTGAAGCGGTCAAAACACAGCACGCCGCCTGTCCGACAGGCCAGGACGCCGCACCGGAGGCGATCCGTGATTTCGCGCAAACACTGATTTCCCACCGCGAAAAGGCTCTTCTGGACGCAGCCGAACTTGCCCCCCTGTTTCAGGACGCATTCTCCGGACTGAGCGATGAAGGGCGCCTGCACTTCCAGACGATCCGGGCCGGTTTCATCAATCACGGCCTCGGCATTGCCCGTATCCATACGCGACTGAATGCGGCACAAATTTATAACGTGGCGCGGACACGACTGGGTCTGACAGATGACCCGGCCCTGCCTTCCCGCCGCCGCGTTCTGCTGGCAAAGATAGACGAAGCCCTATCGGATGTGACGCCAAAGGCCGTGGATTTCGGCTCGCTTCTCGTTGAGCCCGCATCCGCCGCACGCCTCATGATGACGATGGCACAGATCCTCAAGCACATCGATTCAGGCTCTCCCATCCGCTTCCTCATTGCAGAGACCGAAAGCGGCTACACATTGCTGGCGACTCTCTGGCTGGCCCGTCTGTTCGGAATCAAGGATCACCAGATCGAAATCTCGCCCCTTTTCGAAACGGAAAGTGCGCTGGAAAACGGCGAAACCATTCTGGAAGAAGCTTTCCGTTCAAGCCATTGGCGCGATTATCTGCGGGCGAATGGTCGGCTGTCGCTTCAGTTCGGTTATTCCGATTCAGGCCGCTATGTCGGGCAGCTGGCAGCCACAAATCTTGTTGAGCGTCTGCGGATGAGAACGCTGTCCCTGCTGGCGGAGCACGATCTGAAGGACGTTTCCCTGACACTGTTCGACACGCATGGCGAGAGCATCGGCCGTGGTGCACATCCGTTCAGCCTCCGCCAGCGCCTCGATTATTTCTCTCCGGCCCGCACGCGACTGGCCATGCGGGAAGCCGGAATCGGCTGTCGTGTCGAAACCGCATTCCAGGGCGGCGACGGCTATACATTATTTGGAACGAATGCGCTGGCAGCGTCCACGATTGCCACTCTCGCCGAGCATACGGCCGAGATCCCGCAGGATACGCAAGACCCAGTCTATACCCGCCCTGATTTTGCAGCAGACTTCTTTTCCACCATCGCGCTCGATATGGGCGCGCTGGTCGACGATCCGGGTTATGCCGCCCTGCTCAGCGCCTTCGGACCATCACTGATCGACAAGACAGGCTCGCGCCCTTCCGCGCGGCAGTCAGATGCCGCGACGGTGACACGTATCACGCATCCGGGGCAGCTCCGGGCCATTCCCAACAATGCGATCCTTCAGCAGCTTGGCTGGTGGGCAAATGTGCTGCATGGCCTTGGCAACGCGGCGCAGCGCCATCCGGAGACGTTCGAGCAGTTCGCTACCGAGTCCTCCCGCTTCCGCGAGGCCATGGATTTTGCACGTCAGGCGCTTGCCCATTCGGATCTGGACGTGCTGCGGACCACCATCCGCCAGCTCGATCCCGGAACCTGGCTGGATCGAGCTGCCAAGGCCGGGACGGACGAAGAACGCCAAAGTCTGCTGAGCATTTCGCATGGGCTGGAACTCCTGCGTTTCTGGGTCAGCGGGCCAGCCATGTTCCGGCGCATTCAGGCCGATCACATCTCCCTGCGCGCCGCCTGGCCCGATGCTCCCCGAATGGACGCACGCGAAAAACTGCTACACGCTATCCGCTTCGCGCTGATCGATAGATTATGGGAGCTTTCCACACGCATTCCCTATTTCGGGCCACGCAACAGCCTCACACGCGAAGCGATCACGAACCTGATCCTCTGCCTCGACGTTCCACGAGCGCTGCATCTTCTGGATGATCTCTTTCCCGTCAACGCGCCAAGCGTGGCAAACCTCGATTTCGGGGAACCCGGAGACGCCGCTGACGCCGGAAGTTTTGCCCGGGAACATGCGGAGATCTTCGAGCCTCTTTCACGCTGCTTTGCCCTGCTGCGCGAAGTCGGAATTGCGATCATGCATGCCAACCGTGCCTTTGGCTGAGGAAATGATACGCGGCCGGAACCCTTGTTCAGGACGTCCGGCTGCGTTTAGAAAGCTCCCGTAACAAACCCTAACCGAAAGCTCCCCTGCATGCTTCGCAAGGCCCTCTTTCTGGGTGCAGCCATGATGGCTGTGCCGGCTCTGGCGGCAGCGCCCACGCCGCCTGCACCCAATGCAGATAGCGTGACGAACGGAACCGTGACGGTAAACGGCGCGTCCATCCCTTACCGCGCAGTCGCGGGCACCATTCTGGTGCACGGAGCCGATTACAACGATTCCAGCGATGTGCTAGCCAAACGGGGAACCAAGCTCGACGCAGGCAAGGACGACGAGACCAAGAACGCTCCGGTCGCGTCCATGTTCTATACGGCCTATTTCAAGGAAGGCGTACCGTCGGAAAAGCGTCCGATCACGTTCCTCTATAATGGCGGTCCGGGGTCAGCGTCGGTCTGGGTCCATATGGGCACGTTCGGTCCGCGTCGCGTGAACACGCCGGGTGACACGCATCTGCCTGCCGCGCCTTATGCCCTCATCAACAATCCACAATCCCTTCTGGACGTGTCTGACGTCGTCTTCGTTGACGCTCCGGGAACTGGCTTTTCGCGTATCGCAGGCAAAGATGCGGCCAAGGAATTTCTGGGCGTTGATGGAGACGGCGAAGCTTTTACACACTTCATTTCAAAGTTTCTCGCCAAATACCATCGCTATAATTCACCCAAATATCTGTTTGGCGAGAGCTATGGCACAATGCGCTCCGCAGTTGTCATCAACAACCTCGAGCAGGACGAGAACATCGATTTCAACGGTGTGATCCTCCTATCGCAGATCCTGAATTATGACAACAGCGATGACAGCCCGCAGTTCAACGCTGGCATGGACGATCCCTACGTGCTGGCATTGCCGACCTATGCGGCCACGGCGTGGTATCATCATTGCCTGCCCGCCCAGCATCCGGATCTGAAGGCGTTCCTGCGTGAGGTCGAGCATTTTGCGATGACGGACTACACGCTGGCTCTGCGCCAGGGTGCCGATCTGCCGGACGATCAGCGTCAGGCAATTGCTGCAAAACTGCATGACTATACGGGCCTGCCCGTCGATTACATTCTGCGGGCGGATCTGCGCGTGAATGGCGGCGAGTTTGACCAGCAGCTTCAGGCCAAAACCGGGATGGCAACTGGCCGTCTGGACACACGGTATTCAAGCCCGACAATCGACCCGATGAGTCAGGAAGTGGATTATGATCCGCAGTCCACCGCCATCAGTTCGGCATATGTCACCGTCTTCAACGACTACGTCCGCAACACCCTGAAATATGGTACGGACGAGGACTACCGCCTCTATAACAGCCAGGGCCACTGGGACAGCCATCACCGCCAGCCCGGCCACGGCTATCAGCCCAAAGGTCAGCCAAACGTCATGACGGATCTGGCGATGGCAATGAAAACCAATCCGAACCTGCATGTAATGCTCAATGCAGGCTATTATGATCTCGCAACGCCCTATTTCGAAGGGGTGTACGAGATGAAACATCTGCCGATTCCCGCGAACCTGCAGAAGAACATCGAATATGCGCAGTATCCTTCGGGACACATGGTCTATGTCGATCCCGCTATGCTGCAGCAGCTTCATGACAATGTGGCGGCCTTCATCCGCCGGACCGATAATCTGCACTGATACCTGACGGGACCGGAAAGGCGGCGGAGGGGAAACCTTCCGCCGCCTTTTTTATGCGCCGCTGAGACACAGGAACGGGCAAGACAGCCGCGCCCGACCAAAGATGGCCAGACACAAAAAAACCCCGCCAGATTGCTCTGGCGGGGTTCTCTGTCTCAGCAAGGCTGAAGAAATCAGGCAGATTTCGCGATGATTTCGTCGGCCACGTTACGAGGAACGGCCTCGTAGTGATGGAACTGCATGGTGAAGGACGCACGGCCCTTCGTTGCAGAACGCAGATGCGAGATGTAGCCGAACATTTCCTTCAGCGGCACTTGTGCACGGATCATCACGGTCGAACCAGAGGTTTCCTGGTTCTGGATGATGCCGCGACGACGATTGAGATCGCCCACAACGTCACCGACATGGTCGTTCGGGGTCGTGACTTCCACGTCCATGATCGGCTCGAGAATCACCGGACCGGCGTTCTTCATGCCTTCACGGAAGCAGGCCTTGGCGGCGATTTCGAAGGCCAGAGCCGACGAGTCAACGTCATGGTACTTACCGTCGAGCAGCGTGAACTTGAAGTCCACTGTCGGGAAGCCGGCGAGAACACCCGTGGTGCTCTGCATACGGATGCCCTTTTCGACAGCCGGGATGTATTCCTTCGGAACCGTACCACCGACGATCTTGTTCTCGAAGATGATCTCATCCGGCTTGTCAGACGGAGCAAACTCGATTTTGACTTCAGCGTACTGACCCGAACCACCAGACTGCTTCTTGTGGGTGTAGGTCTCGACATGCGGCCGCGTGATCGTCTCACGGTAAGCCACCTGCGGTGCACCGATGTTGGCATCGACGCCGTATTCACGACGCAGACGGTCAACAATGATGTCCAGATGAAGCTCGCCCATGCCGGACAGGATGGTCTGACCCGTTTCCTGATCGGTCTTGAGGTGCAGGGACGGATCTTCAGCCGTCAGCTTCTGCAGCGCCAGCGTCATCTTCTCCACACCGTCCTTGGTCTTCGGCTCGACGGAGATGTCGATGACCGGAACCGGGAACTGCATCCGCTCCAGAACCACCGGATCGGCGGCATCGGCAAGTGTGTCACCCGTAACGGTGTCCTTGAGGCCTACGAATGCGGCGATATCACCAGCACCAACGGACTTCACTTCCTGACGCTTGTCGGCGTGCATCTGGAACATGCGGCCGACGCGTTCCTTGTGGCCCTTCGTCGTGTTCAGGATGGTGTCACCGGAGTTCAGGACACCACGATAGACGCGAACGAAGGTCAGCGTGCCGTACTTGTCGGAGATGATCTTGAACGCAAGGCCAGCGAACTTACCGTCCGGATCGACCGGAACGATCGGCAGGAAGTCTTCGTCGACTTCTTCGCCTTCCGGCGGAGCAATACGAATGCCTTCGACTTCGTCAGGAGCCGGCAGGTAATCGATGACTGCGTCGAGCAGGGGCTGTACGCCCTTGTTCTTGAACGCCGTACCGCACATGACGGGACGGAATTCACCGGAAATCGCGCCCTTCTTGATGCACTTCTTCAGGGTTGCGACGTCAACGTCGCCCTTTTCGAAGTACTCTTCCATAGCAGCGTCATCGACAGCGAGAGCTGTGTCGAGCAGAACCTGGCGGGCTTCGTCAGCCTTTTCCTTCAGGTCAGCCGGGATCTCTTCGTAGTGGAACTTGGCACCGAGTTCGCCGCCTTCCCACACGATGGCGCGCATCTCGACCAGATCGACCACGCCAACGAAGTTTTCTTCGGCGCCGATCGGGAGCTGCAGCGGAACGGCCACGATGTCCAGCTTCTCTTTCAGCGTGCTGAAAGCGTAGTAGAAGTCGGCGCCGGTACGGTCGAGCTTGTTGATGAAGATGACGCGCGGAACGTTGTAACGGTCAGCAAGGCGCCAGTTCGTTTCGGACTGCGGCTGCACGCCGGCCACGCCTTCGATCACGAAGATCGCGCCATCGAGCACGCGGAGCGAACGGTTGACTTCGATGTTGAAGTCGATGTGGCCCGGGGTGTCGATGATATTGATGCGGTGGTCGTTCCACTCACACGTCACGGCAGCCGAGGTGATCGTGATGCCACGCTCACGTTCCTGCGCCATGTAGTCGGTGGTGGTGTTGCCTTCGTGGACCTCACCGATCTTGTGAGAGACACCCGTGTAATACAGGATACGCTCGGTCGTGGTGGTCTTACCGGCATCGATATGCGCGGTAATACCGATATTGCGAATCTTCGAGAGAGCCGATTTGGCTTCCTGAACGCTTTCGGACACGGAGAACCTCCAAAATACAATGAAAGGTGTTTCAGCCTGGACCGAAACACCTCCGCTGCGGCCCTGTGAAAGGACCGAACCTGATTTATCCCAGTGGCGGCTGAATGACCCAGACCGCCATGGTTTTCAAGAGCAATCTTGTTACCGGACTGATGTTCGGCAAAAATTCCTCAGGCGGTCTGGGCAGCCTTGCGTTCCTGAACGCGGAGGATACGGCGCTTGATGACCTGGGCTTCCGTCGGAAGCTTGCGGTTCGGCGTACCCAGCAGGAACGAATCCAGCCCACCGTTGTGCTCAACCGTGCGGATACCCTTGGTGGAGAGGCGCATACGCACCGAAGCACCAAGAATATCGGAGATCAGCGTGGTCTCCTGCAGGTTCGGGAGAAAACGACGGCGGGACTTGTTATTGGCGTGGCTGACGTTGTTGCCCGTCAGCACGCCCTTGCCCGTGATCTGGCAACGGCGAGACATGGTGGTACTTTCCTCGATGCTGGATGACGCAGGACAGCGAGGTCCGGCGTGTTCCGTAAATCAGGCGCGGCTTATGACGTATGGCGGGGGGCTTCGTCAACCCCCGAGGCCTGTCCAACGACGTTTTCACCGGCCTGTGCAGCCCACATTGCGGCATAATGACCACCTGCGGACAGCAGTTCCATGTGACTTCCCTGCTCCACGATGCGTCCGGCGTCAAGTACCACGATGCGACTGGCGTCCTGTACGGTTGACAGGCGATGCGCCACGATCACTGTCGTCCGGGCCTCGGACAGGGCAGTCAGTTCACGCTGGATGGCAGCTTCCGTACGCGTATCCAGAGCGCTGGTGGCCTCATCCAGAAGCAGGATGCGCGGATCTTTCAGAATCACGCGTGCTATGGCTACCCGCTGTTTTTCACCGCCGGACAGTTTCAGTCCACGCTCCCCCACGACCGTCTCATATCCATCGGGAAGAGCACGGATGAACACGTCGATCTGCGCGCTCCGGGCCGCCTTTTCAATATCGTCCCCAGAGGCCTGAAGATCACCGTAACCGATATTTTCGCCGATACTGGAATTGAAGAGGACAGTATCCTGCGGGACCGTTCCAATAATGTGCTGAACATCGGCAGGAGCGATCTCGCGCAGATCATGTCCGTCAATCAGCACACAGCCTTCCGTCGGATCATAAGCCCGGGTCAGCAGTCGCCCGAGCGTCGATTTTCCGGATCCCGTATGACCAACAATGGCCAGCGACGTCCCGGCCGGCACAGTAATGGAGATGTCATGCAGAATCTGACGACCAGGGCTGTAGCCGAAAGAGACATGCCGGAATTCTACGGAAGCCGGACCGGCCTCCGATAATCTGCCGGGCAGATGCACGGCCTCAGGAGCCCGGATAATTTCGGAACGGATGCCCAGAAGCTCCAGATAGTTTTCCAGATCGACCCGTGCATTTCGCCAACCTGCGCTCACATAATTCAGCGCCCCGACAGAGGAATAAAGACCGCTCAGATAACTCCCGATCAGCACAAACTGCGCGACAGCCAGACGGTGGATCACGATATCATGCGCCGCCATGGCCAGAAGCGTCGTGGTTGTAGCGGCAATCAGAACGCCACGGCTGATCTGGGAAAGGCTGACATAGCGCTGAAGGCTGATTTCGGCCTGCCTCAGGTCCATACGTGCAGCATTGTAGCGGTCGATCTCGTGAGCCTGATTGGCAAAGCTGCGGACCGTTTCGAAATTCAGAATGCTGTCCACGAGCCGGTGCTGGGCCTGATTGCTGGCCTTGTTGCGCGCACGCCGGGCTGTCATCCGCAGTCTGGTGAAGACATAAGAGACCATGGAATACAGACCTAGAGCCACCAGCAGCAGACAGACATACCGCCAGTCGAATATCTTCAGAATGACGGTCAGGGTCATGAGAAGTTCGATGACGTTAGGCAAGACGTTGAACAGCACAAGGGACAGCAGGGTCCCTACGGCGTCCGCCCCGCGATCGAGTGTCCGCGTCAGGGCCCCTGTCTGACGATCCAGATGAAACCGGACACTCAGGTCATGGAGATGGCTTAGCCCCAGAACCGCAACACGCCGTTGAAGATCCGTTTCGACAGGCTTGACCAGCAGTTCCCGCAATGGGGTCGCCAGACCAGAAACAATCCGGATGACGGCATATTGACTTATAAGCCATGCAGGCACCGCAAGCAGCGCCTCAGGCTGCGACAGGCTGCTGACCATGCGACTGAAGAGCCAAGGGGTGGCAACTGCGGTGCCACTTTCCACAAGCAACAGGACAAGGGCAATCCCGATACGCGTGGCGTCCGGCCAGAGCTTCTCGGGTCGGATCAGCGGCCACAAGCGACGCAGGGAGAGGATGCCGGAATTCGATTCGGTATCAGAAGACGTAATCAGAGACATAAACCGACTATTGGAAGTGTCACGGATGCTTTGCAAATCAAGCCCTGCATGCAACATGTCAGGACTGTGTCTGATAAATCTCCCATCTCATCACCCTCCCCTTTTCTTCGACATATCACCGCATGCAACAGCGCGGTGCTTCCCGGAGACCGCTTGGCATTTTTATGTCAGGGAAGGCAGATAGGCTGGATCGCTCCCCCGATCGCTCAGGTGCTTGAAACTCTAGGCCTGAAACGGGATCGGAATTTTGGGGTAGCCCTCGGAGCAGAGCTTCTGCCACTCTCCCGGACCCTGCGCGACCTAGGGCTCTACACCTCCCATGACGAACTCTTCGATGTCCGTGATGAAAATGGCATCGTGCTGGGTCAGGTCGATCGCGGCGCCATCCCCGTTCTGGGGCTCGCGGCCGAAGGCGTGCATCTGAACGGGCTTGTCGAACGCGAAGACGGACTTTTTCTCTGGGTGGCCCGTCGCAGCATGAACAAGCGACTGGACCCTGGAAAGCTGGATCATCTTGTTGCGGGCGGAATGAGCGCGGGTCTGGACCCACAGACCACAGTCATCAAGGAAGCGCAGGAGGAAGCCGGCATTCCCGCTCCGCTTGCCGCAACGGCAAAAGCGGTCAGCCGGATCGCATATGCCCTTGAGCGACCGGAGGGACTACGGCGTGACGTCCTACACTGCTACGACCTTTCGCTGCCAGAAGACTTCATCCCCATAGCGGAAGACGGTGAAGTGGAAAGCTTCCACCTCCTACCGATCCAGGACGTCATGACACTTGTCAGAGACACCGATGACTTCAAGTTCAACGTCAATCTCGTTCTGATCGACCTGTTCGTCCGTCGCAATCTTTTCACGCCTGAAACGGCGGCTGCCCTTCGACAGGCCCTTTCAGGCAAAACGGCATGAAAAGGGCCGCACCTCTGCTGCTTGGAATAGTCCCGCTTCTTGGGGGATGCATTGTGCCGGTCAACGTTACGCCCAATCTGTGTCGCCAGATCCCGACCCAAGACACAGTGCAGATCCGGCTGATGTTCGGTCTGGGCAAGCCGGACGGCCATATGATCAGCGAAGACGAATGGCAGGCGTTTATAGACAGCGACATCACTCCGCGCTTTCCATCCGGTTTCACCATGATAGGGACAGAGGGCCGCTGGTATGACGCCGCCAGTCATAAAATCATACGGGAGCCCTCACGGATCGTATGGATCGTGGCACCAGCCTCAGACCGCAACCTTCAGCCGTATCTCAAGGCGATCCGTCAGAATTACCAGATCCGCTTTCAGCAGGATGCCGTCGGGCTGGCGATCCAGTCCGGTTGCTCTTCATTTGACAGCGTTCCCGTGGAATAGTCCTTCCATACGGAACAGCATTTCCCAGGTGCTAGCACTTTCATTCATCCGAACTTCTCTCGTCGGTGCGGACCTGCCCTGCGTCGGACGACAGTTCAGGCATGTCTTCACGCCGGAATTCTCATGACCGATCCCTCTTCTCACCTCTCTCGCGATCCCATCACGGTAGAAGCATCCGCCTCCACAGGAACGATCCAGCGGCGCGCCAGGGGCTTTCTAGCTCTCTTCTTCGTTGCCATCGGGCTCTACACGCTTAAGGGCTTTCTCCCGGCTCTCCTGTGGGGCTGCGTATTCGCGATTTCAATCTGGCCCCTCTACCGGCGCGCCGAACTGCGTTTTGGCCGCAGCGATTGGCTGCCAATGATCTTCACCCTCGCAGTCGCCCTGATTTTTCTCGTGCCGGTTTCACTTGTGGGCGTGAAAGTCGCGGATGAAGCGCGGAGCGCGCTGGAATGGATTGACGACGTCCGGAATAACGGGATCCCCATGCCCGAATGGGTCCCTCACCTTCCTTTCCTGTCAGCTCAGGCCACAAACTGGTGGCAGAACCATATGACGAGCCCACAACGCCTCTCCCATCTGCTTCATTCCGTCGACGTCGGGCACGGAATGCAGATGACCCGGCAAGTCGGTTCGCAGCTTGCACGTCGGGGCACCCTTTTCGCCTTCTCGCTGCTGACGCTCTTCTTCCTGCTCAAGGATGGCGACAGCGTCATTCGCAAATGCCTCCTGGGGTCGCAGAGGCTGTTTGGCGAGCAGGGAGAAAGCCTTGCCAAGCAGATCATCTCGTCCGTCCATGGAACGCTGGCCGGGCTGGTCCTCGTCGGGCTGGGAGAAGGTGCAATCATGGGTATCACCTATATGGCTACCGGAGCACCGCAGCCATTACTGTTCGCAATGGTCACAGCGGTGGCAGCCATGATCCCATTCCTTGCATGGCCGACCGTCGGACTCGTCGCCCTGTTGCTTCTGGCGAAAAGCAGCATGGTCGGAGCAATCGTTGTCATGGCGATCGGCTCAGTCGTCATTTTTATCGCGGATCACTTCATCCGTCCGGCCCTGATTGGCGGAAGCACAGAAATGCCGTTTCTGTGGGTTCTTCTGGGAATTCTGGGAGGCGCCGAAACCTGGGGGCTTCTGGGGCTGTTCCTTGGTCCGGCCATTATGGCCGCGCTCCATCTGCTGTGGACACTCTGGACAGAGGTCATCTCTATGCGGAAAATACAAAAGATTAAGAGGAGATTTACCGCAGGACTGGTCGGGCAGGCGGGATTCGAACCCACGACCCCCAGTCCCCCAGACTGGTGCGCTACCAGGCTGCGCTACTGCCCGTTGTCCTGCGGTGGCGGTGGTGTAGCAGCCTCCCGCCTCCACCGCAATGGGCATCCTGATCAGACAGGCAGAAGATTTCTCAAATTCTGAAGCTCTTCGAGAATTTCCCGCAGTTCTGACCGCAGAAGGCCGTTCTCCGCCTCGGTCTTCTCCAGTGTATTGAAAAGAAGCTCGTTTTCATCACGCAAAGTGACGACGAGGGCAGAATCGGCGGCTTCGGCTTCGGCTTCGGCTTCGGCTTCGGCTTCGGCTTCGGCTTCGGCTTCGGCTTCGGCTTCGGCTTCGGCT